>NZ_NOIQ01000010.1 GCF_004136575.1 Rothia koreensis
CCCCCAGGCCCCGCAGGCCCCGCAGGCCCGCCCGCGGCCCCGTGCGTCATGAAAGCCCCAAGTCGAGCTTGTTAACCAAGTGCGGTTATCTTGGGAATGATCACCCCACCACCATCTTGGAAGGCAGAGCGTGGCACTTCGCTTATTCCCCCAGGAGAACAAGGCCCTCGAGCTGCTCTCGGACATGGCGCAACTGGTTGTCGACTCAACCTCCTCGGCGTCCCGCATGATGGGGTCGCCGGTTTCCGACCATGATCAGGGCTTCGAACAGGCCCTGGAAATCGAGGGGCGCTCGACGGACGCGTTCTTTGCCCTGATGACCACGGTGCGCAGCGCCTTCGTTCTGCCTCTTCCGCGCGCCGACCTGTACCGGCTCGGTCAGCGTCTCAATCAGGCCACGGAGTCCCTCACCTCGGCGTCGCACATCATCAAGATCCACAGCCTGGACCGCTTTTCCAATCGCGCTTCCGATCTCCTGGACCTCCTCCAGCGCCAGGCCTCCCTGACCGCCGAGGCGATGCGTCATCTCTCCGACCTCGAAGGCCTGGACGAGTACTGGGTCGAGGTGCTGCGCATGTCGAAGCAGTCGATCCGGACCACGAATCTGTACCAGGCGGACATGATGGACCGCCTCAAGCCGGCCGCCTACATCAAGGAAGCCCAGTTCACGGCCCAGTTGCAGGCGGCGTCGCTCAGCGTGCGGGAGGTGGCCACCGACGTCGGCCGCATCCTCGTCCAGGAGTCCTGAGGCGTGGAGTACTTCCTTTTCGTCCTGTGCGGTCTCTTCCTTCTGGGGTACACCGCCATCGGGTGTTTCCACGATGCCTCGAATGCCGTGGCCGTCCCGGTGTCCGCCCGCGCCCTGACGCCCCGAGTGGCGCTCATCGTCTGCGCTGCCTTCAACGTGGTGGGGCTGGTCGTGGGATCGGTGACTCTGTCCCTCACCTCTGACCAGTGGCTCACGATTCCTCACGACGACGTCGGGCTCGCGGTGCTGACCGCTGCGCTGCTGACCGTGATCCTGTGGGAAATCTTCACCTGGTGGCGGCGTTCGCCGTCGTCCTCGACCAATGCCCTGATCGGCGGGGTCTTCGGGGGCCTCTGGGCAACGAACCAGGTCGGTCTCGGAAACCACCTGCACCTCGGCCTGACCATGGTCGGCGACGTCATCCTGCCGTTGGTCCTGGCCCCGCTCGTGGCCTTCGGCGTGGCCTGGGCCGTGGTGATTCCTCTGGTGCGCCTGCTCCAGCACACGAGCCCCCGACAAATCCATCGTCGGTCACGGTATGTGCTGTCGCTGAGCACATCCCTCATCTCGCTGGGCCACGGCATCTACTTCGGGCACCGCAGCCTGGTGATCGGGACCCTGATGTGGTTGTCGATCGGCCGTGACATCAGCACGCCCCAGACAACCCTGTTGTGTGCCCTCCTGGCCCTCATGATGGCCGTCGGAACCCTGCTCGGCAGCTGGCGCATCGGACACACGTTCACGGACCGCCTGGTCGCCCTGGATCCTTTCCGCGGGGCAGTGGCCCAGGCCGTGACGAGCGTGCTCATCTTCGGTACGGGAGCCGTGGCCCGGGATCCGTTCTCGTCCTCGCACCTGGCGGCCTCGGCCGTGCTCGGGGCCGGGTCCAATCAACGATTTCACGCGGTGCGGGCCAATACGGCGTTTCGACTGGTGGTGACCTGGGTCGTGACCATACCGGTGACCGTCGTGGTTTCCGCGATCTTCTTCCTCGCACTGTCGCCGCTTCTGTGACCGCCCTGGCCCGAACCACGGGTGCACAACCCACGGTCACGGCCCACGATCAGCCGAAGCGGCCGGACACGTAATCCTCCGTGGCCTTCTCCTGGGGTTTGTTGAAGATCTCCTGGGTCGGAGCGTATTCGATCAGACGGCCGGGCTTGCCGGTGCCCGCGATATTGAAGAACGCCGTCTTGTCGGAGACCCTCGCGGCCTGCTGCATGTTGTGCGTGACGATGACGACCGTGTATTCGGCCTTGAGCTCGTTGATGAGGTCTTCGACCGCGAGGGTCGAGATCGGGTCGAGGGCAGAGCACGGTTCGTCCATGAGGATCACATCCGGGCGGACCGCGATGCTCCGGGCGATGCAGAGTCGCTGCTGCTGCCCTCCCGACAGCCCCGAGCCCGGCTTGTCCAGGCGGTCCTTGACCTCATTCCACAGGTTGGCGCTCCTGAGGGAGGATTCCACGAGTTCGTCCGCGTCCGAGCGCGCGATTCTGCGGGAGTTCAGCTTGACGCCGGCCAACACGTTGTCCCGGATCGACATGGTCGGGAAGGGGTTGGGCCGCTGGAAGACCATGCCCACTTGCGACCGCACCCGAACCGGGTCGACGCCCTTGGCATAGAGGTTCTCGCCGTCGAGGTTGACCTTGCCCTCGACGTAGGCCCCGGGGATGACTTCGTGCATCCGATTCAGGGTGCGAAGGAACGTCGATTTGCCGCAGCCGGACGGTCCGATGAACGCCGTCACCGCCCGGGGCTCGATCTGCATGGTGATGTCGTCGACGGCCAGGAAGTCCCCGTAGTAGACCTTGAGGTGTTCGACGTCGATACGCTTTGACATGATTTTCCTTTGCTGCGGTTCGCGGTATTCAGCGACCGGTTTTGGGGGCGAAGATCTTGGCGATCAGGCGGGCTGCGAGGTTGAGGATCATCACCAGAATGATCAGGATCAGGGCGGAGGCCCAGGCACGATCCTCGGAGACCTGCGGATTGGTCGGCGACGTCGGGTTCATGATCTGGTAATAGATGAACGTCGGCAACGTGGTCATCCATCCGCTGAACGCGTTGAAATTGATGCTCGCCACGAAGCCGGCCGTGACCAGGATCGGTGCGGTCTCGCCGATCACACGGGCGATGGCCAGGGTCACGCCCGAGGAGATGCCGGACATCGCCGTCGGGATCACGACCTTGGTGATCGTTCGCCATTTCCGGACGCCCAGTGCGTAGGATGCCTCCCGCAATTCATTCGGAACGATTTTGAGCATTTCTTCCGTGTTGCGCACGACCGTGGGAATCATGAGCACGGACAGCGCGATCGACGCGATGAACCCGAATCTCGCCGAGGGGTCTCCCAGGACCTGGACGAAGAGCGCGACCGCGAACAGGCCCGCGACGATCGACGGTATTCCCGTCATGACGTCGACCAGGAACGTGATGACCCGCCCCATCCACCGGAACGCACGGTTGCTGTCGCTGTATTCGGTCAGGAACACGGCCGTGAGCAACCCGATCGGGACCGACATGAGCGTCGCCCAGAACGTGATCATGACGGTTCCCACGATCGCGTGGTAGGCGCCGCCGTAGGCCGGTCCGCCCTGGGCGGCCTCGTTGTCGGTGACGCCGCTGACGCCGTTCATCGAGGTCCCCAACAGATTTCCCGAGAGGCCGGGGACGCCACGGCCGAGAACCACCCAGATGACCGAAACCAGGGGTATCAGGGCCAGCAGGAAAGCACCGTAAATCAGGTAGCGGGCGAAGGCGTCCTTCCCCTTGCGCGAGCCTTCGAGCATCCCGACGACGACGGGCCCGGCGATCACGAAAATGAGCCCGGCGAAGACTGCCCACAGGCCGATGCTGAACCCGATCAGGGCGGACAGCGCCGCACCCAGAATCAGCGCACACAGGCCAATGAGCAGGGGCAGCCATCGGGGTGCCTGCCGCCCGATGAGTTTCGAGGAGGTCGTTGCGATGCTCATGAGTTGGCTCCCGAGAATTCCTTGTACCGGCTGATCACCAGGCGCGCGAGCAGGTTGACCACCAGGGTGATCACGAACAGGACCAGACCGGCCGCGATCAGCTCATTGAGGCGCAGTCCGTAGGCTTCCGGGAAGTTGAGGGCGATCTCGGAGGCGACCGTCTGGTTTCCGGACTGGATGAGCGAGGGGTTGAAGGGGCCGCCCGAAAGAACAAGCGTCACGGCCATGGTCTCCCCCATCGCGCGCCCGAGGGCGAGCATGACCGAGGAAATGATGCCGGCTCTCGCGAAGGGGAAGACTGTCATGCGGACCATTTCCCAGCGGGTCGCCCCCAGACCGAGCGCGGCCTCCTGCTGCAGAACCGGGGTCTGGGCGAAGATCTCGCGGCACATTGCTGTGATGATCGGCAGGATCATGATCGCCAGAACGATCCCGGCGGTGAGAATGGTCTTGCCGGTCGCCGTCGGAGGCCCCTCGAAGATCGGCAGGAAACCGAGGATTCCGGACAACCAGTCGTAGAAGGGCACGATCTTCGGCGCCAGCACGGAGGCACCCCACGCTCCGAAAATCACCGAGGGGATCGCCGCCAAGAGATCGATCACGTACCCGACGCCCTTGGCGAATCGGGGCGGGGCATAGTGCGAGATGTACAGGGCGACGCCGATGCCCACCGGCGTCGCCAGAAGGAGGGCGATCACGGAAGCGATCAGAGTCCCGACCACGAGCGGCCAGATGTAGGACAGGAAACCTTTTCCGCCCGTGACCTCGCTCGAGGCCGCACCGAAGATCGGAGAGGCCTGCCAGGTCAGGAAGAAGGCGACGGCCGCCAGGACCACCAGAATGATCGCACCGGCGACCAGCGTGACGCCGGCGAACACTCGGTCCTGCGCCGGGCCGCCCTTGGCGTCTCCGATCGCGACGTGGCCCTCACGTCGATGATCGCTGTTCTCGTCCCCTTGCCCGGGTTGGTCCCCGGTCGGTGTGCTGAACTCGGGAACCGTCGAAGAAGAGTGAGACATGAAACCTCGAGTACTCTCTGGTGGTCGGTTGTGGTCGATGCGCCGAATTCCCACCAGGACACGATATGCCCCGATGGGAATACGACGCTATGGGATCCTCTGGGTCCGCTACTTGGTCGTGATCGAGTCGATGGCCTTCTTGGCGTCCTCACGCATACTCTCAGGGAGGACCGCCGACTTCGCAGCGCTGGCGGCCGACTTCTGGCCGTCCTCGCTGACCACGTAGTTCTCGAAGGCCTTGACCAGATCCGCGGTCTCCTGGTCCTTGTAGGCGGAGCAGACCACGTGGTACGAGACCAGGACGATCGGGTAGGAACCATCGTTCGGGGTCCGGTTCAGCTCGAGGGACATGTCGTGCTCGCCGCGTCCCTGAACCTTGTCGGACTGCTCCACGGCCTTGGCCGCGGAATCGGCGGAGACCTTGACGTAGTCGTCTCCGTCCTTGACCTTGGCGGTGGAGAGGTCGCCGACGGCGGACTCATCCGCGTAGGTGATGGCCCCGTCCGTGCTCTGGGTCGTGGAGACCACGCCCGATGTCCCCTTGTTGGCCTCGCCCTTGAAGTCGCTCGGCCAATCACCCGAAGGCTCCTTGTCCCAGGCTCCGCCGGAGGCCTTCGAGAGGTACTCGGTGAAGTTCTCGGTCGTGCCGGAGTTGTCCGAGCGGTGGACGACGTTGATCGGGGTGTCCGGCAGCTTGGCATCCTCGTTCTGCTTCTTGATCTCCGGGTCGTTCCATGTGGAGATCTCGCCCTTGAAGATCTTGGCGATGGTGGCCGGGTCCAGGTTGAGCGAGTCGACACCCTTCACGTTGAAGGCGACGGCGATCGGGGACACGTACACGGGGATGTCCATCGCGCCGTCGGGGCCGCACTGATCCTTGGCCTGGTTGTATTCGTCGTCGTCCAGGTGCGCATCGGAGCCCGCGAAGTTGGCGCCGCCCGAGAGGAAGGCCTTGCGTCCCGCGCCCGATCCGTCCGGAGAGTACTGGACGTTGGCGCCGGAATTGTCACTCTGGAAATCCGTCTGCCATTGGGTCATGGCGGCCTGCTGTGCGGATGACCCCACGCCGGACAGGGTGCCTTTGACGTCCGCCCCTGCCGAGGATGATCCGGTGCCGGCTTCGCCCGTGGCGTTGTCCGAGCCGCACGCCGTCAGCGCGATGGTTCCTACTGCTGCGATAGCGGCGAAACGCCCGATGCGAGAGATCTTCACGAAAGGTACCCCTTCAAGAGTCGTCGACCGTCCTCCGCTGCCTGTCGAAGCGGATCGGAACGGCTCAGTGATTGTGATGTGACCGGTGCCTGGTCTGCCCGGACTCGGTCTGGCCAGGTGGCCGGAGGCTCCTGGCGCCCGTACTCGGCACGCTACGGAGGACAGGTATCCCCCGGACCCGGATCCGGTGAACTGCGGATGAACTCTGGAACGAACGCGCGACGTCGACAAACTATGATTGCCCCATGAGACGAATCTCGGTCAGGGAGAGGGCACGGTCCTCGCGCCGTCAGCTCGTCTCGCGTGCGCGTTTGGGAATGTCGCGAGTTCGCAGTGGCCTGTTCCAGTCAGTGCAGATCACGGTGGCCGCCGTCGGCGCCTATTTCATTGCCGAGGTCCTGTTGAGCCACCACCAGCCGCTCTTTGCCGCAACGGCGGCGATCGTTTCCCTCGGGTACGTGCGCGGCGGAAACCACATGCGCCGCATCATGGAGGTGGCCATAGGCTGCACTCTGGGCATCGCCGTGGGCGACTTCTTGATGTATTTTCTCGGCAGGGGCCCGCTCCAGGCATCACTGGTCCTGTTGTTCTCCCTGCTGCTCGCCCGCTTCCTGGACAACGGGACCATCTTCTCGACGCAGATGGGATTGCAGGCTGTCCTGGTGGTACTGCTTCCCCCTGCAATCGACGGCCCGTTCGCGCGGAGCTTCGACGCCGTCGTCGGCGGTCTGTGCGCCCTGCTGGTCATGGCCCTGGTGCCCCAGGACCCGAGGCGTCAGCCCAAGGACGAGATGAAGAATCTGGTCCGAGAATTCTCACGGATCCTGCGGGAAGCGAGCGAGGCCATCGGCGATTACGACGCCGCCCGGGCCTGGTATGCGCTGTCTCGCGCGCGCAAGACCCAGCCCCTCCTGGACCAGGTCGAGAACTCCCTCAAGACGAGCAAGGGTCTCGCGCGGGTCGCCCTCACGCGACGTCAGGCGCTGAGGGACATTCGCGACTACGAGCGCGCCCTGCACGGAATCGATTACGCGATCCGCAATGCGCGCGTCCTGATCCGACGGATCGCCAACGTGATCGACACGGTCCAGTTGCGGGAGGAAGCAATTGTCTCCCTCCGCGATGTACTGCTCGAACTGTCCGAAGCGGTCGACCTTCTCGGACTGTCGCTGAAGTCCGACACCGAAGACGCACGAGAGGTCATGCGTCGCCGGGCTCGCGTGGAGCTGAGCTCGACGGCGGCCAAACTCGATCCTCAGGCCCTGGGCGTGCGGACGTATCAGGGCGAGGCGCTCGTGATGATCATCCGTCCGCTGACCGTGGACCTTCTGGTCATGACGGGGATGGACCAGAAGTCCGCGGGCAACGTGCTGGCCACGATCCGACAGGAACTGACCGAGGCGATCGAGGTGATCGACCCGGAGGACGACGACCACGACTCCTAAGTTGTCAGTCGGCCCCCGTACGATTTCGGTATGAGCCCCGCACGGAAAACATCCAAGAACACCAATATGTACCGATGCCGCGAATGCGGCTGGACCACGGCCAAATGGGTCGGCCGCTGCGGAGAGTGCCAGCAATGGGGAACCGTCGAAGAGGCCGGAGGACCCACGGTCGCACGGACCAGCGCGGCACGTACGGTCGAAACCCCGGCCCGTCCGATCGGGGACGTGGACGCGTCTCTCGCCCAGTTCTCCAGCACGGGAATCCAGGAATTCGATCGGGTCCTCGGCGGCGGTCTGGTCCCGGGCGCCGTGATTCTGATGGCGGGAGAACCGGGTGTCGGCAAGTCGACCCTGCTCCTGGACGTGGCATCGACGTTCGCGCGCGGAACGTCGTTCGGCCAGGGCGCCGGTGCCGCGGAGTCCGGCTCGACGTCGTCCGGGGCGGATCCCAGCGAGGGAGGCCACCCGGCCCACGATGTCCTGTACGTGACCGGCGAGGAGTCGGCGGCCCAGGTCAAACTCCGGGCGGATCGTATCGGAGCGGTTGCGGACACGCTGTACCTGGCCTCGGAAACCGACTTGGGCGCGGCTTTGGCGCACATGGACAAGGTCTCCCCCAGCCTGTTGGTCGTCGATTCGGTGCAGACCCTGGCGAGCGCCGAGGTGGAGGGCGCAGCCGGCGGCGTGACCCAGGTCCGTGAGGTCGCGGCCTCGATCATCGCCGAGGCCAAGAAACGGAACATGACCACGTTGCTGGTGGGCCACGTGACCAAGGAGGGAACCATCGCGGGACCCCGCCTCCTCGAGCACCTCGTGGATGTCGTGTGCCAGTTCGAGGGAGACAAGAACTCGCGCATCCGAATGCTCCGTGCGGTCAAGAACCGCTTCGGCCCCACGGACGAGGTCGGCTGCTTCGATCTGCTCGAGGACGGCATCGAAGGCGTCTCCGATCCGTCGGGCCTTTTTGTATCCCGGACGGCTCATCCGGTCGCCGGAACGTGTCTCACGATCACCATGGAGGGCAGGCGACCATTGTTGGCGGAGGTCCAAGCACTTCTGGACGAATCCGCCACGGCCCAGCCCCGGCGGGCCACGGCCGGCCTGGATTCCGCGCGCACCGCCATGCTGCTCGCCGTGCTCCAACGGCGCGCGGGGTTCAACGTGGGCAAGCTGGATTGCTATCTCTCGACGGTCGGCGGGGTGCGGCTCAACGAACCCGCGGCCGACCTGGCCACGGTCATGGCGCTCGCTTCCGCGGCCGAGGACAAGCCTCTTCCCCGCCGGCTCGTGGTATTCGGTGAGGTCGGGCTCGCCGGAGAGGTCCGGGCGGTGCCCGGAATTCGTCAACGCATCAACGAAGTCGCGCGGCTCGGCTTCACCCACGTCATGGTCCCCGCATCGCCGGCCGGCGTCGGGGAGGTGCCGGAGGGCGTGCACGTCAAGGAAGTGGCTTCCGTGGTGGACGCCGTCGACACCCTCTTCCCTTCACGCTCCTGACGGCCCTGAGCCGCAGACGCGCGACCACACGATAGGCTGGAATCGTGGTTTCTCCCCGTAATGATCAGCTCAAGAAGACGTTGGCTCTGTTGGCCCCCGGAACACAGCTCCGGGACGGCCTCGATCGCATCCTCCAGGGCCGCACGGGCGCTCTGATCGTGCTGGGCAAGGACCGTACGGTCGAAGAAATCATCAGCGGCGGGTTCAGCATCGACACCGAATTCACCGGAACCCGATTGCGCGAACTCGCCAAGATGGACGGAGCCATCGTCTGCGATCGAGAAGTCCGCACGATCCATCACGCGGGCGTCCAGCTCATGCCCGACCCCGCCATCACCACGGAAGAATCCGGTACACGGCACCGCACCGCCGAACGCGTCGCCAAACAAACGGGGTTCCCCGTGATCTCGGTGTCGAAATCGATGGGAGTCATCACCATCTATGCGGACGGCGAGCGGTACCCGCTGGAAGGGTCCCAGGAAATCATGGGCCGGGCCAACCAGGCCATCCAGACCCTCGAACGGTACACCGTCCGTCTCAACGAGGAACTCAACAACCTCTCCGCTCTGGAAATCGAGTCCGATGTGACCGTCCGCAATGTGGCCCTGGCCCTTCAGCGCCTGGAACTGGTCCGGCGGATCTCCGAAGAGATCGGGGACAACGTCGTCGAGCTGGGCGCCGAGGGACGAATGATCGCCATGCAGCTCGAGGAACTGGTGCTGAACCAGCCGACCGCGGAGCTCGTGTTCAAGGACTACCTGCCCTCGGGCCACGAGTCCCATGTGACCGAACGGGCCCAGGCGAGCCTCTGCAGCCTCTCCCCCGTGGAACTGGCCGACCCCATAGCAATTGCCCGGGCCGTCGGCCTACCGGGTGGAGGGGATCTGGACTATACGTTGCAGCCTCGCGGCTACCGTCTGCTCAGCGGGGTCAAGTCCATTCCCCACACGGTCTCCGAACGCCTGGTCGACCGCTTCGAAGGCCTGCAACCGCTCATGGCCGCCAACGTGGACGACCTGCGCAGCGTCGAGGGCATCGGAGAATATCGGGCCAGGAGCATCCGCGAGTCCCTGGCGCGCATGGCCGAGACGAGCCTGCTCGACCGCTTCATGTAATCCGCCCGCGGAGAGGGTCCGGCGTTCTCGGGACGCCCGTCTCGTGAGCCGGACGCTCCCTGCGGCCTGCACCTCTACTCGAGAACGATCTGTTGTTTCTCGCTCGGGACGCCGTTCACGGACACCGTCAACCAGTAGTAGCCGGGCTGGGCCGGTTGGGCCGCGTCACCGCAACCGAGGGCATTGATGGACCGGTCCCACGACTGTGACACGGTCTGGGCCGAACCCGCGTCGAGGGTGGACTGCTTGGCCGCCCCATCGCCTCCGCACTTGGAGGTGCTGTACACCTCGGCCGAACCCGACGTGATCTCATAGGTCACCTTGTTGGCACCGAGATCGACGTTGCACGGGTTGTCCCCGGAGTTCTTGACGGTCGTGCTCATGACGGGATTCTCACCCTGACCGTACGTCCCCTTGTCCAGTTTGGCGCTGACCTGGATATTCGAGCCACAAGCCCGGGGCTGGGCCGGCTTGGACTCGGTCGGCGCCGTGGTCGCGGCGGCTTCTGCCTTCGACTCCTCGGGATCAGGCTTCTCGCTCTGGTCCCCCTCCGCCTGCTCCGATGGCTTGTCCGAGGCCGACGCACCGTCCGAGGAGGATGCAGACGCGGAAGGCCCCGCCGATCCGCTCGGACCCGACGAGCCCGAGGCCGAATGCGAGGGCCGGGCGCTGAAGCTGGCGAAATTGTCGGTCGACGACTGCGAGGACGACCCGCCGGAACCGCCACCGATGCTCGCGGCGATCTTGTTCACCGCGAAGACGACTCCCCACACGACCAGCACGATCACCAGGAGAGCAAGGATCAGCGCGATGATCCGACGTCGGCGGTAGACCGCGGGCGATTCGCGCCGGTACCCGCCCTGGTTGCCGCCGTTCTCCGGTGTGGGGTCTTCGTACTCTGTCATGCGTCCTAGGCTACTAAAAGGAGAGCCCAACCCAGGGACGGACCCGGCACACTACAGTGGTCACGTCATGAATTTTTCGAATCCACCGGCCGCACCGTCGGAACAGGCCGACGCCGCCGCGGACCACGCCCCCTGGCCCGACCCGGACACCGTCCGCACGATGCATCGACACATCATCGACTGGTTCACGTGGAATGCTCGGGACCTGCCGTGGCGGGCACCGGACCGTACCCCCTGGCAGGTCATGGTCAGCGAGTTCATGCTCCAGCAGACCCCGGTGGTCCGTGTTCTTCCGCAATGGAAACGATGGATGCAGTTGTGGCCCGAGCCGTCGGACCTGGCGTCCGCGACCACGGGAGACGCCGTGCGTGAGTGGGGTCGACTCGGTTACCCCCGGAGGGCCCTTCGACTGCACGCCGCAGCGGTGGCCATCGTCGAGCGGCACGGCGGCGAGGTCCCCTCGGACTACGACGAACTCCTGGCCCTCCCGGGAGTCGGCTCCTACACCGCCGCGGCCGTTTCCGTGTTTGCCTTCGGTGACCGGCAAACCGTGATCGATACCAACATTCGACGGGTTCAGGCGCGCGCCATCAGCGGAAAGGCGTTGCCTTCCAAGGGGCTGACCGCGGCAGAGACGAGACTCGCCGAATCATTGATGCCCGACGACGACGCAACCGCCGTCCGGTGGAACATCGCCGTCATGGAACTGGGAGCCCTGGTCTGCACCGCGAAATCTCCCCGGTGCGACATATGCCCCGTGCTGGACCAGTGCGCGTGGGTGGCCGCGGGTCGACCCGAGCCGGAATACGTGCCCCGAGGGCAAGCGTGGAAAGGCACGGACCGCCAGGCCCGGGGAGCCATGATGGCCGTGCTCAGGGAGGCCACGGAGCCGGTCCCGCCGGAGGCCCTCCTGTCCCCGGAAAGGACCGCGTGGAAGGGGGCGCCTCACGCCATGGAACAGCTGAGGGCCATCGGTGCCCCGGGAGACCAGTTGGAGCGATGCCTCGAGGGACTGGTCCGTGACGCCCTGGCATCGCGAGACCCCGAGGGCCGTGTGACTCTTCCCGGCTGACCGGATTCGGCGTCAGAGGTGTCGAAGCATGCGGGTGTTGCCGAGGGTATTCGGCTTCACCCTCGCCAGATCCAGGAATTCTGCGACGCCTTCGTCATGGGACCGCAGGAGCTCGGCGAAGACCTCATGGTCGATCGTCTCTTGATTGCTCATGATCTCGAAGCCCATGCGCCGGAAGAATTCGACCTCGAACGTCAGGCAGAAGACGCGGTCGACGCCGATTCCTCGGGCCCGTTCGAGCAAGGACTGAACCAGCATGCGCCCCACGCCTCGCCCGCGCGCCCGTTCGTCCGCAGCGAGGGTGCGGATCTCGCCCAGGTCCTCCCACAGGATGTGCAGGGCACCGCAACCAATGAGCCGTGCCGAGCCGTGGGCTTCGAGGTCTTCGACCACCATGAATTCCTGGATCGACTCGAAATACTCGACCGCGTCCTTGGAAATCAGCGCGCCGGACGTGACGTACGGTGCGACGAGCCGCCTGATCTCGTGGACGTCCGAAGTTCTGGCAGGTCGCATCCGCAGGTTGGTCATGCGCCCAGAGTTTACGCCCGTGACCGGCGTCGGCACCATTCGATCTCACGGGGCGGCCCCGACGCGACGCGCCGGCCCCGAGACGCACGAAGCGGGGCCGCCCCGGAGGGCGACCCCGCTTCGTGCATGCGGTGCCACTGGCTCAGAGCACCGGACCAGTTCCGGAGCTCGCCCGAGCCCCACAGGGGCCGACGGACGGCTCCGGCCTGGACGGGCTCCTACGCGGTCGCGGACCCGGCCGCTCCGCCGCCGTCGCCGCCTTCGTAACGCGGCGGCGTGGACGGACGCGAGAGCTGCTGGGTGTCCGGGTTCGACTCCGTGGACTCGGCCTGACCGTAATCGAATCCGTCATCCGTCAGCTCGGACATCTTCTGCGAGGAGAAGAGGAACTTCGCGTCCTTGCCTTCGCCCTCGGCATCCACGGTGATCTTCTCCCCGCCCTGGATCTCTCCGAAGAGGATCTTCTCGGAGATCTGGTCCTCGATCTCGCGCTGCATCGTGCGGCGCAGCGGGCGGGCACCCATCGACGGATCGTAGCCACGCTCCCCCAGGAGCTTCTTGGCGGCGTCCGTGAGCTCGATGGACATGTCCTGGTCCCGCAGACGCTCCGCGAGGCGGGCGACGAACAGGTCGACGATCTGGATGATCTCTTCCTCGGACAGCTGCGGGAAGACGATGATGTCATCCACGCGGTTCAGGAACTCCGGACGGAAGTGCTCCTTGAGCTCCTCCTGGACCTTGGCCTGCATCCGCTCGTAGTTCGTCGTGGGATCCTCGTGGGACTGGAAGCCCACGGGAACCCGGCGTGAGATGTCCTTCGTTCCCAGGTTCGTGGTCATGATGATCACGGTGTTCTTGAAGTCCACCACGCGTCCCTGCGAGTCGGTCAGGCGACCGTCCTCGAGGATCTGCAGCAACGAGTTGAACAGGTCCGCGTGGGCCTTCTCGACCTCGTCGAACAGGACCACGGAGAAGGGCTTGCGGCGGACCTTCTCGGTCAGCTGGCCGCCCTCTTCGTAGCCGACGTATCCGGGGGGCGCACCGAACAGCCGAGAGACCGTGTGCTTCTCCTGGTACTCGGACATGTCCAGCGTGATCAGCGAGTCGTCGTCGCCGAACAGGAACTGGGCCAGGGCCTTGGCCAGCTCGGTCTTGCCGACACCCGTGGGTCCGGCGAAGATGAACGAGCCACCGGGACGGTGCGGATCCTTCAACCCGGCACGCGTGCGTCGGATCGACCGGGACAGCGCCTTGATGGCGTTGTCCTGACCGATGACCCGGCGGTGCAGCTCCTCCTCCATGTTGAGGAGTCGGCCCGATTCCTCGTCGGTGAGCTTGTACACCGGAACGCCCGTGGATGCGGAGAGAACCTCGGAGATGACGTCCGGAGTGACCTCGCCCATGGCGGAGTCGCTCTCCTTCCACTTCTTCTCCTGCTCGTCCTTCTCCGCGATGAGCTTCTGCTCCTTGTCGCGCAGGGAAGCTGCCTTCTCGAAGTCCTGTCCGTCGATCGCGGACTCCTTCTGGGACTTCACCTCGGCGATCCGTTCCTCGATGGCCTTGATCTCTGGCGGAGCGGTCAGACGCTTGATGCGCAGACGGGCGCCGGCCTCGTCGATCATGTCGATCGCCTTGTCCGGGAGGAACCGGTCCGAGATGTACCGGGCCGACAGGCTCACGGCCGCCTCGAGGGCCTCGTCGGAAATCGTGACCCGGTGGTGTGCCTCGTACTTGTCCCGCAGGCCCTTGAGGATTTCGACGGCGTGCGCCTGCGACGGTTCGTCGACCTGAATCGGCTGGAAACGACGCTCGAGGGCGGCGTCCTTCTCGATGTGCTTGCGGTACTCGTCCAGGGTGGTCGCACCGATGGTCTGCAACTCACCGCGGGCCAGCATGGGCTTGAGGATCGACGCGGCGTCTATGGCGCCTTCGGCCGCTCCCGCACCCACCAGCGTGTGGATCTCATCGATGAACAGGATGATGTCCCCGCGGGTGCGGATCTCCTTGAGCACCTTCTTGAGGCGTTCCTCGAAGTCGCCGCGGTAGCGGGAACCGGCCACGAGGGACCCGAGATCCAGCGTGTACAGGTGCTTGTCCTTGAGCGTCTCCGGGACGTCTCCACGAACGATCGCCTGGGCCAGGCCCTCGACGACGGCCGTCTTGCCGACTCCGGGCTCGCCGATCAGCACGGGGTTGTTCTTGGTGCGCCGGGAGAGGACCTGCATCACGCGTTCCATCTCCTTGTAGCGCCCGATCACCGGGTCGAGATTGCTCTCCCGGGCGGCGGCAGTGAGGTTCGTGCCGAACTGGTCCAGCACCGCGGAACCCGCCGGGGCTCCTTCCTTGCCGCCCGCGCCCACGCCGGCAGCTTCCTTCGAGTCGCCCGATCCGCCCTGGTAGCCGGAGATCATGTCGATGACCGTCTGGCGCACGCGCGAGGGCTCGGCGCCCAGCTTGGACAGAACCTGCGAGGCAACGCCTTCGCCGGCCCTGATGAGGCCGAGCAGAATGTGCTCGGTTCCGATGTAGTTGTGTCCGAGCTGGAGCGCTTCGCGCAGGGACAGCTCGAGGACCTTCTTGGCCCGCGGCGTGAACGGGATGTGCCCGCTGGGCGCCTGCTGGCCCGGTCCGATGATGTCCTGGACCTGCTCACGAACGGCGGAGAGGGTCACGCCCATGGACTCCAGGGCCTTGGCCGCGATTCCTTCGCCCTCATGGATCAGACCCAGCAACAGGTGTTCTGTGCCGATGTAATTGTGGTTGAGCATGCGGGCTTCTTCCTGAGCCAGCACCACAACACGCCGTGCGCGGTCCGTAAACCGTTCAAACATAGTTGGTCTCCTTGTACGTCTTTGATTCGATGCTACGCACGGAAAAGGCCTGATTATCTGCTGTTCGCCACCGGCGAGACGCAATAAAGCTCAGGGCAGAAAATACCTAAGTATTTCCGCCCTGAGCTTGATCTTGCACGAGGTCGAGAACCAGCAGATGCTTCGCGCCGATTCCTTCGACAGCCCTCGAAAACCGGCTCTTACTAGGAGTCTTTCTTACGAGCGGCGTAGTAGGCGTCCTGAATCTCCTGGTGGATGCGGCCGCGGTCGGAGACGTTGTAGCCGTTCTCCTTGGCCCACTTGCGGATCAGGGCCGTCTCAGGATTGCGGACCTGCCCCGAGCCCTTGCCCGAGGTGCCTCGCCCACTGTTGCGCCCCTGGACCCGGCGGGCCTTGGCCGCGTACGGACGAATCGCGTCGCGAAGCTTCGCGGCGTTCGCCGACGAGAGGTCGATTTCGTACTGGCCGCCGTCGAGCCCGAAACGCACGGTTTCGTCAGCGGCGCCGCCCTCGAGATCGTCCTCGAGAATGATCTTAACTTTCTGAGCCATGAGTGTCTCCTCAGTCCTTATTGGCGCGGTCCGACGCAAAATTTGATGTCAGAGGACCTTAATCGTGTTAGCGAAGCGCGGGAACGGTATCCGGCTCACGCGGCACTAAAGCTGTGGACTTTTGTCCTGGTGTAAGGCCAGAGTATCAATTGCCAACAGAAAAGGACAGTCGAATAGTCCTCCGGAAGCATAATTCTTCCTGTGAAAAACTTATGAATCCGAGTCTTCTCTGGGAAGGAAAATCTCTCCGGATCCTTCCCGGGATTTGATCTTCTCGTACCATTGGCGCGCGTCGTCGTCCGAGGCTGCATGGGCCTTGCGCTCCGAGCTGTCGGCCCGGAACGCCCAGCGCATCACGAAATAGAAGATGATGCCGATAGCGACGGACGGCAACAATACGGCCACATATTCCACGCCGAACCTTCTCCCCCGGGCCCGGAGGCCCGCTTGATCATCCCGATTTACTCGGGCTTCATCAGCGGAAACAAAATCGTTTCCCTAATCCCCAGTCCTGTGAACAACATGATCAGCCGATCAATTCCCAGGCCCAATCCGCCCATGGGAGGAGCGGCATGTTCCAGGGCTCGCAGAAAGTCCTCGTCGAGTTCCATGGCTTCGTCGTCTCCGCCGGCGGCCAGCCGGGACTGCTCCGTGAGCCGCTCTCGCTGGATCACAGGATCGATCAATTCGGAGAAAGCTGTGCCGCGCTCCATACCGCCGATAATGAGGTCCCAGGCCTCGATGACGTCCGGCTTCGACCGGTGGGGCCGGGCAAGCGGCTGCGCCGACGGCGGATAGTCGCACACGAACGTCGGGTTGATGAGGGTCGGTTCCACGATTTCGCCGAAGAGTTCGATGACGAGCTTCTCGGCGTCCCACGAGGGATCCACCGAGACGTCGTGCTGGTCCGCGATCCCGCGAAGATCCTCGGCCGTGGTCTCGGGGGTGATCTCCCGCCCGACGGCCTCCGACAGGCCCGGATAGACGCCGAGCCATGTCCATTCCGCGTTGAGGTCGATCGTTCCCCGGTCCGTCTCGATCTGATGGACTCCCAGAGCATCGGCGCAGGCCATGATGATGTTCTGGATGAGCTCGGCCATCGTGAACTGGTCCCCGTAGGCTTGGTACGCCTCAAGGGTCGTGAACTCGGGGCTGTGCGTGGAATCCACGCCCTCGTTGCGGAAAATGCGCCCGATCTCGAAGACACGGTCGATCCCACCGACCACGGCTCGCTTCAGGTACAGCTCGGTCGCGATGCGCAACGTCATGTCCTGGTCGAAGGCGTTGAGATGGGTCTGGAACGGCCGCGCGGTCGCGCCACCGTGCACGAGCTGCAGGATCGGCGACTCGATTTCGATGTAGCCCTGATCGACAAGGACCTGACGCACGGTCTGCATGATCTTCGCGCGGTTGAGGACCGTCTCCTGCGCTTCCTTGCGGACCATGAGATCCAGGTAGCGCTGCCGGACCCGGGTCTCCTCGTTCAGGTCCTTGTGCAGGGTCGGGAGCGGGCGCAACGACTTGGACGCCATCGACCAGTCCTCGACCATGACCGACAGCTCGCCGCGACGTGAGCTGACGACTTCCCCGTGCACGAACACGTGGTCGCCGAGGTCCACGAGCGCCTTCCAGTCGTCCAGGTTCTCCTGTCCGGCCTTCGCGAGCGAAATCATCGCTTGAAGTCGTGTTCCGTCCCCGGCCTGGAGGCTCGCGAAGCACAGCTTGCCCGTGTTCCGCACGAACACCACGCGCCCGACGACGCCGACGACGTCGCCCGTCTCGTCCCCGGCCTCCAGGTCGCCGTACTGCTCGCGGACGCTCTGGATGCTTCGGGTCACGGGGACGCCCACGGGATAGGCTTCACGTCCTCGAGAGATCAGTTCCGCGCGCTTGTCCATCCGGATGCGCATCTGCTCGTTGATCTCGGTCTGCTGACTGGTCTGGTCCTGCGGGGAGGACGACGAAGCTGAAGTACTCACGGTCCTAAGCCTATCTGTGGGTGTATCGGACGCGGAATCCGAGGGTGTGGGAGCCCTCAGATGACATCCATGTTGTCGATGAGCCGGGTTCCGCCCACGCGAATCGCGGCGAGCGCCGTCGCCCGTTCCGAATTCTCGACGGGCGCCTCGAAGGTCTTGGGGTCGACGATCTCGAGGTATTCGAGGTCCACTCCGTCCCGGTCGGATATCCGTTCCCTCGCGGCGTCGACGTCGATTCCGGCGTAGCCCCGTGAGAGCCCTTCCTCGCGCAAGAGGGCGAGGGTGCGGGAGAGCACGAGGGCGGCTTTCCTCTCCTCGGGATCCAGATAGGAGTTGCGGGAGGACATCGCGAGGCCGTCGTCGTCACGGACGATGGCCACGGGGCAGACCACCAGCGGGATCGCGAAGTCGGCCACCATCCGCTGGACCAGGGCGACCTGCTGGGCGTCCTTCTGGCCGAAGTACGCGCGGCCCCGATGTGGGCCCGCGGCGGCAACGACGACGTTGAACAGCTTGTTGACCACGGTCAGCACGCCATCGAAGTGTCCCGGCCGGGCGGCCCCTTCGAACATGGTTCCGAGCCGGCCGGAGCTCACGCGCACAAGGGGCTCGCCTCCGGGGTACATGACCTCGAGTTCCGGGATGAACACGATGTCGACCCCGTACTCCCGCAGCAGGGCCAGATCCTCGTCCGGCTGGCGCGGGTACTTGTCGTAGTCCTCTCCGGGTCCGAACTGGAGCGGGTTGACGAAGATCGAGACTGCGACGACGTCGTTCTGCTCACGCGCTCTTTCGATGAGGGTTGCGTGCCCGTCGTGCAGTGCACCCATGGTCGGGACGAAACCGAGGGTCGCCACACGGGGCGTCGTGGGCTCGGCGTCGGGATCGCTGCGGTGCGCCGAGAGGGTTTCGGCCTCGGCCGCGTGGATCCTCGCTTCGGCGTCGCCCATGCGTTGGCTGATGTGGGCGGAAAATTCTTCCAGGGTTCGAGCGATGAACAGCTCACCCGTCATAGTCGTCCTTCCTTGAGCGAATACCGCGGCACGGCCTGTCGGTGCGAATGGCCGGGTGCCACGGGGGCGAGGCACCTCCGCGACTGGGCGCGGGATGCCTCGGACCGCAATGCAGTTTACTGTTCGTGGCCGCCGCTTTCACTTTTGTGCGAATTTTCGAGACCGAGAGCACGCAATATGCGTTCGAGCGCCTCGTCCGGAAGGGCTCCCCTGCGATTGGCCCGATAAGCGCTGGCCTCCGCCATGGCGAGGTAGGCGGCGCCGATGTCCGGGGCAGATTCCTCCGTCGCGAACCCCTCGAGGTTTTCCCGATGGGTCTGGACGGTTCCGGCGTCTCCACGTACCACGGGCCCGGTCAGCGCGCCGTCCCCCGAGGCCAGGGCGTTGTCGATGCTCGCACGGACGAGGGGCCCCAAGACCTCCCCGGGATTCTCGATGCCCATGCTCTCCAAGATCTGGGAGGCCTGGCCGACGAGCGTGACCGAATGATTCGAGGCGTGGGCCAGCGCGGCATGGTAGAGCGGCCTGTCCCCCTCCGCGACGACCACGGGTTCCCCGCCCATCTCGACGACGAGGGCCTGCGCGATCGGCAGAAAGGGGCCGGAGGCCGTGACACCGAAGGAAGCCGTGTGCAAACGCGCCAGGTCCAGGGAAAGTCCCGTGAACGTCATGACCGGGTGCACGGCCAGAGCAATCGCACCGGCTTCCCGACCCGGCTCCAGGACGTCAGTACCGAACCGGCCGGAGGTGTGCACGAGGATCTGCCCGGTCGTGAAGTGCCCGGCCTGGGCGAGACCCGAGACGAGCGGGCCGAGTTCGTCATCCGGCACCGCGAAGAGCACGACCTCGCTCCGCTCGACGATCTGCGGAATCGGCAGAACCGGGACATCGGGCAAGAGAGCCTCGGCGCGGGTTCGCGAGTCCTCCGACACCGCGTGGACCCCGACCAGCGCGTGGCCCGCGGACCGGAGGGCGGCACCGAGAACGGCACCGACCTTGCCTGCGCCGATGACGCCGATGCCGAGGCGCCCGGGACGGTTGGCTGGTTCGCTCATGATGTTGCGGAGTCCTCGCTCGGGGTCAGTGATGTGTCAGTGCGGGGCGCCGTGGGGGTGCCGGGCGTTGTGTCGGCGGAAATCCGCCGAGCGAAGGCCGCCCGCGCGGCCTGTTCGCGGATCATCTCACGCACGTCCTCGGTCGCCAAGTGCTCGACCTTCGTGCTGACTTCCCCGCCGACCGAGTCCAACCTCGCGGTGGCCAGTCCGAGCCGCCTGAGCAGAGGGCCGCTCTCGAGGGCGACCGATTGTGTCCTCTCATGCGGAACCACGCTGAGCCGCCGCCTGAGCCATCCTCCGCGAAGCAGCAGGAGGTCCGGCGTGGTGGCATAGCCGTTGCGCCGATAGTTGAACGGATCGAGCCACCGGGACCTGCGGGGTGCCACCACGAAACCGTTCTCCGGGCCGCTGCCCTCGAGCGCGCTCCGAAGCCGGTACCCGTCGACGCCGCCGTCCTCGGACGTCTCGACGACGTGCGGAAGGATATTCATCAGGTCCTGTCCCGTGCCCACGGGCAGGAGGGTCCTGTGCTGCTCTTCGGACGACGACGTCCCCAGCCCCGCGGAGTTGATGCGCACACGGAACCAACCCGGGATCCTCCACAGCAGCGGCTGGTCGATGCCGACGGCCTGGATACGGCCCAGCGGCAGGGTCCGAGTACGTGTGGAGGTCAACCCGTATCTCATTCTGAATCCGTCGCAGGTCCTGGTCAGCGTGAAGTTCGCCCCGGTGTTGACCGAGCTCCACACACCGCCGACGAGACTCAGTATCGCCGGGACGAAAACGAAGCCGCCGACCTCCGGCAGGAAGAGACCGAAAGCCAACGAACCGCAGAGCACGACCAGGAACCAGAGCCCGGTTCCGCCCAGGAGCGTCGAGACGATCGCTCGGCCGGGACCGACGGAGGCGAGCGGAGCCTCGTTCATGTCCGAGGTCTCCGATTCCGGATGCGGTTTCACCTCTGGACCGGCCTGCGGGCGGCCCGCCGCGTGCCGACCGGAATCGGAATCCTGGTCGGCGCCCGCCGACTGCGCACTGTTGGCTTCCGCGCCCAGTGATGTCGACGCCGATTCCTCGGCCCGGATCGCATTGCGACGTCCCAGGAGCTGCTCTCGCAACGCCTCGGCGTCCTTCTTCCTGAGGTACTGGAGGTGGAGGGCGGCGTCGCCCGAATCCGCGACGTCGAACCGAAGCTCAGCCAGCCCCACGAGGCGTGCCATGAACGGTTGGAAGATCTCGATGCTCTGGACGCGGTCGAGACGTGCTTGCTTGTCCGTGCGGAACAGCCACCCCTGGCGCACGCGTACGGAGTCTGCGGTCACCGTGAAACGAGTGAACCACCAGTTGAGGAACATTCCTCCCAGTACGACCACGATCAGGAGTGTCAGGCCGAGCCAAGCGAGAATATTCAATGACGTCAGAAAGTCGACGACATTGTTGCGCAGGGATTCAGCGTCCGTTTTGCCTTCGAAGATGTCTTCGATGAAATTGCGTCCGACCGCGAACAGTGCGATCAGGATCGCGAACCAGAATCTCGCCAAGGGGCTCAGCGGGTGGACGCGCCGCCACCGCTGGGTATCAGGAGTCTGCGAGTCCATCGGTCACAGCCCCGCGAGTCGGTTGTCGCCGCGCTCGGTCAGCTCGTGCCGGAGTCGGGCGGCTTCTTCGGCCGTGATCCCCTCGATCTTCGCGTCGGTCGAGGACGACGCCGTATGCAGCTCGACCTTGGCCAGGCCGAATCTCCGCTCGAGAGGCCCGACGGAAACCTCGACGGTCTGGAGTCGGCCGTAAGGAATCGCATTGACTTTGTGCCACATCGCGCCGTGACGGATGAGCAGGTCGTCGTCGCGCTCGGAATAGCCGCGGGCTCGGGCACGGCGGGGCACGAGCGCAACGCTGATGACGACGCCCACCGCGTACGCGGCTGGCACGGCGATGGCCAACCACAACCACGGCCAGTTCCACCATCCGAGGCTCACCATGACGAGGGGAATGCACAGCGCCGCGGTGACCACTGCTCCCCAAATGATTTCGTTGACCAACAGCAACTTGGGGTAGCGGGTGTCGGGCCGGACCCACTCGGTAGACCACGGGTCGAGTTCCCGAAGAGTCCGTTCAAAACGCGGAGACCCGGGACCCAGGTGTCGACGTCGGGCGCTTCCTGAGGTGTCCGAGCCCGGACGGTCGACCTCCTCCTTCGGTCCGTTGTCCGTCGAATGCTCGTGCGGGGACACCGAGTGCTTCTCAGTCTCTCCGGTTCCTGGCATATCCGCCTTCTCCCTCGGGTATGTCTTGGTCCGAACCTCGCCGAGTGGTGACGTCCTGGTCCGATTCGGATCTGTCCGAATCGTCGGGTGGTCTCTTGCACCATGTCTCTGCGAGGCAGCCCGCGATGCACACCATCGCGCCCACCACAACATTAGCGAGGCTCAGCAACAAAGTGTCCGATGCCGGGCGGAAGCGCAGGAGAGCGAGTTCGTAAGCGACGATTCCCGCGGCCCAACCGAAGAGGAGCGCACCGTACACGGCGCAGGTCTGGGCCAGGACGGCGATTCTGGACGCGACGATCGGCTCGATGGGCTTGTGCTTGGGATCCTTGACGTGCGCCCTGACTTTCCATCCGAGGGCGAGGGCCGCAGCCGCCAGGAGCACACTGACCGCCAGCGTCGGCCAGGGGAGGATGAACCCGACCTCTCGGAAGTCCGGCCATATGCCCGTCGCGAGGCCACCCGCGGCAAGTGCAACGGCGGCAATCAGCGCGAGCCACCTGTATCGCAATGGCTTCATGTACTCGGCTCCGGTTTGTCCGTCGCGTCCAGGTATCCGCGGACACCGTCTCGATCCGCCGCCCGTTCGGCCAGCTCGGCGACGGACACGCCGTCCAGCACGGCGTCGGGGTCCATGCGCGCCCAGGGAGCTAGGACAAAGGCCCTTTCGGCGGCACGAGGATGGGGCAGGTTCAGTTCGGGCTCGTCCATGTACAGGTCGCCGAAGGTCACGATGTCCACGTCCAGGGTTCGGGGGCCCCAGCGCACCGTGCGGACTCGGTGAAAGTCTTCCTCTATGCCCTGGCAGAAACGCAACAGGGCGAAGGGGCTCAGGCCGGTACTGACCCTGACGATCTGATTGAGGTAATCGGGCTGCCCCTCAGGACCTCCGACCGGGGCCGTGACGGCAACCGGCGACACGTCCTCGACTGAGATCCTGTCATTCTCCGCGAGCGCCTCGATGGCCTTCGAGAGGGTGTCCCGAGACTCCCCCAGATTGGAGCCGAGGGCAATGATGGAATCGACGGTCATGGTTTCTCCCGGTAGATCGTGACCGAAACGTCCGCGAACGTGACTTGGATGGGGGCCTTCGGTTTGTGGACGGTGACCTCGACGGCGGACACCTCGTAGGACGCGAACAGGCTGCTCACGATGCGTTCGGCCAAAGTCTCGATGAGGTCCACCGGGTCGCCCACGATGACGTCCTTGACTGTCTCGGCCACCGCGCCGTAATTGACGGTGTGTTCGAGATCGTCGGTCCTGGCAGCGGGAGCGCAATTGGTGAACAGCGTGACGTCCACGAAGAACGGCTGTCCCACGCGCTTCTCCTGGTCGAAGACCCCGTGATAGCCCACCGCTCCGATCCCGGAGATTGCGATGCGGTCCTGCCGCGTCGGGGCGTGCGGTGCCGGGTCGGCGGGTCTGCTCGGGAGGTTCTCCGTCATGTGTCCGTCCCCTCAGGTCCAGCAAATATCTATTGCTATGCGATGTGATTGACTGCGTTGACTATCAGGATGCGTCACCAGAGGCTTCTGTGGCGAGCAGTTTGCGGGTGACATCCACCGCATTCCGGCTCGAGGCGGCGTCGTGGACCCTGACCGCCCAGGCTCCCCTCTCGGCGGCAAGGGCGGAGATCGCCGCGGTCGCGGCGTCCCTCTCCGACGGCGGGGGAACCTGCAGGTCAGCCCCTCCCGACTCGTCGATGCTTTCCTCACGCGACCGGGCCATCAGGGTTCCGATGAACCTCTTCCGTGAAGCCGCGATCAGAACGGGGTGCCCGATATCGGTGAATCTGCCCATGCCTGCCAGCAGGTCCCAGTCCTGGTCTCCTGCCTTGGCGAATCCCAGGCCCGGGTCCAGAATCAGTTGTTCCCGCTTGACGCCACGGTCCAGGAACCTTTCGCGCCACTCGAGCAATTCCGCCCGCACGTCCTCGACCGTGTTCTCGTAGACGGCCCGACGGTCCATGGACCGGGAGTCCCCTCGGGCGTGGGTGAGAATATACGGAACGCCGGTATCACGGACCAGGTCGATCATGTCGTCCGTGACCCGTTCGCCCGAGACGTCGTTGATGATGTGCGCCCCGGCCTCGACCGCACGACGCGCGGTCTCACCGTGCATCGTGTCCACGGACATCACGACGCCGCGCGCGGCCAGTTCCCGGATGACCGGCAGAATCCTGTCCTGCTCGGTCGGGACCGCGACGGGGCTGGCTCCGGGTCTCGTGGACTCGCCCCCGACGTCGACGATGTCCGCGCCCGCGAGCACCAGGTCCAGAGCGTGTCTCACGGCTCCGGACCTGTCGGCGTGCTGCCCACCGTCGGAGAACGAATCGGGGGTGACGTTGAGGATCCCCATGACCAGGGTCCGTCCGCGAGGCAGATTGTCGAACGATCCCCAACCGCGCACGGATTCCTGTTCCGGGGAGAGTTCGAGCTCGCCACCGAGGGATCCGGACGTGGACGAGGATGCGGTCACCGGCTCTTGCCTCCCATGATGAGGCCCATGGCCTCGGAGCGCGTCGCGGTGTCCCTCATCTGTCCGCGCACGGCGGAGGTCACGGTCTTCGCCCCGGGTTTCTGCACACCACGCATCGACATGCACATGTGCTCACCCTCGATGACCACCATCGCCCCCGCTGGTTCGAGGGAGTCCTCGATGGCCTCGACGATTTGGGTCGTGAGACGTTCCTGGACCTGCGGTCGCTTCGCGTAGAGGTCCACCAGCCGGGCGAATTTGGACAGGCCCGTCACACGCCCGCTGGCTCCGGGTATGTAGGCCACGTGCGCCAGGCCGTAGAAGGGCACCAAATGGTGCTCACACATCGAGAAGAAGTCGATGTCCTTGACCAGGACCATCTCCGAGTGGTCGATGTCGAAGGTGGTCGCCAACAGTTCGGTGGGATCCGTGCCCAGGCCGGAAAACACCTCGGCGTAGGACCGCGCGACCCGCGCCGGTGTATCTTTCAGACCGTCCCTGTCCGGGTCCTCGCCGATCGCGGCCAAGATCTCGCGGACAGCGGCTTCGATGCGAGGCTGATCCATGACTACGCCTGGTCGCCCGAGGTGCCGTCGTCGGGCTTCGGGCCTCCCGCAGGGCCCTGGCCGGGTTCGTCGGAACCGGGCTCGCCCGGTCCCGGCTGAGGACCGTTGTCGGGCGGGACGGCGCCGGAAGAATTCTCCGGGACCTCGAGGGGATGCTCGGGCTTGGCCGCGACGGCCTGGTCCTGGGGCGCCATGGTCTCGGGATCCTCGGCGCCGGCTTCGGCGGCCTCTTCCTTCTCGGCAGGAGTCGTTATGGGAGGCATGCTCGAGACCGGGCGCGTCTCCTTGGAGAGCCAGACGTCGCGCAGCGGGCGCTTGCGCACGTCCTTGAAGATGTCGGCGATCTCGCGCTCGTTCAGGGTCTCCTTGTCCAGCAGTTCGAAAGCGAGACGGTCCAGGACGTCGCGATTCTCCGTCAGGATTTCGTAGGCCTCGTCGTGCGCGCTGTCGATCAGGGTGCGGACCTCGGCGTCGATCTTGGCAGCGAGTTCGTCCGAGTACTCGGGTCCGCTCGAGCCGGCGTCGCGCCCCATGAAGGGCTCCGAATTCCCCGAGCCCAGCTTGACCGACCCGATCACGGAACTCATGCCGTACTCGGTGACCATCTTGCGGGCTGTCCCGGTCGCCTTGTCGATGTCGTTGGCCGCGCCCGTGGACGGGTCATGGAACACGATTTCCTCCGCGGCACGGCCGCCCAAAGCGTAGGCGAGCTGGTCGAGGAGCTCGTTCCTGGTGGTCGAGTACTTGTCGTCGACCGGCATGACCATGGTGTATCCCAGCGCGCGACCGCGCGGGAGGATGGTGATCTTGGTGACGGGATCGGTATTGCGCAGAGCCGCGGCCACGAGCGCGTGCCCACCTTCGTGGTAGGCGGTGATCTTGCGTTCGAGCTCCTTCATGAGCCGGGACCGCCTCTGCGGTCCGGCGATGACGCGGTCGATCGCCTCGTCCAGCGCCCGGTCGTCGATGATCTGGGCGTTGGATCGCGCCGTCAGGAGAGCGGCCTCGTTCATGACGTTGGCCAGGTCCGCACCCGTGAACCCCGGGGTCCGCTTGGCCACGGCGCCCATGTCCACGTTCTCGGCCAGACGCTTGCCCTGTGCGTGGACCTCGAGGATCTGCTTGCGGCCCTTCAGGTCCGGGGCATCCACGCCGATCTGGCGGTCGAAACGCCCGGGACGGAGGAGGGCGGGGTCCAGAACATCGGGACGGTTGGTCGCAGCGATGAGAATGATGTTGGTGTTCTCGTCGAACCCGTCCATTTCAACGAGCAGCTGGTTGAGGGTCTGCTCGCGCTCGTCGTTGCCGCCGCCCATGCCGGCGCCGCGCTGGCGTCCCACGGCGTCGATCTCGTCGACGAAGATAATGGCGGCGTCGTTCTGCTTGGCCTGCTCGAACAGGTCACGCACGCGGGATGCGCCCACACCGACGAACATTTCGACGAAATCGGACCCCGAGATCGAGTAGAACGGAACGCCCGCCTCGCCGGCAACCGCCTTCGCGAGCAAGGTCTTGCCCGTACCCGGAGGACCGTAGAGCAGCACGCCCTTGGGGATCTTGGCCCCGACGGACGTGAATCGAGAGGGATCGGTCAGGAATTCCTTGACCTCGTGGAGTTCCTCGACCGCCTCGTCCGCGCCGGCGACGTCGACGAACTTGACCTGCGAGTTCTCCTTGTTGAACTTCTTGGCCTTCGACTTGCCGAAGTTCATGATCTGGCCGCCGCCACCGCCCATGCGGGAGAGGAGGAACCAGAAGATCAGCATGACCAGCAGGAAGGGCACGATGAAGCCCAGCATCGAAGTGAACCAGTTGTTCTGAACGGGCTGGTCCGTGTACCCCTTCAGGCCGGCATCGTCCATGGCCTTGACGACGTCGCCCGATCGCGGCTCGACGTAATAGAACTCGACCTTCTTGCCCAGGTCGCGATCGCCCTCGTGGTAATTGTCCTTGAGCGAGAGCTCGACCTTCTGGTCGCCGTCGTAGATCTTGGCCTCGTTGACCTTGTCGTCCTTGAGCAACTCCATCCCCACGTTCGTGTCCACGCGGTTCGTGGAGGAGGACGTGGATACGAAGATCACGGGAAGCAGCACCAGAAGCGCCAGGAAGATCCAGAAATACGGCCCCTTGAGGATCCTGTCCTTGAGCGGCTTCTTCTGGTTGCTGTTTTGCTGAGCCAAGCTAATTTTCCTCCGCGTGAAACGATCACGGTCGAGTTTGAATCCTCGCAATAGGGTACAGCCGTGAGCTGAAGAGCGTCCGCTCTTCACCTCACAGCGGACATCCGCCGAGGAGCGTGGGAAATCCCTCGGGATTCCCTAGGAATACACGTGCGGTGCCAAGGTTCCGATGCAATCCAGGTTGCGGTACTGCTCGGCAAAATCGAGACCGTATCCGACCACGAATTCGGGATCGATATCCCATCCGACGTATTTGACGGGGACCTCGGTCTTGACGGAGGCCGGCTTGCGCAGCAGGGCGCAGATCTCCACCGAATTCGCGCCCCGCGATTCGAGGTTGGATTTGAGCCAGGACAGTGTGAGGCCGGAATCGATGATGTCCTCGACGATCAGGACGTCACGCCCGTGCAGGTCCGTGTCCAGGTCCTTGAGGATGCGCACCACGCCGGAGGACTTCGTGCCCGACCCGTAGGAAGAGACCGCCATCCAGTCCATCGTGTAATGCGCGTGCAGCGCACGGGACAAGTCGGCCATCACCATCACGGCGCCCTTCAGGACACCGACCAGGAGGACTTCCCTGTCCTCGTAGTCCTTGTCCACCTGGGCCGCGAGTTCGGCGATCTTCTCCTGGATCTCTTCCTTGGTGAAGAGAACATGCTTCAGATCTTCCTTGACGTCCTGTGAATCCACTGCTGTCTCCTGCTCAAGTCGCTGAAATCTTAGGGGCCGCTCGCGCCGGGCGCGGAATACCGAGGAGCGCGACGACTCATGGCAACTCTACCCGTGACGCAACCGGGGCACGTCACGGGGTCACACCGACCCCATGAGTCGGGTCATTCACGCGAATCCGGCTCTCCTCCACGGGGCGGGTGAGGACCAATGCGCCCTCCGGACCGTCGGGCCTCTCCTCCTGGCGTTCGACCGTGAGCGGACGACGTCGCCAGGCGGCCACGTGTCCGGCCAGCTGAATCGGACCCGCGTTGCCGTGCCCGGCGACCAGTTCTTCCATCGCGGTCAACCGTTCGAAGCTGGGCGACTCTCCCCCGGCGTCGACGACGGACCGTGCCAGGACGCGACGACGCATCGCGGAATGCGCCGCCCTCAACCGCGGAAGGGACAAGGCCGCAACGACCGCGGTGTCCTCGCCCCGAGGGACGGGGTGGTACTCGGACGGGTCCGTCGCGGCCTCCCGGGCGACGTCGTTGGCGCACTGCTCGAGGAAATCCGCGTCGGCGCCAAGAATCGCCGCCGTCCGGGCCAGGGCCTGCGGAATCCCGGGCCCGATCCTCTCGTCGAGGAAAGGCAGGATCTCGTGGCGAACGCGGTTCCGACGGAATGCGGTCTGGTCGTTCGTCGGGTCGTGCCACGCCGCGAGTCCCTCGGCCTCGCAGATCGCGAGCGTATCCTCACGCCGGAGGGAGAGGAGCGGTCGGACCACCAGAGTCGGCGTCTCGGGCTCGTCCCGAACCGTGGCCCCGGCATCGGGCCGCGGGCCGGCTTCGGCGCGTGCCTCCTCCAGAATCCGGGCTTCCGGCATCCCGGAGAGGGAACGGGTACCTGACCCACGGGCCAGGCCCAGCACCACGGTCTCGGCCTGGTCGTCGAGTGTGTGACCGAGGAGCACGGCTCGTGCCGCTTCCTCCCGCGCGACGCGCCCCAGGGCCTCGTAGCGAGCCGTGCGCGCGGCCATTTCCGGGCCCATCCCACGCCTCTCGACCTCCGCGCGGACCGTGCGAACCGGGGCGAGGCCCAGCTCTTCGCATTCCCGTGCGGCACGTTCGGCCTGTTCGGCACTGCCTTCCTGGAGCGCGTGGTCCACGACCACGGCGCCGACCCGCAGATCACCTCGGCGTGCGAAGTGTGCGGCGATCGAGGCCAGGGCCAAGGAATCCGGTCCCCCGCTGCAGGCGACCAGCACGAGCGGAGGCTCCGTGTCGTCGGCGCGGTTCCTCCGCGTTCGCCCGGTGGGGGCGGCGCGGAAGCCCGGAACATGGCGT
This sequence comes from Rothia koreensis, assembly GCF_004136575.1. Taxonomy (GTDB): domain Bacteria; phylum Actinomycetota; class Actinomycetes; order Actinomycetales; family Micrococcaceae; genus Rothia; species Rothia koreensis. Next base: position 29,440 of record NZ_NOIQ01000010.1, read on the forward strand.
TCGAGCACCTCCGCGAAACATCTGCGGGCGGATCCGACGGACGGATGGAGCCGACCATCACGCCCCGACTGCGCCACTAGCGCACCCCTTCCGGGCGGTCGTCGTCCGTGGTGTCGGCCGGGCGGTCCGACGCCGCCCGCCCGTCCAGCACCCGGTCGATCCAGAGCCTCGGATTGTGGATCTCGAGTTCACTGGGCAGATTGTCCGGCCCCTCCCAGATCCTGTTGAACTGCGCCATGCCGCGCTCGTCGACCACGTGGCGCACGAAGCGCTGTCCGTCCCGGTACTGGCGCATCTTGATGTCCATGCCCAAGGCTTTCCGGATCATGGTGTCGAACGCGCCCCTGTTGCGTCCTCGGGTTTCGAAGCGACGGCGAATGGTCTTGACCGTGGGCACGATCTCGGCGTCGACGGCGTCCATCACGACGTTCGCGTGCCCCTCCATCAGGCTCATGATCCCGGTGAGCCGCGAGAACACCGCCGCGGACTCCTCGTCCAGCAGGGCCGTCATGCGGTTCTTCGGAACGGGATTGAGTACCGCGTCCGTGCCGGTCGCGGTCTCGCCGTCTTCGCTGTTCTCGCCGTCGGCCGCCGTGCCAACGGCAGGGGTTTCGCCCTTCTTCCGGGCAGTGCGCACTGCCTCCGTCGCCCCCTCGATGAGCCGGTCGACCATTTCTTTGCCTCCGCCCGCTACGGATTCGGGCAACCGGGACATCAGGTCGATCATGTGCCCGCGCAACCACGGTGCGGCGGCGAACTGTACGCGGTGGGTCTGCTCGTGGAGGCACACCCACAAGCGGAAATCCTCCGGCTCGAGGTTGAGCTCCCTCTCGATCATGACCAAGTTCGGTGCGACCAGCAGGAGACGGCCACCTGGTGCACCGAAACCGCCCAACGCGGCGAACGGGTCGTACTGCCCGAGAACCTTGCTCGAGAGGAAGGACAGGACACCGCCGAGCTCGACGGCCGTGCCCATTTCCGCGACCTTGCGATCGACCGACCCCATGTCATCGAATTTCTCTTGCAAGCCGGCTCGCACCAGCTCGTTGAGAAGATGAGAGAAGGTCTGGGCGTTGGCTCGCGACCACCCCGCCCGATCCACCACCAGGACCTGCGAGTCGTGAAGGTTCTCGGCCGCGTCCAGCTGGGTAATCCGGTGAACATGATCCACGGAGGCGGTCGCGTTGTACCTCACCGATTCGACGACGCGGCCGGCCTCCCGGGCGGAGAGCTTGGGACCTGCCGGCGTCACACGTGCCGCGGCCGAAGCGGCAGCCTTCCAACTGATGATGTTCTCGGTCATGATCCCCACCATGCCACACGAGGCCGAACGCGACCTCAGAGTTCGGAGAGAGCGGCGACCGAGGCATCCAGGGTGTTCGTGGCGGCCTTGGCGTCGGTCACGTCATTGACCACGAAGGAGTACGCGAGAAGCCTGCCCTGCGACGTCGTGGTGTAGCCCGTCAGGGAATTGACCTTCAGCAACGTGCCCGTCTTGGCGCGTGCATTGCCCTGGGCCGCCTTGGCGTCGTCGGCCTCGAAACGGGCGGCCAGCGTGCCCGTGCCGCCGGCCACCGGCAAGGTCTCAGCAAGGTCCGACGTCGCGGTCTTGGATTGGGTCGCGTTCGCGATGAGCTGGGACAGGGTGATCGGCGTGACGCGGTTGTCCGCCGAGAGACCGCTCGAGTCCTTCTGCGTCAGGCCGTGCGTGGAGATTCCGGCGGCGTCCAGGGTCTCCTTGACCGTCCGGATGGCCCCCTCGATCGATCCGTCGTTGCCTGCCGCGACGGCCGCGTTGCGACCGAGGACCTCGGCCAGGACGTTGTCGGAGTTCTCCATCATGTACTTGGCCTGTTCCAGAACGGTCGCGGATTCGACCGATCCGAGCTTGCGGTCCTCGCCCTGGTCACCAGAGGTGGTCGACCCGGTCCCGGCCGTAAAACTGATCCCCTGGTCGGCACCCAGCTCATTGAGGGCCTTCACGTATTGGTCGAGGGCTTCCTCGCCGGCATTGTCCGGACGGTGGGAGACGTCCTCCCCGTCCGAGGGTCGTTGCGTGTGGTGGTCCCACAAGGCGATCGGCGAGATACCCGTGACGTAGCCGGCATCGATATCGGCCGAGTCCCACGCCGGGTTGGTCGCTTCTCCCGAGTACATGGAGGCGTCCAGATTCACCGGCAGCTCCCCGGAGACCCCCTGGTTCTTGAGCCGGTCCACGGTCTGTTCGGCGAGGGTGCGCATGCCGGCGTGCCCCAGAACGGAGTTCTCGTCCGATTCACCGTCGGAGATCATGGTGTCGCCACCGGCCACCAGGTTCACCGACTTGGAGTCCTGGGACAGGTAGGAGTTAGTTTCGTACCTCGAATTCGGGTCCGTATGGCTCAGAAGCGTGAATTGCGTCAGGAGTTTCAGGTTCGACGCCGGTGTGACCGGATGCGCCGCATCGTCCGAGTACAAGACGTCCCCACTCGAGACGTCGACCACCTGCGAGGACATCGTGCCGCCCCCGTTGAGCTTTCCGGCTGCCGCGCCCAAGGGACCGGCGAGATCCGCCGGTGCAGGGCGTGCGGCGTCGTCGGGCAAGTTCTTGACCGGGTTCTCCGCCGTGGATGCGGAGTCCATGACGTTGGGCTGGTCCGCACCGGTCAGCATTCCCCACTGTCCTGCGGCCGTCGGCACGAGCCAAGCGCCCACACCCAAGCAGCCAGCCGCCAGGATCCCCGTGGCGACCCACCATCCGCGGCTCTTCGGCCGGCCCGAGTTCTCGGACTTGTCGGATGTCTTCGACCGCTCGGGCGGCTTGGGGTGACGCGTGCTCATCGGGTCTCCTCGAGGGTGGGGGCATGGTTTCAGACCGGGTACGGGCCGACCGAAACCGTTGAGGTTCGTTCACGAGTTTAGGCGCAATTGCCTCGGCGAGGTTTTCCCAAATGCGCGGGGAGGAAGATAGATTGAGAGGCAGAAAGGCCGTTGGCACGCCAAACGGCCATGGAATCAGGAAATCCACAACAAGCCAGTGTGCAGGAGATTCATTCATGGAACTTGATGTCACGATCGAGATCCCGCAGGGGTCCCGCGTAAAGTACGAGATCGACCACGAGACCGGGCGCCTCCGCCTGGACCGCGTCCTCTACACGTCCATGCAGTACCCCACGCACTACGGGTACTTCGAGGACACCCTCGGCGAGGACGGCGACCCCCTCGACGCGATGGTCGTGATGGACTACGACATCATTCCGGGCGTCATCGTCGAGGCCCGCCCGATCGGCGTCTTCAACATGACCGACGAGGCCGGCGGCGACGCCAAGGTTCTCTGCGTCCCGAGCGACAAGCGCTTCGACAGCATCCAGAGCCTGGACGACATCGAGGACTACAAGAAGGACGAGATCAAGCACTTCTTCGAGCGCTACAAGGACCTCGAAGCCGGCAAGTGGGTCAAGGGCGAAGGCTGGGATTCCAAGGAGGAAGCCGAGCGCCTGATCCAGGAGGCCGTCGACCGGTTCAAGAACTCTTAAGTTCGACTTCTCTGACGGAGGCCTCGCCTCTTTCATAGCGACGGGCGACGCCGCGAACTCACCGTTCGCGGCGTCGCCCGTTTTCGTGCGTCCGTGGTGTTTGCGGGAGGCGTGTGGCGGCCGGGTCACCCCACGGAGCCCGTTGCGTGGCGGTTACCCAACTAGGTGGCGTTGGCTGTCGTTAGGTGGCGGTTGAACCGCCACCTAACGACAGCCAACGCCGCTCAATCGGGTAACCCCCGCCCAACAGCTCCTCTCAATACCCCCCCACAGAGCGACCGCGGGGCCGGCAACCCCCACTCCATCGGGCAACCGCCACCCAACAACATCGCGCAGTGGGGTCGCAGGGCTACGAAATCCCGGTGTCCAACCGCGAGGTGGCAATCCCGTGCGTTCCCCGTGCGTTCTCTGCTCGTCTCAACCCGCGAGGTGGCAGATTTGTGCGGTTTTGACCGCCGAAAGCGCACAAAAATGCCACCTCGGGCTCCAGCCGCGCACGAAACGGGGTGCCCGGGACAGCCTCCTATTTCCCCAAGTATTCCAGCGCGGCGAGAACCTGGGCGCGGGTGCCCGTCTCGAGGGTCGGGTGGATGACCGGGTAGAAGAATGGGGAATGGTTGGCCGGGATGTCCTCCTGAAGGCGGCCGTTGCGCGCGGCGTCGTCGTACTTTTCCTGGTCGGCCCCGCCGAAGAACCAGTAGCAGTAAGGCACCCCGAATGCGTCCGGAAGTTCGCTGAAGTCCTCGGACGCGGTTGCGGGCGCGCCCGGTTGCAGGACTTCGGCCTCGAAGCCGGCGTCGAAAGCGCGACTGATCCGGTCGGTGACGTCGGCGTCGTTGTCGGTCAGGGGGAACTGGTCGTAGTAGTCGAATTCGGGGTCGTCCTGCGCGCCCGCCGCCTCGCATTCCCCACGGACAATGCGCTCGATCGAAGCAATGACCCGGTTGCGGACGTCCGTGTCATACGTGCGCACGTTGAGGCGCAGTTCCGCCCGATCGGGAATCACGTTGGCCTGGGTGCCCGCGGTCAGGGAACCCACGGTCACGACGGCGAACTCGCCCGGCTCGACTTCGCGCGAGACGATCGTCTGCAGTTTCAGGACAACGCTTGACGCGATGACGACAGGGTCGACGGACAAATGAGGCATCGAGCCGTGGGACCCGCGCCCATGGATGGTGATGTGCACCGAGTCCGCCATGGAGAGCATGGGACCCGCGTGGGTGAAGACGTGACCGCTCGGCTTCGGCATGACGTGTTGGCCCAGCACCACTTCGGGGTGCGGGACCTTGTTCACCAGGCCGTCGTCGATCATGGCCGAGGCGCCCTTGGAGTTCTCCTCGGCGGGCTGGAACAACGCGATGTAGGTGCCGGCCCAGGCATTCTTGTTCTGCACCAGAATCCGTACCGCACCCATGAGCGCCGCCACGTGCATGTCGTGGCCGCACGCGTGCATGGCCCCCTCGTTCTCCGAGGCGTAGTCCAGGCCCGTCCGCTCGGTGACGGGGAGCGCATCGATGTCGGCTCGGGCCATGATGGTGGGACCCTCCCCGTTCTCTATGACGGCGACGACGCCGGTCCCGCCGATCGATGTCGTCTCGAGGCCGAGGTCCTTCAGTTCCTGGTGAATTCGCTCCGAGGTTCGGTGTTCCTGCAGTCCGAGTTCCGGCCTGCGGTGCAGGTCCTTGTACAACTCCTCCTGCCATCCCAACTGGTCGGAGAGGTTCGCGAAGACGTCGCTGGTTCCCATGGTTGTCCTTTCACCTCGACTGACTCCCGATCGGCGTCGACCGGGAGGCGGCGGTCAGACTCATCCTGCCAAGGCCGCCCTGTATCCATCCTCCGCCTCTTGGCCGAAAGGGACCAGCACCACGGTGCGAATGGTGTCGCCGACTTGTTCTTCCATTGAACGGATCGTCTCGACGGCGATTCTGGTCGCGTCGTCCATCGGCCATCCGTACACGCCAGCGGAGATCGTGGGAAATGCGATGGTTTCGACGCCGAGTTCGGCAGCGGCCTGGAGCGAGGCCCGGTAGCAGGAGGCCAGGACGGGAGCTTTCTCCTGATACTTCTCGGGTGTCTTGGCGTACGTGGGCCCCACAGTGTGGACGACCCACTGTGCAGGCAGCTCTCCCGCCGTCGTCACGACCGCTTGGCCGGCGGGAAGGCCGTCCGGCAAATCGGTCTCACGAATTTTCTTGCACTCGTCCAGGATCGAGGGGCCACCGGCACGATGGATCGCACCGTCGACGCCGCCACCACCCATGAGGGAGGAATTGGCCGCATTCACGATGGCTTGGGTTTCGACCGCGGTGATGTCGCCAGGGCGTATTTCGATGTCCATGCCACCAGCCTAGGGGCAACTCGCCGTCAGCGGGACGGGTTGTGGACAAGTGATGGAATCGCCCGTTCCGGGCGAGAGGGAGACGTCGACCGGCGCAGTGCTGCCCCGGCAGCGGCAAACCCTCGGGCCGAGGGGCAGAGCACAGCGCGAGCCGAGACTTGGTCCCTGCTCACGCGTCTGCCGCCTCGGCCGCGACCGGAGACACCCGTCGGTGACTACTCGGGCGTGACGTACGCTCCGGACAAACCACCATCGACCAGGAACGTGTTGGCTGTGATGAAGGATGAATCATCCGACGCCAGGAAGGCGACGGCAGCGGCCATCTCCTCAGGTTCCCCGAAACGCCCCATCGGAACGTGAACGAGTCGTCGCTGGGCCTTCGCCGGATCCTTCGCGAAGAGCTCCTTGAGCAACGGGGTGTTGACCGGGCCGGGACAGAGCGCGTTGACTCTGATCCCTTCCCTGGCAAATTCGACGCCGAGCTCCCGACTCATCGCGAGCACCCCACCCTTCGACGCGGAGTACGAAATCTGGGACGTCGCCGCACCCATGACCGCCACGAACGAGGCCGTGTTGATGATCGATCCGCTGCGCTGGCGCCGCATGTGTTCGAGAGCGTACTTGCAGCAGTGGAAGACGCTCGTCAGGTTGACGTCCTGAACCCGCTTCCAAGCATCAATGCCGGTTTCCGTGATCGAGGCGTCGTCGTTGGGTGAGATTCCGGCGTTGTTGAAAGCGACATCGACCGAACCGTATTCGTCGTGAGTCCGCTGGAACAGCTCCTCGACGCTCTTCGCGTCAGTCACATCCGTCCTGACGAAGAGACCGTCAACCTCTTGCGCAGCCGCCGTTCCTTGCTCTTCGGATACGTCGGCGATGACCACCCGTGCCCCCTCGGCAGCGAGTCGGCGCGCGGTGGCCAGACCTATTCCGGAGGCGCCCCCAGTGATGACTGCGCTCTTCCCCTCGAGACGGTGCGCCTTGACGTTGTTCATGATTGCCTCCTGCTCTCTGGATGAGTGGATTGGTTGTTGGCGAAGAAGACGTTCTTGACCTCGGTGAATGCCTCCACGGCGTGGGGGCCGAGCTCGCGTCCCAGTCCGGATTGCTTGAAACCGCCGAAGGGAGTCGAGTACCGCACCGAGCTGTGTGAGTTGACGGACAGATTCCCCGACTCGATGCCCCGGCTGACGCGTAGCGCTCGGCCCAGGTCTCTCGTCCAGATCGATCCGGACAGCCCGTATTCGGTGTTGTTGGCCAGCTCGACCGCTTCGCCCTCGTCGCGGAAACGCAGGACCGAGACGACAGGGCCGAAGATCTCCTCTGAAAAGCACGGTTCCGTCGCCGACCTGGCCAGCAGAACCGTGGGCCTGACCCAGTACCCGGGTCCGGACGGGGCCTCGCCGGTGAAGGCGACGTCGCCCTGGTCGATGTACCGCAGAACCGAATCACGGTGCCCGGCCGAGATCAGTGGACCCATCGCGGAATCCTCGTCGTTGGGGTCCCCGACCCTGAAATTCTTGACGGCCGTCTCGAGGTGTTCCATGAATTCGTCGAAGACCGATTCCTGCACGAGAATCCTCGACCTGGCGCAACAATCCTGGCCTGCATTGTCGAAGGCGCCGCCGGGAGCGGCTTCCGCCGCGGCTCGCACGTCGGCGTCGGCGAAGACGACGTTCGAGTTCTTTCCGCCCATCTCAAGGGTCACGCGTTTGGACTGGGATGCGCAGCCGGCCATGATCCGCCGACCGACCGCTGTGGACCCGGTGAATACGACTTTGCGCACGGCGGGGTGGGTGACGAACCTGTCGCCGACCACCGACCCCTTGCCAGGAAGGATCTGGAGAACTCCTTCGGGAACCCCCGCCTCGCGCGCGATGGAGCCGATGCGCATCGCGGTGAGCGGGGTCAGCTCGGCGGGTTTGAGGACCACAGTGTTGCCGGCCGCGAGAGCCGGGCCTATCGCCCAGCCGGCGATGGGCAGCGGAAAGTTCCACGGAACGATCACGCCCACCACCCCCAGGGGTTCGTGGAACGTGACGTTCAGCCCTCCCTCGACAGGAATCTGGTCGCCCAGGAGCCGTTCCGGCGCCGCGGAGTAATAGCCGACGACGTCGCGGACGTTTCCCGCCTCCCAGCGGGCGTTGCCGATCACGTGGCCCGCATTGGAAACTTCGAGCCGAGCCAGTTCCTCCTGGGCGTCCCCCAGTGCGCTCGCGAAGTCGCGCATGATCCTCGCTCTTTCCGCAGGAGCGACGTTTTTCCAGGTCTCGTACGCTCTGGCGGCACGCTCGATCGCCTCGTCCGTGCCCCTCACATCGAGGTGCTCGACCGAGTCGATCACTTCTTCCGTGGCCGGGTTGATGACTTCGTGGATGCTCATTCCGTGATCTCCTCGCTGGGGGTGGGTTTGGTATCGGACACGGCCTCGGTTCGGGAACCGCAGGCCGCGACGAAGGCCGCGAAAAGACGGCGGTCCTCGAGCCGTTTCTCCTCGGGGTGATACTGCGTAGCAATCAGCCAGGAGTCATCGGTGCTTTCCAGGATTTGTGGCAGCCCGTCGGCGGAACGGGCGGTGACCAGCAGTCCCTTTCCAATTCGGTCGAGACCCTGGTGGTGGTAGGACGAAACGGTGCACGAATCGCCGAGGATGCTGTGGGCCAGACTCTCGGGATCGATCGTGATCCGGGTGTCGGAAAAGACTCCGGGGGCGCACCTGTATCGCTCTCCTTCCGGGAGAACATCCGGCAGGTGCTGGAGCAGACTTCCGCCGTGTGCCACGTTGAGCACCTGTGCACCGCGGCAGACGCACAGGATCGGCAGACCGAGCGCTTCTGCCGCCCCGAGGAGGGCAAAGTCGTGGCTGTCCCTCTCGGTATCGAATTCGGTGGTGGGGTGGGCGTTTTCTCCATAGCGGGAGGGGTCGACGTCGGACCCGCCGATGACCAGGAGCCCGTCCAGGGTATCGAGGACCTTGGTTCCCGTCCCTCGTGGTGGGAGGAGAACGGGTATGCCGCCGGCATCCACCACCGCATGAAGGTAATTCCCTGGGAGGATGGCAGCTTCACCGTTCCACACGCCCCAGGTCGCATGCTGGTAGTAGGTCGTGATCCCGATCAGTGGGCGGACGTCAGAGACGTTCAAAGCCCCGCCTCCTTTCCCAGTCGGTCACGACGCTCGCGAAGGCGTCGAGTTCGATGTCTGCGGCGTGGGTGTAGTGGTCAACCACGTCGCGTCCGAAGCGCTCAACCGCGAGAGCGCTGTTGGCGAAGGCATCGCGCGCCAGAGAGAGGGAAGCCGGGACACGGTCGGCATCGGCGGCGTAGGCGCTTCCGGAGGTCACCGGAGGGAGCGGCAGATCGTTTTCGATGCCGTGACAGGTTGCCGCGATGATGGCTGCCAGGATCAGGTAGGGGTTGACGTCGCCGCCACCAACCCTGTTCTCGACCCGCAAGGACGCGCCTTCGCCCACAATACGGAGAGCGCAGCTGCGGTTGTCCTTGCCCCAGGCGATCGCGGTCGGAGCGAAGCTTCCTTCCTGGTACCGCTTGTAGGAATTGATGTTGGGCGCGAAAAACAGAGAGAAGTCAGACAGGCACGCGATCTGCCCGGCGATCATCTGTTCGAACACCCGACTGAATCCGTGCTCGCGCTCGCCGGTGGATACCGGGTTTCCGTCCAGGTCGGTCAGACTGAAGTGCACGTGGCAGGAATTTCCCTCACGCTCGTTGTACTTGGCCATGAAAGTCACCGACTTGCCGTGCTGGGCCGCGATCTCCTTGGCCCCGGCCTTGTAGATGCTGTGGTTGTCGCACGCCGTGAGGGCATCGCTGTACCGGAACGTGATTTCCTGCTGTCCCAGATTGCATTCGCCCTTGGAAGCCTCCACGATCATCCCCGCTCCCTCCATGCCGGTGCGGATGTCCCGAATCACCGGTTCCAGGCGAGAGGTGGCCAGAAGGGAGTAGTCCACGTTGTAGTCGGTCGAGGGCTCGAGCCCCGTGTATCCCTTCGCAAAGGCGCTTTCGTAGTCGGTGTCGAAAAGGATGAATTCGAGTTCGGTTGCTGCGTGCGGGCGATAGCCGAGTTCTTCGAGCCGCGCTATCTGGCTCTTCAGCAACTGACGTGGGGACATGGGGATCGGGGCGCCGTCGGTCGAACCGATGTCGCACAGCACGAGGGCCGAACCGGGCAACCACGGGATACGACGCAGTGTCGCCAGGTCCGGCTTCATGACGAGGTCCCCGTACCCGTTCTCCCAGGAGGAGCAGGCGTATCCGTCGACCGTGTTGTTGTCGACGTCGACCGCCAACAGGTAGTTGCATCCCTCGACTCCGTGCCGGAGAACCTCGTCCATGAAGAAGCGCGCCCCGCACCTCTTGCCCTGGACTCGCCCCATGACATCGGTCATTCCGACGACGACCGTGTCGATCTCGCCCTCGGCAACCAAGTCCTCGAGCTCTCCGACACTCAGCATCCCCGGAAGTTTCTCCTTCGTGGACATGTGTCATCCTTTCTCATCACCCGAAGCCGCTGGGACTTCGGCCTGCATCTACTTGAGTTTCGATTCGGCCTCTGCAATCGAGGCAAATTCTTCTTCGGGGGCGCTCGTGACCACGCGGTGCCGGCTGTAGAACCAGAAGTATGCGAGCGCCAGCACGAAGACGCCGAGCGTGTAACTGGCAGCCATGACGTCAACCAGGAAGGTCGCGACCACCGACACCACGGCCAGCACCAACGCGATGGATGTGGTCACCCGGCCGCCCGGTGTCCAGTAGCCGCGGTCGAGCTCCGGTTCCCGGATACGGAGCACGATGTGGGACAGGTTCAACAAAACGTAGGAGACCGTTGCACCGAATACTGCGATGTCGATCAGGAGGCCCCCGTCCCGGACCGTCGTCGCGAGGATGAATCCGATGGTTCCGGGAATGATCAGCGCCAGTGCCGGCGTGTTGCGGCGGGTGGTCAACGAGAGCCACCGCGGCAGGTAGCCGGCACGGGAGAGGGCAAAGAGCTGACGGGAATAGGCAAAGATGATGGAGAAGAAGCTCGCCACGAGTCCTGCCAGTCCGGCGTAGTTGACGAATTGGGCCAGGCCGCTGCCCGGACCGTACACGGCACGGAGAGCATCGGGCAGTGGGCTCTCCGACTCGCTCATGGAGAGGGCGCCAGCACCTCCGGGGGCCAGAATGAGGACCGCAAGCCCGGAACAGAGCAGGACCGAGATAGCGACGACGATTCCGCGGGGCATGTCCCGCCGAGGATTGGCGGTCTCCTCGGCGGCAAGCGGGACGCCCTCGACGGCCAGGAAGAACCAGATGCCGTAGACCAACGCGGCAAGAACTCCTGTGACACCGAATGGAAGGAAGCCGTTCGCCCCGAAAGCGCCGGTGGGCTCGATCTCCACGAGTTTCCCGATGTCGAAGTGGGGAATCATGCCGACGACGAAGACTCCCAGCGCGACCACCGCGACTGCGGTGATGACGAACATGAGTTTGAGCGCCTCGCCGACGCCCACACAGTGAATACCGATGAACACCAGGTACGCAACGAGATATACGGGCCACGAATTGGTGATCCCGAACAGGCCCAGCGATTCGATGTATCCGCCGATGAAGGTCGCAATGGCGGCGGGTGCCACCGAGTACTCGATCAGGATGGCCATACCCGTGGCGAACCCTCCCAGCGGCCCGAGTGCTCGGCGAGCGAATCCGTAGCCGGCCCCCGCGGTGGGGAGTGTCGAGGACAGTTCCGCCAGGCCCAGGACCATGCACGTGTACATCAGGCCCATGAGGAGGAATGCGATCAGCAAACCACCCCATCCGCCCTGGGCGAGGCCGAGATTCCAGCCGGAGAAGTCTCCGGAGACCACGTAGGCCACTCCCAACCCGGCGAGCAGCACCCACCCGGCCGCGCCCTTGTTGAGTTGCCTCTTCCCTAGGTAATCCGACTCGCTCGGAGAATGATCCGCCATGGCACCGTCCATCCAATGGTATTTTTGGAGACCTTTGATGTGGACAAAATAATGATCTGAATCACACCGCAATGTCAAGGTTTCGCCCAGGATCAACCCTCGATCGATTGGAGATGACTCCTTTGGCATGCTCAAGATGCCTTTGGACGACGTCGCCCGGCCCGGCCCATACAATGGTCGGGAAACCGACGTGAGATGGGCAGACAATGACGTGTGAAGCTGAGGACCAAGTAGATAGCCTCGGTGAGCGCAGCGTGGCGGAAGGTCTGGTCGACCCTCGGTCACTCATTCACCCCGTGCGGGCGGGAAACACACTGGAAGCAACCTTTGAGGGGTTGTTGCGGCTGATCAAAGTTGGCGCCGTCCTCCCCGGGCAGCGGCTCCCACCCGAACGAGAACTTGCCGACAGCCTGCAGGTTTCACGCTCGACGCTCCGAAGCGTCCTCGGTGACTTGCAACGTCACGGCTACCTGGAAGTGAGACGAGGACGGTACGGCGGAACCTTCGTCATCGATTCGGCCCCCGAAAAGCAAACGGATGTCACGGTGGACCCGCGCCAGCTCCAGGACATCCTCGCCTATCGGACCGTGGTCGAGTCAGGGGCCGCTCGCCTCGCGGCCGAGGCCGACCTCCAGGCGCCCCAAAGAAGAGGGCTCCGACGTGCCCTGGACGCGGCGTCGGCGGCCGCGCCGGAAGACTACCGACACCTCGACTCCAGGCTGCACATCGTGATTGGCGAGCTGACCGGGTCACGAAGACTTGTCGACTGCGTCGTCGAGTCGCGGGCCCTCGTGAATGATCTGCTGGACAGAATTCCGTTGCTCGCGTCGAACCTCGAGCACTCGAACCACCAGCACCAGGAGCTCGTAGCAGCCATCCTGGACGGGGATCCGGAAACAGCCGAGTCCGTGGCCCGGGCCCACCTCGACGGCACGGAGACGTTGTTGCGGAGCTTCCTGAACCTCAGTGCGTAGGGCCGCCTCCGGGCTCGAACGCGGAGGGCAATCCCGGCACTTTTCCCGACCCTCCCCCACTATCCCCGAAGGCGCCCCCGGAGAGCGCCTGCCATACCCTGGGCCATGCCCCGACCCGACCGCATCGACCGGTACGCGGCATAGCGGGGGACGGAGACGGGCAGGTCCCAGGTGCCGGCGAATTCGACGTCGCGACCCCCGAAAGACCTCTTGAATTGGGTGAAGCCCGCCCACGGGTGATGGGGAGAATCCGTGGGCGCGATGCCGAAGAGGTCCGCGATTTTCGCGCCGCGTTCGGCAGCATCCAAGACGGCCTGGGCGATCATCGGTTGGTTGGGGCGAAGTTTCCTGAATTCGGGCTTCATGCCCGCGTGAGCAAAGATCCTGGTGCTCGCCGAGTCGTAGACGAAGGCGGAGGCGACAACCTGCCCTTCGTACCGCGTCAGGTACACACGGCCCGAATCGCGCGCCAGCAGCGTACGTGCCACCGTGCGCAGATAGTCGGCATCGTGCGCCACGAATCCCTTCCGCTCGGCCCCGGCCCGATTCAGGGAAATGAGTTCTTCGACGTCGCCCGGGTCTCTGCTGCACTCGATGCTCAGCCCCTTGTCCTGGTGGCGCCTCCACAGGTTGCGATTCGTGCCGGTCATGGCCGCCAGGATCGCATCCTCACCCTGAGTCAGGTCCAACCACCTCGACCGACGTGGTTGGATGTCGCGCGGGGCCTCGCGCGCTCCCAGTTCCAGCAGCTCTGACCGAAGTCCCGGAGCCCGCATCTGTTCCGACCCGTCGGACACCATGGGCTCGATACGCACCCATGCGACTCTCGCCTTCTTGGCGGCCTCACCCAGGCTGGTCAGTGCGGCTTCGAGGGCCACGACGTCGTTCGCGACCGGACCGTACGGGAGGTACCAGATCCGCCCCAACGTATTGCTCTCCTCGATCACCAAAGCCGACCACCCGGGTCCGCGGAACCGGTGGGTCCTGCGCCCCAACGCAGTTTGGACGCGATCCCAATCGCGGCTCTGCAGAACGGTGTGGGGTCCCGCCAGCTGACCGATCCGGCCCGCTATCGGAACCGATCCGGCGGACCCTGCGGACCCGGCAAGCCCTGACCAGGCGGGGGATGGGAGGAACGGAAATGAGTTCGTCCCGAACTCGGCGCGTCCGTCCGGGTAGTAGAGCGTTGACATCGATGTGGTCCCTCTTCCGATCGTGAGCGATGGAGGAGAACCAGGGCCAACCGACGAACCGCCTCGTTGCTGGTTCTCTCTGACAAGAGTTCGGAACCAACCCGGCGGCCGGATTCATTCGAGGAGAAAAAAACTTCAGACGGCCAGGACCCTGCGGGCGAAGTCGACCAAATAGTCATTCAGATTCGTGGCCGCCCGCTCCCCTTCTTTCGCGTCCTCCCGCACAATGGCGGTCAGCATGGCACGGTGGAGGGTCGCGCCGGTGGTCACCTCCGACTGGTCGGTCACGTGCGACGTCCAGAATCTGCGCGAGAGATTCTGCAACTGGACCATGGCGTCGTGAAGGTACTCGTTATGGGCCGCACGGAGAATCAGCCCGTGGGTCTGGCGGACGGTCTCCGAGTAATCGGACAGGGTGAAGTTCTCTGTCCCAAGAGTTTCCGCGAGATCGCGCATCTCGTCGCGCTCCCCGGGTGTGGCTCGCTCGCACGCCAACCGAGTCGCCCACGGATCCAGAACCCGGCGCATCTCGAGGATCCGCAGTTCGGACTCAACGCTGATCTCCGGGATGAGGATGCCCCGGCTGGGATGGATCTCCACCATCCTCTCCCGCGCCAGCCGATGGACCGCCTCACGAACCGGCGTACGGCCCAGTCCCGTCCACTCCATGAAGTCTGCTTCCGACACGAAGGTGAGCGGCTCGATCTCCCCGTGAATGATCATGCGCTCTATGTGCACATAGGCAGTGTCCGTGAGTGTGGGTCCGGAGCGCGTGCGGACGGGGCGGTTCATGCTGGTCCTCTCTGACGGGGGTCGTACAAAAATCTTGGCACACCGCTGGAATATACAGCCGATATATCGGTAGAGTGGCGGTCACGAATGGTGTCAGGGCTCACAGTGACACCGAAAGCAAGGAGAATGACATGTCCACTCCAACGGTCGGACCGAAAACCATGGAACTCCGGTCCATTGACTGGATCCCGCCGCGGGAACGTCACGGTTCCCCGGTCTCTCTTTTCTTCCTCTGGTTCGCGGCGAACAGCTCGATCACGGCTCTGGTGACCGGCGGCCTCTTCGTTCTGCTGGGCAATTCGGCCCTGTGGTCCATCCCCGCCATCATCGTCGGCAACCTGATCGGCGGATTCATCACGGCCCTCCACTCCGCCCAAGGGCCTCAGCTGGGCGTACCCCAGATGATCCAGAGTCGCGCCCAGTTCGGCTACTACGGGGCGATCCTTCCCCTGGTCCTGGCACTGATCATCTATATCGGCTTCTACGCGACCGGCCTGGTGCTCGGCGGACAGGCACTCGCGACCCTGCTGCACATCAGCGTCAAGGCAGGTGCGGTGATCTTTGCGCTGTTCTCGACCGTCCTGGCCATTGCCGGGTACAAGTGGATCCACAAGTTTTCGCACGCGGCGTCGGTCCTGAGCGGGGTCGTCTTCGTGATTCTCCTGGTCATTGTTCTGGGCGGTCCGATGCGTCATCAGATCACCGCGGACACCAGTTTCGCCCTGGCCCCGTTCATTCTGGGTATCTCGCTCTCGGCGTCGTGGCAGCTGACCTTCGGCCCCTACATCGCCGATTACAGCCGGTACCTCCCCGAGACGACGTCCCAACGGTCCACGATCGGATGGACCTTTGCGGGGAGCTTCATCGGGGCGACCCTGGCCATGATCGTCGGAGCCTTCGCCGCACAGATCGGCGGGCAGGCCTTCAGCGACCACCAGGTCGGATTCCTCTCGGGGCTGGCGGGCACTTTCTTCTGGCTCGTGCTGTTGGCCGTCGTCGTCGGCAAGCTGACGGGCAACACGCTGAGTTCGTACGGCGGGTTCATGTCCTTGGCGACGATCGTGACGGCGGTGGCCCGGCACGAGGTCATCAAGCCTCGGGCACGCTCGATCTACGTGCTCATCATCTCCGCCTTCGCGGTGGTGATCGCGCTCCTGGCGTCGGACAATTTCGTCGCCGTGTTCACCGACTTCCTGATGTTCCTGCTGTACTTCATGACGCCGTGGTCCGCGATCAACCTGGTCGACTACTACCTCATTCGACACAAGAAGTACGACGTCGAGGCCCTGTTCCAGCGCAATGGTCCCTATGGCACGGTCAACAAGGGGGCCTTCGTGGCTTACTTCGCCGCCGTGCTGATCCAGATTCCGTTCATGAACAGTTCCCTCTACGTCGGCCCCATCGCCGACCTGTTCGGCGGTGCCGAGATCGCGTGGATCATCGGTCTCGTGGTCGCCGGCGGCATCTACCTGGCCATTGCCAAGAAATCGGCGGCCGGTCGCGACTCCGCCGCCGACGATCGCTCCGCAAACCACCAACAAGAAAGGAATGCACTGTGAAATACGATCCCAACGAGGTCGAACGCCCGCTCTCACACTCGCCGTTCAAGGCCCTGACGGTGCCTCGTCCCATCGGTTGGCTCTCGAGCGTCAGCGAGGACGGCGTCGAGAACATCGCCCCGTACAGCCAGTGGCAGAACCTGACTTTCGACCCGCCGATGGTCATGTTCGCGGCCAACCAGTACCCGGACGGGCGACGCAAGGACACCGTCGTCAACGCCGAGAAGACCGGGTGGTTCGTGTGGAACATGGCGACCTGGGATCTGCGCGAATCGGTCAACATCTCGGCCATGGCGCTGCCGCCCGGCGAGAACGAGTTCGATCGTCTCGACGTCACCAAGCAGACCGCGGACCTCTCCCCCGCCCCGATGGTCGCGGAAAGCCCTTTCCACTACGAGTGCAAGTACCTCACGACGCATCGCCTGCCCGGCAAGTCCAATGTGGGGACCATCGACGTCGTCTACGCGACCGTCGAGCGGATCCACCTCAATGAGAAGTACCTGACCGATGACGGCCGCGTGGACATCACCGCGGTGCAGCCCATCGCCCGGATGGGGTACTTCGACTACACCGTGGTGACAGACACCTTCGAGATGCGCGTTCCCGGTGCCGACGCCGACGCGCAGGCCGGCCTGGACGGCAACCCTCAGTAGGAAGTATTCAGAGGTCCCAGTGGGTCGGTCGCCCCGCAACGAATGTGGCGGCGACCGACATCCCTGCCAGGGTGCGCGCGGCGTCGTCGCTCGTGGCCCCGGCGAACGGATCCGCATCGAGCAGCAGCACATCCGCGGCGTCGCCCGAACGGATCCGGTCGACGCCGTCCGTCGAGGCCGCGAACGCTTCCCTCGGGGTGATCGCTTCCTCCTGGTGCCACGGCGGCCGCCCGTCGCCCGATCGATGGACCGCGGCCGCCATGGCCAACCACGGATCCAGAGGCGCCACGGGCGCGTCAGATCCCATGGCGAGACGGACGCCCCGATCCAGCATCGTGCGGAAGGCGAAGATGCGGTCGGCTCGATCCGGCCACAAACGGTCCATGGCGTCCCGGTCGTCGATGAGGTGAGCCGGTTGCACACTGGCCGTGATCCCCAGCCGGGCCATACGGTCCAGGTCGTCAGGCCGAACCACCTGCGCGTGCTCAACCGACCCTCGAGCACCCACGGATTCGAAGGCATCCAGGGCCAGACCGACGGCGGCGTCCCCCAGAGCGTGGAGCGCGACGTCGAGTCCCCCTTGGTGCGCGAGGTCGAGCAATCTGTTCAACTCCTCCGGCGGCACGTTCTGCACGCCCCGGGGATGGTCCAGGTCTTCGGCCCCGACGTAGGGCTCGCAGCAGTGAGCGGTCCTGGTTCCCAACGACCCGTCGGAAATGATCTTGAGCGGGCCCATCCGGATGAGGCCTGACTCGTCCAGTGCGTCTCCGCTGGCGAGCCCGCGGTCCAGGACGTCGTCCAGGAGGTCCGGGTAGACACCGGTCCGGACCCTGAGCAGTGGTTCGCTCTGCCCCGAACGACGCACCCACGCGTCGTGATTTGCCGCGAATTCGAGGTCGACCATGCCGACGACGCCGCGGGCCGCCGCCGCCAGCGCGGCGTCGCGAACGGCCGCTTCGGGGTCCGGCGCCAGCGGTTCGAGCTTCGCGAAGAGCGGGAACCAATCGTCCTCGTTGAAGATCGCATCCCGCGGAGGCACGCCGAGGAGTGTCATCGCCGCCGAGTTGAGCCACCCGTTGTGCATGTCGCCGCTGACCAGGACCACAGGTCGGTTCCCGCTCACGGCGTCGAGCTCGGTCACGGTCGGCTGCCGCTGCCACGCCGACGAACGATATCCGAAGCCGAAGAACACGCTGCCTCCGCGGTCCTGCTTGAGCGCTTCGCCGACGGCCTGGGTCACCGCTGCGGGCGACGGCGTCCCGGACAGGTCGAGCCGCGACCTGGCTTGGGCCCACTGGTCGAAGTGGGCGTGCGCATCCCAGAGGCCCGGAACGAGCCATCGGCCGTCCGCGTCGACGACGTGGTCCTCGGCGTCCGGCTCGAGACCGTGTCCCCACTCGATGCGGCCATGGGCGATGCGCGCATCAAGGATGTCGCCCCCGAAGGGGTCTCTCACGGTGCGGAGGAAGAACGAGTCCATGATTCCCTTCTACCCCAGTCGCCGACCCGTCGCCTCACGCCTTCCCAGGTGCCGACGGAATATGACGTCGAGGTATCGCGAGGGTCGGGCGAACGGGGTGCTGGCTCGTCTCTGGACGGGGGCGCTTGGGGCCGTCTCGGGCTGCCGCCTCGGGAACGAGGTGGCAATTTCGTGCAGCGCGGCGGGACGAGGTGGCACTCACGTGCAAAAAACCCACCCAAAACCGCACAAAACTGCCACCTCACCCCGGAAAACCCATCCCAACCGCACACCACTGCCACCTCGGGACCGAAGTGGCACTCACGTGCAGGACAGCGAGCGAGATTCAGTGTCGGCCGGGCCTGAACCGGATTCCGACGACGCCGAGAACCTCAAGGACGTTGCGGCGTGGGGCTTTCCCCGAAACCAGTCACCCGCCGTTCACCCCACCGACCGAACTGGGGAGTTGGGCAGCGGAGTCGACCACCAGCCTCTCCGCCACCCGCCGCTCCTCCACACCGTCACGCCGTCGCGACAGCGGATTCCGCCGCGGCTTCCTCGTCCGCCATGCGAGCGACGAGGTCCTTGGGAACGCCGAAGAAGTAGGTCAGCAGGAACCCTGCCACGTAAGAAATGAGCAGCCCCACGGCGTAGACCCCCAGGGCGGCACCCAGGCCGTGGTTTCCTGCGGCCAGCGGGAACAGTGCCCAACCGCTGGGCCCGATCGCGGTGGACCCGGTCGCGAACCCGAGCTGGTTGAAGATGCCGATGAATCCGCCGCCGAACGCGCCACCGATGCACGCGGTGATGAACGGGCGGCCCATGGGCAGGGTCACGCCATAGATCAGCGGCTCTCCGACGCCAAGAATTCCGGCGGGCAACGCCGACTTGATCGTGTTGCGCAGGGCCCGGTTGCGGATGCGCAGGTACACCGCGGCGGTCGCACCCACCTGTCCGCCACCCGCCATCGCCAGGATCGGCAGAAGGATCGTGTACCCGGCCTGCGCGATCAGCGTGGTGTGGATCGGGATGAGTGCCTGGTGCAGTCCCAGCATCACGAGCGGCAGGAAGAGGCCCGCGAGGACAAACCCGGCAAGTCCGCCGCTGGTCCCGAGCAACCAGGTGGCGCCGGTTCCGATGCCGGTCGAGATCCAACCGGCGAGCGTCATGAGCGGGAAGAGGGTCAGCGCTCCGGCAACGAGGACAGTCACGGTCGGGACGATCAACATCGCGAGCGATTCAGGGGCCCACTTCCGTGCCCATCGCTCCACATATGCCGCCAGGATGGCGGCCAGCAGCGCGCCGATCACACCGCCCTGGCCGGGTTCCAGGCTGGCACCGAGAATCGACACTTTGGACACACCGGCGAAGGGAATAATGGCTGCGACGGCGCCGCCGAGCACTGGCGTCCCGCCGAATTCCTTCGCAGCATTCATGCCCACGAAGACCGCGATCAGGGTCATGAACCCACTGGAGATCGCGGTCAGGACCGGGACCGCCCCGGCGGCCCACGGCCACGCACCGTTCGCGACGAAGTTCTGGAGCACGCCGCTGATGCCTGCCACGATTCCGCAGGCGATCAGCGCGGGAATCAGCGGGAGGAAGATGTTGGCGATCCGCCCCAGGAATGCACGGACCGGCGAAGACTTGCGCTCCGACTGGGAACGTTTCATCTGCGCACCGAGGGCCTGAAGGTCCTCGGGCGAGCCGGGGGCCTCCCCCTCCGCACCTATTCCTGCGCCCGCACC
Source organism: Rothia koreensis (assembly GCF_004136575.1). Taxonomy (GTDB): domain Bacteria; phylum Actinomycetota; class Actinomycetes; order Actinomycetales; family Micrococcaceae; genus Rothia; species Rothia koreensis. The sequence goes on from NZ_NOIQ01000010.1 coordinate 49,648, forward strand.
TCGTCCCGCGGCCGAGGCTCCAGCCGCGCTGGAGGATCCGGCTCCGGCCGCACTGCCGGCGGCCGCACCGCCCGCAACGCCGTCTCCGTTCCCCGAGGGCTCCGATTCGGCGTCCCGCAAGCGGGCCTCGATGTCGCGGGCAACGGTGTCCACGACGCCGGGGCCCAGGACCACCTGCATGGTGGGCCCCGGAACGACACCGAGAACCGCGTCAATCCCCCGCAGGGCGTCGACGTCCACCGCCGATTCGTTGTGGACCGGGATCCTCAGACGGGTGATGCAATTTTCCACACCGTTGATGTTTGACGCACCGCCGAGACCGGCGATGACGTCCTGGGACGTCGTGTTCTGATCGGACATGACCGACTCCTTTGTGGGTTGCGTTCGTTTCACCGACCGGAGCGGCAGGGGTTCCGGCGCGGGACCGCCGGGCTGACGGCGGGGTGGTTTGGTTCAGTCCTGGGGTCGGACCAGGCGTTCCAAGGCGGCTCTGAGGACGCCTGAGTCGCGTTCGAGCTCCTCTCGGGCGCGCGCGGCGTCGACGTCGGCAAGGATTGTCAGGATCGCGACCTTGGCGCTTCCGTCGGCCGCGCTGACGGCCTTCCCGATGACGTCCGGTTCGGCCCCGGTGACCGCGCCCACGATGCGCTGAACCCGTTCCCGCAGCTTGGCGTTGGTGGACTGCACGTCGACCATGAGGTTTCCGTAGGTCTTGCCGAGCCGCACCATGCTCATCGTCGAAATCATGTTGAGCACCAGTTTCTGGGCGGTTCCGGCCTTCAGCCGCGTCGATCCGGCCACGAGCTCCGGACCGACCACGACTTCGATGGGGTGCGCCGCGACGGATGCAAGGCGCGAACCTGTGTTGCACACCATCGCTCCCGTCGTGGCGCCACGACGCGCCGCCTCCTCGACCGCGCCGACGGCGTAGGGTGTCCTGCCCGAGGCCGAGACCCCGACGACGGCGTCCAGCGGACCGATGTCCAGGTCGATCACGGCCTGGGCACCCGCGGCGGCGTCGTCCTCCGCTCCTTCCACGGCGGAAACCAGGGCTCGTTCACCGCCGGCGATGAGACCGACGACCTCCCCCGGAGCCGTATTGAACGTGGGCGGGCACTCGGATGCGTCCAGGACGCCGAGCCTTCCGGCCGTCCCGGCACCCGCATAGACCAGGCGCCCACCGGCGCGGAGCCCGGGCACGGCCTGATCGACGAGCAGGGCAATGTCCTCGGCGCAGCGCCCCACGGCGTCAGGAACCGTGGAGTCCGCCCGATTCATGAGCCGAGCCAGGTCCGCGGTCGGCATCCTGTCGATCTGTGAGTACTGTTCGTCGACTGCCTCGGTGGTGGGCACGTCCGTCGTCATGATTTCTCCGATGCTGGGGTGGGGGTATGGGCGGTTCGGGGCAGTCGCTTGAAGGCCAGAGCTTCGTGGGAGCGCGCGATTGCGGTTCTGGCTTCGTCCTCGCGCAGTTGGAAGACCATGGTGAACAGGGCGTCGACCACGAAGAGCTGCCCCGAACGGGAGGTCATCGCGGCCAGTCGAAGACCGGTCTCGCGAGTCGCCACGCTGACGAGGACATGGTCGGCCGACCCCAACGGCGAGCGCGGGCGCGTCGTGATGGCCACGGTGCGGGCACCGGCACGTGCGGCAAGGGAAAGAGGGTCGACGACGTCCCGCGTGCGCCCGGACGCGGAGATTCCGATGAACACGTCCTGGTCCGTCAGCAGGACGGCGAACGTGAGCGCGTCGTGGGCGTCCGACGCCATGTGGACCTGGATCCCTATACGCCCCAGTTTCGCCGCGAGGTCTCGCGCGACCAGGCCGGACGCCCCGACGCCGACGACGAGGACCCGCCTGGCCCCTGCCACGGCTCCGGCCACCTCGCGGACGGCGTGCGCGTCCAGGGTCTCTTCCGTCCGCGCGATCGTCTCGCGGTCGCTGGACGCGAGCTTGGCCATGACGACCTCCGGGGGATCCTCGGCCGAGATCCCCGCGGGATACGAGCGGTCGCCCCCGTCCGACCCTTGCGCACGGCCGATCGAGGTGGCCAAGCGAGTGCGCAGCTCGCGAAAACCTGAGCACCCGACGGCGCGGGCCAGGCGGATGACCGAGGCGTCGCTGGTCCGGCTCTCCTTCGCGAGGTCCGCCAGCGTCATCGGGACCGTGCGAGCCGGATCCTCGAGGATGAAGCGGGCGACCCGGGCAGGCCCCGGGCTCAGCGTGCCCTCCACGGCTCTCAAGGACCCGAGGATATCGGCATCATCAGAGCTTTCGGAGTTTTCCTTCACTTTGGCATTCACAAGCAGGAGTTTTCCTTCATATGTGAGCCGTGTCAAGAACTACGCCTGGGCGTAGTTTTAAGTTCTGCCACGTGGTATTTCTATATATGCGCACCTCAGGGGCCCACCAGCACAACATGTTGTGTTTTCGACCAACAACGAAAGGACGCCATGAACGATCCATCCGCCTCCCGCAGGCGGCCCCCGACGTCGTTCCGCACCCTCCCACCGACCGAATCGCCCCGCCTGGTGTACTTCTCGAGCGCCTCCGAGAACACTCACCGGCTCGTGCAACGGCTGAGGCACCCCAGTGTTCGCATACCTCTTCGTCCCCGCACAGAGGGCATGATCCGGGTCAGCCGGCCATACGTGCTGGTCGTGCCGAGCTACGGCGGCGGTGACGCCAAAAAGGCCGTCCCCCGGCAGGTCATCACCTTCCTGAACGACCCCCAGAACCGCTCCCTCATTCGGGGAGTCGTGACCGCGGGCAACACCAATTTCGGGGAGGACTACTGCATCGCCGGCCCCGTGATCGCGAAGAAATGCGGAGTCCCGGAGCTCTACAGGTTCGAGTTGCTCGGCAATGCACACGACATCAAGACCATCGACCACGGACTCGACGAGTTCTGGAAAACCACGCAGAAAGAGGAGGAAACCGCATGACGCTCTCGCCGGAAACAACCGACGTCGGCCGCGAAGGCATCGGGACGCGCAAGGACTACCATGCCTTGAACGCCCGGCTTAATCTGTTCGACGATCAGGGGCGCATCCAGTTCGACCAAGACCAGGAAGCCATCCACGCCTTCCTGGAACAGCAGATCGGCCCTCGCCTGAAGACATTCGACTCCGTCCTGGAGCGCCTCGACTGGCTCGTGGCCAATGACTATTACGAGGCCGAATTTCTGGACCTCTACGAGCGTGACGCCCTGGAGGAGATTCACCACCGTGCCCATCAGTTCGGGCACACCTTCGGATCGTTCCTGGGCGCCTTCAAGTTCTTCACGTCGTACGCCCTCAAAAGCTTCGACGGAACGGAGTATCTCGAAGAGTTTCCGGACCGCGTCGCGGCGACGGCGCTTTACCTGGCGCAGGGCGAGCGCAAGTTCGCCGCGCACCTCGTGGACGAGATGATGTCCGGCCGCTATCAACCGGCGACCCCCACGTTCCTCAATGCGGGCAAGAAGCAACGCGGCGAGCTGATCTCCTGCTTCCTGCTGCGCGTCGAGGACTCGATGGAGTCGATCGGTCGGTCGATCAATTCGGCCCTCCAGCTGTCGAAGCGCGGCGGCGGCGTCGCCCTCATGCTCACGAATCTTCGGGAAGCGGGTGCACCGATCAAGAAAATCGAGAACCAGGCGTCGGGCGTGGTTCCGGTCATGAAGATCCTCGAAGACTCTTTCTCCTACGCGAATCAGCTGGGAGCCCGGCAGGGGGCCGGCGCGGTCTACCTGCACGCCCACCACCCGGACATCCTTCGCTTCCTGGACACGAAACGGGAGAACGCCGACGAGAAGGTTCGGATCAAGACTCTTTCGCTCGGCGTCGTGGTCCCGGACATCACCTTCCGGCTGGCGAAGGAAGACCGCGAGATGCACCTGTTCTCTCCCTACGACGTCGAGCGCGAGTACGGCACCCCGATGTCCGATTTGTCGATCACGGAGCACTACGACGACCTGGTCCGCAACTCGCGCATCCGGAAGACCACGATCCGTGCACGGGACTTCTTCACGACCATCGCCGAGCTCCAGTTCGAATCCGGTTACCCGTACGTGCTGTTCGACGACACCGTCAATCGCGAGCATCCCCACCCCGGGCGGGTCGGGATGTCCAACCTGTGCAGCGAAATCCTCCAGGTCAGCACGCCATCGACCATGGATCCGGACCTGACGTACTCCTCCGTGGGCCGAGATGTCTCCTGCAACCTGGGCTCGCTCAACATCGCCGCCGCCATGGCCTCGCCCGACTTCGGCCGGACCGTGGAGACCGCGGTGCGCGCCCTGACGAGCGTTTCGGACCAGTGCGACGTCGGCGCGGTTCCGTCCGTCGAACGCGGCAACCGGGCGAGCCACGCGATCGGGCTGGGGCAGATGAACCTGCACGGATACCTGGCATCGCAACGCATCCGGTACGGCAGCCCCGAGGCGCTTGATTTCACGGACGCCTATTTCCGGCTCGTGACCTACCACGCGATCCGTGCATCGCACCGACTCGCCGTGGAACGCCGGGAGACCTTCGAAGGCTTCGAGGACTCCGATTACGCGAATGGGGCCAGGTTCGACCGTTACGTCCAGTCGAGCGGCAGACCCGCAACCGAGAGGGTGCGGGCTCTCTTCGCCGACGCCGGCCTGCATCTTCCGACCCGCGAGGACTGGATCGTGCTCAGGTCACGGGTCATGCGCGACGGCATGTACAACGCCTATCTGCAGGCGATACCGCCCACCAGTTCCATCAGCTATATCAACCACTCGACGGCGTCGTTGCACCCCGTGGCCTCCCGGATCGAGATCAGAAAGGAGGGCAAGTTGGGCCGCGTGTACTTTCCTGCGCCCCACATGACCCAGGACAACCTCGAGTACTTCGAGGACGCCTACGAGATCGGGTACCGCAAGATCATCGACACGTACGCCGCCGCGACCCCGCACGTGGACCAGGGGCTGTCGCTCACACTGTTCTTCACCGACGAAGCGACCACGCGGGACATCAACAGGGCCCAGATCTACGCGTGGAGATCCGGAATCAAAACCCTCTACTACATCCGGCTCCGCCAGGCGGCCCTGAACGGAACCGAAGTGCAGGACTGCGTGTCCTGCTCCCTCTGACCCCTCCCCGCTTTCGAAGGAGAACACCATGACCCCATCGACCGATCGCCGACCCCTCACCGAGATCTCGGTGACCCCGCCGTCCTTTCGTCACGACCCGAACCACCGACTGCGCCCGATCAATTGGAACCGCATCCAGGATGAGAAAGACCTCGAGGTCTGGAACCGGCTCACGTCGAATTTCTGGTTGCCCGAGAAGGTCCCGCTCTCGAACGACCTCCCGGCCTGGCAGCGTCTGTCCGAGGAAGAGCGGACACTGACGATGCGGGTTTTCACGGGCCTGACCATGCTGGACACGGTTCAGGCGACCGTCGGAGAAATCAGCCAGATCCAGGATGCCCGCACCGAGCACGAGGAGGCCGTGTACACCAACATCGCCTTCATGCAGTCGGTCCACGCCAGGTCGTATTCGAGCGTGTTTTCGACGCTGGCCTCGACGCCCCAGATCGAGGAATCCTACCGGTGGGCCGTCGCCAACGACCTCTTGCAGGAACGCGCCAAGAAGGTTCTGGTGCACTACTACGGGGACGATCCGCTGCGCCGAAAAGTCGCCTCGACTCTGCTGTCCTCGCTGCTGCTCTACGCCGGGTTCTATCTCCCCCTGCATTTCTCGGTCCACGCGACCATGACCAACACCGCGGACATGATCCGGCTGATCCTGAGAGACAAAGCGGTTCACGGGTACTACTCGGGGTACAAGTTCCAGCGCGGCCTGGACTCCTGCACGGGCGACCGCAGGGAAGAGATCCAGGCCTTCACCACGGGTCTGCTCGACGATCTGTACGACCTCGAACTCCAGTATTCGGGAGAGCTGTACGAGCCCCTCGGTCTCATGGACGACGTCGCCGTCTTCGTCCGGTACAACGCCAACAAGGCCCTCATGAACCTCGGATACCCCGCGCGTTTCGGCGCGGAGGAGACCACAGTGAATCCCGAGATCCTTGCGGCCCTCGCCCCGGGGTCGGACGAGAACCACGACTTCTTCAGCGGATCCGGGTCCTCCTACGTGATGGGCAAGGCCGTGGAGACCGACGACGACGACTGGGACTTCTAGCCGCTTCCCACGGCGCGAGGTGGCAAGTTTGTGCGTCTTTCGCGCCGAAATTCGCACAAACCTGCCACCTCGGCCTCGGGGCATGCACGAAGCTGCCGCCTCAGGCCCCCACGGCTATGCCGGGTCCGGGCCTCGGTCCGGGTTCCGATCCGAGGACTGTGCCACATGTCGGCCGGAGGCACCCGGCACACCGTCTCGCCCCGCCGTGTCGGCGTCGTCCGGACTGGCCTCGCCGCGTGTCCCATCGGTCGGGGCCGCGTCGGGCGAACCGGCGTCGGACGAACCGGCGTCGGACTTGCCGGAATCTGTGGCCGACGTTTTCTCGGCGGCGACTCGCTTCGAGGTCCCCTCGCCAGCACCCACGGCGGCCTCGGCCCCGGCGTCTTCCTCACGGCCCGGCGTGCGCAGGTTCCACTTGCGGATCACGAAACGGAACAAGAAGTAGTAGATCAGGGCGTAGCCGATGCCTATGGGTATCAGCCAGATCGAGTTCTGGGATATGCCGAAGTTGAGGAGGTAGTCGATGGTTCCCGCGGAGAATCCGAAGCCGGTATGTATGTCCAGGGCGTTGGTCAGGGCCATGGAGGTTCCCATGAGTACCGCGTGGATCAGGTAGAGCGGCCACGCAATGAACATGAAGGAGAACTCCAGCGGCTCGGTGATCCCCGTGAGGAACGAGGTCAGACCCGTCGAGAGCATGATGCCTCCAATGACCTTCTTCTGGCCCGGTTTCGCCTCGTGCCAGATGGCCAGAGCCGCCGCGGGGAGTCCGAACATCATGATCGGGAAGAAGCCGGTCATGAAGACGCCCGCGCTGGGATCGCCGGCGAAGAACCGGGAGAGGTCACCGTGGGCACCGTCGTAGTCGCCCAGGATGAACCACACGATCGAGTTGAGAATGTGGTGCAGGCCGAATGGAATCAGCAGTCGGTTCAGGATGCCGTAGATTCCCGCGCCCAGAACCGTATTGCTGCTCACGGCGGAGCCGATCGCGGCGAGGCCCTTGTCGAAGAACGGGTAGAGCAGGGCGAGCACCACGGCGATCACCAATGCGGCCAGCGAGGTCAGGATCGGCACGAGACGGCGCCCGCCGAAGAAGCCCAGCCAGTCGGGCAGTTTGGTCCGGTGGAATCTTTGCCACAACAGGGCCGATGTCAGACCGATCACGATGCCGCCCAGGACGCCGTAATCGATCTCCGGCTTCTCTCCGGCGGCCGCGGTGGCGCTGCTGTCCAGCACCACAGGAGACATGACCTTGAAGATGTTGGTCATCACCAAGTAGCCGACGACGGCCGCGAGCGCCGTCGAGCCGTCGCCCTTCTTGGCGAAACCGAAGGAAATTCCGACGGCGAAGAGCAGCGGCAGCCCGTCGAACAGGGCCGAACCTGCGGCACCGATCACCTGTGCGGCCGTGGAAATGGACGAGAATTGTCCGAGAAGATCATCCTGCCCCAGCCTTTGGAGAATCGCGGCCGCAGGTAGGGCCGCGATCGGAAGCATGAGGCTCCGGCCAAAGCGTTGGAGAATTTTCATGGCGTTGCCGTCACCCTTGGTCCGCGGCGCGGCAGCGGCCGGGGTGGAAGCGTCTGACGAAGACATGGGGACCTCGTTTCCCGCGGGTGCGAGAGTAGCGTGCGGTTGTGAAGGTCGAGCGCTATGGGTACGCTCGAGACAACTGTTTATAACCAGTGGTTCTGATCACTGTATTCACGTGACGTAACTTGTCAAGGCCAGGAGGCACCCAATGTTCGATCCGGAGAAATTGCTGGAAGCACTCGGCGGAGCCGAGAACGTCGAAGAAATCGAAGGATGCATCACCCGCTTGCGCACCGAGGTCGAGGATTCGTCCGTGGTCGATGAGGCCGCACTCAAGGCCATGGGGGCCCACGGGGTCGTGGTCTCGGGCGGAATGGTGCAGGTCGTCGTCGGCCCCGAGGCCGAAAACCTCGCCGAAGACATTCAGGACCTGCTGTAGAGAAGGCGCGCGAGCACGTGGTTCACAAGCACGAACAGGTCAGGTCGGAGTTGCGGGAGCTGGCCCGGAGAGAGCTCTCTCCGGGTGCCGCGCTTCCGGGGGAAAGGGCCCTCGAGAAGCAGTTCGGGGTTTCCCGCATCACGATTCGACGTGCCGTCGCGGATCTGGTCGCGGAGGGCGTTCTGGTGCGCATCCACGGCAAGGGAACCTTCGTGTCCCACGGGCGCGTCCGTTCGACTCTCCACCTCGCGTCCTTCACCGAGGACATGAAACGGGCCGGTTTCGAACCGTCCACGGAGATTCTCGTGGCCGATCGAGGCGCACCTCCCCCGCGGGCGGCGGAGTTCTTCGGCCTGGAGGACGGCGAACAAACTCTCTGCGTCAAGCGACTCCGGCGCGCGAACGAGGCCCCGGTCAGCGTGGACGAGTCCTGGATCCGTCCGGACCTGACGGACCTCCTCCTCGCCAAGGACCTGACGCAGTCCCTGTATTCGCATTTGTCCGGGACCGGCTTCGAGGTCAGCACCGCCGAACAGACCGTCGAGGCGGCCGCGGCGGAGCCGGAGGTCGCCCGCGTCCTCGAGGTGGAGCCCTCGGCCCCTGTGCTGCTGTTTCACCGCTACACATTCGCCCGGTCCGAGGAAGGACCCGTACCGCTCGAGTACTCGATCTCGACGTACCGGTCGGATCGGTACCAGATATCCATGACCCTGGACCGCGAGCGCTTGGGAGTCCCGGAACCGGAAGACTCGAAACCCGCTTAACTTGTCAGTCAGCCCCCGTACCCTGGACTCAGCGCCTCGCACGACGCCCGAGGCCAAGTCTGGAGGTGGCCGTGTTCTTCGTTGATGTACCGGAACAGCATGCGGCTCATCCGCGCCCCGGTCTGATCTATTCCGCATCCGACCTCGTACGGGCCGCGGAATGCCCGTGGGCCACCCTCCATCTCCTGGACGAGAAGCTGGGCCGCCTCCCCCGATTCGAGGCACCGGAAGACCCGATGCTCGAACGCACGTCGGTTCTGGGCGACCAGCACGAGGCGGCGGTGCTCGAGGAGTACCGCGAGCGCTTCGGTCCGTACGACTCCGCGACCGGTCGTGGAGTCTACGAAATCGACCCCGCCCGCAGAATGGATTGGGGCACTCTGGTCGACAAGCACGGGGAGTCCATCGAGGCCTTGCGGTCAGGGGCCGACGTCGTCTTCCAGGCCTCTTTCTTCGACGGCAGATTCCATGGCAGGTCGGACTTCCTGGTCCGGGAGGATGACGGCCGATACGCGGTCTACGACACCAAATTGGCTCGTCACGCCAAGGTCACGGCGCTATTGCAATTGGCCGCCTACGCCGACCAACTGGACAACGCAGGAATTCCGGTGTCGGACACCGTCACTCTGGTCCTCGGGAACCGGGAACGGGCCTCTTTCCACGTCGGGGAGTTCATGGCCGTCTATCAGGAGCGGCGTGACCGTTTCGAGGCTGTCTCGCGGGAACGCATGGCCGCGGATGCCGAGCCCCTCGATTGGTGGCAGGACTCCGTGTCCAGATGCGGCAAGTGTCCGCACTGCGCGGCTGAGGTCGAGCGGCATCGGGATGTCCTCCAGGTGGCCGGGATGTCCATGGCGCAGAGAAAACTCCTTCGGCAGCGCTACGGAGTGCGGACCGTGGACGACCTCGCCAATCTCGAAGGTCGTTCCCTGCCCTCACCCGTTCGGTCGGCGAGGGACCAGGCCGCGTTGCAGACCGGGCGCGCGGTTCCGGACAAGACGGTGACTTTCACGGATGCGTCGGGAACACGAAAGAGCGTCTCCTATGTGGTCACGGATTCGGCGCCCTTGACCAGGATTCCGGCGGCGGACCCCGGCGACATCTTCTTCGACTTCGAAGGAGACCCACTATGGCAGGATCCTTTTGACTCCTCGTGGGGTATCGAGTACCTCTTCGGCCTGGTCGAGTCTCCGGAAGATTCTTCCGAGGACCCCCGGTTCGTCCCCTTTTGGGCCCATTCCCGGGACGAGGAGAAACAGGCACTTCTCGATTTCCTGGAATACGTCCGGCAGCGCAGGCAACGGTTCCCGGGGATGAAGATCTATCACTATGCCAACTATGAGAAGAGAGCCCTCCGGGACCTGGCAGCGAAGCATGGGGTCGGCGAGGAAGCCGTGGACGATCTCTTGAGGGAGGAAGTCCTGGTCGATCTCTACGACGTCGTTCGCTCCAGCCTGCGCATCTCCGAGGACTCCTACTCGATCAAGAAACTGGAACCCCTGTACATGGGCGACCAGCTGCGCGCTGGCGACGTCACCACAGCGGCAGCATCGGTCGTGGCCTACGCCGACTACTGCCTGGCCCGGGACTCAGGCGACCAGGACCGCGCCCTGGCCGTTCTGGACTCCATCGGGGACTACAACCGGTACGACTGCGTCTCGACCCTACGTCTCCGGAATTGGCTGCTGGGCCTGGTCTCCCGGTCGGCCGAAGAGGAAGTCGGTCAGCCATACGAAACACGTGACCTGTCTCTGGAGCCCGAGCCTCCGGAGGACGCCCGCGAGTCAGCCGTCGAAGCATCTCTGAATCACTTCGTCGAAACGGCGTCGCCGGAATCCACCGGGTTGGCCCCGGACGTCCTCCGGGACACCGTCCGGGCCGTCGCCATGGTCTCCAGCGCGACGGGCTACTACCGGCGCGAACGCAAACAATTCTGGTGGTCACATTTCGACCGGCTATCGGCCCCGGTCGCGGACTGGGAGTCACAGCGGGACGTTCTCGTCTTCGAACGCCTCGCGGTCGAGGAGAATTGGCACAAGGCCACCCCGCGCGCACGGACCGAAAAACGGATCCTCGAAGGTACGGCTCGACTGGCCGAGGGCTCCGCCCTGAAGGACGGGGATTCCGGCCTCTTCGCGATGTACGAGACACCGTTGCCGCCCTACCTGGAGGACAAGGCCCGTGAGGCACGCCAGCGCGCCGAATCCGGACCAAGGGGCGGACAGGCCGTTGCTTCCCGAGCCAGTGATGCGCGCCTGACCCTCGAATCCTTGGAACAGACGGAGGTTCCTGGGCATGTGCGCATTCGCGTCGTCGAGTCACGGCCGCAGGGTGCGGAATCGTTCGATCAACTGCCCATGGCCTCAACCCCACCCGCCCCGATACGTACGAAGGCCCAGGAAGATTCTTTGGCGATGCTCGCTGAGGAAGTGGATGCGGCATTGCCCCACCTCCCCCGCGCCGCCGGCTTGGACATTGTGGCTCGACGGCCGCCGCGTCTCGCCGACGGCGGGGCCCTTCCGCGCGTCGGCGACCCGGGGCTCGGCGACGGCAAGATCCCCATGGCGGACGCGATCCACGCTGCGGTGTCACGGCTCGAGAACTCGTATGTCGCCGTTCAGGGCCCTCCCGGAACCGGAAAGTCCTTCGTCGGCTCCCACGTGATCGGACGGTTGGTCCGTGAAGGATGGACGGTCGGTGTGGTCGCCCAATCCCACGCCGTAATCGAGAACCTCCTGAAAGGGTGCATGGTCAACGGCGGCGTGCCCGGCGAAGCCATCGCCAAGGCCAAGAGATCCAAGACCTCAACCGACGAGGACGTTCCGCGGGTGCCCTGGCGAGAAATCGCCCAGAAGGACATCCCTTCGTTCATGGCCGAAGCCGCCTCGGGGGAATCGCCGGTACCCGGTGGCAGGATCTACGGCGGAACAGCCTGGGACTTCGCGCACCAGGATCGTTTCGCGCCGGGCAGCGTGGACCTCCTGGTGATCGACGAAGCCGGGCAGTATTCACTGGCCAATATGCTGGCCGTGTCCCAGTCGGCTCGGAACCTCTTGCTTCTGGGAGACCCGCAACAACTGCCCCAGGTCACCCAGGGAAGTCATCCGCAACCGGTCGACGAGTCGGCCTTGGGCTGGCTCTCCGCGGGGGCACGGACTCTCCCGCAGGAATACGGCTACTTCCTCGACGCTTCGTGGCGTATGCATCCGGAATTGTGTGCCCCAGTGTCCACGTTGTCCTATCAGGGGCGGTTGCACTCGGCGTCGGCCGCCGCCCATAGGATGCTCGCGGACACGAAACCCGGGGTCTACCGCCTCGACGTTCCGCACACGGGCAACGCGACCTCGTCTCCCGAGGAAGCGGCACGTGTGGTGGAACTTGCGAGCGAACTCGTCGGAAGGAGCTGGAGACATGCGCCGGACCAAGCGTTCAGGCCACTGGAACCTCACGATGTCCTCGTCGTGGCTGCCTACAACGCCCAGGTGGAAGTCATTCGTGAAGCCCTGGAAGAAGCGGGGCTTTCGGATCAGGATGAGACGGGGGTCCGGGTCGGGACCGTCGATAGGTTTCAAGGGCAGGAAGCGCCGGTAGTCATCGTGTCCATGGCGGCTTCCTCTGCCGAGGATGTACCCCGCGGGATGGACTTTCTTCTCTCCCCCAACCGTCTCAACGTCGCCGTTTCCCGCGGACAGTGGGCAGCCGTGATCGTCAGTTCCCCCAGCCTGACGGACTACTGGCCCACCAATCCGGACTCGCTGTCGATTCTGGGCGGGTTCACGGCGCTGCGCAGGAACGCCACATCGTGGGACAGGCTTCCGCTCTCAGGGAGCACCCGGGACAAAGAAGGGGAGATCCATGAATAATAATCATGAACCGTACGGACACGAGCAGGAGGAAGGGATGATAAACATCAACCCGAGTTTCAAAGCCCGGACTCCTTATATCTTCCACTTCGACGACCAAACGGTTGTTCTGGGTGATCCCGAATACCTGAAACAGGTTGAAACCTTCCTGCTGACGGCTGACCTCGCAACACGCACCACGTATTGGGACACCGGCGAAGAAGACCCTCTCGATTTCGATCCGGACCCCGAGCCCGAGGACATGAACAGCGTCGGGATCGAGGGGGACGAATCCGTCTTTTGGAATGCCATCGAATCGGCTATTTTCCAACAAACGGAATGGCCCGAGGGCGAGGACGCCGTGGTCTATGCACCCCACGTTCCCGACTGGCTCTCGCAGGCGCAGTCCTGGTATTTCGACCCGATCTGTCCACCGCTGGGCCCCGGCGGTCCCGGTGGTTGGGTCCGACGCCGGGCCGTGGACGGCCGGGGCTACCCGGTCGGCCTCTTCCAATTGACCGAAGCAGATTCCTTCTGGGTCTTCGCATCGGAGGAGGACCTTTCCGACATCATGGAACTGTGCCGGTCGCTGGCCCGGTTCCGCATCGGATTCGACCAGGTCACCCCGTATCTCGGTCCGGATGACACCATCGGGTCGCTCGCCCTGCCCATCGAATGCAGGGATGCACTCCACGAGGAGCTCATGATCAGGGGCGTGGACGTCGAATCTATGTTCTGGGAATGAGGCCTCCGACCGGAGACAGACCCTCGTCGAGGAGTCGAAGCGGCAAACCGTCGGCCCACGGATTCAACCCCACGGCCCTGGCCGGTCGGGTTGTGGCCGCCGTCAACGCCTCGTCGAGGTCGATACCGGCCTCGACCACGGTCCGCACCGCCTGATCCATCGTGAGGGTTGAACCGGCAATGGCGCCCTGGCTGCCGTCCGGGGTGGTCAACCGTGCGATGCCATCGTCCACCCGAACGTCCAGGGAACCGAGCCTGTAGTCGCCGTCGGACTGGCCTGTGGCGGACATGGCATCGGTGATGAGCACGACCCGACCCGGCATGGCGCGGAACAGCATCGCGACCACCTCGGGCGCAATATGGACCCCGTCGGCGATGATTTCCGCAACCACGTGAGGTGACTCCATCGCGGCAATCACCGGACCGGGGTGCCTGTGGTGGATTCCGTTCATGGCGTTGAAGGCGTGCGTCAGAATCGACGCTCCGGCGTCGAAGGCGCGCAACGCAGTCTCGTAGTCGGCATCCGTGTGCCCCACGGCCACGCGCACCCCCTGCCCCACCAAGTATCGGGTCACCGCAAGGTCGTCATCGAGTTCAGGGGCCAGCGTCACCTGACGCAGGTAGCCGCCGGCCGCATCCACCAGACGCTTCGCCTGGTCGAGCGTTGCCGGTCGCAGGTAGTCCTGCCGGTGCGCGCCCTTGTGCGCGGGCGAAAGCCACGGGCCCTCGGCGTGGATGCCTTCCAGCCGAAAGCCCGCGGGGATGCCCTCGCCGGTCGTGATGGCCCGCGCCACGCGCCGGAAGGAATCTTCCAGTTCGTCCAGCGGGTTCGCGACGAACGAGGCCAGCGCCCGCCCCGTCCCGTGGTCCCTGTGCACCGACAATGAGGTCGGCAGGCTGTCTCCGTCCTCATACGCGTACCCGCCCGCTCCGTGGCAGTGAATGTCGGTGAATGGGGCACTCAGGAACATGCCGGACGCGTCGAGCGGGAGCGACCCCACAGCACTCCCGGCGTCCCGGTGGAAGGAGTCCCCCAGCCCGCCGCGGATCGGCACGCCGGCGTCGTCGCACTCGACCCAGACCGGTCCCGAGTCCGCCGTCAAAACGTCTGCGGGAACGTCGGCAAAAACGGGCACGTCCCGCAGCGTCTCGGTCGGGCGCGCATTGTGGATCAGGGTATTCATGGGTTCAGTCCTTCGCTCCGCGGACGACGCTGAGGTCGAAACCGTACCGGTCCGCTCGGTAGGTTGTCTCTGTGCATTCGACAGGCCGCCCCAGAACGTCGCGAGCACATCGTTCCACGCGAAGCGCCGCGGCTCCGACCGGCTGGGACAACAGATTGGCCTCCTCAAACCCAAGGTTGACCGCGCGGATCGATTGATCCGCCGATTCCGCGCGGTGCCCCCGTCGGGACAATTGTTCGTCGAGGGAACCACGAGGATCAGGCAGGCTGCCACCAAAAAATTTCAAGGGGATGCGCGCCAGCTCGAGTGCCATCGGCAGGCCGTCCGCGAGCCGCAGGCGGTGGATCCGGGCGAGTTCCTCGCCGACCGGCACGTTCAATTTTTCGGCCAGGATCTCGTCTGCGGGGACGACGTCGTTGCCCAGGGTCTCGCTGGTCGGCCGGTGCCCTCGCTCGTCCATGTCCTCAGAAAACGACGTCAGCCGCAGGCCCTTGCGAATCATGCTCGGATCAGCGACATAGGTCCCCGATCCACGGACCGAGTAGACGGCGCCGGAGGCCACCAGGTGGGCGATGGCTCGACGCACGGTGGCCCGGCTGACGCCGTACTCCTCCTGCAGGGTCCTCTCCGTCGGCAGCGCCTCGTGCGGCTCACCGGCGGCGACGACGTCGGCCTCCAACGCGGCGGCCAGCGCAAGGTACTTGGGCACGATCTCGGTTTCGCCTGCGGTCATCCTCGGACATCACCCACTGTTTGCGTATTGGTACGAACCAAACATACACGGATCATCTGAACGACGTTATTGGTACGTACCAATTCGGTCGTGAAGGGGTAGGCTGGAGGCATGGAAATCATCGTTGTCCCTGATCCCGAGTCCGTCGGCGACGTCGCGGCGGAACGCATTGCCGAACTCGTTCGGAGAAAACCGGATGCGGTTCTGGGTGTTGCGACCGGCTCGAGCCCCGTTCCGACGTACCGGTCCCTCGAGCAGCGGGTGCGCAACGGCCTGGACGTGTCCGGGGTGAGCGCCTTTGCGTTGGACGAGTATGTCGGCTTGAGCGAGGGCCACCCCCAGAGTTATGCGGAGGTCGTGCGGAGAGAAGTCACGGAGAGACTTGGGCTCGACCCGGAGCGCGTGCACGTGCCGAAGGGTCACGCAGTAGACGTCCCGACGGCGTGCGAGGAGTACGAAGAGGCGATTCGAGCAGCGGGCGGGGTCGACCTCCAGATCCTCGGTATCGGCAGCAACGGTCACATCGGGTTCAATGAACCGAGCTCTTCACTCGCGGGCAGGACTCGCGTCAAAACGCTGACTCCCACCACACGCAGGGACAACGCACGGTTCTTCGATGACGACCTCTCCCAGGTTCCGACCCACTGCATCACCCAGGGAATCGGCACGATCCTGGATTCAGGTCTGGCTCTGCTGGTGGCTTCGGGCGAGGGCAAGGCCGAAGCAGTAGCCGCCATGGCCGAGGGGCCTGTGGGGGCGTTCTGTCCGGCTTCCGCTTTGCAGCTGCATCGTCGGTCCGTCGTCGTCGTGGACGAGGCCGCCGCATCCTTGTTGACGAATCGGGAGTACTACGACTTCGTCAGAGACAACCGCCCGTCCTGGCAGCTCTGAGGGGCAGGGCCCGTCGTTGAGCGCGGGCCGGCTGTATGACGTGCATTGGCCGGCCCTCGTCATGGCGACTCTCCGATTCGGCCGGCCGCTGTCCGCGTTGGGTGGCGGTTACCCGATTCGGGGGCGCTTTCCAGCCGTTCCAGGCCTCGCATCCGCTCCCGACACCTCAAGTTAGGTGGCGGTTACCCGATTCGGAGCCGATCTCCGCCGTTAGGTGGTGGCTGAACGGCCACCTAACGGCGGCAAGCTCCTCGCAATCGGGCAACCGCCACCCAGCGCCACCCCGGTTCGCCACCCAGCGCCACCCCGGATCACCGCCACAAATAACCGCCCCAGGAACGAGCACCGCACCCGGACACGGACGACGGCGACGTCGGGGCGGCCCCGACGACCCGGCCGCCCCCATCGACTCGCCACCCCGCGCCATACCCCGAGCGAACGGGTTCAGTCCGTGGTGGGCAGGGCGTCGACGAACCAGGAGGTGATACTGGTCGGATGCGTGATCGCGGTCCCGACCACCACGGAGTCGGCTCCCGCGGACAGGGCAGATGCAGCCTGGGCCGGGGTGTGGATCCGTCCTTCGGCGATGAGCATCCGGCCGGTGCCCTCCGCCGCGATCTGTTCGATAAGTTCCAGGTCCGGGCCATCGGTCTTGGGGCGTTCGCCCGTGTATCCGGCGAGGGTCGTTCCGAGAACGTCCGCGCCGGCGTCGACGGCAGCCAGTGCGTCGTCGAGAGAGCCACAATCGGCCATGACCATCGCCCCGGTCTTTTCGTGGATCACGGCGATCGTTTCCCTCAGGCTGCGACCATCGGGTCGATCCCGCCGGGTCCCGTCGAGCGCCACGATGTGGGCACCCGCCTGGGCGACGGCAAGTGCGTGGTGGAGGGTCGGGGTGATGAAGACCCCTTCGTGACCGTCCTTGAACAAACCAATCACGGGCACCTCCACGGCCGACCGCGCGTGCTGGATGTCCGCGAGTCCCTGAACCCTGACGGCGGCCGCCCCACCGAGCACGGCCGACTGTGCGACCTGGGCCATGGTCCGGGGGTCCCGCATGGGTTCACCAGGGTATGCCTGGGCCGAAACGACGAGTCGCCCTTTCAGGCCGTTGAGCTGTTCATTGGTGAGGAGCATGGGTTCCTTTCCGCCCGGAGGGCACAGGTTCAGTCCGTGGGGGCTGCCGGGTTACGGTCCGACCAGGCGAGCGAAGCCGCACCCAGGAGGGCTGCCATGTCCCCGGACGAGGCGGCCACCGGGCGCGTGGTGATCCCGGGCAGACGAACCTTCAGGAAGGTCTCGATCATGGGTTCCCACCACGAATGCCCCGAAGCGGCCAGACCGCCGGAGAGCACGAGCTCGTCCGGGTCGATCATGTTGACGATTCCGCCGAGGAATGCCCCCGCGATCTCCGCCGACGCCTTGATGACTCGACGTGCGGAAGCGTCTTCATCCGCCCGTGCGAACACTTCGCGGGCCGTGCTGAGTTCGGCTTGTCCGCCGGCGCTGCGATAGGCATCCGCGAATGCGACGCCGCCGCACGCGTTTTCGAGGATCATGTGCTCGGGCGTCTTCGACCCGGCCGCGAAGAGCTCGGAGTCCCGGTGATGAGGCATCGGCGTCATGCCCACGTGACCGGCCACGAAATGCTTGCCGACCTGCGGTTTGCCGTCGATCAGCATGGCGCCTCCCACGCCGGTCCCGAAGGCGACCAGGAACATCGTCCCTTCCGCCGTCATGCCGTGGTTCTTCCTGTACAGCGCCTCGCCCAACGCATGCGCGTGGACGTCGTTGACCGGTCGGACGGTCGTGATGGGCCGGCCAGGAACGTCCTCCAACAGTGCGGCCAGGTCGCGGGACAGCGCGGCCCCGGTCCAGTCGCGGATGTTGGGCGTCGCCGAGAGGACGTTGCCGGTGTAGGGGTCGATGGCGCCGGCCGACCCGATACCGAGCACGGGGCGGACCTCGATCCCGCGCTCCTTGGCCTCGTCGAGCAGTGTCCTGGACACCGAAGCCGCGGTGGCCATGACCGCGGACGCCCCGCGTTGGGCCGGCGTGGGTTCGGCAGCCTGCCCCAGGATCTCTCCCGTGGCGGTGATGAGCGCTCCCGCCGTTTTCGTTCCACCCAGGTCGAGGGCGACCGCGGCATGGGTCATAGGAGTCCGGTCCTTTCCAAGATCGTACGAATCGAAGCGGCCTCGTTCTCGTTGAGCGCCGCCATCGGCTTGGACATTGTATTCGACGAGATCACACCCAGTTCGACCAGTGCGGTCTTGAACGCGCCCAGTCCTGCGGCGCCGCCGGAAACGCGGTTCGAGTCCGGGCACCCGACGATCGTGAACAGATCGACCAGGCGGTCCTGTTCACGACGTGCGGCCTCCCAGTCCCCGGCTGCCGCCGCCTCGTACAGACGAACATAGCCGGAAGGATCCACATTGCCCAGCCCGGGCACAATACCGTCGGCCCCGGAGAGCATGGCGCCGTCGCACACGACCTCGTGCCCCGTGAACAGCGAGAACCCTGCGACGTCGCGGGTGGCGAGCGCGAGCTGCCGGAAGGCGACGTCGTCGTTGGAGGAGTCCTTGACCCCGACGATCGCACCCTCGTGAGCCAACTGGGCCAGCAGGTCCGCGCCCAAGGGGATGTGGGTGCGAACGGGAACGTTGTAGGCGAAGACCGGGACATCCACGGCATCCCGCACCATGCGGAAATGATCGAGGATCTCGTTCTGGTTCGTGATCACGTAGTACGGGCTGGAGGCCACAACAGCGTCCGCACCGAGCCGGGTCATCCGCCGCGCCTCTTCCGCGACCCGCACACCGGTCTGGTCGTTGGCTCCCACGATCACGGGCACCGCCCCGTTCACGATCTCGGCGGTCAGCTCGACGACGGTGCTCCGTTCGTCATCGCTCATATAGGGCGTCTCGGCGGAGGAACCGAGCATGAACAGGCCGTGCACTCCTCCGTCGATGAGGTGACGGACGACCCGTTCGAGACCCTTGCGGTCGATCTCGCCGTCGGTGGATCGGGGGGTGACGACGGGCGGGATGACGCCGTGGAATGCGGGGGTTGCAGACACGTGGTTATGCTCCTGACGGTTGTTCGTTCTCTTGTCCCGGGGTGTTCTGACCGGCCCCGGTCGGCCGGAAATTTCAGGGGGTCGTCTCCGCGAGCAGGCTCGGCGCCGAGTTCAGCAACGACCTGGTGTACTCCTCCGAAGGATTGCCCAGCACGTCCTGAGCCGGTCCCTGTTCGACGGCTCGCCCCTGGGTCATGACCAGGAGGTCATCGGAGATGTGGCGAACGGTCTGGATGTCGTGCGAGATGAAGACCATTCCGATGCCGAGCTCCTTCTTCAGATCGATCAAGAGGTTGAGGACCTGGGCCCGGACGGAGACATCCAGGGCGCTGGTCGGTTCGTCGGCCACGATGACCTCCGGGTCCAGGGCGAGTGCCCGGGCGATGGCGACGCGCTGGCGCTGGCCTCCGGAGAGCTGGGCAGGAACCGCTTCGGCGGCCGAGGTCGGCAGACCCACCATGTCCAGCAGTTCGTAGACCCGTTTCGATCGGTCCGGTGCGCCGCCCATTGCGTGCACGTCCATGGGGTCCCTGATGATGTCGTGGGTCGTCATGCGAGGGTTCAGCGCGGTCGAGGCGTTCTGGAACACCATCGTCACGGCCTTGCCGAACGCCTTCCTGTCCGCCTTGCCGGTGCCCACCGGTTTGCCCCGATGCAGCAACCGTCCGCCGGTGGGCTCCTGAAGGCCGACGAGGACGTTCGCGAGCGTCGTCTTGCCGGACCCGGACTCACCGACGATGCCGACCGTGCGGCCACTACGAACTTCGAGGGAGATCCCGTCCACCGCTTTGACCACCTTTCGCCGGAACAGTGAACCGGTTCGACTGGTGAAGTGGACTTCGAGGTTCTCCAGGGAGAGGACGGACTCTGCGGTCCGGGATGCCGTGGCGCTCATGAGTCAGCTCCTTGAATGATGTTGACCGTGGCCGTTCCGGAGGCCGGTTCGTTGGTTGCCCAGTAGTGATCGGAATCGCCGACCTGCTCCATGCGCAACGGCGCCCAGGGATTGGCATCTTGTCGCTGGGATCTGGGGGCAAAACGATCGCCGGGGGCAAATTCCCCGGGACTCGGAACGGTTCCCGGGATCTGGTAGAGCCGCTCCGCCGAGGACTCGATGGACAGCACCGATCCCAGGAGCCCCTGCGTGTACTCGTGCCGCGGGTCGGACAGGACCTCCGAGGTGCTTCCGGACTCGACCACCTGGCCCGCGTACATGACGGTGACCCGATGGGCCAGTGACCCCACCAGGGCGAGGTCGTGGCTGACGAAGATCATCGCGAAACCCAACTGTTTCTGCAGGTCGAGCAAGAGATCGATGACCTGCCGCTGGACGGTGACGTCGAGCGCCGTCGTGGGTTCGTCGGCGACCACGAGCTTGGGCGATCGAGACAGGGCCATCGCTATCAGAACCCGCTGGCGCTGCCCGCCCGAGAGCTCGTGGGGATAGCTCTTGAGGGTTCGATCCGGGTCGAGCTGGACGAGTTCCAGCAGCTCGGCGGGGCTCATCCGCCCACCGCGCTTGGTCAGCTGCTCCATCTGGTCCTTGATGAGCATCGACGGGTTCAACGAGGACAGGGCGTCCTGATAAATCATCGCGATCTGCTCGCCCCTGAGCCCGGCGAACGTCCGGTCCAGGGCCTGTTGCCCTGCGGCAGAGGGAACCAGTTCCTTGCCGCCGAAGTCGATCGAACCGGTCACCACCGCGTTGGGCGCTTGGAGGCCCATGATGGCCAGCGAGGTGATCGACTTTCCGGATCCGGACTCGCCGACCAGCCCCATGGTTTCCCCAGGGGCGACGGAGAAACTCAGGTCCCTCACGACCTTCGTCTCCCCGTACCTGTCCGGGAAGGCGATCGAGAGATTCTTGACCTCGAGCAACGGCGCGGCGTCGGGATCCGGGGCAAACCGGTCCTCGCGGCGGGCCTCGGCCGCGGCGAGGGCCGCGAGCTGGGAGTCCAGGACGGATTTGCCCCGCGGACCGACCGTCTGGATGTTCGACGTCGGGATGTCCCGGTCGGAGCCCGAGGCGAAGATCGCCTCCGTGGTCGGTTGCGCGTTCTCTCTCCGGTGCTCATCGGGCTCGGCGCCGGCCGCGTGCGAGCGCAAACGAGGGTTGGCCATCGCATCGGTCATGCCTTCGGACAGGACGTTCACCGCCAGGACGGTCAGAAGGATGGTGATGCCGGCGAACGTCGTCGCCCACCAGGCACCCGAGAGGACCACGTTGCGTCCGTAGGAGATGACGTTGCCCCAGCTCGGGTCTGGATCCTGGATCCCCGCGCCCAGGAACGAGAGGGACGCCTCGAAAATGATCGCGTCAGCAACCATGACCGTGGCAAAGACCAGCACCGGAGCCGCGCTGTTGCGCACCACGTGTTTGAGAAGGATGAAGGTCTTCGAGGCACCGACGATGCGTTCGGCCCGGACGTAGTCCTCGTTCCACTGGGTGAGGATATTGGCTCGCACCACACGGGCCAGCTGCGGTGTGTAGATGATCGCGATCGAAAGGATGATCACGGGGATCGTATTGCCCATCGTGGACAACAGAACGGCGGCGAGGGCGATGCCTGGGAACGCCATGATCACGTCCATGACCCGCATGACTCCCTCGTTGACCCATCTGCGCCCGGTCGCGGCGATCGCCCCGAGGATGCCGCCGAGCACCAGGGCCAGGGCCACGGACCCCAAGCCGATGACCAGGGAGCTGCGCGCCCCGTACAACAGACGGGAGAAGATGTCCCGGTTGAGCCGGTCGGTACCGAACAGGTGGTCCCCGCTCGGTGCTTGTGGAACTCCTGAGCCCGTGGCCAACGGGTCGTGGGGCGCGAGCACCGGGGCAAGGATCGCTGCCAGAGCGATGAGGACCAGGAATGCCATGGACAGCTTGGATCCCCAGGGCATGCTCCGGAAACGGATTCCGGGTCGGGACAGCCGGTCGGCGAGCTTGTATCTCATGGTCACACCGTCCTAATGCGGGGGTTGATGAGCAGGTAGAGGAGGTCGACGACGATGTTGACCGCCACGAAGGTCACGGCGATCGTCACCACGACCCCCTGGACCAGATTGATGTCCTGATTCGTGATCCCGTTGAGGATCAGCTGGCCCATGCCCGGCATCGAGAAGATCATCTCGATCACCACGGCGCCGCCCAGCAAGTAGCCGATGCGCAGACCGAGCACGGTCACGGGCGTCACGAGCGCATTCCGGAGCACGTTCTTCCTCAGGACTTCGCCTCGCGGGACGCCGTTGCCGATCGCGGTGCGCACATAGTCCCTGTCGAGTTCTTCGACCATCGAGGTCCGGACCACGCGGATGAGGGAGGCGCACACGGGGATGGCGAGCGCGACGGAAGGCATCAGCATCGAGGTCGCGTACTTGCCGGGATCATCGAAGAATGACGTGTACCCACCCGAAGGCAGAATCCGCCACCCGACCGCGAACCACTGGATCAGCAAGATGCCGAGCCAGAAGGAAGGGGTTGCGACGGCCGCGATCGAGAAAACGCGGATCACCTGGTCGGGCCACCGGTCTCGCCAGAGGGCGGCGACGACGCCGAGCACCAGGGACACGATGGCCGCAATGACCACTCCCCAGAAGGTCAATTGCAGGGTCACGGGGAAGGCCCCGGCGATCATGGTCGAGATCGGGGATTCGGGCGGCGTCGTGACACCGAAGTCGAGCCGCACCAGGCGCCCCAGGAACGACAGGTACTGCACGACCAACGGGTCGTTGAGGCCATGGGCTGCCCGGTACGCTTCCTTGGCGTCGGAGCTGGCGCCCTCTCCGAGGGCCGCCGTCGCCTGATCCCCCGGGGAGAAGTGCAGCACGATGAAGACGAGCAGCGTGATGCCCAGGATCATGAAGGGAAGGGCGACGAGCCGACGCCCGAGGAGTCTGAGTATGTTCCCCACGAGAAATCCTCCTTGGATCGTGTGCGGGAGAAGGTGGCTGGGTCAGTTCCGTTCGACGCCGAGGAAGGACAGGCCCGTGGTCGGCAACGGCTGGAAGCCTTTGAGCTCGGAGCCGTGCCACGCCGTCGGCAGCTTGCGATGGAAGATGGGATAGAGGGGAACCTGGTCGGCGATGATGTCGATCGCTTGGCCCCACAGCCGCAGCGCCTCCCCGTGGTCGGTCGTGCTGACCGCCTGGTCCATGAGGCTGAGGGTCTGGTCGTGCTCGGGCGTTCCCGCCCAGTGATATCTCTTGTCCGCCCACGTTGTGCCGCGGAACCACCACGAGAGCAGCAGGTCCATGTCATTGCCGAAGACCGACGGGTCGCCCGGAGCCACGCAGACGTCGTACTTCCCGGCGTCCACGTACTGGGAATACAGGGCACCGGACTGGAGCGCCTTCATGCTGGCCGTCACCCCGGGAATCTTGTTCCACGACTCGAGGACCACTGGCATGACGTCCTTGACCCACGAGGTGTCCGTGGTGTGGACCGTGAACTCGAGCGAGTCCGCACCGGCCTCCTTCAGAAGGGCCGCCGCTCTGTCCGGGTCATAGTCGTACACGGTGGATGCCCTGACGTAATCGGGGTGCTCACGGTGCACGTACGACGTCGCCGCGCTGGCGTTTCCCAGGAGCCCGCGCTGAATGACCTGCTCGGTGTCGAGGCCGTAGTGCAGGGCCTTGCGCACCCGGACGTCGTTGAACGGCGGCTTCTGGAGGTTGAACATCAGGAACAGCAGCCCGAACGAGGGAACCTGCTTGAGCTCGGAACGTTCCTTGAGCCATTCGGTATCCAGGTAGGGGACGTCCTCGATGGCCTGGACGCGATCCGAGTCCTGGGCGGTGACGCGGGCCGCGGAGTCGGAGAGCAGGAACCAGGTCATTTCGTCCACGGTGGGCCTGTACTTCCCGCCGTAGTCCTCGAAGGCCTTGAATTCGATGCGATTGTCCTTGAGCGCCCGGACGAACGAATACGGCCCCGACCCGACCGGATGGGCGTCGAAGCCCTTGGGGTCCTTCTCAACCACGGCCTTCGGCACGATCTTGACGCACGAGATGCGCTCGGCAAACTGCGGGAATGGACTTTTGAGGCGGAACAGCACGGCGTCATCGCCCTGGGGCTCGACGGTCTCGATGAATCCGAGGAACTGCATGAGGGTCGACGAATTCTTCGGGTCCAGAACCCTGGTGAACGAGTACACGACGTCCTGGACGGTGACCGGAGACCCATCGTGGAACTTCGCGCCGGAGCGCAACGGGACCACGTACGTGGTCTCGTCGATTTGCTTCGGCATCTCCGAAGCAAGAGCGATATACGGTTCGCGCGTCGCCGGATGGAGGTCCACGAGCCCTTCGAAGACGTGCAGGTTGACCGCCATCGCGGTGGCGCTGGTCGTGATCATGGGGTCGAATCCGCCGGAGAGCGTGTAGGAGATACCGGCCTCGATGCGCTTCTTCTGCGGCGCCGACTCCCCCGCGCACGCAGAGAGGCCGGCCGAGAACGCGAGCGCCGCACCGAGGCCGCCCACGGCCGTGACAAAGCCGCGCCGCGACACACCGCGCGCGGTCTGAGACCTCGTCATCGAAGACTCTGGAATCATCGGGACCTCCGGGAGGTGGGATGTAGGATGTCTGTTTAGAGTGCGAATTTATAGCTCTTGAATGATGTTGTCAACATCACGTTGGAGAAGCGAGTCGGTGACGCAGTCGGACGGCGCGGCCGACACGATAGGATCCACAAGTGTGAATCATCGACGAGGGGAACCGCATGCCGGAGAAGGAATCGATGCCCAAACGCAGAGTGGGCGCCGCTGATCGCATGCGCGCGCTCCAGCAGGACATCATGGAGTTCATCCTGGACCAAGGGCTGGCTCCCGGGGATCCCATGCCCACGGAGTTCGAACTGGTCGAGGAGCTCGGCGTCGGCCGCAATACGGTGCGTGAGGCCCTCAAGGTCCTCCAGTCGATGGGCATCGTGGAGGTCCGTCACGGATACGGGATGTTCGTGGGCCGCAAGAACCTCGAGGCGCTGGCGATGGGACTCGAATTCCATGCCCGCATGTCCCTGCAGGGTCGGGGTGACGAGGCCCTGGAAGTGGTCGAGGTCCGGCAGGCCCTGGAATCGGCCCTGATCGGCTCGGCCATGGACGCCATGACATCGGAGGACCACGTGGCCCTCGAAGCATGTATCCGAGGCATGGAGGAGTCCGCGGAAGACGGCGCCCTGAACGCCGAACACGACCACGAATTCCACAGATTGCTCTTCGCGCCCTTGGACAACGACCTCTTGGCCAATCTGCTCGAGGTTTTCTGGTCCGTCTACGGCCGGATCCGTGAGCAGGTCGGCCAATCGATCCCGATGGCCAGGCAGAATGCCCGGGCACACCGGGAGGTCCTCGAGGCCGTCACGCATGGGGAGAAGGAACGCGCCGCGATACTGCTGACATCACACTTCGATGCGTTGCGCGACGTGCTGCGCAACTCCGCCGGCTGACCCGAGCCAGGCATAATAGCGGTACATGTATGCCATCATCATCGAAGCCCCGGACGCGCCCGGCCTGGCCGAGCGCCTGCGGTCGCTCCCGGCGCTGACCGAAGGCGCCGTGCTCGAGTCGCCATCGTCGGGCCGGTTGAGCGCGGTGCTCGCGGAGCCCGGACCTGCGATCGACGTCGCCCTCGAGGCCCTGCGCACCCCCGGCGTGTCCGTGGGCGTCGGAATCTCATCCGGCGGCCCCGACGACGCCGGGTACGCGAGCGCTTATGCCCGGGCTGCGGTTCAGAGGTGCACCCCAGCCCCTTCCGCGGGTCGCGCCGCGTTCCGCAATGTTTTCGTCGAGGCAGCCGATCCCGCCCTCGCTGATGCGGCCACGGGCCTGGCAAGGCTGCTGGCTCGCCTGGTCGGCATGAGAACCGAGGCCGAATGGAGGGTCGTGGATCTACTGGTTCCCGGCGTGCGCGGCCAGCACCGTGCCGTCGGAGAGGCATTGGGCATATCCCCGCAGGCCGTCAGCAAGGCCCTGATCCGCACCGGTTGGCATGAGCAGAGCGAGGGCCGGTCGGGCCTTGTGGAAATTATGAGGCGCCTCAACAACTCGTAATATGATTGTGGCTGTTATCCCGATGGAACCACACATCAAGGAATCAGGATTCATGAACAGCCCCTCAGTTGCCGTCATTCTGCCTGTCTACAACACCGCGCGAACGGTAGTTCGATCAATCGACAGCATTCTTCATCAAACGCACACAAATTTCGAACTCGTCATCATCAATGACTCATCCCCGGACGATGCAGACCGTGTCATTCGCCAGCACTTGGAGCAAACGAATGATTCTCGCGTTCGCTATGTAGTCAACGAGCACAATCTCGGTCTGGCGGGATCCCGTAATCGCGGTCTGAGGACCGTGAGTTCGGACTGGGTGGCCTTCCTGGACTCGGACGACGTGTTCCATCCCGAGTTCCTCGAGAAGATGCTTGCTTCCGCGGGACCGGCCACGGACGTCGTCGTCTGCAGCCATGACGTGTTGTACCCGGACGGAACGCATCGATACCGGTCCCGGGGCAGGCCCGGCCGCTATACGGGGAACCAGGCCATGGCTCTCCTGATGAAGGACGAAATGACACCCTACGCGTGGGACAAGCTGTTTCGTTCCTCGTCAATTCGAGGGTTGGAGTTTCCCCTGCTGAATCGGGTCGAGGACGCAGGATTCTCGATCGCGGCCTACGAGCGCGCTCGAGAAGTCGTATGCATCGAGGACTCACTCCATTTGTATTCGGTGAATCCGCAATCCATTACTTGGGGGTCGGTTCCGCCGATTCTTGAAAGTTACCGTTTTGTGGAATTTCTCAAGGAAACCACCCGGGCCCACGAAGGGTCGCCGTCGGAAAAGAATGCCCTGGCGGCAGCGTGGATTCTCACTTTCCTGAACTCCGCCCAGGCGGCCCTCAGGCTCACTCCGCCCGACGTGGATCACCACATCCGCGAGTGCCAGGACGCCATGACATTCACCCTTCTGCGTCGCTGCCTCATGGCCCGGCCCGATTACGCACTGGCGGGGCTCCTGCTCAAGACCTCTCCCCTGCTGTACGGGATGCTCTACAAAGAATTTGTCAGGCGTCGCTACGGGATCTGAGACAGCCCCCACCCCCCCCCC
>NZ_NOIQ01000011.1 GCF_004136575.1 Rothia koreensis
TCCGTCGTCGGCAGCGTCAGATGTGTATAAGAGATAGCCGCGACTCTGTCCTCCTCCGCTTGTGGCCTGTGGAAGTTGTCCCTGTAGTCGGCGGTCGTCCCACCGTTGTACGGCGGGTCGATGCAGACGACGTCGAAGGAGGCCAGGTGCGTTCTTTTCAGGATCTTGAGGGCATCCAGGCTGTCCCCTTCGATCACGAGATTCTGGCGGAGCGACACCGGCTCGATCTCCTCGCCGTCCATGGACACGAAACGACACCGCGTCGGGGCCTGCGCGAGACGACGCGCCGCCCGCTTCCCCGGCCAGGTCAGCCCGTAGGTCTCGGAGGTCTCCGCCCACTGCCCCGGCCGAGCGGAATACCCCTCATGCCCCGAAGATTCTGCGCTCGGATCCATTGCATCCCCCACCCCGTGCCGAGTACACTTTGCATCATCGAGGATATCGGAGTTTGCCAAGTGTACTTGGTAGACCGGAATCCGGTGCGCCCGGATTCTGGTTCAATGACTTCAGACTCCCTTGATCGCCAGACGGCACAGCGCCTCGGGAGCCTCCTGCAATCGCATCGTGCGGACCTCGGTATCACCCAGGAGAAGGTCGCACTCGCTGCGGGCATATCCCGCCAGCACTATCAGCAGATGGAGTACGGTTACAGCGATCGCGCAACCCGGAATCCGTCCAATCCGAAATTGCGTTCCCTGATGAGCGTCGTCGCGATCCTCGAGATCCCGCGCGAAGAGGTGCTCAAGGCCCTGTGGCCCGACGAAAAGGATGACGGCGTCGACGAGTGAGCCGCGGGCGACCCTGACTTAACGTGCACATGTGCGCAACAATTGATGCATGCAGAAGATGAACGTCGAATCCTTCAACCTGGACCACACCAAGGTCGCGGCACCGTACGTGCGCATCGCCGACCGGAAAGAACTTCCCGGCGGTGACACCCTCATCAAATACGATGTCCGCTTCGCCCAGCCGAATCAGGGGCATCTCGATATGCCGGTCGTCCACTCGATCGAACACCTGACCGCCGAGCACATGCGCAATCACACCGATGCGCTCATCGATTTCTCCCCCATGGGGTGCCAGACGGGCTTCTACGCCCTGACACTCGGGCTCGAACCGGAGGAGTTCCTGGCCGTGCTCGAGAAGACCTTCCGCGACATTCTGGGGGCGAGCGAGGTCCCCGCGGCCAACGAGACCCAGTGCGGCTGGGGCAGCAACCACACCCTGTCCGGGGCACAGGGCGCCGTTTCCGATTTCCTCGATCAGCGTGATGCCTGGGGCGAGGTGTACGCGTGAACCCCCAGCCGGTGGGGCCGCTCTCCCCCGAAGTCCGCGACACGGTGGGCGGCGGCGTGGTTGTGCAGGTGGCCATGGACGAAGAGGCCGCCCCCTTCCTCGACTCCTGTCGGCGCATCGGACCCGACGTCGAGTTCGGCCGCGCGCGGTACTACCCGCTCAGCCATGAAGGGCGATCAATCCTTCTGGTCCGGTCCGGCATCGGGCTGGTCAATGCGGCCAGTGCCGCGACCACGGCGATTGCGGCGTCGGAGCCCCGCGCGGTCCTCTCGGCCGGCAGCGCGGGTGGTCTCCGGCAGGACGTCGAGGTCGGCGACCTCGCGGTCGGCGATTCCTACACGTTCACGGACGCGGACGCGACGGCCTTCGGGTACGAACGCGGTCAGGTCCCCGGGATGCCGGTCGATTACGCACCCCACGGCGGGCTCCTCGACGCCGCCCGGAGACTCGTGCCGGAAGACGGAACCCACCACGTCGGCCAGATGCTCGCGGGCGGATCGTTCGTGACGCAGAGTAACGTCAAGGACACCCGCGAAGCCTTCCCGCACGCCGTCACGACCGACATGGAGACCACGGCGATCGCACAGGTCTGCACGAGCCACCACGTCCCGTTCCTGTCCGTGCGAGGCGTGTCCGACCTGTGCGGGCCGGCCGCCGACCAGGACTTCCACATGTCCGTGGAGATCGTCGCACGCAGGTCGGCCGACGCCGTCCTCGCCGTGATCAGGGCCACCGACGGCGTCCCCGCGTAAACTCGCCACAGCAGACGACCACAGAATTCAGGAGACCACGATGCACACCCACACGCTGCGCGACGGCCGCGAGATCCCGGCCGTCGGATTCGGAACCTACCCGATGTCCGACGCCGAGGCCGAGGCGAACGTTGCCGAGGCCATCATGCGCGGGCACCGGTTGATCGACACCGCGGCCCAGTACGGCAACGAGAAGGGTGTCGGTCGCGGCGTCCGCAATTCCGGCGTCGATCGCGAGGAGATCTTCGTGACGACCAAGCTCGCCGGAAAGGATCACGGATACGAGCCCACCATCGCCGCGGCCAAGGAGTCCTTGCGGACCATGGGCCTGGATTACCTGGACCTGTACCTCATTCACTGGCCGAACCCGTCGGTGGACCTGTACGTCGAGTCCTGGAAGGCCATGATCGCGCTGAAGGAGGAAGGCCTGGTGCGCTCGATCGGCACGTCCAACTTCCTGCCCGAACATATTGACCGGCTCGGAGAAGAGACCAGCGAGATCCCGGTGGTCAACCAGATCGAGCTCCAGGTCCGCGAGCAGCAGGAGAAGTGGCGGGCGTACCACGAGAAGAAAAGGATCGTGACCCAGGCCTGGTCTCCCCTCGGGCGCATGCAGGGGCTGGATGAGACCCCCGAACTCGGAGACATCGCCGACACCCTTGGGGTCACTCCCGCGCAGGTGGTTCTGCGGTGGATGGTCCAGAACAAGATTGTGCCGATCCCCAAGACGTCGACGCCGGAGCGCATGGAGCAGAACCTGAACGTCTTCGACTGGGAGCTCAGTCCTGAGCAGATGGAGGTCATCAAGCGCCTCCACACGGGCATTGCCTACAAGGGTTTCGACCCCCGCAAGCACGAGGAATTCTAGGCTCGTGAGAGAGCATGGGCCCCGGAGAGCTGCGGTCTCTCCGGGGCCCATGCCGTCGTCCGCCGGGGCTGGCGCGAGTGGGTCGGTGCCGACCCGGTCGGCGCGACCGGTTCGCTCCACCAGGTCGGCGACCGGCCGGTTCAGGTCATTCGGGTTCGTACCCCAGGGCGCGCCAGGCGTCGTCGACGTCCTTGGTCATTTGGCGGATGAGAGCGTCCATGCCTTCGTAAGCAACCATGGACCTCAGGTGCGCCACGAACTCCAGGATGACGTTCTGCCCATAGAGGTCGAAGTCCTCGACTTCCTCGTGAGGACGGCCCATGACGTGTGCCTCGACCTGCCGCGACACCCCTTCGAACGTGGGGTTGGAACCCACCGAGATCGCCACGGGCCACCGTTGCCCGGCCTCGTCGTGCAGCCATCCCGCGTAGACGCCGTCGGCAGGAATCAAGCCGTCCGAATCCGAGGCCATGTTGGCGGTGGGAAATCCGAGCTCGCGTCCGCGGGCCGCACCGTGAACCACTTTCCCCCGCATGCGGTGGTACCTGCCCAGCAAGTGCGCGGCCGAATCGACGTCTCCGGAGGCGAGCAGCTCCCGGATCCAGGTCGATGAGCACCGGCGGTGTTCGTCCTTGGCGTCCAGCTCGGTCAGATCGTTGTCGGTCGAGAGGTCCTCAACCACGGCGACCTCGAAGCCGTGCTCTTCCCCGAGCTGCTTCATCGTGTCGAGATCCCCCGAATTGTTCCGGCCGAAACGGACGTCGGCCCCGATCACGACCTTCTTGGCGCCGAGGCCTTCCACGAACGTGGTGCGCACGAAGTCCTCGGGGGTCTCCTGCGCGAAGTCGAGGGAATAGGGCAACAGGACGAGCGCGTCCAGTCCCAACTCGTCGAGGAGATCCAGGCTGTCCCGCAAACCCATGATGGGGAAGTGAGGAACGTCCGGCCGGTGCACCAGGGCAGGATGCGGGTCGAAGGAAATCGCGACGGCCTTGAGCCCGTCGGAGTGCGCTTCAGCCACGACGGTCCTGATGACCCGAGCATGACCCCGGTGGACGCCGTCGAAATTCCCGATCGTCACCGCTGTGGGGCCGTATCCCTGCGGGATCTCGTCCAGGCTCCTGAAACAGTCCACGAATCTCCTCATACCAGGCCGCGGCTCGGTTCTCGAGCCGCGGCCATCAGTCTAGTCCTTGTGCCAGTGGGCCGCCGTCCGGCGACCCCTGTTATGAACGCTTCTTACCCGCTTTCTTCGAAGCGGCGGGCTGCGTGCCGCCCTGGGTCATCTCGCTGCGGATTCGGTTGGCCTTGCGGATCCATGCGTGCCAGACCAGCAGGCACGGAGGGATCACGAGGTCCAGCACCATGAGCACGATCATGAGCGGATGCGGCAGACCGAAGATGGCCCAGGAGAAGATACGACCGATTCCGCCCAGGAAGATCATGAGGCACACGAACCACAGGACATTGGCCCACTTGAATTTCACGGCGATCGCGACGAACGCGGCGCCGACTCCGCACAGGACTGCGGCGAGAGCTCCGTAGGAGGCGGCCACCGTGGCGCTGGAGCCCGTCGACTCACCGGGGAGGGACGCCGTCCCGGCGAAAATCTGCCAGATGCCGTAGGCGATGATGACGAGCCCATAGAGGGCGACGACGGCGCGGAACAGTCCCCAATCCTGTTGCTTGCCCGGCTTGCCGCTCGACGTGGTCGCGGTCTTTCCCTGCGCTGCCTTGGCTTTGCCTCGGGCTTTCCCGGCAGACTCGGTGGACGGCGGCGCACCGCGGGAGCCTTCCTGCGGGGCTCCGGGGCGCTTCGGGCGGTCGGTCGACGGACGCTCGGATCCGGATGGTTGGGGTTGCCGCGGCTGTT
The DNA here is from genome assembly GCF_004136575.1 of Rothia koreensis. Taxonomy (GTDB): domain Bacteria; phylum Actinomycetota; class Actinomycetes; order Actinomycetales; family Micrococcaceae; genus Rothia; species Rothia koreensis. Next base: position 4,790 of record NZ_NOIQ01000011.1, read on the forward strand.
CTGGCTGCTCGGGTTGCCGTGGCTGGCCTGAGGGGTGGGGCGCTTCCCACGGACTCGTCGAACGGCCTTCGGGGCCCTTCGCGCTGTTTTCGGACGACGAGGGGTCGGTCATGATCGGCTCCGTTCGGGTAGATCGTCTCTTCCTGATACCACTCTAGGACCGCACACCTCGGGGAGCACTTCAGCTCGCCGACGGCGCGCGACGTCCCGGCCTGTTCCGGTACAGCCACAACAGCCCGATGATCGGCAGAACCAGGGGAACGTAGCCGTACCCGGACCCGAAGTGGGACCAGACCGATGCCAACGGGAACATGTCGGGCCGCACGTAGGAGAAGATGCCCACCGCAACCACCCCGACCAATTCGATCAGGATGGCCCATACGGCGGACCAGTAGGCACCGATGCCCTTCCGCGCCAGCGAGATCGTGGCGTAGACGTAAATCGCGGCCGCGACGCCGGAGAGCACGAAGGAGACCGGGGCCTCATCGAATTTGGCAAGGATCTGGTACAGGGCCCGCGCCCCGGCGGACAGGGAGAACAGGGCATACACGGCAACCAGGATCATCCCGGGGCCCTTCGACTTGGCCGAAGGACCAGGGGTCTGCCGCGCGTCGTTCGCCTCGACGTCGTTCATGTCAGTCTTGACCTCTCTGGTGGGTCGGATGGTGGAGACTCAGTAGTAGTACCACAGCACGTTCATGCGTTGGACCATCACGATGATGATGGGGCCGGCAACGGCCAGGACCAACGTGGACCAGCGGGTCCGTTCCGTCATGGACCAGACGAAGGTTCCGGCCGGAATCAGCATCGCGGTCAGGAGATAACCGTAGTACTCCCAGGCGTCGCCCGAAGGGCCGTCGGTGATGGTCTGCATGACGATCGAGCCAATGAGGTAGACCACCAGGAAGGCCTCGAGAATCAGCACCGAGCCCTGGGAGAGATCGTCCGTGGCCCGTCCGCGCAGAAATTGCACGAGGCACACGAGCGCGGATGCCGCTCCGAGCACCAAGGCAATCCAGAACCACAGGTCGTAGCCTGCAATCACGCCTCTCCCCCATTTTCTCGATCGATCGGAAACCGGCAGCCCGAAGCGAAAACGAGATGCGGGACCCCGACCTGCTTGCCTTTGCGCCGTTGGTTCTGCACCAGGGCCACCAGCGTCCCGTCCGGAGCGAAGCCCGCGGTCAGTTCACCGGCAGGCACGATGTCGTCCGCGCGCCCGGCCCCGGAGTCCTCGCTCCGATTCCCAGGGGCATCCGCATGGTCGGAGTTCGGAGGGATCCAGCGGCCGTTCGAGACGGCGGTGGCTTCTTCGTCATCCAGGTCGCGGCGCGCGAAGAGCCGTTCCGCGGCGCGTTCGAGTGCCAGAATCGGCAGGGCCTCGCCCCGCTCGCCGGCCGTTGCGAGGTCTTCGAGCGTGGCCGCGTCGTCGATCCCGACCTCCCCCACGCTCAGTCGTCGCAGGCGGATCAGGTGTCCACCGACGCCGAGTTGCTTGCCGATGTCTCGGGCCAGGGCCCGCACGTAGGTGCCCGAGCTGCAGGTGACCTCGACGTCCACGTCGATGACGGGTTGCATGGTGTCGTCCTCGGAGACGTGAGTTCGTCGTATACCGAGAACATCGAAGGCATGGACCGTGACTGGCCTCGCCTGGAGCTCGACCTCCTGGCCGGAACGCACCTTCGCATAGGACCTCACGCCGTTGACCTTGATCGCTGACACCGCCGAGGGGACCTGCATGATCTCGCCCCTCAGCTCACCGACCGCGGCGTGCACCGCCGAGTCCGCAATCTCGGAGAGATCCGAATCCGACGCGTGGTTCGTCACCTCGCCCTCGGCATCATCGGTCAGCGTGGACTGTCCGAGCCGGATGGTCGCAGAGTACGTCTTGGACTCGCCGCTGACCCAGGTCAACAACTTGGTCGCCTTGTTGATGCCCAGGATCAGCACTCCCGTGGCCATCGGGTCCAGGGTTCCGGCGTGCCCGACGCGACGGGTACCGGCGATTCTTCGCATGCGGCCGACGACGTCGTGACTCGTCATCCCCGCAGGCTTGTCCACCACGACGAGCCCCGAGGGCCCGCCCTGGCGCGAACGATCACGTGCCACTTACTCGGTGCCCTCCTGGGCCTCACGCATCTGGGTCGTGCCCGAGTCGGGGTCGCAGTGGGCGCCCTTCCCGAAGTCCTCGTCAACGGGGTCGTAGCCGTCCCGCATACCCGCGACGTCCGCGCGAGCGGCGTCCGTGTGGGGCGTGGACTCCTGCTGCTCCGTCGCAGCGGGAGTCGCGTCATCGTCGTCATCGCGACGGTACGGGTCGGCGTCGCCCGCGAAGGTCTTGTCTTCCGCCGCCTCGGCCAGTTCCGCGTCACGGGCCCGGGCCTGTCGAAGGATGTCCTCGAGGTGGTTGGCGTTGACCGGGACCTCGTCCGGGACGAACGTCAGTGTGGGTGTCAGGCGGGCCGTGATGTTCTTGCCCACCTCGGACCGGAGGATTCCCTTGGCGGATTCGAGAGCCGCACGGGTTCCGGCCTGTTCCTCCTCGGTTCCATAGACCGTGTAGTAGACGGTCGCGTGCTGAAGGTCGTTGGTGACCCTGGCGTCCGTGACCGTCACGAAACCGAGACGCGGGTCCTTGACCCGGCGCTCGAGAGCCTGGGCCACGATGACCTTGATCCGGTCCGCCAAGCGAGCCGCACGAGCTGCGTCAGCCATGATCTCTCCTCAAGTCAGTGCGCCCCGAGAGGGGACGCTCGAAAAAGTGTGCTCCGTGAAGTACGGGCCGGTGTCCAGGTTACCCCTGGGCACCGGCCCGTGCTCGTCAGATCATCAATTGTGGATGACCGGATGCTCGCGCGAGATCAGTCGCGGGGCTTCTCCTGCATCTCCCACGTCTCGATCATGTCGCCTTCACGGATGTCGTTGAAGGATCCGAGCCCGATACCGCACTCGTAGCCGTCGCGGACCTCGGTCGCGTCGTCCTTGAACCGGCGGAGCGACTCGATGGTCAGCGAGTCCGAGACCACCGTGCCGTCGCGCACCAGGCGGGCCTTCGCGTTGCGGCGGATGAGCCCGCTGCGCACGATCGAACCGGCAATGTTGCCCCACTTCGACGAACGGAAGACCTCGCGGACCTCCGCCGAGCCGAGGTCGACTTCCTCGTACTCGGGCTTGAGCATTCCCTTGAGGGCCTGCTCGACCTCGTCGATGGCCTGGTAGATGACGCTGTAGAACTTCATCTCCACGCCCTCGCGGTCGGCGAGTTCCGTGACTCGCTCGGCCGGACGGACGTTGAAGCCGATGATGATCGCGTTGTCGACCGTGGCAAGGTTGACGTCGTTCTGGGTGATGGCGCCGACGCCGCGGTGGATCACGCGCAACTGCACCTCGTCGCCGTCGCCCACCTCGATCTTGAGCAACGAGTCCTCCAGAGCCTCGACGGCACCGGAGACGTCACCCTTGATGATGAGGTTGAGCGTGTCCATCTTGCCCTGGGCCACGGCTTCGTCGAAGGACTCGAGCGTGACGCGCTTGCGACGCTTGGCCAGCTGAGCATTGCGGTCCGCCGCCTCGCGCTTCTCGGCGATCTGGCGTGCCGTCCGTTCCTCCTGGGTCGAGAGGAAGGTATCGCCCGCACGGGGAACCGTGGACAGGCCAAGGACCTGGACGGGCCGGGACGGACCGGCTTCACTGACGCTCTGACCGTTCTCGTCGAACATCGCACGAACCCTGCCGTGGGCCACGCCCGCGACGATGCTGTCGCCGACGTGCAACGTACCCGACTGGACGAGCACGGTGCATACCGCGCCGCGTCCCTTGTCCAGGTTCGCTTCGATGGCGACGCCGCGAGCTTCCTTGTCCGGGTTGGCCTGGAGCTCGAGTGCCCCGTCCGCGGTCAGGCAGATGGCATCGAGCAGTTCCTCGATGTTCTGGTGCTGACGTGCCGAGACGTCGACGAACATCGTGTCGCCGCCGTATTCCTCGGGGACCAGGCCGTATTCGGCCAGCTGACCACGGATCTTGTCCGCGTTCGCGCCCTCTTTGTCGATCTTGTTGACCGCGACGACGATCGGCACGTCGGCCGCCTGGGCGTGGTTCAACGCCTCGACGGTCTGGGGCATGACGCCGTCGTCCGCGGCAACCACGAGCACGGCGATGTCGGTCACCTTGGCACCACGGGCACGCATGGCGGTGAATGCCTCGTGACCCGGGGTATCGATGAAGGTGATGAGCCTTTCTTCGTCGTCCACGGTGGTGGTGATCTGGTAGGCACCGATGTGCTGCGTGATGCCACCGGCCTCGCCTTCGATCACATTGGTGTGGCGAATAGCGTCGAGCAGACGGGTCTTGCCGTGGTCGACGTGACCCATCACGGTGACTACCGGAGGACGTGCCTCGAGCTGTTCGTCCGTCTCGGCCTCACGCTCGGCGTCGAGATCGATGTCGAAGGATTCGAGCAGCTCGCGCTCCTCGTCCTCCGGCGAGACGATCTGGACCTTGTAGCCCAGCTCGGCGCCCAGGAGCTCGAAGGTGTCCTGGTCCAGCGACTGGGTCTGCGTGGCCATTTCACCGAGGTGGATGAGCACGGTCACCAACGCCGCGGGATTCGCGTTGATCTTTTCCGCGAAGTCCATGACCGAGGCGCCACGGCGCATACGAACGACCGTCTCACCGTTGCCCCGGGGGACAACGACGCCGCCGGCCGTAGGAGCCTGCATCTGCTCCATCTCGTTCCGCTTTGCCTGCTTCGACTTGCGCTGCTTGCGCCGCGAGTTTCCGCGTCCGAAGGCACCCTGGGCGTTACCGCGTCCACGGCCTCCGCCGCGCGGGGGCCCGCCTGCGCTGGGCCCGCCTCGACGGGGACCGTTGCCGCCGCCGGGGCTTCCGCCACCGGGGCGACCGCCCACATTGGACGTCATCTTGGCCGGCATCATGTTGGGGCTCGGCCGGTTGCCCGAGGGAGCCGCGGGCCGCGGAGCGTTGCCGCGCTGCCCGCCGGCACCGGCACCGGGACGAGGACCGCCTTGGCCCTGCCCCTGCCCCGGGCGCGGGCCTCCTTGGCCCTGGCCCTGGCCGGGCCGCGGACCGCCGCGGCGGTTGCCGCCGTTGGCGCCCCTCATGCCCTGCTGGGAGCTGAAGGGGTTGTTGCCCGGACGGGGTGCACCAGGCTTCGGCGCATTGCCGCGTGCCGACGCGGGGCGGGGCCCCGGGGTCGGTGCGGAACCGGGCTTGGGCGCGGACGAGTCCGTGCGCATGCCCTGCTGCGACGTGTACGGGTTGTTTCCGGGGCGTGCACCGGGTTTGGGTGCGCCCGGCTTCGGCGCGCCGGGCTTGGGCGCCTGTGTCCTGGGGGTGCCTTCCTGAGGCGCCTGGTCACCGGCCGTCGCGGGGGTCGGCTGTTCCTGGCCGGCGTCCTTCGAGGCCTCGGGCTCGGCGTGACCCGTGGAAGCACTCTGCTTCGGTTCGGGCTTGTTCGCGGCACCGGGCTTGGGCGTCGACTTGCCCGCGGTCGCCGGCGTGGGGCCGGACGGCTTGGGTGCACCAGGCTTCGGGGCAGCCTTCTTCGGCGTCGTGGCCTCGGGCTCCGAGGGGGTCGATGCATCCGAGGTCGTCGACCCGGATTCGTTGGCGGTCGACTGCTTTTTGGTCGTCTGGCCTCCCTGGGCGGGGGCCTGAGCGCGGTCCGCGAAGGCGGCGCGCAGTTTCTTCACCACGGGGGGTTCCACCGTGGACGATGCCCCCCGAACGAATTCGCCCAAGTCCTGAAGCTTGGCGATCGCTTCCTTCGAGGTGATGTTGAGCTCTTTCGCGAGCTCGTGAACGCGGGGCTTTGCCACATTACTCCTGTCTCGGTCTGCGCCGAAACAGGCACAAACCGCTTAATTCCGTATAAGGCTCTCGGCAACCACGCGGTTGCCTCGGGACTCGCCGTTGGCCGAGCACAGTGAAGTACTCATTGCGCGGCACTCATCGGGTTTCCATCGGCTTTCTACTCGCTTTCTTCAGGTGCACTCGCACCCGTTGATTGAGCTAGGGGGCGGCCCTCACGCGGATCACAGCGTTGCGGCACGGAGTCTTCCTCCGCGGCCCATTGGCGTTCGAGAGGTTTCGGATCCACGGGACACCGGAACGACCTGGCAAAGGCCTTCGTTCCCAGAGCCCGGTCCAAACACTGACGATCGGGATGCAACCAGGCTCCCCGCCCCTTCATGGACCGGTTCCGGTCCAGGACGATCTCGCCCGTTCGATTTCCCTGCGCCCTCTGGAGGACCACACGAACTAGTGCGGTTCGATCATCGGAGCGTCGGCACCCTATGCACGTACGGATTCCGGGGGGAGAAGACAAGATCTCATCCCCTTCCGACCATTCGTGCTCGTACCGGGCGTCGAGCGCAATCGATGACCGGAGTCCAGTGTATCCCCCGATGGCGTGTTTCCCCCAAAGATTGGCCGAAACACACCTCTGCCTGTGAGGATGCCCACACAAATGGTGAAGGTTATTCGGCCGTGTGGGCTGCCCGGGCCTTGGACTCCGAGACGATGTCGATGCGCCAGTTGGTCAATTTGGCGGCCAGTCGGGCATTCTGCCCTTCCTTGCCGATCGCCAGCGACAGCTGGTCATCCGGGACGATCGCCCTGGCCTGGAACCTGCCCTGCGGATCGACCTCGACCGAGGCGACCTTCGCCGGGCTCAGGGCACCCGAAATATAGGCCGAGGGGTCCTCCGAGTAACTGACGATGTCGATCTTCTCGTTGTTCAGCTCGGAGGTGACGGCGCGGACTCGGGAACCCATTTCTCCGATGCACGAGCCCTTGGCGTTGATACCTTCTTGGGTCGCGCGCACCGCGATCTTGGTCCGGTGCCCGGCCTCGCGCGCGATCGACATGATCTCGACCGATCCGTCCTCGATCTCCGGAACCTCGTGCTCGAAGAGGCGACGCACGAGGTCCGGGTGGGACCGGGACAGGGTGATGGACGGTCCCTTGAAACCACGCCGGGCCTCGACCACGAAGGTCCGGATGCGCGCCCCGTGGGAATAGGTTTCTCCGGGAACCTGCTCGTGCGGGGGAAGCACTCCTTCCACGGTCCCCAAGTCGATCTGGACCATGTCGTTCCGTCCGCCCTGCTGGATCTGCCCGGAGACGAGCTGCCCCTCACGGTCGCGGAAGTCACCGAGGACCTGGTTGTCCTCCGCCTCGCGGAGACGCTGGAAGATCACCTGGCGGGCGGTGGCGGCCGCAATGCGACCGAAGTTCCGAGGCGTGTCGTCGAACTCCCCGATGACCTCGCCGTTCTCGTCGATCTCCGGCGCCATGATGCGCACGTGGCCGGTGTCCTGGTCCACTACGGCGCGGGCGTTGCGGATCGCCCCGGCGTTCTTCTCGTAGGCCAGCAAGAGAGCGGACTCGATCATCCGGATCAGCTGATCGACGGGTATGTCGCGCTCCTTCTCCAGGAGGCGGAGGTTGCTCATGTCGATGTCCATTGCTGGCCTTTCCTTGCTCCAAGTGCCAAAGCACCGGGGCGCAATCGCGCCCCGGCACCCGGCTGGGCCCGGACCTCGTCCTGGTCGGCCCCTGCATTCCGACTTATTCTAGCCGGGATCCTTCAGTCACTGAACTCGACCTCGACCTGGGCGGAATTCACATCCGAGATCGCGAGGTCTTCGGGCTCCGAATATTTGGCAGGCACCCCCTTGGGTGTGTCCTTCTTGCGGGCGATGGTGGCGGTCGTCCCGTCGGTCTCCTCGAGGCGAGCCAGGAAGGACTGTCCGTCGGCCGTCTTGATTTTCAGCAGACGCCCGCGCGAACGCTTCCAGTGGCGGGGTTCGGTGAGGCGTCGGGTCGCCCCGGGCGAGGTGACCTCGAGCATGTAGGTTTCCTCGGGGTCGTGCTCGGTCCGGTCCAGCGCCTCGGAGACCGCGGTGGAAACTTCCGCGATCGTGTCGAGACCAACGCTTCCTTCGTGGTCCTCCTGGAGATCGACGACGACCATCACCGTCTGGGTCCGGCCTGCCCCTCGCCCGACCAGTTCTTCGAGCACCAACCCGAATTCGGCGACGACGGGTTCGACGACGTCGCGCAGGGCGTTGAGATCCAGAGTGTCCGACAGGGAATTGCGCGGGTGCGCCTGGTCGGAGTAGCCCGCGTCGGCCTTCGAACGTGCAATCCTGCGGCGCTCGCGGGAATTGTTCTTGCCTGTACCTGTCTTGCGGTTCGAGCCGTTGTTGGCCAAAAGAACTCCTGTGATGGTCATGTCATGTCCTGCGTCCAGGGTACCGCGCCCAGAGGACCCGGTGACGTGCCATGATGGTGAGTTGAGCCCGGAACCCGAAGCACCAGAGGAACCACGTACGCATGAAGACTGCAGCCGCCAAGACCCTGTTCGTGATCGTGTTGGTCGTTCTCCTGGTGCTCCTCGCGGCGTCGGCCTTCGTCTGGTGGCGGACCTCGCACGGACAGGGCGGCGTCGATGCCCAGCAGAAGGCGGCCGCCGAGCTGAAAACCCTCCGGGCCGGCATCGAGAGCTCAGGGGTCTCCGGGTTCCAGAAAGAGAACCTGGAATCCGACGTGGATGAACAACTGGATGCACTCAACCGCACGGCCGTCGACAAGGCCGAAGCGGACGAGTCCCGCCGGCCCACCGATCTTCACGGGCTGACCGATGAGATCACCCGCAGTTCGAAGACCGTCTACGATCTCGCCTCGACCGACGGCCTGAGCTCGGACGAAGCCGCCACGCTCGTTTCGATCGCTGTGAATCAGTGGGGCACGGTCCAACTGTTCAATGGTTCCCTGAGCGAGGTGAGTGACGCGTCGTCGACGGCGAGTGCCCAGCTCAAGGACATGACGGGCCTGGGGCAGAACCAGGCGTTGGACGCGAAGGGGATGTGCCCGGCAATGTCCGACGACGCCAAGGACAAGGCATCGGCGGGATCGGCCTCCGGGGATTCGAAGCGTGGCTCGTCGAAGGACTCCAAGGAGCTGTCCGATATCCTGACCGGTCTCTATTCCTCGTCCTGGGCGGAGTCGTACTTCCAGGCCCGGGAAGACGTCGACGGGACCGCCGAGGACACGGCCAAGCGTCTCGACGTCGCGGCCTCGGTCCATTCCTCCCAGCTCCAGCAGTTGCGCGCCGGATTGGACCAGGCCTGCGAGTCGGTTCCCCAGCCGCACGCGGCCTACGACCTTCCCGACGACACGAAGGATCCCGGGAAGGTCATGACCGGTCAGGCGGATCACCTGGCCCACGAGTCGATGGCGCTGATCCGGACGCAGGACCCGGGCAAATCCGGCGTGCACGGAACGAAGTCGTGGACGGCGTGGGGCGCACGCTCCCTGGCCTTGAACACAGTCGTGTCCTCCCAAGTCAGCGGGGACATCCCGGCACTGCCCGGCATATCCTGACCCTGCGTCCGCCCCCCGTGGGGCGGCGTCGGGGTTGCGGGGCTGCTGGGCTGCGGTGCTACGGGGCTGCGGGGCCTCGGTGCTGCGGTCCTGTGGTGCCTCCTGGCTGCGGGGCTGCTGGGCTACGGTGCTGCGGGGCTTCGCTGCTGCGGGGCTTCGTAGTTGCGGGGTTGCGAGGCCTCGGTGCTGCGGTCCTGTGGTGCCTCCTGGCTGCGGGGCTGCGTGCCTGGGTGCCGCGGTACTCCGGGGCCTCGGTGCCGACGAGGTGGCAAGTTTGAGCGCCCTGTCCCGCGAAGTGGCAATCCCGTGCGCCGCGGCCCGCGAAGTGGCAAATTTGTGCGATTTTTGGGGCAAATAGCGCACGAAAGTGCCACCTCGCGCCCCAATCCGCACGAGATTGCCACCTCGCGGCGCGTCCGCGCTCCACACCGCTCAAAAGTGCCACCTCGCGCCGCGTCCGGGCTCCACACCGCTCAAAAGTGCCACCTCGAACCGCACCCGCCTCGCGCCGTACCGGCGCCGCGCCGTACCCACACCCGCACCCGCCCCACGCCCGCCACAGGGCGCCACACGAGTCACCGGCCCGAACGTCGTCCGGCTAGTTCCTTCCGAGCACCAGGTCCTGCCACACGTCCCAACCGGTCTTGATGATCAGCACGGACACGACCGCCAGAAACACGACGCGGACGAATCCGTTTCCCTTCGCGACGGCGCTCCGGGCCCCGGTGTAGCCGCCGGCCATGTTGGCCAGGCCGAGGAGAAGGCCGAGGGCCCACAGGATCGAGCCGTGGAGACCGAAGAAGGCGAGCGCCCCGAGGTTGGTTGCCATGTTGGCGACTTTGGCCTGGGCGCTGGCCCTCAGGAAACTCTGCCCCAAGAGCGTGATCAGACCGATGATCAGGAACGATCCGGTGCCCGGCCCGAGGACTCCGTCGTAGAAGCCGATCACCAGCCCGAGAATCGTGGAGCGCAACAAGGCCGTGCGCTCGCTGGTCGTCGGCTGGTGCAATTGACCCGCGTCCGGGCGCAGCACCGTGAATGCCGCGACGGCGACCAGAGCCAGAAGAATCACCGGTTTGAACACGGCCTGGGGCAGGGACGAGGCCACGATGGCCCCGCCGAAGCTCCCGCAGAACGCGACAACGGCCATGGGCAGCGAGGGTTTCAGGGGCGTCGTCGTGCGCCGGAAGTAGGTGATCGCGCTCGTGCTCGTCCCGAAGAGGGACCCGAGTTTGTTCGTCGCGAGGGCTTGGACGGGAGTGATGCCCGGGACCATCAGCACGACGGGCAGTTGGATCAGTCCGCCCCCGCCGACGACGGCGTCAACCCACCCCGCCAGGAAACCGCCGAGCAGCACCAGGACCAGGACCCCGGGGTCCAACGATTCGATTCCGGCCATTATGCGGCGGCGTCACGGCACCGGGCGGTCATGATCCCATCTCTCGGGTGAGCTCCTCGACCACCGAAGAGATCCCGACCTCGCGGGATTCACCGCTCGCGCGGTCCTTGATCTCCACGGTGCCGTCCTTGTAGCCACGACCCACGACGAGCACGGTCGGGACGCCGAGAAGCTCGGCATCACCGAATTTGACCCCGGGTGAGGTCTTGGGACGGTCGTCGAAGATCACCTCGAATCCTGCGGACTCGAGCTGGCCGACAATGCTCTCGGCGCCTTCCAGGATCTCCTCGCCCTTGCCGGCCGCCACCACGTGGACATCTGCCGGAGCGAGGTTCCTCGGCCAGATCAGGCCGCGTTCGTCGTGGTTGGACTCCGCAATCGCGGCGAGCGCCCGTGTGACGCCGACCCCGTAGGAGCCCATCGTGACGGTCACGAGCTTTCCATTCGAGTCGAGAACTTTCAGGCCCAGGGCATCGGCATATTTGCGTCCGAGGGCGAAGATGTGGCCCATTTCGATTCCGCGGGCGGTCTTCAACGGGCCGGAGCCGTCCGGGGCCGGATCGCCCGCGCGGACCTCGCACGCCTCCACCACGCCGTCCCAGGAGAAGTCCCGCCCGGCCACGAGGTCGAAGACGTGACGGCCCTGCAGGTTCGCGCCCGTGATCCACGAGGATCCGGCGACGACGCGGGGGTCCACGAAGTACGGGATTCCCGTGGTCGAATCGGCGCCAAGGGTCTGGGCATCCAGGCTGAGACCCGGCCCGATGTACCCCTTGACGAGCATCGGGTAGCTGCGCAGGTCGGCGTCGTCGGCCTGGTTGACCTCGATCTCACCACCGACCTCCAGCGCGTCGGCGAGGCTTACCTCGAGACGTTTGAGGTCGACCGAGCGGTCCCCCGGAATACCGACGGCGACCATCTGCTTCTCGCCGGTCGGCAGCACCACGGTGACCAACAGGTTCTTGAGGGTGTCGCCTGCAGTCCAGGGCGCGCTCTCCCTCGGGTGCAGGGCGTTGGCCTGTGCCACGAGGGTATCGATCGTCGGGGAATCCGGTGTCTCCTCGACGTGGGCAGTCGGCAGTCCCTCCGCGTCCATCGGGTCGGGAGCCACGGTCGTGACGGCCTCGACATTGGCCGCGTACCCACCGTCGGAGCGGACGAAAGTGTCCTCGCCGATCGGGGTCGGGTGGAGGAATTCCTCCGAGCGGGATCCGCCCATGGCTCCGGACTGGGCCTGGACGATCACGGTCTCGAGCCCCAGGCGTGAGAAGATCCGCTGGTACGCGGCACGGTGCGCCTGGTAGGCATCCTCGAGCCCGGCCTCGTCCACGGTGAAGGAGTAGGAATCCTTCATGATGAATTCGCGGCCGCGCAGGAGACCTGCACGCGGGCGGGCTTCGTCCCTGTACTTGGTCTGGATCTGGTACAAGGTGACCGGAAGATCCTTGTACGAGGAATACATGTCCTTGACCAGGAGCGTGAACATTTCCTCATGGGTCGGCGCCAGAAGGTAGTCGGCGTCCTTGCGGTCCTTGAGCCGGAAGAGGTTGTCGCCGTATTCGGTCCACCGATTCGACGTCTCGTAGGGCTCCCTCGGGAGCAGAGCCGGGAAGTGGACCTCCTGGGCGCCGATCGCGTCCATTTCCTCGCGCACGATCGTCTCGACCTTGTTCAGCACCCGGAGCCCCAGGGGAAGCCAGGAGTAGATTCCGGGTGCCGCCCTGCGAATGTACCCGGCGCGCACCAAGAGTTTGTGACTGTCCACGTCCGCGTCGACGGGATTCTCACGCAGGGTGCGAAGGAAGAGCGAGGAAAGGCGAATGGCCAACTATGGTGTCCGTTTCTCTGGAGTGCCGATTGTCTTCGACAAGTCTAAAGGAGCCGACCGCCTGGTACATACCGGATCGGCCCTTCTCCCCCGTCACATCAGGATCGTGGAAAAGGTGCCGATCCGTTCGAAGCCGACGGCCCGGTAGAGGGCCCGGGCAGGGCCGTTGTAGTCATTGACGTAGAGGCTGATGCGCGGAAATCGGGGGGCGATGAGTTCGCAGGCCTGAGCGAGGAACGCTTCGGAGAGACCTCGTCCCCGAAGACGCGGGGCCAACCACACGCCTTGCAACTGGCACATGTCCCCCGCGGTCAGCCCCAGGTCCGTTTTGAAGATCACGTTCCCCTCCGGGTCCGTGGCCAGCACGCTGCGTCCCGTCCTGGCCGAATCGAGGACTCGTTCCGTATACCCCTGCGGATTGCGCTCCATCGGCGAGTACCCGACTTCCTCCGTGAACATCGACACGCTCGCGGGCAGAAGAGCATCCAGGTCCTCGGCCACGGCCCACCGCACGGGCGAGAGACCACGCGCGGTCTCACGCTGCGCCGCGCGACGGGCCGCCTCGGGATCGGCCAGACTCATGAAGGGCTGGTCGGGGCGCACGTCGAAAGGCAAGGGCATGCTTCCGCGAATTCTCTCCCACAGGGGCATGACCATGTCGGCCGGCCCGAAGACGGACGCCGGCTGTTTGCGGGTCCGCAGGACATAGTCCGCGACTCGGGGAAAATGCTGCCGTTCCAGGTGAATCGGAACCAGATTCGCCCCCAGCCAGAAGGCTCCGGCCAGCACCGGGAGACCGGCCTCCGCGCCACGTTCGGCGGGTTCGAAGACGCCGACAAAAGGCGAGGCCGAATGCATCCTGGTCAGGAACGATGGTCGGGGCAGACCAATGCGTTCGTAGTGTTCCAGGGGAAACAGATTCGCCAGGGGGCTGCGACCGATCAGGGAGAGGAGGTCGGCGTCGTCATCCACGGTCAGTGGACGCACGGTGGGGCCCGAGATGCGTTCGCCTCGCTGTGCCAAGAATTTCACGACGTCACTGCTTCCGGGGTCAGAAGATTTTCACCGGGTCGAAAATGTCCGCGGCGATCAGCAGAACCGACATTCCCATGAAGGCCACGGCCACGACGTACGTCAGGGGCAACAAGCGAATGGGGTCGAAATGTCCGGGGTCCGCTCTTCTTCTCAACCTGGCCCAGAGCCTGCGTATTCCCTCCCACAGTGCGCCCGCGGCGTGTCCGCCGTCGAGCGGAAGCAACGGGATCAGGTTGAACACGAAGAGGCTGAAGTTCAGGGTGCCCAGGACGGACACGATGTACCCGGCTTTGGCAGAGGTCGGGATGTCCTGGGTCGATGCCACCTCGCCGGCGACTCGGCCCACGCCGACCACCGACATCGGAGAATCGGCGGGACGCTCCTTCTGCGTGAAGAGGGCGACGCCGACGTCCCACACACGCACGGGGAGCTTGATGATCACTCCTCCGATCTGGCCGAAGGTCTGCCCGATGACCGGCGGGATGTCCCCCACCGTTCCATCCCGCAATTCCTGTTCCGGCCCGATGCCGACGAACCCGACGTCCTCCGTTTTGGGCGTGCCGTCGGCCTTCGTCTCCGGGACGCCGGCAGCGTTGGTGACCGGACGCTGCGTGATCATCGGAGTCATGCTCAATTGCACGTGCCTGCCGTCCCGATCGACGACGACCGGCACCTCCTGGTCACCGTGCTCGCGAATCAACCGGGTCAACTGGTCCCAGGATTCGATGTCCTGGTCGGCGAAGCGGATGATCCGGTCGCCAGGCTTCACCCCTGCATCGTGGGCCGGGGCCGCGGGGTCATCGGGTCCGCAATCGGTTCGCTGGGTGTCCCGACCCGCCTGGACCTTCTGGATGCATTCGTTGACCGATTCCACCTTGGTCGTCGGCTCGTTGGTGCCGAAGGAGAGCACCACGATGCTCAGGCACACGACGCCGATCAGAAGGTTCATCAACGGCCCGCCCAGCATGATGACGATCCGCTTCCAGATCGGCAACTGGTAGAACTGCCGGTTCTCGTCACCTGGTTGCAGGCGTTCGGCCTCCATGCTGCGGGTCTCCGCCGCCATCTGCTGGACGAGTCCCGTGGAGTCGCTCGTGATCTTGCGACCGTCCTTGTCCGGCGGGTACATCCCGATCATCGAGATGTATCCACCGAGCGGTACGGCCTTGACCCCGTACTCGGTCTCCCCCTTGCGCCGGGAGAACAGGGTCTTTCCGAATCCGATCATGTACTGGGTCACGCGCACGTTGAACAGCTTGGCCGGAATCAGGTGCCCCACCTCGTGCAGCGCGATGGATACAGCAATGCCCACCGCCATGACGAGCACACCGACCACAAACATCAGCCACGAGCCGCCCAGGACTTGAGAAAGATCCACACAGTCTCCCGTTCATTTCTTGTGCGGACCGGTCATCGCCCGCGAGCTCGATTCTACGAGCACCCGGAACGTTCCCGGTCGCTCCGCGCCGTGCCGTGCGCGAGTCCAGGCCCGGACGGCGCGCCCTCAGGCCGGATGAACCACCGCATCGGCAATGATTCGTGCGGTACGAGCGATTCCGGCCGATTGCACCCGCCCCTGGAAGGCGCGCGCCGTCGTCGTCACGGTGCCCTTGGGCTGACTGATCAGCAGGTCGCCGTCCGACGTCGGGACGGCAAATTCATCGAGCAGGGTGCCTCCGAGCGCCGATGCCCCGCCGATCGCGACGGCCGCCGTCACGGGGATGGCATGGTGAAACACCCCCAGGGACGTCGTCCGCACCCCTACCTCGTGCGACCCCTCGGCGTGGTTCAGGCAGGAGACCTTGGGTATCGCCGCGCTCGCGGGCAACCCCATCCGCCGTCCCGCTTCCTTCCGCAGGACTTCGAGGCGATCCAGAACTTCGGTCCGGGCGTTGAGCTCCTCGGGCGTGGCCCCGGCGGGCAGTCCGACGTCCTCGGCCCGAACGAGGACCAAGGGGTTCGTGATATCGACGAGGCTCGCCTCGAGTCCTGCCTCCGGAAGAAAGGACACGGGTCCGCACGGCAGGGCAGCTCCGGTCTGCTCTCCGCCGGGCGCTTCGAATCGCATATCAATACGGGGTCCGTCGGCGAGCACCCCGGGCATCGAGAAGTCGCCGGACCGGGGCAGGACTCCCCCGGAGAGCTCGTGCTCGAGCTCGTAGACCGACCGGGTATTCATGTTCCACACCCGAACCGAGCAACGTTCGCCCACGCCACGGACCAGGCCACGGGACAAGGCGTAAGCGCTCGCGGCCGCGCTCAGGTTCCCGCAGTTGCCGCTCAGATCCACGTTGGGCCTCCGGGGATCGACCTGGGCGAACAGGGTCACCAGGTCGACGTCGTCCGGGCACCCCTCCGCTCCGGGCAGGCCGATGATGCCTTCCGGCACGTCCACGGCCATGATCTTGCTGTTCGACGACGCTCCGCCGCCCAGACCGTCGACGGCCAAAGGGTCGGGGCTGCCGATGAGCGCCACGCACAGCGCGTCCCTCGCCGAAGGTTCCCGGGGCAGATCGCGGATTCTGAGGAATACGCCGCGGCTGGTCCCACCGCGGACGCTGGATACGGGCAATGCGTCGGTCGTCATGGTGACCACTCTCTCAGAGGCCCAGTGCCAGCGGTATGACGGCGAGGATCCCGGGCACGACGATCGTCATGCCCAGCGAGGTCGCGAGGAACATCCTGAAGACGTCGTTCTGCTTGTCCTGTTGCGCGTTGGCGACCACGAGTGTTCCGGCGATGTGGATCGGGTTCATCACCATGAGACCGGAAGGCACCGCAACCGCCGCCACGATCCAAAAGATATGCGGGGAATCCGCGAAGAAACCGAAGACCAGGGGCATGGTCAGGCTCAGCACGCCCAGGGCGGAGGACTCCACATTGCACAGGACCGCGGTCAGGTAGGCCAGGACCAGGAGGAGAATCGCCCCCGAGGCCACGCCGCTCATCGAGTTCTGGATCGAGTCGATGGTTCCCACGGATTCCAGGAGACCGAGATACGTCAGCAGGCCACCGATCAGCAGTGTCGCTCCCCACGGGACGCGCCCCAGCATCTCCTTCTGCTCCGGGTGGAAAATCAGCTGCAACACGGCGGTGACCGCCATGGCGGTGAGCCCGACGTCGAACCCGAAGGCGATCACGCAGACCACGAACAGGACCAGACCGATGATCGATGCCACCGCGTAGGCAGTGTTGATCGATTCGGAGCTGGAGCCGGCGCCTTCCTCGACCTGTGAGGCGCGTGGTTCGACGAGTGCCTTGCCTCGCTTGGCCAGGTTCCGGAAGAGCACCTGGAGGGCCGCGAGCGCGACGGCGGTGACCACGACGGCCACGAGCCACAGGCCCCAGCCCGAGTAGGAGACGCCGGCCTTGCTCGCCAGGTGCTGGAGGGTGGCTCCTGTGGGGTTCAGGGGCGACATCCCCAAGCCGATGGCCCCCATGATCACGCCCAAGGCGTTGATCAAGTACGTACCGGGGTAGGTCACGGAGACGAATGCGATGATCGGAACCAGGATTGCTACCGGCCCCGTGCTGAAGATTCCGACGGTCGAGAGGAATCCGCCGAGCAGGAAGCCGACCCATGGAATCAGGCCGTGGCGCGGCCCAACCAGTGTGAAGACTCCGTTGATGATCCATCGGATCGCCCCGCTGAGCTCCAGATGGCTGAACATCAGGGAAACGCCGATGATCAGCACCACCAGATCGGCGGGGAAGCTCTTGTACACCTCGTCCGCGGAGGCTCCGGAGACGATGAGCAGCACGAAAGTCGCGCACAGGGAGAGAATCCCGATGTTGATCTTTTTCCACACGGCCCCGATCAGGACCAGGATGAGCAGGACCAGGGAAACGGTCTGGGGCAGAGTCAAGAATCTCTCCAAAGTCAGCGTCGAAGAAGGTGAGGGCCGTTCGGGACCGTTCGCCCGCACCAGGGAAGAGTTCAGTCGGTTCGACGCCCGAAGGCGGATGCCGGACTCCTCGTGGGGAACGATGGGTGGCGAGGCCCAAGTCACCGTATCAGCAGAGACACTTCGCCTCGGAATGCATTAAGTTGCGATCCCCGGTCCTCGGCGGGGACCGAGCATGCGGAGCATACCGCTCCCCGTCCGCCCTCGAGGCGGCTTGTTCGGCATGCGAACGAGCGTTGGGCGATCTCACCCATCAGATGTGAGCTGGAACAAACGTCGAAAGGAGAATTATGTCGGACCGGTCGGTGGACGTCGCCATCATAGGAGCAGGCCCTGCCGGCCTCATGCTCGCCCACCTGTTGCGCCGCGAGGGGTTGTCCACGGTCACTGTCGATTCTCGGGGCGAGGAAGAAATCCATCGGACGCACCGGGCAGGGATTCTGGAACACGCGTCCGTCGAGATGCTCGCCCACGAAGACCTCGGGTCACGGGTGCTGTCCGAAGGACACCGGCACGACGGCATCGATCTGCGTTTCGACGGAGAGTCCCATCGGGTCGACTTCCGCGAACTGGTCGGCGAATCGGTCTGGTTGTATCCGCAGAACGAGGTCTTCCACGATCTGGCCTCGGCCGCACACCATCACACCATGGACGTCCGGTACGAAGTCTCCGAGGCTCACCCCCTGGACATCGACTCCGAGAATCCTGGGATACGTTTCGTGGAATCGGACGGGTCCAGCCGAGTGGTCCGTGCCCGGTACGTCGTGGGCGCCGACGGGTCACGATCCGTGTGCCGCAACGCCATTCCGGAGCATCGGCGCACGCATTCGTCGACCACCTACCCCTTTGCCTGGTTCGGGATCCTGGCCACCGCCGCCCCGAGCGCCCCTGAGCTCATCTACGCCCGGTCCCCTCGCGGCTTCGCACTCATCTCACAGCGCAGCGCGGACGTACAGCGCATGTATTTCCAGTGCGACCCGGACACCGACCCTGATGCATGGAGCGACGAGGACATTTGGAACGAACTCCAAAAACGCATCGACGGTCCGGATCACCTGGAACTGAAAACCGGGCCCATCTTCGAGAAGACCGTGCTCAAGTTCCGGTCCTTCGTGTGCGATCCCATGAGATACGAGCGGTTGGTCCTGGCCGGTGACGCCGCGCACACGGTTCCGCCCACGGGTGCCAAGGGCCTCAACCTGGCGCTCGCGGATGTTCGGGTTCTCGCCCCGGCCCTGGCCTCGGCGGTCCGAGGCAACAGCGCTTTGCTGGACGAGTACTCCTCGACCGCCCTCTCACGGGTCTGGAAGGCGCAGAACTTCTCCTACTGGATGACCGGGATGCTGCACCAGGACCCTGAGGAGAGCACCTTCGCCTCCGCGAGACACCGAGGAGAGCTGCGATCCGTGGTCGATTCCGTGCACGGTCAGGCTTTCCTCGCCGAGCAGTACACGGGGTGGCCGGACATCCCGACCACATCCGGCTGACCTATCCGAGGTCGGCCAGTGTCCGGGAATAGCCGTAATCGGTCTCGGCGTCCTTGGCCAGTTGCCAATAGGACAGCTTGGACGCTCCCTGCTCGACGGCATAGCTCTGGAGCTCCCTGGCGTTCTCCTGGGTGAAGTCCTGCTGGTTGGCGCTCTCGCCCATACTGAAGGTCACTCCGAGTCCCGGACGTTGCTCGCCGTACAGCTCCGCCAGCTGCGCGTTGGTCCCGTCGATGGCGTATTTCCCGGAACGGACGGTGTCCTGCTCCTTGCCGAAGTCCATCGTCATGATGTTCACGGTGTTGACAGACACGCCCTTGGTCGCCGCATCGGACAGCACGCCCTGGGCGTCCGGGCCCAATCCTCTCGGCTCGACAGGGAAGGTGTAATCGACCGTGACTCCGGGCCGTTCCTGCTGGAGCTGGGCCAGTGCCTGGTTGCGGCGCTGGTTGGCGGCGTCGTCCTTCTGGGCACCTTGCTCGAGGTCGAAGTCGAGGTGCGTGACACCGTAGGTGTCCACGACCTGCCTGTAGGCATCGGTGATGCGGCCGACGTCGTCGCACGTGTGGGCCAAGAGGTTGTCCCGGTTGCCTGCTCCACCGAAGGAGATCGTGGCCGCGCCACCGGCCTGCTGGTACTGCGCGATCTGTTCCTGGAGATACCCCGGCCCCTGCCCGGCGGCCGCGTCCCACTGGAGCTCGCAGCTTCCGGGTCGCGCGTTGAGGAATGCCAGGGTCGCCGCGGAGACGCCGGTGGCGGCCTGGTTTTCCTGCAACGTGTGGACGTTGGACTGGCTGACGTTGAGGTACGGCGAGATCTCGTGTGAGGCCGGGGCCGCCTCCGATGCTTGGGCCGCCGGACCTGCGAGGCCCAGAACGCTGGTGCCCAGGAGCCCGGAGACGATGACCGTGCGGGAGAGCTTCATGGTGATCCTTTCGACAGTCGGCGATACCGACGGTACCGGAGACACCTCGCCCAATCCTGGTGCGGCCTAGCCGACGATGCCGAATTTCTTGAGTCGCTGCCGATCCGCGGCCGTGGCGGACATCTGCAGTTCCAGCAACTCGGAATAGATGCCGCCCGAGGTCGCGAGCTCGCTCGGCGTGCCGACTTCCCTGATCCGCCCGTTCTCGAGCGTCACGATGCGGTCGACGGCCGAGATCGTCGACAATCGGTGCGCAATGATCAGGCTGGTTCTCCCGATCATCAACCGGTCCAGCGCCTCCTGCACCACGCGTTCGGACCGGGTGTCCAGCGCGCTGGTGGCCTCGTCGAGAATCAGGATCGGTGCGTCCTTGAGAATTGCGCGGGCGACCGCAATCCTCTGCTTCTGTCCGCCCGAGAGCTTGAGGCCGCGTTCGCCGATCAGGGAATCGTAGCCGTCGGCAAACTGCTGGACGAAGACATCGGCGTTGGCCTGCTTCGCGGCCTCCACGATCTCCTCCCGCGTGGCCTGGGGCCTCGCATAGGCGATGTTCTCGGCAATGGTTCCGGAGAACAAGGAAGCATCCTGGAACACCATGCCCATGGCCTCGCGCATTTGCCCCAGGGTCGAGGTCGAGGTGTCGAATCCCGCGACCGTCACCCGGCCTTCGGTGGGGATGTACAGGCCCTGGAGGAGGGACATCAGGGTGGATTTCCCGCCCCCGGACTCGCCCACGAAGGCCACTTTCTCGCCCCGGGAGACGGCCAGATTGATGTCCTGGAGAACGGCCTGCTCGCCGTCGTAGGCGAAGGCAACGTCTTCGAAAGTGATGACCGGGTCGGGAAGGCTCTCCGACGAATTCGACATCGGGGCCCGCTCCTCGCGGCCGTCGGGCGAGACTCGGTCGATCGTGCCGGTCACCGTCGGGGCAACCACGGAGCCCGAGCGCGGATCGTCCGGCAGGCTCATGACCTCGAAATATTCGCGGGATCCGGCGATCGCGCGCTGCGCCGAGTCGATGATCCACGAGAGCATCGCGACAGGCTGGGAAGCCATCGCCATCAGCTGGATCATCAGCACCATGTCGCCGAGGGAGAAATCGCCTTCGAGGGTCTTCCAGAAGATCAGCAGGTACATCAGGAAGAACACGATGTTCAGCGCCGACCTGCGGAAGTTGTCCATGCGGTGCCAATGCCGCGACTGGTCCTTGGTCAGTGACACGGTGTCCGTGAAATGCCGGGTGAAGGCCGCGAGTTCCCTGGCCTGCGTACCGAAGGACTTGACCACCCTCAGCTGCGAGATCACTTCGTTGAATCGTCCGCCCGCCAGGTCGATGTGCTCGTTCTTGTCGCGTTCCCAAACCTGCCACTTCCGGCTGGTCAGGCCGGTGAGCCACAAATAGGTCGGGTAGATCACGAGCAGCAGGAGGGCCAACGGCCAGTAGTAGACGAACATGATGATGAGCACCGCGATCGTCGTGATGATGGTCGAGAAGAAGTTGTTCGACATCGACTTGATGAAGAACGTGACTTCCGCGATCGACCTGTTGAGGCGGGAGACCACGGACCCGGTCAGCTGGGTGTCGAAGTAGCTCTGCGGCAGGCTCAACAATTTGTGGAAGTACCGGGTCGACAGAAGGGACCGCATGCGTTGCCCCATGATGTCGCCCAGGTATCCGCCGTAATTCGAGATGAACGTGCTGAACAACTGCATGACCAGGTACAGCCCGGCGAACGTGAAAATGATGCGGACGGTCGACTCGCCGTGCCCGTTGAGAGCCGCGACGACGGCGTCGGTCGCGAACTTCAGCACGAAGGGTGTGGCGAGCGACCCGACCGCCGTGAGCACCGAACAGATCAGGATGCCGAGGTAGAAGGGCCAGAGCGAGCCGGTGGCCCTCATGATGCGAGCAATGCTGCGCATAGACTTCTCCTTCCAGAGCACGGCGCCGCGGTGTCGGAAGGGTCACGGCGGTCGTCGGACGATGTGATCAGCGTCCGCGGTCGTCGACCGCCGGGGCGCAATCAGCGCAATGCTTGAGTGAGTTGGATGGCTCGTTCCAGGAACGCGTCCACCTGGGCCTCGTCGTAGGCGTGTTTGGTGGTCGCGGGCCTGAACGAGGCGCTGCGGATTTTGGCCGGCGAGACGTCGTCTGAGTTGCGGAAGTAGTCCAGCAACTCCCTGCACAAACGGTCCACGTCGCCCACGAAGTACCCTTCGGTGCGGCGCCTGGCGGGGCGTCGGAACCGTTCACCATCGGGTCGCTTGAGCCTGCCCATCACGAGGTCCGCCAAGGCCGATGCGTGGTCGTGCCAGGCATCCTGTCCTTCGTGACGGAGGGCTTCGTTCTTCTCGACCTCGGCGAAATGGTCTTCGTAGGATTCCAGGGCCCGGTCGACATCGGCCGGCCGGTAGCCGCCCTTTTCCTGGTCGAACTCGACGCCTCGGATCTCGGCGGCGGTAATCGTCAGCTCCGGGTTGCCTGCAAGCAGGGATTCGACCTGCTGTCCGCACCGGTCGAGGATCTGTCGAACCTGCTGAGTCGAGTATCCCTTGTGCTTGCGCGGGACCCGACCTATGCGATGGGTTTCCTGCGTCGCGGTCGCGGCGTCGTTGGGTTCTCGGACCGATGAGCCGGGCATGGCTTCCTCCAGTGAATATCGGGTTGGGTCAGACCAGCAGTGCGGCGAAGATGACGTAGCCGATGGCCGCGGCGAAGACGATCGAATCCAGCCTGTCCATGACTCCGCCATGGCCGGGAAGGATATTGCTCATGTCCTTGATGCCGATTTCGCGCTTGACCATCGATTCTGCGAGGTCCCCGACCGTCGAGGCGATGACGAGCAGGACGGCGATCACCAGCCCGTTCCACCACGGCGCGTGCAGCAGGAGAACCGCGCACAGCACTCCCACCACCATGGAACCGACCATCGAGCCCGCGAACCCTTCCCAAGTCTTCTTGGGGCTGATTCTCGGGGCCATGGGGTGCTTCCCGAACAGAACGCCCGCGACGTACCCCCAGGTATCGTTGCCGATGGCCATGAGCACGATCGTGAATACCTTGGCGGCCCCATTGTCCTCACGAAAGATCAGGACCGCAAGGGCCAGCATGAACGGGACCCAGCTCATCACGAAGATCCCGCCCATGATGGACTGGAGCATTCCGTCTTTTCGCCCGAAGGCCCTCCAGAGAGTCAGCAGAACGACGGCTCCGAGGACCGACAGGATCAGGGCCTCTCCCCCGCCGTAATAGGCGGCGAAGGGAAACAGTGCGCCCGTCACCACGGCGGGCACGAGTGGGATCCGCATTCCCCTCTTGTGGTTGAGGGACCGACCGACTTCCCACGTGCCGACGGCGGCCGCGAGGGCCGCGAGGGCCACGATCACCAGCGGGACGAAGAACAGTCCGATGATGACGACCACGACCAGGCTCGCGCCGACGCCGATGGCGGCCGGCAGGTCTCTGCCGGCCTTGGACTGTTTCCTGGGCGAGGTCGAGGGGTCTGCGGGAGACGACATCAGACCTCGAGCAGCTCGGCTTCCTTGCGCTTCAGCAGGTCGTCGATCTGCTCGATGTGCTTCTTCGTGATGGCGTCGAGCTCTTTCTCGGCCCGGTTGCCCTCGTCTTCGCCGGTCTCGCCGTCCTTGACGGCCTTTTCGATCGAGGTCTTGGCCGTGCGCCGGATATTGCGGACCGAGACGCGGGCGTCCTCGGCCTTGCCCGAGACCACGCGCACGTAATCCTTGCGGCGCTCCTCCGTGAGTTCCGGCATCACCACGCGGATCACGTTGCCGTCATTGGCAGGATTCGCGCCAAGGTCGGAATCGCGCAGGGCCTTCTCGATGTCGTTGAGCGAGGTCTTGTCGAACGGGGTGATGAGGAGCGTGCGAGCGTCGGGGTTCTGGAAGGAAGCGAGCTGCTGCAAGGGGGTCGGGGTTCCGTAGTAGCTGACGAGCACGCCGGAGAACATCGACGGGTTGGCGCGGCCGGTGCGCACGGCGGCGAAGTCTTCCTTTGCGGCGTCGACGGCTTTGCCCATCTTGGTGCGGGCGTCGGACAGGGCTTCTTCGATCACTTCGATCTCCTCATTCTCTGTGCACCCGGCTGTTCCGGCCGGGCCGCTGCGGCGTCGCACCGGCCCGGGCGGACCGGTCGCGACGTCGGCGAAAGTCTCCTGAATCAGTCTAGCCACCCCGCTCGGGGCGGGGCTAACCGCCGTGCCCGGGGACTAGGCGGTCACCAGCGTGCCGATCTCCTCACCGAGGATCGCGCGTGCGACGTTGTTCTCACCCTGCATGCCGAATACGCGCATGGTCACGTTGTTGTCCTTGCACAGGCTGAACGCCGTCTGGTCCATCACGCGGATGTCGCGGTGAAGAGCTTCGCCGTACGTCAGGTGGGTCAGCATCTCGGCGTCGGGCTCGACCTTCGGATCCGCCGTGTAGACGCCGTCGACGCCGTTCTTGGCGACCAGGACCTCGTCGGCACCGATCTCGAGGGCTCGCTGCGCAGCCACGGTATCGGTCGAGAAGTACGGGAGCCCCGCTCCGGCGCCGAAGATGACCACGCGGTCCTTCTCCATGTGGCGGATGGCACGCCGAGGGATGTAGTTCTCGGCGACCTGGGCCATCTCGATGGCCGACTGCACGCGGGTGTCCACCCCGCTCTGTTCGAGGATGTCCTGGAGGGCCAGGGAGTTCATGACCGTGCCGAGCATGCCCATGTAATCGGCGCGCGAGCGGTCGAGGCCTGCCGAGGAGAGTTCAGCGCCCCGGAAGAAGTTTCCGCCGCCGACCACGATCGAGGTTTCCGCCTGCCCCACGGTCGAGGCAATCTGCTCGGCGAACTTGCGCACGACCGCGGTGTCGATGCCGACGCGGCCGCCGCCGAAAACCTCTCCCGAGAGTTTGAGCAAGACGCGACGGCGGTGAGGTGCGGCTGAGGGGGTGGTATTGACGGACATTGATCCTCCTGGGCTCCCGGCCCTGCTGGTCGTGGTTGGTCTGCGCTGTCGCAAACAGCTT
Organism: Rothia koreensis; assembly: GCF_004136575.1. GTDB lineage: Bacteria > Actinomycetota > Actinomycetes > Actinomycetales > Micrococcaceae > Rothia > Rothia koreensis. The sequence continues at coordinate 29,802 of NZ_NOIQ01000011.1, forward strand.
ACGCAAAGAGGGAGCGCCCACTCGCGGTGGACGCTCCCTCAATCACTGGGTTTGTCAGTTGCCGACGCGGAAACGCACGAACCCGGTCGCCTGGGCACCCGCCTCTTCCAGAACCTGGCCGACGGACTTCTTGGAGTCCTTGGCGAAGTCCTGGTCGACGAGGGTGTTCTCCTTGAAGAAGCCCTTCAGACGTCCCTGGACGATCTGGGGAATGATCTTCTCGGGCTTGCCCTCGGAACGGGCGGTCTCTTCGGCGATGTGACGCTCGGACTCGACCTGCTCGGCCGGGATCGCGGACTCGTCGAGGAACTTCGGTGCCATGGCGGCGATGTGGACGGCGACGTCGTGGGCGACTTCCTCCGCGTCCTTGCCATCGACGGCGAGAAGGACGCCGACCTGTGCGGGCAGGTCCTTCGAGGTCTTGTGCAGGTAGACGGCCACGTTGTCGCCCTCGAGGCGTGCGACGCGGCGAACGACGACCTTCTCGCCGAGCAGGGCGCCGGCCTCGGTGACCTGCTCCTCCACGGTCTTGCCCTTGGAGGTCGCCTTCAGGAGGTCCTCGAGGCTGCCGGCGTCCGCGCTCACGGCCGCCTCGAGAACGTCGTTGCCGAATTCGATGAACGGAGCGGACTTCGCCACGAAGTCGGTCTCCGAGTTGACCTCGACGAGGTAGCCGACGCCGTTCTCGACGCGCGCGGCGACGAGGCCTTCAGCGGTCGCGCGGCCTTCGCGCTTGGTGACGCCCTTGAGACCCTTGACGCGGATGATCTCCATGGCCTTCTGCTGGTCGCCCTCGGCCTCGTCCAAAGCCTTCTTGACGTCGAGCATGCCGGCACCGGTGCGTTCGCGCAGCGCCTTGATATCGGCTGCAGTGTAGTTCGCCATCTGAACTCCTTAGGTTTTGTGATGAGCACGTCGACGCAGGGCCGGGCCGGTGCGGCCCGGCCCTGCGGTTGCTGTGCGGTCCGATCGTGCGCGGACCGGTCAACGGGGGATTAGTTGGACGAAGCCTCGGCGGATTCCTCGGCCTCGGTCTTCTCCGGTGCCTCGGACTCCGAAGCCTTCTCGGAGGTCTCGGCGTCGGCGGCCTTCTCTGCCTTCTGAGCCTCGTGCTGCTCGAGAAGTTCCTTCTCCCACTCTGCCATGGGCTCCTCGGGGGCGTCTGCCTTGCCGGCCTGCTTGTTGTTGCGCTCGAGCAGGCCTTCGGCCACGGCGTCGGCGACCACGCGGGTCAGCAGGTTGACGGAGCGGATCGCGTCGTCGTTGCCCGGGATCGGGAAGGCGACTTCGTCCGGGTCGCAGTTGGTGTCCAGGATCGCAACGACCGGGATGCCGAGCTTCTGTGCTTCGTCGACCGCGAGGTGTTCCTTCTTGGTGTCGACGACCCACAGCAGCGACGGGGTCTTGGACAGGTTGCGGATACCGCCCAGGGTCTTCTCGAGCTTCTCGAACTCGCGACGGAGCAGCAGGAGCTCCTTCTTGGTGTACTGCGAGGCGGCGACGTCGTCGAAGTCGACCTGCTCGAGTTCCTTCATGCGCTCGATGCGCTTGGAGACCGTGGCGAAGTTGGTGAGCATGCCGCCGAGCCAACGGTGGTTGACGTACGGCATGTTGACGCGGGTTGCCTGCTCCGCGATGGCTTCCTGGGCCTGCTTCTTGGTGCCCACGAAGAGGATGGTTCCACCGTGCGCGACGGTTGCCTTGACGGCCTCGAACGCGCGGTCGATGAATTCGAGCGACTGCTGCAGATCGATGATGTAGATGCCGTTGCGCTCGGTGAAGATGAAGCGCTTCATCTTCGGGTTCCAGCGGCGGGTCTGGTGACCGAAGTGGACACCGGAATCGAGCAGCTGGCGCATAGTTACGACGGGCATGTCGTCTCCTTTGGTGCGGTACGCCCCACGTGCTTCTGGGTCACGCACCGTCCTCGTAGTTATCGGTTGTCTCGGGCGGGCACGCGCCCACCACGTTCCTGGCGATCTGCGATTCACCGCCGGGAGGTCCCGGGCGGGTCCTGAACCTGCCGTCACCGCCACCGCGCGGGTGGCGGACCGTTGGCTGGCACCGTCCTTCTTCTGCCGAAGGACGCACAGGTCACGCGAAGTCAGCGGACACAGTTCGTCCACTGCTACGGCAACTATACAGCACGCGCGAATTGTCCACCGACAAAATATCCACCGACATCAATCACACTTTTCCACTGGCCACGGCCGGACCCAGCGCACGACGCCGGCCCGACGCGCGAGCCGCGATCTACTGATGCCATGCGTTCACGTCTTGCGTTGGTTCTGACCTCGCTCCTGGTTCTGTCCGCGGCTTGGGCCGTGCCTTCCGCGGCATCCCTCCGCACCCCGTCGTGGAGCTGGCCCCTCTCCCCGAGACCAGCCGTTGTTCGCGCCTTCGCGAAGCCCGCTCAGAAATGGAAGGCGGGACACCGCGGCATCGACCTGGACTGCGCCAAGGCCCAGGAGATACGGGCACCTGCGCCCGGGACCGTATCCCACTCGGGCCGGGTCGTGGATCGCGGCGTCATCACCATCACCACGGAGGACGGATTCCGGACCAGCTTCGAGCCCGTGGTCGACCAGCTTCCGAGAGGAACACATGTCACCGCGGGCACCGTCATAGCTCGTCGTGATCCCGAGCTGAAGCACGAGGGCTGTGCGTCGTGCCTGCACTGGGGCGTCAGAGAAGGAGAGGAATACATCAACCCGCTGAGCCTGGTCGGAGCGTTGCGTCCCTCCGTCCTCCTGCCGCGGTCCCGCGACCCCGGCCCTGGCGGACGAGCGTGGTCGGGGTCCGTGGCACCGGCACGTCCCACGCTGTGAACCACGCACTGCCGCAGAGTCCGAAATCACCTAGTCTGATGGTGCAGAGCCCGACCCAGAGCCTGTGGGCTCGGAAGGAATTCATCACTCGTGACCATTCACTACGTCAGCCGCCACAAGATCGCAGTGGCCCTCGGTATGACCCCAGCCGCCATCCAACAGCGCCACAATGCAGGCACCATGCCGAAGCCCGACGCGATACTGCACGGGTCCAAGACGTCCGAGTGGTACGGCTGGAAGACCGAAACCATCGAGAAATGGGCTCCCACCATCGGTCGCGACGTCGACTGGTCACGCACGGGAAAATGAGCCCGCACTTGCGGCCTGCACATGCACGGTCCGTCGCACCGAAAAGGGTCGGGAGATGGCAAAGAGCCCGCCGCACCCGGATCGTTCCGGGACGGGCGGGCCTGGTGGTAGGGGGTGCGGGGCTTGAACCCGCGACCAAAGGATTATGAGTCCTCTGCTCTGACCAGCTGAGCTAACCCCCCGAAGGCGCGGTCTGGGTCCCGCAGAAAACGGGACAGACCGGCAATCCAGGATACCGCATCCCGGGACGACGAACGTCCATCCCCTTGTCGGCCGGGGCGTGGCCTTCGAATCACTGGCCTTCTGAGCCGCTGTACGAACCGTCGTACATGGACTCGAAAACGTCCCAGGTCTTGTCGACGTCGTGCTTCTTGACCATGGTGTGGCTGACCTCGCCCATGCGACGTCGTTCTTCGGGCGACGCAGAGAGGACGCGCGCCAATTTCTCCCCGAGGTCCTGCTCGTTGCCCGGCTCGAAGAGGTATCCGTTCTCTCCGGCCCTGACAAGATGCGGCAGGGCGAGGGCATCGGCGAGGACCACGGGCTTCGAGGCCGACATGGCCTCGAGCGTCACGAGCGACTGCAACTCGGCGGTTCCCGGCTGGCAGAAGACATCGGCCCGGAGGTATCCGGCACGAAGCTCGGCGTCGGAGACGAACCCGAGGAAGTGCACCCGGTCTTCGACCCCGGCGTCGCGGGCGACCGCCCTGAGATCGTCCTCGATCTCGCCGCTGCCGGCGAGCTCCAGATGAGCGTCGAGTTCCTCCGGCAACAGCGCCAGGGCCTTGATCAGCACGTCGATGTTCTTCTCGACCGCCAGGCGACCGGCGAAGAAGATCACCGGGTGGTCGTGCTTGTCGACCTCCTCCCCCGGACCCAGTTCGTAGGCCGCCGAGTCGATGCCGTTGGACACGGGGATGACGGGCGTCGCAAACCCGTGATTGTGCATCGCCTTCGCGCCGATCGGAGTCGGCGTCGTGACGTGATCGGCCCGACCGAGCACCCGCTCCATGTCCATCCAGGAGCACTTCGCGATGACGTCCAGCGCGAGCTTCGGGAACGGGAGGAAAGGGTTCAGGTTTTCCGGCATGAAGTGGTTCGTGGCTACCAACCGGATGCCCCGACGCTTGCACTCCCAGGACAGCATGCGACCGATGATGTAGTGGCACTGGATGTGCACGACGTCGGGCTTGATTTCCTCGAGCAACCGGCCGACCCTCCACTGCATCTCCCAGGGGAAGCAGAACCGGAAGTACGGGTGTGTCGGCGGGTGGTGGGAACGCAGCCGATGCTCGGTGATGCCATCGATCTCGATGTCGTACGAAGGACCGCTGGTGGTCCGTGCCGCAAGCACGTGCACGTCGTGACCGCGATCCCGCATGCCCTCCGCCAACCGATGCCCGAATTGTGCGGCACCATTGATGTCCGGCGGATAGGTGTCCGCGCCGATGAGGATCTTCAAGGGTCTGGTAGTCATAGCTCGGTCGCGTTCCGTCGTCTGCTCGGTGGGTCGTGGCGTCCACGCGGTCCCCCACAGTCTACCGACCGAGGACGAGCTGTCCCTCGTCATCGGGTGAGGCGTATTTCATGGTTCACCCCGGTCTTCGCCGGGGAACACACGAAGACGCCCGCCCACCGGATGGTGAGCGGGCGTCTTCTTCGGCCCGAGGCCGGTGACTCGTCAGCCGGGTCAGTTCTTCTTGAACAGGCGGCCGAGGAACACGAAGAACGCTCCGACCGAAACGGCGAATGCGGCCAACGGCTTCCACCGGGCCTTGATGTTCTCCGGGTCGGACACGTTGGCGGTGAAGTTCGAGGCCGCCGACTTCGCCCGGTCCGGAGCCGACTGGGCGTCGGACTTGGACTTGTCCACGAGCCCCGAGGCGGAGGACTGGACGGAGGAGAACTGGTTCCCGAAGTCGTCCCGGAGGGACTTCAGGTGGTCGCGGCGGGCCTTGGTCCGCTGCTCCAGCTGGTCCTGAGTGGGCTGCGCATTCTCCGGCGCCTGACCCGACTTCTCCTGGTTCTTCTTCTCTTCCTTGGCCTTCTGCTTCTCGTCGGCCTTGGCCTCCTGCTTCTCCTGCATCTCACGGCGCACGCGGCTGGAGGTGTAGGACGAGCCTTCCTTGGCAACCCCGAGGTCGTAGAGGAAGCCGAAGATCGCGGATTCCGGCTTGAGCGGAAGCTGCTTCTTGATCTTCAGCAGGCCAATGAGCGCGAAAATTGCCAGCAGGACAATGAACAAGGCGGCGAAAAGCAGGGCCGAGAGCCACAGCGGCATCACGGTCGCGAGACCGGCAATGGCCGCGCCGATCAGAGCAATGGTCGCGAAGAGCAGGAACACGAGGCCGACCACGACGAAGGCAGCGCCCACGCCGAGCTTGACGCCCTTGTCCTTCATCTCCAGCTTGGCGATCTGGATTTCGTCCTTGATCTGCTTGGGGCCCAAGCGGGAGGCCACCTTGCCGATACCCAGGACCTGGCTGGCCCCAGCCTTCAGAGAGCTGACGCCTCCCCGGTAGGAGCGGGGCTTCTGCTGGTCAGTGGTCTCTCCGTTGTCGATGGAGTGAGACATCAAGCCTCCCTAGTCAATGTCATTGAATTTCACAGCCAAACCTATCATTTCTGGGGCGTCATAGAGAGTTGTGCCACGTGAGAACGCACTTCTGAGTTTTTTGTTCTTCCAGGGAACCTACTGACGAATCGAATACGTCGAACTGTTTCAGATCCGTACCATGTGCCGATCCACGCCGTTGCCGTCGCGTGAGCCGCGAAACGGCGCCCTCGCCCACCCGCCGGTGCGCAAGAGCGCGGCATCGGCCGAGCTCGTCGCGCGGGGTCCGGTGTCTGCAGAATCCTTCGAGCAAGAAGAGGAAACGGTACGAATTTCGATTGCGTCACTCGCCGAAAGAATCCCCGGGTGCGACGACGGCGTCACGATCTGCGCCGTGAATCCCACTTTTTGTTGCCCATTGTTCGAGTCGAGCCCCAGGGCACCTCTCACCTCTGCTGACGTCGAGGGGTTCAGGCGGCGGAGCAGTTGGGGCATTCGTCGTCCGCGATCACTTCCCGGTACGACGTCGAGAAGGCGGGGCTTGTTGATTATCCGGCGGCGCTGGACTGGGGTGTGTCGATTTGAATCCGTGACCAAACCGTGACTCTGGCTGTTTCTGGGCATGAAAAAAGCCGGGATACCTGGCCGTTTGGCCTGGTATCCCGGCGGTTTTGTGGCTCCCCCGACTGGATTCGAACCAGTAACCCTTCGATTAACAGTCGAATGCTCTGCCGTTGAGCTACGGGGGACCGCTACTGACGTTCTTCAACGCTCGCAACAGCACTAAACTCTACAGGCTTCGCTGACACGACGCAAAACGGGCCCTCGGTGACGATGGTCACCGCACCTCCGAGAGTTGGCGCCGCTTGGACTCGAGGTCGAGAATCTCTCGCTGGATGCTCCGGAACCGATCCGCCTCGACCACGGAGTCGACTCGTTCGAGCTCGCGCACCTTGTCGCGTTGGCGCACGCTGAGCTCCTGGGCGAGGAGCCTGTTCAAGATCGAGACGGCGTGGTTCTCGACCTGCCGCTGCGTGGTCGCAGGCAACGGGGCCACGGTCAGCTCGGCCAGCAGTGAGTGCGCGGCCTCGTGGGTGTGGTTTCTGATCCCGTTGACCCAGCGTCCCCCGGGGACGGCGTCGATCTCGTCATGAGCAGCGAGGACGCCTCGAAGAATCTCGTGGTGCACCCGGTATCTCACTCGGATCGACGGCAACGCCTCCCACTGCGACCGCTCGACCAGATCCGGGACCTGGACCAGGACTTCGAGTGCCTGGCGTTCTCGGCGGGCGGCGGCGTCGTTGGTGTAGTCCGGCAGCTCGACCTGGGGTTTGGGTTGGTCTTCCGGGTCGGCCGACGCCGCCTGGACTTCTTCGCGGCGTCGTTCGACCGGCTGACGGGCCGCCTCACGCACGGCGCCGTCGAGTTCCTCCAGGTCGACGCCGATCCATCGTGCGACCTCGCGCTGGTACGCATGGCGCAGACCCGAGTCCCTGATCGAGGCCACCATCGGAGCGACAACCCTCATGGCGCGAATGCGACCCTCGATGCTCTCCAGGTCGAAGTCCCTCAGCGTGACCCGGATCGCGAATTCGAAGAGCGGCCGCTTGGCCTTGAGGAGGTCCCGCACCGCTTTGTCGCCGCGCTTGAGACGCAGGTCGCAGGGGTCCATTCCCTCCGGTGCCACGCACACGTACGTCTGCGCGCTGAACCGTTGGTCCTCCTGGAAAGCGTGGAGGGCCGCCTTCTGCCCAGCTTCGTCACCATCGAAGGTGAAGACCACTTCCCCGCCGGAGCCGTCGTCACCGAGCAGGCGCCGAACGATTTTGATGTGCTCGGTCCCGAACGCGGTGCCGCAGGTGGCCACCGCCGTCTCGATCCCGGCCAGGTGTGCCGCCATCACGTCGGTGTACCCCTCGACGACGACGATCTGCTTGCCCTGCGCGATCTTCCTCTTCGCGAGGTCGATCCCGTAGAGCACCTGGGACTTCTTGTAGAGCTGGGTCTCAGGGGTATTCAGGTACTTCGGCCCTTTGTCATCGTCGAAGAGCTTGCGGGCGCCGAACCCGATCGTCTCGCCGGTGAGGTTCCGAATCGGCCAGATCAGCCGCCCCCTGAAACGGTCGTACAGGCCGCGCTGTCCCTCGGAGAACATCCCCGTGGCCTTGAGTTCCTCATCCGTGAACCCGCGGTCCCGCAGGTGTTTGAGCAGGGTGGACCAGCCTTGGGGCGCATACCCGACGCCGAACTTCCGGGCGGCGTCGCCGTCGAACCCGCGGCCGCCCAGAAAGTTCTGGGCCGTCGAAGCCTGCCGCGTGTACAGGGCCTTCTCGAAGAATTCTTGCGCGATCTTGTGCGCGTCGATGAGCCGCTGCCGGCGCCCCTTCTCCTCCTTGGACGGGCCGCTGCCCTGTTCGTAATGGAGTTCGTATCCGACGCGGGCCGCCAGTCGCTCCACGGTCTCCGAGAAGGACGTGTGGTCCATCTCCATGACGAAAGAGATCACGTCCCCGGATTCACCGCACCCGAAACAGTGGTACGTGCCCATTTGGGGTCGAACGTGGAAGGACGGCGTGCGTTCGTCATGGAAGGGGCAGAGACCCTTGTAGGACCCGATGCCGGCGGACTTGAGCGTGACGTAGCCTTCGACGACCTCCCGGATGTCCGTGCGGGAGCGCACCTCGTCAATGTCCTCGCGTCGAATCAAACCAGCCACGTGGGCCAGTTTATCCGCCCTGACAAATCCGGGCCGACCCGGACTGACGAATGTGGACGACTCACCACAGGGGCTTGTCCCCGACCCTCCAGTTGAGGCCCGTGATGCGGTCGTGCAGGCGCACAGCAGAGGAATCCGTGAGCGATGCGACCTGATCCACCACGAGACGCAGGCGCGCGGCGTCGTCGTGACGATCGGTCTCCCGCCAGTCTGCGGCGAACACGGGATCGAGGAAGATCCCGTCGGTGTCGAGGAGAGCCTGGACCAGGACGGCGAGCATCTCGCGCTGATTGTCGTACAGCGGCTCCTGATCCCGCACCGCCATCACGTAGGCGGTCGCGATGCCCTTCATGACGGCGATCTCGGTGATGGTGTCCCGAGGAATCCTCAGCCTGGCCGCATAACGGGTCAGGTTCCCTTCGCCGTATTCCGCCCGCGTTGCCGCGATCGCCTCGCCGGCGAAACGGCCGATCAACCGGCTCGTCAACGCCTTCAGAGCCGCCATGGAGGCACGGGTACCGGTCATGTGAGGCAACCACTCGTCGAGTTTCTGGAGGCGCGACAGGGCGTCGTCGAGTTCCTGCGGGTCCGTGTCCGGCATGTACCAGCGCTGGGTCCACGTCAGGACCCGTTCACGATCCCCCGCGCGGTCCATCCACCCCAGCTGCACATGCCCTCCGAAGACGGCGTCCTCGACATCGTGGACCGAGTAGGAGATGTCGTCGGCGAGATCCATGACCTGTGCCTCCAGGCACTTCCGTCCTTCCGGGGCGCCCTCCCGGAACCAGTCGAAGACCGGAAGATCGTCCTCGTAGACGCCGAATTTTCGGCTCCTGGTGCCGTTGCGGACCGGGGCGTCCTCCTTGGCCCACGGATACTTGCAGGCCGCGTCGAGTGAAGCCCTCGTGAGGTTCAGCCCCGCGGATCGTCCGTCGGGCATGATGACCTTGGGTTCGAGCCGGGTCAGGAGCCTGAGCGTCTGGGCGTTGCCCTCGAACCCGCCCGCATCGGCCGCAATCGCATCGAGGGCGGCTTCGCCGTTGTGGCCGAAGGGCGGGTGACCGAGGTCGTGGGCCAGGCAGGCCGCGTCGACGACGTCGGGGTCGCACCCGATCATCCGGCCCACCTCCCGACCGACTTGTGCGACCTCGAGCGAGTGGGTCAGGCGAGTCCGGATGAAGTCGTCCGAGCTCGGAGAGACGACCTGAGTCTTGAATCCCAGCCGGCGGAGGGCAGAGGAATGCAGAACCCGGGCCCGATCGCGCTCGAACTGGCTGCGGTAGAGATTCTTGTGATGCTCCGGAAACCAACGGTCAGCATCCCGGGGCGAATAACCGGGCTGACGGGGTTCGGTCGGAGAAGTCATGTGGGGGTTCGCCTTTGTCGGGGAAACGAGTCGTACCCAGGCTACCGCGCCATGGCGCGGGAGACGGCGAAAGAAGCAGGCGGCAACACATCTTGCCGCCTCGGGTCAGCCCCCGGACACATCGAGTTCGGCGTCCGCGAGCCCGAGCCTCTCGGCATCGCCCAGGATGCGGGAATCGAGCCACCCGTCCGGAAGATGCACCTTTTTCGGCGATCCCGCACGCCCCCTGGGCCCTTCGACATCCGCGCCGGGGTACGGCAACGACTGGTCGAGTTGGCCCAGCAAATCGCGGAATTCCGCAAGGGTGCTGACCTGCGCCATCTGCGCGCGGAGCTCGCCACCGACCGGGTACCCCTTGAAGTACCACGCAATGTGCTTGCGGATTTCGCGCATTCCTCGGCGTTCCTCCCCGAAGGTCTCCACGAGCAGTTCCGCGTGACGATAGATGATCGTGCTGACTTCGGCGACTCCGGGACGGAAACGTTCATCGCGGCCTTCGAACGCGGCCTGGAGATCGCCGAAGAGCCAAGGCCTCCCCTGGCACCCGCGACCGATCACGACGCCGTCCACTCCGGTCTGCTCGACCATGCGGGCGGCGTCTTCCGCGGACCAGATGTCGCCGTTGCCGAGGACCGGCACGTCCGGGACGGCCTCCCGGAGTTCCGCGATCGAGTCCCAGTCCGCCTGGCCCGAATAGTGCTGTGCCGCGGTCCGGCCGTGCAGCGCGATCGCGGCCACCCCGGCGTCGCGAGCCGTCTTGGCCGCGTCGAGGAAAGTGATGTGGTCATCATCGACGCCCTTGCGCATCTTGACCGTGACCGGGATGTCCGCGCGCGACGCCTCGCGCACCGCGGTACCGACGATCGCTTCGAACAGATCGGTCTTCCACGGAAGGGCCGAGCCACCACCGTTCTTGGTCACCTTGGGAACCGGGCACCCGAAGTTCAGGTCGATGTGATCGGCCCGGTCCTCCTCGGCGACCATGCGGATGGCCTTGCCGACGTTGACCGCGTCGACTCCGTAGATCTGGATCGAGCGGATCTTCTCATCGTCATCGTGATCGATGATCCTCAGCGACTCGGGGCGCCGTTCGACGAGCGCCCGGGCCGTGACCATTTCGGTCACGTACAGTCCCCCGCCGTATTCGCGACACAGTCTGCGGAAGGCCCTGTTGGTCACACCCGCCATGGGGGCGAGGACGACCGGCACGTCCACCGTGAGGCGGCCGAGCTGGAGCGGAGGCAGGGACAGGCGAGTCGGGATGGCAGTAGTCACCCTGCGATTTTCTCACACGCGGCTCCGACAGCGGGCCGAGGAGGAGCGAACTCACATCTCCCGGCCCGCCCCAGCGGTGTGCCAGCAGGCGCGGACTGGACTCAGACGGCGTGGGCGTCGGCCACGGAGAGCGCCTCGTCGATGATGCGGAGCCCCTCGCGGGCCTCCTCGGTCGACATGTTCAGGGGCGGAGCCACATGGATCCGGTTGTAGTTTGCGAAGGGCAGCATGCCGCCTGCCTTCAGCGCCCCGATGAGTTCTCCCATGGCGGCAGAGGATCCGCCGTACGGCGCCAAGGGCTCCTTGGTCTGCCGATCCTTGACGAGCTCGATGGCCCAGAAACATCCGAGGCCTCGGACATCGCCGACCGACGGGTGTTTCTCCGCAATCTCCGCAAGCCCGGGACCGAAGACCTCCGTGCCGAGGCGCCGAGCGTTCTCGACCATTCCCTCGTCCTTCATCGCCTGTATCGTCGCCACGGCCGCGGCGCAGGCGAGAGGGTGGCCCGAATAGGTCAGCCCGCCGGGATAGGGTCGCTCCGCGAAGGTCTGGTAGATCTCGTCCGAGATCGCGACGCCGCCGAGCGGCACATACCCGGAGTTCACGCCCTTGGCGAAGGTCATCAGGTCAGGCCGCTGGTCCCAGTGGTCCACGGCGAACCACTCACCGGTTCGCCCGAACCCGACCATGACTTCGTCGGCGATCCAGACGATGCCGTACTTGTCCGCGAGGTTTCTCACCCCCTGCATGTAGCCCTTCGGGGGAACGTAGATCCCCGGAGTGCCCGGAACGGATTCCAGGATCAGCGCGGCGATGCTCTCTGGTCCCTCCAGGAGAATCACGTCCTCCAGGTGGCGCAGGGCCCGGGTGGTCTCTTCCTCCTCGCTGGTCGAGTCGAAGTACGACCTGTAGGGGTATGCAGGCAGGAAGCGGGCCACACCCACACCGGCATGATCGTTGCCGAACCGACGGGTGTCGCCCGTTACGTTGACCGCGAGGTCCGTGCCGCCGTGATAGCTGCGGTAGGCCGAGAGAACCTTGTGTCGACCGGTGTGCACCCTGGCCATCCGGATCGCGTGCTCGTTGGCGTCCGCTCCCCCGTTGGTGAAGAACACGTGGTTCAGGTCTCCGGGCGTGAGTTCGGCGATCAGCCGGGCCGCCTCGGAGCGGGCGGCGTTGACATGCGACGGGGCAATCGTGCAGATCTTTGCCGCTTGGTCCTGGATCGCCCGGACGACGGCGGGGTGCTGGTGCCCGATATTCGTGTTCACCATCTGGGAGGAGAAGTCCAGGAGCCTGCGGCCCTCGCCGTCCCAGACGTAGGAGCCTTCCGTGCGGAGAACGGTCATCGGGTCCAACCCCGCCTGCGCGGACCACGAATGGAACACGTGCTCCCGATCCTGTTGATAGGCGCGGCGACCTTCCTCGATGTCGGCGTCGGTAACACCCGCGATGAAAGTTCCTGGTGTGCTCATGGGATCCCCTCTCCGTGACCGGCCGTGCTTCGGGCGGTCTTCCAACCCTATATATTTCCATGCCACGAATTCGTCCGAAAACCTCGACTCCGCACCCGCGGGATTTCTACCGTTGACGTACCGGGAGACATTCGACCCGGGACCGACCAGGTGTTACGGAGGACAGCACGCCATGAAACGTTTCGAGAACCGTCGAGTCATCATCACGGGGGCGGCGACCGGCATCGGCCGTGCCACGGCCCAACGCCTTGCCTCCGAAGGAGCGATTCTGGGGCTGGTGGACGTCAACCAGAAGGATCTGGAGACCGCGGCCCAGGCCGCGCGGGACGCGGGCGCAGACGTCGAGACCTTCGTCGTCGACGTCGCCGACGAAGAATCCGTCCGGGGTCTGGCCCAGCAGGTCAGCGATGTATGGGGTGGCATCGACGCCCTGGTCAACAACGCGGGAGTCGACAACAAGGGCGGCAAGGTCCACGAATATCCGACCGAGCTCTTCGACAAGATCATCGCGGTGGACCTGCGCGGTACATTCCTGATGACCAAGTACCTGGTGCCACTCATGTTCGACGCCGGGCACGGAGCCATCGTCAACATGGCTTCCTTCTCAGGGCTTGCCGCGGACGCCGATCGGTCGGGCTACAACGCGGCCAAGGGCGGCGTCGTCAATTTCACGCGGGCGACGGCGACCGACTATGGGTCCCGCAACATTCGGGCCAATGCGGTCTGCCCGGGCACCATTGAGACCCCGCTCGTCGACGAGCTGGTCGGATCGGCCGATGCGGAAGGCAAGAGCTTCCGGGAGCAGCAGGCTCGCGTCACCCCGCTCGAACGCCTCGGGAAACCCGAAGAGGTGGCCGCGGTGGTGGCCTTCCTGGCCTCCGACGATTCCTCCTTCGTCACGGGCGAGACGATCACGGTCGATGGCGGCGTCATGGCTTTCACCTGGCCCGCGAGCGCACTGACCGGGTGAGCGGATCAGGTCTCCGGGAGGCCCGCGACCGCTTCCGCCCACGCCCGGGCCAGCATGTCCTCGTCCGCCAGAACCTCGCTCAGGCGCACTCGGTGGCCCGAGGCCGCGGTCGATGTCGCGGGTCCGTCACCGTCGCGGTTCAGGAGCCCCTCGCGTTCCCAGTGCGGGACCGCCGTGGCCTCGTGCCCGGGAATCTCTCCCTGGGCGTTGACGATGCGCCACCACGGGACGTTGCCGCCCCAACGGGACATCGTGTACCCGACCACGCGCGGAACCTCACCGACCACGCGACCTATCAGGCCGTACGTCGCGGCCCGGCCTTCCGGGACGCATTCCACGGCCCGCAGGATCCTCTCCACGCGTACGTCGTCCATCGTCTGTGTCCAGGTCCAGCGGGCGGCTAGCGGTCCGCGACGACCAGGGTCTCTTCCTCGAGGTGGGCCGTGCCCCGGTCCAGCAGGGCATCGACGAGTTCGGTCAGGATGCTCATCGAATCGTCCACCTCGATGAGCACGGGGTACTGGGCGACGAGAAGAGCCAGCAGCTGCTCGACGTCCCCGCCGGAACGCACGCGGTCGACGTCGTAGCCGAGAAGGACCTCGGTCGGCTCCTCCTCCGAGAATTCCCGCCCGGGAGCATCGGCGTCCAAGGGACGGTAGCTCACGGCGAAGGCGGCGATCGGCGCGTTCTTCCCGTTCTTCCGGGCTTCGATCACGCCGTCGCGCATGACGATCGCGCCGTAGGCCTCGGCCTCGTCCGAGAGGAACAGGCGGTTGACCCGGCCGAGAGACTGCTCCGCGGGCGGGTCCCATTCGTGGACGCGGCGATAGAAGTCCCAGACGGCCTGAGTGAGTTCGAGGGATCCCGTGGCAAGATCCTCGATCGCCTGGTCGAGGTTGCCGTCCTGGTCCTCGCGCAGGGCGCGCTGGGGCAAGGCGCCGGCGTCGACCCTGATCATGCGAGTGCGCTGGATCGATCCGAGCCCCGCCCACTGGGCGAACCCGGCACCTGCCGATCCGGGCTCGACCTTGCTTCGCAGGGAGACCACGCCGGACGGGGCGGTCTCGGCCGCATCCCGCAGGGCCTGCATCAGGCGCCCGCCGAGACCCGCGCGACGATGGTCGGGGGCGACCTCGGCGTAGGCCCAGAGCCTGGAGGAGTGCAACGACGTCTCGTACACCGTTGCCGCGGCCACGGGCACGCCGTCGTGTTCGGCCACAACGGTCCGTTGCCACGGCTTCTCGGCGTCGGGGCCGAATTTGGCGCGAAAAACGGCCGCTTGGGTGTTCTCGGCTTCGGGCCAGATCTGCATCAGCTGCAGATCATCGCCCTCGTGCCAGTCACGGATCGTGTAGTCCGCCATACCGCTCCCCTCTGGGTTATTTGATCAGGTGGCCCGCGAGGTAGGACTTGACCTGGTCGAGGCTGACGCGTTCCTGCGTCATCGTGTCACGTTCGCGGATCGTGACGGCGTTGTCCTCCAGGGTGTCGAAGTCCACCGTGATGCAGAACGGCGTACCGATCTCGTCCTGACGACGGTACCGGCGGCCGATGGCGCCGGACGTGTCGTAGTCGATGTTCCAGTTCTTCCTGAGGTCGGCGGCCAGCTTCTCCGCGGTCGGCGTCAGGGTCTCCTTCTTGGACAACGGAAGAACCGCCGCCTTGACCGGGGACAGACGCGGATCGAGCTTGAGCACCGTGCGCGTGTCGACGCCGCCCTTGGTGTTCGGCGCCTCGTCTTCCGTGTACGCGTCAACCAGGAAGGCCATCATGGAGCGGGTGAGCCCGAAGGAGGGCTCGATCACGTAGGGCACGTAACGGTCCCCGGTCCCCTGGTCGAAGTATTCGAGGCGGGTGTTCGAGTGCTCGTTGTGCACGCCCAGGTCGTAGTCGGTCCTGTTGGCCACACCCATGAGTTCGCCCCATTCGCTGCCCTGGAAACCGAACTTGTACTCGATGTCGATGGTTCCGGCCGAGTAGTGGGCCCGCTCGTCCTCCGGGACGTCGAACTTCCGCATGTTGTCCGGGTTGATCCCCAGGTCGACGAACCAGTTCCAGCAGTCCTCGACCCACGTGTCGAAGTACTTCGGGGCATCATCCGGGTGGGTGAAGAACTCGATTTCCATCTGCTCGAACTCACGGGTCCGGAAGATGAAGTTGCCGGGCGTGATCTCGTTCCGGAAGGCCTTGCCAATCTGTCCGATCCCGAACGGGGGCCGTTTGCGGGCGGCGGTGACCACGTTGTTGAAGTTCACGAAGATGCCCTGGGCCGTCTCGGGGCGCAGGAAGTGCAGGCCTTCCTCGTTGTCGACGGCGCCCAGATAGGTCTTCATCAGACCGGAGAACTGCTGCGGTTCGGTCCACTTGCCCGGCTGCCCGGTCTCCGGGTCGTTGATGTCCGCCAGCCCATTGGCCGGAGGATGCCCGTGCTTCTTCTCGTAGGCCTCGATCAGGTGGTCCGCGCGGTAGCGGCGGTGAGTGTGCAAGGACTCGACCAACGGGTCCGTGAAGGTTTCGACGTGGCCCGACGCTTCCCACACCGGAGTGGGAAGAATGATCGAGGAGTCCAGCCCGACCATGTCCTCGCGCGACCGCACGAAATTCTGCCACCAGAGCTGGCGAATGTTTTCCTTCAGCTCGGCTCCGAGGGGGCCGTAGTCCCACGCCGACCGGGAACCGCCGTAGATCTCACCGGCCTGAAAAACGAATCCGCGGCGCTTGGCCAACGTGATGACGTTATCCAGCGTGGACTTTGGTGCCATAGGTATTGCTCACTCCATCAATCATCGCGCGCCGCCGGAGTGCGACGCGTGCAGGGGTCGATTCGCCTACCAGACTACCGGTTTCCGGCCCAGGGCACCCATCCCATGTCGATAGGCTGGACACCATGACCACTTCAGACGATCAGACCGTCGAAATCAGCCAAGACATGATCCGGCTGGGCCAACTGCTCAAGTTCGCCAGCCTCGTCGAGGACGGCGTCGAGGCCCGGGAGGTTATCGCCGAGGGCCTCGTCTCCGTGAATGGGGAGCCGGAATACCAGCGCGGCAAACAGCTGCATCCGGGCGACGTCGTCACTCTCGGTGACGCGACCCTCCGCATAGACCGCGCCTGACACGACGCACGGCGGGCGGGGCTTCGGGCGCGCTGGGCGGCGTCGGGGCGGGCCGGCGTCCGTCTGGGGCGGGCCGGCGTCCGTCGGGGGCGGGCCGGCGTCGGTTGGGGGCCAGCGGGCCTGCGTCCGTGCGGGTGGCGTCGGGGTTAGCGGGCGTCCGTCGGGATCGGAGAGGTACCCTCGAGCTTCGGCGGTTGTACGACTGGGGCCCTCCGCGGCATCACGGCGTTGGGTGGCGGTTACCGACGGAGCCCCCACGGCATCTCCGCGTTGGGTGGCGGTTACCGACGGAGCCCCCACGGCATCTCCGCGTTGGGTGGCGGTTACCGACGGAGCCCCCACGGCATCTCCGCGTTGGGTGGCGGTTACCGACGGGGCCTCCACGGCATCTCCGCGTTGGGTGGCGGTTACCGACGGGGCCTCCACGGCATCTCCGCGTTGGGTGGCGGTTACCCGATTCGGTGGCACTGACCGCCGTTAGGTGGTGGCTGCACCCCCACCTAACGGCGGAAATCTCCTCCAAATCAGGCAACCCCCACCCAACGACGCCGCGCTCCGCCGCGAAGTGGCACTCTCGTGCAGTTTTGACCGCCATAACCGCACAAAACTGCCACCTCGCGGGAGGCAGCCGCACAAAACTGCCACCTCGCGGGAGGCAGCCGCACAATACTGCCACCTCGCGCCAGGAAGCGCCCCCGCCCCTACCGGAGCGAGTACTGAAGGAATTCGGAGACGTGTTTCATCTCCTGGTTGTTCACGCCGTGGCCCATGCCCGCGTACAGGACCTTGGTCACCTGGGTGTGGTCACGCAACCAATCGAGGTTGAAGGCGACCATGTCGGACGGGATCACCGGGTCTTCCTGGTCGCGTCCGTAGAAGAAGGGAACTTTCGGGGACATGGATGACAGGGCGGCGTCGTCGAGGAAGTCGCTCTGGGCGTCCAGAACAAATCCGGACAACCCGACGACGGCGCGCACGAGGTCCGGGCGATGCCGCAGCACGGAGGTCGCGACGGCCATACCTTGGGAGAATCCGAAAAGGGTCACGTCCGAGTAGCCTTCGGCGTTTCTCTCGATCCAGGAGACGACGTCGGCGGCCGCCTGCTGGGCTTCTTCGACGTCGGCGGTGATGTGCTGGCCGAACGTCCCCTGGAGGGCGAACCAGCTGTAACCGGGTCCGCCGCCCGGGACCGGGTCGGGTGCTCTCATTCCCGCGTAGGTGAAGCCGTCCTGGGGAAGGGCCGGCAGGAGCCCGAGGAGGTCCTTTTCGTGGGAACCGTAGCCGTGAAGCATCAGGACCAGGTGCGTTCCGGGACGCTCGGATTCAGGGCGCGAGAATTCGACGGTGGGATGTGGAGTCATGCGTCCCATCCTATTCACGACCCAGGTCGGTTCGGCTCAGCGACCGACGTCGTCGCCGGTGTCGGGGCGACGACGTCGCAGTCCGAACCGTAACCTCGTCAGTCCCGGCAGGGCGAGCCCAAGGGCGCGTCCCGCAGGGCATCGCCCTCACGGAGGAACTTGCTGATTTGGGAGGTCTCGATGAGGAAGGCGTCGTGGCCGCTCGGTGAGCTGATGTACCCCACCTCCACGGGTTCGGGAAGGGAGCGCGCGAGGATCTCCGAATCCCGGGGGTAGAACAGACGGTCCGAGTCCACGGCCACGATCGTCCACCCGCACGTCGCCCGGGCGAGCGCTTCTTTCAGGGAGCCTCGGCCCCGGGCGACGTCGTGGCTCATGAGGGCGTCATTGACGCACAGGTAGGAATTCGCGTCGAACCGGCCAGCGAGCTTCGACGCCTGGTGGTCCAGGTAGCTTTCGACCCGGTAACGACCCCGCGTGTTCACGCACGGTCCCGACGGGTCCTCGTCGCCTTGCGGGTGGCGGCCGAACCGGTAGTGCAGTTCCGTCGCGGAGCGATAGGTGATGTGAGCAATGCGGCGGGCCAGCCCCAGGCCGTCGACCGGGAAAGGCCCCGAATAGTAGTCTCCCCCGGCAAAGTTCGGGTCCTGCCGGATCGCGAGCGCCTGGGCCTGGCCCCAGGAGAGCTGCTCCGCCGTCGATTCGGCCCCGGCAGCAATCGTGGCGCAGTGGCGCACACGGTCCGGGAAGGTCACGGCCCACTCGATCGCACGGGCCCCGCCCATCGAGCCGCCGATCACCAAAGACCACTGGTCGATTCCGAGGCCATCCGCCAGCACGGCTTCGGCCCGCACGGAATCCCGGATCGTGGTCAGCGGGAACCTGGATCCCCAGGGTCGCCGCTCCGGATCGATCGTTGCCGGCGCCGGGGACGAGGGCCCGGTCGATCCGTAGCAGCCGCCGATGATGTTCGGACACACCACGAAGTACTGGTCGGTGTCGATCGCCGCACCGGGCCCGATGAGCCCTTCCCACCAGCCTTCTTCTTCGGCCGCCCTGCGCTCGAGCTCACTCGCCCCCTCCGGGGCCTCGCCGTGTGCCGCGTGCGTGTCCCCGGTGAGGGCGTGAAGAACCAGGACGGCGTTGGACGCGTCCTGGTTCAACGTCCCCCAGGTCTCGTACGCGATGGTGGCGTCGGAGATGACAGCGCCGGAGTCCACCAGAAGGTCGCCGACGTCGTAGTAATTGACTACGCCGTCTCCCCTGGTTTCGGCCTTGCGCGCACCGGTACCGACGATCGTCACTTCTGCTCCTCGTTCGTCTATTGCCTGTTCGCGGATACGGGTTCTGCCGATACGGTCGCGCCGTCCGCGGATGTCAGCGCGTCGAAACCGTGCTCGAGATCTGCCAGGATGTCGTCTATGTGCTCGAGCCCCACGGAGAGCCGGACGAATCCGGGAGCCACTCCAGCATCGCGAAGCTCCTTGTCCGAAAGCTGCGAGTGCGTGGTCGAGGCGGGGTGGATGACCAACGAGTGCACGTCCCCGATGTTGGCCACGTTGGAGTGAAGCTGAAGGGAATCCACGAAGTTTCGGGCCGGCTCCGCACCTCCCTCGAGTTCGAAGCCGACGACCGCTCCGACACCCTGGGGCGCGTATTTCCGCCCGAGGTCGTACCAGGGCGATGACTCGAGGCCCGCATAGTGCACGCGCGTCACGTCGGGACGACCTTCCAGCCACGTGGCGACCTTGCGAGCGTTCTCTACGTGCCTCTCCACGCGAAGGGAGAGGGTTTCGAGGCCGATGGAAATGTTGAACGCGTTGGTCGGAGAGATCGAGGCGCCGAGATCACGCAGCAGGGTCACGCGTGCCCGCAGTATGTAGGAGAGATTGACGCCGAAGACGCCGGTGGGTCCGAGGTCCTCGGCGAAGACCAGGCCGTGGTAGCTGGGATCCGGGGTATTGAACTGCGGGAACCGGTCCGGGTACTTCGAATAGTCGAAGTTGCCGGAATCGACGATCACGCCACCGACGCTGTTCCCATGTCCTCCGAGGTATTTGGTCGCGGAGTGCACGACGACGTCGGCTCCCCATTCGAACGGCTTGACGAGGTACGGGGTGGGCACCGTGTTGTCCACGACCAACGGCACACCGACTTCGTGAGCGAGTTCGGCCAACGGTTCGATATCGAACACGTCGCTGCGCGGATTCGGCACGGTCTCGCCGTAGAAAACCTTGGTGTTCGGTCGGACCGCGGCGCGCCAGGCCTCGGGGTTGTCGAAGTCCTCCACGAAGGTGGTCTCGATGCCGTAGGAACTCAAGGTGTGCTTGAGCAGGTTGTACGTACCGCCGTAAAGGCTGGGGCTGGCGACCACGTGGTCCCCGGCCCTCGCGATATTGAGGATCGCGATGGTGATGGCTGCTTGGCCGGATGCGACCAGAAGGGCACCGACGCCGCCTTCGAGCGCGGCAATGCGGTTCTCGACGACTTCCTGGGTCGGATTCGTCAAGCGCGAGTAGATGGGGCCGAGTTCCTTGAGCCCGAACCGGTTGGCCGCCTGCTCGGCGTCGTCGAACACGAAGGACGTCGACTGGTAGATCGGCAATGCCCGCGCACCGGTCGCGGAATCCGGGTCCTGTCCGGCGTGAATTTGCCGTGTCTCGAACTTCCAGCCCTGCGGCGCGGAAGGAGTGGGAAGACCTTGAGTGCTCATTTTTGCTCCTGTCGATTCGAGGGGCATGGAGCGACCGGCCGTCTTCCGATCCATCAGCACCCGGGTCGACCCGGAACCCTCTGGTTCACCGGGGAATACGAGTCTCACTGATCGAGACGACCGGGCACACCGCGCCCGCGCTTGCGATCGCTGTTCGCGACCACCAGGTCCTCACCCAGGGCACCCCACCGCGGTTGGAGGGTTGCCGGCCAGCAAGCTGGGGCTTTGCGCTGGCTCTCTTGACCCGATACAAGGTTTTCGCATGGGTGGAGCGCGCGTCAAGTGCCGGCGTCATACTGCACCCGCATGAAACGTCATGACATTTATGACGTGAGCGAGACCATTGCGTACCCTGTCTCATGGTCGTTCGGTGTCGGACCGAGCGGCATCACCATCGACCGCCCCGAAGGAATACCGTGAGCCAGGAGAACAACCCCTCCCCGAGATGGGGCGGAAAGGGAGCCGCGGGCGACGTCGCGGAGAACGCACGGACGTCGCTCAGGCGCGGGCTGACCCTGCGGCACATTCGTTTCATTGCCCTCGGTTCAGCCATCGGAACGGGCCTGTTCCTCGGGTCCGCGGACGCCATCCAGTTCGCCGGCCCCTCGGTGCTTCTGGCCTACATCATCGGTGGTGCGGCGGTTTTCATGGTCATGCGCGCCATGGGCGAAATGGCCCTGGTCCACCCTGTCCCCGGATCATTCGCCGACTACGCGACCGAGTATTTGGGTCGCTGGGCGGGATTCGTCACCGGTTGGAGTTTTGCCTTCGAGATGGCGCTCGTCGCTGTCGCGGACGTCACGGCCTTTTCCCTCTACATGAAGTTCTGGTTCCCGACGACGCCGAGCTGGATCTGGATCGTCTCGGTCGTCGCGATCATCATGGCGGTCAACCTCACCAAGGTGAAGGTCTACGGCGAGGTCGAGTTCTGGCTGACCCTGGTCAAGGTCGGCGCCATCGTGGCAATGATCGTCGGCGGCCTGGCCCTGATTGTCTTCGGTATTCAGCTGCACCAGGAGATCCAGCCGTCCGTGACGAACCTGTGGGAACAGGGTGGCTTCTTCCCCCACGGGTTCTCGGGCTTCCTGGCCTGTTTCACCGTGGTCATGTTCGCCTTCGGCGGCGTGGAAAACATCGGAATCACCGCGGGCGAGGCCGAAGACCCGGAGAAATCCATCCCCGGGGCGATCAACACCGTCCCGGTGCGCATCCTGCTCTTCTACGTCCTCACGATGGGCGTGATCATGTCCCTCTACCCCTGGAGCAGCATCGGCGACGGAGGCTCACCTTTCGTGCAGATCTTCTCCGGGTTGGGCATCCCTGCGGCCGCCCACATCCTGAATGTGGTGGTTCTGACGGCCGCCGTGTCCGCGATCAATTCGGACATCTACGGGGCCGGGCGGATGTTGTACGGGCTCGCCCAACGCGGTCTCGCGCCGCGCTCCTTCAGCCGAGTATCGTCGCGGGGCACCCCCAGTATGACGGTGGCAGCGATGGGCATCGTCCTCGTGGCCGGGGTGCTGGTCAACCACTTCTTCGAGAACGCATTCCTGTACGTCGCAACCCTGGTGACGTTCGCGACAGTTCTGGTCTGGGTCATGATCCTGGTGACGCACCTGACCATGCGACGCCGACGCTCGCGCGAGGGCTCGGGCCCCTCCCCCTTCCCGACTCCTTGGTGGCCGGCGGCTTCCTGGCTCGCTCTTGCGTTCATGATCGGCGTCGTCGTGCTCCTCGGATTCTTCGAGGACACTCGCATGTCCCTCATGATCGGGGCGGTGTGGGTGATCCTCCTGGCCCTCGCCTATCCCCTGACGCGTCGCACGCGTGAGGCCGTCGACCCCACGGAGATTCGGTAGGAACGCCGGTCCGGGGCGGCGACGTCGGTGGATTCGAACGTAGGCTGGAAGGCATGACTTCACCTCGTTCTCGTGAAACCCCACGCCCCACCTGGAATACCGACGCCGTGCCCCCGGAGACCCGGAAGGCGCCGACCACGCGCTCGATGCACGGGCACGACGTCGTGGACGACTACGAGTGGCTCCGCGCCAAGGACGACCCCCAGGTCATCGAACACCTCGAGCGGGAGAACGCGTATGCCGAGTCCGTGACCTCGGGGCTCGGGACGCTGCGGTCCTCGATCTTCGGGGAGATCAGGTCCCGAACCCAGGAGACCGACTTGTCGGTACCCAACCGGCTCGGCGACTGGTGGTACTTCCGCAGAACCGTCGAGGGAAAGAATTACGCGAGTTTCTGCCGTGTCCCCGCCCTGAACACCGGCGACCTGCGCGCGGACTGGACCCCACCCGAAGTTCCAGCGGATGCTGCCCTCGACGGCGAGGAAGTTCTCCTCGACTGCAACGAGCTGGCCGAAGGTCTCCCCTTCTTCGCTCTGGGATCCTTCCACGTCACCGAAGACGGCCGGCTGCTGACGTACTCCGTCGACGATTCCGGCGACGAACGTTTCGACCAGTACGTCAAGGATCTGACCACGGGCTCGCTCCTGCCCGACGTCGTGGAGGGGGTCTTCGCCGGCGGTTTTCTCACGCCGAAGGGCTCGCACCTGGTCTACACCTTGGTCGACGACTCGTGGCGCCCTTATGAGCTGCGTTCGCATCGGCTCGGCACGCCCGTGGATCAGGACCTGGTCCTTCACCACGAGGAGGACGTCGCCCTGTGGCTGGGCGCTGAGACGACGGCGGACGAGAAGCATCTGTGCATCGACGTCGGATGCTCGGAGTACAACGAGACGCGACTCCTGGCTCTCGCCGACCTCGAGGCCGCCGGGCCGGGGCGGGCCCCCGTCTCCCACGTGGTCATTCCTCGTGAGGAACGGGTTCTGTATTCCGCCGAACCGATCGAGCTCGACGGCCGGCCCTATGTTCTGCTGTGTCATGACCATCAGGCCCCGAACGGCGAGTTGACCGCCGTCGACTACGATTCCGCGCTCTCGGGTCTGTCGATGGACGAGTTGCGCTCGACGTGGACCGTGGTGGTGCCGGCGTCGTCGACGCGACGACTCAACGGCTTCCATTTCAACCAGACCCACCTGGCTGCCAGCCTGCGCGAGGACGGGCTCGAGAAGGCCGGGTTCATCAGCCTGGACGCGATTAGGGAAACACTTGAGGGCGGCGACCTCCCCGAACCCTTCGAGCCCTTCTCCGGCGAGGAGCTCTATACCGCCAAGATCACGGCCATGGCGCTGCGTTCGCCCGTCGTGGGTCTGGGCTACATCTCGTATGTGACGCCGTGGCGGCAGTACGACTACTTCCCCGGCTTGGACGAGCTCGAGCTCCGCAAGCAGACCCCGGTTCTGGGCGGCTTCCGAAGCGAGGACTACGTCGCCCACCGCGAGTGGGCGCAGGCCCCCGACGGGACGATGGTTCCTCTTTCGGTGATCCACCGGGCCGACGCCGACCTGCAGACTCCTCACCCGGTGATCCAGTACGGGTACGGATCCTACGAGGCCAGTTCGAATCCGGGGTTTTCGGTGTCGCGCCTGAGCCTGCTCGATCGCGGTGTGGTCTACGTGGTGGCACACGTGCGGGGTGGCGGCGAACTCGGCCGAGACTGGTACCTGCAGGGCAAGAAACTGCAGAAAATCAATACCTTCACCGACTTCGTCGCGGTCACCGATCACGTGGCCACGCAACCGTGGGCCGACGAATCCCGCATCGCCGCCTATGGCGGTTCGGCGGGCGGACTGCTCATGGGCGCGATAGTCAATATGGCCCCCGAAAAGTATTGCGGCGTCCTGGCCGCGGTCCCCTTCGTTGACCCGGTGACCAGTATCAGCGATCCGGATCTTCCCCTGTCCGCTCTCGAGTGGGAGGAATGGGGCAACCCGATCGAGGACAAGGAAGTCTACGAGTACATGACGTCCTACGCCCCTTACGAGAACGTCCGCTCGGTGGCTTACCCGCCCATTGCGGCCGTGACGAGCTTGAACGATACCCGGGTGCTTTACGTTGAGCCCGCCAAGTGGGTTCCCAAGCTCCGCGAACACACCACCGGCACGGCCCCGATCCTGCTGCGTATCGAGATGGACGGCGGCCACGGCGGCGGCTCCGGACGGTATCGCCAGTGGGAGGACACGGCCTGGGAGTACGCCTTCCTGCTCAACTGCCTCGGTATCGACTCCTAGCGCCGGGCCGGCGTCGGGGGGCCGGGGGCGGGGCCGGCGTCGAGGTGGCAATCCTGAGCGATTTTCCCCGCGAGGTGGCAGTTTTGGGACCGAAACCGCCGAATTTCGTCCCAAAACTGCCACCTCGGCGGCGGAGCTGCACGAGGTTGCCACCTCGCCGGCGGGACAGCACAAAACTGCCACCTCGGCGCTGCGGGCTCGCCGCTGTAACTTCACGGCCGGACCTCGCCGGCGAGGCCTCACGCCGGCCACCAGGGGCCTTGCCTCGATCCGGACACAGACCGAGGGGCGCCCGATTGACCAGCTAGGTCACCGGGCGCCCCTCGGTCTCGTATACCGCGCGTTCTCAGCCTTCGACGCCGAGCTTTTCGAGGATCAGCTCACGCACGCGGGCGGCGTCGGCCTGGCCTCGGGTGGCCTTCATGACCTGGCCGACCACGGCACCGGCGGCCTGGACCTTGCCGCCGCGGATCTTCTCGGCGACGTCGGGCATGCTGGCCAAGGCGTCGTCGACGGCGCTCGAGAGCTCGCCTTCGTCGGAGACGACGGCGAGTCCGCGTTTCTCGACAACCTCCCCCGGGGTCCCCTCTCCATCTACCACGTGCTCGAGCACCTGGCGGGCGATCTTGTCGTTGATCTTCCCTTCCTGGATGAGCCCGTCCAGTTCGACGACGGTCTCGGGGCTCGCGCCCAGATCACCGGGATCGATCTCACGCACCTTGGCCAGGCGCGAGATCTCTCCCATCCACCACTTCCTGGCGACCGACGCGCTGGCGCCGGCGGCAATGGTTTCCTCGATCTCGGTCATCACACCGGCGTTGACGACGTCCCGGAATTCCTCGTCCGAGTACCCCCAGTCGGCCTGGAGCCGACGACGACGTTCGGCGGGCGGTTCCGGAAGCTCGGCCCGCAACCGCTCGATCCACTCCGCATTCGTCACGACCGGCACAAGGTCCGGTTCGGGGAAATAGCGGTAGTCGTCGGCGTCGGACTTGGGACGGCCGGAGGTCGTCTCCCTCGTGTCCTCGTGCCAGTGACGGGTTTCCTGGACGATCTGCTCCCCGGCATCGAGAACCGCCGCATGGCGGCAGATCTCGTAGCGCACCGCGCGCTCGACGGCACGCATCGAGTTCACGTTCTTGGTCTCGGTGCGGGTGCCGAGGGTTTCGGAACCCTTGGGGCTCAGAGACACGTTGGCATCGCAACGAACATTGCCGCGCTCCATGCGTGCGTCCGAAATACCCAGGTTCTTCACGATCTCCCGAATGGCCTTGACGTACGCCTTGGCCAGTTCCGGGGCCCTCTCCCCCGCGCCCCGGATCGGACGCGTCACGATCTCAATGAGAGGTACGCCGGAGCGGTTGTAGTCCACCAGGGAGTATTCGGCGCCCTGGATGCGGCCGGCCCCACCCTTGTGGCTCAACTTGCCCGCGTCTTCCTCCATGTGCGCCCGCTCGATCTCGACAGTGAACTGCGTACCGTCCTCGAGCTCGATATCCACCGAACCGTTTTCGGCAATCGGTTCGTCGTACTGTGAGGTCTGGAAATTCTTGGGCGTATCAGGGTAGAAGTAGTTCTTTCTGGCGAAGTGGCTCACCGGAGCGATGTCACAGCCGAGGGCCAGACCCAGCTTGATCGCCGACTCCACCGCTGTTCCGTTGACCTTGGGAAGCACTCCCGGAAGGCCCAGCGACACCGGGGTGATGTTGGTGTTCGGTTCGTCACCGAACGCGTTCGGGGCGTCGTCGAACATCTTGGTCTTGGTGTTCAGCTCAACGTGCACCTCGAAACCCAGTACGGGATCGTACTTGGCCATGGCCTCGTCGAAGGACAAAATCTCGTCTGACATTTACTTGGCACTTCCTTGCGTCCGGGCGGCGATCAGGGACTCGGTGTCGGGCAGCTGGTCCAGGAGGCCTCCGCCCCATTGCTGCTGGAGCGCGGCTTCCAGACCGGCGCCCACGCGATAGAGCCGTGCGTCTTCCTTGACCGGGGCCATGAACTGGACCCCGACAGGCAGACCGTTTTCCGGAGCCAGCCCGGCCGGCACCGAAATGGCCGGGACACCCGCGAGGTTGGTCGGGATCGTCGCAATGTCGTTGAGGTACATCGACACGGGGTCATCGGTCTTCTCGCCGAGTTTGAACGCCGTGGTCGGCGACGTCGGCGACACGAGAACGTCCACCTGTTCGAAAGCGTTCGTGAAGTCACGCTGCACCAAGGTCCTGACCTTCTGGGCGGAACCGTAATAGGCGTCGTAATACCCCGCGGACAGCGCGTAGGTGCCCAGGATGATGCGTCGCTTCGCCTCGGGACCGAATCCCGCGGCACGAGTCGCAGACATGACCCGCTCGATCGTCACGGGGCCCTCCTCCGGCAGCTTGCGCAAGCCGAAACGAACGCCGTCGTACTTCGCGAGGTTGGAGGAAACCTCCGAGGCCATGATCAGGTAATAGGCGCCCAGCGCGTGGTCGAAGTGGGGCGTGGAAACCTCCACGATCTCCGCGCCCGCGGCCCGGAGAAGCTCCAGGGACTCCTGGAAACGTTGGGATACGCCGCTCTGGAATCCGTCACCCGTCAGTTCCTTGACGACGCCGATCTTCAGCCCCTTGAGGCCGCCCTCTGTGGCCCCCTTCTCGGCCTCGGCCAGGTACGGTCCCGCGGGTTCGTTGATCGAGGTCGAATCGCGCGCGTCGTACCCGCCGATGACCTCGTGCAGCGCGGCCGCATCACGAACGGTCCGGGTCACCGGGCCGACTTGGTCCAAGGAGGACGCCATGGCGATCACGCCGTACCGGGAGACGGAACCATAGGTGGGCTTGACTCCCACCGAGCCGGTCACGGACGCCGGCTGGCGGATGGAGCCGCCGGTGTCGGTGCCCAGGGCCAACGGAGCCTGGAAAGCACTCACTGCAGCAGCGGACCCACCGCCGGACCCGCCCGGGATCCGGTCCAGGTCCCACGGGTTCCGCGTGCACCCGAAAGCCGAATGCTCGGTCGAGGAACCCATGGCAAATTCGTCCAGGTTGGTCTTTCCCAGGATGGGCAGCCGGGCTTCGCGGATCTTCTGGACGACGGTCGCGTCGTACGGGCTCATCCATCCTTCGAGCATCCGGGAAGCGGCCGTGGTGGGCTGCCCTGTGGTGACGATGAGGTCCTTGACGGCGATCGGGACGCCGGCCAACGGGGGCAGCTGCTTTCCGGCGGCGCGGTCCGCATCCACCTGACGCGCATCGTCCAGTGCCTGCTCCGCGTTCACGTGCAGGAACGCGTTCAGGCCGGTCTTGCCGAGCGACCGGTCCTCGGCGTCGACGGCGGTACCCTCGGTGGTCTCGATACGGTCCAGATGTGCCTGGGTCAACTGTTCCGAGGTGAAGTCGCCGTTGCGCAGGCCCTCAGCGGCCTCGGATGCGCTGAGCGTGATCAGTGCGTTCTGATTCGTGGTCATGTTTGCGCCCTCCCTAGTCTTCGTCCAGGATGGCCGGGACCTTGAACTGGCCGTCCTCGGCATCGGGCGCGTTGTTCAGCGCTTCATCGTTGGTCAGGGTTTCTCCCACGACGTCCTCCCGGAAGGCGTTGGACAGCGGAAGCGGATGCGATGTGGGTGGGACGTCGTCAATCGGCGCTGCCGATACCGATTGCACCGCTCCGACGATCCCGTCGAGCTCCGAGGACATCGATTCCAGCTCGGTCTCGTCCATCTCGATGTGAGCCAAGGCCGCTAAGTGTGCGACCTGGTCACGCGTAATGGCAGTCATGAATTCTCCTGCTCCGTTGGCGCTGTCTCTTCCCTGCGCGACTCCTGGGGCGGGAACGCGCGGGTCCCGTACCAGTCTAGTCATGGCCGAGAACGGGTTAAAACAATCGTGCCCCGCCCTGTGGACAGGGCGGGGCACGATCTGAAAGAAGTGTACGGACTCACCGAAGTGAGCTGTACAGGCCTCACTTACGCGGCCGGGATCTCCAGGGTCTGGCCCGGGAAGATCAGGTCCGGGTTGGTCACGACGGAGCCGTTGGCCTGAACCAGGGCATCGACGGACACGCCGTACTGATCGGCGATCGACTTCAGGGTCTCGCCAACGGACACGGTGTGAGTAGCAGCGGAGGACTGAACCGGGGCAGCAACCTGCTCCTGGGCGGGAGCCTCGTAGGTCTGCTGCTCGGGAACCTGCTGAACCTCGGGCTGAGCCTGCTCAACGGGAGCCTGCTCGGGCTGAGCCTGCTCAACGGGGGCCTGCTCAACGGGAGCCTGCTCAGGCTGGGCCTGCTCGGCCGGAGCCTGGAACTCCTGGACATCCTGGGACTGAGCCTGGACGTCCTGCTGCGGCTGAGCCTGCTCCTGCTGACCGGAACCGGAATCGCCGGAACCTGCCTGCTGGGAGCAAACCGGCCATGCACCGGGGCCCTGCTCGGCCAGAACACGCTCGGCAACCTGGATCTGCTGTTCCTTGGAAGCGTTCTGCGGGTCGCCCTGGCCACCGAAGGAGGACCAGGTGCTCGGGGTGAACTGCAGGCCACCGGAGAAGCCGTTACCGGTCGAGGTCGACCAGTCTCCGCCGGACTCGCACTGTGCGACGGCGTCCCAGTCGAGGCTATCGGCATTTGCGGGAGCGGTAGCCAGCGCACCGGCGGCGGCGCCACCGATCACGAGGGCGGCTGCACCGCGGCGGGCATTGCGTCGGAAAGTGGAAGTATTGTTCACGATGCTCCTCAGGCCACCTACGCTCCGTCCATCCCTGGACTTCTTCGCGCCGTCGTCTACCTATAGATGTCTTAGGTCAAGTTTCAGGTGTCTGCCCTTTAGACGACGTCCGGTGTTACGGCAGCACCCAGCATTGTTCGGAAGGGGTTCTCGCAAGTCTGCGTGAACCCATGAGTCACCTCTCGGCGACGAACTGTTTATAACGATACAGTAACGATTTTGGAGTTTGCAACCAATTTCTTGATGGAAGCGAAACTTTTTTTGGTTGGTGCCCTACCCGGCAACCAGCCAGGTCCGTAGGCACGCGTGTCAGCCTATGAGCCGACCAGGGGCGATGCAACCCTCCGCGACATGTTCCGAGTCACAAGCATGTGACTATTCCGTGACCGTTTCGTGACCCTCTTCCGCGCCATCATCGCGATCCAGCGCCGTCGGCCCCTCGCGGAGCAGAATTTTGAAGTCTTCACCGTTGAGCACCGTCACACCCAAATTTTCCGCTTTGTCCAGCTTCGAGCCGGCGTTCTCGCCCGCAACCAGATAATCTGTGTTCTTCGACACGGATCCCGACGCCTTGCCTCCGCGTTGCAGAATCGCTTCCTTCGCGGAGTCACGCGTGAACTCTTCCAGCGTGCCGGTCACGACGATCGTGAGCCCTTCTAGCACGCGGGGAACGGATTCGTCCCGCTCATCCTCCATCCGGACGCCGGCCGCGGCCCAGCGGTCGACGATCTCGCGATGCCACTCTTCCGAGAACCATTCCTTGACCGCCCGGGCGATGGTCGGGCCGACGCCGTCCGTGTCGGCCAGTCTCTCTTCGTCGGCGTCGCGAATCGCCTGCATCGATCCGAATTCGGTGGCCAGGGCCCGGGACGCCGTCGGCCCCACGTGGCGAATGGAGAGGGCGACCAGGACACGCCACAACGGTTGGGACTTTGCTTCCTCGATCTGGTCGAACATTCTGCGCGTGTTCGCGGAAGGAGCCGAAGGCTTGTTCGCCGTCCCCCGCGTGTAGAAGTAGGGCACCAATTCCGTCTCCCCGGTGGGCGCGCCCTTCTTTCTGACCTCGCGTTCTGTACGCACGTCCGCCAGGTCCTCGGGAACGAGGTCGAACAATCCGGCAATACTCGTCAGCGGCGGGGTCTCGGGTTCGACCGGCTGGGTCAGGGCCCGTGCGGCCTCCTCCCCCAGCGCGTCGATGTCAAACGCGCCGCGTCCGGCTGTATGGAACAGCGTCTGCCAGAGCTGGGCCGGGCACGACCGGGCGTTGGGGCAACGGATGTCGACGTCGCCCTCCTTGGCCGGGGCCAACTCGGTCCCGCAGGAAGGGCAGTGGGTCGGCATCTCGAATTCGCGTTCCGAACCGTCCCGCAGGGCGACCACCGGCCCCACGATCTCCGGAATCACGTCTCCCGCTTTGCGCAGGACCACCGTGTCACCGATCAGCACGCCCTTGGCCCGGACGACATCCTGGTTGTGCAGCGTGGCCATCTCGACGGTCGAGCCGGCCACCTTGACCGGGTCCATCATCCCGTACGGCGTCACTCGCCCGGTCCGGCCGACGCTGACCCGAATGTCCTCGAGCTTGGTATTGACCTCTTCCGGCGGATATTTGTATGCCACCGACCACCGAGGAACCCGGGACGTGTGGCCGAGAAGCTGCTGTGTCCGGAAGTCGTTGACCTTGATCACGATCCCGTCGATCTCGTGGACCAGGTCGTGCCGGTGCTCGCCGTAGTCGGCGATGAATTCGAGGATTTCCTCGCCGCCGGACAGAAGTTTCGTGTACGGGCTGACGGGAAGCCCCCACGACTTCAGCAGATCGTAGGTCTCCGCCTGCGACTGTGCGGACAGTCCCTCGCGGGCACCGATGCCGTGGACGAACATCGAGAGCTTGCGCCGGGCCGTCACCTGAGGATCTTTCTGACGGAGCGATCCCGCGGCCGCGTTCCTCGGATTCGCGAAGGGGGCCTTGCCGTCGGCGACGAGGGCCTCGTTGAGCTCCTTGAAGTCCGCGGAAGCGATGAAGACTTCGCCACGCACCTCAATCTCTTCGGGATGCCCCGTCCCCTTGAGGGTTTGCGGCACCGAGTCGATGGTCGCGACGTTGTGTGAGACGTCCTCCCCCGTGGTCCCGTCCCCCCGGGTGGCCGCCCGGGTCAATCGACCGTTCCGGTACAGGAGGTTGATC
This sequence comes from Rothia koreensis, assembly GCF_004136575.1. Lineage (GTDB taxonomy): Bacteria > Actinomycetota > Actinomycetes > Actinomycetales > Micrococcaceae > Rothia > Rothia koreensis. The sequence continues at coordinate 61,518 of NZ_NOIQ01000011.1, forward strand.
GCGAGTCCATCGATTTTGAGCTCGGTCAACCATTCATTGTCGTGGCCGGGCCTCACTTCCTGAATGGAGTCCTCGGCCCTGTCGAGCCATGCCTTGAGTTCGTCGATCGAGAAGACGTCCTCGAGGGAGTACATCCGCTCCAGGTGCTGGACCGGCGCGAAAGCCTCGGAAGGTTCGCCGCCTACTTCTTGCGTCGGTGAGTCGTTCGCCTTGAGTTGCGGGTGCTCGGCCTCGATCCGCTCGAGATCCCGGTAGAGCGCGTCGTACTCCGCGTCCGAGATCGTCGGAGAATCCTCGACGTAATAGGAGACGCGTGCGTCCCTGACCCGCTGGGTCAGTTGGGCGTACCGTTCCTTGAGCTCCTCGGCCGGGACCTCCCGGTCGTTCTCTTCGGTGGCCTGCTGTGCTCGTTGTTCTTCAGCGCTACTCACGGAAGACCATTGTTCCGCACAATCCGCGTTTTGGCTCCCCTTGCTTGTTTCGTGGCCCCATCGAGGGCGGATGCGCTGATGAGTTGATTAGTTGACGCCGTGGGTGGTTCCCGACGTCGGCCGCCCGGGAGGTCGACGGAGGGCGGCCGTCCGGGCGGGAGGCCGTCGGGGCCGGGCGACGGCGCGAGGCCGTCCGGGCGGGCGACGGCGGGAGGCCGTCGGGGCCGGCGACGGCGGGAGGTCGATGGCGGGCGGAGTCCAGACGCCCGACGATGGGTGGCGGTTACCCGATTCGGAGGGGCTTAGCCGGTCCGGAGGGGCTTAGGCTGCTACGCGGGACGCCATCCGGCTCGGCTTCCCCTAGTACCTCAGTACCGCCTTCCGGTTCGCCTATTTCTTCACTCGGTATTGCCTCTCCCGGTATCCCCTCTTGAATGGTGGTTACCCGATTCAGAGGCGCTTGGCCTGCTGCGCGGGCCCCTTCCCGCACCTCGGCCTCCCCTTCTTGGGTGGCGGTAACCGTATTCCGAGCCGCTTGCCGTCATGAGGTGGCGGCCAGAACCCCACCCAGGGTGGGAAAACACCACGCCATCGGGCAGCCGCCACCCAACACGGGCCCGGCGGGGGGGGGCACGACGTCGTCGGGCAACCAGCACTCGATCGACCAACCGCCACTCAACGCGACCGACGACGCCGACCACGCGGTCCCGGCCCCAGCCACGCGCCGACGAGGTGGCAATCCCGTGCGAAATCCAGGACGAAGTGGCAATCCCGTGCGGAGTCCAGGACGAAGTGGCAACTGTGAGCGAAACCCGGCGCGAAGTGGCAGTTTTGAGCGGTTTTAGGGGCGAAAATCGCTCAAAACTGCCACCTCGCGGGAGGAAGCGCTCAAAATTGCCACTTCGCGGGAGGAAGCGCTCAAAACCGCCACCTCGGCACCCCGCCCGAGCACGGACCCCGCGCGACCGAGAACGCCCCCGGCACCCGCGTGAGTAGGAGCGAACTACCGGTCCGCGTCGTCGGCGCCGGGCAGCTTCTCGTTCGTGGCCAAGGGACCGTCCGGGCGATCGCCGGTTTTCTCGGGGTCGCTGAGGTCGTTGGCGTGCCAGTTGTCCAGGTCGATCACGCCGTCATCGCTCTCGGCGCGGTCCACGCCGTCCGTGTCGCCGTCGCACCCGTGGTTCTGGCACGAACCGGCCTGCACGGCGTCGGCGACGATGACCGAGATGTTGTCCCGCCCGCCCGCGCGGATCGCCGCGGCTTGGAGAACGGCCGAGGCGTCCTTGGGGTGGACGACGGTCGAGAGAACTCTGGCCATGTATTCATTGGACAGCTCTCCGGACAGGCCGTCCGAGCACATCATCAGACGGTCACCCGGTTTGGCAGGGATGACCCAGAAATCGGGCTCCCAGTAATTGCCCGTCCCCAGGGCTCGCGTAATCACGTTGCGCCTCGGGTGGGTGAGGGCCTCGAGGGCCGTGATCTGTCCCGTGTCGACCAGGTACTGGACCTCGGAGTGGTCCACCGTGATCTGTTCGAGGCTCACGCCTTCGATGGGCGTCTGCGAGACGGAGGTAGGCGTGTCGCTGATGGGTTCGTCGGTGTCCCGCCGAAGCCGGTACGTGCGCGAGTCGCCGACGTTGAAGATGATCCACATGTTCTGGCCGCCGATCTTGACCAGCCAGGCTCCCGTGAGCGTTGTGCCTGCGCGCATGGCGGCGGCCGATTTGATGCTTTCGTCCGCCTCGCCGATCACGCCCTTGATGTCGTTGAGGATCTCCATGATCTTGGCGTTGAGGTTGGACGTGGCCCGACGACGCCGCTTGAACAGGCCCTTCGAATCCTCTGCCTGAACCTCCGCGGGTTCGACCTCGAAGGAGAGCGTGCGGAAGAGCTCTGCCTCGGCCAGGGTGTTGACGCACATGGCGCTGGCCACCTCACCGGCCTCGTGACCGCCCATACCGTCGGCCACGGCGCACAGGTTGCCGATGGACACCAAGGAGTCCTCGTTGTTGGAACGGTGACTGCCCTTGTTGGTCGTGGCACCAACGCACGTTGCGAGGTCGAGCGATTCGGTCATTCGAAGTCAATCTCCAATTCGGTTCCCACGCCCGGAGCGAGCGACACGGGGCGGACGTCTCCGAAGCCGCGAACGTTGCGCACCCCCTGGGGATTCATCACGAAACGTTCGTCGCCCTCGAGCACGTTGGCGGTGGACGCATCGGTCATGACCGAACCAGGTTCCGCGAGCGCGACGAGACGCGATGCGAGATTGACGGTCGGACCGTATACGTCCCCCAGCCTAGGCAGAATCCGCCCCCAGACAAAAGCAACGCGCGCCTCCGGGAGATTCGGGTCCTCACGGATGATCTGTGACAGCGTCAGAGAGATGCGAGCGCCGGCTTCCGGCGATTCGGTCATGAACAGGACTTCGTCCCCGACGGTCTTGATGATGCGGCCGCCACCGACCGCGACGACCTCCGCGCAACGCTGTTCGAAGTGCTGGACGAGGCTGGCGAGCGTCTTCTCGCTCATCTGACGGGACAAGGACGTGAAGGACACGAGGTCCGCGAAACCGATGCCGCGTACGAGCGGGAGCGCCCGGTAGTCGGAGACGGCGTCGTCTGAGACGGCGTCGTCGTTGCCGACCACGGGCTTCTCCGCTTTCAGGGCCAAGCGGACGACGGCGGCGTTGAGCTGCCGCCGATAGCCGTAGCGCATGAGGTCTTCGAGCTCGTTCAGCAGTTCTGGGAGCACGTTGAGCAGTTCGCGCCGGGCTTCGGCGTCGCTCATGCCCTGGTGGGCGACCATGTCCTCGACCAGCGCCTCGACCTGCCACGCGACCATGCGGTCCATCATCTGGCCCACGGAGCGGACGATCGAGAGAATGCCGTCCTCGGTCACGTGCCCGCTGCGGACCATTGCCGAGACGGTACCGAGAGCCTCGGAATCCGCGCTGGTGAAGTAGACGTCCTCGTCCTTCAGATTCGGCATCCCCAGCGCCCGCCAGATCTTCCGGGCGGACAGGAGCGAGACGTCGCCCCCGCGGGCGGCCTCGCGGCGAGTCATGGAGCGGTTCTCTCCCAGGAGGGCGCGCTCGAGTGCACCGACGGCGGCCTTGGCGTCGTCGGACTTGTACAGGTTGAACTGAGCCGGGTTCTGGAGGTTGAGCTGACTCGTTTGAGGTCCTGTATAGACCGGATTGCCTTCGGGTTCCTCCTGCGGCACTAGCGTGCTCCACCTTCCTTGACTCATGGCTGGTTGCGGGCTCGCTGGCGCAGAGCGCGCTCGACTGTCTCCGAGGTTTCACACCTCGTTCTCATGCTACAGATCACAGGGTCGTTCCCGGTAGTTTTCCCCGGAGACTCAGAGTCAACGCAGAGCGTTTACACGGCGCAGGTGAGCGCGATAGCACAGGTCCGAGAACCGGCCCGGATCCTTCTGGCAGGTCAGTTCGAAGGTCTGGCCCCTGGCCGAGATTCGGATCGTTCCGCAACCGGTCAGGCGAGCCCCGCCCCTGGGCCCGACGACCCCGGCGACGTACTCGAGGGGAATCGATACCGGTCCGCCCCCACCGACGCCGCGGAACACGACAATACGCCGATTGGTCAGCGCGTACCCGGTCGTGGCCCATTTGATGAAGCGCACGACGACGTACACGAGAGCAGCAATCAGAATGATCGGCCCGACCGCACTCCAGCCCGAATGCCCGGCCGTCACCACCTGGAGGAAGTTCGTGGCGAAGATCGCGATCAGAAGCACGATGGCGGGCCGCAGGAGTTTGAGGGCGTGCGCCCGGTTGCACGTAATCACCTGCTCACCCGGGTCGAGGGAATCACGGAATTTCACGCGATCCCCGTTCCGGAGACGTCGGCCCAGGACCCGCTTTCCGGCCTGAGATGGACCACGTCTCCCACCGCGACGGTTTTGTCCGTTCCGTCGTCGCACCGAACGAGGAGGGAACCGTCCTCGTCGATGTCGTGGGCGAGACCCGTGAAGTCCGGGGCGGGATCCATCCTCTGGACGAGGACTCGACGGCCCAGGGTGTCCAGTTCCTCACGGAGCTCGGCCACGAGGGAGGGCTTGGCGCCGCGGGGCAGCGCCGGGTCACCGCCGGTCGCACAGAATTCTCGAACCGAGGCGCGGAACTCGCGGATGACCCTGATCAGGATCTCGGTTCGGTCCACATCGTCCCCGATCTCGGCGCGCAACGACGTCGCGGTCTCGACCGGGAGCAGGTCGGCGTCGATGTTGGCGTTGATTCCGATGCCGACGACGACGTCGAGTGTTTCCGGTCCGGTGGGGACCACGCGAGCGAGGATCCCGGCAATCTTGCGGCCGTTGATCAACAGATCGTTCGGCCATTTGATGTCCACGGGGAGCCCGGTCGTCTGCCGAATCGCCGTGCGGGAGGCCAGGGCCAGCAACGGCGTGACCCAGTGCAGGGAGTCGTTCGGCAACGGTTGCTCGCCCGCGTTCGATCGGACGGCGAAGGACACCACGGCCGAACTGTATTTGGGCGCAGTCCACACACGATCCCGTCGGCCCTTGCCCGCGACCTGGTGCTCTGTGAGCAGGGCCGCGAGGTGGGGGACGTCCTCGGAACGGGTCAATCGATTCGCCAGTTCGTCGTTGGTGGATCCGATCTCGTCCACGAGCTCGACAGGGGCACCGATGAGCCGGTAGTCCTGCCCGGGGCCCGGCAGCAGCCGCTCGGCGTCCAGGGGCTTCGCGCTCCTCGTGGTCATACAGCGATGCTCTCTCTCGATCGGCGTCCGGTACGCCACCTGCGGTGACGTGTTGTGAGCTAGTTTAGAGGCGGAAAGCCAACTCCGCTCGGAAGGAACACCATGGCCCACTTCGTCGTGCACTATTCTTACGGCCCGGCAGACCAGCAGGCCGCTCATCGGGGCGAACACCGCGAATATCTCGGGACCCTGTTGGAGCAGGGCCATCTGTTGGCGTCCGGCCCGTACACCGACGACGGCGCCGAGGGCGCCCTGCTGATCTTCTCCGCCGAGACCGCCGACGACGTCGAGTCCCTGCTGGCCAAGGACCCCATGGTCGTCCACGGCGTCGTGACCGCACACGAAGTTCGTGCATGGAATCCGGTCCTCGGGTCGGTAGGGTAGACCAGGACATACCCCGTCCCCCAGGTTCGTCGGCACGGCGCCACGGACCGCCCGTCGCCCTTTGTTACTTTGGACCGACAGGCAGACAGCGCAATTCCAGCCGGGACCCGCATGCTTCCGCACCGGAACCCCGGACTCGTACAGAGGACAAGATGACCGAAGATCTCTCCCGCCAGGACTCCGACGACGCGCAGAACGAGTCGGGCCCGGATCTCACCACGACTGCCGGCAAGATCGCGGATTTCTACGCGCGCCGCGAGGCCTCGTGGATGCCCACCGGCCCGGGGCCCGTGGAACGGCAGCACGCCCGTGGCAAATCCACCGCGCGCGAACGCATCGAGATGTTCCTCGACGAAGACTCCTTCGTGGAATTCGACGCCCTCGCCACGCACCGCACGACCGCCTTCGGCATGGACCAGAAGAAGCCGCTCGGCGACGGCCTGGTCTCCGGCTACGGCACGGTGGATGGGCGGCTCGTGGCCGTCTACGCCCAGGACTTCACGGTCTATGGCGGGTCGCTCTCCCAGGTCAATGGGGAGAAGATCGTCAAGGTCCAGAAGTTTGCGCTGCGCAACGGCTGCCCCGTCATCGGCATCAACGACGGCGGCGGCGCCCGCATCCAGGAAGGTGTGGCATCGCTGGCGATGTTCGCTGACATCTTCCGCATGAACGTTCGCGCTTCCGGCGTCGTCCCCCAGATCTCGGTGATCATGGGCCCGTGCGCCGGCGGCGCCGCCTACTCCCCCGCCCTCACGGACTACGTGATCATGGTGGACAAGTCCTCCCACATGTTCATCACCGGGCCGGATGTCATCAAGACCGTGACCGGCGAAGAGGTCGACATGGAGACCCTGGGCGGGGCGAACTCCCACAATTCGGTCACCGGGACCTCGCACTACCTCGCGGAGGACGAAGAGGACGCCTTCGATTTCCTGCGGGAGCTCCTCGAGTTCCTTCCGTCCAACAATCTTCAGGACGGCCCCCTCGTCGAGCACGACCAGGATCCGGAGATCACGGTCGACGACCTCGACCTCGACAGCCTGATTCCCGATTCGGCCAACCAGCCCTACGACATGAGGGCAGTGATCGAGTCCGTGGTCGACGACGACCACTTCCTCGAGATGCAGGCCCTGTACGCTCCCAACGTCATGACGGGCTACGGACGGGTCGAGGGGCGAACGGTCGGCATCATCGCCAACCAGCCGATGCAATTCGCCGGGACCCTGGACATCGCCGCCTCCGAGAAGGCCGCGCGGTTCGTGCGCCACTGCGATGCCTTCAATATCCCGATCCTGACGTTCGTGGACGTCCCCGGGTTCCTCCCCGGCACCGAGCAGGAGTTCAACGGAATCATCCGCCGTGGCGCCAAACTGATCTTCGCCTACGCGGAGGCCACTGTCCCGGTCGTCACCGTCATCACACGCAAGGCGTACGGTGGCGCGTACATCGTGATGGGGTCGAAGAAGCTCGGCGCGGACATCAACCTCGCCTGGCCCACGGCCCAGATCGGAGTCATGGGTGCACAGGGTGCGGTCAATATTCTGTACCGCCGCGATCTCAAGACGGCCGAGGAGAACGGCGAGGACGTCGAGGCGTTGCGTTCCGAACTGATCCAGAAGTACGAGGAAGAGTTGCTCAACCCGTATCAGGCGGCCGAGCGCGGCTACATCGACGCGGTCATCCCGCCGTCGGAGACGCGCGTCAACATCATCAAGTCTCTCCGTGCCCTGCACGACAAGAGAGCCGCGCTGCCCGCCAAGAAGCACGGCAACATCCCGCTCTGAGGGAAGGAATCATGGCTGTGCAGAACGAAGCAACCACGCCCGAGGAACCCCTGTTCTCGGTGGTCAAGGGCTCCCCGACCGAAGAAGAGATCGCGGCGCTGACCGTGGCCGTGCTCCAGACGCGGCAACGACAGCCCGAGCCGAGATCGAGGCAGACGAACGGGCCGCTGTCCGACGTCGGCCGCCTGTTGTCACGACGCCAGCGCATCGGTGCGAGCCTGCCTCCCGGCCCGGGTTCCTGGCGCCGCGCCAAACCGAGGTAGGCCCGGCCCTCTACGAAAGCCCTCACCGACCCGAGCGGCCGGTGGGGGCTTTCCACGTCGCCGTCCCTGTGATCTCTGTCATCGCGGTCTAGGATGGTTCCATGACCAATGAGTTGCCCGAATCCTTGCGTCTCGACCGCCGGACCAGCGACGTCGACCGTCTGGCCGACCGCTATTACGACTCCCTCATGGAACTGGACCCGGCCGCGGCCACGATAGAAGGCATCCCGGGCCATGAAACCGAGTACGGTGACCTCTCCCCCGAGGGCGCTCTCGAGCATGTGCGGCTCGCCCGCCGAACGCTGACCGAGGCCGAGGGGCTCAAACCACAGGACGACGTCGACCGGGTGACCCTCGACGCGTTGCGCGAGAGCCTCGGGCTCGTCATCGAGATGCACGAGGCCGGCCTGGGCGACTGGGAGCTGAACAACATCGAGACCCCGGCGCACGCCGTTCGTCAGGTCTTCGATCTCATGCCGCAGGCCTCCCCGCAGGACTGGGCGAACATCGTCGGGCGCATGGAGAACGTCCCCCAAGCCCTCCAAGGGTTCCGCGACACACTCGCGGATGCCGCGCGTCAGGGTCGAGTCGCCGCGGCCCGACAGGTCGATATCCTGGCCGACCAGCTCGCGGCCTACGCCGAAGCCGGTGGATTCTTCGACGGCCTGGCCGCCGACGCCGCCGCATCGGATCCGGCTCTGAGCACCAAGGGGCGAACCGCCGCAGAACGGGCCCGCACGGGCTACGCCGAACTGGCCGAATATCTCCGGGGCGAACTGCTCCCCCAGGCCCCCGAACGGGACACCGTCGGCCGCGAGCGCTACCGTCTCCGGTCCCGGGAGTTCCTGGGCGCGACGATCGATCTGGACGAGACCTACGCCTGGGGAATCGACGAGTTGGACCGGATCATCGACGAGCAGCAGGAGGTCGCCCGTCGGATCAGCCCCGGTGCCACGATCGCGGAGGCCAAGGATCTGCTGAATCGGGACCCCTCTCGCAGGATCGAGGGCACGGACGCCCTCCGGGAATGGATGCAGGACCTCTCGGACCGGGCGGTCGATGGACTCTCGCGGGAACACTTTGCGATCGAGGGGCCCATGCGCCGGCTCGAATGCATGATCGCCCCGACGCAGGAAGGCGGCATCTATTACACGGGTCCCTCCGCGGACTTCTCGAGGCCGGGTCGCATGTGGTGGTCCGTGACCGAGGGAGAGCGGGAGTTCACCACGTGGAGCGAGACCTCGACGGTCTACCACGAGGGCGTGCCCGGCCATCATCTCCAGTTCTCGACGTCGACCGCGATGGCCGAGTCCATCAACAAGTGGAGAGCCCACGGCCTCTGGTATTCGGGGCACGGAGAAGGGTGGGCGCTCTACGCCGAACGCCTCATGGCCGAACTCGGATATCTGGATGATCCGGGTGACATGATGGGCATGCTCGACGGGCAGCGGATGCGTGCCGCACGGGTCGTCTTCGACATCGGCATCCACTGCGAACTGCAGATCCCGGGCCGGTGGGCCGAGGCGCTCGGCGTCGAACCGGGCCCGTGGACACCCGAGATCGGGTACGAATTCCTGAAGCAGAACCTGGACATCCCCCAGGGACAGTTGGACTTCGAATTCAACCGTTATCTGGGGTGGTACGGCCAGGCTCCGTCGTACAAGGTCGGCCAGCGCATCTGGGAGCAGTTGCGCGATGAGGCGCTGGCCCGTGGTGAAAGCATCAAGGATTTCCATACCCGTGCCCTGAAGGTCGGTTCGGTCGGTCTCGACACCCTCCGTCGCGCCGTGTCACGGTGAGACCCGCCCTCGGCGATGATCCAGGCCACTACGCGATTTTATTCCCGTAATATTTCTTCTCAGTCCTTTTCTGTGTTATTGGTCGACGGCTTAGGGTTGAGGTCATGTCTACTCGCCCTTCTGCCACGACGCCGGACACCCCCGCGTCCGCACCCCCGCCCCGCACTCGCCGACTCCCCTCCTGGATGACCAACTTCGGTCTCCAGATCCTCATGGGCCTGGTCCTCGGCGTGGCCCTCGGATTCCTGGCCCTCGCCCTCGGCGGGGACGCAGAGAAGAACCCCAACTGGCTCATGACCACCCTGGACACGATCGGTTCGAGCTACGTGTCCCTGCTCAAGGCCGCGGTCGTTCCGCTCGTGGTCACGGCCGTGATCTCCTCGATCGCGAATCTGAGCCAGGTCACGAACGCTGCACGGTTGGCCTGGAAGACGATTCTCTGGTTCGCCGGGACTGCGCTGATCGCCGTCGTCATCGGCATCCTGCTGGGAGCCATCTTCCGCCCGGGTGCCAACACCGGCATGTCCGCACCGGATACCTATTCGGGCACCACGGGATCGTGGCTGTCCTTCGTCACCAGCATCATTCCCGCCAATTTCCTGGGCCTGACCGTGAGCACCGAGGAGGCCGACGGCGATCTGACCTCGTCCCCGACCTTCAATGTCCTCCAGATCCTGGTGATTTCCGGGGCCATCGGCATCGCGGCCCTCAAGGTCGGCAAGGCCGCCGAGCCCTTCCTCGCATTCATCCGCTCCGCCCTGGCCATCATCCAGAAGGTCCTGTGGTGGATCATCCGCCTGGCCCCGCTGGGAACCCTCGGCCTGATCGGGACCGCCGTCTTCACCTATGGATGGACCACGATGGGTTCGCTCGCCAAGTTCGTGATCCTTCTCTACGTGGGGCTCGCGATCGTCGGATTCGTGGTCTACCCCGTTCTGGCGCGGACCCAGGGCTTGTCCGTCAAACAGTTCTTCTCGGGCGTCTGGCCCGCCGCACAGATCGGCTTCGTCTCCCGGTCGTCCATCGGGACCATGCCCGTGACCCAGCGGGTCGCGGAGCGCAACTTCGGTGTACCCCAGGCCTTCGCTTCCTTCGCGGTCCCGTTCGGGGCCACGACCAAGATGGACGGATGCGCTGCCGTGTACCCGGCCCTGGCGGCGACCTTCGTGGCGCAGTTCTACGGGATCGACCTGAGCATCGCGCAGTACGTGCTCATCGTCGTCGTCTCCGTCCTGGGATCTGCGGCCACCGCCGGAACCACGGGAGCCACCGTGATGCTGACCCTGACCCTTTCGACGCTGGGCCTCCCGCTCGACGGCGTCGGCCTGCTCCTGGCCATCGACCCCATCATCGACATGGGCCGCACCGCGCTGAACGTTTCCGGTCAGGCTCTGATCCCGGCCATCATCTCGAAGAGGGAAGGAATCCTGGACGAGAACCTGTACAACGCGAAGCGTTCCAGTGACTGGTTCGAATCCGACCTCTCGGCCGAGGAATTCTCCGGGACCGACGAGGAGAAGGAGAACCGGGAACGAGAGGCTTCGGGAGTCGGCGTCGGCTGATCCGAGGACAACGGTCCGAACCCAATGACTGCGGGGCGGGAGGGGTGACCCTCTCGCCCCGCGGTCGTTAGTATTGTGTACGTCACGTTTTTTTGGACGTCGAAGGAGACACCATGACGGTCTATGCACAGCCCGGGACACCCGATTCGCCCACCGCGTTCCGGTCCCGCTACGAGAATTTCGTCGGAGGCTCCTGGGTCCCGCCGACCAAGGGTCAGTATTTCGAGAACAAATCACCGGTCACGGGTGAGGTCTTCACCGAGGTCGCACGCAGCACCGCGGAAGACGTCGACCTGGCCATCGACGCCGCATGGAAGGCTTTCGACAGCTGGGGCAAGACCTCCCCGACCGAGAGGGCCGGGGTTCTTCTGAAGCTCGCCGACGCCATGGAAGCGAACCTCGAGCGCATCGCAGTCGCGGAGACATGGGACAATGGCAAGCCCGTCCGTGAGTGCCTGGCTGCCGACATTCCCCTGGCGGTGGACCATTTCCGGTACTTCGCCTCGGCAATCCGTACCCAGGAGGGCCGCCTCTCGCAGCTCGACGAGGACACCACGGCGTACCACTTCCACGAGCCGCTCGGCGTCGTCGGCCAGATCATTCCGTGGAACTTCCCGATTCTGATGGCCACGTGGAAGATCGCACCCGCCCTGGCCGCCGGGAACACGGTCGTTCTCAAACCGGCGGAGCAGACCCCGGCCTCGATTCTGCTGGTCGCCGAGATTTTCCAGGACATTCTCCCGGACGGCGTGCTCAACATCGTCAACGGTTTCGGCGAGGAGGCCGGCGCAGCATTGTCCGGGTCCAGCCGGATCCGCAAGATCGCCTTCACGGGTGAGACCACCACCGGTTCGGTGATCGCCAAGGCCGCCGCGGACAACATCATCCCGTCAACCCTTGAGCTCGGAGGAAAGTCCCCCAACATCTTCTTCGAGGACGTCGCGTCCCAGAACGATTCCTTCTACCAGAAGGCTCTCGAAGGCTTCGTGTCCTTCGCCCTGAATCAGGGCGAGGTCTGCACCTGCCCCTCGCGTGCTCTCGTTCAGGAATCCATCGCGGACCAGTTCGTCGCCGACGGCCTCGAACGCGCCCGCAAGATCAAGCAGGGAAACCCGCTGGACACCGAGACCATGGTCGGTGCCCAGGCCTCGCAGCAGCAGTTCGACAAGATTTCCGGGTATCTGGAGAAGGGCCCGCAGGAGGGCGCCGAGGTGCTCCTGGGAGGCCAGTCGCTCCAGCTCGACGGGAACCTGCAAGGCGGCTACTACATCCAGCCGACCGTGTTCCGTGGCAACAATTCGATGCGCGTCTTCCAGGAAGAGATCTTCGGGCCCGTGCTCGGCGTGACCACCTTCAAGGATTACGACGACGCGATCCGGATCGCCAACGACACCGCCTACGGTCTCGGGGCGGGCGTCTGGACCCGTGGGCAGAACACCGCTTTCCGGGCCGGTCGCGCGATCCAGGCGGGACGCGTGTGGGTCAACAACTACCACTCGTACCCGGCACACGCTGCCTTCGGTGGCTACAAGAAATCCGGGTACGGCCGTGAGAATCACCTGATGATGCTCGACCACTACCAGCAGACCAAGAATCTGTTGGTCTCCTACTCCGAGGAGCCGACCGGACTCTTCTGATTCCGGACCGCTCCTGTCGATCGGGGTGCACACCGCTGGCCTAGACTGGGTCACGTGTGCACCCCGAAGTCATTCGAACAGACCCCAGCATCGGACGCGGCCGTCTCACCCGGGACCGCGCCGGACCTCGATCTCGTCCTGGCCTCCCAGTCCCCCGCCCGGGCCTCTGTCCTCAACGCCTCGGGGATCCGATTCCGGACCATCGTCTCCGGGGTCGACGAAGACGCCGCGCTGGCCGCAGCCGAGGCCGAACGGGGCGACCCCTTGTCCCCGGAGCAGACGGCGCTGGTCCTGGCCCGGGCCAAGGCGGAAGCCGTCGCGGCATTGCCTGAGACCCGCGGAAGCTTCGTTCTGGGATGCGATTCCGTGTTCGAGTTCGAGGGCGAACCCTACGGCAAGCCTCACGAGCCCGACGTCGCCTTCTCCCGCATTCGGAGAATGAGCGGCTCCACCGGGATTCTGCACACCGGGCACTGGTTGGTCGATCGGTCTGAAACGGAACAGGCCGGCCATGAATCTTCGGGGGCCGGCCGGATTCGGTCCGCCGAAGTGACCTTCGACGTCATGAGCGATGAGGAGATCACCGCATACGTGGCCACGGGAGAACCCCTGGAAGTCGCGGGGTCGTTCACGATCGAGGGCTACGGCGCGGCGTTCATCGCCGGGATTCGGGGAGAGTCCCACACGGTTCTGGGGCTGAGCGTCAATGCATTGAAAGATCTCCTCGAGGAACGCGGCCGGCACATAGCAGAATTGTGGAGGCCGAATACTTAGGCAAATGGCGTTTTTGCTACTAAGCTCACGGGAGGATTATAAGGAGTGGATGAGTGACCAGCACTGAGTCAGAGCAGAAGAACAGCGCGGATTCCCGTTACACCAGCGGTCCGGTCGGCAAGGTGCTGATCGCCAACCGTGGTGAAATCGCGGTTCGTGTGATCCGTGCGGCCGCGGACGAAGGCCTGCAGACCGTGGCAGTCTATGCGGACCCGGATCGCGATGCGCTCCACGTGAAGCTCGCGGACGAAGCCTTCTCCCTGGGAGGTTCGACCGCCGCCGACTCCTACCTCGTGATCGACAAGATCCTGGATGCGGCCCGACGTTCGGGCGCCGACTCCATCCACCCCGGGTACGGGTTCCTTTCGGAGAACGCGGAATTCGCCCGCGCCGTCCAGGAAGCCGGCCTCACATGGATCGGGCCGTCCCCCGCTGCTATCACCGAGCTCGGCGACAAGGTTGCGGCTCGCCACATCGCCGAAAAGGTCGGCGCTCCCCTGGTGCCCGGAACCAAGGATCCCGTCGCCAACGCGCAGGAGGTCCTGGACTTCGCCGATCAGTACGGCCTTCCCGTCGCGATCAAAGCAGCCTTCGGAGGCGGCGGACGCGGCATCAAGGTCGCCCGCGAGCGCGAGGATATCCCGGAGATGTTCGAATCGGCCGTTCGCGAGGCCACGGCCGCCTTCGGGCGCGGCGAATGCTTCATCGAGCGGTTCCTGGATGCACCGCGCCACGTGGAGACCCAGTGCATCGCGGACGCGCACGGCAACGTCGTCGTCGTGTCGACTCGCGACTGCTCGTTGCAGCGCCGCAACCAGAAGCTGGTCGAGGAGGCTCCGGCCCCGTTCCTCTCGGACGAGCAGCTCGAACGACTCTACGAATCCTCCAAGGACATTCTCCGCGAGGCCGAGTACCAGGGCGCGGGCACGTGCGAGTTCCTGGTCGGCCAGGACGGCGTGATCAGCTTCCTCGAGGTCAACACCAGGCTCCAGGTCGAGCACCCGGTCTCCGAAGAGGTCTCCGGTCTGGACCTCGTCCGGGAACAATTCCGGGTCGCTCGCGGTGAGGAACTGGGCTACGGCGATCCCGAACTGCGCGGCCACTCCTTCGAGTTCCGTATCAACGGTGAGGATCCGGGACGCAACTTCATGCCGTCCCCCGGGACGGTCGAGACGCTGACGGTTCCCTCCGGCCCCGGTGTGCGTTGGGATTCGGGCGTCGTCGGCGGCGACGTCATCGGCGGCAATTTCGACTCCATGCTGGCCAAGCTCATCGTGTCGGGCAATTCCCGCCAGCAGGCGCTCGAACGCTCGCGGCGCGCCCTGGCCGAATTGCAGATCACCGGTATGCCGACCGCGACCACGTTCCACCGCGTCGTCGTCTCCGACCCGGCCTTCGCCCCCGAAGGTGACGAGCCGTTCTCGGTGCACACCCGTTGGATCGAAACCGAATTCAACAACAGCATCGAGCCGTACGGCGGCAACCCGGGCTCCATCGACAGCGAGGACGACGAGCGCCAGAAGGTCGTCGTCGAGGTCAATGGCAAGAGGCTCGAGGTACTGATCCCGAACGTGGGCGGCGCCGCGCCGGCGTCGTCCGCCAAGTCCTCGAAGACGCGACAGCGCAAGAACCGGTCCGGTTCGGCCACGTCGGCGACGAGCGGTGACGACCTGACATCGCCGATGCAGGGAACCATCGTCAAGACGGCGGTCAAGGACGGGAGCAAGGTCAGCGAGGGCGACCTGGTCGTGGTCCTCGAGGCCATGAAGATGGAGCAGCCGTTGACGGCCCACAAGTCGGGCAAGATCACCGGCCTCAAGGCCAAACCGGGCGACACGGTCACGGCCGGTTCCGTGATCGCAACGATCAAGTAGTCTCTCGGGTTCGCGAATACCTGCGCGGGCGGCGTCGTTTCGTACGACGCCGCCCGCCGTGCGTTCAGGCCCGTCATGAACCGGTCCGCGGCGGTTGGGTGGGGGTCTGACTCTTATACACATCT
>NZ_NOIQ01000012.1 GCF_004136575.1 Rothia koreensis
GCCCGCAACCCCTCAAACATTCACGGAAAAGCCCCAGGTCCTGGCCGGTTTCATCAGTTGCGCATCGCTTAGACTGGCACCATGAGCGCTATCACAGACCTCAGGAACCAACTCGTCTCCGTCCTTCTCAGGACCGGGCCCGGGAAGCCGACCCTGTGCGAGGGGTGGAATACGGAGCACATGGTTGCGCACCTGGTGTTGCGCGAGACTCGCCCGGACATCGCGGCCGGCGTCGTGATTCCGCCGCTCGCCTCGCGCACGGATCGTAAGACCGAAGAACTCGCCGGCCAGCTGACCGACGGACGCTCCTACATGGAGGCGGTCGAGAAATTCGGTTCGGCCAATGCCCCGCAGCGCAAGAACGAGACCGTGGACTACGGCATGAACTTCGCCGAATACGTGATCCACCGCGAGGACGTGCTGCGAGGCTCGCCCGACTCGACCGAGATGAACGGCGCGGAATCGCGGATCGAGGGTGAGAACGAGCGAATCTGGAAGACCATCGGTTCGCAGGGCAAGATGTTCGCGAAGGACTACCCCGACGGCCTGACCGTGGTCGGGACCGACGACGACGGCGAACCCGCCTACGGCTCGAAGACTCTGCGTGAACCGTCCGCGTCCTCGCGAGTCAGTGGACTGGTTCAGAAGGTCGTCAAGGCTCCGAGCACGGGTGAGCACGTCACGATCACGGGCACCCCGCTCGAGATTCTGCTGTACCTCTTCGGGCGTCGTGAGGCCGCGAACGTCCGGATCAGCTACTGACGCACAGCCCCGGGCGCCCAGGCCGGGCTCCGGGTACCGAACCCGAGCTCAGGCACCGACCCCGGGCTCGGTACCCACCCCGGGCCCGGGCGCCGAACCCGTCCACCGATCCGCGCGCAGGGTCAGCGCACGGGGAACCCGGCCTCGCGAATGGCGGTCTTGACGTCGCGAATCGCAGTGTCGGGGCCGAAGTGGAAGATCGACGCCGCAAGCACCGCATCGGCGCCCGCCCTGACGGCGTCCGGAAAGTGAGCCGGTTCGCCCGCGCCGCCGGAGGCGATCAGCGGAATGCCGACGACGCCGCGCACCGCACGAATCATCTCCAGGTCGAAACCGTCACGGGTTCCGTCGGCGTCGATCGAGTTGAGAAGGATCTCGCCGACGCCGCGCTCGGCCGCCTCGGACGCCCAGTCGAGCGCGTCGATCCCGGTTGAGCGACGTCCTCCGTGGGTCGTGACCTCGAAACCGGAGGCCGTGTTGTCCGTGCGCTTGGCATCGACGGACAGGACCAGAACCTGGTTTCCGAACCTCTCCGCGATCTCGTTGATGACCTCGGGTCGGTTGATGGCCGCGGTGTTGATCGACGCCTTGTCGGCGCCCGCACGCAACAGCCGGTCGACGTCCTCGGCGGTGCGCACTCCCCCACCGACGGTCAACGGGATGAAGACTTCCTCGGCCGTTCGGGCGACGATGTCGTAGGTGGTCTCCCGGTCCGAGGACGACGCCGTGACGTCGAGAAAAGTCAGTTCGTCGGCGCCGGCGGCGTCGTACCGTTTGGCCAGCTCCACCGGGTCACCCGCATCGCGGAGACCCTCGAAGTTCACGCCCTTGACCACCCGCCCGGCGTCGACGTCCAGGCAGGGAATCACTCGCACAGCTACGCTCATCGTGCTTTCCTTTCGAGAGGCGTCCCGCGCGTCAGAGTCGGGCCGCACCGATCGGCGACACCAGGATGGCCCGCGCTCCGGCTTCGTACAGACTGTCCATCAGCTGGTTGGTCGAACGCTTCGGGACCATGGACCGCACCGCGTACCAGCCCTCGCGCTGCAGGGGCGAGACGGTCGGCGCCTCGAGGCCCGGCGTGATCGCGGTCGCCGCCTCGAGATTCTCCTCGCTCACGTCGAAATCCATCAGCACGTACTGTCGCGCGACCAGTACCCCGCGCAGGCGGCGACCGAGCACCTCGAGGCTCGCACCGTCCTCGAGCCCACGCCTCTTGATGAGCAAAGCCTCCGAGCGCATGATCGGATCACCGAAGGTCTCCAGCCCTGCGGCCCGCATCGTGTTGCCGGTCTCGACGACGTCGGCGATGGCATCGGCCACTCCGAGCCGGATGGATGACTCGATGGCCCCGTCCAGTCGGACCACCTCGGCGTCGATCCTCTGTTCCTTGAGGTAGTTGCGCACCAGGTTCGAGTAGCTCGTTGCCACCCGCTTGCCCTGCAACTCCTCCGGCGAGGTGAAGCGCCCGGTCGGGCCGGCGAAGTGGAAGGTCGAACGAGCGAAGTCCAGCCCGAGCGCCTCTTCGGCGTCGGCCTCGGAGTCCAGGAGCAGATCCCGGCCCGTGATGCCCACGTCCAGGGTTCCGTGCCCCACGTAGACAGCGATGTCACGCGGCCGGAGATAGAAGAACTCGACCTGGTTCTCCTCATCGACGATCGCCAGTTCGCGGCTCTCGCGCCGCTGGAGGTATCCCGCTTCCGAGAGCATGGTCTGGGCGGCCTGGGAGAGTGCCCCCTTGTTGGGCACGGCAATTCGCAGCATGAAAATCCTTTGGTTCCGGGGAGGACCCGGACGAGTCCGGGGTCAGGTCGGGTCAGAGAAACTTGTAGACGTCTTCCGGGGTGAGACCGCGCGCGATCATCAGGACCTGAAGATGATAGATCAACTGCGAGATCTCCTCGGAGAGCTCGTCGTCGGTCTGGTACTCGCCGGCCATCCAGACCTCAGCGGCTTCCTCGACCACCTTCTTGCCGATCCCATGGATCCCGGAATCGAGCTCGGCGACGGTCTTGGAACCCGCCGGCCGATCGGTGGCTTTGGTGGTCAGTTCAGAGAACAGGTCTTCGAAGGTTTTCACCCGCCCAGGTTACCCCGGGACCCTCCGACATGAGCGAGTGTTACCGCCGTCTGGATCGCGGCGACCGTGGCTTCGTAGCCTTTGTCCTCGCTGGACCCCTCCAAACCGGCCCGATCAAGCGCCTGCTCGTCGTCGTCGCAGGTCAGGACGCCGAAACCGACGGGTGTACCAGTCTCGACGCTGACTTGGGTCAGTCCGGCCGTCGCCGCATCGCAGACGTAGTCGAAATGCGGGGTTCCGCCACGGACCACGACGCCGAGCGCAACGACGGCGTCATGGGTCTCGGCCAGGCGCTTCGCGGCCACCGGGAGTTCGAAGGATCCCGGAACACGAACGATCGTCGCGGCGTCCTCGATCGATGCGTCCGCGAGCGCTCTGCGCGCCCCATCGACCAGGCCGTCCATGACCTGCTCGTGCCATGATGCCGCGACAACGGCAATTCTCAGTCCCTCGGTCGGCAGCTGTCCCAGTTCGGTGGTTGGGGCTCCGATTCCACTCATGATGTCTCCTCAGTCGGTAGTCGGTTGGTTGGTGTTGGGATCGTCCGACGACACGGCGTCCACGGGTCCGCGCGGCGTCGGTTCGTCCTGGTCTGTCTCCACCGGCACGAGGACCAGGCGGTGATGCATCCGGTCTCGCTTGGTGGCCAGGTAGCGCGCGTTCTCCTTGCGCGGGGAAATTTCGTCCGGTTCCAAGGATCCGACGACGAGGCCCAGTTCGGTCAGAGCCTCGGCCTTGGCGGGATTGTTGGTGATCAGCCGCAGGGTGGTGATGCCCAGTTCGCGCAGGACACGCGCGGCCTGGCGGTAGGCGCGGCCATCGGCCTGGAAGCCGAGGGCGAGGTTGGCGTCGACCGTGTCGAGGCCGTCGTCCTGGAGTCGATAGGCCTTCAGCTTGTTGACCAACCCGATGCCCCGGCCCTCGTGCCCCTTGACGTAGATCAAGGTTCCGCCGCGCGCGGAGATCTGGTCGAGGCCCTGGTGCAGTTGCGGTCCGCAGTCACATCTGAGGGATCCGAAGACGTCGCCGGTCAGGCATTCCGAGTGGATCCGGACGAGCGGTGCCGGGTTGTCGGCGTCGATCGCCTGACCGGTGTCGTCCAGCGCGGTCGCGCTCATAAGCTCGTGACCGTCGGGGAAGGACCATGCCCTCATGCTGAAGTTGCCCTGCGGGGTGGGCACCACCACGGGCTGCGAGGAGTCGACGGGCTCGTCGGGGTCTGAGTGGGCAGTGGTCATTCGGCATCGGCGCTCTCGTCGTCGAGTTGGGCCAACCGTTCGGCGAGCGTCTCGATCGAGATCATGGGCAGGCCGTGCAGGTCGGCGAAGGCCCGCAGGTCGTCGAAGCGCATCAGCGTTCCGTCGTCGTGAATGATTTCCGCGATGTAGCCGACCTCCGGGAGCCCCGCGAGCCGCACGAGTTCGACCGCGGCTTCCGTGTGTCCGGCTCGTGCCCGGACACCGCCCTCGACGGCGCGCAACGGAAGGATGTGGCCGGGACGGGTGAGATCCGCGGCGGTCGATGATGATCCTGCCAGCACGTTCAAGGTTTTTGCTCGGTCCTGGGCGCTGATTCCGGTGTCGATTCCGTGGGCGGCATCGCAGGTGATCGTGTATGCGGTGGCCTTGGGGTCCTCGTTGGTGGCGACCATGGGCGGCAGGTCCAGGGCGTCGGCTCGTTCGCCCGTCATCGGTGCGCACACCACTCCGGAGGAGTACCTGACCATGAATCCCAGACGCGCGGGGTCCGCGAGCGCTGCGGCCCCGATGAGGTCTCCCTCGTTCTCGCGGTCCTCGTCATCCACGACGACGGCGAGGCCGCCCGCGGCGATGCTCCGGATGGCGTCGTCGATGGAGTCGAAGCTGCCGTTCGCGTGCCCCGGAGACTCCGGGACGGATACGGCGTTCTGCGATCGCGTCAGGTCGAAGTCACGGGCGCGCAGGAGGTACTTGGCCACGGCGTCGGTTTCGAGATTGACCGTGTCTCCCGGTTGCGCGGTTCCGAGCGTCGTCGCCCGGAGCGTGGTCGGTATGACGCCGATCTCGAACCAGGCGAACGGGTCGGCGGGCGCGCTGACCGCGGTGACGGTCAGTGAGATCCCGTCGACGGCGATGGAACCCTTTTCGGCGATCTGGGGCGCGAGGTCTTCCGGCACGGCCACGCGAATCACGGACCACTCGGGGTGTTCCTCGATGGACAGGATGGCGCCGGTCGCATCCACGTGTCCTTGGACGATGTGGCCGTCGAACCGCCCGTTGGCGGGCAGGCATCTTTCCAGGTTGACTCGGGATCCTTCGCCCAGTTCGCCCAAGTTGGTGCGGTCCAGGGTCTCGCCGATGACGTCGGCAACGAAGAGTCCGTCCCCTGTGTGCGTTCCCGTCGCGGTCAGGCAGACGCCGTTGACGGCGAGGGATCCCCCGGCGGGCAGGTCCGAGGCCAGGTCGCCGGCCCGGACGCGGAGCACAGCAGAATCGGCCTGCCTGTCGATGGCTTCGACCGTTCCCAAGGATTCGATGATTCCGGTGAACATGGCTACTACTTTCTTTCGGTCGCCGGAGCGGGCTCGGTGGCGAGATGGGTGAGTGTGTCCTGGCCCAGGAGGCCGATGCCGTGGGTTGTTGCGTCCGCTTCCGCCCCGGCAGGGTCGACGGTCAGGGGCAACGCGTCGGAGAGGGTCGTCGCGCCCAGCTGCGCGATCGCGCGTCGCCCGCAACCGAGAAGTTTCGGGGCGGTGTACCAATAGAGCTCATCGACGAGACCTTCGGCAAGGAAGGCCGAAACGATTCCGGGGCCGCCTTCGATCAGCACGTGCCGTGAGTATTCCCTGGCGAGACGGTCCAGGGCCTCGCGTGGCGAACGGGTCGGGAGCCGGAGGGCTTCTTCTCCGTCATCGAGTGCGGCCCCAGCAGGAAGTCGCCTCAGGCCCATGACGGCCCGGCGAGGTTGCTCGGGCAGGGCCGCACCATCGGGTCCACGGGCCGTGAGCCGAGGATTGTCGGTGAGCGCGGTTCCCGTACCGACCATGATCGTGTCCGCCCTGGCGCGGAGCCTGTGGCCGTGGGCGCGTGCTTCCGGCCCCGTGATCCACTGGCTCGTTCCGTCCTCGGCGGCGACGACGCCGTCCTGCGTCGCCGCGATCTTGGCGGTCACGAAGGGGCGGCCCTCTTCCTGGCACGCCCACCAGCGCGCGTTCATCCTGCGAGCACGGTCGGCGCGCAGTCCCGACCGGACGTCCACGCCGTTGGCCGCGAGAAATCGGGCGCCTCCGGCAGCGGTCTCGGTCGTGTCCGCGGTCGCGCACACCACCGAACGGATCCCGGCCTCGAGAATCGCTTGGGAGCAGGGCCCTGTCCTGCCCGTGTGATGGCACGGTTCGAGCGTCACGTACAACGTGGTCCCGCGCAGATCCGTACCGGCCGATTGGGCCGCCGCGATGAGATCGACCTCCGCGTGCGGGGTTCCGCTTCCCATGTGTCGGCCCGTGTGCAGTATCCGTCCCGTTTCGTCGGTGAGCACCGCCCCGACCAAAGGATTGGCGCCTCGGGGCCCGCGCAGGGCGGCGTCGAGAGCCGCGTCCATCGCGGACTCGTCACGGGCATCGAATTCGGGCGTCATTTCCGTTTCCCTTCGGTGACTTCGACCGTGGGGTCAGGGAAGCGCGTCTCGACCTGGACTCGACGTTGGCGATTTCGAGTGCGCCACCAGACGAAGAAACCGGTCAGGGTGAAGCAGCCGTAGAACAGGTACATCAGGCCCGAGGCGTAGTAGCCGGCAGAGAAGAGAAGGGGCACTCCCACGGCGTCGACGGCGACCCAGATCAGCCAGAACTCGACCCACCCGCGGGCCATGCCCCAGGTCGCCAGGAGCGAACCCACGAAGATCCAGGCGTCGGACCACACGGGCTCGTAGGATCCGAGAGCCCTGAACACGGGGGTCAGGACGGCGGTGCCGCCGAACAGGGCGACGAGCAGGATCAGCCGTTCCTTCCAGGTGGCCCACCGGGGAGAGACCGCCGCGTCGCCGCGCGAGGTGGCTGCCTTCCACTGATACCAGCCGTACACGGAGACGATGATGAACATGACCTGCCGACCGGCCTGGCCGAGGAGATTCACGGGATTGGGAGAACCGAACACGGCTCCGAGAAAGACGGTGAAGAGGAGCAGGTTGCCGATGATTCCGATCGGCCACGCCCAGACCTTGCGTCGCATGCCGCCCAGGGCGGACGCGAGGCCGAAGAAATTGCCCAGGACCTCTCGCCAGAGGATGAAGCCTCCACCAATGGTCAGCTGAGCGTCGAAGAGCCACCGCAGGATGTTCACTGTTCTCCTTCCGAGCTGCGGAGGCTCCGGGGAGAACACAACGTACGACATCGTCTGCGGATGGTCGGTGCCGATTCGGTCCGACCGCCCACGGCATGTGCCGCGTTCTGCTCGTGCGCCTTTATCCAGACTGTACTGTCGGTACCGGAATTTCGCCGGTTCGGCCGCAGGCCCCGAATTCATTCGAGTGCGCTGTGGGTCGCGGACTATGACCGCCGGTTCGGAATTTCACCGACCCCCGGAGCACGATTGCGTGACAACGATTATGGCATATTTGTGATTCGCGTCGAATTCTCGGCGGCACGCTCCGCAACGGAGCGCAATCCCTCGATCGCCGCGGCCGGATCGTCGGCGCCGTAGACGGAGGATCCCGCCACGAAAACATTGGCCCCGGCTTCGGCCGCCCGACCGATCGTCTCCTCGGACACCCCGCCGTCGACCTGCAGGGCCACCGAGGCTCCGCTTCCCCGGACGGCCTCGGCCGCACGGCGAAGCTTGGGAAGGGTCAGGTCGAGGAATTTCTGGCCGCCGAAGCCGGGTTCGACCGTCATGATGAGCAGCAGGTCGAGTTCCTCGAGCATGTCCAGATACGGTTCCACCGGCGTGGCCGGGCGCAACGCCATTCCCGCCCTGGAGCCCTGGGCCCTCAGCTCCCTCGCGAGTTTGATCGGTGCTATGGCGGCCTCGGCGTGGAAAGTCACCGATTCGCACCCGATCTCCGCATACCGCGGCGCCCAGCGATCGGCGTCCTCGATCATGAGATGCACATCGAAAGGGATGGGAGAGATCTCGTGCAGGCGTTCGACCACGGGAGGCCCCCACGTCAGATTCGGCACGAAATGATTGTCCATCACATCGATGTGTGCCGCGTCGGCATCCGTGATCGCCCGCAGCTCATCCCCCAGCCTGGAGAAATCGGCGGAAAGAATCGAGGGGTTGATGTGGAGATGGCTCACGGGTCCTCCTGTCGACGCGTCGCTTCGGGTCTCGACCGGCCCTGGACGGCTGAACGGTACGACTCCAGCCTATAGGGCGGCCCCGCTCTACTTCTTCCGCAGCAGAGCCATGAACATCGCGTCGGTTCCGTGAACGTGCGGCCAGAGCTGAACCGTCGTTGCTGCCTCCTGGCCTTCGGCCGGTTCGACTCCTGGGACTGCGGTGCCGGGATCGGCGTCGCCCTCGAGAACGCCCGGGAGGGCAACCGACCGCACGGCGGCAGCGGTGTCCAGCAACTCGACCTCACCCCCGTCGAGGACGTCGAGCAGAATGTTCTGCGTTTCTGCCGGGTGGGGCGAGCACGTCACGTAGGCGACGACGCCTCCGGGCCGCGTGACCGAGATGGCGGCTTGGGTGAGTTCGAGCTGCAGGGGCAGAAGGTCGGCGACGTCGCCCGGTTTCTTCCTCCACCTCGCCTCGGGACGACGACGCAACGCTCCCAGCCCCGAGCAGGGAGCATCGACCATGACACGGTCGAAGACGTCTCCGTCCTCGCCGAAGGCCTCGACCGCGAGCCCGATATTCTCCGGCAGGTCGGCGTCCATGATGTTCTCCCGGATCTTTCTGCCGTCCCCGGTCATCACCGTGAAGGCGCTCTTCGGGAGGGGCTCCAGGGCGTGGGAGACCAGGTCCGCCCTGTGCTTGGCCGACTCGTTGGCCACCAGTTCCGCATTTCGCTCGACCGCGAGGGCACCCATCAGTGCCGCTTTGCCGCCGGGCCCCGCGCACAGATCGAGCCACGCTTGGTCGGACCCCTCGATCCCGACGCCGGCAAGGGCCCGAGCAACGAGCTGCGACCCGACGTCCTGGGCCCGGACCCGGCCAGATCGCACCGACTCGAGACGGCCCAGGTCGCCGTGGCTGTAGACCGCGGAGCCTTCGACGAGTTGGCCCGGGACGGCGTCGTTGTCCAGCGCCTCCCCCAGGTCACCGATGCCGGGCAGGGCCACCAGGTGCACGGACGGGCTCTCGTTGTCCGCGGCGAGCAGATCCTGGATCTCCGTGGGTACGCGCCCGTGGGCGGCGAGCGCCTGACGGAACGCCCGCACGATCCACACCGGGTGGGATTCTTCGATCGACATCCTCTTGATGTCGTCGGTCAGGTCGGCGGTGAGCTCGTCCATCCATTCTTCGCGGCTCTTCTCGCTCACCCGGCGCAGCACGGCGTTGACCATGGTCGACGGCCCGGCCCCGATGACGCCGCGTGCCAGGCCGACGGTCTGGTTCAGCGCGGCATGGTTCGGGACCCTCATGCCGAGAATCTGGTGGGCCCCGAGACGCAACGCATTGAGGATTTTCGGATCGGTTTTCTCGAGAGGACGGTCGAGACACCGGGACAGGATCGCGTCATAGGTTCCACGTTCGCGCAACGTCCCGTAGGCCAGTTCCGTCGCGAAGGCGGCGTCGCGCCGGTCCAGACGATGCTTCCGAATGGTCTGTGGAAGCACGAGGTTCGCGTAGGAATCCTGGTTGTCGACCGCTTGCATGACCTCGAAAGCGACCAGGCGATCCGGGTCCGCGACGCGACGCCGCGCGCTGGGCACCGAGGCCGAGAAATCCCGTCTGCCCTGGGACTTCCTGTTTCTCTCGCGCCCCTGGGCGTTGCGCCGCGAATTCCTCCCGCCGGAGTTTTCGTTCCGCTGTCCGCGTCGGTTGAAGTTGTCACTCATTCGAAGATCACGGTCTCCTGATCGATTCGTCCTGCTCCACGAGCCCAGTCGGCCGCGTTCATCATCTTTTTCCCGGCGGGCTGAATGCGCTCGACGAGCACTTCGCCGTCGCCGCAGGCCACCAGAACCCGCCGGCCCTCCGATCTGGCCGTCCCCGGGGCGGCGGAGTCCGACGGCGCCCGCGAATCGACCGGGTACACGCCTTGCATCTTGACCCTTTGGCCCGCCAGAAGCGTCCACGCCCCGGGCTCCGGGGTCGTCCCGCGGACGTGTGCCTCGATGTCCGCCGCGGGCTGGTTCCAATCGATGCGTCCGTCCTCGATGGACAGTTTCGGGGCGAAGGTCGGCTCGCCGGTCTGCTCCGCCGGCCTCGCCCGGCCGTTCTCGATGTCGCGAAGAGTCTCTGCCAGGAGCGATCCGCCGCTCGCAGACAGTGAGTCGAGCATGGTTCCGGCGGTGTCCTCATCCCCTACCTTGTGGAGAATGGTTCCGTACACGGGACCCGTGTCGAGACCTTCCTCGATCAGGAAGGTCGAGGCCCCGAGCTCGCGTTCGCCGGCCATGAGCGCCCTCTGGACGGGCGCGGCGCCGCGCCACTGAGGCAGGACCGAGAAGTGCAGGTTGATCCACCCGTAGGGAAGCAGGTCGATGGCTCTGCGCGGAAGGATCGCACCATAGGCCACGACTCCCGCAACGTCCGGTGCCAGGTCGGCGACGGCGGCGTGCGCGGCGTCGTCGTACCTATTTGCCTTGACCACCGGAAGACCCAGGGCCTCGGCCCGCTGGGCGACCGGCGAGGCCGTCATGATCCTCTTCCGTCCCAGCGGCGCGTCCTGCCTCGTCAGGACGCCGACGACGTCCAGTCCCGCGTCCACCAGGGCGTTCAGGGGGCCGACGGCAGTCTCCGGCGTTCCGGCAAAGAGCACTCGCATCAGCGTGCTCCCCCACCGAATGCCGCCCCCGGTGCGGAACCGGCGGTCCGGCCGAAGGAAGCGCCGGCCCCGAATCCGCTCGAGACGTTGCCGGCGCGTTGGCGCTGCACCCCGGCGGAGACGTCGTTGTAGTCGGCGGCGCGGATCGCGCGCATGGCCTTCTTCCGCTCCTCGCCGACCATGCGATCGATATAGAGTCTGCCGTCCAGGTGGTCCGTCTCGTGCTGGAGGCACCGGGCCAGAAGACCTTCGGCCTCGACCTCGACCGGTCGGTTGTCACGGTCCACGCCAGTGACCCTCGCCCAGTTTCTGCGTGGGGTCTCGCCGCTCAGCCCGGGCACGGACAGACACCCCTCGCCGCCTTCCTGCGGTTCCTCGCCGATCTCGAGGACGGGGTTGATCACGTGGCCGACCTCGCCGTCAGGGCCGTCGATGCCGTAGGTGAACAGCCGGAGCGAGACGCCGACCTGCGGGCCGGCAAGTCCGACCCCGTCGATGTCGAACATGGTCTCGACCATGTCGTCGATCAGCCGAGAGAGATCGGCGTCGAACTCCGTGACGGGCTCGCACACGGTGCGGAGAACGGGGTCGCCGATCGTGCGCACGGACAGAACGGTCATGAAATTTTTCTCCTGGCGACTAGCTGGCGTCTTGTTCGGGCATGTGGATCCTGGGCGGCGGCGGAACCACGGGCATCAGAGGCTGGAGCGAACTCTCTTCGAGGGCCGCGTCGACCGACCGGTGATACTCCCATACCTTACGGAGAGCGCAGAACTTGAACCAGTTGTGTTTGAGAAGATCCGGATTGGCTTGCTGGGGTTTGACCTCGGTCTCCCCGAGGGCCACGCCGAGCAGGACCGGTGCGTCACCGAACTCCCAGTCGACCCAGTGCCCCGTGTCCGGATCCGCCAGGGCCTCTTCGGCCTTGACCCCGGCCACCAGCTGCATGATGACCTTCGTGTCCAGGGGCTTGACCCGGTTCTTGCGGTCCGTCCCCTTGGTCTTGTAATCGATGATGCAGACGCGTCCGCCGATCTTGGCCACCAGGTCCAGGGTCCCCGCGTAGCCGACCGTGCGGTTCCAAATGGTGACTTCGGCGGCCAGAGGCTCCGGCGCGTACAGATCCCACCATTCGTCGAATCGGTCGGCCCAGGCGGACTCGCCGTACTGCCTCAGCTCTTCCCGGGAGTCGTCGACGGCGTGATCCATGCCCATCGCACGCAGGGCAACGTTTTCGCAGTAATTGTGGACCCGGTCCCCTCGGGCGGCCGCCTGGTCCCGGTAGCGTTCCGCCGCGGCCGCAGCGTCCCTGATGACCGCGTGCTTGAGGCCGACCGAACGGGACGCTCGCATGGCCCGGTCGTCTTCGAGGGCCGCTTTGGCCGCCATGTATCCGTGCCAGCCACCGAGGTCCTGTGCGTACTGCCCAATGACGGTGGTGATCGAAGGAACCTCGGGCTCCCCGCCGACCGACCGCGCGTACATGCGCCCGTGCTCGGTCTGGGTTGCAAGCCTCGGCTGGGTCATGTCCTCGAAATCGTCCTTCTGCATTGCGATGTGCTCGCCGCGGAACGCGGCCTGGGGTGCCGCGGATCGCGGCCTGGCTCGCCGCGGAACGCGGCCTGGCTCGCCGCGGATCGCGGCCTGGCTCGCCGCGGATCGCGGCCTGGGGCGTGGGCCCCGCCTTCAGCCAGTCTGCCGCCCGACGACCTCCGTCCCGTGCATTGACGCCTCGCGCATGTCACACGACGCCTGGCCTCGCCGAGGCACCATGGGGCTCCAGGGAACCGCCATGGGCCGCCATGGGCCGCCAGGTCGGCCCCATGGATTCATGAGGGCTCGGGGAAGATCCATCAAGGCTCATGGAAAAGGCCCCCAACCGGAAGCTTCCGATCGGGGGCCTATTCCACGCAGTCCAGAGCGAATATCGTGCGCGATACTGGGTTCGAACCAGTGACCTCTTCGGTGTGAACGAAGCGCGCTACCACTGCGCCAATCGCGCTCAGCACTCGCACCATCTTAGAGACGCTCCCCGGGAGAGTCAAAGCGGCGCAGGTTCTGCCGTTGGTGACACACAACACATGCCGCAAATATCCGGGATTTGCCGATTCATGTCGCTCGATCCCCTGTTATTCCGCGGATTCCCGGGGCAAGTGGCGTGAGGTGGCGCGATTTTGCATCACCCGCCAGGGTGTGTAGAGTATTCATCTGTCAGCGCGACGGACTGATGAAAGTTCGCCGGGACTCGGGTATGGTTTCCGAGGTTGCTGAATATGCGGTTGTAGCTCAGCTGGTAGAGCACCACCTTGCCAAGGTGGATGTCGCGGGTTCGAATCCCGTCAACCGCTCGCAGATTGCTTCACGCAGTGGGGCATAGGCCCTGAGTCCTTCGATCAGGACATGGTGAGGTGGTCGAGTGGTTAGGCAGCGGCCTGCAAAGCCGTGTACGCGGGTTCGAATCCCGTCCTCACCTCGCAGTACATAATCAAATATGTATCCAGCGCGATTGGCGCAGCGGTAGCGCGCTTCCCTGACACGGAAGAGGTCACTGGTTCGATCCCAGTATCGCGCACAGACAAGGCCCCGGTTCTTCGGAACCGGGGCCTTCGTGCATTCGGAGGCGACTCGCCCGGCGTCGGTATTGCCGGGCGGCGGGTCGCGCGCGGCGGTCGGCGTGTGTTGGTCGGCGTGTGTCGGTCGTCTGGTGTCGGGTGTCGGGCGTCGGGCGTCGGGCAGACCCCGCGCCGCGAGGCGGCGGTTCCCTGCGGTCAGACCCCCGCAAGGTGGCAATTCCGTGCACTCTTGCCCGCGAAATGGCAATCTCGTGCGTCTATGGGCGCGAGGTGGCAATCTCGAGCACTTTTTCCCGCGAGACGGCACTCCCGTGCGGAAATAGGCCCCGAAACGTCCCAAAATTGCCACCTCGGGAGAAAATTCGCACGAGACTGCCACCTCGACCGACGAAGCTCTCAAAATTGCCACCTCGGCCGTGCCCAGGGCTCCGCCTCGGTCACGGAGCCGCTCAAAACTGCCACCTCGGCGGAAAAATCGCACGAAATTGCCTCCTCGCCGCGTCTGGCGCTCCGCGTCGACCGACAAAGCGCTCAAAACTGCCACCTCGCCGCGTCTGGCGCTCCGCCTCGACCGCCGAGCCGCACGAAACTGCCACCTCGGCGCGCCCGGCATGCCGCCTCCCCCGCGTCCGGCGCCCCGCGACACCAGCCGCCCCGGAGGATCAGCCGAGCAGCCCGAGAAGTCCCTTGAGAATGGCGACGACGGCTCCCGCCCCCGCCAGGACCAGCGCCATGGTCCTGGCCGTGGACGCCGGGATGCGACGCGCCAACGGGGTCCCGGCGGCCAGGCCGAGCAGGACCATGCCGGCCACTCCGACGAAAAGCCAGGGGGTCGGCATCGTCGCGTGTTCCACGGCTCCGACCGCAGATTTTGCGGCCAGCGACGTGACCCCGAGGGTCATGAAAACGGGTTGCATCGTGGCGGCGTACTCGGTCTGCCTCCACCCGGTCACCCGGGAATAGACGACCATGGCCGGGGCGGCAACACCGGCCGTCACATTGAGCAGGCCTCCCGCGGCTCCGTACAGCGTCGTCGTACCCGCGCCGGATCGCTCGGGACCGGCTGGCTTGCGTGCCCCTCCGCCGGACAGGAGCACCACCATTCCGAGGAGCACCACGCTGCCCACCACGAGTTGCAGAACCGCGCCGGGCGTCACCCGCACGACGACGGCGCCGATTACCGTCCCGATCAGCGCACTCGAACAGAGTTTGGCCCATTGGCTCCAATTGACTGTTCGCCACAGGGCGCAGGTGAGGAGAAAGCCGGAAACCGCCGTCGTGACATTGGTCAGGAAGACCCCGTTCGAGCCACCCAACGAAATCGCGAAGGCCGGGGCCACGACCAGACCGACCCCCGTGCCTGAAATACGTTGAAGAATCGTCCCCACGAGAACGGCAGGAAGAACCATCCAGAGCATCCTCTTCTGTCCTTCCTGCCCGGCCGGACCGCGCTCCTTGGCAAGGGCGGCGAACATCGTGCCGCCGTCTCTCTGGTTGTCGCGCGGCTCTCGCGCACGACGTCGTCATCCGCAGGACGCCGTCAACTACACGACGTCGCCATCTACTTCTCGACGGGCTCCTCGAGCAATCCTTCTCTGGCCAGGGCGGTCAGGCGGGACACGGCGCGGAAATACTTCTTCTGGTACCCGCCGGCCATCATTTCCTCGGTGAAGACTTGGTCGAACGGCACGCCGGAGGAGACGATCGGCAGATCCCTGTCGTACAGGCGGTCCGCCAGGACCACGAATCGCAGCGCCACAGCCTGCGCGGTGATGGGGGTGACGTTTCGCCAGGCGATTCCGTCCAGACCTTCCACGAGCTGGCGGTACCGGCTGGGGTGCACGCGAGAGAGATGTTCGATGAGCTGGTCGAAATCGTCGATGGCCACGGTTTTGTCGTCGCCGAACCTGGCCGCCACGGCGTCGTCGAACTCCTCGGAAGCCACCGGCCGGGGCGCTTCGGGCAACCCACGGTGGCGGTAGTCCTCGCCGTCGACGCGGATCACGTCGAACTGGTCGGAGAGGACCTGGATCTCGCGTTTGAAGTCGGCCGCCGCGAACCGTCCTTCGCCCAGCGACCCGGGCAAGGTGTTCGAGGTCGCGGCCAGTTTGACCCCGGCGTCGGCGAGTTCCCTCATGAGCCGGGACATCAGTACGGTGTCCCCCGGATCGTCGAGTTCGAATTCGTCGATGCACACCAGGTTGTAGCCGGAGAGGGCGTCCACCGTCTTGCGGAAGGTCAGTGCGCCGACCAGGTTCGTGTATTCGACGAACGTGCCGAAAGCCTTGGGCCCCGGAACCTGGTGGTACAGAGAAGCCAACAAGTGGGTTTTGCCCACGCCGAACCCGCCGTCGAGGTAGATCCCTGCTTTCGTGTCCTTGGCCGAGCCCTTGCCGAACAATTTGGAGAACAGTCCGCCGGAGCCCTTGGACCCGCCGACGGAACGACCGAATTCCTGAAGGGCCTCCACGGCATGGGCCTGTGACGGCTGGTTGGGGTCCGGAATATAGGTGTCGAAGGAGACTTCGCCGAAACGCTCGGAGGGTGTGAACCCCTTGAGCAGTTCCTCGGCGGACACGCTCGGGCGACGATCGACCAGACGGATGGCGGCTTCGGACACCTTGCTCCTCATTCGCTCTTTGCTCTGTTTGTGGTGCGGACAGCGTGCCAGCGCACCTTTTCGCGGTTCCGGCCTCCTCGGTCGGTCCCCCCCCCTGAGAGTGTAGTCGTCCGCACGTCGGGTTGCCGTCTTCCGACCGTAGGGGCCGCCTTCGTAGCCTGGAGACGCACAATATTTCGTCAGAAAGGCCAGATTGTGTCCAAGAAGAAGAAGCCAGCTGCGGAAGGGTCGGCCTCGACGTCGGCGATCGCTGCCCTGCAGAGCGCGGGGGTCGACTTCGGTCTGCGCCCCTACGATCACGACGACGACGCTCGTTCCTTCGGGAGCGAGGCGGCCGAGAAACTGGGCCGGGACACCGACCAGGTGTTCAAGACACTCATGATCACTCACGACAAGGAATTCGCGGTGGCCGTGGTTCCGGTGTCGAGCTCGCTGAACACCAAGCGCGCGGCGGCGGCCATGGGCTGGAAGTCCGCATCCATGGCCGACCCGGCCACCGCAGAGAAGCGCAGTGGCTTCGTCGTCGGCGGGATTTCTCCGTTGGGACACAAGACCCCCGTGACGGTCCTTCTCGACAGCAGCGCGGCGGAACACCCGACCATTCTGGTCTCCGGTGGCAAGCGAGGCCTCGACGTCGAACTGTCTCCAGATGACTTGCTCATGGTCACGAAGGGACGCTACGCCCAGATCAAGGCGGACTAGCGGTCAGTAGTCCACCTGGCGCCGCGACATCTCGACCGGTGATTGGCCTTCCTCCGGCTCGACGGCGGGGTTGTCGTCGGACAGATGGTCCGGAAGCCACTCGGTGACCACGGCGGTCCAGCGCTCGGGGTCCACGTTCCATTCCTTGGTGTGTCGGGCCTTGGCGAAGGGGACCATGGTCACGAACTCATTGCGCGCGGCAAGTTTCGCTGAAGCAGATGAGGGCACGAACTCGTCATCCGTCGAATGGATGATGAGGGTCGGCGTCATGAGCTCGTCGCTCCTGGAGAGCCAGTCGAGGTCGGACAGCACGATGGGAGAACGCAGTCCCGTCATCATGGCCGCGCGGGGTTCGGACAACAGGTCGGCAACCAGTTGGCCGGCGCGAAGGGGCAAACGTTGCATCTTCGAGTGATATCGGATCAGTTCGAACCAGTCGACCACGGGCCCATCCAGCACCATGGCTCGGATCAAGTGTTGGAAGGCCGATTTGTCCGCCGTTTGCAGCGCGATCGCACCTCCCATGGACCAACCGAACAGGACGACGTCGTCCGCTCCGTGATCCAGCGCGTACCGGATCGCGACGTCGATGTCCTGCCATTCGGTGAAGCCCAATCCGTACCGTCCGTCTTCCGACGGCGGGGCGTCCCTGTCGTTCCGGTAGGAGACGTGGATGCTGGGCATGCCCAGCGTCTGGGTCGCGGCGAGCGATCGAAGAGTCTCCTGCCGGGCCGCTCCTCGCCCATGGATCATCACGGCCCACGTTCGACACGTCGAGGACTCCGGGGCCGGAACCACCCAGGCCGGCGCCTCACCGACGGGCAGCTCCAGGACCACGTCCGTGAAGTCGAACCCCGCATCGGCCGGCGTGTCATAGACCGCCCCGGACCAGCGGCACCGCTTCGCCACGGTGAGATCTCCCTGCCGGACCTCAAGAACTCTCCGGGTCACCGTCTCGAGCCGCGGGGAATAGGAAACCACGTC
The DNA here is from genome assembly GCF_004136575.1 of Rothia koreensis. Taxonomy (GTDB): domain Bacteria; phylum Actinomycetota; class Actinomycetes; order Actinomycetales; family Micrococcaceae; genus Rothia; species Rothia koreensis. The sequence goes on from NZ_NOIQ01000012.1 coordinate 17,639, forward strand.
CCCGATCAGAGCCCTCCCCCGCCCGGCGTCGAAAAAGAGCATGTATCGACCCGGAACCAACGTTTCGGCGTCCGCCGGAAGACTGACCGTGGCAGGGATCTGCCCTTCGACGGGCTCGGGCGTCTCGTACCCCACGCCGAGAATCCGCATCGTCTCGTTGCCCGGCTTCGGCGGTGTCACGATCGTCCGCGCGTAGAACCCCGCGGCGGCGGCCACCGTGCCGACGGCGAGGCCCGCGGCCCCGGCTCCAGCGACCATCCCGGTGCGCAGTCCGGAGAGCCATGGCCTGACCGCGGCCATTCGCCCCGCACCGGAGTGGTCCCCCGGCCCCAAAGCCTTCGTGGTCGATGCTTTCCGAAAGTCGATCCAAGACACGTTCGATTACCGACCTTTCCCCGGTGTTCCCGGACACCATCATCCTTGGGGTTCAGCCGCAGAACAACTGATGATTCGGTCGTGTCCTGACGAGTAGTATCGGGACATGAGCAATTTGCTGGTGGTGACCGAGGCAATTCTCGGCGAGACCGAGATCGAGAACATCAATATCGTGAGGTCCGGAGAGGATCCCGATGCCCGTGACGATATTCGCGTCATCGTCCCCACGGAGATGAACAAGCGCCTCTGGTTGGAATTTCTGGACCAGCTCGCGTTGTTGGACTTTGAGGAAGCATTTCGTGTGGTCTCGCACGCCGAGAAAGGACCCGCGACGTTGCGAGCGGATGCCGAGAAGATCCTCGAAGGATCCCTGCAGACGCTCAGTGACGCGGGTCTTCCGGGCCGGGGCAGGGTCGTCGAAGGCGAGCCGCTCCGTGCCATGCGGGAAGAGGTTGACGACGGTATCGACCAGGTACTCATCATCACAGAGCCGCATCCGGTCGAGGACACGCTGAATATCCATTGGTCCAATACAGCGGAAAAGACCCTGGGGGTGCCGGTACTGCACCTGTACTGGGGCACAGGACATGTCGATGACTAACAATCCATTCAAGCGCTCGGCGCTCCACACCGATGCCGCGACCGAGGACGGCGGCGCAGGCACCTCTGCCGCGAACCGGTCCGAAGTCGAGTGGCGGGAAATCCTCTCCCCCGAGGAATACTCCGTGCTGCGCGAAGCGGGCACAGAACGGCCCTTCAGCGGCGAATACTGGGACGAGTTCTCCTCCGGGACCTACTCGTGCCGGGCCTGCGGAGCCGAATTGTTCACAGCGGACACGAAATTCGATGCACGGTGCGGTTGGCCCTCCTTCTTCGCTCCCCTGGCCGAGGACCGGGTTCGTTACATCAAGGACTCGAGCCTCGGTATGGAGCGCATTGAGGTCCAGTGCGCCCAGTGCCATTCGCACCTCGGCCACGTCTTCGAGGGCGAGGGACTCGGCACACCGACCGACCTGCGCTATTGCATGAACTCGGTCTCCCTGGCATTCACCCCGGAGAACTGAGTACGTAACCTGGACGGAAGAGTGGGCCCGACCGGCGCGCCTTGCTCAACGGTTCTTGCCACCACCGTAGCCTGACATACGTGACGGCTAGTCAGGACCAGAAAAGCGCACCCAGCCAGTTCAGGGAGGCCCTGAGCTCGTTGCGTCGTGCCCGTTTCCAGCCCGAGTTATCGCTTTCCAGCATCGACGCTCCGACGCATCTGGCGCCCTACGGCGTCGGTTTGGGGGCCGACGTCGTCGACCCATCCAATGAGGAGCGGCAACTGGCCCTGGGTCGGTTCATGCTGCTCTATGATCCGCGGTTCCCCGAAACGTGGGGTGGGGACTTTCGCGTTGTGAGTTACATCCGCGCGAGCATCGAGCCCGACGTCGCGGCCGAGCAGATGCTCGCGTCCGTCGCCTGGGACTGGCTCATCGAGGCCCTCGAGCGCAAGGGCGCGAGCCACAAGCGGGCGGGCGGAACCGCGACGCGCGCCTTCTCACAGGGGTTCGGAATCCTCGCCGAAGACAACGAGCGCATCGAGATCGAATTGCGGGCATCATGGACGCCGAAGGGCCCGGACATGCAGCAGCATCTCGAGGCCTGGGCCGACATGGTCTGCACCTATGCGGGGTTGCCCCCGCTGCCGACCGACGTCGCCCGGTTCCCCGGCCGAGGCAGGTAGGCACCGCTTCCCCACGTCGGCAACCCAGTAGACTGTGACAACGTGCCACCAGGTGCCCCTGACCCAGCGGGAAACAATCGACCCGCTCCCCCGAGACGAAGAATGGATTTCCGACCCGTGATTGCGCCATGACAGAGACTTCGGCGAACAACCACGACGATGGACGGTTTCGCAGCGGGGAAGGACTCAGCGCGAACGAGTTGGAGGACCAAGCGGTCGAGTCGGACGGGCTCGTGGCGGCCGATCTCGGACTCGCCTCCGACCTGGTGATCCCTCCCATCAAGCCCCTGAACGCGCCCGCCGGCGGTGTCCCGCCCGTGACCGATACCTCCGCCGGGCTCGCCCGGGTCGCAGAGATGCTGCATTCCCACACGGGACCGGTGGCCATCGACACCGAGCGAGCTTCCGGGATCCGTTACGGCCAGCGCCCTTTCCTGGTTCAGATCAAGCGAGGCAACTCCCCCATCGCGCTCATTGACCCGGAGGCCTTCGGAGACCTGAGCGTCATCAACGAGGCCCTCCGGGGCTCGGAGTGGATCATCCACGCCTGTACCCAGGATCTGCCGAGCCTGCGCATGGTCGGCATGAACCCGGATTCCCTGTTCGACACGGAACTCGCCGGCCGCCTCGCGGGGCTCGACCGTGTGAGCCTGGGCGCGATGACCGAGGAACTGCTCGGGTACTCGCTGGCCAAGGAACATTCCGCGGCCGACTGGTCGACCAGGCCGCTGCCGGAGCCTTGGCTCGTCTACGCCGCCCTCGACGTCGAACTCCTGGCCGATCTCCGCGAGGCCGTCATCGACCTCCTGCATGCCCAGGGCAAAATGGAGTGGGCCCGGGAAGAGTTCGAGGCCATCTGCCAAGCGCCCGAACCCGAGCCCAAGCCGGATCCCTGGCGGAAAACCAAGGGGATTCGGCAGGTCCGGTCGGTCAAACAGCTCACGGCCCTGCGTAATCTCTGGTACGAGCGCGACCGGGTGGCGCAGCGCAAGGATCTTGCACCCAAGAAGCTGTTGCCCGATTCCGCGCTGATCGGTGCCGCGAAGACCATGCCCCGGTCCGTGCCCGAGCTCCAGAAGATTCCCGGGTTCCACTCGAAACACATGCGGCGTGAGTCGGTGCGCTGGGTCCGAGCGATCCGCGACGCCGCCTCCGGACAGGACGAGGTGCCGTTCACGGTGCCCAGCGATTCTCCCCCACCGGTCAAGGCGTGGACTTCCAAACGCCCGGAAGCGGCCGAGGTCCTGAGAGACGCGAAGGACGCCGTGGCCGACCTGGCGGAATCGCACGAAGTTCCCCAGGAGAACCTCCTCACCCCGGAGCATCTCCGGCGCCTGGCCTGGGAGCATCCTGTGGCATCGCCCGAGGAGATCGCCGACCACTTGACGGAGTACGGGGCTCGGGCATGGCAGGTTGGCCTGGTCACCCCGGTTCTGACACCGGTGTTCTCCGAAGCAGCACGCAATCCGACGACTTCTTCCGGTACTCGGAGTATCGAGTAGATTGCGGACGGCGGTCTCGGTAACGTGGTGCAAAACACGTTCGTTGAGAGGAACACCATGTCCGAAACCCGCCCCGATTACTCGCCGTTGACCGAACGGTGCCCCGACGAAGTGGTCACCCAGGTCTCGCAGGAGATCCTCGAGCTTGACCAGGGCACCAGAATCGCGGTTCTGACCCTGCACAACGACGCCGACCGTCGTCCGGAAACTTTGGGGCCGCGGTCCATCCAGGCGTTGCTCGACGCCGTCGAGGGGGCCCGAAAGCTCGCCGAGAACGGCGACGTCGACGGCATCATGCTCGAAGGCACCGCCCCGACCTTCGCCGCCGGCCTCGATCTGACCCTCGTCAGCACGCTGGCCGAGGATCCGGAGACTCCGTTGGAGCTGGTCGGACGCATGGGGCACGATTTCGTCGAATCCATCCGTGCCCTGCCCGTTCCGACCTGCGCCCGGGTGAACGGGACGGCCCTCGGCGGAGGACTCGAACTCGCGCTGTCGGCCGACTACCGCGTGGGTCATCCGGGGACCAAGAACATCGGGCTCCCCGAAATCCGTCTGGGTCTGATCCCCGGCTGGACCGGAATCTTCGCCCTTCCGCGCCTCATCGGCCCGGAGAACGCCGCGCGCGTCATCTTCCAGAATCCGCTGAACAACGGAAAGATGCTCACGTCTGCCCAGGCGAACGAGATCGGTATTCTGGACGCGCTCACCAGCAGCGACGTGAAGTCCGACGACGCGCAGACCGAGGCCGTCGAATGGTTCGGGAGGGTGCTCCGCGGTGAGATCCGCCCCGAACGTCCGCAGGAATCCGATCAGGAATCCCCGCTCTGGTCCTCGGACGGTCAGGACGGCGGTGAGCTGCGCACCCGGTTCGAGGAGGTCGCCGACGCGACCGACACCCTCATTCGACGCAAGACGTCGGGTGCCAGCGAAGCGTGCTGGGTAGCGCTGGATATCTTCCGCAAGGGCCCGCTCGAGAGCAGGGCCGAGTCCCGCACGCGGCAACTCGATGTGCTCGAGGGCCTGGCCCGCGGGGACCAGTTCTCCTCCAGCGTGTACTCGATGCTCGAACTCGTGCAGCGGCGCTCGAAGCATCCCTCCATGGTCCCGCCCGAAGTGACCCCGGCGGAGATCGAGAAGGTCGGCGTCGTCGGTGCCGGCCTGATGGCTTCCCAGCTGGCCCTGCTGTTCCTGACCCGTCTTCAGGTCCCGGTGCTGATCAGCGACGTCGAACAGTCCCGCGTCGACAAGGGCCTCGATTGGATCTCCAAGGAACTCGACAAGAACGTCTCCAAGGGCCGACTCACCCAGGAGCAGGCGGAACAGCTCGGCACACTCGTTTCGGGGACCACCGACACGTCGGAATACGCCGACTGCGACTTCGTGATCGAGGCCGTCTTCGAGGAAACCAAGGTCAAGCAGGAGGTCTTCGCGGACCTGGAGAAATCCGTCAAGCCTGACTGCATCCTGGCCACCAACACTTCCTCGCTCCTGGTCAGCGAGATGATCGAGCACCTGGAGCATCCGGAGCGCGTGGTCGGGTTCCATTTCTTCAACCCTGTGGCCGTGCTTCCCCTGGTCGAGATCGTTCGCACCGACTCCACCACGGACGCCGCGATCGCGACCGCATTCGCGCTGGCCAAGAAGCTCGGCAAGATCGCGGTGGGCGCCCGCGATTCCTCGGGTTTCATCGTCAACAGGATCCTGGGCGTCGTCCTCTCCGAAGCGGGCAAGGCTCTCGACGACGGTGCCCCGGCCGAACGCGTGGTCGAGGCCTATCAGCCCTTGGGCTTCCCGATGGATTCGTTTGCGCTCATCGACCTGGTTGGTCTTCCGATCGGTGTTCACCTGCTCGAGTCGCTCAACACCTACCAAGGCGATCGCTTCCACGTCTCGGAGAACTTCAAGAGACTCAACGACTCGAAGATCTCCCCCATCTCCAACCAGAAGGGCGGGTTGAGTCCGGAGGCCCAGGAGCTCATTTCCGCGTCCGGCGAGGGCAGCACGGTCGAGGAGATCCGGACGGACGTCGAGAATGCGCTGGCGTCCGAGATTTCTCGTATGCTGGATGAGGGCGTGGTCCCGGACCGTCAGGACATCGACCTCGCCATGATTCTCGGTGCCGGGTGGCCCTTCTTCAACGGCGGCATCACCCGTTACCTGGATCGTGTGGGGGCCTTCGAACGCATTCGCTGAGCCGATCACGCCCGGCCGTTGCGAGACGGCCGGGCGTCGTCGTGCGGGCCGCGCCTGCCCGATCCACGATTCGACTCACTCACGAGGTCCTTCCTATGAGCCACCAGTCCCACAGCACCCACGAATCCGCGTCGTCATCGACCGCTCGCCGCGGCACGGATGGCCCCACGCGGCGTCGCACTCTCGCCGGGTTCGGCCTGCTGGCCGGTTCGTCGGTTGCAGTGAGTGCGTGCGGGTCGGGCGGTGACTCGTCGTCGGACACGTCCGACATCGATCCGAACAATCCGGTCGACATTGCGGCGGCCTCCGACGTCCCCGAAGGCGGCGCGATCAAGGTCTCCTCCGACGGCGTGACGGCCGTCGTCGCCCAGCCCTCCCCGGGCCAGTACAAGGCCTACAGCTCGTCATGCACCCACCAAGGGTGCTCGGTCACTGTGCAGGACACGACCATCACCTGCCCGTGCCACTCCTCCACGTTCTCCATCCAGGATGGTTCCGTACAAGGTGGGCCGGCACCCAAACCGTTGCCCCAGTACAAAGTCACGGTCGACGGCGGTCGGATCACGTTGAGCTGACAGGAGGCGGGGCCCGACGTCGGGAGCGCCCCGGATGCCCACAGGCGCAGATGTGCACCACGCCGCCACGTCGCGGCCCTGTTCTCGGTCTTGCGCCCGGGTGTATACCTGGAAGCATGAACGTCGTCGTCAAGCGCATCTACGAAGAGGCTGGCCACAACGACGGGACCCGTGTTCTGGTCGACCGCATCTGGCCCCGCGGGGTCCGCAAGGCCGAGGCGGATCTCGACGCGTGGAACAAGGACGTCGCGCCATCCACGGAATTGCGTCGATGGTACGGGCACGATCCCGAGAAATTCGACGAATTCGCGCGACGATACCGCGAGGAGCTCGACTCCGATGCGGGGCGTGAGGCCATCAAAACACTTCGCGACACGGTCACAGGAAAGCGCCTCACCCTCCTGACCGCTGCCAAGGACGCCGACCACAGCCAGGCCGCCGTCCTCGCGGATCTCCTGTCCGGCTGACCCGGGGATCACTCCCGCCAGCACCGCCTGGTCAGAACCGGACGGTCCCCGTGCCGGTCGAGGCCGTCGCGCCGGGCTGACGCCGTCGGGCCGCCCGGGCTGTCAGTCCACAAGACCTCCGTCGCTCAGTACAAAAAACCTCCGGCATGGCGGCGGGTACGGAAACCCACCACCATGCCGGAGGTCATTCCGGCAGTCCAGAGGCTCAGGGCCTCTGGGTTCTGCTCCTAGTTGTTGCGCACCAGGTTCCGCAGAACGTACTGGAGAATTCCGCCATTGCGGAAGTACTCCCGCTCACCTGGGGTGTCGATGCGGACGTCGGCGTCGAACTCGGTCGTCGTGCCGTCCTCCGCGGTCGCAGTCACGTGGACCGTCTTGGGCGTCTTGCCCTCGTTGATCTCCGTGACCCCCGTGATGGTGAAGGACTCGGTGCCGTCGAGACCCAACGACGCATGCGACTCGCCCTCAGGGAACTGCAACGGCAGAACGCCCATACCGATCAGGTTCGAGCGGTGAATACGCTCGAAGGACTCGGCGATCACGGCCTTGACGCCCAGCAAACGGGTGCCCTTGGCCGCCCAGTCACGCGAGGAACCGGTTCCGTACTCCTTGCCACCCAGGACCACCAGCGGGGTGCCCTCGGCGGCGTAGTTCTGCGCGGCGTCGTACACCGTGTTCTGCTCGCCGCCCTGGGTGAAGTCGCGAGTGAACCCGCCCTCGACGCCGTCCAGCAGCTCATTCTTGATGCGGATGTTCGCGAACGTACCGCGGATCATGACCTCGTGGTTACCACGGCGGGAACCGTAGGAGTTGAAGTCCTTGCGCTCCACGCCGTTGTCGATGAGGTACTTGCCCGCCGGTGTGTCCGACTTGAAGGAACCGGCCGGCGAGATGTGGTCGGTCGTGACCGAATCGCCCAGCTTGAGCAGAACCCGAGCGTTCTCGACGTCCTCGACCGGGTCCGGATCCATGGTCATGCCCTCGAAGTACGGTGGCTTGCGGACGTAGGTCGAAGCCTCGTCCCACTCGAAGGTGTCACCGGTCGGGGTGTCCAGGTTCTTCCAGCGCTCGTCGCCGTCGAAAATGGTTCCGTACTCATTGCTGTACTGATCGGTCGAGACCGAGTCATCAATGATCTGCTGAACCTCGGTCGGGTCCGGCCAGATGTCCTTGAGGTAGACCGGGTTGCCGTCAGCGTCCTCGCCCAAGGCGTCGTTCTCGAAGTCGAAGTCCATGGACCCCGCCAACGAGTACGCAATGACCAGCGGGGGCGATGCCAAGTAGTTCATCTTGACGTCGGGGTTGATGCGTCCCTCGAAGTTGCGGTTGCCGGAGAGGACCGACGTGACCGAGAGGTCGTTGTCGCTGACCGCCTTGGAGACCTCGTCCTCGAGCGGACCCGAGTTACCGATGCAGGTGGTGCAACCGTAGCCGACGATGTAGAAACCGACCTTCTCGAGCTCCGGCAGCAAACCGGCCTTCTCGTAGTAGTCGGTCACGACCTTCGACCCCGGAGCGATCGACGTCTTGACCCAGGGCTTCGCCTTGAGGCCCTTGGAAGCGGCGTTGCGTGCCAGCACACCGGCGGCCATCATGACCGACGGGTTCGAGGTGTTGGTGCACGAGGTGATCGACGCGATGGCGACGGCGCCGTGGTCGAGCTCGAATTCGCGGCCATCCGGCATGTCCACGTCGATCGGGTTGGACTGACGACCCTTCGCCGACGCTGCGGCCGAGACGCGGCGCGGGCGCTGCTCCTCGGTGGCCTGCGGCGATGCATCCGCTGCGGGGGCATCGGAGGCCGGGAAGGACTCGTCCCCCGCCTCGGGCTCCTTCTGGCCCACGTAGTTGTTCAGGTCCGAACGGAACTGGTCCTTCGCGCTGGTCAGCTCGATGCGGTCCTGGGGACGCTTCGGGCCGGCGATCGAGGGAACCACGGTCGAGAGATCCAGCTCGAGGTATTCCGAGTAGGAGGCCTCGTTGCTGGGATCGTGCCACAGGCCCTGTTCCTTGGTGTACTTCTCGACCAGGGCCACCTGGTCCTCGCTGCGGCCGGTCAGGCGCAGGTAGTCCAGGGTGACGTCGTCGATCGGGAAGATCGCCGCGGTCGAACCGAACTCGGGGCTCATATTGCCGATCGTCGCGCGGTTGGCGAGCGGGACCTCGGTGACGCCCTCGCCGTAGAATTCCACGAACTTGCCGACGACGCCCTGCTCACGGAGCATCTGGGTGATCGTCAGCACGACGTCGGTCGCGGTCGAACCGGCCGGGATCTTGCCGGTCAGCTTGAATCCGACGACCTTCGGGATCAGCATCGACACGGGCTGGCCGAGCATCGCGGCCTCGGCCTCGATGCCGCCCACGCCCCAACCGAGCACGCCCAGGCCGTTGACCATGGTCGTGTGGGAGTCCGTACCGACCAGGGTGTCCGGGTATGCGCGGAGGACGCCGTCGACCTCGCGGGACATGACCGTACGAGCCAGGTATTCGATGTTGACTTGGTGCACGATGCCCATGCCCGGAGGAACGACCTTGAAGTCCTCGAATGCGGTCTGTCCCCAGCGAAGGAACTGGTAGCGCTCACCGTTGCGCTCGTACTCGATGTCCATGTTCCGCTCGATGGCGTCCTTGTTGCCGAACGAGTCGATCTGGACCGAGTGGTCGATCACGAGCTCGGCGGGTGCCAGCGGGTTGATCTTGGTGGGGTCGCCGCCCAGCGACTTGACGGCCTCGCGCATGGTTGCGAGGTCCACCACGCAAGGAACGCCGGTGAAGTCCTGCATGATCACGCGGGCCGGGGTGAACTGGATCTCCGTGTCGGGTTCCGCGGTGGGATCCCAATTGGCCAGGGCCTTGATGTGCTCGTCGGTGATGTTCGCGCCGTCTTCGGTGCGCAGCAGGTTCTCGAGCAGAACCTTGAGGCTGAACGGCAGCTTTTCGGCGCCTTCGACCTTGCTGAGTCGGAAAATTTCGTATTCGGTTCCGTTGACGTCCAACGCGCCCTTGGACCCGAAGCTGTCCACAGTGCTCATTGCTTGGGACTCCTCTCGCCACTGTCATTTCCAGGCGTAGTTCAGGTCCCCAGGTGAGTCCTAGCGGTGACGCGCTCTTCCCGAGCGCCGTTGTTAGGTGTGATGCAAACCTTTGGAGACACAGTGACACTAAGCCTTCAGTTCTGCAGTCTACCTTCTGGGCTCGGAGGTGTTCTCATGTGACGACACCTTTTGCGCTGGACGAACCTCGTCCCGTCAGCCCTTTTCGAAGACCACGATCGTCTCCACGTGATGGGTGTCCGGGTACATGTCGACCCCGCGAAGCCACGTCGGTTCCCACCCGTGGTCACGGAGAAAACCTGCGTCACGCCCCAGGGCTGCGGGATCGCACGCGACGTACACGATGCGCGAGGGTTCCGCGCCCGCAATCGCCTCGACGACCCGGCGGCCGGCTCCCTGGCGCGGCGGATCGAGCACGACGACGTCCGGGCTGCCCTGGGGCACGTCGGCCCGGGGGCCACCCCTGCGCGACCTGGCGTGATGTGGTCCCCCGTTGCCCGCGGCCCACCGCCGCAGCGCCTGCTCGACGCCCGATCGTGTGACGACAACCTCAGTATCGCGAGCGCCACTCGTGCGCGCTCGCCCTTCCGGGGAGAAGTTGTGCGCGGCGTCGTCCGCGGTCACGGGCGATCCTTCGACCGTCCAGACCGTGCCCCGTTCGCCGACGCGATCGGCCAAACCGGCGGCGAGCAGCCCCGCGCCACCGTAGAGATCCCATGCCGTCTGGCCGGGCTCGAGCCCGCTGGCCTCGGCTACCGTATTCATCAGCCAGTCGGGGGCCTTCGCGTGGTTCTGCCAGAACCCGCCGGCACCGACTCGGAACATCAGCTTCTCGCCGCCGGGAGCCGTGACGGCCTCGTGGACCTCGGATGTCCCGCGCACGAGTTGGGGCTCCGGTTTCTCGCCTCGCTGCCTTCCCGACACGGGAGCGGGCACGATGACTGCCGAAACCTCCTGGCCGGCCGGGAGACACGTGGCCAGCTCGACGTCGACGTCGTCGACGATTTCCTCCGGAATGATCCCCTCGGCGGCGGTGAGGACCACGAGCGCGGGGTCGCTCGACGATGGTGCTGCGACGTCGACCCGCTGGATGTTGCGCCACTCCCCTTCCCACAGGTGCAGGGCGTTGATCGCCTCGACCGCGAACGGAAGCTCCTGGACGGGGAGGACGTCGGCCCCGTGGTAGGGGTGCATGCCGAGCCGACCGGTATCGTCGACGGCCCAGTGCACGCGGGTGCGCCACCCACCGTCCGGTGTCCGGTCCAAGGCATCGACGACCAGTCCACGGAGGAGGTCCGATTCCGGGTCCATGCGACCCAACCGGGTGAGTTGCTCCGCGATGACCTGTTTCTTCAGCCGGGTCTGCGTATCCGGAAGAATGTGGCCGTAATCGGCCCCGCCCACGGGCTGTGGGGTGAGCAGCGCGTCGGCCTCGGGCCACGGGTGAGTCCGCCTGGACGGTGAGGGCTCGAGAACCTCGATCACGTGTGCGTGAGCGAACCGATTGCCCTTGCCCATCGAGTCGATGTGCACCCGGAGGCGCTCCCCCGGGACGGCATCGCGGACGAAAACGACCTGTCCCTCGTGGCGTCCGACGCACGCCCCACCATGGGCGATCGTGTCCGTCACGATCTCGAATTCGTCTCCTGGTTCGATCACGATAGTTTCTCCTCGTCCTCGTGTCCCAGGCGCCACGGAACCATCGCCGTGACGACCCCGGGTTCTCTTCTCAACGCCGCCGCAATCTTGCTTCCCGAACGGTGGTGCAAGAACTTGTCCCACCAGTGTTCCAGAACGTACTCGGGTACGTAGACGATCACGACGTCGCGCGGTGACGCCTTCCGGACCTCGCGGACGTGCTCGACGACCGGAGTGACCGGGTCGCGGAAGGGCGAGGCGAGGATCGTCAGGGGGACGGGGACCTCGTACTTGTCCCACAGTTGCCGGATCTTCCGTGTCTCCGCCTCGTCCACGTTGAGCACGAGCCCTTCGATCGTCGACGGGCGGGTGGCCCGGGCGTAGGCCAGCGCCCTGAGCGCGGGCTTCCGCAGTCGTGGCACGACGACCATCGCGTGGACCCGCGAGGGAAGGGCCTTGAGCGGGTTCTTCTGCTTCACGGCAAGCTCCTGGTCGATGGTGGTGTAGTGCTTCTTGATGGCCAGAGTTGCCAGGGTGAGGAACCCGACAACCAGTACCGTGACCCAGGCTCCTTGCGCCAATTTGGTCACCAGAACGACGACGGTCGCGAGAACCGTGGCCACCAGGCCGATCATGGTCACGACCTGGTCCCGCAGGAGACGACGTCGCGGCAGCCTCGCGAGAACCACTCGAATTTCCTGGTGCCTGCTCAGGAACACGGCCGCCTGGGTCAGAGACATCGAGAACAGGACGCCGACCACATACAGCTGGATCAGATCGTTGACGTCCGCTCGGAAAGCGAGGACCACCACCACGGTGGCGGCTCCCAGAACGAGCTCACCGTTGGCGTACAGCGACCGGTTGCTCCTGGCCCGGAAGTGCACCGGCAGGTAGCCCTTCTCGGCCATGGTCGAGGCCAGAATCGGGAAACCCGCGTAGGCTGCGGCCGGAGCCAGCAGGAGGAACAGCACCGTGCTGGCCAGGAAGACGCCGAGCAGGATGTTGTGTCCCGTGACGGCTTGGGCGACCTGCGCCAGCACGGGCATCTGTGGGTAGTCCTCGGCCATCGCGTGACCATTGATCACCAGTTGCGAGGAATCGAGCGTCACGACGGCGCCGCTCGCGTCCGCGAGGTAGAGGATGCCCACCAGGGCGACGGCGGTCGAAAGCCCCATCGCCACGAGGCTGTATGCCGCGTTGCGGGCCTTCGGTGCCCGGAAGAACCGGACCGAATTGCTGACTGACTCGACACCGGTCAGGGTCACGGCGCCCGATGAGAAGGACCGTGCCACCAGGAGGAGCAGCCCAAAACCGGTGAGGGAATTCGATTCGGCCGTTTCGGGCCTGACGTGGAACCCGGCGCTGGGAGCCGCGTCCAGGGCACCGAACCAGGACTCGATGATCCCGATACCCAAGACCGCCACGAGGCAGAGCACGAAGAGCAGTGCCGGGAGGAGGGCAATCCGCCCCATGAAGTGCAGTCCCCGAACGTAGATCAGGGTCAGAGCGACGACCAGGAGCACGGCCACGACAACCCGGTGTCCCGCTAGAACCGGGATCAGAGTGGTCACGTAGGACGACGCCGAAGAGACGGACACCGCGACGGTCAGGACGAAGTCGAAGAGCAGGCTGGCCCCGGCCGCCGCGCCCGTCCTCGGGCCGAGGCGGTCGCTGACCACGTGATAGTCGCCGCCCGACGCGGCGACGTCGCGAATGTTGTAGCGATAGGTGCCGATCACCAGCAGAAGAGTCACCGCCACGCCCACGCCGACCCACGGGGACATGACGAGTCCCGCCGACCCCGCAAGGGCCAGCACCATCATGATCTCGTCGGGCGCGTAGGCGATCGCGGAGAAACCGTCGGCCCCGAAGATCGGCAGTGCCGCGCGTTTGGGCAACGTCAGGCCACGGATCTGCTCCGTCTCCTTGGGCGCCCCGAGGAGGGCCCGCCGAGTGCGCGTTGGTAGTGATTGCACAATGCCATACGCTACCCCACCGCGACCTGACGGAAGCGGGTGCATTACCCTGGTGAGGAGAACGACTGGGTCGAGAAGCGAACGCTTTCCCAGCCCCCGCGACCTTCAGGAGCCAATGCACCGTGCCTCACTTCGTGATTATGGGCGCCGGACGAGTCGGAGTCATGCTCGCCCACTCCCTCGAGGCCGCGGGACACACCGTGGCCGTGATTGATCAGGACGAACGCGCGTTCCGAAGGCTCCGGAAGGATTTCGACGGCAAGAAGGTCAAGGGCGTCGGTTTCGACCGGGAGACGCTCAAGCGGGCCGATATCGAGCACGCGTACGCTTTCGCGGCCGTGTCGAACGGGGACAATTCGAATATCCTCGCCTCCCGTGTGGCACGGGAGACCTTCAAGGTCGCCCACGTGGTCGCCCGCATCAACGACCCGAATCGGGCGGAGTTCTTCCAACGCCTCGGGATCCCCACGGTCGCGGCCGTCCGTTGGAGCACCGACCAGGTTCTGCGCCGAATCCTGCCCGAGCAGTCCATGACCGGTGACTACCGCGAGGCCTCGGGCCGCCTGGTTCTTGCCGAATTGCAATTGCACGAGGACTGGACCGGCCATTCCCTCACCGATATCGAGGAGGCGGCGGACGTCCGCATCGCGTTCATCACCCGTTTCGGCGAGGGCATGCTTCCCGGCCCGGACACCAGCTTCCAGCAGGGCGACGTCGTGCACGCGATGATCCGTACCCAGGAAATGAACGCCGTGGCACGGGTGCTGTCCTCCCCGCCGGGAGACCTCGAGGACGAACCCTTCGAACCGCGCCTCAGCCAGCGGTCCTGGGGCAAGCCGGCGTCCACCGTCGAGCGAACCGAAGAAGCGATCCGCCGCGACGACTCCCCCGAGTCCGGGTTGCAGCGCGGCGAAGAGGAGGAGTGACGTGCAGGTTCTCATCGTGGGCGCGGGTTCCGTGGGATCGTCCATTGCTTTCGAGCTACTGGGCCACGGCCATCGAGTGACGATTCTCGACGAAAAGCCGGAGGCCATCGGCCGCTCCGATCTCCGGGGTGCCACCTGGTTGATCGGTGACGCGTGCGAGCTGTCCGTGCTGCGCCAGGCGGAACCCGAAACGGCCGACGTGATCGTGGCCGCGACCGGCGACGACAAGACCAACCTGGTCGTCTCGCTCCTGGCCCGTTCCGAATTCGGTGTGCCTCGAACCGTGGGGCGGGTCAACAACCCGAAGAACGAGTGGCTCTTCGACGACGCGTGGGGCGTCGACGTCGCCGTGTCGACGCCGCGGCTCATGACAGCGTTGGTCGAGGAAGCCGTGGAGGTCGGAGACGTCGTGCGTCTGCTGGACCTCCAGGCGGGCGGGGCGACGCTCATCGAATACACCGTACCCACCGATCACGCATTCATCGGCTCGACCGTCGAGTCCGTCGAGTGGCCGGCCGAGACCACGCTCGTGGCGATTCTCCGCGACGGGATCCCCGTGACCCCCACGGGCGACGACGTCCTGGAAGGCGAGGACGAACTCTTCCTGATCACCACGCCCGCCGGAGAACAGGACCTGCGTTCCCTGTTCAACGCGGAGCAGGCTCAGGAGGAACCCGTCGAGCAGGACCAAGATCTCGTTGCCGAAGAGCCCGGTCTGGACGAGACGGCCCACGGCCAGGAACTATAATGGCACCCTCACGCCGTCGGCGAGCGGCGTACGGCTAGGCCGGTTCTTCGCTCCGCGCCACGGATTCCTTGGTCCTGGTCATCATCCACGTGAGCCAGAGGCAGAACGCGTAGAGCGGGATGCCCATGACCAGTCGTGTGATCCCCAGTGCGGGAAGATTCTCGGCGAAGAAGAGCGGCAACTGCACGGCCAGGCGCAGCGCGAACATCGCGGCCAGAACCCCGGTTGCCAGCTGGTAGACCCGCATCCGCTCCCGACGCTTGCGCCATCCCGTGTCCTCGCCGCGGAGCATTCCGTAGACGACGCCGAGCAGGGGCCACCGGACGAGCATCGACAGGGCCAGGCCCACGGCGTACGCGCCGTTGGTCCAGAACCCGACGACGTAGTAGTCGATCGGCTTGCCTCCGGCGTGTGCGAAGAACGCGCAGATCAGCACGCCCACGGCCCCGGAAAAGGCCTGGATCTTCTGTCCGCCGGTGATGAACCGGATGATCGACAGGACCACGGCCAGACCGATCGCGATCGCCAGGGAAAGGCCCAGCGAGGACGTGATCACGAAGCTGACCAGATACGCGATCGAGGGCAGGACCGCCTCGAGCAGACCGCGGAGTCCGCCGATCGCGTGCATGACATCGATCTGCCCGTGCTCGTCCCGCCTGAAGGCACCGGATTTGCCGTACGCGGCAGCCATCTGCTGCCCGAAGGACGGCGAGCCGCCGGGTCGCTCGGAGTCGTCCGGTCGGCGTGAAGACTCGCCGTTGTTGTTCTGCATGTGGTGATGCTCTCCGCTCTTCTACAGTTCTTGGTGGCGGGACACGATTTCGTACCGAGGATTGTAGATGACTGGCGCCCCCGAGACGGAGGCCAGCAGGCCGGAGCACCGCAATCGTGTGCCCGCGCCGATCCCGGGAACCGTGCGCTGGCCGTGCCACACGAGTCGGACGTGCGTCCCGGGGCCGAGTGGGGCGTCGTCGTCATCCAGGTGCGGCATGTCCATCGCGATGGCCGACGTCGGTGCGGTCACCGAGCCGCGCGGCAAGCGTCCGCGCACGTCCGAGGAGACGGCCCGGTAGCTCGCGGTAATATCCACCTCGGCCTCGTACCTGGGCAGTTCGTTCCGCGGACGGATGCGAACTTCGCTGACGCGCCCTTCCACGAGAACCCGGATCCTGGCCGGCTCCCGGCCGTCGCGGTCCGCGGGCCGGTGGACCGAGGGCGATTCAGCCAATCTGGGTGATCTCCGGGCCTCGTTCCGGCACCTCGTTGCCCGGTTTCGCCGGGGTTTCTGCGGCCTGGTCGCGCGGGACGGCGTTGTCGGGAATCCGGAGCGGCAGGAGATCCCGGGGCGCCATGGGGTTGTTCCCCCGGACCACGACCAGGCTGCGGAAGACACGCTCCATGTCCCGAGCGGCGCTGCGCTTGACCGCGGCGTCGCCGGAGAACACTCCGCGCAGGAACCAGCGGGGCCCGTCGACGCCCACGAATCGGGCCACGCGGTAGCCGCGGTCCCCATTGGGCAACGACGCGGGCAGTTTCGCGATGACCTGTCGACCGAGTGTGCCGTCCAGGATGTCGACGACGCCGTTCTGGTCACGAACGGACTTCGCGAGTTCGGTCCGGATCTCCGACCAGAGGCCCCGACTCTTGGGCGCAGCGAACGGTTGGACCTGCAGAATCGCCCCGTCCTTCTGGAATGTCACGGAAACGACGGACTGGTTCTTCTGATCCACGTCGATGCGCATGCTCACGGACTCCTCCGGCTTGATGCGCAACCCACCGAGATCGATGTAGGTCTCGTCGGTTTCGATCTCGGACACGTCGAACGGACCGGTCACCGATCGTGAAGTCTCTTCGGTGTTGCCCTCTTCGGCCGCCGCTGCGGCGGCCTCCGCCTGATCAATGTCCTTGTCGGCCTTGGCATTGATCAAGTCACGGTCGGGGCGTTTCTCGTCCTCGACAGCCGGCGCGGGCGCCTGCTCGGTCGTGGCCTCGCCGACGTCCTCGGACGACTTGTCCTCGGAGGCTTCGGTGTTCTGTTTCTTCTTTCCGAAT
This sequence comes from Rothia koreensis, assembly GCF_004136575.1. Taxonomy (GTDB): domain Bacteria; phylum Actinomycetota; class Actinomycetes; order Actinomycetales; family Micrococcaceae; genus Rothia; species Rothia koreensis. Next base: position 34,876 of record NZ_NOIQ01000012.1, read on the forward strand.
CCCAGCACGATTGTCCTTTCTAAAGGCTTCCTGTCGAGCCGAACCCCGCGGTTCCCCGCTCGGAGCTCGGCAACTCTTCCACGACCTCGAAGGCCGCGTGCTCGTACTTCTGGATCACGAGTTGCGCGATCCGGTCGCCACGATGGATGTCATAGGGCTCATTCTGGTCCGTGTTGAGCAAAGTCACCATCAGTTCGCCGCGGTAGCCCGAATCGACGGTGCCGGGAGCGTTCACGATCGTAATGCCTGACTTCGCGGCAAGCCCTGATCGCGGGTGGACCAGTCCCACGTATCCGTCGGGCAGAGCTATCGCCACCCCGGTCCGCACCAGGGCCCTCTCGCCGGGCCGCAAGGACAGATCCTCCCGGGACCTCAGGTCGGCTCCGGCGTCGCCGTCCTGGGCATACGAGGGAGCCGGCAGCTCCGGGTCCAGCAGCGTGATCTTGACGTCAACGGTCGGCAGCATGCTCGTCATTCCTGGGTCGGTGGCAGTTGTTCGGCGTGCGGCGGCCGCCCGTGCCGGACGCAAGTCCGTATCGGTGGGACCGCTTCGCCCTAGGCCACTGTAACGGCTGCGGCCGGGCACTGGCTGAGTCCTCGCCCGCTTTCGAGTACCGGGGGCCCGGCTCCGACGCGTATTCTGGTGGACATGTCTGACTCCGTCTCCCCGAATTCCGACGATCCCGCCGGCTTCGGAGCCCCATCCGCCGTCGAATTCCACGAAAAGCTCTACCCGTCGATCGGTGTGTGGATCTGCGTGGTCGTCTTCGGCTTCGCGTGTTTCGCCGTCGGCGCGCCGATCAATGTGCCCATAGCGATCCTGGTGGCCATCGTCCTGGCGGCCACCCTCGGCCTGATTCTCTATTCGTCCTCGCCGGTCCTCGAGGTCACCGAGGATTCCCTCCAGGTCGGTCGGGCACACATCGAACGCGACTACGTGGGCACGGTCGAGGTTTTCCGTGGGGAGAACGCCCGCATCGCGTGCGGACCCGGCGCCGATGGTCGGGCCTACATGAATTTCCGCCCGTGGGTCTCCCCTGTGGCCAGGATTCACCTGGTGGACCCGGCAGACCCGACGCCGTACTGGCTCACGAATTCTCGACGCCCGGAGGAATTGGCCCTGGTTCTGGGGTCGGACCCGGAGCACCAGGCGGTGCGTACGCCGGAGGTGGACCAGAGCGTCGTCGAGCCCGACGACGACGAGGGCCGGTAGCGGATGCACCGCCGGTAGCGGATGCACGGCCGATAGCGGATGCACAAAGGGGAGGACCTTCTCGGTCCTCCCCTTTGTCAACGTCTCGCGCGTTCCGCGCCGTCAGCCGCGCCCTACGCCTCGCACTCGATGCAGTAGTAGAGCCCGCCTTCCTCGCGGGCAATCTGCGAACGGTGGCGCACGAGGAAGCAGGATGCACAGGTGAACTCGTCCTGTTGGGCCGGAAGAACGACCACGGAGAGTTCTTCGTGCGAGAGGTCCGCTCCCGGAAGCTCGAAGCTCTCGGCGGCAGCGTTCTCGTCCTCGTCCACAACGTTGGACTGCTGGTCGCTTCGGTGCGACTTCAGCTCCTCAATGGAGTCCGAGCTGCTTTCTTCGTCTTGCTTGCGCGGGGCGTCGTAATCGGTAGCCATGTTTCTGTCACGCTTTCGTCGGTAGCTCTCAGCACGCCCACACGGCCGTGCCGATCATCGTGTGGTTCTTGTACCGGTGTGGGCACCTGTTGGCCAGCTCATGAGACATAAACAGAACTCGATGCGTGCCGGTATCGCGATGATTGTTCACTATCGGGCCCCGCGATGTCCAGCCGATTTTACTGTGAGCGGATTCTTCGGGTCGCGGGGTGTCTGGCCACAAGACCGCAAGGCGGTATTCTGTCAGGAGCAATGGGCGCGAATGGCCTGGTCGTGCACGCGTCGCAAGCGGTATCACTAAGGAGAACTGATGGATCGGCTGACTTTCGTGGGAGTCCAAGACGACGGCGAGCACCTCGTTCTCGAGTCTCCGGACGGTGAGCACCGATACCGTGTCGTCATCGACAACAGCCTGCGCAATGCGGTGGTCAAGGCCAAGAGAGCACAGACCCCTCGAGGACTCAGCGGACGGGGCGATTACGGCCCCCGCGATATCCAGACCCGATTCAGGCAGGGCGCGAGCGTCGATGAGATCGTCGCTGAGTCAGGGTGGAAGCCCGAGCGCGTGCGCCGGTACGAGTGGCCGATCCTGGCCGAACGCGCCCATATCGTGACCGCCGCTCGCAACGTCGTCGTCCGTCCCCTCGACCCCGCGTCCAGGGGCCGCAAAACGCTCCATGACCAAGTCGTCGGTGTGCGCGAGGACTGGAACTTCGCTGAAGGCGATGCCCAGTGGAATGCGTGGCAGCGCGAGGACGGACAGTGGAACGTGACTGTTTCGGTCGATTACTCCCAGACCGCGCTCTCCCAGATTCCCTCCGGGGCCGATTTTCCCGCGCGCTTCGTGTACAACCCAGCGAACCAGACGGTCGTTGCCGGCAACGCCGTGGCCGAGTTCCTGATGGGTCGCCCGCACGGTGCCGAAGAGGAAGAGGCCCTCGAAGAGCTCGACGACGAACCCGCGCTCGAGACCGAAGCGGACCAGGACCCCGATCAAGAATTCGTCGAATCGCCGACGGACGAGGGCTCCCTCGCATCGACCGACGTCGCGCCCGATTCCTTGACGGAGGAGGAGGACGACGACGACGCCTCGACCGCGGGCCCTGCCGGCGAGGATTCCGCGTCCGATGAGGATGATGACGCCCAGGGACCGCGCAATCACCTGCGGGCCGTGGGCGCGGACGAACCGAGCCCCACCGAGAGCCTCCTGGACGAACTCGAATCGCGCCGGGGAACCCCCGCCGGCAGCGACCCGGCCAGCGACCGTCGGGTCTCGGGACTGACCCAGGAGCTTCCGGGGCAGGGCACACTGACCGACGGAGGTACGGACTCCGAGCAGCCTGGTGGCTCCACAGGGCAAGGATCCGAGGGGCAACGCCCCGGCAAGTCGCGCTCCGGCCGCCCCTCCGTGCCGAGCTGGGACGACATCCTCTTCGGGCAACAGCGCCCCAAGGAGTGATGACGAAGAATTCGTCACCGGACTCGCCATAGCGACCGGCGCACGGTATTTTGTGTGTTACAGGTAGTCATGAACTTGTTACGGCACGCAACGCACAAAGGTTTTCATGGGGAAGAAGCGCCGCAAGGCACGTCCGGGGAGCGGCACAGACTCATCGCTCCCCCAGAATGTACAGGGATCGAAGGATCAGGCGGCCAAGGGCACCGATCATTCGAATCCCGCGTCCGATGTGTCCGGCAACGGCCCTGAACGCGACAAGGCTTCGACGGAGTCGGCCGAGACGTCGTCTCCCGAATCTCCCGTCACCGAGACTTCTTCGGACGAATCCTCGAACGTGCCGACCACGGGGGCAACCCAGGAGCTGGCGCCGGGGTACGAATACGTCGGGCAGACCCAGGCCCACAATGCCCTCGAAACCGAACCCATGCAGAGCCTCAACGACGAGCTCTTCTCCGACGCGACGTTGCCGCAGTCCAAGCGCGAGCGCCGGCGGCAGGAGCGGATCGAGCAGGAGCGCCGTCGTGAGGCAGCGGCCGCCGAGGAACAGCGACGTCGCAGGCTGGCCGCCCTGACCGAGGGGCAAGCCCCTCGCACCTCCTCACAGAATTCTGGCTCCTCGGACGGCGCGAGCTCGACCGGTTCCGGCTCTGCTCCGGCCGCCGGGGCGGGAGCGGCAGCCGCCGGTGCCGGCGCCGGCGCCGCGGGTGCCGGCGCCGCGGGTGCAGCGGCGGCTGGCAGGCACGCGGACGGGAACGAACCGACGGATGCCACCCCCACGGGTCCCATCGTCCCGGTCAGCCCCGGTGAACCCACCGGTTGGATCCACCACGAGGACTCCGAGGGCGATGATTCCATTGCGGCGACCGCCGCGGCAGGTGCCGGTGGGGCCGGCGCGTCGGCCGCTGCCCACGATGCACCTGACTCGGAGGACGAGCGTCCTTCGCGGAAGGGTCCTCTGCTGTGGGCAGGAGCGGCCGTCCTGGGCATCGCCGTGATCGGAGGCGGGGCCACGATCGCCGTACTCAACTCCGATGACGACAACCCCAAGGGGACCGCCACGACAGCGTCGCCCTCGTCGACGTCCTCGACGCCCTCGAGCTCCTCGTCCAAGCCCGCATGGTCGAGCCCTGCTCCGGCTCCGACGCCCACCGTGATCGAGCAGCAGCCGGAACCGACCGATCCGTACGGTCAGGTAACCCAGGCGCCACCGACGGTTGCTCCGACGCAAGCGCCGCCGGCTCCGACCCAGGAACCGACGCAACAGCCCACCCAGGAGCCGACCCAGGAACCCACGCAGGAGCCGACCCAGGAACCGACGCAACCTCCCACTCAGGAACCGACACAGGCTCCCACGCAACCACCCCAGCCTTCGAATCCTGGCCAGCCCGGCGGTAGTTCCGGCAACGGCCAGGGCAATGGCGGGTCAGCGGGTCCGAACCGCTGAGCCGTTCGGCCTGGTAGCGGCCCGTCTCCGCGGGAATCAGGCCCCCGTCCACGCTCTCAGGGGAACGAACCTTTCGTCGTCTGTCCATGAGCCGTGCTGTCCCACCATGGACAGTGCCCCAGGGTTGGAGCGGCGCAGGTCGAACAGGGCCAGCGAGCCGTGGGCGGCAATGATGAGGTCCCCTATACGGTCCCGCACTTCCGGGCGGACGTCGTGACCGAAGTACCCCGCCGCGATCAGGTAGTCCCTGTCCAGGACCCACGCGCGGTCCCCGAAGCGATTCGCCCAGGCGGTCGAGAGTCTCGCCCGGGCATCGGCGTCTTCGGGATCCTCGAGATGCAGCTGTACCATCCTGGGCTCTCCGGCGGTGAGCCTGACGCCGTCGACCAGGTCGGGGAATTGTGAGTAGTCCACCCGGTCCTCGGAGGGTATGTCGACCATGCCGTGGTCCGCGGTGAGCAGCACCAGGGTTTCCGGGCCGAGACGGGAGGTGAGCCTCTTGAGGCCGTGGTCGAGCTCCTCGAGGGACTCGAGCCAGCGTTCTGACGTGCACCCGTGCTTGTGCCCCGCCTGATCCAGCTCTCCCCAGTACAGGTACATGAAGGTCGGGGTGCGTTGGCGCAGGATTTCGGACGCCTGGCTGATCCGCGCCAGGGTCGATCCTGCGCCGACAAACCGACCTCCGCGCAAGGCTGCCCGGGTCAGGGCGCTGCCTTCGTACGCGGGCATCGATACGGTCACCGCATCTCCCATGCCTTCCAGTCGCTCGAAGACCGTGGCATGGGGCTGCCATTGCAGCGGGTCCACCGCGGGGTCCCATCCCGACAGCTGGTTGACCACGACGTCGCGTTCGGGGTCGACGACGTCGTACCCCACCATTCCGGTCTGGCCCGGGGGAAGTCCAGTGCCCAGCACGGCCAAGGAAGCCGCCGTGGTCGAGGGCAGGGCGGCGTCCAGATCACCGAGATCCATGGACTTCCGGACATTCGGGGCGTGCCCGGCGCTGCGTGACAGGAGCGCGCTGCCCAGACCGTCGACGAGGACAACGCACACGTTCCGGAAAGGACCATTGCGGCCCCAGTCGGTCAACCTGGTGCCCAGTCCGAGAGCATCGGGGAATTCCGCGCGTCGAGAAGAGTCAGCGACGGGTCGGTACATCGAGGCGGCCGAGGACAGCACGTCCCCGATCGAGTTGCGACCGTACCGGGGCGGGGGCGGGAATGTCGGGCCGGTCAGGTCCTGCCCCGTGGGTCCCGAGCTCGGGTGTTGCGTCGTCATCAGGAGTGCGAGGTCCCAGAGAGGGCGGTATTGGCTCGGCGGAGGGCTCGCGCGAATTCCTTGGCGTCCTGCACGGCCTGTTGGCCATCGGCCTCCGCGGAGATTCGGAGGACGACGTCTTCCCGTGCGGCGACCCCCGTGTACCCGTGGTCGGCCTCGCACTGGGGATCGGAGCAGCCCGCGGGCTGGAGGTCCAGCCGATGGCTGCCCGTCCAGGACATCATCAGCGTCACCTCCGCGGCCAGGGAATCGGGGGTGTAGTTCTGCGGCTGACGATAGGCGTAGGACAGAGTTACCGAGGTCAGGTTGCGGACCGGGACCGTTTCGGTCGAGACGTGGGCCACGACCTGGTTACCGTCCTCGTCCAAGGACTGGTCGTCCACGTGGGTGATCTGGACGATGTCGCCCGCCAGGGCCAGCACGGTCACGTGGCGGTGGACCTCGGTCTGGTCGAAGTGCGTCTCCAAGTGGACCAGGTGCGAGGACGGGATTTGCCCGTCCAGGGCATCCCGCACCACGTCACTGACCAATTGGGGGTAGAACCCCGCATTGACGATGTCGCGGTCCAGATACTTGCCCATGTTTCCTGACTCAGCCATGCACTCGCTCTCGATGTTCGACGACGACGCGGGGCCGTCTCTCCCCTGGCCGGGGAATTCTTCGCCCTCGGACCCGGGCGCTTCCGCCCCATTCTACGACCCCACTCGGGCGCCGTCAGACCGAGGTCGTCACGAGCGCGACATGGTCCTGCGTGCGCTGTCCGTCCGCTGCTCCGGATTCCCGAGTTCGACCGTGCAGTCCAGGACTGTCAGGGCATTCTCCGAAATCATCACGGGATTCAGCTCCAGGAGGGCGATTTCGGGATGCCGGTCCTTGAGCTCCGCCACGCGTCGGATCAGGTCCTCGAGAAGTTCCACGGCAACCGGCGGCAGACCGTCGTACCCGAAGAGCTTTCGTGCCGCCTTCGGGGATCTGACCAGCTTCTCGACGTCGCGCTGGGTCAGCGGCGGCACGCGGTGCGCCCAGTCGTCCAGCAGGTTCACGGTGTCTCCGGCGATTCCGAAGGACAGGACCGGTCCGAGCAGGGGATCTTCCATCGCCCGGATCACGCAGTTCTGACCGGTGGGAGCCATGCTCTGGACCTCGAGGTCGAAGTCACCGTATGTGGCCAGCGTCCGGTGCATCAGGTCGATGTCCCGGAGGAGGGTTTCTTGGTCCTCGATGCCGAGCCTCACTCCCCCGAGGTCGATTCGATGCCGCATGGTCGGGTCGATCGCTTTGAGGGCCACCGGATACCCGAGTCTGTCGGCGGCTTCCACCGCCTGCTCCTTGGTTTCGAAAGGGACGGATTCCAGGACGGAGATGCCGTATTCGGAGAGCATGTCCGCGGCATCGGATGAGGAGAGTTCCAGAAGTCCTTCACCGGGAATCCGAGGGCTGAGCCTCTGGATCTGCCGGTCGACTTCCTTCGCGTTCGTGCCCTCGATCTCGGCGACGAAGACGTCCTCCTGGGCCCGCCATGCCATGTAGTCCATGACCGCGGCCAACGCCCCGATGGCCGCGCCCGGGCTCTCATAGCAGGGAACGCCCGGATAGGTGAGGGACTCTTCCCCGTCCGCCCCCGTCCACGTGCGCGGGCAGGGACAGATCCCGCGCTGATAATCCGTGGGTTCGACGACGCCGGTGTAGGCCGCGAGAACGGGCTTGCCGGTCTCGACGCCGCAATCGGCAAGCACCTCGGTGATCTCGTCCTGTCCGACAAAAGGCGACGGCAGGAAGGAGGCCACCGCGGCATCGACGTCGGAGGAGCGCAACGCGGTCAGAACGGAATCCCGAATCATGTCGAGGATGTCGATGTCCGGGCTCGCCGTGTCCAGGACGTGCTCGGTGTGCGTTGCCTCGACCCCGTAGCTCGCGCACGCATCCGAAATGACCCTGCCCAGGGCGAAGGCGTTCGAGAAGACGGCGACCCGCCGTCCCCGGGGCAAAGGCTGGGAGACCACGAGCTGTGCAATGTCCATCAGGTGTTCCGAAGTCTCGGCCCGAATCACACCCGACTGGCGGAACATCGCGTTGAGGGCTTCCGGCGGGGCCGAGCTGGTGCGCCCCGTGTGCCCGGGTGGCAACTGGACCCCGGTGACATCCGATTTGGCCACGATGACCGGCTTGGTCCTGGCCAGGCGCCGGGCGATGCGCGAGAACTTGCGCGGGTTGCCGATCGACTCGAGGTACATGCAGCACGCGGTGGTCCGGCCGTCGTCCTCCCAGTACTGCATCATGTCGTTCCCGGAAACATCCGCACGGTTCCCGCCGGAGAGAATCGTGGAGAATCCGAGGTCCCGCCGGCGGGCCGAGGTGTACAGCAACACCCCGATGGCGGCGGACTGGCTGAAGAGCCCCAACCCTCCCGGGGTCGGGGGCGAAGGGCTCAACGACGCGTTCAACGAGACCGCCGGGTCGGTGTTGATCAGGCCCAAGGACGCGGGACCGATGACCCTCATGCCGTAGCTGCGCGCGGTACGGACCAAAGACTGCTGCCGGGTGCGCCCCCGGGCGCCGTCGTCGGCATACCCTCCCGTGACGATGCAGACACCGCGAACCCCCGCGCGCCCGCATTCCTCGACCACGCCCGCCACTTCGGAGATCGGAACCGTGATGATCGCGAGATCCACGGGCTCCGGAACCTGATCGATGCTCGGGTAGGCTTTCATGCCCGCAAGTTCGAAGGCTTCCGGATTGATCCCGTAGACCGGTCCCGCGAAACCGCCCTCGACCACATTGACCAGGATCTCGTGGCCGACCTGGCTCCAATCCCGGGAGGCACCGATCACCGCGATCGACCTCGGTGCGATCAGCGAGGAGACCGATTTCGCCTCGGCTCGGTGCTCGCGGGAGGCCATGACCTCGCGTGACTTCTCCGTGGGGTCGATATCGAAGTTGACCATGACGACGCCGTCGTCGAACACTCGCGCAACCTCGAAGCCCGCTTCAGAAAAGACATTGAGCATCTTCCGGTTCTCGGGGAGCACCTCGGCCGAGAATTTGGTGATGCCACGCTCGAGGCCGGCCGCGGCGAGGTGTTCGAGCAGAATGGAACCGATGCCCCGGCCGTGGTGGGCGTCCGAAATGAAGAATGCGACCTCCGCCTCGTGGGGGTCGTTGGTCCTGTCGAAGCGACCGATACCGATCATTTCCGCGCCGAGCATGATCACGAAGGCAACGCGGTCCTGATGGTCGACCGTGGTGAAGCGCGCGAGCTCCTTCGCGCTCAGAGAGGACTTGTAGGTGAAGAACCGCAGGTAGATGGTGCGTTCGGACTGCCTGGAATACATCGCTGCCAGTGCGTCCTGGTCTGTCGGGAGCACGGGTCGCAAGTGAGCGGTCGCGCCATCGCGCAATACGACGTCGGCTTCCCAGTGGGAGGGGTACGCGTTCTCTTCGGGCATGCTCCCAGTCTAGTATCGCAAGTCACAGGTTCCTATTGTTCTACACTGGTGAGGCCCATGACCGTCAGACCGTGAGGATTCACAGATGGCCCCCCGCCGCAAGTCGTCGCACACTCCAGAGGATTTCCCGCTCGACGTCGTCGAGAACATCGTCGATATCGATGTGTCCTCCGAAATGGAGACGAGCTTCCTCGAGTACTCGTACTCGGTGATCTATTCGCGGGCGCTCCCGGACGCGCGGGACGGTCTCAAACCGGTCCAGAGACGAATCCTCTATATGATGACGCAGATGGGCCTGCGACCAGACCGGGGCCACGTGAAGTCGGCCCGCGTGGTCGGCGAGGTCATGGGCAAGCTCCACCCCCACGGCGACGGGGCGATCTACGACGCGATGGTCCGCCTCGCCCAGCATTTCGCGATGCGGCTGCCGCTCGTGGACGGACACGGCAACTTCGGCTCCGTCGACGACGGCCCCGCCGCGGCGCGGTACACCGAAGCCCGCATGGCTCCCGCAGCCCTCGCGCTGACCGGTGACCTGGACGAGGACGTCGTCGACTTCGTCCCGAACTACGACAACCAGTTCACGCAGCCAGGGGTCCTCCCGGCCGCCTTCCCCAACCTTCTGGTCAACGGCACCTCCGGCATCGCCGTCGGCATGGCCACGAACATGGCCCCTCACAACCTCCGCGAGGTCATCGCCGGGGCGCGGCACCTGATCGACAACCCGGACGCGAGTCTCGAAGACATCATGCGGTTCATTCCCGGGCCGGACCTGCCCACGGGAGGCAAGATCGTCGGCCTGTCCGGGATCAAGGACGCCTACGCGACCGGCCGCGGCTCCTTCAAATCCCGCGCCAAGATCACGGTCGAACAGGTCACCGCGCGCAAGCAGGGCCTGGTCATCACCGAATTGCCGTACCTGGTCGGGACCGAGAAGGTCATCGACAAGATCAAGGACGGCGTCCAGTCGAAGAAGCTGTCCGGAATTTCCGACGTCGTCGACCTGACCGACCGCAAGAACGGCACCCGGCTCGTGGTCGAACTCAAGAACGGATTCAACCCGCACGCCGTCATGCAGTCCTTGTTCAAGCACACGCCGCTCGAGGACTCCTTCGGCATCAACAACGTCGCCCTGGTGGATGGGCAGCCACAGACCCTGGGGCTTCTGGACCTGCTCAGGGTCTACGTGGAGCACCGCATCGACGTCGTTCGTCGACGCACGACCTACCGGCTCGGCAAGTCCAAGGACAGGCTGCACCTGGTCGAGGGCCTGCTCGTTGCCATCCTCGACATCGACGAAGTCATCGAGATCATCCGCTCCTCCGACCAGACGGCCCAGGCTCGGGAACGACTCATGATGGTCTTCGACCTGAGCGAAGCCCAGGCGAACCACATCCTGGAACTGCGTCTGCGTCAGCTGACCAAGTTCTCCCGCATCGAGCTGGAGGCCGAGAGGGACGAGCTCAGGGCCACCATCGCCGAGCTCGAGTCGATCCTGGCCTCGGACCAGAAGTTGCGCGGCGTCGTCTCGGATGAGCTGGGCGAGGTCGCCGAGCGGTACGGGACCGACCGACGGACCGAGCTGGCGGACTCGGACGACCTGGCCGCGCTCGCCTCGGCGGCCACGGACAGCGGCGCCGCCTCCACGAAGAAAGGGTTGGGTCTGGCTCTGGAAATCGCGGACGACCCGTGTTGGGTCGCCCTGTCCACTTCGGGACAACTCGGTCGCACCCCTGGGGGCCCACGCGGGCGGGAGTCCTTCGAGGATCCGGGCAAGAGGATCAAGCACGATGCGCTGCGCTCGCTGGTTCCGGCCACGGCGCGTGGGGAAATCGGTGCGGTTGTCTCGTCCGGGCGCATGGTGCGGATCAATGTGATGGACATTCCGCTGATGGAGTTGTCGGGCAGCGCACCGAACCTCGGAACCGGGGTCAAGGTCAAGGAATTCCTGACGCTGGAGAAGAATGAGTCGCTGATTGCGTTGGTCCCCCTGAATCAGGTCATCGCGCTGGGCACGGCCCAGGGCGTGGTCAAGCGGGTCAACCCGGACTACCCGTTGAACAGGGACGACTGGCCGATCATTGCGCTCAAGGCCGGAGACGAGGTGGTGGGGGCCTGCCACGCATCGAATGACGACAACCTGGTGTTCATCACCCGCGAGGCCAAGTTGCTGACCTTCGACGCCGCCAAGGTGCGCCCGCAGGGCAAGAGCGCCGGTGGCGTGGCGGGCATCAAGGTCGCCGAAGGCGACAGAGTCATCTACTTCGGTGCGTTGTCCCCCACCGAGTCGGCCGTGGTCGTGACGGTCTCCGAAGCCGACGAATCGTTGCCGGGGACGGAAGCCGGATCGGCCAAGATCACCGAATTCGGGGAGTATCCGGCCAAGGGCCGTGCGACGGGCGGTGTCCGGGCGCATCGTTTCCTGAAGGGCGAATCCGGTCTGAAGCTCGCCTGGGCGGGCAGAGGCCCGGCGAAGGCTGTCTCGGCCGCGGGCGTCGCCCGATCCCTCCCGACCGAGTTCGGCGCTCGGGACGGTTCCGGCGTGCCCCTGTCCCAATCGATCGACGCGATCGGCCCCGCTCTCGGGTCCGGCGCCGAGGACGGTTCGGTCCGGGACGACGCCGACGACACCGTCGACCCCTGAGCGCGCTCCGGGTCCTGGTCCCTTCTCAGAATCGGAGGGTCGCCCGGACCGGAACGTGATCCGAGGGTCCTTCGATGGGCATCACGTCGGCGTCGTCGACCCGCATGTCGCCGTTGACGACGACGTGGTCGATCTGGGTTCTGGTCCACGCGGCCAGGGAGCTGGGCCACGTGCCCCGGGAGACGCCTGATGCGGGAAGTGCGTCCGTGCACCCGTCGCGCCTTGGGATCGTGGCCATGTGTCCGTGCCACGGGTTGGCGTTGTAGTCGCCCGCGGCAATGACCGGGCGCGGCGAGTCGTCGCGACGCGGCGTGCACACGTCGTCCAGGACCGAGCCGACGTCGCTGTCCCACTGGTCCATCCATCGCGGAACCGGGCTCGCCGTGTGGACTCCCAGAACCACGGGGTTCGACGACGCGGGGTCGGCCGGCCGGAGGGCGAGAGTCCCCACTGTCGGCTCCTCGCCCTCGGCGATCTGGTACGTACCGAGGCTCTTGGAAATCAGCACGCTGGTCGGTGAGAGGCCGGAGCCGGTACTCGTGGCAAAGACTTGGTAGTCCGAGTCCTTGCCGAGCTCGGAGAGGTACTTCTCGAGCGGGCCCGTGCTGGCCTCGGGGAGCACGACGACTTCGGGGTTGCCCCGGACCACGTGCCCGAGGTCGGCTCGGGTGAGTTCGTCGTGGACATTCCAGCTGACCACCGACATCGTCCGCCCCTCGGTCGGCCCCTCCTGCGGACCCGACACCGGGTGGAGAGCCAGCCCCACGCACATCGCCGAGACGAGGAAGCCCACCAGGGGCGTCCCGTTGGGCCGTCGGTTCCGCCCGGACACGCGTCGCAGAAGCCATCCGGCGGCGATCCAGACGAGGAAGAATATCGCCATGATTCCGCCGATGATCTGCGGAAATGCGAGGACCTGCCCCACGACGAGACTCGTGGTCCACGGGGCGGCCAGCCCCGTTCCCTGGCGCTGGAGCCATGGGGTCAGCAGCACGAACAGAAGGTAGAAGGCGGGGATCAGGGCGACGGTCGAGAGAACCTTCAGTGTGCGGCGCATGTGCTGTGCTGCTCCTTGAACGCCCGCAGGCGCGCTCGGGGTTCGACCCTGCCGCACGCGGCCCAACTACTGGCCTGCGCCACGTCCCAGGGTGACGACGGACCGGCAGTGGCCGAGATCGGTGGGGCGATGTGAAATGACTATAGTACCCGGGCCCGCTTCGTCGGAGGAGCCTCGGGTTGCCCTGTCGAGTTCCTCGACCAGAGCCGCGGCCGAAGGCTCGTCAAGGTGGGCCGTCGGTTCGTCGACCAGGAGGAAGGGCGCATTGGTCAGAAGCGCTCGGGCCATCGCGAGCCGTTGGCGCTGTCCCCCGGACAATCGCGATCCGCCGGCGCCGACGCGGGTGTCCAGCCCGTACTCCATCGAGTCCAGGAGACTTCCGAGACCGACCCGGCGCACCATGGTGTCGAGTTCCTGGTCCGACGGAGCCGACTCCCGGGGTCTGGCCAGCAGCAGGTTTCCGCGCACCGTCGAATCGAAGATGTAGGCATCCTGCGGGCACCAGGCGGAGGCGCCGCGCAATTGCTCGGGCGCCATTTCACGGCCGTCGACGCGGATTGAGCCACGCTCCGGGCGCAGAAATCCGAGGAGGACAGCGAGGGTGGTCGTCTTGCCCGCCCCGGACGGGCCGGTGATCCCGAGCGCCTGGCCGCGGCCGACCCGGCCGGTCACGCCGCGAATCGCAGGTTCTGCCATGCCGGGCCAGCGCGCCGAAATATCGTCAAGGCACAGCTCCCGTGCTTCAGACGGCTCCGTTGGTTCCCGATCATCTCGCTGCCCGGGGATTCCTGCGGGATGCGATGGCGACTCAGGCGCTTCCGACACGGGGCTGATCTTGGCGACCAGCCGGGCGAATGCGGGCCAGGCCCGCACGGAATCAATGGCCTGGGAGGAGGGTTCCACGAGGGCCGTGCACAGCAGAACGGGTATCGCGGCGACAGGTGCCGCGATATCGCCCGTTGACACCGGGTCCCATGCAATGACCGCGATCCCCAGTGCCGCCGCCCACCAGGTCACCAAGGACAGAGCATTGCCCAGCCCCGTCGCGGTCGCGGAACGCCGGGCGGCCGCGAGAGCGAGGCGATCCTGGCCGGCAAGGACCCTGAGGACGGCGTCGCCGAGACGGTTGCCCTTCAGGTCTTCGGCACTTTCCATCGCGCCCAGAGCGCCCCTCAGGGTTCGTTGAACGGCGTCGCGACTTGCCGTTTCGGCACGTCGGTCGGCCACCAGGACGAGCCACGGCGCCAGCAGGCTCGTCACGAGTGCCGCCGCGGCGACAACCCACGTTGCGGAGGGCACGGTCAGGTATGTGGCGATGACGGCCGCGATCATCGTGGGAACGTTGGTCGCAATCGGGAGGAGAACGCGGGGAAGAGAATCACGGACTTCGTCCACGTCCCCGACGAGCCTGTCCAAGAAGGTACCGCCCCGCAACAACGATCTGAGGCTCAGCGCGGTCTCCCCCATGGAATCCCACGCGTTCGACCGAAGTCTGTTGGCCGCCTTGAGGACGACGTCGTGAGTCAGGAGACGTTCGAGATAGCGGAAGACCGCCCGCCCCAGACCGAAGAACCTCACCCCCACGATCGCGACCATCAGGTACATCATCCCGGGTTGCTGTGAGGCCCTGACGATCAGCCAACCGGACAGGGCCGTCAGGGATGCGCCGAATGCCACCGTGAGGAAGGACAGGAGGACGGGCGCCCACACTTGGGACGCACGGAGGCCCGTCACCCGGAACAGGGTTCGCAGTGTTCCCCGGACACCGGACGTCCAGGAGCCATTGCGGCCTCCGTCTGCGCTCCACGAGCCGTGGTGCGGGGTGGCACGTCGCTCACGGTCACCGCACTCGGCTCCCAGGGCGTCCGCGGCAGTCGTGCATCCCTTCGCCGGAGCGCTCGTGACCCGTTCACTCCGGGTGGCCTGGACATGTCGGACGAGGCGACCCGCCTGGTCGAGGTCTATGCGGCCCGCAGAGCTCGGGGCCGCCGCCGGATCGTGGGTTACCCACAGAACAGTCGCCCCCGATTCGGTCAGCTCCCGCAATGCGTCGCTGACCATGCCGGCGGCCCGGCGGTCAAGGTGCGCCGTCGGCTCGTCGACGAGCACCAGCCACTGGCTCGGCCCCATCGAACGCGCATGCAGATTTCCCCCGGCGGGGCGTACCGCGGCCAGAACGCGGGCAATCGCGAGGCGACGTGCCTGGCCCGCGGACAACGCCGCGGGTGCCACGGAGCCGAGGTCTTCGAGGCCGACCGACCTGAGCGAGGCGTCGATCACCGGCCCCCACAGTGCCCGAGCCCGAGTCGCCTCCTCCTGGGATTCTCCGTTCTGCCCCGTCAGGTCGCCCAGCCACGTGGAAGCGTTCTCCGGATTCGCATAGAGGCCCACCTCCTCCACGACCGTGGCCGCAAGAAAACTGGGCGACTGTCCGATCCAAGCGACCGAGTCGGGTACGAAGACGGAACCGGCGACGGCCGTCCGGTCGCCGGCCCGGGCGTCGTGTCCGTCGCGCACCATGTCGGCCATGGTCTTGAGCAAAGTGGTTTTCCCGCAGCCGGAGGGGCCGGTGAGGAGGGTTGTGGTTTTCGGTTCCAGGACGAAGGACACATCGTCGAGCGCTCGTCCTCGGCCGGGGTACTCGACCGTGAGCCCCGATACCGAAATTGCGGCGTCCGAAGAAGGCGAAACCACGGATGCGCCGGTGGGTTCCTCGAGGATCTCTTCCGAGCGGCGCAGGGCGTCGACGCCGTCCTGGGATTGGTGGAAAGCGGTCCCGACATCTCGCAGGGGCTGGAAGCACTCCGGTGCCAGCAACAGGACCAGCAACGCGGTGTCGAGACCGATCTGGCCCGAGACGAGACGCAATCCGATGAACACCGCCACGAGAGCCACCGAGATGGTGGTAATCAGCTCGAGGGCGAGGGAGGACTGGAACGCCGAGCGCAGGGTCGTCATGGTTCGCTTCCGGTACGACTCCCCCAAATCGTTCAGGGCCCGGGACTGCGCTTGCTCCCTCTTCAGACCGACCAGGACGGGCAGGCCGCGAGAGAGCTCGACGATGTGCTGGGACAGCCTCAGCAATTGGGACTGGGCTTCGCGCGTGTCGTTCTGGGTCGTTTTCCCGATGAGGACCATGAAAACGGGAACCAGGGGCAGGGTCAGCACCAGCACCAAGGCGCTGATGGGGTCGGCCAGAAGCACCACAACCAGCAGGATTGCCGGGATGACTCCTGTGGAGACCAGTGCCGTGATTGTTCTGACGTAGTAGTCGTCCAGGGCGTCCAACCCGCGGGAGACGAGGACTGCCACGGCGCCGTCGGATGCGGCCGTTCCGCCGGCGGTCCGGGAGCGCGGAGCTGAGAGAACTCGACGCAGCACGCCCTGACGGATCGTCGACTTCGTCTCGGTCGCCGCGCGCTGCGCTGCAACCGAGAGACCCCAATCCGCGAGCGCCCGGAGTGCCAGGCCCGCCACGCCGAGAACCGCGGCACCCCAGGACCACGAGCCGGGATCGGACCCTGTCAGCCAGTGAGGGAGGATACCGTCTGCCCCGGCGGAGTGGGACCCGATGAAGTCGGTCCACCCGGTGGAGGCCGTTCTGCCCACCCCGTGGGAGGCCGCGGTGAAGGCCGCCTGCGCGAGAGCGGTCATCAACGACCCCACGGCCGCGGAGAACCCAACGAGTCCGAGGGCTCTCAGCGCGCTCAGGGCACCCAGAACCGGGAGGACTCGTCGTGCATGCGGGCCCAACGGCGGACGCCGGTTCGCCCGCCGCCGGTCCTGTTGGTCGTTGTCGGCGACGCTCACAACAATCGGTCAGCCCGCGTTGGGGTGCTCGGAGAGTTCCGTGATTCTGTGCGCCTCGGGAATGTGCTCCGCCGAGAGCCGCTTGCGGAACACCCAGTAGGTCCACCCCTGGTAGAGAAACAGCACGGGGAGCCCTATGGCTGCCACGATGGTCATGATCTTCAGCGTGTACGGCGATGACGACGCATTCGCAATGGTCAACGTGGTCCCATCCGCCATGGTGGTCGGCAAGACGTTCGGGTAGGCGGCCATGAAGATCGACAGGGCCCCGAAGACCGCGAATCCCGCAATGGCCGTGAAGGCAATACCTTCCCGCCCCCTGATCGCGAAGATCCAGGACGCGAGGGCCGCTGCGGCCGCGATGACCAGCAGGGTCAACGACAGCGGGGTCGCGCCGATCACCTGGAGCCACACGGCCCACGCAACCATCGGCAGCAGGGCCACGGGAAGGATCCGAACCATCATGGTTCGCGCCCGATGACGCACCTCGCCGTCCGTCTTGAGGGCCAGGAATGCCAGCCCGTGGACCAGACTGAAGCCGACCATGCCCAAGCCGCCGATCACGGCCGGCACGGTCAGCCACGCGAACGGACCACCGACGCGGTCCGCATTGTCGTTCAGCGGAAGCCCCGTCGTCGTGATGGCGAGGGCCGCTCCGATGAGGAACGCGATGAAGAACGACGCCACGGACATGATCGCGTTCCACCGGGGCTCCCACCGAGGGCCCGTCAACTTGCCCCTGTATTCGATCGACACTGCTCTCAGGATCAGTGCCAGGAGGATCAGGGTCAGCGGAATGTACAGCGCCGAGAACAGCGCGGCATACCACATCGGGAATGCGGCAAAGATGGCCGCGCCACCGGTCACCAGCCATACCTCGTTGCCGTCCCATACGGGACCGATCGTGTTCAGCAGCAGACGGCGTTCCTTCTCATTGCGGGAGAAGATCCGCCCCATCAGCATGCCGACGCCGAGGTCGAACCCATCGAGAACGATGTATCCGATGAGAAGCACTCCGACCACGAGGAACCACAGGGTCGGCAATCCGGGTTGTCCAACAAATTCTTCGAACATGATGGGTTGCTCCTAGTAGGCGAAGGCCAGGACGTCGTCGTTCTTGTGGCTGTCGGGGTCGTTCGTGTCGTCGTCGTCCTTGTCGGGCGTGACCAGCTCCGGCATGGAGGCGACAACTCCTGTTCTGACGTACCTGGCGATCAGGAATACCTCCACGACCATCAGGACGGCATAGATGAGGACCAGGGAGATGAGCGAGAACAGCAACTCGCCCGCGGACACATTCGGCGAAACCGCCGCCTCGGTGAACATGTAGATCCGTTGTCCGAGGGGCAGATCCGGGTTGGGGGCGACGACGAATGGCTGCCGCCCCATCTCGGTGAACACCCACCCGGTGACATTGGCGCCGAAGGGCGCGAGGATGCCGAAGACGGCCAGGCGCATGAGCCACTTGGATTGTGGGACCGTCCCCTTTCTGGTCAGCCACCACGCCAGAGCGCAGGCGAGGGCGGCCAGGCCCCCGAAGGTGATCATGAGCCGGAATCCCCAGTAGGTGACGATCATCAGCGGCACGTAGTGGATGTCTTCACCGGCACGATCCCCGTACTGGGGTTCGTCTCCCAAATTGGTTCCGTACATGTGCTCGTACTCGGGCTGCAACGTGTTGATGCCCTTGACGTCCGTGTGGAAGTTGTCGTGGGCCAAGAAGGACAGCAGACCCGGAATCTCGAAAATGGTGTCCACGTTCGAGCAGTTGCGTGCGCTGGGGTCGGAAAGGGTCAGCACGGAGAATGCGGTGCCGTCGTGGCATGCGGCCTCGGCGGCCGCCATCTTGAGAGGTTGCTGGTGGATCATGAGCTGGGCCTGGGCGTGGCCGCTGAATGCGGTCCCGAGGAAGCCGATGACTCCGATGAGGATGCCGATGCGAAGGGAGCGGAACCACACCGCGTAGTCCTTCTTGTCCTGGGCGCCCTTGCCGGAGTCTCCGACGACCACGTAGCCGTTCTCATCGACCGTGTCGATTCCCTGGCTGCGCCGCTTCCACAGCTTGTACCAAGCGATGCCCAGCAGGAACGATCCGGCGACGGCCACCGAGCCGAAGAGCGTGTGGATGATGGCCACGATCGCCGTGTTGTTCGTCAGCACAGCCATCACGTCGTTCAGGATGGGGCGACCGTCCACGATGTCGTACCCGACGGGATGCTGCATCCACGAGTTGGCGATCACGATGAAGAACGCGGACAGCCACGAGGCCGCGACCGCGGCGAGAAGGCAGAGGGCGTGGATGGCGGGCTTGAGTTTCTTCCACCCGAAGATCCACAGACCGAGGAACGTCGACTCGACGAAGAAGGCCAGCAGACCTTCCATGGCCAAGGGAGCACCGAAGACGTCCCCCACGAATCGGGAGTACTCGCTCCATGCCATTCCGAATTGGAATTCCTGGACGAGGCCGGTGGCCACGCCCATGATGAAGTTGATCAGGTACAGCTTTCCCCAGAATTTTGTCATCCTGAGGTACTCTTCTTTTCCTGTCCTGACCCACATGAGGTTCAGGATCGCGACGACCATCCCCAGTCCCAGGGTCAGTGGAACCATCATGAAGTGATAGACGGTGGTGGTCCCGAATTGCCAGCGGGCGATTTCTACAGTATCCACGGTTCTCCTCGCGCTACTGAAAGCACTCGACCGGTCCGAACGGGCCGGATACCTACAAGGTAGCAACCGGTTCTGGGCGTCCGACGAGCCCGTCGGGCCGACGTCTTGACAGCCCGGAAAGGGTAATTTTCACCCTTTGGGGCCCGCCACGAGGCCCCAAAGAGCGAATCACCTAGTGTCCCGCTTTGGGTCCCAACAACCCTTTCGCTCGGATCGTGTCGCGTTCTTCCCGAAGCTCGGAAACGCTCGATTCGAGCCGGCGTCGTGCGTCCTCGGACAAATCGACACCATGATTAATCTCATACTCACCCGACCTGCAGGTCACGGGGAACGAGCTGATCAAGCCTTCGTCCACGCCGTAGGAGCCGTCGGAGACCACGGCCATGGACGTCCAGTCCCCATCGGGGGTGCCCAGAACCCAGTCGTGGACATGGTCGAGTGCCGCATGAGCGGCCGAGGCCACCGATGAACCGCCGCGCACGGCGATGATTTCGGCACCCCGCTGAGCCACGGTCGGAATGAAGGACGTGCGGACCCATTCCTCCCCCAGCCCGCGTTCGGAGAGGACATCACGCACCGGACGTCCCGCAATGGTGACCTGATCCAGGTCCGGCACCTGCGTGGCCGAGTGGTTTCCCCAGATCGTCATGCGCTCGACGTCGCCGACGGGCGATCCGGTGGCGTGCGCGATCTGTGCGAGAGCCCGGTTGTGGTCCAGTCTGGTCATGGCGGTGAATCGCTCGGACGGGATGTCCGGGGCGTGGGAGGACGCGATGAGCGCGTTGGTGTTCGCCGGATTGCCGACCACCACAATCCGGACGTCGTCCGCGGCCGCCTCGTTGAGTGCGGCGCCCTGGACGGAGAAGATTCCGGCGTTGGCCTCGAGGAGGTCCCCTCGTTCCATGCCTTTTTGGCGGGGTTTCGAGCCGATGAGCAGACCGAAGCCGGTCCCGTCGAATGCTTGAGCGGCGTCGTCGAAGACGTCGACGGATTCGAGGAGCGGGAAAGCGCCGTCGGCCAGCTCCATCGCAGTGCCTTCGGCGGCCTGCCTGGCCTGCGGAATTTCGAGGAGACGCAGTCGCACGGGCTGATTCTTGCCGAGCATGTCGCCGTTGGCGATGCGGAACAGACTTGCGTAACCGATCTGACCGGCCGCGCCGGTCACGGTCACGGTGACGGGTGGAAGGAGGGTGTCAGCAGAGGTACTCATGCGGCACAGTATAGTGCCGTGTGACGTGGGACCCGCCGTTCGACGTACGGGGCTCCGGGCACCTGCCCGTGACCGCGGGCCGGAGGAGGCCGCCGCGCTCAGGCGTCGATCTGCTCGAGATCCAGCTGATCAGCATTGCTGATCAAGAACTCCTTGCGCGGGGCCACCTCCGACCCCATCAACAGCGAGAAAGCACGTTCCGCGGCCTCGGCGTCCTCGATCCGGACGCGACGCAGCAGACGATGCCGCGGGTCCATCGTGGTCTCCGCGAGTTGGTCCGCGTCCATTTCGCCCAGACCCTTGTACCGCTGAATGGGTTCCTTGTACCGCTTCCCTTCCGCCTCGAGCCGCGTCAGGACCTGGTGGAGCTCCCGCTCGGAGTAGGTGTAGAGCATCTCGTTGGGCTTCCCCCCGCCCGTGACGACCTCGACGCGGTGCAGCGGCGGCACCGCCGCGTACACTCGACCCGCATCGACCAGCGGACGCATGTAGCGATAGAACAGCGTGAGAAGAAGGGTCCTGATGTGCGCGCCGTCGACGTCGGCGTCGGTCATCATGACGACCTTGCCGTATCGGGCGGCGTCCAGGTCGAAACTCCGCCCGGAACCTGCCCCGATCACCTGGATGAGTGCCGCGCACTCGGCGTTGGCCAACATGTCCGTGATCGAGGCTTTTTGGACGTTCAGGATTTTGCCGCGGATCGGCAGCAGGGCCTGGTACTGGGAGGATCGCGCCAACCGTGCGGTGCCGAGCGCGGAGTCACCCTCCACGATGAACAACTCGGAATGGTCGACGTCGTTGGAGCGGCAGTCCACGAGCTTGGACGGCATCGTGGAGGTTTCCAGAGCGTTCTTGCGACGCTGGGTTTCCTTGTGGACCCGAGCCGAAATGCGGGATTTCATCTCGGCGACGACCTTTTCCAGGACCGCCGAACTCTGTTGTTTCTCCGTCCGGTTCCGCGAATTCAGCATCTTGTCGAGCTCACGCGACAGCACCTTGGTCACGATCGAACGAACCGCCGGGGTTCCCAAGACTTCCTTGGTCTGCCCCTCGAACTGGGGCTCGACGAGGCGCACGTTGAGCACCGCGGTGAGGCCGGCGAGGGCGTCGTCCTTCTCGATCTTGTCGGATCCGGCCTTGAGCTTTCGGGCGTTCGCGGTCACTTCCTTGCGCAGAGTTCGCAACAGGCCTTGTTCGAAGCCCGTGACGTGTGTTCCGCCCTTGGGGGTCGCGATGATATTCACGTACGACCGCAGGTTGGTTTCGTACCCGGTTCCCCACCGCATCGCGATGTCGACTTCGCACTCGCGTTCGACTTCGGTGAGTTGGCTGTGACCGTTCGAGTCCAGGACCGGGACCGTCTCCTTGAAGCTGTCCGACCCCTGGAACCTCCAGACGTCGGTCAGTGCCGAGTCCGGGGCGAGGAACTCCACGTATTCCGAGATTCCGCCATCGTGCTGGAAGACCTCTTCGTGCGGCCCGTCGGCCCCCGGCGTGCCTGGCAGCCGACGTTCGTCGCGGATGGCCAGTCGCAGGCCGGGAACGAGGAAACTCGTCTGACGTGCTCGTTCGAGGAGTCGCTCGTAATCGAATTTCGCGTCCGGGGTGAAGATCTGTCGATCCGCCCAATAACGAACCCGCGTTCCGGTCGCTCCCCGACGAGCCTTGCCGACCACCTCGAGTGCGGCCTTGCCTTCGGCCGGCGTGAACGGCACGTCAGGTTGGGGAACTCCCCCGTCGTCGAAAATTCCGGGAATCCCTCGTTGGAAGGACATTTGGTAGGTCTTCGACCCCCGGTCCACCTGGACGTCGAGTCGGGACGACAGCGCGTTGACCACGGAGGCGCCGACGCCGTGCAGGCCGCCGACCGCGTTGTAGGTTCCGCCACCGAACTTTCCACCCGCATGCAGTTTGGTGAAGACCACCTCGACGCCGGTCAAACCGGTTCGCGGTTCGATGTCGATGGGAATGCCTCGGCCGTCGTCGGCGACCTCGACGGACCCGTCCCGATTGAGCACGATCTCGATGTTCTGGCCGTATCCGGCGAGGGCCTCGTCGACCGAGTTGTCGATGATCTCCCAGAGACAGTGCATGACACCGCGCGAGTCGGTGGACCCGATGTACATACCGGGTCGTTTCCGGACGGCTTCCAGCCCTTCCAGTACGGAGAGCTGGTGGGCGGTGTACTCGGACTTCTTCGGCGACACTGAGACGGGGCTCCTGACAAACTCGATGTGGTGGTGGGCCGCAAGGCGCGACCTCCAGTCTAAGCGCATCCGGCATCTCTGCGGGTCAAAGCCCACAGCGAACGACGCCGAATGGGGATGAAATCAGCGGCTTCGCGTGTTTGCATGGATGAACACTCAAACCGGTCAGCGATTCCGCAGTCGGCCCGCCACTTCCGGACGGGAACGGTGGAACCCGAAGGCACTGATCGGCCGTAGACGTCAGGAGGAAAATCATGACGGCGACATTGGAAGCTCGAGAGCTCAACGCAACCGACCGTTGCGATTCCTGCGGGGCCCAGGCCTACGTTCGCGTGGTCCTCGAGAACACCGGTGGCGAGTTGCTGTTCTGCGCTCACCACGCGACCACCAATGAGGAAAAGCTTCGCCCCATGGCTGGCTTGTGGCAGGACGAACGTGATCGTCTGACCACGACTCCGTCCGTCTGATTCCGCAGTATCCTCGTCCCGGGGGCGACCCCTCGGGACACGAACAAGGCCCCGGACCGCTCGAGCGGTCCGGGGCCTTGTTCTTTCCTCCGGCAGGTTCCCGGCTTTCGCCGAACCCGGGAACCTGCCGGAGTGCTGCCTATCAGTCCAAGTAGTCGCGCAAGACCTGCGAGCGCGAAGGATGCCGAAGCTTCGACATCGTCTTGGACTCTATCTGTCTTATACGCTCGCGGGTGACACCATAGACCTTCCCGATCTCGTCGAGAGTCTTGGGCTGCCCGTCGGTCATACCGAACCTCATCGCGACGACGCCGGCTTCCCGTTCGGACAGGGTGTCCAGGACGGAGTGCAACTGCTCCTGCAACAGGGTGAAGGAGACGGCGTCGGCCGGGACGACTGCCTCGGAGTCTTCGATCAGGTCACCGAATTCGGAGTCGCCGTCTTCGCCGAGGGGCGTGTGGAGCGAGATGGGCTCGCGACCGTACTTCTGGACCTCGACGACCTTCTCCGGAGTCATGTCCAGTTCCTTGGCGAGTTCCTCCGGGGCAGGCTCACGGCCCAGGTCCTGAAGCATCTGGCGCTGGACGCGGGCCAGCTTGTTGATGACCTCGACCATGTGGACCGGGATGCGGATGGTGCGTGCCTGGTCGGCCATGGCGCGGGTAATGGCCTGACGGATCCACCACGTCGCGTACGTGGAGAACTTGAACCCCTTGGAGTAGTCGAACTTCTCGACCGCACGGATGAGGCCGAGGTTGCCCTCCTGGATCAGGTCGAGGAACAGCATCCCGCGACCTGTGTACCGCTTGGCCAGCGAGACCACGAGTCGGAGGTTGGCCTCCAGCAAGTGGTTCTTGGCGCGCTTGCCGTCGTGGATGACCCAACGCAGTTCCTTGCGCTCTTCGCGGCTCAGCGAGTCCTTGTTGTCCTTGAGCTTGTGCTCGGCGTACAGACCGGCCTCGATGCGCATCGCGAGGTCGACTTCCTGCTCGGCGTTCAGCAGAGAGACCTTGCCGATTTGCTTCAGGTAGTCCTTGACGGGATCCGCGGTCGCCCCTGGGGCGATGACCCGTTGGGCGGGTTCGTCATCGTCGTCGGTCGTGGAGATCACGAAGCCGTTGCCGCGTGCGGCAACCGTCTTCTTCTCTTCGGTGTCCTGGTCCTCGTCGCCCTGTTTCTCCGTGGCCAGGGCGTCGACGGTCTCGGTCTCGACCTCGCCTTCGACGATCTCCTCGGTCTCCTCCGGGGCGGTGTCGGCCGTCGTGACCGACGTGTCCGTCGTCTCCTCCGGGGAGTCGGCGTCCACCCGCTTCTTGCCCGAAGTCTTCGCGGCCGTCTTCTTCGGTGCGGACTTCGTGGCAGTCGACTTAGAAGTGGCCTTCTTGGCCGTGGTCTTGGTCTGAGCCGTGCTCTTGGAAGCCGTGGAGGTTTTTGACGACGACGCCGAGTCGGCGCTCTTCTTCGCCCCGGCGGACACCGTGGTCTTTTCCTTGACCTGGGTATCGCCGGATTCCGACTTCTTGTGTGCAACTGGTGACACTCAAAAACCTTTCTTCCATGTCCTGTGTGCGCAGGTGGTTGAAACACCTATGACCCTGTCAAGCCCGGGATCCCGCGTACGCGGGAATTTCACGTGGACTTGCAAGGCCGTACACACAGGACAACTTGGCATACGCCGCATTTATTCCCTGATCGGAACGTCAATTCGCCGGGCCACGTGAGGTGCGGTGCACCATAGGCAAGACGGGGTCTTCGGTCAGTCATTGTGTCAGATTTTTCCTTCGGAGCCTATTTCTGACCTGCTCCGTTCCTGAAGCCCGCCAGCCACATGGGCAAGGGGCGCTCGTTCATCGCGACACGCAACCTGACGGCGGCCGCCCTGGCCCGCTGCGTGCGCACCACGTCCAGGTACCGCCCGGCCTGGCTGCTCAGGCCCATGAACCAGCTCAGACAGGCGTTCGCCACATGAGCATCGTCCACGACGGGTCCGGCCTCCAGATGTTCCACCGCGTTGAGAACCACTCTGAGGGCTCGAATCCGTTCGACAGGCGGGGGCGTGCCTCGCTCTCCCCGCATGAGTGCGGCCTCGTCCTCCGACGTCGTCATGGCCGGGCCGCGCCGCAGAGCCAAGGCATCACGAGGCCCAGCGTTCTGCTCGGCCCTGCCCACGTCCAACAAGACAGAGGACAAGAGATCGGACGGCCCGACCGAACGTTCCAACCACCTCGCGGCCGAGGCATAGTCTTCGGCCCTCAGAGCTGCGGTGGCCGAGTACGCCGCGCTTCGAACATCCTGCGGTGCGTCGAAGAACGAAGTCAGTCTGTCCACCGCACGGCGGACCAGATGATCGGCGTCATCCGCTTGTCGGCCACGATCGCGGACGCCCCGGTACCGCATTTTCAGCGATGCGGCCGCCTGGTCTCCGATGGCCGAGGCGAGATCCCATCGACCGGGCAGACGCCGGTCGTCCATCACGGCCACCTCCGACTCCCGCACGACAAGCCCCCGAAAGGCCAGGGCGGCGCCGAGTGGACTTTCGAGGATTGCGCTCGTCTCCCCGCCGTACAGGATCGGCCACCACTGGCCTGTCGCTCCGGCAGAGCGCTCGTCTGGTCGCACGGAGTCCTCTCCCTGGATCCCAGGGAGGGGGCCGAACCCCTCGACAACACTCCCCCAGGACCCGTGGGCCCGGTCGACGACCCACAGCCCTTCTCTCGAGACTCCGATATCCGCGCACCTTCGGAGCGCGACCATCATGGCCGAGACCCCTTCGGCGTGACGGGGAACGCCCGGCCGCGTCGGGCTCGTTGCGTCCGTCTCCTCGGGAGCGGAAAGGTCGAGGCCGGATCCGCTCGTGAACACGGCCGCGAACACTCGGGTGGTGGCAGGCGACGAAACCAGGGTTTCGACGATCCGATGCAACCCGTCGGCCCATTCCAGCAACTGTTCAGGGTGGGACGGCAGGTCCATACGGGCGCAACCACGCAATTCGGTGTCCGTCGCTGAAACGAGCATCAGAGATTCTTCGGGCCAGTACCCCAGGGCATAGACCATGTAGGCCAGAATGTCCTCCGGTTCTCTGGCCGGTGTTTCGTCCGCCGTGGTGTACGCACCCGGTGTCATTGGTCGGTTCATGCCCTCACCATGCCTCAGCCCTTGCGGAGGGCAGACCCGAGATCTCGCCTAGGGTCCCAGGACGTGGACAACCTCCCGTTAAACACGTGAAGCCACCTCCCTGTGGAGATGGCTTCACGTTCCCGCGGTTGAGCGGACGGTCAGGAACCGGGTTCGCTGTCATTGTCCTCGTGCTCCGCCAGGAAACGCTCGATGGTCTCCCCGAGTTCGTCTGCGTCGGGAATCTCGGATTCGTCCCGCGCCAACAGGGACCGCGGGCCGGACTCGGTGATGGTCTCGTCGTATCGCTTCTCCAAATGGCTCACGACACCCTGCACCTCTGCCGAACTTCCGACCTGTTCGTTGATCTGTTGTTCGACGTCACGTCCCGCCTCCCGGAGGTGGTCGGTGGGCAAGTTCAGCTTGGTCGCCGCGCTGAGATGCTCCAAGGCCGTCACGGCGGCCTGCGGCAATTCGGCCTCGGACAAATACTGCGGCACGTTGACGGTGTAACCGACGGTGTCGAAACCGCGACGCCCGAATTCGACCTCGAGCAGGTGCCCGGCGGATGCCCCCAGTTCGGCCAGGGGCTTCCACGGCGAGATTCCCTGAATCAAGTCGTGTCGGTTGCCGTGCGCCGTGACAGGCAGGGGACGCGTGTGCGGAACCGGCATCGGCATCGAAGCGACGGACGCGACGAGACGCACCCGAAGCTTTTCAGCAAGCTCTGTCACCGCTTCGCTGAACCGTTGCCACTGCAGGTCGGGCTCCGGGCCGGCGAGCAGCAGGAACGGCTGCCCCAGGCCGTCGGTCACGGCATACAGCTTCAGCTCCGGCATGCTGACGTCCTCGAAGTGGTCCTCGATGAAGCGGACTCGCGGCCGACGCGACCGGTAGTCATAGAGCTGATCGACGTCGAACTCGACGACTTCTTCGGCGTCCAATTCAGCCAGGATCGCTTCCGAAACCTGTTGTGCGGTGAATCCGGCCTCGGCAAAACCCGTGAGGGAGACCACGAGGTCGAGTCCCTTGAGCCGCGGGTCGTTCAGCAGACCCTGGTGACCCAAATACAGCTTCTGTGGATCTTGCATCGGCTTACCCCTCACCTCGTCTCGAGTCGGCCGTCCTGACGACGGTCCGGCTGCTTCTGGCAAATTATCCCCGCCTTCCTCTCCATCCACCAAGCGCAACGCCTAGGCTGGAGCATGGGAACCAGCAGAAATCCTTGTACGACTACAACCAATTCAATGAGCTGAGTATTTCCCGCAGCGCTGTGAGGCAGGGCGCATTGACTCGCCCACAGCGGAATCGCTTCCGTATCCACCGTTCACAGCAAGGAGCATGGTTTGACTGAGTCCACCGACCTCGCATTTTCCGTCATCAGCCCGGATGCCGACGTCATTGAGGCGCAAGCCCTCGTCATCGGCGTCGTCAAGGGCGACAACGGGCCCGAGCTGGCCCCTTCCGTCCTCGACGCCGACAGCGCGGACGCCATCGAAGCCAGCCTGGAGGACTTGGGCGTCACGGGGGCCGAAGACAGCCTCCAGCGCCTTCCGGGCTATGGAGACGAAGGCCCGGGCCTGATCGCCCTCGCGGGGCTGGGCTCGTTGCCTCGGACCGGCCCCGGACGGCTGGATGCCCTGCGGTCGGCCGCAGGCAGCGCCGTCCGACAGCTCATCGGGCTGGACTCGGTTGCGCTGAACCTGCCGGCAGAGACCCTCTCGGAAGTCGCGGCACTTGCCGAAGGTGCCGCCTACGGGGCCTTCTTCGACCCGGGGCAGCGCACTGACGAGGAAATCCGGTCCCGGCGCCCGGTATCCGACGTCGCGATCGTCAGCGGCATCGACCGGGAGGCCGCCGATGAGGCGCTGGCCCGAGCTCTGGTCCTGGGCGAAGCGGTGGACAACGCTCGCCGCCTCGTCAACCAGGCTCCCAATGACCTGTACCCGGAGACCTTCGCTGATCGCGCGGTCGAGCGGGTCAGCGGAATCGACCACGTGACGTGCGAGATTCTCGACGAGAAGGATCTGGAGGCCGGCGGGTTCGGAGGCATTCTCGGCGTCGGGCGGGGCTCGGCACGGACCCCGAGACTCGTCAAGGTCGACTACAACCCCGACAATGCGCGAAAGAGCGTCGCGCTGGTCGGCAAGGGCATCACCTTCGATTCGGGCGGCATCTCCTTGAAGCCCGGCGCCTCCATGATGACCATGAAGTGCGACATGGGCGGAGCCGCCGCCGTACTCAACGCGGTCGCCGCCGCCGGGGAGCTCGAGCTGCCCGTCCGCGTCACCGGGTACCTGTGCATCGCGGAGAACATGCCCTCCGGGACCGCAACCAAACCGAATGACGTGCTGAGCATGCGCGGCGGAAAAACGGTCGAGGTCCTCAACACCGACGCGGAAGGCCGACTCGTCATGGCCGATGGGCTCGCCTACGCGTCCGAATCGGATCCGGACTACCTGCTCGACGTCGCGACGCTCACCGGAGCCCAAATGGTCGCCCTGGGCACGCGCCACTCGGCCGTCATGGGTGAAGAAGAGCTCCGGGGCCGGGTCATCGAAGCCTCCGAACGGGCGGGCGAACAGTTCTGGCCGATGCCCCTGCCCGCGCACATGAGGGGCGAGCTGAATACCGAGGCAGCCGACCTGAAGAATATCGGCGCGGGTCGCAATGGTGGAATGCTCATCGCCGGCCTGTTCCTCCAGGAATTCGTCGGTGAATCCGAAGGAAAGAAGATTCCCTGGGCCCACCTGGACATTGCCGGGCCCGCCTACAACGAGGGCTCGCCCTATGGTTTCGTGCCCAAGAACGGCACGGGCGCTTCCGTGAGCACGCTGGTCAGTCTGATCGAGGATCTGGCTGACTAGGACCTGTTCACGCCGGACGGCACACCGGGGGCGCTTTGGGGATGTGAGTAGCCTCTCCAGGGCGCCCTTTGTGTCAAGGTGTCAATAAGTGGAGTCGGAGCCGACCTGAGTTATAAGGTGGGATCGATTCATCATCAGCGACGGGCAGTGAAGCAGCCCGTACCCAACGCGCGAGGGAGCGTTTCACGTGGCCGATTCGGCAAATGCTTTCGACATTCTCATTCTTGGCGGCGGTAGCGCCGGTTATGCTGCCGCTCTTCGATCCGTTCAGCTCGGTTTCAGCGTCGGGCTGATCGAGAAGGAAAAGGTCGGCGGAACATGCCTCCACTGGGGCTGCATCCCAACGAAGGCGTACCTCCACTCTGCTGAAGTCGCGGAAGAGGCCCGTGAGTCCGAGAAGTACGGCGTCAAGGTCAAGTACGAGGGCATCGACATGGGTGCCATCCGCAATTACAAGGACGGCATCATTGCCGGCAAGTTCAAGGGTCTCCAGGGCCTGTTGAAGATGCGCGGCGTGACCGTGATCGACGGCGCCGGCAAGATGACCGGGGAAAACACCATTGAGGTGAACGGGACCGAATACACCGGAAAGAACATCATTCTTGCTTCCGGATCCGTCTCGAAAACCTTCGGCCTGGAGATCGGCGGCCGCATCCTGACCTCGACCCAGGCCCTCGAAATGGATTACCTGCCGAAGTCCGCCATCATCCTGGGCGGCGGCGTGATCGGCTCCGAATTCGCCTCGATGTGGAAGGCGATGGGCGTGGACGTCACCATCATTGAGGGACTGCCCCACCTGGTCCCCAACGAGGACCCCTCGATCATCAAGGTTCTCGAGCGCAGCTTCAAGAAGCGCGGGATCAAGTCCAATTTGGGGACCTTCTTCGAGAAGGTCGAACAGGACGACGACGGCGCCAAGGTCACCCTGACCGACGGCAAGGAATTCGAGGCGGACATCGTTCTCGTCGCCGTCGGACGCGGTCCGAACACCGAAGGACTCGGATTCGAAGAAGCCGGCGTGACCATGGACCGAGGGTTCGTCATCACCAATGAGCGCCTCCACACCGGCGTCGGCAATGTCTACGCGGCCGGCGACATCGTCCCCGGCCTGCAGCTGGCCCACCGTGGTTTCCAGCAGGGCATCTTCATTGCCGAGGAGATCGCGGGCCAGAACCCCGTGATCGTCGAGGACATCAACATTCCCAAGGTGACGTTCTCGGACCCCGAGATCGCCTCCGTGGGCTATACCGAGCCCAAGGCCAAGGAGAAGTTCGGCGACGACAACATCGAGGTCGCCGAATACAACTTGGCAGGAAACGGCAAGAGCTCGATCCTCGGAACCGGCGGCATCATCAAGTTCGTGCGCGAGAAGGAAGGCCCCATCGTGGGTGTCCACGCGATCGGCAAGCGCATCGGTGAGCAGATCGGCGAGGCCCAGTTGATCGTCAACTGGGAGGCATACCCTGAGGATGTCGCCAAGCTCATTCACGCGCACCCGACCCAGAACGAGGCACTGGGTGAGGCGGCCATGGCCCTGGCCGGTCACCCCCTGCACGGTTAGCACCGGGCTCGTCCGCAGATCGCCAGAACTTACACAGGCACTATTCACAAGGAGAACGGGAAGAGACGATGTCTGAAACCGTAGAACTGCCCGCACTGGGCGAATCCGTAACCGAAGGAACCGTTACCCGCTGGCTGAAGTCCGTGGGCGACACCGTCGAGGTCGACGAGCCGTTGGTCGAGGTCTCGACCGACAAGGTCGACACCGAGATCCCGTCCCCGGTCGCGGGCACGATCGAGGAAATCCTCGTCGACGAGGACGAAGAGGTTGAGGTCGGCGCTCCTCTGGTGCGTATCGGCGACGGATCGGGAGCTTCCGGATCCTCCGATTCACCGGAACCGGCGGCTGAGGAACAGTCCGCAGAAGCACCGGCCGAGCAGCCCGAGCAGGAAGAGGCTGCCGCGGAGACACCTTCGGCACCGGCCGAGGACACTCA
This sequence comes from Rothia koreensis, assembly GCF_004136575.1. GTDB lineage: Bacteria > Actinomycetota > Actinomycetes > Actinomycetales > Micrococcaceae > Rothia > Rothia koreensis. Next base: position 66,172 of record NZ_NOIQ01000012.1, read on the forward strand.
GGAATCTTCCGGTTCCGCCGGCGGGGAAGGCCAGGAGGTCACCCTGCCTGCTCTCGGAGAGTCCGTCACGGAAGGCACCGTGACCCGTTGGCTCAAGTCCGTCGGCGATACCGTCGAGGTCGACGAGCCGTTGGTCGAGGTCTCGACCGACAAGGTCGACACCGAGATTCCCTCCCCCGTTGCCGGCACCTTGCTCGAGGTCAAGGTCGACGAAGACGAAGAGGCCGAGGTCGGTCAGGTTCTGGCCATCGTCGGGGAACAGGGAGCGTCGGCGCCCTCGAGCTCCTCGGACTCCTCCGGTCAGGACGAGGCTCCCCAGCAGGAATCCGCTCCCCAGGCTGAGCCGGAACCCAAGCAGGAGTCCGCGGAACCCGCCCAGGAGAAGGTCAAGGAAGAACAGCCGACCGCGACGCCCAAGGCCGAGGACAACGCCTCGAACCAGGCATCCCAGGGTTCGGACTCGACGAAGAACTCCGGCGAGATCTACGTGACCCCGTTGGTTCGCAAACTGGCCAAGCAGGAAGACATCGATCTCTCGACCATCGAGGGCACCGGTGTGGGCGGACGCATTCGCAAGCAGGATGTCCAGGCCGCGATCGACGCCAAGAAGGCGGCTGCTCCCTCAGAGAAGCCGGCACCGGCTTCCGAGGCACCCGCCGCATCCTCCCAGTCCTCCGCTTCGGCTCCGACACCCGCCGTGGACACGGAGAAGCGAGGCAAGAAGGAAAAGGCCCCGCGCATCCGGCAGACGATTGCCAAGAGGATGAAGGAATCCCTCGACGTGTCGGCCCAGCTGACGCAGGTCACCGAGGTCGACATGACCCGCGTGTCCAAGTTGCGCGATCGTGCGAAGAAGTCCTTCCAGACTCGCGAGGGCGCCAAGCTGACGTTCCTCCCGTTCTTCGCCAAGGCTGTGGCCGAGGCGCTCCAGCAGCACCCCAAGCTGAATGCCTCCTACGACGCCGAGGCCAAGGAAATCACGTACCACGACTCCGAGGACATCGCGATCGCGGTGGACACGGAGCGCGGTCTGCTGGTTCCCGTGGTCTCCAATGCGGGAGACCTGAACTTGGCTGGTCTGGCCAAGAAGCTGGCCGATGTCGGCGAGCGGACCAAGTCGGGGCAGATCGGACCGGATGAGCTCTCCGGAGGCACGTTCACCATCACGAACATCGGCTCCTTCGGTGCCCTGTTCGACACCCCGATCATCAACCAGCCCCAGGTCGGAATCCTTGGAACCGGTTCGATCGTCAAGCGTCCCGTCGTCGTCACCGACGCCGAGGGCAATGACACGATCGCCGTCCGCCAGATGTGCTACCTGTCGCTGACCTATGATCACCGACTGGTCGACGGTGCCGACGCCGGCCGTTTCCTCCAGACCCTCAAGAAGCGCCTCGAGGACGGCAACTTCGAGTCCGAGGTCGGACTCTAGGAGTCGTATCGGACAGATCCCCGAAAGCGGCCGTTCCCTTCCCTGGGAGCGGCCGCTTTCGTCGGTTTCGGCCTCGGGTGCGACCCCGCGCACATTTTGGTGTCACTGCGTCAGCAAAACCGTCCCACGAGACTAAAATGAAGGCATGTCTTTTCTCATGTCAGTTCTCCTCTTTCTGCACATCGTAGGAGCGGCCCTGGTCTTCGGCCTGTGGGTGGCTTACTTCAAGCCTCCGCGAGTGGTGCCGGCACAGTACTATGCGGCACTCCTTCAGGTGGTCACCGGCCTGATCATGTTCGGAATGCTCGAAATGCAAGGCGGCGCGGTGAACCACGCGAAGCTGGGAGTCAAGCTGGTCATCGGCCTGGTGATCGCCGTGGTCGCCTTCATTGGTCAGCGCAAGTACAAGCGTGGCGAAGAGGTACCCACGGGAATTGCGCACGCGGTCGGTGGCTTGAGCCTGATCAATATCGCGGTCGCAACCTTGTGGAACTAGGACTCAGTTCGGAACAGATTCCACGGCCTTGATTCTCCAGGAGCCGGTGGCCCGGTCCAGATGCAGACGGATGCTTTGGGTCGTGTCACCGGCTCCTTGCGTGCTGGGAGTGGTCTTTTCCCACCCGGAGACAACAAGTTTCGCCCTGACCCGAGCCAGGCTGTCGTTTTCCTCTTCGACCACGATGTCCTCGGCTCGGGTCCTGAGGTCGCCCCACACCACCGATCTGGAGCGCAGGGTATCGATGCAGTCCCTGTCCGCCTTCTCGACGTCACTGCCTGCCACGGCATACCCTCCGATCAGAGAAGGGTCCCTGTCCCTGAGCGCCTTGTCCCTCTCCGCGACCAGATGCTCGACGGCCTCGGCGGCTCCCGCCGGCTCAGGCGTGCCGGTTGGGACGCCCCCACCATCGACGGTCGGTGCCGCGAATATCGGCGAGACTTCCTCGACATCCCTCGGGTGAGGCGCCATGTCCGAGGTGGGCAGAGGGCGAGAAGCACCGTGGACCGCGGCGGCGACCAGCAGGAGCCCTATCACCATGGCCTTCCACCGCCGTCGTGCGGCGTGCACCAACGGCGCAAGGCACCGAAGTCTGGACAGCGGGCCAAGCCTCGCGGCGACCCGAGCCCGTCCCCTGGATGCCGTCGGTTCGACATCCAGCTTCCTCACCGTCACACCTCCGCGCGTCAAAGAACGACCCCTCAATGGCCCTGGCCTTGCCGGGAGGCGAGGGGCGAAGTCGGCATCGGCCGTGGAATGCAGGTCGAGGGGAACGGCATCCCATGCTCCCCGTACCACCAGCGCAAGCTCCTGCGCCTCGGGGCGCGCCGACGCATCGGGATCCAGAGCCGCTTCCAACACCTGGACCACATTCTTGGTCGCGCTCGGGCAACTCATCGGCAATGGAATCCGATGTTCCCACGGGCCTGGGCTCCGACCGGTCAGCATCCTCCAGGTAAGCTCCGCGAAACGGAGGACATCATCCGCGGGCGTTCCCGCGGATCCCGGAGCGCCGCCTCCACCCGACCACGGATCCGGCCACGGAGGCATCACCACGGACGCCGCTCCCCTGGTCAGAAAGATGTTGGAGGCATCGACTCCTCCGTGGACCAGGCCCTGACTGTGCAGCCAGGACAGGGCCCGGCCGACGTGCGCGACCACCCCGGCACACTCTTCCGGCTCGAGTCTCCGGCGGCTCTGCAGCACCCGGTCGAGACAACCGCCCTCCGGGAATTCCAGGACGAGGAAGGGCAGGATCGGATCGCTCGCGGAGGCTTCATAAGTGTGCAGGATGTGCGGGTGCCGCATCGAACTCCGGTGCGTGTTGACCTCCGACGCCCACATCGTGGGCGCATTCTCGAAGGCCGCTGCTTTTCCGCCCGGGCGCGGATGGATCGTGATCAACCGTTCCGTGCTGGCTCGGTGCCGGGCCGCACGCTCGAATTCGTTCCGTGACGTGATTCCGGCGGCAGGCAGGGCTCCGTCCACGCCTGCCTCCCGAAACCGCGCGTACCAGAGCGAGGCCCCTGAGCCTTCACCCACCTTTTTGATGAGTCGGTACCTGTCCAGATCCGCCGCCGCGAGGTCGGCGGCCTCGGGCGTCTCCACCATGCTTCGATCCATGCTTCAGAAATACACCCTCGATCATGAGAATGATCACGTTATCCACAGGCATCCCGCATCTTCGCGCATTTCGTCGACATGCGATTTAGAGCGCCCGAAGCCCAGTTGTAGGCTGGTCACATGTCATTGGTCATGAATCGGGTCGGTCTCGCACCCGAGTACGTGGACTATCGTGAGGCCCTCGCACTTCAGGAGGAGATCCACCACCGCGTCAGCAACGAGGAACAGGACAACACCGTGCTGCTCCTCGAACACCAGCCGGTATACACGGCAGGCAAACGCACGGAGAAGCACGAGTATCCGAACGACGGCACGGATGTGGTCCCCATCGACCGGGGCGGGAAACTGACCTGGCACGGGCCCGGAATGCTGGTGGGCTACCCCATCCTCAAACTTCCGGAACCTATCGACGTCGTTCGCTATGTCCGGATCCTGGAAGAAATTCTCATGAAAGTCGTCCGTGATCTCGGCATTGACGGACAACGCGTCGAGGGCCGTTCCGGCGTCTGGGTCCTTGGCGAAGGCATCGAGCCGGACAAGAAGATCGCCGCGATCGGGATCCGGGTCTCGCGCAACACGACCATGCACGGGTTCGCCCTGAACTGCAACAACGACCTCGGGTCGTTCTCCAATTTCATCCCGTGCGGGATCACTGACGCTTCGGTCACCACCATCAGCGAGCAGCTCCGGCGGAACATATCGCCGAGCGACGTTGTTGACCGAGTTGAACAGGAACTATTGGCCAATGCGGACCGCTTGGCAGCGCAATTCGTTCCGCGTGGCGAAGAGGCTACGGCCTGATCAATGACTCGCCAGCCGCTTTGCGGCGAGCCGTGGACATCGAAGGAGAGACCATGACCATCGCCCCAGAAGGACGCAAGCTCCTCCGCGTGGAAGCGCGGAACGCCGAGGTCCCCATCGAGAAGAAGCCCTCGTGGCTCAAGAACACCGCCAAGATGGGGCCCGAATACCAAGAGCTCAAGAAGATGGCCCGGAGCCAGGGGCTGCACACCGTCTGCGAGGAAGCCGGCTGTCCCAATATTTATGAATGCTGGGAGGACCGGGAAGCCACGTTCCTGATCGCCGGAGACACCTGCACGCGCCGGTGCGACTTCTGCGACATCGCGACGGGGCGTCCCGCTCCCCTGGATCCCCTGGAACCCGCCAAGGTCGCCCGCTCCATCCAGCAGATGGACCTGCGGTACGCCACCGTCACGGGCGTCGCTCGCGACGATCTTCCGGACGGATCGGCCATGCACTATGCGAAGACCATCGAAGCGATCCACGAGCAGAACCCCAATACCGGTGTCGAGATTCTGATTCCGGACTTCCAGGGCAAGCCGGATCGCCTGGACATGATCGTGGATGCCGGTCCGGAGGTCTACGCGCACAACGTCGAAACCGTTCCGCGCATCTTCAAGAAGATCCGCCCGGCCTTTACCTACGAGCGGTCGTTGGACACCATCTCGCACGGCAAGGAACGCGGGATGATCACCAAGTCCAACCTGATTCTCGGGATGGGTGAGACCAACGATGAGGTCTACGAGGCGCTCTGCGACCTGCACGACGCCGGGACCGACATCATCACGCTGACCCAGTACCTGCGTCCGTCCCCGCTGTTCCACCCGATCGACCGGTGGGTCAAGCCCGAAGAATTCGTGGCGCTCTCCGAGGCCGCGGAAGAGATCGGTTTCCTCGGGGTCATGGCGGGCCCGATGGTTCGTTCGTCCTACCGTGCCGGTCGCCTCTGGGCTCGCGCCATGGACAAGATGGGGCGGCCGATCCCAGAGCACCTGGAACACATTCAGGACACCGGTTCGGCGCGCCAGGAAGCTTCTTCCCTGGTGGCGGCCGGACTCTGACCTTCCGTCCTCCGCCACGGCAGGATGACGACGACGCGGCCCCGGGCTCTCCCGCCCGGGGCCGCGTCGTCGTCGCATCGAGTTCGCGAGTCTCGGACACTCCCGTAGAATGGTCGCGAATGCCGGGCACACCGGCGCCGCCCGTACCCGACTGCATTGAGGAAAAATCGTGTCGTCCCAGTCTGCCAAGAACGGCAAGCTCACGCGTGAGGAGAAGCGCGAGGAGAAGCGAAAGAAGAAGGGGTCCAAGCCGGGCTATTTCGCACAGATGAAGCAGGTCTTCACCATGACGCGGAAGTCGGATCCGAACATCACCTGGATCCTCCTTCTCGCCGGTCTGGTGACCCTCCTGGTGTTCTTGCTCGTGGGCGTCCTGTTCCACAACTGGATCACATGGCTGATCATCGGCGTGCCCGTTGCGGTCCTGGTCTGCGTGATGATCCTGTCCCGGAGGGCGGAGAGGGCCGCCTTCGGTCAGATCGAAGGCCAAACGGGCGCGGCCGGCGCTGCGCTGTCCACGTTGCGCCGTGGCTGGATCGTCGAGGAGCAACCGGTCGCGGTCAACCCCCGAACCCAGGACCTCGTGTTCCGGGCGTTGGGTCGACCGGGCGTCGTCCTCGTAACGGAGGGACCCGCGGGACGGGTGAATTCCCTGATTGCGCAGGAGAAGAAGAAGTTGAATCGGGTTGCCCCGAACGTTCCGATCCACGTGATCAAGGCCGGCAATGGCGAGGGCCAGACCCCGCTGAAGAAGATCACCAAGGTCATGAAGAAGTACCCGAAGAACCTCACCCAGCAGGAGGTCCACGCGGTGAGCAACCGTTTGGCTTCGCTGAACAAGGGCATGCCGATGCCCAAGGGCGTTGACCCCATGAAGGCCCGTCCGGACCGCAAGGGACTCCGCGGACGATAAGACGGCGTTCCTCACCGTGGATGGGGCCCCGACCGGTGACGGTCGGGGCCCCTTTTCGTCTTTCGTCGCCGCGCGCGGACCGATGGATCAGTCAGCGGATGCGCACAAGGATTGTGCCGATGGCCCTGTCCTGCAACCCACGGCCGTCCTCGTCCACCACCAGAATCGGGATGATCACCGTGACCAGGAGGCCCCGGATGAAACCCTTGCCGAATCCCGCCGGCCTGCCGTCAACGGTCTGAACCTGCATCCCGCAGAGAAAATGACCGAGCGTGTGCCCCATGAAACCGACCAGCAGTCCCTGGTACACCCAGAAAATCCCGGACGTGGCCAACGAATGGACGAGAGAATCTCCGGACCCGAAGAGGACCGAAGAGATTCCCAGACAGATCAGCCAATCGATGACGAGCGCAAGAAATCTCCACGGCACGGTGGCCAGGGAACCCCGGCCGCGCTCCGGCCTCCCGAACCGCTGACCCGGGTACTCCGAGCGTTCCCCGGAGGCGTGGTTCGATGATTGCTGGCCCTGCGGACCACTGGATTCGGAAGGGGGTCGGGAAGATGCCATAGCTCCAGGATATCCAAGGTGGTTCGGCCATACGGGTTATGGTTGAGACAGCGTTCACGCCGTTGCGGTGGTGCACACGACGTCGTCCGAATTTACACGTCCGAAACAATTCGGATACAGCCGGGCAACGTCGCCTGCCTACCGTGAGCAACAGAAAGCGTGAGGGCGTCCACAGTCATGAGGCGTCCGGCGTGATTGCATTGAGCAAATCTAGAGGAGTACTCCGACCATGTTCGAAAATGCCCAGGAAGTGCTGGACTACATCGAGAACGAGGACGTCGTCTTCATCGACATCCGGTTCACCGATCTTCCCGGTGTCCAGCAGCACTTCAATCTTCCGGCCAAGTCCATCGACGATGACTTCTTCGTCAACGGGCAGCTCTTCGACGGGTCGTCGATCCGAGGCTTCCAGGGAATCGCAGAGTCCGATATGCAGCTCATACCGGACCCCAAATCGGCTTTCGTGGATCCTTTCCGCCTTGAAAAGACCATTGTTCTCACGTGTTCGATCGTGAATCCCCGAACCGGGGACCCGTACCACCGCGATCCCCGTGGTGTGGCGGAACGAGCCGAGGCCTACCTGAACTCCACGGGCATCGCGGACGTCGCCAATTTCGCGTCCGAGGCCGAGTTCTTCATCTTCGAGGACGTCCGCTACCAGGTCTCCCCCGAGCACACGTTCTACCGTGTCGATTCAGATGAGGCCCCCTGGAACTCCGGCCGCAAGGAAGAAGGCGGCAACCAGGGCAACAAGACGCAGGTCAAGGGCGGTTACTTCCCGGTCGCGCCGCAGGACAAGCAGGCCGATCTGCGCGACGCCATCTCGGTCACCCTGGACGAGGTCGGTCTCGAGGTCGAACGCGCCCACCACGAGGTCGGGGCCGCCGGTCAGGCCGAAATCAATTACAAGTACAACACCATGACCCTGGCGGCCGATGATCTGCTGAAGTTCAAGTACATCGTCAAGAACGTCGCGGATGCGTACGGAAAGTCGGCGACGTTCATGCCGAAGCCCGTATTCGACGACAACGGCTCGGGCATGCACTGCCACCAGTCGCTCTGGAAGGGCAGCGAGCCCTTGTTCTTCGACGAGCGCGGCTACGCCAATCTCTCCGACCTCGCCCGCTGGTACATCGGTGGGCTGCTGGAGCACTCGTCCTCGGTTCTTGCCTTCACCAACCCGACCGTGAACTCGTACAAGCGGCTGGTCAAGGGGTACGAGGCGCCGGTCAATATGGTGTACTCCCAGGGCAATCGCTCGGCCGGTATCCGTATTCCGATCACTGGGTCCAACCCGAAGGCGAAGCGCCTCGAGTTCCGCGCCCCGGACCCGTCCTGCAACCCGTACCTGGCCTTCTCGGCTCAGCTCATGGCAGGCCTGGACGGCATCCGCAACCGCATCGAGCCGCCGGAGCCGATCGACAAGGACCTGTACGAGCTCCCGCCGGAGGAAGCCAAGGACATCAAGACGGCGCCCGCCAGCCTCGACGAGGCCTTGCGAGCACTCGAGGAGGATCACGAATTCCTTCTGGCCGGGGATGTCTTCACCGAGGACCTGATCCAGACGTGGATCGAGTACAAGCGTGAGAACGAGCTCGAGCCGCTCTCGCTGGTTCCGCACCCGTTGGAGTTCCAGCTGTACTACGGGGTCTAACTCTTAGAGAGGCTTGGATGCCTGGTATTTCGGGGGTAGAGCGATTAGCTCTACCCCCGATTTCTGTCC
>NZ_NOIQ01000013.1 GCF_004136575.1 Rothia koreensis
GGTACGTCCGGGTGGGTTCGTCCGGGCGCGTTCGTCCGGGCGTTGGGTGGTGGTTAGCCGATTCGGCGGCTTTTACCGCTGTTGGGTGGGGGTTGCGAATGGTGGCTCCGTCCCCCGTGAGGCGCGGTTTACCCGATTCGGTGGCGTTTACCGCTGTTGGGTGGGGGCTACGAAAGGCGGCGTCGTCCCGCGTGAGGTGGGGTTTACCCGATTTGGTGGCCGTGGGCTCCGTTGGGTGGGGTTTACGAAAGGCGGCATCGTCCCGCGTGAGGTGGGGTTTACCCGATTCGGTGGCTCTGGCCGTCGTTTGGTGGGGGTTGAAGCACCACCTAGCGTGGGCCATTGCCTCTCTATCGGGCAACCCCCACCCAACAACGCTCGGGGCGACCAGGCATGCGCACGACGTCGGCCCGTAGCGACCAGGCATGCGCACGACGTCGGCCCGTAGCGGCCCGTCATGCACACGACGTCGGCCCGTAGCGACCAGGCATGCGGCCGACGGCGACCCGGCGTCGTTCCAGCCTCGGTGCCGGCTGTTCGAGGTGGCAATTCCGTGCATCTGCGCCACTCCCGCTTCCACTCGCCGCCTCCCCCGCGTTCCCGCGAGGTGGCAGGTTTGTGCAATTTTCGGTGCGAAAAACGCTCAAAACTGCCACTTCGGCACGCGGCCGCCGGCGTTTCCCCTGGTCAGGGGATTCCCACAACTCTTGAAAATTCGTAAGAATCGGCGTTCCATGGACAGTGAGGCCCGGGTCACCGGCCCTCGTCCAGGGCGGGTAAGGAGTTGATGAAAATGTCGTACGAAACCCAGCCCATTACCGAAACGATGCTGACCATTCCCCCTCGGTACGTGCAGAACGAGTCGCAGTGGGCCCGCCAGATCTGCGTCCGTCACCGGTGGAGACTCAGCACCTCCACGGGCGAGATCTTCGACGGAGACGGTCGGCTCCTGGCCGGTTCCCTGCAGTCCCTGACGCAGACCCTGGTGGTCCTCGGCTGGATCGTTCCCAGGGAGGACGGCGGAGCCCAAGCCGGAATCGCATGGACGCGCATACCGGATGAGGCAGAGGCCGCCGTCTCAAGGCTCTTGGAGATCTCGACGCCGCAGTAGGCCGCCTAGTCCTCGAGGGTGCGCCTGAGCACGGGTGTGGTCGACGCGCACGCTGCCCAGACGGTGCAGATTCCGAAGACGATGGCCGCAGCAATGACCGCCATCGTGACCGGTTGCGCGACCAGACCCGCGCCGACCAGCGGGAACAACGTCACCACTGCGACCAGGCCCGAGATGATGACCACGAGCACCAGGGGCCGCATCACCGAGAGCCGGCGGACCCGTCCGAGACGGTCGATCGACATTCCCATGCGGGAGAGCGCCCGGTACATCTCCTGGCGGTCGAGAACCTGCGCCGTCTGGTTGATGCCGACCGAGAAAGCGACCATGAGGAAAGACATCACCAGCGTCACGAGCACTCCGGTCCGGACGTCGTGAACCAGGATCAGATCCTGGCGGTCGGCGTCGGCGGTGCTGCCAGCCATCGACATCGCAACGCCCGATCCCAGCATCACGGCCATGTACACACTGAACGCGATGCTGCCGATCTGGCGCCACATCTCCTGGGGCGACTCGAGGAGGTTTCGCGCCGCGATCAGGCGTTCGGCGCTGCGGGCGGTCTTCGCGTCGGCGGTGCCGATCCATTTCAGGACCAAGGGCCCCAAGAGGTTCACGGCGATCAGAGGGATCGACAGTGAAATCACGATGAACGCGAAAACCATGGCACCCCCGAGTCCCGAGGACACGGCCACGGAGCAGACCAGCGCGACGAAGATCAACAGGCCGCCCGCGACGAGCCGGATCCAGCGCACCCTGCGGGGAAGTTCCCGTGATCGGACGCTCAGCGGGGTGATCTCGAGGCGGCTGAGCCCGCTCAACGCGCTGACAAGGGCCAACGCCAGAAGCAGGACGCCGACGCCGAGCAGCCCCTCGAACCCCAGCCACAGACCCGAAGCCCCGATCGCGTGCCCGGTCAGGTGCACCAAACCGACCAGAGGGGTCAGCAGACCGTAGAGCACGGCACCAAGAACGATGCCAGTCACGGCCAGCGTGCCCGATTCGATCAGTGACAACGCCCTGAGCTTCAACCCCGAGGCACCGAGCAGGCGGAGGGTGGACAGGCGTCGTTCGCGCTGGCGTGCCATGAGCCGGGCCGCCGAAGACATGAGGGAGCTCATCGGGACGGCCAGCAGTATGGCCGCCAGGGCCGCGCAGAGCATGTAGAACAGCTGGTTGCTGCTCTCGTCGTGCAGCAGGAACGAGACACCGCCCACGACCGTGTAGGCCATGGCGCTCGTGAGCATGAAGGCGACAACCGGAAGTGCCCACGTGGCGGGGTCGGAGAAAGTTTTGCGGAGGAAGAGCAGATTCACCGCGGACCACCTCCCAGTCCGTCGTCGACAATACGACCGTCCTGAAGCCGAATGGTTCGGGCGCATCCGGCGGCCACCGCCGGATCGTGAGTCACCACCACCAGGGAAGCTCCCCGGGACACGGTGGCTTCGAGCAGCGCGTCCAGGACTCGTTGCGAGGTCTCCGTGTCCAACGCGCCCGTCGGTTCGTCGGCGAACACGAGATCCGGACGAGTAACCTGGGCGCGGGCGATCGCGACACGTTGGGCCTGCCCGCCGGAAAGCTGCCCGGGACGGCGGTCTTCCATACCGTGAAGACCCAGGGCCGACAGCCAACGACCGGCTTCGGCCTCCGCCTGTCTGCGGGACGTTCCGGAGGTCATCAGGGCCACCGCGACGTTCTCCAGCGCGGTGAGTTCCGGCAGGAGCAGTCCCTCCTGGAACACGAACCCGATGCGGTCCCGGCGCAACCGAGTCCTCTGGTTCGACGACAATCCGGTGATATCGATTCCGGAGCCCGAGGCTGCGTCGTCGAGAATCACCGATCCGCGGTCCGCGCCGGAAATGCCGGACAGGATGTGCATCAGCGTGGACTTGCCGGAACCGGAAGGTCCCATGATGGCCACGGACTCCCCATGTCCGATGGTGACTGACACATCGGTGAGGGCACTGGTCGTACCGAAGGCTTTGCTGAGCCCGTGGGCTCTGACGAGGTGAGTCGTTGTCGTTTTCATACTGAAAACGCTATGCGTCGCCGAAGCGTCGGGGATCAGTGCCAACGATGAAACCGAGGGTCCAGCGGGCACCCGGGCCTTCGGTAGAGCCAGGTATGCCTATAAGCTCGGTACCACGAAGTACCCGGCGAGGCACGAGCGCCTGCCCGAGGACCGTGGAAGGACGAAGGGCATGGGAAGAGCACAGGCTGAGCGGACGTGGGACGAGTTCAGGAGGACCGGGAGGTCCGTCATCCGGACCAGTCCGACAAAGGCTGTTCTCGCTGCCGTGGGGCTGGGGCTGCTCGTGATCCTCGCGGCCGGCATGGCATACAGCGATTTCGCGAAGAACGGTGTGGCGTCCTTCCAGTTCTGGGGGTGCTGCCTCGTCGCCGCTCTGCTGGTCGTCGGTATGATCGCGACCATCCACCCGTTGGTCCGGCAACGGCGACTCGTGCTGGAGGTGCCCGGATTCTTCGTGGAGTCACGCCGACGCGGCGCGTGGCACGACGAATTGCGGGTCAGGTGGGACAACGTCTGGAGCGTCGAGGCGCACAGCTCGTCCAATGGTGAGTCGACGACGACGCGCGCACGCGTCACGCTGCATCCGGGAACGCGCCCCGAAGTCGGGGTCACCACCGACCAGGGTTACGTGGAGATGCCAACGGGTCTCGGGATCTCCGTCCGCCAACTCGCCGAGGTCATGGCCCGGATCGCGGCCCAAAGCACGTCCACGGACAGGGCGTAACTCGGCCTCGCCCCCTACAGGCACCAGGCCCCGCCGGCGGCAGCCTGCGGGGCCTGGTGAAGCGCAATGGGGACAGCGCACTGGGTGGCAGCGCAACGGGGGTGGCAGCGCAATGGCGCGGGAAGCTCCTGATCCACCGGGCTCCAGGGCCACCGGGATGGCCCCGAAGCCGTGGACTTCCACGCCTCCTGAAGCGGACTACTTGGTCCCGGCGCTCTGCCCCTGGTCCGGCGCCTGCTTCTTCTCCGTGTTCTTGGCCGGCTTGGCGTCCACCCCGGTTTCCTTGCGCTGTTGGGCCGTGATCGGCGCCGGAGCAGCCGTGAGCGGATCGTAGCCGTTGCCGGTCTTCGGGAACGCGATCACGTCACGGATGGAGTCCGATCCTGCCAGCAGGGCGACGACGCGGTCCCAGCCGAAGGCGATTCCGCCGTGCGGGGGTGCACCGTATTTGAAGGCCTCGAGAAGGAAGCCGAATTTCTCGTCGGCTTCCTCCTGCGAAATGCCCATGACGTTGAAAACACGTTCCTGCACGTCGCGACGGTGGATACGGATTGAACCGCCACCGATCTCGTTGCCGTTGCACACAATGTCGTAGGCGTAGGCCAACGCGGATCCGGGATCTTCGTCGAACGTGTCCATGAATTCGGGCTTCGGCGATGTGAACGCGTGGTGCACGGCCGTCCATGCGGAGTTACCGAGGGCGACGTCGCCCGAGTCCTCGGCGTCGGCGGCGGGTTCGAACATCGGTGCGTCGACGATCCACACGAAGGCCCAGTCGCCATCCTTGATGAGTCCGGTCCGGTGTCCGATCTCGACTCGAGCAGAGCCCAAGAGAGCACGGGAGGACTTGGCGTCACCGGCCGCGAAGAAGATGCAGTCGCCGGGCTTGGCCCCCGCGGCTTCCGCGAGGCCTTCGCGTTCGGTCTCGGTGATGTTCTTGGCCACGGGGCCGGTCAGGCTGCCGTCCTCCTGGACCAGAACGTAGGCGAGGCCCTTGGCTCCGCGCTGTTTGGCCCACTCCTGCCATGCGTCCAGGGTCCGGCGCGGCTGCGAAGCACCACCCGGCATCACCACGGAACCGACGTACGGTGCCTTGAAGACACGGAAGGTCGTGTCGCGGAAGTAGTCCGTCAGCTCCGTCAGTTCCAGGCCGAAACGAAGATCCGGCTTGTCCGAACCGTATTTCTCCATGGATTCGCGATAGGTCATGCGGCGAATCGGGCGCGGAATCTCCACATCGATCAGTTTCCACAGAGCCGCCACGATCTGCTCGCCCAGATCGATGACGTCGTCCTCCTCCACGAAGGAGGCTTCGATGTCCAGCTGGGTGAATTCCGGCTGACGGTCGGCGCGGAAGTCCTCGTCCCTGTAGCAACGAGCGATCTGGAAGTACCGTTCGATCCCGCCCACCTGGAGAAGCTGCTTGAACAACTGGGGCGACTGCGGGAGGGCGTACCAGGAGCCCGGTGCCAGGCGCGCGGGCACCACGAAGTCACGTGCACCTTCGGGAGTCGAACGAGTCATCGTCGGTGTTTCCACCTCGAGGTACCCATCCTGGTGGAGCAGCTCCCGCACCACGCGGCTGGCTTCAGAGCGCAGCTTCATGGCGGCCGCCGGTGCCGGGCGGCGCAGGTCGAGGTAGCGGTGCCGCAACCGGGCCTCTTCCCCGACCTCGACGTGCTCGTCCACCTGGAACGGCAGCGGCGCGGAGGTGTTCAGCACCTCCACCGAGGTGACCTCGACCTCGACCTCACCGGTCACCAGGTTGGGGTTGTCGTTGCCCTCGGGGCGGCGGGAGACCACTCCCTCGACCTTGAGCACGTATTCGTTGCGCAACGCATCGAAATCTGCCTCATCGTGGAACACGCACTGGGTCACGCCCTCCCGGTCGCGCAGATCGACGAAGGCCACCCCTCCGTGATCGCGCCGGCGGGCGACCCAGCCGGCCAGGGTGACGGTTTCTCCGATGTTCTCGGCGGTCAATTCACCGAGCGTATGCGTGCGTAGCACTCACGGTCCTTTCGATGTGGCGGCGGGGTCCCGCCGAGCTGATTCTGTGCAGAGTCTACCTGCCCCGGCGGCTGGCCAGGATCGTTGTCCACAGCCGCGGCAGAGACGGTCTATTCCTCGGTGCCGTACACGCGAGGGCGGAGATCCTCCTCGGCGGGAGTCCAGGTCGAGGGATCCGCGGCAACCTGCTCTCCCGAGCGGATGTCCTTGACCTCGTGCGTGGTCGTGCCGGACTCGTCGGTGCCCAGGAACCAGACGAAGGGTATCCCGCGCCGATCCGCGTACTTGATCTGCTTGCCGAATTTCGCGGCACTCGCAGAGACCTCGCAAGCGATGCCGCGGTCCCTCAGCTGATCCGCGACGTCTTGGGCCTCCGACCAGGCCTCGTCGTTCGTGAGGGCCACCAGAACCGCGGAGGGAACCGAACGTGTCGGTCGCGCCAGACCCTGAGAGAGCATCCGGGCAACGAGCCGGGTCACGCCGATGGACAGTCCGACCCCCGGGTACGTTTTCTTGCCGTTCGAGGCCAGGGACTCGTACCTGCCACCGGAGCAGATGGAACCGAGCTGTTCGTGGCCGAGCAGGACTGTCTCGTAGACGGTCCCGGTGTAGTAGTCCAGGCCCCGAGCGATCGACAGGTCGGCGATGACCTTGCCGGGCGCGCGCTTCGACGCCTGCTCGATCACTTCGGTCAGCTCCGTCAGCCCCTCCTCGAGCAGGTCGTCCTGGACGCCGAAAGAACGTACCCGGTCCGCGAACGAGGTGTCCTCTGCTGTGATCGAGGCAAGGTCCAAGGCGGCTTGTGCCTGCTCGTCCGTGGCGCCGAGCTCGTCCTTGAGCAGCTGGGCCACGGCATCGGGACCGATCTTCTCCAACTTGTCGATCGAGCGAAGGACCCCCGCGGTATCGGTCAGTCCGATGCCCCGGTAGAACCCTTCGGAGAGCTTCCTGTTGTTGACCCTGAGCCTGAATTCTGGGAGCGGCAACCGCGAGAGCGCGTCCACCACGATCAGGGCGAGCTCGACGTCGTACCGGAACGGCAGCGTGCCTTCCCCGACGACGTCGATATCGGCCTGCGTGAATTCTCGGGCACGGCCCTCCTGCGGCCGCTCGCCGCGCCACGACTTCTGAATCTGGTACCGCATGAACGGAAAGTTCAGGTAGCCGGCGTTCTCGACGACGTACCGGGCGAACGGAACGGTCAGGTCGAAGTGGAGAGCGAGCTTCTCGGCCTTCTTGCTGTCACCGTCCTCCTGGAGCCGCGAGACCGCGTAGACCTCTTTGTCGATCTCGCCCTTCTGCAGGAGTTGCTCGACGGTTTCCACCGAGCGGGTCTCGATCGAGGAGAACCCGTGCAGCTCGAAGGTATGGCGCAGAACATCCAGGACATGGTTCTCTACCACCCGTTCCTCGGGCAGCAATTCCGGAAAACCTGACAAGGACGCCTTGCGGGCCATGAGCCACTCCTCAAAGTCTTGGTTCTTGGGCGCGCCGGGAGGCGCGCAAACACCTTCAAGCCTAAACCGTGGCCAGTCCCCAGGCGAACCGTGGGGACCGTGATCCCGGCCCCTTCCAGGGAAAACCGTTCATCTTTCCATGAAATAGCCGGTTCACGTGACGCACACCCCATATATATTGGAGTCCAGTGCCCGGTCCGTTCCGGGCGACGTCGACCATCGATACATAAGGCCGACAGGCCCTTCCACGGAAAGAGTTTCAGCGGTGACTGAGAAGAAGCCCGACGACAAGCCCACCCCGGCCAACCTGCCGGGTTCCCCCATCGTTCCCAAACCCGCCGCACCCCCAGCAGCCCCGAGGTCGCTGGACGAGGCCAAGAAGTTCGGCTCGGTAGGAGCAGACGGCCACGTCTACGTCACGGTGCGCGGCGAGGACATTCCCGTGGGTGCATTTCCCGAAGCCAGCGACGACGACGCCCTGACCTACTTCGCGCGGAAATTCTCCGAGACGGAGACTCAGATCGCGCTCCTCGAGAACCGCGTCTCCCAAGGCGCCGATGCGGCATCTGTGACGCGGTCCGTCCGTTCCCTCAGGGAACAGGTCGAGGCACGCGGCATGGTCGGCGATATCGAGAACCTCGAGAAGCGTCTCGATGCCCTCGACGCCGCCGCGACCCGCCTGACCGAGGAGCAGAAGCACGAGGCCGAGGAAGCCAAGCAGCGCGCGCATCAGGAACGTGAAGCCATCGTCAAAGCCGCCGAAGATGTCGCGGACCAGGATCCGTCCGACACGCATTGGAAGAACTCGAGCGCCCGCATGAACGACCTCTTCGATGCGTGGAAGGTCGCCCAGAAGGAGCATCGCCTGCCGAAATCCGTGGAGGACGCGCTCTGGAAGCGATTCCGCACGGCACGGTCCACGTTCGACAAGCACCGCCGCTCCTACTTCTCCCAACTGGACCAGAACAACGCCAAGGCGAAGAAGGCCAAGGAAGCGCTTATTGCCGAGGCGGAGTCGTTGTCAGGGTCCACGGACTGGAGCGAAACGTCCGCCAAGTACCGGGACCTGATGGATCGCTGGAAGCAGGCGCCCCGGGCCTCGCGCAAGGAGGACGACGCGCTCTGGGCTCGCTTCCGGGCCGCCCAGGACGTCTTCTTCAATGCACGGGCGGCCGCCAATGCCGAGACTGACCGCGAGTTCGCGGAAAACCTCAAGGTCAAGGAAGCGTTGCTCGAGAGGGCCCGGGCGATCCTTCCGGTCAAGGACCCGGGTGCGGCGAAGGCCCAGCTCGCGCCGATCCTGGACGAGTGGGATGCGGCCGGCATGGTTCCCCGCAATGACCTGCGACGGATCGAGAATGAGCTCAAGAAGGTCCAGGACGCCATCTCCGAGGCGGAACAGGCCGAGTGGGAACGGACCAATCCCGAAACCCAGGCCAGAGCCGATTCCATGGTCAGCCAGCTCAGGGACGCCATTTCGGAGCTGGAAGCGGACCTTCGCAAGGCCGAGTCCGCGGGGGACGCCACAGCTGCCGCCAAGGCCCGGGAAGCGCTCGATGCTCGTCGGGCCTGGTTGGACCAGCTTGACGCCGGTGCCTGATATCCGGTCCTGACCCCGGGCACCGACCCGATGGCCGCGGCTCCCGACGGTCACCGCCCGATCGTCGTCCCGTCCGAAGGGTACGGATTCGAAGAGACTGTCCACAGATTCGCTGAATCCGTACCTTTCGGCCCAAGCATGAGGTCTCATGGACCCATGCACGAACATCATTCCCCGGATCGGGTTTGCCGCCTCGACCCGGTGTCACGGACGGCCGCTCATTATCGTGACCTCGGGGCCCCGCCGTGGCTGGTGATTGCGGGCCTCCACCTCACACAGGCAGAGGCTCTGCTTCTCGCCGCTCGCGGTCTGCTGGTCCCGCATGTGAACTCTGTGTACGGCAACACGCCGCCGTGCCCCGAATCCCGTGCCACGGCGGCGGCACTGCACCTGCGGCCACTGAGCCGACAACGAGCGATACTCCACCGCCTGACCGCGGCCTGGATCTACGGCTGCGCTCCCCCGCCCACGCTCCTGGAGTGCACGGCTTTCGGCCCGTTTGGCCTCACCTTGGATCCGGTGGAATCCGCCGTCGTCCACCACCGGTACACGACCTACACCAAGTACGAGGCCCTGCGAATCGGACCCTTGAGGGTCACCACGCCCCTCCGCACATGCGTGGACGTTGCAGCCTTCGACCAGGGCAAACGCGGCGACGCCGCCCTGGCGACAATGCTCCGCGCGCCAGGTCTGGGTTGCGCTCCTGAGACGGTCTGTGCCGCCCTGGAAGCGGTTCCACGTCTGGCGTTCCGACAACGGGCCCTCCGGCGGATTCATGCGCTGTCGGAAGCGCTTCGCCGGGGGCTACCGGGAGATACGTCTCACTCCTGACCGTGGGTCGACGGGGTCGGTCGGGACCCGGTGATGCGGTAGACGTCGTACACGCCGTCGATGCCGCGCACAGTGTTGAGGACGTGGTCGAGGTACCTCGGATCGCCCATCTCGAAGGAGAAGCGCGAGATGGCGAGCCGGGAGACATTGGTATGCACGTTGGCCGACAGGATATTGACGTGGCTCTCCGAGAGGATCCGAGTCACGTCGGACAGCAAGGATTTCCTGTCGAGGGCCTCGACCTGGATCTCGACCAAGAACACGGAAGATTTGGTCGGAGCCCACTGGACCTTGATCCGGCGAGGATCGTCCTGGGCCTGCCTCATATTGGGACAATCCACGCGGTGCACGGAGATGCCGTTGCCGCGAGTCACGATGCCCATGATCTCGTCCGGGGGAACCGGAGTGCAGCACCGTGCCAATTTGGTGTAGACGCCGTCGGCACCGTCGACCACCACGCCCGAGTCCGCGTGCTTGGGCCGCGCATGGGTTGTGATCGAGGTTTCTTCTTCGAGGTCGTCCTCCGCCTCGGATTCGCCTCCGAGCAGATCGACCAGACGGTCGATGACGTCCTGGGCCTTGATCTGGCCTTCGCCCACGGCTTCGTACAGCGCGGCGACGTCGTCCTTGTGCTGTTCCTCAGCGACGGACAGAAGGAGTTTGCTGGTCAGAAGACGCTGAAGAGGCAGGCTGTGGCGCCGCATCGAGCGGGTCAGGTTGTCCTTGCCCTTCTCGATGGCCTCTTCTCGACGTTCCTTGGTCAGGTAGTGCCGGATCTTGGTGCGGGCCCGAGGGCTGGCCACGAATTTGAGCCAGTCCTCGCTCGGGCCGGCGTCCTCCGCCTTGGTCGTCAGGATCTCGATGCGGTCACCATGGTTGAGTTTCGAGGACAACGGAACCAGTTTTCCGTTGACCCGAGCACCGATGGTATGTTCCCCGACTTGCGTGTGAATCGCGTAGGCGAAGTCCACCGGGGTCGATCCCGCCGGCAAGGACAGCACATCGCCGGCCGGGGTGAAGACGAAGACCTCTTGGGCGTTGACCTCATAGCGCAGCGAGTCCAGGAATTCGGAGGAATCGCGGGTCTCCGACTGCCAGGACATGAGCGACTGGAGCCACTTCATCGCCTCGGCCGAATCCTCGGTATGCTGTCCGGCGGCCGATGCCTCGCCACGGGCCGCAGCCTTGTACTTCCAGTGCGCGGCAATACCGTATTCGGCCTTGCGGTGCATGTCGTGCGTCCGGATCTGGACCTCGACAGGCCGGCCGGCCGGCCCGATCACCGCGGTATGCAGGGACTGGTAGGTGTTGAACTTGGGAACGGCGATGTAGTCCTTGAACCGTCCCGGGATCGGCTTCCAGACTTCGTGAATGGCGCCGAGCGCCGCGTAGCAGTCCCGCACCGAGTCGACAAGAATCCGGATCGCGAGGAGATCGTAGATCTCGTCGAATTCCTTGTCGCGCAGAATCATCTTCTGGTAGATCGAGTAATAGTGCTTCGGTCGACCAGTCACCTCGCACGAGATGTTGGACTCCTGAAGTTCGTCCTTCACGCCGGTGCGGATCTCTTGCAATTGCCGTTCCCGCTCCGGGGTCCTGTCCCCGACCATGCGCACGATTTCGTCGTAGATACGAGGCTCCAGGGCCGCGAAGGACAGGTCCTCGAGTTCCCATTTGATCGTATTGATGCCCAGGCGGTGGGCCAGCGGCGCGAAGATCTCGAGGGTCTCCTTCGCCTTGCGTGCGCTGGACTGCGGAGAGACGAAGCGCCAGGTCCGCGCGTTGTGCAGCCGGTCGGCCAGCTTGATCACGAGCACCCGAATGTCCTTGGCCATCGCTATGACCATCTTGCGGACCGTTTCGGCCTGAGCGTGTTCCCCGTATTTGACCTTGTCCAGCTTGGTCACGCCGTCGACGAGCTCCGCGACCTCTTCCCCGAAGTCTTCGGTCAGCTCTTCGAGCGTGTACTCGGTGTCCTCGACGGTGTCGTGCAACAGGCCCGCAATGAGCGTGGCACCGGAGGCCCCGAGTTCGGCGAGAATCGTGGTGACGGCGACGGGGTGCGTGATGTACGGATCGCCGCTCTTGCGCTTCTGTCCGGTGTGGTACTTGTCCGCGACGGCGAAAGCCCGCTCGATCGCGGCGAAATCCTCTTGGGGGTTGTTGGCCTTGACGGTCCTCAACAAGGGAACGAGGACCGGCGACACCGGTTTGGTCTTGCTCGCGGCTGAGGAATCTCCGGCGTTCACGGTTGGTTCCGCTCTTTCTGCGGCCGGCACGGCGGCCGTCTTCGGGAAGGCACGGCGTTCCGGCGTCCTCGTTGACGCTGAAATGACCCGATGGGTCCCGTGACTCTGCCGATCATCTGACGATGCCATGATGAACCTCCTGACCGTGTGATGGACCCAGTTTAGTCCCCCGCCGTCAATCCTCCGTCCCCTCGAGGTGGCAGGTTGGTGCACTCCACCCTGCCGAAGTGGCAACCCCGGAACCAAAATGACCAGCGGCAGGTCCCGATCTGCTCTCTCGACGTCGTGATGTGCGGTCGCTGTGATCTCGTCGCACGGCTCTCGCAGCAAGGTTCGATCCGGTGTGGGCGGACCCTGCTGGGCATCGAGGCGGCCCTCGTCACACTCCGACTTATTCGGAAGGCGAAGTATTCGACCCCGACCGCACGACGGCGCCGCGAAAGTTTCTGACGATTAATGAATGCCCAAATCAGACCCGTATTCGAATCGGTCCTTCGCGACTCCGACCGGAGCCCCGTGACGGCGGCGTCGAGCAGGGTTCGGACGGCGTGCGGCCCTTGGGCGACATCGGTGAGGTCCCGGCGTCTCAGGGCGCGGCAGAGTTGCTCGGAAGTCAGGTAGTTGGCGTGTGACATGAGTCTGCAGCCGCCCCTCGGCGAGGGGCGCGAGGGCCTCTTGGCAGGCTCCGCTAGATCACCGCGCCATTGTCCGGCTTGTCCCTGCCACTCGGGTCATAGCGCGGTGTGGGGCTGTCCGCCGACCTCCGGCCGCCACGGTCGGAACGCCGGCCTTCTTGTGCCGACTCCGCTCCGGCCGACGCCGAACCGTCGCCGAATGCTCTCGTCGACCCCGACGTCGTTCCTTCGCTGATCTCCGCTCCGGAGTCGGCGGCGTCGGTGTCCGCGACACCTTGCCGGACTCTTTCGGCCTGTTCCTTGATGGGCTTCTCGCCCTGACGCAGCAGTGCGTAGAGGGGCGCCGAGACGAACAAGGTGCCCAGCGTGCCCATGATGATCCCGATGAACAGTGCCAGGGAAAGATCCTGCAAGGTTCCGGCACCCAACAGGAATGCCCCGATGAACAGAATCGAGCCGACCGGCAGGATCCCGACGACCGAGGTGTTGATTGACCTGACCAAGGTCTGGTTGACCGCCAGATTGACCTCTTCGGCGAAGGTCGTCTTCGTGTTTTCCCGGTAGCCCTTGGTGTTCTCGCGAATTTTGTCGAAGACCACCACAGAGTCGTACAGCGAATAGGACAGAATCGTCAGGAAACCGATGATCGCCGACGGTGTGACTTCGAACCCGACCAGGGCGTAGATCCCGGCCGTCGTGATGACGGTGAACAGCAGGCCGGCGATGGCCGACAGGGACATCTTCACGGTTCTGAAGTACAGGGCCATCCCGACCGTCGCCAGGACCACGAACGCGATCAGACCCCACGTCGCCTGGCGAGTCACCCCTTCGCCCCAGGTTGGTCCCACGTAGGAGGAGGTGACGTCGTCGGCCTTGACGTCGTAGGCCTTCTGTAGGGCCTGTTTGACGGCGAGCGTGTCGTCGTCACTCAATTGCTCGGTTTGGACGCGTACCGTATCCGAGGCAATCTTGGTCACTTCGGTCTCGGAGGCACTCGCGTGCTTCGAGACGGCGTCCTTGCCCGTCTGGACGTCGGTGCTCTGGGAATCGGAGACCGTGAACTCCGAACCTCCACGGAAATCGATGCCCATTTTGAAGCCACCCGTGACCACCGGGATGAGCACCGCGATGATCACGAGCACCGCGGAAATTCCGAGCCACAGTTTCTTCTTCGGGATGAAGGGCAGTGAGGTCTTGCCCGTGTAGAGGTTGCTACCGAACTCTGCGAACTTAGGCATTGTCGGCTCCTTCGGGGTTTTGTCCTGACTGCTCTTCCGGGTCCTGTGGCGGTTTGTTCCGGGATTCGAGCGCCTCGGCCCTGCGCCGTTCGGCGATGGTCATCGGCCGGTCCTCGGAATCTTCGTCATCGTCGGACCGGCGCTTCCTCGCTCGAGGCGAGTCCTCGGGGTCCCGCAGACGTCCGGCCCCTCGATACAACGGGACGTAACCGAGCGCGCGAGCATCCAGTCCGGACAATTTGTGCCCTTCACCGAAGAACTTGGTCCGCGAGAGCATCACCATGACCGGATGGGTGAACCAGAAGATGACCATGAGGTCGGCGATGGCCGTGAGTCCCAGGGTGAAGGCGAAACCTCGAACGTTGCCGACCGCCACGAAGTACAGGACGACGGCCGCCAGGAGGTTGACGCCCTTCGATGCCCAAATGGTGCGCCGGGCGCGCATCCACCCGTGGTCGACGGCCGAAGGCACACTGCGCCCATCGCGCAGGCCATCCCTGATGCGTTCGAAGTAGACGATGAACGAGTCAGCCGTCTGTCCAATAGCCACGATCAGTCCGGCCACGCCCGCAAGCGACAGCCTGTAATTGACGCCCCACCCGAGCAGGGTAATGGCCTCGTAGGTGACCACCCCCGCGACAAGCAGGGATGCGATCGTCACGAATCCGAGGAGTCTGTACTGGAACAGTGAGTACACGCAGACCAGCAGCAGACCGATGATGCCGGCAATGATGCCCATCTGCAGTTGGTCCGTGCCCAGCGTCGCGGAAATCTGTTGCTCGGACTGGATATCGAAGCTGATGGGCAGCGCACCATACTTGAGCTGTTCCGACAGTCCCTTGGCATCGTCCTCGGAGAAGTCACCGGTGATCTGTGCCTTGCCGTCCGCGATCACGTTCTGCGCGCGTGGTGCCTGGAGCACCCCGCCGTCGAGCATGATGGCGAAGGACGCCTTCGGGTCTTCCTGGTTCTTTCCGTAGAACCCGTACAGGCGCTGCGTCACGTCCTTGAACACGTTCTTGGCGTGATCGTTGAACGTGATGTTCACGCCCCATTGGCCCGTGCTGACGCCTCCCCCGGACTCGGCCTGTGAGTAATCGGCCGTTTTGATGTCCGAACCGTTCAGTTCGACGGGTCCCAGAATGTACTTCTGTTGGCCATCCTCGGAACACGCGACCACAGCCTTGTCGGGATCCAACTGATCGTCCTTGCCCGGGTTGGCCTTGCAGTCGCGTTGTTCGTACTGCTTCTGGAGATCCCCGGTGATCCAGTTGGAATCCGATCCGTTCTGGGGCTCGCCATTCGGATGCGGCAGATCCGCGTCCGCGGTGCGTTGGTCCTCGGGAACAGCACCCCCATCGCCTTGCATCAGGACAGATCGGAAGGACATCTGTGCCGATGCCTGGATCAGATCACGGGTTTCCTGGCTCGGAGTTCCCGGCATCGACACGACGACGTTCCGGCCGGACTGGGTGCTGACCTCGGCCTCGGAAACGCCGGCGCCGTCGACGCGCTGTCGGATGATGTCGACCGCTTGGTCGAGCTGGTCCTTGCTGATGTCGCCGTCGCCATTGGTGACCTTCGGGGAGAGGATCATCTCCGTGCCGCCGGACAGGTCCAGGGCGAGCTGGGGTGACGCGGAGCCACCCAGTTTGGTCGCAGACAGGCCGATGACACCGCCGAGGACCACCACAATGGCGGTCAACAGGAGCAGGGCCTTTCGGGCACTGGACGTGCGCTTTTTCCGAGCCATGAGGATTCCTGAGGATCATAGGTCGAGGTGCTCACCCCGTGGGCAAGCACCTCGAAAATTGCGTATGTTTTAGCGGTTCGAGCCGGTGGGATCGTCGCCGCGGGGATCGTCCCGGTAACCCGTACCGTCCTGCTCGCCCAGGCCTCGAGTCGTTTCGTCGCTCGGCTCACCGTTGAGCCGCGGTCCGTTCTCAGCAGAGGTCGACGTCGATCCGAGACCGCTCTCGGCTGCTGACTCGTTCCCGAAGGCACCGGATCCGCTCTGGGGCTCCTCGGCAACGCCTTGGGCCGCAGCGGCCCGCGCCGCCTCGGGAGTTCCGGGGACCTGCCCGTTGTCGTCCAGAACCGTGGTCACGGCGCCGAGGTGGACGGTGATCTCCGTCTTGGGTGCGACCTCGATGACCGCACGATTGGCCTCGCGGTCGATCGACACGATGGTTCCGAAGACGCCGAACTGCGTCATGACGCGCGTTCCCGGGGTCATCGCGTTCTGGCGCTCCTGCATCTGCTGCCTGGCCTTCTTCTGGCGGCGCATCGGAAGAACGAGGAACACGATGACAACCACCAGCATGAGGCCGAGGAGCAGGAAGTTGGATCCACCGCCCCCGCCCTGGTCGGCTGCCTGCAGGCTTCCGGTCGAATTGATGGTGGAAAGTAGCATGAGTTCCTTACGTCGGTATCTGCGTTGTTCCCGGTCAGCATCCCACCGGGATAAGGGGAAAAACTTTTTAAAGTCTAGAGGAAGATTCTGGGTATCCGGTCAGAAACCGTGACTCAGGATTCCGGCGGTTCCAGGTCCAGGTGCACCCACGCGGAGGGCAGCGCCACGCGTCCCCGCGGCGTCCGGCCCATCAGCCCTTCACGCACCAGATAAGGCTCTGCCACCGTTTCCACGGTCTCCGTCTCCTCGCCGACCGCGATGGCCAAGGTCGACAGGCCAACAGGTCCCCCGCCGAATTTGTGGATCAGGGATTCGAGAACGGATCGGTCCAGCCGATCGAGCCCCTTCGAATCGACTTCATACATGTCCAGCGCGGTGGCCGCGGCCCGTGCATCGATATCGTCCACCGAGTGGACCAGAGCCCAGTCCCGGACCCGGCGCAGGAGGCGGTTGGCGATACGGGGCGTGCCGCGTGATCGCGAGGCGATCTCGTGGAAGCCTTCGGTGGTGATCTTCAGGTCCAGGAGGCCGGCCGAACGGCGGAGAACGAGCTCGAGCTCATCGACGTCGTAGAACTCCAGGTGACCCGTGAATCCGAAACGGTCCCGCAGGGGCCCGGGCAGGAGGCCTGCACGCGTGGTTGCGCCGACGAGCGTGAAGCTGGGCAGTTCCAGTGGAATCGAGGTGGCCCCCGCGCCCTTGCCGACCACGATATCGACGCGGAAATCCTCCATGGCCATGTAGAGCATCTCTTCCGCGGGGCGTGACATGCGGTGGATCTCGTCGAGGAACAGCACCTCGCCGGGCGTGAGCGAGGAAAGGATGGCGGCCAGATCACCCGAGTGCTGGATGGCCGGCCCCGAGCTGATGCGCAAGGGCGAGCCCATCTCCTCCGCGATGATCATCGCCAAAGTGGTCTTTCCGAGTCCCGGAGGACCTGAGAGGAGGACGTGGTCCGCGCTCTTCCCCCGCAGTTTCGAGGCCTCCAGAACCAGTGACAATTGTTGGCGCACGCGCTTCTGCCCCACGAAATCGTCCAGGGCCTTCGGCCGCAACGCTGCCTCGATCGCCTTGTCCTCGGGCTCGACCTCGGCGTCGACCAGCCGCTCCTGCCCCGAGCGCTGCTGGCCCGGCAGATTCTGCGTGTCGTTCTCCGGGAATTGCTGCGTCATTCGTTCCTTTCCGCCCCGCTATTTGGACCGATGGCCCATGCCGCTGGCTCGGCCGAGACTGGCCAGGACGCCCCTCAGGGCATCGGGGACCGTCATGGATTCGGCATCGGGTTCGGCCTCGACGTAGGAGTCCACCGCGCCGGCGGCATCCTTCTCCTGCCAGCCTAGGCCCACCAGGGCATCCATGACTTGCGACCGCCACGATGGGCCGGCCCCTGCCTTGCCTCCGCCGTCCGTGGACGAGGCCTCCGCGCCCTCCGGCTCGGGCAGGACGAGCTTGCCCGCGAGTTCAAGGACGATCCGGCGGGCACCCTTGGGGCCGATTCCGGGAACCTTGCTGAATGCTTTGTCATCACCCTCCGCGACGGCCTGGGCCACCTCTGCGGGGGTGTGGACGGACAGAACCGCCAGGGCGATGCGAGGACCGATGCCGGAGACCGAGAGCATCGTGGTGAACACTTCTCTCTCGCTGTCGTCCCGGAATCCGAACAGGGTCAGCGAATCCTCCTTGACGATCAGCGAGGTCTCGAGCCGAGCACGCTCACCGAGACGCAGGGTCGCCAATGTGCCGGGGGTTGCCTGGACCAGCATCCCGACACCACCGACCTCGATGACTGCCTCGTGGAGGCCAACATGGGTCACGGTGCCCGTCAGAGAAGAAATCATGCGTCCATCTTAATCGAACAAAGTTACGAAAAACATTCAGCGGCGCGCCTGTGGACGGAGGTCGTGCCCGCGGCTCCACCGACTCGACCTGTGGCGTGCCCTCGAGGCTCCCGTTATTTTCCGCGACGGGACCGTTCCTCCGCCGCCTTCCACGCCCGCTGAGCGGGCGTCATGGATCCTCCCTTGGCGCGAGAAGGGATCGACCCCTGGTGCGTCTGGACACCGGTACCCATGTTGATCCCCGTGCCGATGATTCCGGAGCGCCATCCGTGGCAGATGGCCAAGGCGACGGCGTCGGCGGCGTCGGCCGGCTTCGGCGCGGCGTCCAGTTCGAGGATGCGGGCCACCATGCGCCCCACAGATTTCTTGTCCGCCCTCCCGCTGCCGGTCACGGCCGCTTTGACCTCGGATGGGGTGTGCCATGCCACGGGGATGCCGGCGGCGGCAGCTGCCGCAATGACCACGCCGGAGGCGTGCGCGGTTCCGATCACGGTGTTGACGGATTCCTGGGCAAAAATGCGTTCGATGGCCATCACGTCGGGGCGGTAGGTCTCGACCCAACCCTGCATCGCACGCTGGATGTGCAGGACTCGGGCATCCAGTGACTCACTGGCCTGGGTTCCTGCGGCCCCCGCGTCGACGAAATGCGCTGTGCGGTTCCCGGACATGTCGACCACGCCGAACCCGCACCGTGTGAGCCCCGGATCGACCCCGAGGATGCGCAAGGGACCGGCGGAGGCTGGTGATGCAACGGCTCCGACCGGTCCCTTGTTCATAGCACTCTCCCGAATATGCTCAGCGACTAGTCGTCGGCTTCGAGCTCTTCCATCACGGCGGGCGAGATGTCCGCATTCGAATAGACGTTCTGGACGTCGTCGAGGGCCTCGACCGCGTCGGCCAGGCGCAGGAACTTGCGTGCACCCTCGGCATCCAGGTCCACCGTCATGGTGGGTCGCCACTGGGGGTCGTCGTTGTTGTAGTCGAGTTCCGCCTCGTCGAGTGCCTTGCGGATCTCCGGAAGGTCGGTCGCCTCGGAGATGACCTCGAACATCTCTTCTTCTTCCTTGACCTCGTCGGCGCCCGCGTCCAGAACGGCCATCAGGACGTCGTCCTCCGTGAGGCCGTCCGTCTTGGCGACCTCGACCACGCCCTTGCGCTCGAACAGGAACGAAACCGACCCGGGGTCGGCCATGGTTCCGCCATTGCGCGTGACCGCAACCCGAACGTCAGATGCGGCACGGTTCTTGTTGTCCGTGAGGCACTCGATGTACAGGGCAGAGCCCTGGGGTCCGCGGGCTTCGTAGAGGATCTCGGAGTACTCGACGACCTCGCCGGTCAGGCCGGCACCGCGCTTGACCGCGCGGTCGATGTTGTCATTGGGCACTGAGTTCTTCTTGGCCTTGGAAATGGCCAGGTCCAGCGCGGGATTGCCGGAGACATCGGCACCGCCCATGCGGGCGGCCACCTCAATGCCCTTGATGTACTTGGCGAAGGCCTTGGCCCGCTTCGCATCGATCGCGGCCTTCTTGTGTTTGGTGGTGGCCCACTTGGAGTGACCCGACATAGATGTGCTCCTCGAATATAGACAATGTCCTTGCGCGGCCGTGCCTGTTCGCCCCGGCCCGGTTCCTCACGCGGATCCCCTCGACGCGTGTGTCGGGCGGCGACAGGGCGTGCCGACCACGCACAAGCCTCAAACCATTGTAACGACGCCAGCAAACGACCAGTTGCCGCCGTGTCGATCCACGGAGGCGTCACCGGCATACCGGGGCCGGAACGGTTTCAGCGAGGTCGGGACGCCGCGACCTCACGGGCACGATCCGCCAAGGAATCGTCGATCTTCGCCGGCTCGAAAGAGCCGAACTTCCGCTCGGCGGCGTGGCGCACGAGATAGTCGGAGATCCGGGGATTCTTGGGGAGCAGGGATCCGTGCAGATAACTGCCGATCACGTGGTGCACGCGGGCCCCCTCGCCGTCGTCGTCGAGGTTGTTGCCTTCGCCCTTGGTCGCAGTGCCCAGGCGCTCGACGCCGTCGCCCAAGTAGGTCAGGCCCGAGTGGTTCTCGTAACCGACGACCGTCCCGAACTCCTCGGACTCGATCACGATGTTCCCGATCAAGCGCTCCTCACTGCCCACGGTGTGGGCATCGAAGAGCCCGATCCCTTGGAGCACCTCACCCCCGACGGTGGTGAACTGGTTCCCGAACAGCTGGTAGAGACCGCAGATGACCAGCATCGGTGCCCCGGACTCGGCCGCGGACCGCAGCACGGGTGCGATGCGGTGGAGATCGTCCTGGATCACGGTCTGCCCGGAATCCTGGCCCCCTCCGCCCACGAGAATGTCGAAGTCCTCGGGGAAGATGTCTCCCGGGTTGTAGTCGACGATCTCTGTGGCCAGCCCGTGGGCGTGTGCTCTCCTGGAGAGGGACAGGACGTTGCCCCAGTCTCCGTAGATGTTCATGTCCCGCGGGTACAGCTGCAGGATCTTCAGGGTCTTCTCGGTCATCCGATATCAGCCACCTCGGTGGTCTTGGCCAGCTCCCGGCGCAGGGCGAGCATGGACGTGTACGTGCAGAATACCCGCATGGGTTTGTCCCCCGATCCGCGGACGAATTCGTCCAAGGCGCTCGGTAGGTCCGTGTTGACCGCACGCACGGAAACATCGTCGTGCTCGAGGCGCAGGGCCATGTCGTAGGCGCGCGTCCCGGAGACCACGTCCACACCGCCGTGCTGCAACGATTCGAAGTCGACGTCCCACAGCCAGGAGACATCCCGTCCGTCGGCGTATTCGTCGTTGATCGTGATCATGGTCGCGTAGTCCTCACCCGTGGCCGAGGCCAGGGACAGGCGAAAACCCGCCGGGTTCTTCACGAGCAACAGTTGCAGGCTGCGGTCCCCGATCCGGACGGATTCCCCTCGCCCGAAGGCGGGGGTGACCTTGGACAGTTCGGCCAGCAACGCGGCCTCGTCGGCGTCCTCCCCCATGATTTCGAGGGTCAGCGCCAGGGCTCCCGCGGCGTTGTAGATGTTGTAGATGCCGTAGAGGTTGATATCGGTCGTAACCTCCCGGTCACCGATCATCAGGTGAGTCCGGGTTCCCTCGAAGGAAGTCAGCGCGACCGAAGCCTCCGGCAGGTTTTCCGCCTGCTGGGGGGTCCGGTTGTCACGCATTTCGTCGTCCGAGGGGAATCGCGATCGAAGACCCTCGGACAGACCGTAGTAGGCGACCTCCGTGCCTTCCTCGACGTCCTGGGAGATTCGGCGGATTCTCGGATCCTCCCGGTTGAGAACCACCGTTCCCGTGGTCGCGCGAGCCAGCTGGGTGAGCATCTTGCGTGTCGTGTCGATTTCGCCGAAACGGTCCAGCTGGTCGCGCATCACGTTCAGCAAGAGCGAGTACTTGGGCTGCACCATTTTGACGAAATGCACGGCGTGGGCCTCGTCCAGCTCCAACACGGCGATGTCCGCGTCGAGCTCACCCTTGAGGTTCATCTCGCCCAGCAGGGCCGCCGCGACACCACGCACGAAATTCGATCCGGTGCGGTTGGTGAAGACCTTGAGACCCTGGGATTCGAGGAGCTGAACGGCCATTTTGGTGGTCGTCGTCTTCCCATTGGTCCCGGAGACCACGACGACGCCGCGGGGCAGAGCCGAGAGTTCACGCTCCACGAATCCGGGGTCGAGCTTCTCCATGAAGAGTCCGGGGAAAGCGGACCCGCCCCCGCGGAATTTGGATGCGTACCGGATGCCTTGGCCGATCAGGCGGGTGGCATGTCCGAAGATGACTGGTCTTGGCATGGGACCAATCCTAACCCTAGGCCGCGACCGATATTTGCCATGATGGGCTCATGAATTCGTCACCCGCCGACACCTTCCCCGACTCTCCTTTCGTATGGCGGGACCTCACGTGGCCCGAACGCCAACCTGTGGCCAAAGTCGAGCCAATGGCCGGGGGCGCTCCGACGGGGGAGGTCGTCCGCGTCCGGGTGACTCCGAATATGGCCCTGGGAGTCGTCCTGCTTGACGAAACCTTCGACGAGAGCGGTCTCTGGTGCAGCGGCTTCGCCCACGCCGAGCTCGACGACGCCGGCCGCCCTTCCTTCCGCACCGTGCCGTGCCCCCGCACAAACCGCCTGGCACGAGGTCAGCAATGCCCTCTGTGCATGCACCTGGACCGGTTCCGCCCCATTCACCGGGCGCACCAGGGTGCCGAGTTGACCGAGGCGGCCCGGGCCTACATCGAGCTCCCGCACTGGTTGTACGTCGCGACCTTTCCGGACGGCACCTCCAAGGTGGGCACGGCCCACGAAAGGTCGAAGACCACCAGGGTGGACCAGCAGGCGGTCGCTCGGGCATCGTACGTTGCCCTCGCCGACAACGGCCTGATCGTGCGTCACCTCGAGGACCACCTCACCCGGGCTCTGGGGCTGACGCAGGTCAAACGGGTGGCCAGCAAGGTCAGGGCCTGGTCCGGCCCTGAGGACCCGCGGGAGATCGACGATCTCCACGCGGCAGCCGCCGAGGGCGCCAGACGATACCTGGAACGGCTGGAAGAGCCCGGGTTCCGGGTGGCGCACGACGATTGGTCTCCCGCGGAATCAATGCTCGATGCCTACGAACACTTGGAACGATCCTCCGACCGACCGTTGCATCCGCACGCCTCGTGGGAAGGCCCGGAGCTGTTCCGTGTCGCTTCCGGCACCGGGCCATTCCTCACCGCAGCCCTCGTCCAGGATCCCGGAGCCGGCGACTACCTGCTCAATACGGCGAGCCTGAAGAACCGGGCAAGCATGGCCGTCCAGGACGATGGGTCGACCACCGTCCAGACATCACTGTTCTGACCCGTTCGAAAGAGTCACCACGTCCGGACGTAACCCGCCCACGCGACGAGGGTGCGGGTGTCGCAGCAGGTCCGAAGAAGCGATCCGGGACTATGGTGGGTTCCATGACCGTCGATGACCCAGCCCCCTTGCCCTCCTTGCCTCCCATGCCACCGCGTCAGGTTCGCACGATCACGGCCTACACTGGTTCGGCGGTCGGAAGCGATGCCGTCTACTCGGAAGCTGTCCGGCGGCTCGCCGTAGCGATAGCCCAACGCGGGATCGACATCGTCTACGGTGGCGGCAAGGTCGGGCTCATGGGCGTCCTCGCTGATTCCGCGCTGCACGCCGGAGGTACCGTGCGTGGCGTCATCCCTCAATCTTTAGTTGAAGGCGAGATTGGCCACCCCGGGCTCAGCTCGCTCGACGTCGTCGACGACATGCACCAGCGCAAGAATGCGATGGCCGAAGACGGAGACGCCTTCGTGGCCCTTCCGGGAGGGGCCGGAACGCTCGAGGAGCTCTTCGAGACGTGGACCTGGCAACAGCTGGGGTTGCACTCGAAACCCGTAGCGCTCTACAACGTCAACGGATTCTGGAACCCCCTGCTGGACCTTCTCGATCACATGGTCGAGGAGGGATTCCTCAGCGAGAAATTGCGCCACTCTCTGGTCATCGAATCTGAACCTGAACCTCTTCTTGAAGCATTGACTCGCTGGCAGCCGCCCGAGCCCAAATGGGCGAAATAGGCATCATTGGTCGTCATTGGGATTCGCCAAGTCGGACGGCCAGGCCTCCGCTACGAGATGGCGGATCTCATCGAGTGTCTGCGTGACGGTTTTGGTCCCGGCGACGATCGGCAGGAAGTTGGTGTCCCCGTTCCACCGCGGGATCACGTGTTCGTGCAGGTGGGCAGCGATACCCGCGCCACCGACCTTCCCTTGGTTCATCCCCATGTTGAAACCGGCGGCGTTCGACGTCTGACGGAGGACCCGCATCGCGGTCTGGACGCACGCGGACATTTCGGCCGTTTCCTCCGAGTCGATCTCGTCGAAATTGGACACGTGCCGATACGGGCAGACCAGCAGGTGACCGGGGTTGTACGGGTACAGGTTCAGGACCACGAAGACGTGCTCGCCCCGGTAGACGATCAGCGAGTCCTGGTCCGAGCGACCGGGGGCTGCGCAGAAGGGACAGGAGTTCTCCGTGTAGTCCTGCTGTCCCCCGCTGACGTACGCCTTGCGGTGCGGGGTCCACATGCGTTGAAAAGCATCCGGGACTCCGGGCAGCACGAAGTCGTCGGTCGAGTAGTCAGGTTCCTCCGTCATGCATCCAGCTTAGGCCGTCGATTCCCCTGGCTGTGGGCGGGTCGTAGTGAGCCTTCATGACATCGACGCATTCACCGTCGCCGCCCGGGGTATAGGTTGGGAACCATGCGCCCCCTCTCAGAAACAGAGATCAGACACAGCTTCATCAATTGCAGTCAGGGCGAGGCCCAGCGGATTCATCTCCCGGGACAGCTTGCGCGGACCGACTGGGGATCGCAGGCCTTCCTGGGGTGGATCGACCCGAAGAGTCCCCATCGGGGGTATGTGGTCGCCGAGACCGCGAACGGTCCCGAGGGCGTGGTCCTCCACCGCACGCCCCACCGCGGCAAACCGATGGCACAAATGTGCCAGTTCTGCCTGACACTGCACGGCGGCACCGGTGTTTCGATGTACTCGGCCCAACGTCCCGCCACGAAGAAGGAACGCTATTCCTCCTTGGGCACGTACCTCTGCTCGGATCTGGGCTGCGCGGACTACGCCGTAAGCCGCAAACGCCCCGAAGGCATCCGTCAGATGGAGGAAACCATCACGATCGAGGACCGCAAGGAACGGACGTCCGACAACGTCGAACGCTTCATCCTCCGGCTCAAGGAACGTTCCCGTTCGTGAGCCTCAGCCACCGACTGTGCCGGTCGGGCGAGCCTCGCGTGGAAATTCCTGGAGACACAGGCAATCGCGCCGGATCGTGAACAGTCTCGACCGGTACTCTGCGGCGCGGCTCGCCAGGTAGTCCAGGTTGGCCCGCTCGACGTCGTCCGGCCGCTCCGAAGTGCCGGATACCACCAGGCACGTGGGGAGCACGCCTCGACGACTCAGATGCTCCAGGGCCAATTCGGTGTGGTTCTGAGTTCCCAGCCCGGGGCGGCACACCAGCACCAGATGCGCCCCAGGATCGACCGAGACCCCGCCGCCGGAGCGTCCGCGCAGTGCTCGGACGGCGTCGACGGTCGTTTCGCCGTCCGAGGTCAGGGCCACTGTCACTCCCCCGGATCCTTCGATGACCAGCGAGCGCGACGTCGTCAGGTGCGCGGACCAACGTGACACGTGCGTTCCGAGTGTCGGCAGCTCGGTGGCCGGTGCATCGGAGTATCGCAGGGCGTCTCGTGGCGCCATGGCCGGACCGAGCCGCACGCCTTCCGAGCCGGTCACCCCGCCCGGATACCCCAACAATTCCAGGCACTCGTCGGCGTCTCCCGGCTCCCCCGGTTTCAACCCCGTTTGGACGGGCTTGTCGATGTGGACCCGCCCCGTTCGCCGCAGGATTTCCCCCGCGAGCGCCGCCGTGGTCCATGTCTTGCCGATGTCCGTGTCGGTGCCCGTGACCACCCAGGTCTGGCCCGGTGGCAGGGAGGTCGAGGCGCAGGTGTCGGAGTGTGTGGTCATGGGTTCTCCACGATGACGTGTTGTGGTGCTTGGAAGGACAGGAGGGTGAGCCACGACGGCAGGGCTCCGCTGGGCCGCAGTCCGGGCATGCTCCGGGCGACGTCGTGGACCACGAGCGATGCTTCCTGCTCGGCCAGTGCCGCTCCGAGGCACCGGTGGATTCCGTGGCCGAACGCCAGTCGGTGATCCGGCAAGGCTTCCCCGGAGAGTCGGAGGAGCAGGTGATCTCCGGGGTCGGCACGCAGGCCGGGGTTGTCGACCGAGACAGCCGATTGCCGCCTCCAGGTGGGCACCGATGAGTTGGCTCGAAGGGTCTGGCGAATGAGTTCGTTGGCTGTACCCGGACCGGACTGGGGGTTCCCGAGGGCCGACCACAGGGAACGATCTTCGAGGGCTCGATACAGGGCTGTGCTGATGAGCATTCTGGTGGTCTCCTGGCCCGCAATGACCAGGAAGTATCCCAGGGAGACCACCCTTTCGAGATCGATTCCTGCGGCGAGCAGGTCCGCGAAGAGGTTCTCTTCGCCGCGCGATTCCTTGACCTCGTTGCTGAGCCAGGCGTAGAAGTCGGCGGCCGAGCGCGCGAGCCCCACTTGGCGGGAGCGCTCCGGCCATCCCCAGAACAGTTCGAGCGAATCCGCGCTCCAGCGTTGCAGGACGGAGGGTTCGGGGGCTGGCATGCCGGACAGGAGCTGCAGGCTTCGGGCGGGCACGGAAAAGGCGATCGTGCGTGACAGGTCCACGGGGCCTGACTCGAGCTCTGCCTCGAGTTCTCGGATGCTGTCGCGGCAGATGCCACGAATGTCGGGGAGGCGGCGTCGGACCGTTGTGGCGGAAAAGTACGGGGTCGTGATCCTCCGTACCTTCCGGTGCAATTCTCCCGTGGCGGATGCGAGAACCGGTGGCAGTTGGAATCCGACCGTGGCCAGGATTCGCCGGGCTGCGGGGACCAGGGGGACGTTGGTCGTCAGTGCGTTGTCGGGGACGTACGACTCGGGATCGCCCATGACCTGCCGTACCGCGGCCGGGTCCTCGACCAGGATCTGGCGGTGGCGGTGGTCGTCAGGACGCGCGTCCCCGTGGGCGAAAGGGCACTTGGCCGTGGCGCCCCAGGCCCGTTCGACGGCGGAGGCAACCTGTTCGAGCGCGAGGACGAGCTGGTCGGGTCGGTGGTCGGCGTGGACGGAGAGTCGCAACCGGGAGATATTGTCCGGAACGCTCGGAGGCCGGAACACCGCCACCCGGATACCGGCCTCGTCCAGTTCTCGTGCCGCCGCGAGCGCCGAGCCCGGGGACGGCATGCGCAAGGACAGAATGGGGCCGGCTCCGCCCTCGAGGACGCGTTCCACGGCGGGCCGCCGGCCAATAATCGACAGGGCGCGGCGACGTCGTTCTTCGAGCGCGGCGGCCAGGTTCTCGCCGCGCGCGGCGGTACAGGCTTCGAGGGCCGCCTCGGCGACCAGCGGGGACAACCCGGTGTCGTAGATGAAGGGCCTGGCCGTGTTGACCACGTGGTCCCGCCACAGCGCCGCTTGGTGGGCCGGGCCACCGAAGAGGATGACGCCGCCCTGTGCCGCGAGCGCTTTGGACAGGGAGGCCGTGACGATTATCGGTGCCCTCGCGTCCCGTTCGTGGTTCCACAGGTCGTGCGTGCGAGCGAGCGTTCCTTGTGGCACGGTCGCGAAACTGTGGGCCTCGTCGACCACGAGCAGGGCGTGGTGGGTCGCGCAGAGTCGCGCGAGGGCATCCAGGTCGGTCGCGTCTCCGACCACGGAGTACACGGATTCGACGATGACGGCGATGCGTCCCCCGGGGCGTGCCCGGCCGGTGTGCTCGAGCCGGTGTTCCAGCTTGGCGAGGTCCTGGTGGGGGAAGAATTCGTGGTGGGATGCCGCCGCTCGCGCCGCGTCGCGGAGGCTCGCGTGCACGTGGTCGTCCATGAGCAGCGTGGTGCCCGGGGCATCGAGGGCCCCGATGATCCCCAGGTTGGCGAGGTATCCCGAGGAGAACACGAGGGCATCCTGCGCTCCGGCCAGCTGGGCAAGCTCTGCCTCGACCGTCCGGTGCTCAGGGTGCGTTCCGGCGACGACGCGGGAGGATCCGGCACCCGCGGGGGCCGAGGTGCGACGGCTCGGCAGACCGCGTGCCCCCAATCCCAGGTAGTCGTTGGTCCTGAAGTCGATGGCCAACGCCGTCGCCCGTGGTGGAGGCGGAGGTTCGGCCGTTCGGACGAGGGCACGGCGGTTTCGCACGCGGTGACGATTTTCCGCCCACGCGGTCCAGTCGGCGCTCATCCGTGGACCTCACCGATCGCTTCGATGAGCCCGTGACAGATCTGCCGGGCTTGGTCGTCGGTGGTGATGTAGGGCGGCATCACGTAGACGAGTCGCCGGAAGGGTCTGATCCAGACTCCGCGTCGCACCGCTGCCCGTGTCACGGCGGTGACGTCGACGTCTCGGTTCAGCTCGATGACTCCTACGGCGCCGAGGACTCTCACGTCGGAAACCGAGTCCAGGTCCGCGGCCGGTGCCAGTCCGTGGGCGAGTGCTCTTTCCAGGCGGGGCACGGTGCTGGCCCACCCTGTTTCGTGATCCGTCAACAGTTCGAGGGAAGCCAGGGAGACGGCGCAGAACAACGGGTTGCCCATGAAGGTCGGGCCGTGCAGCAGGGCGGCAGGCATGCCGTTCGTTCCCGCGGATACTCGACGCGCGACACGTGAGGTCGTGAGGGTCGCGGCGCCGGTCATGGTCCCGCCGGTGAGGGCCTTGCCGAGGCACATGATGTCCGGGGCGATCCCGGCCCATTCCGAGGCGGTCCATCGTCCGGTTCGACCGAATCCCGTGGCGATCTCGTCGAGAACGAGCAGGCAGTCGTGGGCGTCGCAGACTCGCCGGGCGACGTCGAGGGCTCGCGGATCGTACACGCGCATGCCGCCGGCCCCTTGGAGGACCGGTTCGAGGATGACGCCACCGATTCTTTCCGTGTTCTCGGCGAGGATCGCCTCGAATTCGGTGGCCCACGCCTCCAGGGCTTGGTCGTCCCAGGTCCAGGTGGCGTGGTCGACGTCGTAATGGCCGCTGGGCGGGCGTGGGACGAAGAAATGATGTGTGGCCAGTGGGCTGAAGGCGTGGTGCATGCCGTCGACCGGGTCGCACAGGCTCATGGTCGCGAAGGTGTCCCCGTGGTACCCGCCGCGGACCGTCAGCATCCGGTTCCGTTCCGGCCGGCCCGAAGCCGCCTGGTACTGGATGACCATTTTGAGCGCGATTTCCACCGAGATCGACCCGGAATCCGAGAAGAAGACGTGCTGCAGGCCTTCGGGAGAATTGGCGACGAGGTTCTCGGCCAGCCGGACGGCCGGTTCATGGGTCAGGCCCCCGAACATGACATGGGGCATGACCTCGGACTGTCGTTGCAGGGCGCCGGTCAGCTTCGGATGCGAATGCCCGTGCACCATGGCCCACCACGAGCCCATCGCGTCGATCGCCGTATGTTCGTGCCCCTCGGCGTCTTCGAGCCTCAGCAGTGCTCCCTCGGCGGAACGGACCGCGTAGAGCTGTTCCTCGCCGGCGGGTGCGTACGGATGCCACACGTGGCGGGCATCCCGGGCAATCAGGCCCTGGACCTCACGCACGGCCTCGCTCCTTGGCGACATAGCGGGCTGGTTCGGTGCCCCATGTCCGGAGGGTGGTTCGTGGGCGCGAGAGGCGGTGGTGCGGAAGGAGCATGCAAGTACCGTAGCCAGATTTTGAACGGTGTTCAAATCACGTGGGGCTGCCCTCCGTTGCGGGGCAGAACCCTCGCTCGGGGCCTTGGATACGACGAGGGCCGGGCGAGACCCGCAGTGGGGTTCCCGCCCGGCCCTCGGAGATGGGGCGCGGCGAATTCAGCGCGTCGGTCTAGGCGTCGTCGGCCTCCGGCTCCGCCTGGGAGGTCGGATCGGTGTTGACCCGGTTCCGAACGTGGTCGACGATGCGTGCGACGGCGTCGTCGACCGTGACCCCGTTGTCCTGGGAGCCGTCCCGGAATCGGAAGGACACGGCACCGTTCTCGGCGTCCTCCCCGCCGGCGATGAGCACGAAGGGAACCTTCTCCTTCGAGGCGTTGCGGATCTTCTTGGGGAACCGGTCCGTTCCGTAGTCGACCTCGACCCGAATGCCCTGGGCCCGCAGCTTGTCGGCGATCTCGGCCATGTAGTCGTTGAAAGCCTCCGCGACGGGGATCCCAATGACCTGGACCGGGGAGAGCCACGCGGGGAAGGCACCGGCGTAATGCTCGGTCAGAACGCCCATGAAACGCTCGATCGAACCGAACTTGGCCGAGTGGATCATGACCGGTTCCTGGCGGCTGCCGTCCGCGGCCTGGTATTCGAGGCCGAACCGTGCGGGCTGGTTGAAGTCGTACTGGACCGTCGACATCTGCCAGGTGCGGCCGATCGCGTCCTTGGCCTGGACCGAGATCTTCGGGCCGTAGAAAGCGGCTCCACCCGGATCGGGGACCAGTTCGAGCCCGGTCTCCCGGGCGACGTCCTCCAGGACGGCCGTGGCCTCGTCCCACTGCTCGTCCGTGCCGATGAACTTGTCCTTCTTGTCCCCCTCGGTCTCGCGGGTCGAGAGCTCGAGGTAGAAATCGGTGAGGCCGAAGTCGGTGAGCAGGGAAAGCATGAAGTTCAGCAGGTGCCGGACCTCGCCCGGGGCCTGCTCCTTGGTCACGTAACTGTGGGAATCGTCCTGGGTGATCATCCGGACACGGGTCAGCCCCTGGAGCACACCGGACTTCTCATCGCGATAGACCGTTCCGAACTCGAAGAACCGCAGGGGCAGTTCGCGGTAGGACCGCCCGCGGGCCTTGAAGATCTCGTTGTGCATCGGGCAGTTCATGGCCTTGAGGCGATAGTTGCCGTTGTCCAGCTCCATCGCGGGGAACATGCCCTCGGCGTAGTACGGAAGGTGCCCGGAGGTGTAGAACAGGTCCTCCTTCGTGATGTGGGGCGTCCCCACGTACTGGAAGCCCTCCTCGAGGTGACGGTCGCGGACGTAGTTCTCCATCTCGCGCTTGATCACCCCGCCCTTGGGGTGGAACACGGGAAGACCCGGACCGATCGTCTTCGGGAAGGAGAACAGGTCCAGTTCCTCCCCCAGCCGCCGGTGGTCGCGCCGCTCGGCCTCGGCGATGCGCTCCTTGTACGCCGTGAGCTCTTCCTTGGTCGGCCAGGCGGTCCCGTAGATGCGCTGCAGCATGGGGTTCTTCTCGGAGCCACGCCAGTAGGCCCCGCCCGAACGGGTCAGGGCGTACCCGTTGGCGATGAGCTTCGTGTTCGGCAGGTGCGGCCCGCGGCAGAGGTCCTTCCAGACCGTCTCGCCCTTGCGGTCCACGTTGTCGTAGATCGTGATCTCGCCCTCGCCGACCTCGACGGATGCGCCTTCGGCGGCGTCGGAACCGGAGCCCGGGCCCTGTGAGAGGCCGAGAAGTTCGAGCTTGTACGGCTCGTCCTTCATTTCCTCGACGGCTTCCTCCTGGGTCACGGAGCGCCGCCGGAAGGTTTGGCCCGACTTGATGATCTTCATCATCGACTTCTCGAGCTTCTTCAGATCCTCCGGCGTGAAGGGCTCCTCGACGTCGAAGTCGAAGTAGAAACCGTCAGTGATGTAGGGACCGATGCCGAGCTTCGCGTCGGGACGCATGGCCTGCACCGCCTGGGCCATGACGTGAGCGGCCGAGTGGCGCAGCACCTCGAGCCCCTCCGGCTGGTCGATGGTGACCGGCACGACGACGTCGCCCTCGGCCACCTCGGTGCTCAGGTCCTTGAGGACGTCGTTGATCCTGGCGACCACGATCGTCGAATCGTCGGCGAACAGGTCCGCGGCAGTGGTGCCCGTGGTCACCTGCTGGGGCTCGCCGTGGACGGTGATCTGCAGGTTTTCGGCCGGGTTCTCGGCCATGGACACTCACTCCTCGAGTCGTTGGGTGCACGCCGGTACCTGGGGCGTGCCATGCGGGGATGTTCTTCGCCGGTGGGGAGGAACGTGGTGATTCTACCGCGATCGGACGACGCCGCCAGAAGCACCTGTGCACCGGCCGGAGTCGTGGTCCCGCAAGCGGCCGGAATGAACCGGTTGCCGATACGGTTGTGATGTGCACGATCGTCCATATCGGTCGCTTCGCCGAATCCCCTGGCGAGGGCATGATGGGACGTGAGAGGGAGTGAGACAGCGGTGAGCAATGTCGAGGCGAACCCCCAGGAGGCCGTGTGCGCCTCGAACCCGGACCGCGGTCGGTTCTCCTCCGGTCTGCGCGACGGAGTGACGGTCGAACGTTGCGAGGCCGGCGTCGTCGAACTCCTCGAGCCCCGGGAGGTCCCCCTGGGTGGACCCCGGGCGATGACTGTTCGACGAGCCCTGCCCCAACGGGCCCGTTCGCTGATTGGTGCCTGGTGCTTCGTGGACTCCTTCGGGCCGGACGACGTCGCCCGCACCGGCGGCATGTCGGTGGCCCGCCATCCTCACACCGGGCTGGCCACGGTCTCGTGGTTGTTCGACGGCGCCATTGATCATCTCGATTCCGCAGGTCACTGGGCCACGGTCAGGCCCGGCGAGGTGAACCTGATGAACGCGGGACGGGGCATCACCCACTCGGAATTCTCTTCCGCCGAGACCACGACCTTGCACGGGCTCCAGCTCTGGTACGCGCTCCCTGACGCGGCCCGCTTCTCGGAACCGGGGCTCGAGTCCTATCGTCCGGAAACGATCCGGGGAGAAGGGTACGAGGCCGAGGTTTTCCTGGGGTCCTTGCTCGGGCAGACCTCTCCCGTCCGCACGGCCATCGCCCTCACGGGCGCCGAGCTCCGGCTCGATCCTCACGCCACCATCGACCTTGCCGTGCCCGAAGAGCATGAGCACGGCCTGGTCCAGGTCGGCGGGGCTGTATCCGTCCATGGCGTGCCCGTGCCGGAGGACGCCATCGGGTTCGTCCCGACCGGTCACCGGTCGATCAGGATCAGCGCGGGGGCCGATCCCGCGGTCGCCCTGCTTCTCGGGGGCGAGCCGCTCAACGAGCAGATCGTGATGTGGTGGAACTTCGTGGGACGCAGCCACGAGGAGATCGTCGAGTGGCGCAACCGGTACATGCGCGAAATGGGTTTCGGTTCCGAAGAGGGGCGGGTCTCGTCCGACTCCCCCGATGCCGCCGATGCCTCTGTGGAGTCGGCCCGGTTGCAATTCGGACATTTTCCGCCGAACACCCCCGCACCTTTGCCCGCGCCCGCCATTCCGAAGACACGGTTGAAACAGCGCGGCTGACCGGCGATCGGTCGCCGAGGGACACACAGAAGGAGTAGTCATGACACAGCCGACATCGGATGATCCCCAGGTGGTCCGCGGCCGACAGGAGGGTCGGGATGCCTTCGAGATCCACGTGGACGATTCCGGTCGGGCCGCCGGGTTCACCCAGTTCGTGGATCATACGGGGCGGGATGGAGAACGGGCCCGGATCTTCCCGCACACCTTCGTCGACGAGAAGTTCTCGGGACAGGGGCTCGCCTCGGCCCTGGTCCGCCGGGCCCTGGACGAGAGCATCGACGAGGGACTCACGATCGTTGCGGTCTGCCCCTACGTCAGGACCTGGATTCGCAGGCACCCCGCGTACGAGGAATTCTCGACGGCGCCCACGTCGGAGCATCTGCAGGCGCTGGACTGACCGGTCAGCGATTGGCCGGGCCCGGCGTGCCGAGGTTCCGGATCAGCCGGCCCTGGGCCAATCCCGCGGTTCCTTGAGGGCCGACGGCGGGAAGGGCAGCGGCGTCTCCCCTTCGACCAACGCGGTCAGATCCCACGCCTGAATCGCCGTCAGCGAGATTCCGCGCGGGCCCGTGCGTCGAGTGGTTCCGTGGATCAGCATCATCGGGGTTCCGAACAGGTCCGGACCCGTGAGCTTCTGCGCTTCGTCGAAGAACGCGGTGTCCACGCACCCGGTGCCGTCGTCGAGGGAGATGAAGACCACGCGTTTGCCGTTCTTCATGGGCGGGGTCATGGTCGAAACCCGCACGCCCGCGACCCACACGTCGGATTTGTTCCGCATTCTGATCAGGTCGGCCGCTCGCGTCAGTGGCCAGGTCCTGGTCCTCTCGCGATATCCGACCATCAGGTGCGCGGAGACGTCCAGGGCCAGCAGGTCCAGCTCGGTGCGCACGGTCGATGTCACGTCGTCGGTGTCCCTGGCTTCGTACGGGGTTTCGAGGTGGGCGCCCAGGGGCAGGGAGAGCTGCACGGGCACGGCCTCGACCGCCCCGGGCCGGTCGGCGGCGTCGGGCGCCCCGGGAACGACGTCGTCACGTGAACCGCCCTCGGAATCCACGACGACGCCGGCCCCACCCCCTTGCTGGCTGACGCCGCGGAAGACGTCAGTATCGAGGGCACCGACCGCCGCGAGCCGGTCGAGCGTCGGTGCGTGGGGTCGGGCGCGCGCCTTCAGGTCGGCCACCGAAACATAGGGCGCCCGGGCCGTGATCCTGTCGATCTCGGCCCGGCTGATTCCGGACAGTTGGGTGAGTGGCAACCGGATTCCCCACTTCTCCACCGGGGCGCCATCCCCCGTTCGGTCGCCCCGGACACGACCGCTGCCGCGCTCGGTCACACGTTCGGATCCCCCGATGCGTTCCACCCGGTAGTGCCGGCCGGATCTGTTGACGTCCAGGGGCAGCAGCTCGATGCCCAGGCGCCTGGCCTCGGCCAGGATCAGTCGCTGTGGGTACATCCCGGGGTCGTGCTCGAGCAGTCCCGTCATGAAGTGCGCCGGGTAGTGGGTCTTGAGCCAGGCCGACTGGTAGGTCGGGATCGCGAAGGCGGCGCCGTGCGCCTTGCAGAAACCGAAGGATCCGAAGGCCGCGAGCGCCGTCCAGGTCTTGTCGATGATCTCTCGTGAGTACCCTTTGTGCGTGGCGTGGCGGCGAAAGTATTCTTCGACGTCGTCTTGGCCCGGGCCCCCTAGTTTCCTGCGGAATTCGTCCGAGGACGCGAGGCCGCATCCTGTCATGGTGCTGAAGACGTTGAGGATCTGCTCGTGGAAGACCATGACCCCGGAGGTTTCCTCCAGGTAGGGCACGAGGTCTTCTGCAATGTAGTTGGGGGTTGCGAAGCCGTGGCGGGATTCGAGGTACGGCCGGACCATGTCGGATTGCATGGGGCCCGGCCGGAAGAGCGAAATATCGATGATGAGGTCCCCCACGCTGGAGGGTTGCATTTTTCCGATGAGTTCGCGCTGTCCCGGGGACTCGATCTGGAAGCATCCGAGGGTCTGGGTGGACTGGATGAGGTCGAAGGTTTTCTTGTCGCGGGTGTCGATGCTCTCGAGGTCGGGTTTGTGGCCTTCGGTGCGTTCGATTTCCTGGAGCGTGTATGCCATCGAGGACTGCATGCGGACCCCGAGGATGTCGAGTTTGAGCAGGCCCATGGGATCCATGTCGTGCTTGTCGAACTGGCTCATGGGCAGCCCCATGCCGGAAGGCTGCACCGGGGTGCGCCGCAGCAGCGAGGCGTTGGAGAGGATCACGCCGCACGGGTGCATCGACAGGTGACGCGGTAGGCGGTCGAGCCTTTCGGTGAGGTCGATGAGCAGGTTGACCTTGGGGTCTTCCTGGGCTTCCCGACGCAGTTCGGCGAGTTCGGGTTTGATCTCGAGGAGTTCGCGCAGCTCTCCGGCGGGGACGCGCCAGATGGTCTTGGCGATACGGTCCGTCTGCTCCGGGGTGAGGCCGATGGCCCGGGCGGCGTCCCTGACCGCTCCGCGGGCGCGGTAGCCGTTGTGCATGGACATGAGGCTGACCCGGTGGTCGCCGTAGTGGTCGAAGACGAGCCGGTAGATTTCGTGGCGTCGCGCAGATTCGACGTCGATGTCGATGTCCGGGAGGGTGGATCGCTGGTCCGAGAGGAACCGCTCGAAGACCAGCCCGTATTCGAGGGGGTCGACCACCGAGATGTTCAAGAGGTAGTTGACCAGGGAGGACACCCCGGACCCGCGTGCCGCGTGGCGGATTCCCAGGGATTCGATGAGCCCGGAG
The DNA here is from genome assembly GCF_004136575.1 of Rothia koreensis. Lineage (GTDB taxonomy): Bacteria > Actinomycetota > Actinomycetes > Actinomycetales > Micrococcaceae > Rothia > Rothia koreensis. The sequence continues at coordinate 35,720 of NZ_NOIQ01000013.1, forward strand.
ACGTGACCCACGGTCAGGAAGTAGGCGCAGAACCCGAGGTTCTCGATGGTGTTCAGTTCCCGGTCGAGACGCTCTCGAGGTGTCTCCCAGTCGCGGCGGGCCAGGCCGGGTCCGTGAACCGTCCGGTCTGCCTCCGTGCCGTATACGCGTTCGAGGGCGGCTTCGCAGCGGGCTCTGAGTTCGGCCGCTGGGGCGCGCGTGACTCCGGTCAAGTGTGCCTCGGGCACGGTGGGTGTCCCGTACCCCATGTCCGTGGCGGGGTCGATGGAGCACCTGTGGGCGAGCTCCGCGGTGAGGGTGATGAGTTCCGACGCCGTGACGCCGGCGTCCGCGGCCCGTGCGATCTCTGTTGCGATGGATCCCATGTCCTGAGGGGATTTGAGCCATCCTTGCCCATTGACCTGGTGGGGGCCTTCCCCGAGTGCGGTGAGGCCGCGAGCGGCGTCGAGGATGTCCGCGGTCACGGCCTGGTCCTCCGCGGCGTAACGGACGGCGTTGCTGACGACGGCGCCCACCCCGCAATCTGCCGCGATGCCGAGCATGCGTGCGGCGTGGGCTATGCTCCGGCGCTCTCCCGGCTTGGTCAGGTGGTTGACGAGGTTGACCCGCAGACGGTTCTCCCCCACGAGTTTGCGCCATGCCTTCAGGCTGGCCCGGGCCGAGCGGTATTTGTGGGCCGCCGCCAGTCTTCCGTAGTCGGATTCCGGGCCGAGCAGGACCGTGAAGTGGCCTTCGCCCATCGCGACGGCTCGGCCGAGATCGGCGGCCGTGATGCGGGGCCTGTCCCCCAGTCGTGCGGGCTCGGCGCGTTCTCTGCTCCGGTGCGCCCGGGTGATGAGCTGGCAGAGGTCCCCGTATCCGGCGCCGGCGTCATGGCCGTCGGCGAGCAGGACGACCCGCCCGATGATTTTCCGGTCGGAGGGGTCCGCGAGCGCGAGATCCACACCGAGAACGGGGGCGATGGAGCGTTCCATGCAGGCCCGGACGTGTTTGACGGCGCCGTAGAAGCCGTCCCGGTCGGTCACCCCGAGGTGGGTTGCCCCGTGCGCCACGGCGACGTCGGCGAGCTCGGAGGGTGCGGAGACGCCGTAGTGCGCACTGTAGGCGCTGTAGGTGACCAGGTGCGGAAACTTCACGCCTTAATCGAACATATATTCGAATAATAAGTCAACGCGGGCGGGCGAGAGGCAACCGGGCGAGGCCCAGCCGGGTGGATGCGCGCGAAGAGTTTGCCTAGTGGGCGTCCCGTGCCGCGGACGCGACCCCGGGACCCCACCAGGACTTGCCCTCGAAGTGCTCCACGGTTTCCGCTTCGGGGACGCACTCGTTGGTGATCTCTCCGATGCCCTCGATGCGGACGGTGACCTTGTGGCCGGCCTTGAGCCAGAAGCGGCGGGGCTTCTTGGACATTCCCACGCCGGCGGGCGTTCCGCAGGCGATCACGTCGCCGGGTTCCAGGGTCATGAAAGTGCTGAGGTAGGAGACGATCTGGGCCGGGGTGAAGATCATGTTGGCCGTGGTCCCGGACTGCATGACCTCGCCGTCCACGAGGCATTCGATGGCGAGCCCCTTCACGGGGTCCACCTGGTCCTTGGCGACGATGTGCGGACCGAGGGGCGTGCTGTGGTCCCAGTTCTTTCCCTGGAACCACTCGCTCGTGCGCCCTTGCCAGTCGCGGACCGAGATGTCGTTGAACACGGTGTATCCGGCGATGGCCTCCAGGGCTTCTTCCTCGTTGGCGCGCCGCACGGGCTTGCCGATCACCACGCAGAGCTCGGCCTCATAGTCGATCTTGGTCGATTCCGCCGGCATGGCGATGGGATCGTCCGGCCCCACGAGCGAGTTCGAGTACTTGGTGAAGATCGTGGGGTACTGGGGAAGCTCGGCACCGACCTCTTCCGCGTGATCGTGGTAATTCAGCCCCACACAGAGGATCTTTCCGGGCTCCAACGGCAGGACGTCCGTCGAGGAGCGCACGTGCGGCAAATTGCTGGTTCCGAGATTCGAGTAGAACTTCGCCCTCGCGGCGTCGTCCCCCTCCCGGAAGAGGCTGCTGTCCACCACGCTCGCCGGCCCGACCTCCGGCAGATAATAGCGATTGCCCGAGACTTCGACCCAGGTGTACAGACCGGTCTGCTGCTCGAACAGGCTCTCGACGTATGCGCGCCCCATTTTCATTGCTCAACCACCTCACGTGACGGAAACTTCGTTTCAGGCTACAGGTTCTCCACCACGTCCCATCCCCCTGTTGCGCGGTCTCGCTCCAGATGAAGCGTCCGCAGTTCCCGATCCCGCACAGCGCCCCGACGTCGCCTGGCCCCCGCCGGAAGATCAACCGTCACCTGAACCTGCCACACCTCCCGGTCCACCAGGTACGGGCACTGATCCTTCGGGGCACGGTCGACCTCGGTCCACCAGGCACGCCGCTCGTACCAGCGGACCGGGTCAGCCGCGACCCTGTAGTGGTGACCGTCCACCTCCACGCGCAGGGGTTGCCCGGCCATCGTCGTCATCACCTGAGTATTGGGCATAGCGCCTCCTAGCTCTTCTTCGAATATATATTCGAATCGTAGGAAGGGCGACTGACAACTTAAGCGGATTTTGGGGAGGGCCAGCTCGCGGAGTGGAAGGACGCCGGGCCCGTCGAGGCAGGCCCCGACGACGACGTCGCTCGAGGTGGCAGTTCCGTGCGCTCCCCCATCGCGAGGTGGCTGCGGGGGTGGGGCGAGGTGGCAGTTTCGTGCAGGCCCCCCGGCTCGAAGTGGCAGTTCCGTGCAGACCCCGCCGCGAAGTGGCAACCTCGTGCAGAAGCCGTGACGAGGTGGCACTCACGTGCGAAATTGGGCCCATTTTTCGCACAAAGTTGCCACCTCGCCGAAGAAAACCCACGAAGTGGCGAATTTGTGCAGGACCCACCCCGAGGCGGCAGTTTTCTGCAGGCCCCCGGCTCGAGGCGGCAGTTCCGTGCAGGCCGCCCGGCTCGAAGTGGCAGTTTCGTGCAGACCCCGCCGCGAAGTGGCAACCTCGAGCAGAACCCGCGACGAGGTGGCACTCACGTGCGAAATTGGGCCCATTTTTCGCACAAAGTTGCCACCTCACGGAAAAAACCGCACGAGATTGCCACCTCGCCGAAGAAGCCGCACGAAACTGCCACCTCGACCGGTAGCTCGACCGGTAGCACGACCGGTAGCGCGACCGGCCCCGCGCTACCGGCCCGAGCCCGCCATGGAACCCTCCGCGACAGGCCACTCCGCCGCAGGTCGACCGGACATCGACCGACGAACGATCTCCACGATCACGACCACCACGACGTTCGCGGCCAGTCCGATGATCCCTTCGCTGATCGCCCACGGGAGCGTCCACCAGAAGGTGTACCCGATCACGATCGCCATTCCGACGAGGGCCCCGGCGAGAATCGACGACGCACCGACCTGCCTGCGGAACAACAGGGCCGCGGCGATCGCCGGGGCCAGCTGGTCCAGGCCGGAGAAGGTCAGCAGCAGGAGGTTCGCCAGCAGGTCCGGCATGGCGATCGACAGGAACAGTGCCAGCCCGGTCGCCACCACCACGGTGACCTGAGTGACCGTGAACTGGGCCTTCTCGGATCGGGCACGCGCCAGATTTCGGGAGACCAGGGTACTGATGGCGATGAGCAACGACGCCGAAGGCACCATCGCCGTCGCGATACCGGCCACCGCGGCAACCCCCATGAGCCAGTCGGGCAGAACACCGGAGGCGAGGTCCAGGAGAGCACTGTCCGGGTCGGCGCCGCTCCCCAACACCACCAGAGCCACATAGCCCACGACCAGCGGCATCACGATCAAGGTGTTGTAGAACGGCAACCACAGGTAGTTGCGTCGAAGAACCGTGGAGTTGCGGGCGGACATGATCGGCGGCCAGTTGTGGGGCATCGTCGCGAAGGCGACCCCGATGGCGCTGATCGCCATGTTGGACAGGTACCACGGGATCCCGTACTCCGATGTGCCACGGACCGAGAGCATCTCGGGCATCTTCTCCCGAATCACCTCGAAGGCGCTGGTGAATCCGCCCGTGTAGTGAATGGGCACCGAGATGCAGATGACGAACAGCATCACGATCATCAGCACATCCTTGAAGTAAGCCGTCGTCGCGACTCCCCGAAGCCCCGCCCAGAGCACGAAGGCGACCACGAGGACGAACGCGATCACCATCGACCACGCCCCCATCGAGTGGTTTCCCGTGACCACCTGCACGATCAGCCCCAGCCCCGTGATCTGGAGCTGCAGATAGGGCAGCAGGAAGACGACGCCGGCCAGCGCAACCAGGATCCCCACCGCGCGAGACGAATACGCGTCCTCCAGGAAATCCGCTTGCGTCAGATGGCCGCGAGCGCGCGCCATCCGCCAGATCCTGGGCGCCAGGAAGTAGAGAGCCAGGTAGCCGAGGGGAACGTAGGGCATCGAGTAGAACGACGCCGCCCCACCGGAAACGACCAACCCCGCGGTTCCGAGGAACGTGAAAGTCGTGAAGACCTCCCCGGCCTGGAGGAGCCACGTGGTCGCGACGCCGAATTTGTGACCACCCACGGTCCATTCGGCCAGGTCCAGGTCCGGTTTGCGCCTGCCGAGGAACCCGAGCAGACCGATGACGACGATGCCGCCCAAGGCGACCCATGCAATGACGCTCATGACGCATTCCCCTGATTCTTCCGTTCCTCGCCGAGGGCAATCGCCTCGCGGTCGAGGCGTTCCTCGTGGTCGGCGTCGGTGCGGGTGAATTCGACGATGGCCAGGACGAGGCTGACCATCAGGCTTCCCGGGACACAGGTCCACCACATGATCGTCGGAATGCCCAGGAAAAGGTGTGGCCCGTTGAAGATCGGAAGCCACTGGAGAACGAAGGCGCAGACGAGAGGAGCCAGGCACACGACCCACCACAGGGTCCTGCGTGCCGTGGATGCTTTTCTCCGACCGTGCGGTGTGCTCGGCGCGGCGGTGCTCATGATTCCGCCTTTCTCGATGCCATCAGGCGTTCCCGCTGGTCGGCGTCGGTGGCCATATCGATCGCCGTCCAGCAGAGGGCGATGCCCCCATCCGTTACAGCGCGATCGGCGTCCGGCCCCACGCAGTACTGGGCGAACTCGGGCTGGTGCGGGGTCGACCCCTGCCCGTCCACGAAGATGCTTGGATGGATCGCGGGAATTTCCAAGGATACGTTCGCCATGTCGGTCGATCCCGCCTGCCGTTGACGTTGTTCGGCAGGCACGTCGGAGAAGGTTCTGCCCAGCGCCTCGGCGTTGCGTCGATAGGCAGCGACCATGGGCTCGTCGTTGCGGAATTCCGAGAAAGCTGGCCAGTCGTCCTTGATCTCGACGTCGCACCCCGTCGCCACGGCGCCCGCCTCGAAGCAGCGGATGAGTCTTTCCTTGACTCCGCCCGGGCCCTCGAGGTCGGCGATGGTATCGGCGCGGGCGTCGTAGAGCAGTGACGAGCTATGGGGCACCACATTCGGCGCGTGCCCGGCCTCGGTGACAATGCCGTGCACGAGTTCCCCCGGCCGCAAGTGCTGACGCAGGAGGCCGATGGAGACTTGAGCGATCGTTGCCGCGTCGCCCGCGTTGATCCCTTCGAAAGGCGCCATGGCTGAGTGCGCGGGGCGCCCCGTGTAGCGAACCTCCAGGTCGACCACCGAACGGGTGAAATGGGAGTCGTGCTCTTGGTCGCCGGGGTGGACCATCATCGCGGCATGGACGCCGTCGAACACCCCAGCGCGCAGCATGAAGATCTTTCCGCCACCGAATTCTTCGGCAGGGGTTCCGAAGACCTTGGCCGTGATGCCTGCTCGATCGGCGACCGAGGCAAGGGCCAGCCCCGCAAGCACTCCCGAGGCGGCGATGATGTTGTGACCGCAGGCGTGCCCGACTCCGGGGAGCGCATCGAGCTCGGCGCAGACACCGATCACCAGATCGCCCGATCCGTAGGAGGCGACGAAGGCCGTCTGCATATCGGCCACGCCGGTCTCGACCTCGAACCCGTGTCTTCTCAGGACGTCGGTCGCTTTCCTGGAGGTCTCGATCTCCTCGAAAGCGGTTTCCGGTTCGGCGTGGATGCTGTGGCTCAGGGCCAAGACCTCTTCCGCCGCCCGACGTGCAGCCGCCTCGGCCGTTGCCTTGAGTTCACCGATTGCGTCCGTCTTCTGCGCTGCCACTGCGCCTCCTCCGCCTCGTGATTTAGAACATAGTAACCCTAAGCTCACGGGGCGAGCTGCCGAAAACGCGTCTCAGCATGTGCCGATGCAGTGCGTCGAGGGAGGAACTGTATCGGCACCGGGGCGAGGAGGAGCGGCCCACCGCGGGGTCAGCGCGAGGAGAGGACCCCGGGTGCGACGTCATTTTTGGGTTGGGGCGGTGTCAGGGCCGACAGGCTCGATCGGCCGCCTGGCCGACGGTCGGATCCGCCTGGCCACACGGCAACACGGCCAGTTGGGTGGCAGTTACCCGTTTCGGTGCTGCTTCCCGGCCACCAGAGGACAAGATCCGGACGACGTTGGGTGGTGATTACCCGTTTCGGCGCTGCTTCCCGGCCATCAGAGGGCAAGATCCGGACGACGTTGGGTGGTGATTACCCGTTTCGGCGCTGCTTCCCGGCCACCAGAGGGCAAGATCCGGACCACGTTGGGTGGCAGTTACCCGATTACGAGCCGTTTACCTTCGCTAGGAGGGGGCTAAAGCCCCACCTGATGAAGGACAACGCCCCTCAATCGGGTAACCACCACCCAACGGGGGCCGACCGGCCCAGCGGCCCAACGGGGCCGACCGACCCACCAAACCCAACAGCGCCGACCGACCCACCCACCAAACGCGCCAGTCCACCGCTCCCGGGATCCCGGCAGGTGAAGAAGCCGATGCCCTACTGGCCCACGTTCAGCTCGACATGCCGGCCAACCTATTGGCCGACCGCGCATTTCGAGTCGTCGTGGTAGGCCGGCCGCAGAGTGCCGCCGGAGACAGGGGCTGCGACGTCATCGCTCACTTGGAGGTCCCGGAGCACCACATCCAACCACCACGAGAATGAAGCTCAGGCCAAAGGTCGGCTACCAGGCCCGCGCCGCGCGGGCAGATACGGGTGACACAAAACTTCTTCGGCTATTAAAGAATGTGATGTAAATAACCGGATTTCGCCCATGATTCATGGGGTGTAGTCCCGGTATTTAACAGACATTAGAAGTCAAGCTCGCGTCATCGATCTGAGACTCCGGAGGGTGGGTGCCTTAAATCGACACTATGGAATCATGGCGCATTTCTGGCCTCGCCCTCCTTTTTCTGGCCTTGCCCTCCTTGCCAGGTATTGCCCGGCGTCCAGACGACCACCCCCGCCCTGTTCGAGATGCGCGGCGCCAGAGAACCCGCCCTCTTATACTCCTTGCCTTCGCAGTCAACAGACAGCGTAATGATCGATTCCGGCCACTGCGAGTGTCGCGTCAGAAATCTTAACGGGACATTTATTCAGATTTGTGTCGCATTCTGACGCGCCCCTTCCTTCGTCTTGGACGGGTCGATAATGTCTCCCATCAGCTAGTTTTGTTGTGCCGTGAGGAAATCAATGAGTGAGTTAAACGAATTATGGAGTCTGCCCTCGATCAAAAAAGTGGACGGACACTGTGAAACTGCTGAGGATCCGGCCCCAGCTGACCTCACATTTGTTGTTGCCCAGCTGCGGCAGAAACTCGGTGAGGACTCGGTGCTGGCTTCCCCGGCAGTCGATGCGCTGACCGCGGACCACGACGAATACGCTCAGGCAGAAGCGCTGGTGGCGGACTACGCCGGCGACCGCGCGGTCCCGAGCGACCCGAGGACCCGATTCGTCGTCGCGCTCCCTCGAGACGTTGAAGGAGTCCAGGCCACGTTGCGTCTTGCACACCGCACCGGCACCCCCGTGGTTCCGCGAGGTGCTGGATCCGGGCTTTCCGGCGGGGCAACTCCTGTGGAAGATTCGATCGTGCTTGGCCTTGAGCGACTGACTCGCATCCGAGAGATTGATCCACTCGACGAGGTTGCGGTCGTCGAAGCCGGCGTCGTCACCGGAGACCTCTCCGAGGCGCTGCGCCCCCACGGCTTTTTCTACGCCCCCGATCCTGCAAGTGCTTCTTTCTCCAGCATCGGCGGCAATGTCTCGACCAACGCGGGTGGTCTGCGGTGTGCCAAGTACGGAGTGACCAGGGAGTCGGTACTTGGCCTCGAGGTGGTCCTGGCAGACGGGTCCTTGCTTCGGACGGGCCACCGCTCGATCAAGGGAGTCACCGGCCTTGACCTCACCCAATTGCTTATCGGCTCCGAAGGAACACTTGCTGTGGTCGTCGCAGCGACAGTACGCATCCGACCGTTGCCGGTAGCCAGTCGCACCGTCACCGCCCGCTTCGCGACCACGGCGGCAGCCGCTTCAGGAGTCAACGCCATATCTCTGAGCTCCGTACGCCCTGCTGCTACTGAGTTGCTGGATTCAGGATCCCTCGAAGACATCGACGAGAACACCGCTTCCGGCCTGTCCGATGGCCCCAGTGCACTGCTTCTCATCGAGCTCGACGGGTACGGGATCGACGAACAGACACGCGACCTCACGGCGGCGCTCAACCGTGCCGACGCCGCGGTGAACGTCATCGACGACGACGCAGAGGCCAAGCGCCTGTGGGAACTACGCCGATCCGGGCGCGGCTCAGGGGCAGGCCAGTTCCGACTCGGTGAGGACGTCGCCGTCCCCAAGTCCCAGCTCGGTGAGATCTTCGCTGAACTTCACCGAATTGGGGCACATTACGGTGTCCGCACCTCAGCCGTTGCGCACGCCGGGGACGGGAATCTGCACCCCTCGCTCTCCCTCCCCCGCTCAGAGGACAACCACGGCCCGCTCCCTGAATCCATCCATCGCGCCGCAGACGACGTGGTTCGTTCCGCGATCGACCTGGGCGGCACCATCAGCGGTGAGCACGGGATCGGTACTGCCAAACGCGGGTGGCTGGATCTTGAACTCTCCGGAACCTCTCGTGACGTTCAACGTCGCCTCAAGGACGTCTTCGACCCTCAGCATCTGCTCAATCCCGGGAAGGCCCTATGACCATGACCATTGAGACCCCAACGACGCTGCTCTCCGCCGCAGGCGCCCGCGAGGACCGATCGCGCGGTTTCGGCAAGACGTCCACGCAGGCCAGCGGCTCAATCCCGCTTCTGGGCGGAGCACCGAGTCCCGACCTTCTGCCCCTTGAGCAAATCCGCCGCGCCAGCGCCGAACTCACCGCGGACCCGCAAGCCCTGGCAGACGCCCTCCAGTATTCGGTCCCCACCGGCCGCTCCGCACTGCGTGCATGGGCTGCCGCAAGGGAGGGCGTCTGCGAGGATCGCGTGCTGATCACCAATGGTGCCTTCCATGGACTTTCCCTGCTCTTCGAGGCACTCCTGGACCCCGGTGATGCATTGATCGCCGAGGACCCGACGTATCCGCTGGTCTTCCGCAACCTTCAGCACAAGGAACCCGAGATCATTCCGCTGCGCCTGGGTCCAGACGGATTCGACATTGAGGCGCTTCGTGCTCGTCTCGCCACCGGCGTCCGCCCCAAGTTGCTCTACACGGTGCCGGACTTTCACAATCCCACCGGTTTTGTGACGCCACCCGAGCAACGCCAGCACCTGCTCCAGTTGGCCGAGCACTACGGTTTCGTGGTCGTCTCCGACAATGCCTACCACGGCCTCGGCTTCGGTGGGGCGGCGCCGGCAGATTACCCTCTCGATTCGGATCGAGTGGCTCACGTGCGCACATTTTCCAAGGTGCTTGGCCCGGGCCTGCGACTCGGGTGGCTGGTCCTCCCGGAATGGTTAGTCGGTCCCGTGGCGCGTCTGCGTGCCAACCAGGACCAGCATTCATCAGTACTCACGCAGGCCGTCGTCGAGCGCGTCGTGGGTGCGGGTGACTTCGATGCGGTCGGTTCCGCGACGGATGCGTCTGGATTCGACGCCATCGCATCCACGGCCCGATCTGCCTATGCCGAGCGGTTTGACCTCGTCGCCGGTATCCTCGACGACACGGTTCCCGGTGGCATCGAGATTGATCATCGCACTGGCGGCATTTTCTTGTGGGCTCGTCTGCGGGACCAACAGATTGATCTTGAAACTGCCCAGCAACTCGCGCGAAGAACCTACGGTACCGATGCCGTACTGGGCCGCTATTTCTTCCGTGACCGTCCCCACGATGATCGCTCCAGCCTGCGTATCGGCATCAGCCACCTCGAGACCTCCCGACTGCGTGTGGGTGCTGAGCGTCTCGCCAACGCCCTGGCCGACCCGAAGGCACGACGATGAACGCCGCGGATCAGACGAGGGCCGCTCCATCTCGTCGCACGGTGTTGAAGGCTACAGGGGCAGGAGCCTTGACTCTCGCCGGACTTTCCCTCGCTGGTTGGGCCTTCGACTCCGCCCGCGCGGTGGCCAACGCGGATTCAGACGGGGAGGGGCTGACGTTCCTCATCAACAACCTCGACGGTGGGTGGGTCCCCTCAAAGAGCGCAATTTCCAGCTACGAAGCGAATGTCTGGCAGCAGCTGACGGACAAACTGGTCTACACCGATCCTCAAGGACAGGTTTCGCCGTGGATTGCGCAATCGTGGGAGCAGAATGACGACAACACTGAATTCGTCTTGCACCTGCGCGAGGGAGTCACGTTCTCCGACGGAAGCCCACTCGATGCCGATGCGGTGATCGCCAACCTCGATAGTTGGGCCCGGGGGCGCCCGGACGAGGGCATTGCGAGGGTCGGCCTGTTCCCGGGGTCAACCTACGACGGTGCCGAGGCCCTCGATGATCGTACTGTCCGAGTCCGTTTCGCCGCCCCCGCGTTGTCCTTCCTTCCCACACTTGGCTACCACGGATGCCTGCTCCTGTCCCCCGGGAGCATCGCGGCCTCCGTCTCCGAGCAGTCGGATCTGGCAAACCAGATCGGCTCCGGGCCCTTTGTCCTGGAGTCGTGGGCCCAGAACGACCACGTCCGATTGGTACGCCGTGAGGACTACGACTGGGCGCCTCAGTCCGCGGGCCGTACCGGGGCGGCAGCCCCGTCCGGTATCACTTTCAAAGTCCTACCCGACGACACCCTCCGGGCCTCCGCGGCACGCGCCCATCAAACTGATATCTCCTACAACGTCTCTCCCCAAGTCCTCGACTCCTTCACCGAAGCCGGGTTCGAAATCGAGGTGCCCCGCTACCTCGGATTCGTACATGGCTTCAGGGTTCGCGCTGACATCGAGCCTTTCGATGACCCACGCGTACGCCAGGCAATCCAACGCGGCATTGACCGGGAAGAAATCCTGCGCACCGTGTTCACCTCCGCATGGGAGCCCGCGACCAGCTGGTTGCAGTCCGGCGTCCCCGAAACCACGGACCTTTCTGAGCTCTTTGCCTTCGACCCCGATCACGCCGCATCGTTGCTCGACGCGGCCGGCTGGTCCGAATTCAATGCCGAAGGCTTCCGCACCCGGGGAGGTCGTGAGCTGGGGTTCACGATCTATCCAACGCCCTATCTCACTGGCTCGATTCCCGAAGCGGAGCTCATCTCCCAGCAGCTCGGTCGTCTCGGCATTCGGGTGGCAACGCAGAAAGTGGACATCGCCAGTTACGCAGGGCACGTGGACAACAACCCCAAACAGGCGTTCAAGGAAGTCACCCGCAGTTTCGTCGACGTCGGCACCGTGGCAGAGGTGATCACCGACGACGGCGAGGACTGGTTCGGTGTCGGAAGTTCCGACCAGAAGCTGGTCACACTGCGGGACCGGATAGCGGGCGCCGGAAACCGCGAGCAACGTGCCACAGTGATCGACGAACTCTCACGCCATGTCTTGGAAGAAGCGTACTTCATCCCCCTGGAACAGAACGTCCAGCGCATTTACGTCCAGGCCCCTGGGCTTGGCGGCATCACCTTCAACGCCGTTGCGGTCCCTTCCTACTACGCCGCCACGAAGGAGAAGTCATGAGTGCAACGCTGAGCACCGCCGAGTCAAAAGAACGGCTGACCCCTGTCCGATCCGGCAACAGGTCACCCGCACGTCGGTACAGCACCTATGCATTGCGCCGGGTCGCTGAGTCCGTGCTGGTAGTGCTCCTGGCCTACGTACTGGTGTTCCTCGTTCTCGCGGCGATCCCCGGAGACCCAGTTTCCTCACAGCTGGACAACCCGCAAAACGGGTACAACGACGAAGAAAAAGCCCAGATTCGTTCCTTCTACGGGCTCGACCAGCCGATATTGGTTCAGCTGGCCCTGGCGCTGGGGAATTTCTTACGCGGTGATCTGGGAATCTCGTTGTCGATGAGTCTGCCGGTGGGGGATCTGATCGGCACCGCGCTTCCGTCGACGCTGGTCCTTGCCGGGACTGCCTTGGTCCTGGCGCTCCTGATCTCCCTAGCCCTGGGGTATCTCTCCCAACGTCTTCCCACCGGAGCCGCGAACACTTCCGTACGGTTCTTGCCTACAGTTTTTCTCTCCACCCCGAACTTTCTCATCGGCCTGATTCTCATCCAAGTCTTCGCGGTACAACTGCGACTGTTCAATGTGATCGATCCAAACGGCCTCGGATCCACCCTTTTCGCGGCGCTCACCCTGGCCATACCGGTCTCGGCGCAGATCGCCCAGGTATTCATCACCGCCCTGGACGAAACAGCAGCCCAGGACTATACGGAGGTCGCGGTTTCCCGCGGCCTCAGGCCAGGTGCTGTGATTCTGCGGCACTTGATACGCCCCTCACTACTACCAACCGTCACCGTCTGTGGGCTCGCCGTCGGTGAGCTGCTGGGAGGCTCTCTGATCACCGAGACCATCTTTGGGCGCAACGGCATCGGCACCGTGGTTCAGAAGGCTGTCAGCGCCCAGGACATACCGGTACTGCAGGCGACCGTAGTGTTCTCGGCCGTCGTGTTCGTGCTCGTCAACCTGGCCATCGACCTGATCTACCCGCTGCTCGACCCGCGTTTGCGGAGCAAGGAGAAAGCGGCATGACCGCGGCAATCCTCACCACCGACGAATCGGCAGGCGGACACCAGCAGTCCGACGGACCCAACCATGCCGGACAAGACATATCGACCGGTTCGGGCCTCAGACTCCGCGGTCGTATCCCGCTCAGCGTGGGCATCGCCTTCACGGTTCTCGCCATCGTACTGGCGTGGTCACTCTTCCCAGACCTGTTCACCTCTCGCAATCCCGCTGCCGGAGTGCCGAACCGCAAGTTCACTTCTCCTGGCCTGAACTACTGGCTGGGCACAGACCACCTCGGACGGGATTTGCTCGCGCGAATCATCCACGGTTCAGCGTCTTCGATGACCAGCGCCTTGATCGCGGTAACGATCGGCGTCGTCGTCGGCGGGCTGATGGGCTTGGTCGGTGGATATCTCGGGGGATGGATCGACGCGGTTCTGGGCCGTGTCGTGGACGTTCTGCTGGCGATCCCCAGCTTCCTCCTGGCGGTCATCGTCGTCACGGCTCTGGGATATGACACGCGCAATGCCGCGATCGCTACCGGCCTCTCCGCCGTCGCGGTCTTCGCGCGCCTCATGCGCTCCTCAGTGTTGCAAGTACGGACCAGCGTGTTCATCGAGGCCGCCCGCGTCAACGGAGGCTCCGGCATCTACATCCTGTTCCGGCATATCCTGCCCAACGCCGTGCGGCCTGTGCTTTCCCTGGCGGTGCTGCAATTCGGCCTGGCCATCCTGACCATCGCAGGCTTGGCTTTCCTCGGCTATGGGGACCCACCACCGGCCTCTGATTGGGGCCTCCTGGTCGCCGACGGCCGAGAACACCTCCTGCACGCGCCCTGGCTGGTGATAGCACCAGGTTTGGTGATCGCGATCGTCGTGCTCGCCGTCAGTCGTATCAGCCGCTGGCTTGACCAAGGAAGGAACCAATGAGTCGCGCACCTGTTGCCATTGCCCCCGCCCCTGCCCCTTCAGCACCACCGTTCCATGATGCTGAGGCCACGGACCAGGAAAAACCCTTGCTCGATGTCCGCAATCTGACAGTTGCATACGGTGACAAGACCGTGGTGCGTGATGTCTCATTCTCCGTACCCACCGGAGGCACCCTAGCCCTCATCGGCGAGTCAGGCTCCGGAAAATCAACGATTGCCCGCGCCGTGTTGCGACTGCTTGCCGGGCGGAAAGCCAGTGCGACCGGGCAAATCGATATCGGAGGCGAGGACACCACCGCGCTGAGCGACCAGGCGTTCTTGCGCTTGCGCGGCAGAGTCCTTGGTTTCGTTCCTCAGGACCCAAGCAATTCCTTGAACCCGGTCAGAACCATCGGATCGCAAGCTCTCGAGGCGGCCGCTCTGGTCACGACCGCGCGGACTGGTGCTCTTCGGCGCCGGTTGGTCCTGGAAGCGCTGGAACGCGTCGGGCTGCCGGATCCGGAGCGAGTCTTCGAATCGTTCCCCCACCAGCTCTCCGGCGGGCAGCTGCAGCGTGTACTCATAGCCTTGGCGATCATCCCCGGTCCTGATCTGATCGTCGCTGATGAACCCACCAGCGCCTTGGATGCGACGGTCCAGCAACAGATTCTTGACCTGCTCGCATCATTGCGACAAGAGCTGGGTCTCGGGATTCTGCTGATCACCCACGATCTGGCGGTGGCGGCCGAACAAGCCGACGACGTCGTGGTCCTCCGTGACGGGCGTATCCAGGAGAGTGGGCCAACGGCACGGGTTTTCGCCACACCGGCCACCACCTATACCAGGAAGCTGCAGGCCGACGCGCCGGGGTTGCATCCCCATCGATTCGACGAGATCCGAGAGGCTCGCGACAAGAAACTTTTGGACGGTGCCGACGACGAATCGGGGAAGGCTCAAGGCGCCCTCCCCCACCGTGGGGCTGCACCGGTTGAACCACCGGTGCGTGTGGAACTACGCGGCGTTTCGCGCTCGTTCCATACCCAAAACCGCTCCGTGCGCGCGCTTGAGGATGTCTCTTTCAGCGTCCAACGAGGCCGCACCCACGCGCTGGTCGGTGAATCGGGATCCGGCAAATCGACGGCCGCGCGGATTCTCCTGGGTCTGGAGGTCCCCGATGCCGGGAGCATTCTGATTGACGACCGACCAGTCCAGGTCAATGATTCCCGCGAACTGCGCGCACTGCGCCGGAACCTGCAAATCGTCTACCAGAACCCCTACACTTCCTTGAACCCTCGCTTCACGGTCGGACGTATCGTGCGCGAACCACTGGATTTGTACCGGGCAGGTGACCCTTCCACACGCCGGCAACAGGTCCGATGGGCCCTTGAAGCCGTCCATCTTTCTGCGGAGCTGGCCTCGCGGCGCGCTTCGGAGCTCTCCGGTGGGCAACGACAGCGTGTCGCGATCGCGCGTGCGCTGGTCCTGCGTCCAGAGGTTTTGGTGCTTGACGAGCCAACGAGCGCGCTGGATGTCACCGTGCAGGCAAGCATCCTGGAAGTCTTGGCGAAATTGCAGCGGGATTTGGGCCTGACGTACCTTTTCATCTCCCATGATCTTGGTGTGGTGCGTCAGTTTGCGGACACCATGACGGTGCTGCGTCGTGGCCAAGTAGTAGAGTCAGGCCGCGTGACGAATGTTTTCACGTCCCCCGGAGACGACTACACGCGCCGCCTCATCTCCTCGATCCCGGCGAGGCGACACGAAGCGGAAGCCCCCACGCCGAAGGCCCCGAGCAAAGAGCGCGACGCCGAACGGATCACGTGGGTCCACACGGATTGGGATGATGAACGCGTCAGCGACCTGCAACGGTCGATGAGGGAAGAAATCGACCCTCGCTATGCTGCCCTGCGTGAGGCCGGAAGCCCACCAGCGATGGTTCCTCAGAGAAAGGACGTCGCCGAAGTGGTGCTCGCCCTGGTCGATGATGTGCCCGCAGCGACCGGGACACTTCACCGTTTGCCTGATCGATGGGAGGTCAAGCGTCTCTTCGTGGACCCTTCGCACCGGGGACTCGGTCTGGCTCGGCAGACGCTCGCCCGGGTCGAGCAGGCCGCACGTGATCGAGGAGCCACAAAGATCTACCTGCAGACGGGGAACCGTCAACCAGAGGCGATCAGCTTGTATCAGCGAGAGGGATGGATTCGCACCGACGTCTACGAACCCTACGATCCGGACGATGGCATCAGTGTCTGCTTCTACAAGGAATTGTGATCAACTTTTTGGCGTAGCTCATTGGGCCCGGGGCTGTCTCCTGGGCCTTTGGGCTGCAGGCACGGAGCAACACGAATCATGAACCGGGTAGGCGGCCACCCGCTCGTCGTGCGCATCGAGGGCCAGCAGGTCATCCTCTGCCAGCCAGGTGCCGGGGGTGCCCAGGGCAGGCGTTCCATTCGACCTGCCGCCTCATAAGGTGGCGGTTGGCCGATTCGGCACTGGTTCCCGGCCCCGGGAGGGCAAGGTCCAGACGACGTTGGGTGGTGGTTACCCGTTTCGGTGCTGCTTCTCGGCCACCGGAGGGGAAGATCCGGACGACGTTGGGTGGCAGTTACCCGATTACGAGCCGTTTACCTTCGCTAGGAGGGGGCTAAAGCCCCACCTGATGAAGGACAACGCCCCTCAATCGGGTAACCACCACCCAACAGCACCCGCCGACCCAACAACGCCCCTCACCCCGGCGCGAGGTGGCAATATTGTGCGGTTTTCCTCGCGAAAAGCGCACAAATCTGCCACCTCACGGCCCGGCGCGACCCGGCGCGACCCGGGCCGCGCAGCGCAGCAGCCGGGCAGCGCCACCGCCCCGCGCCGCAGCCCGGCGCCGCGGCCGGGCGCACCACGCTCAGGACCCCAGGTGTTCCTGGTGCTTGCCGTGGGCCCGGTTGAGGACGTCGCGGAAGCGTGACTCGGATTCGATGAGCTGGTCCTTCCGGGATTCCGGAAGGGCCGCCAGCTTCTGCTGGTAGTCGGTGAGTCGGTCGTGCAGCTCGGTTCTTTTCTCCTCGGGGGCATCCTCAGGCAGATCGAGGTACTCGTTGGCAGCTTTCTCGGTTCCGCCAATGACCCGCAACGCGCGCCCCTTGGGGCTGAGCAGCGACGCGAGGACCGTGACGACCAGGATCCCGATAATCACGCCGAGCGACATTCCGATCCCGACTTCGATCACGTGGACGGGCTGGCCGTCATTGATGAACGGGAGATTGTTCTCGTGCAGGGCGTGAAGAATCAGTTTGACCCCGATGAAGGCCAGGATCACCGAGAGGCCCCACGAGAGGTAAATGAGCCGGTCCAGCAGACCATCGATCAGGAAGTACAGCTGACGCAGTCCCATCAGTGAGAACGCCGTGGCCGTGAACACGATGTAGGTTTCCTGCGTCAGACCGAAGATCGCCGGGATCGAATCGAGGGCGAACAGGATATCCGTTCCGCCGATGGCGACCATGACCAGCAGCATCGGCGTCATGACCTTCTTGCCGTTCTCCGTCGTGAACAGCCGGTCGCCGTCGTAATTCTCGCTCGTGTGCATGAAGCGCTTCGCGATTCGGACGACGACGTTGTTCGCCTCGTCCTTCTCGCCGCCCCCGACCTCGCCCTTGATCAGGTTCCCGGCGGTCAGCAGCAGCACGAGGCCGAAGAGGTAGAAGACCCAAGCCCAGGCGTTGATCGCGGCCGCACCGACGAAGATGAACACGGTGCGTGCGATCAGGGCGAAGATGATCCCGAACAGGAGCACCTTCTGCTGGTCGGCCCTCGGGACCTGGAAGGAAGCCATGATGATCAGGAATACGAAGAGGTTGTCGACCGAGAGGGCTTTCTCGGTGATGTACCCGCCGTAGTATTCGGCGGCGAACTGGCCACCGTCGAAGACGAGGATCACCAGGCCAAAAAGCAGCGCCAGGCCGACGTAGACCGCCGACCACACCGCGGCTTCCTTGATCGTGGGCTCGTGCGCTTTGCGCACGTGAAAGAAGAAGTCGTAGGCGAGCAGGCCCAGGATGAGGGCGAGGGTCACGACCCATTGGATGAGGGGAATCTCCACAGGAACTCCTTGTGCATGTCACGAATGGCACAAGTCTCTCCCCCACGGGAAAGGGCCGACGGCGCCATTCCTGGTCGTGGACCGTGCCCGGCCGGGCGTCTGCACCCGACGTATTGACGTGCACGGTATTCGAGGGATACTCCCTTGCTTCGAGTCCCAAGGTTACGGGAGATACGGGGCTCCGTCCATACCTCCCGGCGTCCTCCCCGCATCCCCTTGGGGTCGGGAGTCACTCTCCCGTCTGGGTTTCCTTCTTCTCCTGGCTCCCTCGTCGCAACGCCCTGCCCTTGGGGCTGTACAGCGAGGCGAGCACCGTGATCGCGAGGACGCCGACGATGACGGCCAGCGAAACGCCCGTGGAGACCTCCAGGACGTGGACGGGTTCGCCGTGGTTGATGAACGGGAGGTTGTTCTCGTGCAACGCATGGAGCATCAGCTTGATGCCGATGAAGCCGAGAATCACGGCCAGCCCCCACGACAGGTAAATGAGCCGGTCCAGCAGACCATCGATCAGGAAGTACAGCTGACGCAGTCCCATCAGCGAGAATGCCGTGGCCGTGAACACGATGTAGGTTTCCTGCGTCAGTCCGAAGATCGCCGGGATCGAGTCGAGGGCGAACATGATGTCGGTCAGGCCGATGGCGACCATGACCAGCAGCATCGGCGTCATGACCTTCTTGCCGTTCTCCATCGTGAACAGCTTGTCGCCGTCGTACTCGTCCGTGGTCTTGAGGAACCGCTTGGCGAGTCTGACCATGACGTTGTTGGCTTCGTCGTCGTTGTCCCCACTGTCCTTGACCTCGTCCTTGACCAGGTTGCCGGCGGTGTAGATCAAGAACAGGCCGAAGACGTAGAACAGTGCCGCCCATCGGTTGATCGCGGCGGCTCCGATGAAGATGAACAGCGTGCGTGCGATCAGGGCGACGACGATGCCGAACAGCAGCACCTTCTGCTGATCTGCCCGCGGCACCTTGAAGGAAGCCATGATGATCAGGAAGACGAACAGGTTGTCCACGGACAGTGCTTGTTCCGTCACGAAGCCCGCATAGTACTGAACGGCGAAGTCAGCCCCGTCCCAGAAGAAGACGAAGAGCCCGAAGAGCAGCGCAATCGTCACGTAGAACGAGGTCCACAGCGCGGCTTCCTTGATGGTCGGCTCGTGGGGCTTGCGGACGTGAAATACGAAGTCGTAGGCGAGCAGCGCAAGAATGACGACGATGGTCACGATCCATTGCAGGGACGAAACTTCCACGGTGCCTCCTCAGGGCGCGGGAAACGGCACAAGTCTCTCCCACGGTCGCAATCATTCGGCTGGTGCGGCGGTTCCGTGCCCGGCCAGGCTTCGGTGCCTGACGTGATGACGTTCACGGATCGGAGGGGTACTCCCTTGCTCAGTGAGCAATTGTACAGGCATCCCTGAGCCGATTCCGGACCCGAAGCTCGCCCAGTCCACGCACGACAGGAATCAATTAGATAAGCTATATGGCGAGGTCATCCACAGAATTTGAGAGAAGGTCCGACATCATGCCCACCCCCTGGTTGCGCGCCCGCCGTTACATCATCGGAGCAATTTTCGTCGCGGGAGCGGCATTCTTCGTCTGGGCCATCCCCAGCGACGGGACCGTCGGCCACTTCGCCGACTGGACCATCGGGTTCTTCCTCGTCTGGGCCGTGTTCTTCGTGATTGCCGGAATCTACGCGGCGGCCAAGCCGACCCGCGCCGAGAAAGAGGAAGCCGGTCAGCTCGAGGCCATCGAGGGCTCGCACGACTCCGACCGCCCCCAGCTCTCCAAGTAGTCCGCGTGGAAGGGGCCGACGGCGAGGCTCGGCTCTCCTGCGTCTCGCCTCCTCTGCATTGGGCGGAGGTGGCCCAGTTAGCGGGTGCAGTCGGGTGGCGGGTGGCGGTTGCCCGATTGAGAGGCGGCTACCACCCGCCGGAGGCCTGACCCACAGGCCACGGATCCCACGTTGGGTGGCGGTTACCCGATAGAGAGGCGGTTGCCCACCGCTGTCGCCACCTCCGACGCCGCCAACACCCCGCGTTACGTGGCGGTTACCCGATTGGGGGGCGATTGCCCCTGTTAGGTGGGGTCGCAACCGCCACATAACGAGGTTTTCCGCCACCGCATCAGGTATCCCCCACCCAACGAGCATTGCTCACCGCCAACACCCTGCGTTAGGTGGCAGTTACCCGATAGAGAGGCGGCTACCACCCGCCGGAGGCCCTCCCGACACCGCCAACACCCCGCGTTAGGCGGCGGTTACCCAATTGGGAGGCGATCACCCCTGTTAGGTGGGGTCACAACCGCCACATAACGAGGTTTTCCGCCACCGAATCAGGTATCCCCCACCCCACAGGCACTGCTCGCCGCCAACACCCCGCGTTAGGTGGCAGTTACCCGATTGAGAGGCGGCTACCACCCGCCGGAGGCCCTCCCGACACCGCCAACACCCCGCGTTAGGTGGCGGTTACCCGATTGGGAGGCGATCACCCCTGTTAGGTGGGGTCACAACCGCCACATAACGAGGTTTTCCGCCCCCGCATCAGGTATCCCCCACCCAACGAGCATTGCTCACCGCACGACGACGGGTCTCGCCGCCTCCGGGCCCGGAAACGGCCGCGCCCCCAGCACGCGACACCCCCGCACACGCCCCCTCACACGGCGTCATCCGACCGGAGCTTCTTCTTGTTGAGTTTGCCGACCGAGGTCCGAGGAAGCTCGTCGACCACCACGACCCTGTCGGGCAGCTGCCATTTGGCGAATCGTGTCGAGAGCGTGGTGCGCACGGTGTCGGCGTCCACCGTGTTTCCTTCGCGCGCAACCACGTAGGCGACCGGTCGTTCGTCCCACTTCTCGTCGGGCACGCCGATCACGGCCGCCTCGGCCACGGCCGGGTTGTCCAGGATCGCGTTCTCCATGTCGATCGAGGAGATCCATTCGCCTCCCGACTTGATCACGTCCTTCAACCTGTCCGTCAGCTTGAGGTAACCGTTGGGGTCGATGACTCCGACGTCGCCGGATCGCCACCAGCCGTCCTCGAACGCGTCGGCCGCCTCGGGGCGGTCGAAGTACTCCTGCGTGATGTAGGGGCCCTTGTAGTAGACCTCGCCCGCGGACACGCCGTCGTGGGGTTGCTCGATCCCGTCCAGGGACATGATCTTGATGTCCGTGCCCGCGCTCGGCAGCCCCTGGGACCGCTTCAGGTCCCACCAGTCGGCCTCGGCCATGTCATCCAGAGATCGCTTGCGCAACCAGTTGATCGCGACGATCGGCGACGTCTCCGAGGCGCCGTACCCGTGGACGATGTCCGCGCCCGCGGCCTCCTTGAACCCCTTCATGAGCGCGAGCGCGGGTTCCGACCCGGCCACGACGACGCGCAGTCCGGACAGATCCACGGGTTCGGCGCGCGCCCGGAAGTATTCGAGAATCGGAGTCCAGATCGCCGGAGATCCGTTCGAAACGGTGACGCCTTCATCCACGAGTGCTTCCGCGAGCGGGCCGACGTCGGAGGCCGCGTACTGCCCCGGCATCACGACTTTCGATCCCGCCAGGACCGCCGCGTGGAGGAATCCCCAGGTCATGGCGTGGAACATGGGTGTCACCGGCATCAGGCAGTCCCGGTGGGTGAAGGACAGGGCCGTGTGCAGCGCCCATGAATGAACGCACACGGATCGGTGGGAATAGAAGATCCCCTTGGGGCGGCCCGTGGTCCCGGTCGTGTATCCCGCGTAGGCCGCGGACGATTCCTCGATCTCCTCCCAGTCGTAGCTGTCTGACTCGTCGATCATGAGGTCCTCGAGGTACACGGGGTTGGGCAGCGACGTCTCGGTCCGGCCTCCGGGGGTGTCGGAAGCGATGATCCAGCCCTTGATGTTCTCCGCGTCCTGGATGCCCTCGGCCAGCGGAAGCAGCGATTCGTCGACCACAACCCATTGCGCACCCGAGTGTTCGACCACATAGGCCAAGTCCTCGCGCGAGAGTTTGATGTTCAGTTGGAGGTGCGTGGCCGCAAGCCCCGGGAGGGCGAAGTAGAGCTCCAGGTGACGTCGGGAGTTCCAGTCGAGCACGCCGACGACGTCGCCCGGCGCCACCCCGAGCCCGGAGAGAGCGTGTGCCATCTGCGCGACCCGGCCGTACTCGACGGCGTAGTTCGATCGTTGCCACGCCCCACGGTCGTCCCGGTACACGATCTCAGTCTCCGGGAAGGATCTTGCCGCGTGACGCAGCATCGTGGTGACGTTGAGCTGGTAGTCGTCAGCCATGGTCGACGGATGCCCGGTGAGCATGGGGTCCCCTCTCATCGATGGTGTGAGAATCGCCTATGATGTGATCCACGTCCCAAATATAGTTCACCTATGGGGGCCGGTCACACCTGTTCGATCGAGGAGGCGCTCCCTTCTTCATCGACAGTTCACCGAGGTGTACCGATACTTTGGCCCGAGGTCGTACCCAGGTCCCGGAAGAGCCCTACCATCGCACAGTCAGGCGCCGGCCAGCGCACCACCAACCACGAACGCACGAGGACGAGCCCATGGACTTCGAAGGCTTCGACAGCCCGCGAACACGGAAATTTCAGCGCAAGGTCACCCTTCTCTCCGCGGGCGGAGTGTTCCTGGACGGCTTCGACCTGACGATCATTGCCGTGGCCATGCCCATGATCGTCGGCGAATGGGGTCTGGGTGCCGGCGAGCAGTCCCTGCTGACCAGCAGCGCGATCATCGGTTCTTTCGTCGGGGCTGTGACGCTCGGCAACCTGACCGACAAATTCGGCCGCAAGGCGATGTACATCATCGACCTTCTGGCCTTCGTGCTCTTCGCGGTTCTGACCGCCTTCGCTCCGGGACTCTGGTGGCTGATCGCTTTCCGTTTCCTCCTTGGCATCGGCATCGGCGCCGACTATCCGATTTCCGCGACGCTGGTGTCCGAGTTCGCGCCCAAGGCGGGCCGCGGCAGACTCTCGACGTCGCTCGGTGCCATGTGGTTCGTCGGCGCGGTCGTTGCCTACATCATCGGTCTGGCGACCCTCCCCCTGGGCGAATTCGCGTGGAGGGCGATGCTCCTGGTCGGTGCCGTCTTCGCGTTGGTCGTCTTCGTCTTCCGCGTCACGTTGCCCGAATCGCCGCGCTGGCTCGTTGCCCACGGACGCGTGGAGGAAGCCCGCGACGTCGTCGAGAAGATCACCGGGATGCGCCCGAGCCAGGACGAGGTCGAGCATGAAGCGGCCCACCCGGCGAATGCGCCAGCGCGCTCTGCCCGGTTGCTGAGCCTGTTCACGGGGCGGCAACGAAACCGAACACTCTTCGTCTGCGGTTTCTGGTTCTGCTACGCAACGGCCTACTACGGCATCTCGATGTACACCCCGACGATCCTGGCGCCCTTCACCCAGGGAAGTCACGTGGCGGTCATCGTCGGCTCCGGCATCGTGGCTCTCCTGGGCCTGATCGGTTCCGTGATCGGTATGAACCTGGTGGATTCGTGGGGCCGTCGTCCGCTCATCATCACGTCCTTCAGCGGGCTGACGATCGCTCTGGCGATCCTGGCCCTGACGGTCAATCCGCACCTGGTGTTCCTCATCATTCTGTTCAGCGTTGCGGTGCTCTTCGCCAACTCGGGCGGAGGAATCCTGAATTTCGTGTATCCCACGGAGCTGTTCCCGACCGAGTTGCGCGCGACCGGTTCGGGACTGGCGACGTCGGTCAGCCGCATCGGGTCGATCCTGGGCGTGGTCGCGTTCCCGAATATGGTTGCCGCATGGGGCAACAACACCGCCCTCTGGGTCTTCGCCGCCGTGGGCCTCGCGGGCCTGCTGATCTGTGTGTTCATGGCACCGGAGACCAAGAACCGCGGCCTCGAAGAGATCAACGCCTAAGGAGCATCCCCATGACCGAATCTGATCGCACCCCCGAGTCGTCGAATCTCGTGACCACCGCGTCCCGTCGCGTCGTTCCTGACGAGTCCTCCCCCTTCCGCCGCCTCCGCAAAGGAGCCGGCGAAGAGCACCTCGTACGGACGGATCTGGTCGATGCCGCGCCGTCCGAGGGATCGAACGCGGAGGATCGCGCCCGGGACGAGCAGCAAGTGCTCGGCCTGGTGCACTTCACGGACTTCCAGCTCGCGGATCTGGCCTCTCCCGCCCGCCTGGAGTTCCTCCAGGAACTCGACGGCTCCCCCGAATGGGCGGGGATGACCCCGTCCTACCGGCCGCAGGAATTCCTCCAGTACCACGCGATCGAGGGCATGGTCCGGGCCATGAACGAACTGGTCGAGGCCCAACCCGGCGTTTGGAACCTCGCCCTCACGACGGGCGACAATGCAGATTCGTCCCAGCGCAACGAGATCCAGGCCTATCTGCGGTCGCTGACCGGGGGCGACGTCGAACCTGCTGCCGGCAGTCGCGAGTTCCGGGACGCGCCGGTCGGCATGGACGATCCGCGCTACTACAGCCCCGAAACCTCCTCACACGACCACTACAAGACCAATCTCGGTTACCCGGATGCCCCGGGTGCCCTGGCGGAGGCCGCGAAGCCTTTTCGGACCGATGGCCTGAGCCTTCCCTGGTTGACGTGCTTCGGAAACCACGACTGCCTGGTGCAGGGCCGCGCTCGTCTGCCTCAGGAGTACAACGATTTTCTGGTGTCCTCGCGGAAACCTGTGGATCTGGATGCCTCGTCGGTTCCGGAGGGCCGCAAGACGCCCGCCTACGTCGACGACCCGACGTGGGCCTCCCGCGGGCCGGCGCGGGACATCGACCCTTCGGACGGTCGGGCGGTCTGGGGCAAGACCGAGTACGTGCAAGCGCACCTCGACTCCCCCGGCGCGCCCCGGGGCCACGGATTCACTGAGCAGAACCTCCGTGACGACGTCTCCTATTACACCTACGACCCGAACGATTCCGTGCGCCTTGTCGTCCTCGACACCACCAATTCCGCCGGTCACGTGGACGGATGCCTCGACGACGCCCAGTTCCGGTGGTTGCGGGACCGTTTGGACGAAGCTCAGGCGGAGGAACGCCTCGTGGTCCTGGCCTCCCACCACGGCCTGTCCACCCTGAACAATGACCACGGCGCCGGGGACGGGCGCGGCACGCTGCACCTTGCGGACGACGTCGAGGGCCTCCTTCATTCCTTCCCGAACGTGATTCTGTGGCTCTCCGGCCACACCCACGTCAACAAGGTCACGCCGCGCCCGGGAAACCCCCCGGAGAGCGGGTTCTGGGAGGTATCGACGGCCTCCATCGCCGAATGGCCGGTTCAGTTCCGCGGGATCCAGATCTTCCGGAACGCTTCGGAGGTAAGGATCCGCACGACGATGGTCGACTCACAGGTCCCCGTGGAACCCACGTCCCTGATGGGCGTCGACAACCTCGCCGCGCTTCACCGTGGCCTCGCGGCGAATGACACGGGATCGGTCGGAGGCCTCCACGCGGAGGGCGGCCCGGAGGACAGGAACGTGGACCTCCTGGTCGCTACGTGAGGGAGGAACCGCTCGCGGCGTCGTGATACCACAAGTAAGGTCGGCGAATATATTACTAGTTCAGCCTTGCCCTCAGGCTTTGCCGTAGAGGTCCACAACACGCATATTCACAGACCGCACACTCTCAACGCGAACCTCAATCTGCGCCAGAAATGTCACGCTACGACTATGCCCTGATAAGTTCCTGCGCAACGTCCTCCCCCACCGTCCAACTCCCTGGACCTTGATCCAGTCCGAGCAAAATCGCTTTCTCAATGTCAACAGTTAGATTTTTGTATTTAGATTTCTTTTTTACACGAATTGAACAGTGCGCCTTACCGAACCAACGAGGATAATTAGGGATATAAAGCAGGTCTAAAGTTCTGGCAATAAGTGGGTAATCTAGCAATTTTGCCAAAATTTTGGAATTCGCCGAGAATAGGATAGTGCCTACGGTGCAGCCGACACACAGTGCGAAACAAATCTGCAAATAGACTAAATCTGTCACGTTAGCAATATACCAAGCCATCAACATCCATATAACAACCAGAATTCTAGACATTACCCTAGCACGGCAACCTAATTTCCATACGTGCGAATCAGACGCACCATCGACTCCGACCACAGCGGGAAGATAGGATAAAAACCCGATTGAATACATCCCCAGCAGTCGCACGATCAGCGACCCGATGAATATCATAAATATAATAATTGCCAAATATCCAAAAACGTTGGTATAAGGAATAAAAACCATCTGAATCGCAAAAACCATAAGCCCGAGAACGGTCAGAACAAAAATTTTATATGCTACCATTCTTCTTCGGCGGACACCCGACAGACCCTCGGCCAGGTTCGTAGGAAGCAATGAATTTGAAATTACCCACGTTAACGCCATCAAGAACAGCGTGCCGGCGGCAAGGATGGCCTCCACGTGGTTAGCAAAGAGCAGTATAACAACCTGCCCCATCACAGCCATGCAACCTACCAGAGCTACTGTTTGCTCTCTTATGACTATTCTTGAATCAAGAGAATTTGGAGCAATTTCACCAGAATTTCCCGGTGCGGCACTACTATCAATGTCGTATTTGCTAAATACTTCAGCAGCTCGCTTGCAAATGGACCGCGCGGAATCGACTACGACAAGAAATTGAACAGTACGTAGTTGATGGCTTGCCCTTTGCACTTGCACAGCAAGGAACATTATAAATACTATTGTGATTATTCCGTAAGGATAGTTGCCCCTCAAGAAGAATAAACATATTGATGTCATTTCTGCCAAAACCAGAAGTATCAGAGCAATTCCAATCAGTATCATGGTTGTAAATTGCCGCTGCACGGCCGACTCCTGAGTTCTCTTTTTGGTTTTTTTCCTCAACTTCCTTAGTACCACGCCCGTTTCTTTGGCGGAGTCAAGCAATGCGAAGGTTATTTGAATTCCCAAAGCAATCAAAGCAGTTAGCAAGACACTTTCGTGACCCGCAATTACTTTGTTCCAGAATTCCAACTTTTCCGAGATTGCCACTTCTCCAGGCGTGTTAAACAGAAGAGCTACCGCACCAAATAAGGTTATTATCAGGTATATAATCAGCTCACCCGTAGACTGCCTATAGTATTTTGCAATGCGATAATTATACTTCTCAGGATTGTTCATCAGCAGTCTTTCCTATATGAGATATTTATGCATTGCAAAGTATCAAGCGTGGCCCGCCTGCTGCATCTGCCGCAGTTCCTTCTTGAGGTCCGAGACCTCGTCCCGGAGCCGGGCGGCCAGTTCGAACTGGAGCTCCGACGCCGCATGGCGCATCTGCTCGTTCATCTGCTCGATCAGTTGCACAAGATCCTCGGCGGGAGCGGCCGCGAGGCCGTCCTGGCGAATCTTTTCCGCCGCGGCCAACGTGGCGTTGTCCTGCTCGGCCTCCGCGTTCTTGGCCTTCTTGCCCTTGCCCTTGACCGGTGCGGTGTGGTGGTTGGCGGCGGACCGCTTCGCGAGCAGCTCCTTGGTGTCCTCTTCCTCGCGCGCGATCTGGTCGGTGATGTCGGCAATCTTCTTGCGCAACGGCGTCGGGTCGATGCCGTGCTCCTTGTTGAACGCCATCTGGATCTCACGGCGGCGGTTGGTTTCCTCGATCGCCGTCTCCATCGAGTCCGTCACCTTGTCGGCATACATATGGACCTGGCCGGAGACGTTGCGGGCGGCACGACCGATCGTCTGGATGAGCGACGTCGTCGAACGCAGGAATCCTTCCTTGTCCGCATCCAGAATGGCGACGAGCGAGACTTCCGGAAGGTCCAGGCCCTCGCGCAGAAGGTTGATGCCCACGAGCACGTCCACCTCGCCCAGGCGCAAGGATCGGAGGAGCTCGACACGCTTGAGCGTATCGACGTCCGAGTGGAGGTATTGGACCTTGACGCCGTGCTCGACCAGGTAGTCCGTCAGGTCCTCGGCCATGCGCTTGGTCAACGTGGTCACCAGGACGCGCTCGTCCCGTTCGGAACGCTGCTTGATCTCGTCCAGGAGGTCGTCGATCTGTCCCTTGGTCGGCTTGACCACGACCTCCGGGTCCACCAGGCCGGTCGGACGAATAATCTGCTCGACGTACCCATCGGCCTGGGACATCTCGTACTTGCCCGGCGTCGCGGACATGTAGATCGTCTGGCCGATCCTTTCCAGGAATTCGTCCCACTTCAGCGGCCGGTTGTCCATGGCGGACGGCAGACGGAATCCGTGCTCGACGAGAGTCCGCTTGCGCGACATGTCGCCCTCGTACATGCCACCGATCTGGGGCACGGTCACGTGCGACTCGTCCACGATCAGCATGAAGTCGTCCGGGAAGTAGTCCAGGAGGCAGTGCGGCGCCGATCCGGCCTCGCGGCCGTCGATGTGCCGCGAGTAGTTCTCGATGCCGTTGCAGAAACCCATCTGCTCCATCATCTCGAGGTCGTATGTGGTCCTCATGCGAAGGCGCTGGGCCTCGACCAGCTTGTTCTGGTCCTCGAGTTCCTTGAGCCGTTCGCCGAGCTCCTGGTTGATGTCCTCGACGGCGCGCGCCATCCGCTCGGCGCCGGCCACATAGTGCGAGGCCGGGAACACGTACATCTCGTTCTCTTCGCGAATCACCTCGCCTGTGAGCGGGTGCAGGGTGTGGATCGATTCGATCTCGTCGCCGAAGAACTCGATGCGAATCGCGTTCTCCTCGTACATCGGAATGATCTCGACCGTGTCTCCGCGAACCCGGAAGGTTCCGCGGTGGAAATCCGTGTCATTGCGCGCGTACTGCATGTTGACGAACTGCCGGAGCAGGTCGTCCCGGTCGATTTCGTCGCCCTGCCGGAGGGTCACCATCTGGTTGACGTATTCCTCGGGCGTACCCAGACCGTAGATGCACGACACGGTGGAGACGACGACGACGTCGCGGCGCGTGAGCAACGCGTTCGTCGCCGAGTGCCGGAGCCGCTCGACTTCCTCGTTGACCGAGGAGTCCTTCTCGATGAAGGTGTCCGTCTGCGGGACGTACGCCTCGGGCTGGTAGTAGTCGTAGTAGGAGACGAAGTATTCGACCGCGTTATTGGGCAACAACTCGCGCAACTCATTGGCCAACTGCGCCGCCAGGGTCTTGTTCTGGACCATGACCAGGGTCGGCCGCTGCACGGACTCGACCAGCCAGGCCGCCGTCGCCGACTTGCCGGTACCGGTGGCGCCCAGAAGAACCATGTCCTTCTCGCCGTTCTCGACCCGCTCGGTCAGCTCGGCGATGGCCCGTGGCTGGTCACCGGCGGGTTTGTAGTCGGAAATGACCTCGAATGGTGCGACGACGCGGTTGATCTCCTGTGCCAGACTCATAGGTCCCAGGCTACTCCGATTCGCACGAATGTTCGATCGATACGGAGACTTCCGCCCGGCCCGCGGGACCGACCGAATTCAGGCCCGCGCCACGAACTCCCGCTCGTACTGCCGGACGACGTCGTCGAAGTTCTCGTCCCGCACGAATCCCAGGTTCACGAGTCGTTCCACGTCGAATTCCCCCGGCCACGAGCAGACGATGTCCATGACCTGCTGGTCG
This sequence comes from Rothia koreensis, assembly GCF_004136575.1. Taxonomy (GTDB): domain Bacteria; phylum Actinomycetota; class Actinomycetes; order Actinomycetales; family Micrococcaceae; genus Rothia; species Rothia koreensis. Next base: position 65,218 of record NZ_NOIQ01000013.1, read on the forward strand.
GGCTCGTCGGTGACCAGGGCTCTGGCCTCGCTCCCGCCGACACGCTCGAGGGAAGCGAGCATGTCTTCGACCGTCACGCAGATTCCTGGAATGTTCATGCCCCGCCACGGGCCGATGTCCTCCCCCGGCACCTCGAGCGCGTGCACGAGGTTCGCGACCGCCGCATTCGGCGAGGAGAGCCACATCCGCGTCCCGTGGGGCACCGGGCACGTCGAGGCGATACCGTTCAAAGGCTCCCGGATGATCCCCGACGCGAAGGACGACGCCGCAGAATTCGGTTTGCCCGGCCGAACCGAAATCGTCGGCAGACGACAGATGCGCCCATCGACGAAACCCTTGCGGGAGTATTCATTGACCAGAAGCTCGCCCATGGCCTTGAACGCGCCGTAGGTCGAATCGGGCTGCTCCGCCCACGTGTCCGTGACGACCTCCGGCATCTGCCCGCCGAAAACGGCCAGGGAGCTCGTGAAGACGAAGTAGGGCCGGTTCTCGGCGCGGCGGGCGGCCTCCAACAGTCCGCGGGTTCCGTCCAGGTTGACCCGGAGGGCAAGGTCGAAGTTCTCCGCCGACCCTCCGGAGAGCACCGCGGCCAGGTGGTACACCGCCACGGTGTCGTCGCCCAGGGTCTGCGCGAGCAGATCGGGGTCGGCCAGATCGCCGACCACGGAACGGACCCGGGCGTCGTCGTTCGTGTTCTCCGCGAGATCGAGCGAGACAATGTGGTCGAAATCCACGGTGAGGTCCCCCGCGTCCTGTCGCCTGAGCAGCTCGGCGATGACTCTGCTCCCCAGGAAACCCGCGCCTCCGGTCACCACAATCTTCATTCCGAATCCTCCCTGACGGCTCCCATGGTCTGGCCCATGTGCGATCTCATGGCCTCGCGGGAACCCTTCGTGTCCTTGTTCTCCAGTTTGTTGAGTATTTCTCCGTGCCAATGGATTGCCTCATTGCGCACCTTGGCCGTCGCCGAGGTGTCCATGCGCACCGCCTTGAGCACCTCTTCCAGGGGCCTGTAGGTCGCGGCGAGGTACTCGTTGCCTGCCGCCTCGATGATGATCCGGTGGAACGCAATATCGGCTTCCACGGCGCGGGTGACGTCGGGCTCGCCCTCCTCCGCTTCCACCTGGATCATGGTCCCGAGGTGCCGCCGCATCTCCTCCAGCTGCTCCGGAGTGATCCTCTCGGCGGCGAGTTCGGCGGCGCCGATCTCCACGATTTCCCGCACCTCGGTCAACTGCTCCACGAGGTTTCGGCTCTCGCCGCGCATGCGCCCGCGGAGCTCCATGAGCTCGACGTTCAGCAGGTCCCAGTTCTCGACCGGGGCAATGCGATTCCGTTTCCCGTGCTTGACCAGGATGACTCCCCGACCCGCCAAGGTCTTGATCGCTTCGCGAATGGTCAGCCGGGATACATCCAGCTCATCGGCCAGGACGCCTTCGGGCGGCAATTCGTCCCCCACGGAAACGACCCCCTGGGCGATGCGGTCCAGAATGGACCGGGTGACGCGGTCGGCAAGGTTCCTCGACACGGACGGACTCCTTTGCAAAACAGTCGATATGAGCTCATTGACACTATCGCACGCGTAGCTAAACTTATCAGATATCTGATAACAGCCAGTGGTGAGCGTCTCACCGTTCCTGGCAGGAAACGAAGTCGATGGAGATTTCATGTCCCCGGTAACCCTCGTCCTTTTGGGACTGGCCGCAGTCGCCGTGATTCTGGCGCTGATCATCAAGGCCAAGGCCCATCCGTTCCTTGCGCTGCTTCTCGTCTCCGTGGGTCTCGCCCTAGCGGCGGGCGTGCCCCTCGAGAAAATCGTTCCGATGCTGGAAGAAGGCATGGGCTCCACTTTGGGGTCCGTCGCCCTGATCGTGACCCTCGGCGCCATGATGGGGCGCATCATCGAGGTCTCGGGCGGCGCCGACGTCCTGGCCAAGATGCTGCTGAACAAATTCGGCCCGCACAGGGCGCCCTGGGCCCTCGGAGCGGCCGCCTTCATCTTCGGGATACCCGTCTTCGTGGACGTGGCCCTCATCGTTCTCATGCCGATCATCCTGTCGGTGGGCCGCCGGCTGCAGGGCAACATGCTCAACTACGCCCTGCCGACCGTCATGGGCCTGTTGACCGTCCACGTGGTCCTCCCTCCCCACCCCGGCATCGTCGGCGGCGCACAGGTCATGGGCGCGAACATCGGCATGGTCCTGCTCCTGGGATTGCTGCCCGCGATCATCATGTGGCTCGCGGCGCAATTCACGATCCCGTTCATCACCCGGCGCATCTTCTCCCCCGTTCCCGGGATCTCCGCCGCCGAGATGCAGGAGGCGGGCGAGGATTTCGACGAGGAATCCACGCAGTCCTTCCCGAAGGTCGACAATCCGCCTCGCGCATGGGTCGTGATCGCCATGATCCTGATCCCGCTCGTCCTGATCATGTCGCAGACCATCACCTCGATGACGTTGCCGGAGAACAACCCGGTCGTGAAGTTCTTCTCCTTCGTGGGTGCATCACCGATGGCGCTGGTCATCGGCGTCGTCGTCGCGACCGTCGTTCTGGGGTACCGCCGCGGCTGGGGCCTCACCCAGGCCGAGGACGTCATCAATTCCTCGTTGCCTCCGGTGGCCGCGGTCATCCTGATCACGGGTGCCGGCGGAACCTTCGGCCACGTGCTGAAGGAAACCGGCGTCGCCGACGCCGTCGCCCACGCCCTGGCCGGAACGGGCCTGCACATCCTGGTCCTCGCGTGGCTCATGGCCGCGCTGATCCGTGCCGCCCAAGGCTCCGCGACGGTATCCACCCTGACCACAGCCCCGCTCATCGCACCGATGACCTCGTCCCTCGGGCTCGAACCGTTGCAAGTGGCTCTGGTCGCCGTGACGATCGGCATCGGTTCCATGGCTCTGTCCCACGTCAACGACTCCCTGTTCTGGGTGTGGTCCAGGTACAACCAGGTCAACACCGCAACGGGTCTGAAGTCCTACACTCTGCTCACCACAACCACCTCGATCGTCGGGTTCCTGGTCGCACTGCTCATGTGGCCGATCGTCTCCGCGATCGCCTGACACTTGAAGAAGGAGTTCACCCATGCTCAGCTCGCCCCGGCGCCTCCTCGTTCTCGACGATGACCCGACCGGCTCGCAGTGCGTCCACGACGTGCCCGTCGCCTTCGAGCAGGATCCCGAGATCCTGGCCCACGCCCTCCAGGAGTCCGGCTCCACATGCTTCACCCTGACCAATACCCGGGCACTCGATGAGGACGACGCCGTCGCCCTCAACCGAAGCACCCTCGCACACTTCCTGGACACCTTGGACACCGACGACGACGCGCCGCTGCACGTGGTCTCGCGCTCCGACTCGACCCTGCGCGGTCACGTCATCGCAGAGCCCCAAGCACTCGCGGACGTGCTGTCCGACCACGGAGTCCAGGTCGACGCGTTCCTCTTCTGCCCCGCAATGATCGAGGCCGGACGCTACACCGAAGGCAACGTCCACTACGCCGTGGTCGACGGCACGCCCCGGCGCGTCGAAGACACCGACTTCGCACGGGACGCGACCTTCGGCTACAGCCACTCGGAACTCGCCGAATTCCTGGCGGAAAAATCCGGCGGCGCGATCGAGGCCTCCGACGTCCTGTCCCTGTCCCTCGAGGACATCCGCACGGGAGGTACGAGCCGCGTCGAGGAGATCCTGTCCGGGGCAAGCAACCGTGCCTGGGTCGTGGTCAATGCGACCGAATACTCCGACATGGAGGTCGTGGCCGACGCCGTCACCCGTCTCGAGGCGCGGGGCCATCGCTTCGTCACGCGCTGCGGGCCGTCCTTCGTCCGACCCCTCGCCGGCCAGTCCGGACCACGCATTCTCGACCCCGCGGACATTCGGCTGAGTCCGGACAGGCGAAAGCACGGCCTCGTCGTCGTCGGTTCGCACGTGGGGCTCACCACGCAGCAACTCGACGAGGTCCAGCGTCGTGGGCAACTGACCGAAATCGAGCTCGACGTCGAAAAGCTCCTCGACCCCGAACAGCGCGATGAGCACCTGTCCCAGACGGTACGGGCCGTTCACGACGGACTCGAATCCAACGACGTCGCCGTCTACACCAGCCGCACCCTCGTCAGGACCGACGACCCCGCCGAGTCCCTCGACATTGCCAGGAGCATCTCGGAGGCCGTGGTCGAGGTCGTGCGCCGCAGCCGCGACGCCCTTCCGGCCTGGGTGGTAGCGAAGGGCGGGATCACGTCCCACGAGGTGGCCCACCGCGGCCTCGGGATCCGACTCGCCCAAGTCACCGGCCAGTTCTTCCCCGGACAGATTTCAATGTTCCGCCCCGAGGACGCGCCGGACACCGTGCGCGAATGCCCCTACGTGGTCTTCCCGGGCAACGTCGGAACCCGGGAGGCGCTCGCCGACGTCGTGGAACGCCTCCAGAACGCGGCGGGCTGAACCGCGCCCCGGGACCCGGCTCGGGCCGGGGTGGGTAGGCCCGGTTGGGCCGGGTCCGGTTGACGCGGGCCAGGTTGGGCCGGTTGGGCCGGGCCCGGTTGGGTAGGCCCGGTTGGGCCAGGTCCGGTTGGGTAGGGCCCGGTTGACGCGGGCCAGGTTGGGCCGGGCACGGCTCTTCTCGGAAGTAACCATCGTCCGCCAGTTTCTCGGCGGCCAGCACGGAATGGACATCATGGACCAGAACACGAAGAACATTGCTTGGATCGGGCTGGGGGCCATGGGCTCTCCCATGGCATCGATCGCGGCGGGCTCAGGCCACACGGTCACGGCGTTCGACCTCAATCCGGCGGCCCTCCAAGGTCTCGGACCGGAGGTCACGCCCGCCGGCACCGCGCGGGAGGCGGTGGACGGGGCCGACGTCGTCGTCATCATGGTGGCAACCGGCCCGCAGCTCGACGCCGTCCTCTTCGGCGACGGCGGGATCGCGACGTCGCTGTCTCCCGAAAGCGTCGTGGTGGTCATGTCCACCGTGGGGGTGACCGCGGTCCAGGGTGCGGCATTGGCGCTCGAGCCGTACACGCGACATGTCGTCGACGCACCCGTGTCCGGCGGTGTCGCCCGCGCACGGAAGGGCGATCTCCTCATCATGGTCGGCGGCGACGCGGAGGACGTCGCCTCGGTCCAGTGCCTGCTCGACGTGCTGGGCTCGCAGTATCCGGTCGTGGGCCCCGAACCGGGCGACGGGCAGAAATTCAAGGTCGTGAACCAGCTGCTGTGCGGCGTGCACATCGCGGCCGCAGGTGAGGCGCTCGCGCTCGCTGACTCCATGGGACTGGACGTGGCCCAATGCCACGAGGTGCTCAACGGCGGGGCGGCGCAATCCTTCATGTTCCAGGATCGTGGATCACGCATGGTCGCCGAAGAGTTCGACGAGGTCCGCTCCGCTCTCAACATCTTCGTCAAGGACATGGGCCTGGTCACCGACGCAGCACGCGCCGCCGAACAACCCGTACCGCTCGCTTCGGCCGCGGAACAACTGTACGTGCGGGGGCGCCGCGAAGGTCTGGGCCGGAAGGACGACTCCGTGGTCTACCAGCTGCTGCGGCAGGGACGCGACTAGGGCCCCGCCGGCGAGGTGGCGGTTTCGTGCAGACCCCGCCGCGAGGTGGCAGTTTCGTGCACGTCGCCCGGCTCGAAGTGGCAGTTCCGTGCAGGCCGCCCGGCGCGAAGTGGCAACCTCGTGCAGAACCCGTGACGAGGTGGCACTCACGTGCGAAATTGGGCCCGTTTTTCGCACAAAGTTGCCACCTCACGGAAGAAGCTGCACGAGATTGCCACCTCGCCGAAGAAGCTGCACGAGAATGCCACCTCGCCGAAGAAAACCCACGAAGTGGCGAACTTGTGCAGGACCCACCCCGAGGCGGCAGATTCGTGCAGGCCGCCCGGCTCGAAGTGGCAGTTCCGTGCAGACCGCCCGGCTCGAAGTGGCAGTTTCGTGCAGACCCCGCCGCGAAGTGGCAACCTCGTGCAGAACCCGTGACGAGGTGGCACTCACGTGCGAAATTGGGCCCGTTTTTCGCACAAAGTTGCCACCTCACGGAAAAAACCGCACGAGAATGCCACCTCGCCGAAGAAAACCCACGAAGTGGCGAATTTGTGCAGGACCCGACCCGAGGCGGCAGATTCGTGCAGGCCGCCCGGCTCGAAGTGGCAGTTCCGTGCAGACCCCGCCGCGAAGTGGCAACCTCGTGCAGAACCCGTGACGAGGTGGCACTCACGTGCGAAATTGGGCCCGTTTTTCGCACAAAGTTGCCACCTCACGGAAAAAACCGCACGAGAATGCCACCTCGCCGAAGAAAACCCACGAAGTGGCGAATTTGTGCAGGACCCGACCCGAGGCGGCAGATTCGTGCAGGCCGCCCGGCTCGAAGTGGCAGTTCCGTGCAGACCCCGCCGCGAAGTGGCAACCTCGTGCAGAACCCGTGACGAGGTGGCACTCACGTGCGAAATTGGGCCCGTTTTTCGCACAAAGTTGCCACCTCACGGAAAAAACCGCACGAGAATGCCACCTCGCGGTACGCCCCACACGCGCAACCCGCAACCCGCAGCCCCCAGCCGGACAGCCGGACAGCCGGACGGCCGGAGCCAGCGAACCCGCCAACCCGCCCCGCCGCCGGACGAGGGCGCCTACGCCTACGCCGTCAATTCATCCCACAACGTGGCGACTTGCGCCGTCGTGGTCTCGCGGTCCCCGGAATTGTCGATGATCCAGGTCGCGACGGCCCGCCGCTGATCGTCCGTGGCCTGGGAGCGGATGCGCGAGCGGGCGTCGTCCTCCTTCATTCCTCGGGCAGTCACCAGCCGATCGATGCGTACGGACTCCGGCGCCTCGACCACGATGACCCCGTCGAAGGAGTCCGCCTGCCCCGTTTCGACCAAGAGCGGAATGTCCTGGACGACGACGCCGGAAAAGGTCTCGGCGCGAGCAGCTTCGTCGACCAACCGCGCGGACTCTTGGCGGACGGCCGGATGCACGATGGAATTGAGACGCTCGCGAGCGGTTTCGTCGTCGAAAACGATCTTTGCCAACGCGGCCCGATCGAGTTCGCCCGAATCCGTCAGCACGTGAGTTCCGAAGGCGTCGCGGATCTGGTCGAGCACGGGCGATCCTTTGGCCGTGAGTTCCCGAGATATTGCATCGGCGTCGATCACCACGGCCCCGTGCTCCTGGAGCAATTGCGCCACGGTCGACTTCCCTGAGCCAATGCCGCCCGTCAGGCCGACTCGACGAAACTCTGCTGCCACGTCTCTCCTCTTCCCTACCGAAACAATCCCCTGCCGACACAGTTCCGTCCCAGCATATCCGCCGCGTCCCGGACCACGAGGTACGACCCCGAATAGACTGGTCGGGTGACTGGTACCGACGAAACACGCGCCCGCAAGTACACCGTGCTCTCGGAGCCCCGCCCGGCCGAGATCCTGCTCGAGATCAAGAAGAGCGAGTTCATCGGTCACGTGGCGCGCGTCGAGTCCGAGGACGAAGCCCGAGAATTCCTCGATGCCCTCCGCAAGAGATATCACGACGCCCGCCACGTCTGTTCCGCCTTCGTGATCGGGGCCGATCGCGATATCCAACGATCCTCCGACGACGGTGAACCCGCCGGCACCGCCGGGATCCCCATGCTCCAAGCGGTGCTGGCACACAGGACAACGGAGGAGGCGTTGCAGGACCTCTCGGATGTGTGTGTCGGTGTCGTGAGGTATTTCGGTGGCATCAAGCTCGGTGCCGGAGGGCTGGTACGGGCCTACACGGATGCGACCGTCCAAGCTATCGACGCCGCCCGCCTCACCACCCGGGAACGCCTGCGTTTGGGACGGATCGAGGTGCCCCACGCCGACGCCGGCCGTCTCGAGAACGAGCTCCGAGCCTCCGACGTCGCTGTCTTGGGCACCGACTACGCTTCATCGCACGCAAGCCTGAACATCGCCGTCACCGATTCGGAGGAAGCCCGGGAGGGTGCCGAGGCACATCTGGCGTCGTCGTCCTCCGGGCAACTCGACGTGACCTGGGGCGAAACCGAGTGGGTCGACCGATAGCCGCAAGCTGACGGGCTGTGAGCAGTGCGGCTCGGGGCGGGGCTGCGCAGTCGCGAGGTGGCAATTCTGAGCGCCGAATTCGCCGAGGTGGCAATGGCGTGCGTTTATCGTGCCGAGGTGGCAATCGCGTGCGTTTCTTCTGCCGAGGTGGCAATCGCGTGCAGATTTCGGGCCGAAAACCGCACAAAACTGCCACCTCGCCGGAAATTCGGCCCGAGATTGCCACCTCGCCGGAAATTCGTCCCGAAACTGCCACCTCGCGGTCGGCCACACGCCCCAACCCGCCGCAATCATCGGGACCCCCAACACC
>NZ_NOIQ01000014.1 GCF_004136575.1 Rothia koreensis
GTTGCTGAACTAATAGCTACCACCAAAGAACAACCGTACTTCCCTGCAATAGCAACGATGAGCACATTTTGGCTACCCCTAAAATATGCCCATTTACCCCTAGTAAGCGGGTCAACGTCTACGCATAGCTGACCCAATAGCAGACCGTGTAGCCTCGCCGTCATCCTCGAACAGGTGACCATACGTGTCGAGGGTGATCTTCGCGCTCGAATGACGTAGGCGCTGCTGTACACGCTTCACATCGAGCCCCTGCTGAATCAACAGAGACGCATAATAGTGCCGCAGGTCGTGAAACCGGAGCTTTCCGGTCGGCAAGCCGTCGACAGCCGCACGCGCACTCTTGAAATGAGCCTCGATCTGCGCGGGCGAAATACCCCGGCCAAGCCGACCCGGAACCACCATCGTCCACCCCGGCACCTGCTCCAAGTTCTCCCTCAACATCCCTGCCAGCTCCAGGGGTATCGGAATTGACGCCTTCGAGTCCGCAGTCTTCAACGGCACACCCCCATATTGGAGAGTCGGTCTCACGACGCCGTTCTCTAGGTCTACGTCCTGACGACGCAGCCCAGCCGCCTCCGCAATCCTCAGACCAGCAAACGCCCCGAGCAGGACAGCCGACCTGGAATATTCCGGCATACCGTCATACAACGCCCACACCTGTTCTGTGGTGATGACATACGGCACCGACTTAGCTGGACCCGGCGACGTCCGCCGCGAACACGGATTCCTTGCAAGGTACCCGTCATGCACGGCGTCTCCGAGAATCTGAGAGAGCCGGTTATGCAGCGCATAAATATAGGACCGCGAATAGCCCCGGTCGTGTAGCTGACCAACCCACTCGCGCACATCATCCGGTCGCAATGACGACAACCGCCGCGACCCAAGCATGCCCACGATGACCTTGCAATGAGTGACACCCATCTTCCGCGTACTAGGAGCATGGAGCGCATAGGACGATAACCACCGTTCGCACCATCGCTTGACCGTTACACGGCCTTTGAGCGGTTCGACCTCGCGCCCGGAGACTCTGGCGGCTATCTTTTCCTGGTACTTCTCTACAGCGTCCTGATAGGTCTTTGCAGTCGTCTCTCGCTGCTTGCCCTGGCGGTCGGTCCAGCGGACACGGTAGAGACCGTTCTTATCCTTCCGAGGTGTCGGCATTGATCCGCTTCCAGCCCGGAGAAGCTGAATAGTCCGTGTGACCCCTCGTGACTGCGCTGTCGACAGTGGCCGAATCCAGTTGCCCTTGTCCGAAATCAGCGGCACGGCGCAGCGTATTCGGCCTGTCTGACTCAGGGGCACGACTCAGGCAATCATTCACCGCAGACTGCAACCTCCCCCGCGCTTCCAGCAGGGAAGAAACACTGTCTTTCACTACCGTCCAATGGCGAGCAACCTCTAAATAGAGGTCCTGGACCTTTCTTGCGGGGCCAACGTCGGCAGGTATATCGAAGAAGTCCGACAGTTCCACCTTCAACAGTTTCGCGAGCTCTAGCGCCTCGACGAGACGCAATGACCTTTCGCCGTGCTCGATATTAAAAACTGTCGACGATGCCCACTTGAAGCCTCGATCCGACATCTCTTTAGCCAAGGTCTTTTGTGAGATTTCGCCTCGCAGTCGAGCGAGATTCTCACCAATCAGGGGATCTGTTGTCTGGGTGCTCATGGAGTCGAGTCTACTGATCGAGAGGCGTTGGCGCTTGCGTTCCGATATCGATACTAATTGACAACTAGCGTACAGTCGTGATTCAGTATCACTACTGGTCCAGCACCGGACTACACAACTCAACTAGGAGTATCAAATGCATCAGAGCGAAAGCCCGCTCATCTCAATCAAGGACACGGCCCCGCTCGTCGGCAAGTCAGAAGCCAGCCTCAGGTGGGCAATCCACAACGGCACCGCACCGCCCTCCGCGCTCATCATGGGACGCCGCGTCTTCCGTCGCGAACAAGTCCTCGAATGGATCGATCAGCAATTCGCAGAACAGAACGGACAGGAGACCGCATGAGCACCCCCAGACACGAAAAAAGCGCCCTTCACACTGCACAGCTTGGCGGCAAAGACAGTGAGAAGGACGCCCACGAAACCACTCGCGAAAGAGTAGGAACTATGCCCAAGGCTACCATTCCCGCCCGCTTCCGTCAGGAGCACGAGGGCGAGGACGCTATCTTCCTCGCAAACGAACACACCGGCCGGTGGGTCGACGCCGAAGAGATCATCCTGCCCCACAACGGCACCGGCCTCACTCCACTGTTCAACCTCCAAGTCGGAGTCATCGAAGGCACTCTCCCCGAAATCAGGGAAGCAATCACCGAAGCCAGCAATTGGCTCCACCGCATCGAAGCGCAGCTGCCCGGAGGGACGGAGGTCAATCAATGACCATCGACTTCCTTGCCAGTGTCCCGGCCACGATCGCAAACCATGCGCAGATGTGCCTCAGTAGCCCTGATGCCATCGTGCAGGGTGCGTACCTGACCGGGACCGTCATCGGGCAGGCCCAAGGGAAACAAGCTGTCCATGAGGCGCTGGAGACCGACGCACTGCATCGTGCGGAATCGTTCGCCACCGACCTCGGAGCGCGGCCGGCGTACCCGTGGGAGCGGCCCCACTGGGACCGGCGACGTCTCCGGCCGGAGCTGCCGGAATCCCTTACGGGGCGATGGCAGCCGAAACCGCAGCCGGTAGTAGATCAGTCCGGCCCGTGGCCGACTGTGATCCCACCGACTCATGAGCCGGTCCTACTGGCGGCAGCCGCCTAATCATCCCGTGTACAAGCCAGGCCGGGGACAAACATCGTCCCTGGCCTGGCACCACACACCCTTTTCTCTGTATCCCCTTCACGGGAAGGACAAGAATCTTTTGAACACATACGACGAAGCCCGAACCGAGCTGCGGGTCACCTACGCCCACATGATTCAGCCCCACCGTCAACGGTGGCTCTGGGCACACGACGGAGCCGGCGTCATCCCACTCGGAACCGGGACCATAGCCGCCGGTATCGGTGGCGAAGGAAAATCCACCTTCATGCTGGACCTGGCAGCGCAACTGACCCAGGGCACGCTTCCCGGTGATCTGTACGGGTCCAAAGAGAACGTAATCATCTTCGGCCCCGAGGACGACTGGCCGACTGTAATGGTCCCGCGTCTGATGGCAGCAGGGGCTGACCTGTCACGTGTAGCCCAGGTCCAGGCCGCCACGATCACGGAATCATTCACACGCGAACGGGAGTTGATCTTCCCGGTAGACCTCGGTCTGCTGCGTGAAGCCGTGAAGGAGACCGGGGCGCGGATGGTCATCATCGACCCGGCCCCGAACCTCATGGACGGGGACATGAACAAGGTCCAAGACGTCCGCCGATCCTACGGCCCACTCATGGCCCTAGCCCAAGAACACGACCTAGCGATCATCCTGATCAACCATTTCGGCAAGGGCGCGGGCAACGTCGGAGCGAAGCTGTCAGGTTCGCACGCCTGGCGAGACCTCACCCGTTCCTACTTGGCCTTCGCATCCGACCCGGAAACCGGGGAACGAATCCTCACCCAGGATAAGAACAACTACGGGACCGGGCGCGGCTCGTGGAAGTTCGTTCTGGAATCGGTCGACGTACCGACTGAGGACGGGAACACGAATGTCGGCAAAGTCCGGTTCCTCGGTGCCTCAGAGGTCACGGTCGGGGAACTAATCAACCGGGATTCCCTGGCCGAGGAGGACCAAGAGGACCGCAACGCGGCCCAACAGTTCGTGTACGACTTCCTGGTCAATACCGAGGCCCAGGAGGCCAAGGCCGGTGCGGTAATCAAGGCCGGTCTCGCGGAGGGGTTTTCCACCAACGAGATCAAGGACGCACGCAGGCGTTCGAAGAGTCCGCGAATCCTCTCGGTCAAATCATCTTTCGGCGCTGGATGGGTTTGGCAGATCGACCCCGAAGGTGGCACCGAAAGTTCCCAAGGTGGCGAAGGTGGCGAAGGTGGCAGCACGTACGAGGTCGTGCCACCTTCCACATCCGATACCCAAGGTGGCACGAAGGTGGCGTGTACTCAGGAAGTGCCACCTTCGCCACCTTCGGTCGAAACAGTGCCACCTTCGAGCACCGAGCCCGGAACCCACGAACCGCCCGAAGGTGTCACTCGAACACCCCAAGGTGTCGAAGGTGTCAAAGATGTCAGCGCACAAGAGCAAGTGACCCCTTCGAAGGTCAGTCCCGAAGGTGTCACCAAGGTGTCATGCACTCAGAACGTGACACCTTCGACCCCTTCGGGCGAAACAGTGACACCTTCGAGCGGTCCGGTGACCTGCACCAAGATGGACTGCACCCGAGACGCAGCCACCGGACACGAATGGTGCCAACACCACATCGATCTCAGACAACGCCGCCTCGACGTCGAGGCAAAAAGACAAGGAGACGCAGCGTGAGACACGAACGCGAGAAAGACACCCGGATACGTGTCCGTGACTACACCTGGAACCCCCGCGAGGAAGCCACACGCGGTGTCGTCATCATGCGCGGCCAATACATCCAAGCCTTCATCCCCTACCAGCACGTAGCCGCGTTCTCGGACCGGATGATCGATCTGCTCGAAACCTACGAAAACGAGAACCAATGACCGGATACCACTGGAAGAAACCGACCAAGCAACCTGACCCCGCCACCCTGGTCGCGATCTTGTTGCAAGAGAATCGTCGCCTTCAACGCGAAAACCACCGCCTCGAGCAGGAAAAACAATTTTGGCAATCCAGAGCTTGTTTCAGGCAAGGATGCCAGTCATGAGGAAGGCAGAAGAAATGATAACCCCCGCAGAATTACCAATCACTGTTTACCACAGAACCTACACTCTCGAAGCACCAGCGGAAGAAGGGCCAATCAAACTATCCCCAAGACAGTGGGGAACACTCTGCGGGCTCGTTTTCCAGCAACACGTCCCCGAGCCCGTAGAAGGAGCACCAGAAGCCGTGTGCACCGCATGCCGCTACGACTCTCTCGACCAGCACGGGCAACCGACAGGGCAAATGAAAGCCGTAGGGCACACACGAGGCGAAGTCCGCGCACTCACCCTCGAGAGTAGATAAGGAGATAACGCATCATGGCAAACACCGATTCAAACAACACCGAGGTCGAACAGAACGAAACGGCGAGACAGGCCGAAGCCGACCAGGCCGCTGACACCAGTCAGGAGCCCACCGAAGACCCAAGCACCACGGAAGACAACGCAGACACCGCCATGGAGCACCCAGGCGAGGATACGGCCGGCGACGACGGCCCGGACGACGAAGGCCAAGCATCGAAACTGCGAGCAGAAGCCACCAAATACCGCCGCCAGCTGCGCGAGACTCAAGCCCAATTGGAGACGATCACCAACCAACGCGAGACCCTCCTGCGCTCTTCCGTCGAAGCCCAGCTGCCCGAGCACCTGCCCGGAAAGTTGTTCTGGAAACTATCAGACGACCCCAAACAGTTCATGACCGAAGACGGCGACGTTGACAGCGAGAAGGTCGCTCAGACGGCCACCGATATTGTCCAAGAGTTCGACCTAAAGCCCCGTGGACCGGTTGTCACAGCACAAGGACAACATAAGCAAGTGAAAATGCAGAATTCACTGGCAGACGCATTCAAGCCCAGGGACTTATAAAAACCGAATAAATAGATGCCCGGCCAAAGAAATGCTGTATAATAAACACTGTACGAGGCATTTCCGGCCGGGCGCCTACGAACCTCCGTACACGATCACCCCCAGGCGGGGTATCGCTGGAACGGCCAGGAGCCGCCGCGATTAGAAAACACTCAAGTTTCTAACGGGCGGCCCTACCTATATCGCCGTCCAGAAAGGTAGGCACATCACATGGCTACCCCTAGCGAAAGCATCGAAACCTCAACCAAGGGCGCAGCAGCCTGGTCACCCGACCGCACCGCATTCGCCCCAACCGACGCGATCCCAGAGGCCCTGATCCTCAACGCCACCACCGTCGTCGACACCAAAGCAGGAACCGACCGAGGCTCCGTCCTCGTCCCCTGGGTGGATGACTCCCCCGCAGCATTCAGCGACGAGGCCGCATACCTCAACCTCCAGGAACCGGCCCTGTCCCAGACACTGATCCACACCAAGAAGATCACCCAGATGATCTTCTTGTCCTCCGAGCTGTACCGCGAGAACGGCGGCGTCAACGCGCAGCTGATGTCCGACTCGTCCATGCGAGCCGTGACCAAGGAAGCGAACAACGCCCTGATGTCACATACCGCGAGCGAGACTGTGCCGCTGACCGGCCTGGCAAACACCCCGGGCATCATCGACGGCGGCAACGTCACTGACAAACTCGACCCGATCGCGGACGTCATCGCGCAGATCGAATCCAATGGCGGCACCGCCGGAATCGTTGTCGCACACCCGCTGGCCTGGGGGAAACTGAGGAACCTGAAGTCAGGCAAAGACCTCAACTCCTCGTTGCTCGGTGCCGGAACCGAAGACATGGGCAAGTCCCTCTTCGGAGTCCCCGTCGTCACCTCACCGGCTGTGGCCGAGGATGAGCTGGTCGTCATCGACCCGAGCGCGGTCCCGTCAGCTGTCTCGCCCGTCGAGGTTGCATCCTCCGATCAGGTGCTGTTCCACAGCGACTCGATCGCTCTGCGTGTGATCTTCCGTCTCGGCTGGGCGGTCATGCACCCGAAGCGACTGGGTAAGGTCACCGTCGCGAAGAAGGCAACGACCACCAAGTAAGCCCCCTTGTCAGGCCGCGCCCCTCCACTCGAGGGGCGCGGCCTCCATCGTGTCCAGGTCCAGTGGGCGCAGGCCCCAGGGGGCATCCGGTCCCCAGCGCCCTGCGGCGCCCCTCCCGGGCGTTGATAGGTCCCCCCGGGCTTTTCAGGACCACAGGGGCCGGGGTGGATTTTGTGGCGTTTGGTTCGTGTTGCCGAGGGCGCTGGTGGCGGTCAGAGCTGACATTTTTGTGCTTTGGGCTGCGCTCAGGTCGAATTCATTGTTGGTCTTACTGTAACGTTACGGTCATGAGAACAGACGCATGCCCCCTCTGCGGGCACCTCTTCACCACTGACCGGCGTGCAGTACCGGAGCAAGTGGTTATCCGTGAGTCTGAGAAGCGCTCCTGGCGTGGCAGGAAGACACGCAGGGCCGTGGTGCCTGTCTGTGTTGAGTGCTTGTCAGAGCGTCGACAGCGGCCCTTGTTGGAGAACTGGCCGGGTGTGGTGGGTGTTGAGTTCCCGCAGTTCACCGATGGGTACATTCCGGGCGATTGTGAACAATGCGGGACGCCGTGTCTGGTGCGACCTAACAAGAAGCGTATACATGTCTATTGCTCTGAGCGGTGCCGGGTGGCATTGTACGCAGCGAGTGTTCCCAGAACTGTAACGGAGTGTTCCACGTGTGGTGCTGAGGTTGTCGGACGGAAGGGACGTCGTTACTGCTCTAATGCTTGTCGGCAGAAGGCTTACAGGGCGAGGTAGCAAGACCGATCAGCGTCCGCACTGTTATGACACCGGCCAACACGACGGTCAGTGCCGCTATTATGACGGTCAGCCACACGGGCTGATGAGTTGCGCAGGACAGTGCAGTCATGACTGCACCGAACGTTATAGCGGTGGTCTTGTTTTTCATGGTTGACTCCTTCATGATTGGAAGGACCAGGGAGCCGAGTGGTGGCTCGACTCCCCAGACCCTTAGCCCTTGGGTTCGCGGAGGTCTCGGATAAGCCCGATGACTTCTCGTGCGATCTTGAGGACCAGGAGGGTTGCGGACAGGATAACTATTATCGTCACTACCACTCCCTTCCATTGAGTACCCCGGCCGGTTCAGGTGTTTCCTGGACCGGCCGGAGTTTTTCGTGGCGGCCCGGAAAAGTTCTTAACCGATCGGTTGAGAAGGGTCCGGTGAGCACCCTCGCGGGAATCCTCGTGATTCACGAGGGTTTGGTGAGGTGTTACCCCTACTTCTACCCCTAGCGTGCCTCAAGAACCACCAAATCTCCCCCACCATGTACAACACAATGTCACGGACAGAACCACCGAAAACACGGGGCAACTACCAAACTCAACCACATCACGCGGCTAGTTGCTGAACTAATAGCTACCACCAAAGAACAACCGTACTTCCCTGCAATAGCAACGATGAGCACATTTTGGCTACCCCTAAAATATGCCCATTTACCCCTAGTAAGCGGGTCAACGTCTACGCATAGCTGACCCAATAGCAGACCGTGTAGCCTCGCCGTCATCCTCGAACAGGTGACCATACGTGTCGAGGGTGATCTTCGCGCTCGAATGACGTAGGCGCTGCTGTACACGCTTCACATCGAGCCCCTGCTGAATCAACAGAGACGCATAATAGTGCCGCAGGTCGTGAAACCGGAGCTTTCCGGTCGGCAAGCCGTCGACAGCCGCACGCGCACTCTTGAAATGAGCCTCGATCTGCGCGGGCGAAATACCCCGGCCAAGCCGACCCGGAACCACCATCGTCCACCCCGGCACCTGCTCCAAGTTCTCCCTCAACATCCCTGCCAGCTCCAGGGGTATCGGAATTGACGCCTTCGAGTCCGCAGTCTTCAACGGCACACCCCCATATTGGAGAGTCGGTCTCACGACGCCGTTCTCTAGGTCTACGTCCTGACGACGCAGCCCAGCCGCCTCCGCAATCCTCAGACCAGCAAACGCCCCGAGCAGGACAGCCGACCTGGAATATTCCGGCATACCGTCATACAACGCCCACACCTGTTCTGTGGTGATGACATACGGCACCGACTTAGCTGGACCCGGCGACGTCCGCCGCGAACACGGATTCCTTGCAAGGTACCCGTCATGCACGGCGTCTCCGAGAATCTGAGAGAGCCGGTTATGCAGCGCATAAATATAGGACCGCGAATAGCCCCGGTCGTGTAGCTGACCAACCCACTCGCGCACATCATCCGGTCGCAATGACGACAACCGCCGCGACCCAAGCATGCCCACGATGACCTTGCAATGAGTGACACCCATCTTCCGCGTACTAGGAGCATGGAGCGCATAGGACGATAACCACCGTTCGCACCATCGCTTGACCGTTACACGGCCTTTGAGCGGTTCGACCTCGCGCCCGGAGACTCTGGCGGCTATCTTTTCCTGGTACTTCTCTACAGCGTCCTGATAGGTCTTTGCAGTCGTCTCTCGCTGCTTGCCCTGGCGGTCGGTCCAGCGGACACGGTAGAGACCGTTCTTATCCTTCCGAGGTGTCGGCATTGATCCGCTTCCAGCCCGGAGAAGCTGAATAGTCCGTGTGACCCCTCGTGACTGCGCTGTCGACAGTGGCCGAATCCAGTTGCCCTTGTCCGAAATCAGCGGCACGGCGCAGCGTATTCGGCCTGTCTGACTCAGGGGCACGACTCAGGCAATCATTCACCGCAGACTGCAACCTCCCCCGCGCTTCCAGCAGGGAAGAAACACTGTCTTTCACTACCGTCCAATGGCGAGCAACCTCTAAATAGAGGTCCTGGACCTTTCTTGCGGGGCCAACGTCGGCAGGTATATCGAAGAAGTCCGACAGTTCCACCTTCAACAGTTTCGCGAGCTCTAGCGCCTCGACGAGACGCAATGACCTTTCGCCGTGCTCGATATTAAAAACTGTCGACGATGCCCACTTGAAGCCTCGATCCGACATCTCTTTAGCCAAGGTCTTTTGTGAGATTTCGCCTCGCAGTCGAGCGAGATTCTCACCAATCAGGGGATCTGTTGTCTGGGTGCTCATGGAGTCGAGTCTACTGATCGAGAGGCGTTGGCGCTTGCGTTCCGATATCGATACTAATTGACAACTAGCGTACAGTCGTGATTCAGTATCACTACTGGTCCAGCACCGGACTACACAACTCAACTAGGAGTATCAAATGCATCAGAGCGAAAGCCCGCTCATCTCAATCAAGGACACGGCCCCGCTCGTCGGCAAGTCAGAAGCCAGCCTCAGGTGGGCAATCCACAACGGCACCGCACCGCCCTCCGCGCTCATCATGGGACGCCGCGTCTTCCGTCGCGAACAAGTCCTCGAATGGATCGATCAGCAATTCGCAGAACAGAACGGACAGGAGACCGCATGAGCACCCCCAGACACGAAAAAAGCGCCCTTCACACTGCACAGCTTGGCGGCAAAGACAGTGAGAAGGACGCCCACGAAACCACTCGCGAAAGAGTAGGAACTATGCCCAAGGCTACCATTCCCGCCCGCTTCCGTCAGGAGCACGAGGGCGAGGACGCTATCTTCCTCGCAAACGAACACACCGGCCGGTGGGTCGACGCCGAAGAGATCATCCTGCCCCACAACGGCACCGGCCTCACTCCACTGTTCAACCTCCAAGTCGGAGTCATCGAAGGCACTCTCCCCGAAATCAGGGAAGCAATCACCGAAGCCAGCAATTGGCTCCACCGCATCGAAGCGCAGCTGCCCGGAGGGACGGAGGTCAATCAATGACCATCGACTTCCTTGCCAGTGTCCCGGCCACGATCGCAAACCATGCGCAGATGTGCCTCAGTAGCCCTGATGCCATCGTGCAGGGTGCGTACCTGACCGGGACCGTCATCGGGCAGGCCCAAGGGAAACAAGCTGTCCATGAGGCGCTGGAGACCGACGCACTGCATCGTGCGGAATCGTTCGCCACCGACCTCGGAGCGCGGCCGGCGTACCCGTGGGAGCGGCCCCACTGGGACCGGCGACGTCTCCGGCCGGAGCTGCCGGAATCCCTTACGGGGCGATGGCAGCCGAAACCGCAGCCGGTAGTAGATCAGTCCGGCCCGTGGCCGACTGTGATCCCACCGACTCATGAGCCGGTCCTACTGGCGGCAGCCGCCTAATCATCCCGTGTACAAGCCAGGCCGGGGACAAACATCGTCCCTGGCCTGGCACCACACACCCTTTTCTCTGTATCCCCTTCACGGGAAGGACAAGAATCTTTTGAACACATACGACGAAGCCCGAACCGAGCTGCGGGTCACCTACGCCCACATGATTCAGCCCCACCGTCAACGGTGGCTCTGGGCACACGACGGAGCCGGCGTCATCCCACTCGGAACCGGGACCATAGCCGCCGGTATCGGTGGCGAAGGAAAATCCACCTTCATGCTGGACCTGGCAGCGCAACTGACCCAGGGCACGCTTCCCGGTGATCTGTACGGGTCCAAAGAGAACGTAATCATCTTCGGCCCCGAGGACGACTGGCCGACTGTAATGGTCCCGCGTCTGATGGCAGCAGGGGCTGACCTGTCACGTGTAGCCCAGGTCCAGGCCGCCACGATCACGGAATCATTCACACGCGAACGGGAGTTGATCTTCCCGGTAGACCTCGGTCTGCTGCGTGAAGCCGTGAAGGAGACCGGGGCGCGGATGGTCATCATCGACCCGGCCCCGAACCTCATGGACGGGGACATGAACAAGGTCCAAGACGTCCGCCGATCCTACGGCCCACTCATGGCCCTAGCCCAAGAACACGACCTAGCGATCATCCTGATCAACCATTTCGGCAAGGGCGCGGGCAACGTCGGAGCGAAGCTGTCAGGTTCGCACGCCTGGCGAGACCTCACCCGTTCCTACTTGGCCTTCGCATCCGACCCGGAAACCGGGGAACGAATCCTCACCCAGGATAAGAACAACTACGGGACCGGGCGCGGCTCGTGGAAGTTCGTTCTGGAATCGGTCGACGTACCGACTGAGGACGGGAACACGAATGTCGGCAAAGTCCGGTTCCTCGGTGCCTCAGAGGTCACGGTCGGGGAACTAATCAACCGGGATTCCCTGGCCGAGGAGGACCAAGAGGACCGCAACGCGGCCCAACAGTTCGTGTACGACTTCCTGGTCAATACCGAGGCCCAGGAGGCCAAGGCCGGTGCGGTAATCAAGGCCGGTCTCGCGGAGGGGTTTTCCACCAACGAGATCAAGGACGCACGCAGGCGTTCGAAGAGTCCGCGAATCCTCTCGGTCAAATCATCTTTCGGCGCTGGATGGGTTTGGCAGATCGACCCCGAAGGTGGCACCGAAAGTTCCCAAGGTGGCGAAGGTGGCGAAGGTGGCAGCACGTACGAGGTCGTGCCACCTTCCACATCCGATACCCAAGGTGGCACGAAGGTGGCGTGTACTCAGGAAGTGCCACCTTCGCCACCTTCGGTCGAAACAGTGCCACCTTCGAGCACCGAGCCCGGAACCCACGAACCGCCCGAAGGTGTCACTCGAACACCCCAAGGTGTCGAAGGTGTCAAAGATGTCAGCGCACAAGAGCAAGTGACCCCTTCGAAGGTCAGTCCCGAAGGTGTCACCAAGGTGTCATGCACTCAGAACGTGACACCTTCGACCCCTTCGGGCGAAACAGTGACACCTTCGAGCGGTCCGGTGACCTGCACCAAGATGGACTGCACCCGAGACGCAGCCACCGGACACGAATGGTGCCAACACCACATCGATCTCAGACAACGCCGCCTCGACGTCGAGGCAAAAAGACAAGGAGACGCAGCGTGAGACACGAACGCGAGAAAGACACCCGGATACGTGTCCGTGACTACACCTGGAACCCCCGCGAGGAAGCCACACGCGGTGTCGTCATCATGCGCGGCCAATACATCCAAGCCTTCATCCCCTACCAGCACGTAGCCGCGTTCTCGGACCGGATGATCGATCTGCTCGAAACCTACGAAAACGAGAACCAATGACCGGATACCACTGGAAGAAACCGACCAAGCAACCTGACCCCGCCACCCTGGTCGCGATCTTGTTGCAAGAGAATCGTCGCCTTCAACGCGAAAACCACCGCCTCGAGCAGGAAAAACAATTTTGGCAATCCAGAGCTTGTTTCAGGCAAGGATGCCAGTCATGAGGAAGGCAGAAGAAATGATAACCCCCGCAGAATTACCAATCACTGTTTACCACAGAACCTACACTCTCGAAGCACCAGCGGAAGAAGGGCCAATCAAACTATCCCCAAGACAGTGGGGAACACTCTGCGGGCTCGTTTTCCAGCAACACGTCCCCGAGCCCGTAGAAGGAGCACCAGAAGCCGTGTGCACCGCATGCCGCTACGACTCTCTCGACCAGCACGGGCAACCGACAGGGCAAATGAAAGCCGTAGGGCACACACGAGGCGAAGTCCGCGCACTCACCCTCGAGAGTAGATAAGGAGATAACGCATCATGGCAAACACCGATTCAAACAACACCGAGGTCGAACAGAACGAAACGGCGAGACAGGCCGAAGCCGACCAGGCCGCTGACACCAGTCAGGAGCCCACCGAAGACCCAAGCACCACGGAAGACAACGCAGACACCGCCATGGAGCACCCAGGCGAGGATACGGCCGGCGACGACGGCCCGGACGACGAAGGCCAAGCATCGAAACTGCGAGCAGAAGCCACCAAATACCGCCGCCAGCTGCGCGAGACTCAAGCCCAATTGGAGACGATCACCAACCAACGCGAGACCCTCCTGCGCTCTTCCGTCGAAGCCCAGCTGCCCGAGCACCTGCCCGGAAAGTTGTTCTGGAAACTATCAGACGACCCCAAACAGTTCATGACCGAAGACGGCGACGTTGACAGCGAGAAGGTCGCTCAGACGGCCACCGATATTGTCCAAGAGTTCGACCTAAAGCCCCGTGGACCGGTTGTCACAGCACAAGGACAACATAAGCAAGTGAAAATGCAGAATTCACTGGCAGACGCATTCAAGCCCAGGGACTTATAAAAACCGAATAAATAGATGCCCGGCCAAAGAAATGCTGTATAATAAACACTGTACGAGGCATTTCCGGCCGGGCGCCTACGAACCTCCGTACACGATCACCCCCAGGCGGGGTATCGCTGGAACGGCCAGGAGCCGCCGCGATTAGAAAACACTCAAGTTTCTAACGGGCGGCCCTACCTATATCGCCGTCCAGAAAGGTAGGCACATCACATGGCTACCCCTAGCGAAAGCATCGAAACCTCAACCAAGGGCGCAGCAGCCTGGTCACCCGACCGCACCGCATTCGCCCCAACCGACGCGATCCCAGAGGCCCTGATCCTCAACGCCACCACCGTCGTCGACACCAAAGCAGGAACCGACCGAGGCTCCGTCCTCGTCCCCTGGGTGGATGACTCCCCCGCAGCATTCAGCGACGAGGCCGCATACCTCAACCTCCAGGAACCGGCCCTGTCCCAGACACTGATCCACACCAAGAAGATCACCCAGATGATCTTCTTGTCCTCCGAGCTGTACCGCGAGAACGGCGGCGTCAACGCGCAGCTGATGTCCGACTCGTCCATGCGAGCCGTGACCAAGGAAGCGAACAACGCCCTGATGTCACATACCGCGAGCGAGACTGTGCCGCTGACCGGCCTGGCAAACACCCCGGGCATCATCGACGGCGGCAACGTCACTGACAAACTCGACCCGATCGCGGACGTCATCGCGCAGATCGAATCCAATGGCGGCACCGCCGGAATCGTTGTCGCACACCCGCTGGCCTGGGGGAAACTGAGGAACCTGAAGTCAGGCAAAGACCTCAACTCCTCGTTGCTCGGTGCCGGAACCGAAGACATGGGCAAGTCCCTCTTCGGAGTCCCCGTCGTCACCTCACCGGCTGTGGCCGAGGATGAGCTGGTCGTCATCGACCCGAGCGCGGTCCCGTCAGCTGTCTCGCCCGTCGAGGTTGCATCCTCCGATCAGGTGCTGTTCCACAGCGACTCGATCGCTCTGCGTGTGATCTTCCGTCTCGGCTGGGCGGTCATGCACCCGAAGCGACTGGGTAAGGTCACCGTCGCGAAGAAGGCAACGACCACCAAGTAAGCCCCCTTGTCAGGCCGCGCCCCTCCACTCGAGGGGCGCGGCCTCCATCGTGTCCAGGTCCAGTGGGCGCAGGCCCCAGGGGGCATCCGGTCCCCAGCGCCCTGCGGCGCCCCTCCCGGGCGTTGATAGGTCCCCCCGGGCTTTTCAGGACCACAGGGGCCGGGGTGGATTTTGTGGCGTTTGGTTCGTGTTGCCGAGGGCGCTGGTGGCGGTCAGAGCTGACATTTTTGTGCTTTGGGCTGCGCTCAGGTCGAATTCATTGTTGGTCTTACTGTAACGTTACGGTCATGAGAACAGACGCATGCCCCCTCTGCGGGCACCTCTTCACCACTGACCGGCGTGCAGTACCGGAGCAAGTGGTTATCCGTGAGTCTGAGAAGCGCTCCTGGCGTGGCAGGAAGACACGCAGGGCCGTGGTGCCTGTCTGTGTTGAGTGCTTGTCAGAGCGTCGACAGCGGCCCTTGTTGGAGAACTGGCCGGGTGTGGTGGGTGTTGAGTTCCCGCAGTTCACCGATGGGTACATTCCGGGCGATTGTGAACAATGCGGGACGCCGTGTCTGGTGCGACCTAACAAGAAGCGTATACATGTCTATTGCTCTGAGCGGTGCCGGGTGGCATTGTACGCAGCGAGTGTTCCCAGAACTGTAACGGAGTGTTCCACGTGTGGTGCTGAGGTTGTCGGACGGAAGGGACGTCGTTACTGCTCTAATGCTTGTCGGCAGAAGGCTTACAGGGCGAGGTAGCAAGACCGATCAGCGTCCGCACTGTTATGACACCGGCCAACACGACGGTCAGTGCCGCTATTATGACGGTCAGCCACACGGGCTGATGAGTTGCGCAGGACAGTGCAGTCATGACTGCACCGAACGTTATAGCGGTGGTCTTGTTTTTCATGGTTGACTCCTTCATGATTGGAAGGACCAGGGAGCCGAGTGGTGGCTCGACTCCCCAGACCCTTAGCCCTTGGGTTCGCGGAGGTCTCGGATAAGCCCGATGACTTCTCGTGCGATCTTGAGGACCAGGAGGGTTGCGGACAGGATAACTATTATCGTCACTACCACTCCCTTCCATTGAGTACCCCGGCCGGTTCAGGTGTTTCCTGGACCGGCCGGAGTTTTTCGTGGCGGCCCGGAAAAGTTCTTAACCGATCGGTTGAGAAGGGTCCGGTGAGCACCCTCGCGGGAATCCTCGTGATTCACGAGGGTTTGGTGAGGTGTTACCCCTACTTCTACCCCTAGCGTGCCTCAAGAACCACCAAATCTCCCCCACCATGTACAACACAATGTCACGGACAGAACCACCGAAAACACGGGGCAACTACCAAACTCAACCACATCACGCGGCTAGTTGCTGAACTCCTGGAAGACACCGCCGTCCACCAGTCCGCCGCTCTCGTTGTTCCTGGGAGTCCCGAATTTCGCGGCCCCTCCCTGGGCGTCGTAGAGCTCCTTGATCCCGTTGACCACCACGGGTCCGCTGTCGACCGACTCGACCGCGCTCACGGCCGCCTCCGCATTGATGCGTGAGTACCCGTTCACGCCGGCCCCGGTGCTGACCAGGGTGTTCCGGATGCTCTCCACGTCCAGCCCCGGGTCGCGCTGCTTCATCAGGGCGATGACGCCGGCGACGTGCGGTGCTGACATCGAGGTCCCGTTGAGGGGACCGTAGCTGGCCTGCGCGGGCGACTCGTTGCCGGTGTTGTACGTCGAGTAGATGTCCGCACCCGTGGTCCCGCCCGGCGCGAGGACATCCAGCATCGGACCCCAGTTCGAGTACCCGGTCATGACGTCGGTCGAGGCGGAGGCCCCGACGACGATCGCACCGAGACAATTCGCCGGTGTCACATCGTTCGCGTTGACCCCTGCATTTCCGGCGGCGACGACGACCGGAACATTCCGCGCGTGGGCGCCATCGACGGCGGACTTCATGGTCGCCGAACACTGCCCGTCCCAGGCGGCCGAAAAATTGACCACGGACGACGGATGGGGGTTGGCCGGCGCTCCCGCGACGGCTCCACCCGAGGCCCAGGTGATGGCATCGGCGAAATCCGATTCGTAACCGGATGCCCCGATGCCGAGCGCGCGGACGGGTTCGATGGTGGCGTCGGGGGCGACGCCGGAAATCCCGATGCCGTTGTTGGTTGATGCCCCGGCAATCCCGGCGACGTGGGTCCCGTGCCAGTTCTCCGAAGCGTTGAGCACCCCGGGGTCGCTCGGGTCCCCATCGCGACCGTTCGCACCGTCCCTGTCGTAGTCGGGCGAAACGAAGTCGTATCCGCCGGTGACCTTCGCGTTGAGATCGGGGTGGTCCGTGATTCCGGTGTCAACCACGCCAATCGTCTGACCGGCGCCCGTCGCGTGCTGCCAGGCTCCAGAGGCGCCGATGGTTCTCAGGTTCCACTGGTTCGGCGAGTACATGGGGTCATTCGGGGTACTGGGGTACGACGACGCCGCATTCTTGACGATCCTGTCCGGCTCCGCATACTCCACCGCGGGATCTTCCTCGAGTTTCGAGACGACCTCGTCCTGCGCGGTTGCATCCAGCTTCTTGGACATCTGCACGACGTCGGACTGGTTGGCCGTCGTCTTGAGAAGCTTCGAGGTTTCGGAGGGGGCGACGTCGTCCGTCTTCTGCAGGAGCTGGGACTTGGTGTCCTCCGGCGTGGAATCCTTGAACTTGACCACCAGGCGATCCGTGGTCGGTTCGACGGTCGAGGGGGTGTCCTCGGCCTGGCCAGAAGCCTGGGCGAGTGAAGAATCACCCGACGACTTGACCTGGGATTGTTGCTGATTCGTCGGTCCGCTCGGGGGAGCGGCGTAGGCGGAAGGAACGGTTGAGATGGCGATGCCTGCCACGAGGCAGATTCCGGCCACAGTGCGATATGTGCGCATGTAAACCCTTGGTCAAAGGTGCGAGAGATGGAGTGATGAATCGAGTGTCGAGGCCCCACCCGGGAATTCGGGGGTGAGTGGGGTCTCCCGCAAAATTTTTGTTCAGGGTTTGTCTCTTGTCAATTAAGGACTCGGGCTCAAATACCGTACATTCGCCGGACGTACGTGCCGTAGAGCCGGCGATAGGCGGCGGGAGAGGCTTTGAGCAGAATTCCGGCGAACCCGAAAACAGGCTTGATTCGGAGGGCGGCCGCGATCTGATTCCAGGAAATTCTGCGTTGGCACTGGGAAATGATCTCGCCTCCCTCCGCCTTGTCGAGACCAATGGCCTGTTGGGCATTGTTGAGGTAGGTCAGTATGCAGGAAATCTTGAATGCACTGAGCCCTTGCGGCTCGTTCAGCAGGTGCCCGGCCTGTTGGCTCAGGTGTTCCAGGAGCCTGTCGCTTTCCTCGACCGGTACGACCTTCCCCCATGTCGCCGAGTTCGCGTCGACCGTGTACTCGTACAGGGAGGGCTCAATCACGGCCGTCCGTTCCGAGCCGGTGTACGCCCCCAGGCAGAAGACGGCGTCCTCGGCCCGGTGAATGTCCATGGGGAAACGGACGTCCGTGATGGCATCAACGGAGATCAGCTTGTCCCAGACATACGGCGTCAGGTTGTCCTCGAGGAGTTCGAGGCCGGCCTGCTTCCCTGTGCGCACTCCCGTTGATCCGGCCGAACGGTCCCGGTGGGACCCGTCCGTGCTCACCAGGGTGTGCCCGCAGACCACCAGATCGGCGTCGTGCGTCTGGGCGAAAGCGTGCATGGTGGACAGGAAATTCGGACGGTAGCGGTCGTCCGAGTCGATGAACGTGACCCATCGGCCCTTTGCCTCGTCCAGCGCCTGATTGCGAACCCCGGAGACGCCGAGGTTGGTTCGATTGTCGAAGACCCTGACGCGGGAGTCCGGGTTCTCGGACAGGAATCGATGAATTGTCTCCGACGACTGGTCCGGGGAGGCGTCGATCATGACCAGCAGCTCGAAGTCCGGGTCGGTCTGGGCGAGAACTGAGGTGATCGCCGAGACAACGCGTTTCTCCGTGTTGTAGACCGGCATGATGACGGATGTCCGAGGGCTCTGGGGTGAAGTCACGGTCTTCCTTCTGTCGGGAGCGCTGAAGGCGCAGGATCGCCCTCATATTCTAAGGTTGCCAATGGGTCTTCCGAGAATCTGTCGCCGACGCCACGGCTCAGGAAGCATGGTGCGCCGACGAGCTTTCGCCCCACAGGTCCGTGGCGAGTCGAGCGATATGCATCGTCAAATAGGTGTGCTCGTCCTCCGTCAGCTCCTGGTCCATATGCATTTGCAGGAGCAGGGACACCTTGTGGGCGCAGTCGTAGGCTCGGGGGTATCCACGGCGGACGGCGTCCTGAACGGCAGGAAACGCAGCGTCCTGGGCCCTGGTGGCCTTCCCCTGCTCGGCGCGGACGAAGAGGTAGCGCAGGTGGGTCACGAATCGGGCCACGGAAAGGTGCGACTGATTCACCTGGTACCCGTAGGCGGAGGAAATGATCTCGAAGATCTGGGCGAAGACTTCCGTCATTTTGAAGGTCTTCACGAGGTCAGCGGTCGCGAACTGGGAATTGACCAGGTGCAGGGCCAGCGGCGTCGCCTCGTCCTCGGGGAGATCCGAATCGAAGCGCTCGTTGATCACGCGAATGGCTTTTTTCCCGAAGGCGACTTCTTTCGGATACAGCTGACCGACTTCGACGCTCAACGGGTATTCGATGCGGAGCCCGTCCCTCGCGCGAACCAGGGCGTAATTGATGTGGTCGGCGAGCGGGAGGATGAAGGAATGGGAAATGTCCGACTGCAGGTGTTCCCTCGCCATGGTCTCGAGTTCCGTCGCCACGGACAGGACATCGGCAGGGATATCGGACAAGAGGGCCGTGAGATGATCTTCCCCCTGATTTTCGGGGACAAATCTTTGTTCGACCCTGTCCGGGTCCACGGGGTCTCCCCGTTTTTTGCCGAAAGCCAGGCCTCGGCCGATCATGACCACATTGTCGCCGGAATCTTCACATGCGAGGACCACATTGTTGTTGTAAATGCGGTGGATTCGCATCCTTGAGTCTTCCTTCCTCCCGGCGCGGTGGAAGTTGTGTGCCCCGCCGCTTCCCGGTTCATCTTACGGCGGGGCAGAGGATTGTCAGTGCGTTCTTCAGAACTCCATGAGCGGGAATCCGATGAGAATCACCAGGACCGCGATCAATAGCGCGAAACCGATGACGAGCAGGCCGGTCAACAAAACCTTGCTGGTTGTGCTTCCGGGGTACTTGGGGCGGCGGGGCTCCTGTGGGCGCTTGTTCTGAGGTGTGCCCGCGGATTTCTTGCCCTGACCCGACCCGGGTGCGGCTGTCTGGTTCCCGCCGTTCCGAGGCGTCGCGGCCTGGTTCTTGCCGGTTGCACCGGTGTTCGCCGTGCCGGCATCTCCCGTACTCGACGTCGAGCTGGCGGCCGCTGCGGCGGCGGCCGACGTGCCAGGGCCCTTGGCGTTGTTGGGACGCTCCTGCGGAGCCTGTTTGCCCTGTTCCTGAGAGGGTTCGGCGGCTCCACCGTTCGCCTTCGACGACGCCGCGGGCCGCTCCGTCCGGTTGTTTCCCGCCGTGGTGCCGGCCTTGTTGCGCGTCTGGGCCGGGCCCGGCGACTTGGGGGATCCGGTCTGCTTCGATGCCTTGCGGTTCGACCGTTTGCGACCGGACGCCTGGGACTTGCCGGATCCGCGAGGGGACTGGGACTTGCCGGATCCGCCGGACTTGCCGGGCCCGTCGGATCGTGAGGGCTTTTTCGGTCCGCCGGACGTCTGGGACGTTGCGGACTTGTCGGCGGGTGCAGTCCCCGCGCTCTCGGGCCCGGGGGATGCGGGGCGGGACGATGTGTCTCTGCCCGGTCGAGACGCGGAGTCGGACGTCGCGGACTTCTTGGGTTTCGGCTCGCGAGAATCGGCCATGGCTCTCCTTCCAGAATTGTGCTCCACCCTACACAGTCGAAAGGCTTCGAATACACCTGGGGCGGGCCATGGCGTGCCTTGTCAGGGCCGGTTTGGCTATTCTGACGACGCTACTCCGACCGGCTCCACGAGTTCGGCGGGGTGGTCCTCGGCGCGGTGAGCTGAGGACATTGCAGCCTTCGTCCGTTGTCGCTGTTTCTTGCTGCGAACGGTATCCTGGTCCGAGCCTTGGCCGTGGAATCGTCCCAGACGAAAGGATCACGGCATGGCAGCACAGCATCCTGGGACTGATACTTCGCGGGGGCTCACTATTGAGGAGAAGCGGCAGCTCCTCGAGGATTCGCAAGCACGTCTTGCCGGAGTGAACAAGCTCCTCGAGGACCGGTGAGCCACTACCCTCTTTCCGTGGATGACGTGCTTGAAGTCCACGCGATGATTCTTCCCTCCGCCCCTGTTCGCGACGAAGGTGCATTGATCAGCGCGCATATGAAACCGCTCCACTAGGGGTTACCTCAGAATTCTCCCTCCAGGCGCACACGTCGTCGTCATGATGCTCTCCTGCATTGCGGTCAAACAGTCTTCCGGAGAAACGGTGGTTACCGGATTGTCTGAGCTGCAGGGCCCGAAACGATGCGGACGCCGCGGCGTCAGCCGATGGCAGGAGGCTGGCCTCAGGACTGCCCGAATTCCCCTTCCAGTCGGCCTCGGGACCCCGGTTGCACGAGTCGGGCCAGGCTGACCAGGCCGTCCTTGGACCAGGTGCGACGTCGAACCAGAAGGCAGGGTTCGGACGCGTCGATCTCCAAGAGGCGGCATTCCTCGTTGGTTCCCAGAACCGCCTCGACGATGTGCTTGCCCCTGACCAACGGGGCCACGCGCGTGAGGTAGTCATTCGGAGTGGTGGTCGTGAAGTCTTGGTCGAGGTAGTCCGGCGCCTCCGAGGGGGCGACGAAACGATCCTCTATTTGCAGGGGAGCGTCGTTGTCGTAGTGGACGACGAGCGAGTGGAACACCGTACCCGTGATCCCCTCCGCGGACAGCCAAGGGGCGTCCTCCTCAACGGTCTCTTCCCGCGCGAACAACACGTCGGTGCGGTGGGAATGGCCTCGCTCGTGGATTTCGTCCGCAATATTACGGATCTCGACCAGGGACGACGGCATCTTGAAATCGGCAATGAAGGTGCCGACGCCGCGGACGCGTTTGAGCACGCCCTCCGTGGTGAGTTCCCGGTAGGCGCGGTTGATGGTCATGCGCGAGAGGTCGAGGGCTTCGACGAGTTCGTTCTCGGAAGGAACCTGTTCGCCGGCCGACCACGTTCCGGACTCGACGCCGGTGACGATGGCTTCCATGATTCGGCGGTAGGCCGGCCCGCTGTGCGTTCCTTGGGCGAGGTACGACCTCGTGAGCTCTTGGGTATCCACAGGTTCCTCGTCTGCTTGACATCGGGTTGTATATACAGGATTATACGACGTATAGAACTTTTGTGATCCACATTGCATCGAGGTGACGCCGGAAGCGTCCCATCGAGCTGGTGTCCGTGGGCCACGTGCCCAGGATGCCCCGTATCAGCCGTAAGGAGAAAACGACATGCACGAGGTTTCTTCGCCCGAGCACCAGGCCCGCCCGGTTTCTGCGCCTCGCGGAACCGAACTCAACACCCTGGGGTGGCAGCAGGAAGGCGCTCTGCGCATGCTCATGAACAACCTTGATCCCGAGGTTGCCGAGCATCCGGATGCCCTCGTGGTCTACGGCGGCACCGGGCAGGCTGCCCGCACCTGGGAGGCCTACGACGGCATCGTCCGCACGCTGAAGACCCTGAAGTCGGATGAAACCCTTCTGGTCCAGTCGGGCAAGCCGGTCGGCGTCTTCCGGACCAACGAGTGGGCCCCTCGCGTGCTGATCGCCAACTCCAACCTCGTGGGCGACTGGGCCAACTGGGAGGACTTCCGCAAGCTCGAGGCCGAAGGCCTCATGATGTACGGCCAGATGACCGCGGGCTCCTGGATCTACATCGGAACCCAGGGAATTCTTCAGGGAACCTTCGAGACCTTCGGCGCCGTCGCCCGCAAACGATTCGACGGGACACTTGCCGGAACCATCACGCTGACCGCTGGGCTCGGCGGAATGGGCGGGGCCCAGCCTCTGGCCGTGACGATGAACGAGGGCGTTGCGATCTGCGTGGACTGCGACGTCACGCGCATCGACCGCCGCATCGAACACCGGTACCTGGACGTCAAGGCAGACAATCTGGACCACGCCCTGGAGCTGGCCATCGAGGCCCGTGACGCCAAGAAGCCGTTGTCCATCGGCCTGGAAGGCAATGCGGCGGAGATCTTCCCCGAGCTCCTCAAGCGCGACGCCCCGATCGACATCGTGACCGACCAGACCTCCGCACACGATCCGCTGGCCTACCTCCCCACGGAGATCCCGTTCGCCGAGATGAAGCAGGAGGCGCAGCGCGACCCCCAGCTGTTCACCAAGAAGTCCCGCGAGTCGATGGCCGCACAGGTGCAGGCCATGGTCGAGTTCCAGGACCGCGGCGCCGAGGTCTTCGACTACGGCAACTCGATCCGGGACGAGGCCCGCAAGGCCGGCTACGATCGTGCCTTCGAGTTCCCGGGCTTCGTGCCCGCTTACATTCGCCCGCTGTTCGAAGAAGGCCTGGGCCCGTTCCGCTGGGCGGCGCTGTCCGGGGACCCCAAGGACATCGAGGCCACCGACCGGGCGCTCTTGGAGCTCTTCCCGGAGAACGACCACCTGCGTCGCTGGATCACGATGGCCGAAGAAAAGGTCGCCTACGAGGGCCTTCCCGCACGGATTTGCTGGCTCGGTTACGGCGAGCGTCACCGCGCAGGCCTCAAATTCAACGAAATGGTGGCCAACGGTGAGCTCTCGGCCCCCGTCGCCATCGGCCGCGACCACCTTGACTCCGGATCCGTGGCCTCGCCGTATCGTGAGACCGAGGCCATGAAGGACGGTTCGGACGCCGTCGCGGACTGGCCCCTGCTCAACGCGCTGGTCAACACCTCCTCCGGGGCATCGTGGGTCTCGATCCACCACGGTGGTGGTGTCGGCATGGGGCGTTCCATCCACGCCGGCCAGGTGTGCATCGCGGACGGCAGCGAGTTGGCAGCGCAGAAGCTCGAACGGGTTCTGACCAATGACCCCGGGATGGGCGTGATCCGCCACGTGGACGCGGGATACGAACACGCGGCAAACGTTGCCGAGGAGCGCGGCGTCCGCATCCCGATGACGGAAGGCAATGCATGACATCGACTCTGCTGACAGGCATATCCGAACTCGTGACCAACGACCCCGGGCTCGGGCGGGGAAAGCTCGGGATCGTGGACGAGGCGGCCGTGGTCATCGAGGACGACGCCGTCGTCTGGGTCGGGCCAGCGGCCGAGGCCCCGTCCACGGATGCCAAGCACGACTTCCACGGCAGGGCCGTCCTGCCCGGTTTCGTGGAATCGCACTCCCACATGGTGTTCTCCGGGGACCGGTCGGAAGAGTTCGCGGCGCGGATGGCCGGCGAGAAGTACACCGCCGGCGGCATCCGCGGCACGGTCAAACACACCCGTCAGGCCTCCGAAGAGGAACTCCGGGCCAACATGCGTCGCCTGCTCGACGAATCGCTGCGTTCGGGAACCACCACGGTCGAGTGCAAGTCCGGGTACGGTCAATCGGTCGAGGCCGAGTTGCGCAGCCTCGAGGTCGCACGGTCGCTGACGGACGAGGTCACCCTGCTCGCGGCCCACGTGGTGCCCCCGGAATACGAAGGAGATACCGAGGAATACGTGCGGGTTGCCTGCGAGGAGATCATTCCCCGGTGCGCACCGCTCGCCCGGTGGATCGATGTCTTCTGCGAACAGGGTGCCTTCGACGAGGACCAGTCGCGCCGCGTCCTCCAGACAGGCATCGATCACGGGCTCACCCCCCGCGTCCACGGGAATCAACTGCATCAGGGGCCGGGCGTCCGGCTCGCGGTGGAGCTCGGCGCGGCCTCCGTGGACCACGTGGTCCACATCGATTCCGAGGACATCGAGGCCCTCGCCGGAAGCGAGACCGTGGCCACGCTCCTGCCCGGAGCCGATTTCTCGACCCGCAATGCCTATCCGGATGCACGCGGACTGATCGACGCCGGGGTCACCGTGGCTCTCGGCGCGGACTGCAACCCCGGAACCAGCTACACCACCAACATGCCGTTCTGCATCGCCATTGCCGTGCGGGACCTCCACATGACCGCCGACGAGGCAGTCTGGGCCGCAACGGCCGGCGGTGCCCGCGCGCTCCGACGGGACGATGTCGGAGTCGTGCGCCCGGGCGCGCGGGCCGACCTCATGGCCCTCGACGCGCCGAACCATCTTCACCTGGCGTATCGCCCGGGGGTTCCCCTGATCTCGTCGGTGTGGCAGGCAGGTCGGCTCAAGTACTCGGCATCGGAGGTCAAGCATGACTGACAGCACGGCACCCGAACTGCGCGTCGACGAGCCCGCGCCCGCCTGGACCGGGAGAACCGACGGTCAGGGCACCGAACACCTCCGGTGGCACCAGGTGGTGCGCCCCTACGAGGGAGCCCGCACGGAGGATCGGGGTGGCGTCGTCTTCCTCGGCTTCTCGAGCGACGAGGGCGTCGAACGCAACAAGGGACGTCGGGGCGCATCGGAAGGCCCGAAGGCGTTGCGCGGAGCCCTCGGCGGGCTCGCCGTAGCCGGCAAGGACTCCGAGATCCGGGCCTGGGATGCAGGCACGGTCGCCGTCACGGACGACCGGATGGAGGAAGGCCAGGAGCGCTTGGGCGCGGCCGTGACCACGCTGCTGGACGAGGGTCGGCTACCCATCGTCCTGGGCGGCGGCCATGAGATCGCGTTCGGAACCTACCAAGGCGTCTCGAACTCCGTCGTTCGGAAGGGCAAGAAACTCGGTGTTCTGAACCTGGACGCCCACTTCGATCTCCGCTTCGACCCGGTCCCTTCGTCGGGCACCCCGTTCCGCCAGATGCTCGAAGCCGAGGAAGCGGCCGGCACGTCGATGCAGTACGCCGTCCTGGGGATCAGCCAGCCGAGCAACACGCAGATCCTCTTCGACACCGCCGAGAAGTACGGTGTCCAGTACATGCTCGATGAAGACTGCTCCGTCACGAATTCACCGGAAGTCCGCCGTTTCGTCGAATCCTTCCTGGACGGCGTGGACCTGGTGTACCTGACCATCGACCTCGACGGCCTCCCGGCATCGACCGCCCCAGGGGTCAGCGCCCCCGCGGCCTACGGTGTTCCGCTCGAGATCGTCCAACTGGCCTGCGACATCGTTGCGGCGAGCGGCAAGCTCGCCGTGTGCGACGTCGCCGAGCTGAACCCGAAGTACGACGTCGACGGCCGGACCGCACGCAGCGCCGCGCGCCTGGTCCACCGAATCGCCACCACCGCGCAGAACACGAGTGCGCACAAGCAGGAGGAGCAATGAGCGAAAACCAGCACAGCCACGGGGAGCAGGGCCGGCACGAAGTCGTCGTCGGCGTCGGCCCCGTCAGCATCCAGGACATCGTCGACGTCGCGCGTCACGATGCCCCGGTGCGCATCTCCGACGACGCTCTCGAGGCCATCGCCGAATCGAGCGCGCGGATTCGTGAACTGGCCGGTTTCGAACGTCCCGTGTACGGGGTCTCCACCGGATTCGGTGCGCTCGCGACCCGCCACATCCCGCAGAACATGCGGCGCCAGCTCCAGCGGAGCCTGATCCGCTCGCACGCCGCAGGGTCTGGTCCCGAAGTCGAGCGCGAAGTCATCCGGGCCTTGATGCTGCTCCGCCTGTCCACTCTGGCCACGGGACGCACCGGGGTTCGCCCCGAGGTCGCGCAGGCCTACGCCGGAATGCTCTCGGCAGGAATCACCCCCGTGGTGCACGAATACGGATCACTGGGTTGCTCAGGCGACCTGGCGCCCCTGGCCCACTGCGCGCTCGCCGTGATCGGCGAAGGGCCCGTCAGGACCAGGGACGGAGAGCTCACGACCTCGGCCGAAGCCCTCTCCGAGGCCGGTCTGGAGCCCGTGGAACTTGCGGAGAAGGAAGGCCTCGCCCTCATCAACGGCACCGACGGCATGCTGGGGCAGCTGGTCCTGGCCATCTCCGATTTGGACCGCCTGATGAGGTTGGCCGACCTGGCCGCGGCAATGTCGGTCGAGGGGCAGCTCGGCACGGACCGGGTGTTCCGAGCAGACCTCCAGGCGCTTCGCCCGCACCCCGGTCAGGCAGCCTCCGCGGCGAACATGGCCGCGATCCTCGCCGATTCCGGAATCGTGTTCAGCCACAAGGGCGATGACTGCACCTACGTCCAGGATGCCTACTCCCTTCGGTGCTCGCCCCAGGTGGCCGGCGCGGCCCGGGACACGATCGAGCACGCTCGCATGGTCGCCGGCCGCGAACTCGCCTCGGCGGTGGACAACCCCGTGGTCACCCTGGACGGTCGCGTCGAGTCCAACGGCAATTTCCACGGCGCACCCGTCGCCTACGTGCTGGACTTCCTGGCGATCGCCGTTGCCGACGCCGCCTCCATCTCGGAACGCCGCACCGACCGTTTCCTCGACGCCGCAAGGAACCGGGGCCTGCCTCCGTTCCTGGCGGACGACGCCGGTGTCGACTCCGGCCACATGATTGCCCAGTACACTCAGGCGGCCGTGGTTTCCGAGCTGAAGCGTCTCGCGAATCCGGCCTCGGTCGATTCGATACCGTCTTCGGCCATGCAGGAGGACCACGTCTCGATGGGCTGGTCCGCCGCGCGCAAGTTGCGCAAGGCCATCGACGGTCTGACCCGGGTCCTCGCGATCGAGATCCTGACGGCCGCGCGTGGCATCGACCTGCGGGAACCCGAGGCATCGCCGGCAACGGCCCGCGTCATCGCAGCCATCCGGGCGTCCGGGGTCCAGGGACCGGGCACGGACCGGTTCCTCGCGCCGGAAATCGAGAGCGTCGTCCAGCTCGTCTCCTCCGGGGCCCTTCTGGACGTCGTCGAATCGGTCACGGGCAGGCTCCAGTAACCCGTCACGGCGCGTCCGGCGCTCGCTCCACCGAGTGTCGGACGCGTCGCCCCGGAGGCGCCTACTCGGTCTCGCGAACGATGATCTGGTGGGAACCGGGTGCGATACCGCGCTCAATGAGCGTGTGATTGACCCTGGAGGCCACCTCCTGGGAAACCATCAAGGGGTTGCCCGGTGCCTCGCGACTCACCCACACGGCAACCGTGAGCGAAGCCTTCCCGTCCACCTGGTCCAGGCGCAGTCCCTGTGTGTCGGGAGCCTGGTCTTCCGCCGACGTCGACTTCTTCCACAGTGTCCGCAGAAAATCGCCGACGCTGGGCTCCCGCCTCGCGACGCCGGGCACCGCGTCGACCGTCCGGGCCACCTCTGCGAGAAGGTCGGTCGATCCGGCCTCCTCTGTCGGGGAAACCGGAGAACCCGTCGAGTGATGACTAGTCATAGTGCACATCCTCTACCGTGAAGTCGACTTCGGCCACGTGAGCGCCGAGTTTGCGGGCCACTGCGTCGATGACGGCGTCGCGAACGTTCCGGTCGAGATTCTCGACCACCGCGTCCGGGGCCATCACCACACCGATCGAGAGGCCCAGAATCTGGTGGCCGTGATCGGGGGTCGCAATGGTCCTGACCCTGCACCGGCGCGCCGTGAAGCCCGGGAACGTGTCCACCGTTTCACGTGCTGTGCGGGCGATCAGCATCTCGCTGAAGGAGACGGTCGCCGCAGGTTCGCGATGCACCGGTATGTCCGCTCCGCGGCGAAGATTGCTACGGGCAAAGTCGACGATGCGGCGTCGAACATGCGGCTCGATCTCCAGGGAACTGTCCGCCTCCTTCGCCTCGCGGGCCAAGCGATCGAGTTGTTTCAATCGCTCGCGGACCTCGCCGCAGTAGGGGCAGTCGCGTTGGTGGGCATCGGGCTCGGAGTCGACGGTCTCGCACACCGACTCGACCGTGCGCCCGCACTCGAGTGACTCGTCGTCCGTCATTGCCACTCCTTCATCTCGTTGGCCAACGTCTTGCGTGCTCGCGCCAGACGGCCCCGCACCGTGGCTTCAGGGATCGCCAGCGTCTGCGATATCTCGCCGTAGGAAAGTTCCGTCTGTTCCCGGAGAATCCAGCAGGCGCGTTGCTCGGCAGGGAGCTTCTGCAACATCGCCGACAGGGCGTCCATGCTCGAACTGTTCTCCGCGGCGCGCTGCGGATCCGAGGACGCCCGGGTATCCGTCCACACGGGATTTCCCTCGGGTGCCTCGTCGATCGGAACCGTGGAATCGCGCCGCGGTGACCTGAGGATGTCCCTGCACTTGTTCACGGCCTGCCGGTACAGCCACGTCGGGAAGGCCTGTGGGGTCTCCAGGAGGTCGAGCTTGACCCACGCGTTCATGAGGGACTCCTGGGCGACGTCCTCCGCATCGGCCCGATTCCCGAGCATGCGGAACGCCAATCGCAACAGCGGCGCCTGGTAGGTGTCCACGAGTCGTTCAAAGGAATCAACGTCGCCGTCCTGTGCGCGGAGAACGAGCGTGGTGATGCGCTCGGAAGAGCCATTCCTGTCCGAACTCATAGTCCCCCTCGACGTCGATCCATTTTTTTGCCGCAATCGGCCGTATCCCTCACGGACCATACTTCCAGAATGGCCGGGGAAACTGCACCCCGAAAAAACTTCGAAAAACTTCGTGACGAATCCGCACGCGGCCCGTCAGTATAAGTACAAGCCCGTTTCGACCAGAACTTAGGGAGTTAGAAATCATGGCTACCGAAAACAACGTCAAGACCGCACAGCAGGGCAATGAGGCCGAGCGGAACAGCCCGTTGCAGACGTCCAAGGGCAACACGACCATCAACGACACCGTGGTGCAGAAGCTCGCCGGAGTCTCCGCCCGCGAGGTCCCCGGTGTCTACTCGATGGGCAACGCTGCCCGCCGCGCCTTCGATTCGATCTCCGAGCGCATCCCCGGATCGCAGACCAACGTCTCCGGCGGCGTCTCCGTCGAGAAGGGCGAGAAGCAGGCGGCCATCGACCTGAGCATCGTCATCGAGTACGGCACCTCCGTGGTCGACGTCGCCGACGGCATCCGTCGCAACGTGATCCGCACGGTCGAGCAGGCCACCGGATTGCAGGTCATCGAGGTCAACATCGATGTCACCGACGTCCACCTCCCGAACGAGGAGGACGACGACAAGGACTCCACCGACCGCGAACTCCAGTAATGAGAACGGGCCCCGGAGCCGAGGCTTCGGGGCCTGCCCTCGCACCATGGAAAGGGATATCAGCATGAAACCGAGCCAATTGGGACTCATCGTCGGTCTGGCGTTGGGCGCGATCGCCTTCTTCGGCGGATTCTTCGCATTCCTCGTCTCCGCCGTCTTCGCCGTGATCGGTGCGGCCGTCGGGCTCTTCCTGGAGGGTCGGCTGGATCTTCGCTCCATGACGGGCCGCGGCTCTGACAGGAGGTAGAGATGATGGCCAGCGCACATCGGCCGGCTCCGTCCCATCGCGAGGACACAGGGTCGGCTGACGGTTCCTCATCGGCGGAGAGCCGCGGGGGTCTCGTCATCGCGGACCGTGTGGTCGAGAAGATCGCCGCGCAATGCGCCTCGGAGATCCCCGGTATCGGGGGTCGAGAGGGAGGTTTCCTCGGTGTGGGAAGCCACGCGGATCTGGATTCCCGGCCGCGTGTCAGGGTCGAACTGACCGGTTCGATCGCCGTACTGAGCGTGGATCTGGGCATCGAGTACCCGCTTCCCATCGAGGAAACAACCGAAAGAGTCCGAGAGACTCTCGTGCGCAGAGTGTCCGACCTGGCCGGCGTCGACGTCCGGCAGGTGGATATCAGGGTCACGTACCTCGTGCCTCAACGGGGCCGGAAGGAAAGGGTATTGCTGTGAAATCACTTCGACGGCGCCCCTCTCGCGCCATACCATCCGTCGTGGTGCTGGTCCTTGTGCTGATTGTGGGCGTTGGCCTGCTGTGGGCCGGGATCCAGAAGCTGTCCACGGGACAGTGGTGGCCGCAGCTGAGCAGTGCCGCGGATTCCGCATCCTCCGCCTCCTGGAACTCTCCCTGGGGGTGGGGCGCGGCCGCTGTTGCCGTGGTTCTCGGACTCGTCCTGCTCCTGTGCGCAGTATTGCCCGGCGGGTTCAACGCGGCACGCCTGAACAGGCAGCAGGTGGACGCTGACTACAGCGGCGCTCCGATCGAGGCCGTGATCGGCAACCGAGGTCTGGCCACGCTGGCCTCATCCGCGGCGGCCCAGATCGACGGCGTGTCGGGAGTCAAATCATCGGCCACGGCCAAGACCGTGATCGTTCGCGTGACGACGCCGTTGCACGAGAGTTCCGAACTCGTGGGCGAGGTCAAGGCCGCGGTCGAGGAGCGACTCGCATCGGCGGATCTCACACGATTCCCGAAGGTGCGGGTCAGCGCACAGAGCAAGGACGTGTCATGAAGAAAACCGCTGGATCATTCAACAGAACATGGCTCGCGATCATCGGCGTGGTCCTTCTCGCGGCCGGCGTGCTGTGGGGAATCGTGGCCGCGGGACTGCTGGCCTCCTCCGGCGCCTCGAGCGGGCACTGGGGCCCATCCGGCAAGCCCTTCCAGGGAGCATCGTCCGCGCTCGACGGAACCTGGCTCGCGCCCGTGCTCATCGTGGCGGGTGCAGTCCTCGTGATCCTTGCGCTCTGGTGGCTCGTCCGCCAGATCCCGAGGAGCGAGAAGGCCTCGACGTTCCGCTTCCACAAGGATCCCAAGCGCGGATTCACGCAGGTGGAGCCCAAAGTCATCACCGATGCGGTGGCGGCGCACCTCGAAGACCTGACGTACGTCACGGACGCGAAGGCAGGCCTCAAGGGCCAGCGAACCAATGCCGATCTCGTCCTGGACGTCACGGTCAACGAGCGTGCCGACCTCGCCGATGTCACACGGGAAATCCGAGAACAGGTGCTTCCCTCGGTGAAGTCCGCGCTGGGCAGCCCCCTGGGCAGCGTCGGGATCGTCTACGCCGTCTCCCGACAGTCGCGGTCCAAGCGACAGGTCAAGCTGCAGTAGGGGTCGAGTCGT
The DNA here is from genome assembly GCF_004136575.1 of Rothia koreensis. GTDB lineage: Bacteria > Actinomycetota > Actinomycetes > Actinomycetales > Micrococcaceae > Rothia > Rothia koreensis. The sequence continues at coordinate 31,745 of NZ_NOIQ01000014.1, forward strand.
GGAGTTTCCTGGACCGGGCGTGGCGCTCGCGGCACGCCCGGCCGGGGAGTATTGGGGGACTCCACGACTCCGGAGCCCGGTATCGGGCAGATGACAAGGCCTGCGGGTTCCAACCCGCAGGCCTTTCCTGTGTCCTTGATGTTCCGGTTTTCTGCCCCTTTTCGGGCGGATTTCCGGGCGTATCAGGCGCACCGACGGGTTGCGTACTCCATCGAACTCGGCACCACATTTTGTCTCAATATTCATGTGATTTCCGGAGTATATATTCGGCCGGAGCAATGCGTGAATTTTGGACTATTGTTGTTCGGGGCTGACCAGGTATCCTTGAAAGAGAGCCAACACCAGAAACATATAATTGCTCGCGAAAGGTATATATCATGGGACTCGGTTTTATTGGCTGGATCGTTATTGGAATTATCGTCGGCGCTCTCGCCAAGCTCATCATGCCGGGGCGCCAGGGTGGCGGGATCATCGTCACGATGATCCTCGGCATCGTCGGCGGCCTGCTGGGCGGCTGGTTGGGCGGCGCCATCTTCGGCGTCCACGGCAATGGGTTCTTCTCATTGACCACATGGATTCTCGCCCTCGTCGGCTCGTTGATCGTGCTCTTCATCTGGGGCCTGATCTTCGGTCGGAAGAACAAGGCATAGCCCGAAGCTTTCTCTGAACCGGAAGAGGGGCGGACTGTTCACAGTCCGCCCCTCTTTGTGTGTTCAAAACCTGGGCCGCGGCCCGAGCGGTGTCGCTGGGAGGCCGTCGACCCGCTCTCTTGAGGCACCGGGACTCAGTCGTCTTCGTCCTTGTCCTTGCTCAGAACCCGCTGGCGTTCGCGGCGTCCGTGGGTCATTTGTTGCAGGTCGGCCTCGGAGTCGAATCCGGATCCCAGCCCACCCGCAATGACGCCCATGGACGCGCTGAGCCACGCGATGTTGAAGTAATTCCCCGGTTGGGTGGGGATCCCCAGCGTTTCCTGCATGAATCCGGGGCTGATCACCACGAGGCCGCCGAGCAGAATGAGAATGAACAAGGCGATGTAGAGGATCGAAATCGCAATCACCAGCGTCACCACCGTGGAGATGTTGTAGAGGGCGACGACCCGGGCGAGACGGTCGTGGATCGGCCTGTCCCACAGCTGGTTGCGGAGGATGAGCCAGGTGGTCATGACCAAGATCGCGACCAGCGTGATGATCGCCATCCTCAGACTGGACAGCGACTCCGCCATCTGCCAGATCGAGTTGTAGAAGATGCCGAACGCCCCGGCCGCGGAGGCCGCCGTCAGCGCGCTGGAGAGCTTGGGCGCGGTCTTCCAGGGTCGATTGGAGCGCACCATGCCCAAGATCGTGCGGGGAACGCCGGTCCACGTGTTGGAGTAGAGCCGCGTGAACGAGTCATCGCCCTCGCTGCTCCATTCGTTCCAGTTCTGGACGTGTTCGCCGTCGGACGTGGAATTCTGGATCAAGGACTCCACACCGCGGCCAATGGTGCTCACGAGGCGGCGTCGGGGGTAGAGCATTCCCATGGGCGGGCAGGAAACCACCAGGATGCCGCGGTCGAAATCGATCTGCGCGACCACGGGGTGCCTGCCGTGGTGCAGGGGCATCTCGGTGAGAAGGATCCGGACGGCGTAGTCGATGTCGCGCGCGTCGTCGGGGAGGTCGAGGTCGCTGGTGATCTGGTTCTCCGGGGTGATCGGGATCAGATGCTTGATGTGTTTGATGTCGACCTCGTGGCCGACCACCGTGTTCAGCTCGGTTTGGATGTCCGGCAGGAAGTGTTTGATCCTTGCGGTCGGGACCCCCGGATCTGAGACCACGAGGATGCTCGGTTTCGAATCGGATGGTGTACTCAAGAATTCAGCTCCTCTATTCCCTGGTCAGGGCAGGCTTGTTGGTCGCCAGGATAATTCGGGTCCTGCGAAAAGCGAAGGGTGCGGCACGCGGTGATGTCCGGGCGCTCCATGGCAGCAGCATCGCACGGGGTTCCCGGCACTGCATCACGGAATGAGGGGGATTTGCCGTTTCCGCCGTTGGGTGGCGGTCAAGTGAGGGGCCGGTACGAAAGCAACAGCTTCAGTACCGGCCCGGTACCCGGGCAGGTGAAGCGTACAAGATCTCTGCCCGGGGTAACCCCCGAGCGGCTCTTGAGCCAACACGCCGCTCGAGCACTATTTATTCTAATGAATCCGCTCTGACCTGGGCAAATGCACTTCTCGGAGCCTTGTTGGGGCACCCGCGGCGAGGGGTTACGGTCCCGTGCGGCGGAGCGTAGGGTCGAGACCATGGATGCGATCGAACTCTTGAAGGATCTGGCCAACCGTCCGTCCGAAGTCGCCGCCCGGCTCAAGGACAGAGTCAGGGATGAGATGCTCAATGTCCATCCCGGCGAGCACGACAATTCGGTCGCATGGTTGCTCTGGCACACCGCGCGCGAGATCGACGAGCAGGTCAGCGCCCTGTCCGGGCAGGAGACCGTCTGGGTCTCGCAGAACTTCGACGAACGATTCGGGCTGGATCTGGAACCGCACGAATTGGGCTTCGGCCAGTCGGCGGAGAGGGCACGTTCCATCGTCGTCGACGATGCCGGCCTCCTCTTTGAGCACCTCGACGCCGTGGTCGCGGCCGAGCAGGACTACATCGATACGTTGGGCCCCGCTGACCTCGACGACATCATCGACGAGCAGTGGGATCCTCCGGTCAGCCGGGGCGCCCGCCTGGTCAGCGTCACCGAGGACGCCCTGCAGCATCTGGGGCAGGCCACCTACGTCACCGGGATGGACGCCTCAGTCTTCCGGTGACGGTCCCATCCCGCTCGTGGTCGTGTCGTTCTCGTCAGAGTCCTCGGCCTCGAGCAGCAGCGGCAGCCTCACCTCGAATTCGGTGTTCCCCGGCCGAGAGGTGAAGGAGACGGTGCCGGCGTGGGCCTCGACGATCGCCTTGACGATCGGCAACCCCAAGCCCGAGGTGCCGACCTCGCCGGATCGCGCCTGGTCGGCACGCGCGAACCGCGCAAAGATCTTGTCCTGGAATTCCGGATCGATCCCGGGGCCGTCGTCGGCGACCCTCAGGATCGCGTCGCGGTGGTTTGCCGAGGCGTACAGCCCCGTGGAGACCCGAGTTCCCGGGTCCGTGTGCTTGCGGGCGTTCGAGAGCAGATTCAACAGGACCTGCTGGATCTGCCTCCGGTCCGCCCGGATCGTGACGGGCTCCTCCGGCAGGGCCAGCTCCCATTCGTGGTCCGGCGCGGCGACCTGGAGGTCCGAAACGTTCTCGACCACGAGTTCGGTCAGGTCCACCGCCTCCTTCTCCGGCGGGCGGCCTTCGTCCAGCCGGGCCAGAAGCAACAGATCCTCCACGAGTCCTGACATGCGTTGGGACTGGGAGTCGATGCGGGCCAGGGACTTCTCCCCATTCGGGGTGAAGTCCTCGGTCCACTTCAGAAGGTCCGAGTAACCGCGGATCGCGGCGAGCGGCGTGCGAAGCTCGTGCGAGGCGTTGGCGATGAACTCCCGCATCCGGTCCTCGGACTTCTGCCGAGCCGTGAGCGCGGCGCCCACGTTGTCGAGCATCCGGTTCAGGGCATGTCCGACGGCGCCCACCTCCGTGTCCTGGTGGGCGTCCCTGCGGGCCACGCGGCTGGCACCAGGAAGCTGCCCCGACTCCAAGTCGAGCCTCGACACACTGGTCGCAACCGCCGACACGCGCTCGAGGGGTTTCATGGTGCGTCTGACCGCGACCGACCCCAACAAACCCACCAGGAGCAGAGCAGCAACCGAAACTCCCACCATGATCGCGACCAGAATATTCAGGGTTCGCTGAACATTCTTGAGGGGCAGTCCGGTCACGACCACCTGGCCCGTGTGGTCGACGTCGGAGACCACCAGGTACTTGCCCTTCGACAGATCGACCTTGGTGGCCGGACTCCCGGGCTCGAGATTCTTCAGGGCCTCGCGATCCGAGTCGGTCAGATTCACCACGGATCCGCCCGTGTCCAGGATGCCGCCCGCGAGGAACCGGCCGTCGTCGATCCTTGCGTTGAGCGTTCCCGCCGCCTGTCCGGGCGCGTTCAGGGGATTGGGTGCCCCTTGAGGGACGTCGCCGGCGTCGCCCGGTCGGACGCCCGAGAAATTCGTGGCCCGATCCGAGGCTTCCGTCAGCTGGGAACCGAGTTGATTGGTCAGCGTCGCGTTCATGGCCCCGTAGCTCACGACACCGATCACGATGCTGGCCAGCCCGAGGAGCAGCATCAGGATCAGGATGAGTCGGGTTCTCAGGCGCCACGCGCGGCCCCTCCGAGGAGTCGTCGAATCGCTGTCCCTGCCGGTGGCCTGCCGCATCACACCGCCGGCTTGATGACGTATCCGGCGCCCCGGACCGTGTGGATCATCGGGTCGCGGCCGACGTCGATCTTCTTGCGGAGATACGAGATGTACAACTCGACGATGTTGGCCTGGCCGCCGAAATCGTACTTCCACACGTTGTCCAGGATCTGTGCCTTCGAGACGACCCGCCGAGGGTTCTCCATGAGGTACCGCAACAGGTCGAACTGGGTCGCCGTCAATTGGATCTCTTCCCCACCGCGCGTGACCTCCCGGGTGTCCTGATTGAGCACGAGGTCTCCGACCACGAGCTCGGCGTCGTCGGCCGCCGCCACCCCGGAGCGCTGGACCAGGCGGTGCAGGCGGATCATGACCTCTTCCATCGAGAAGGGCTTGGTCACGTAGTCGTCCGCGCCGGCCGCGAGGCCCTCGATCCGATCGTCCACGGCATCCTTGGCCGTGAGGAAAAGGCACGGCACCTCGGGTTGGGTGCGTCGAATGCGGGACAGTACCTCGAGCCCATCGAAGCCCGGCATCATGATGTCCAGCACCAGCACATCGGGCAGGAACCGGCGGGCCGTATCGAGCGCGGAGGGGCCGTCGCCCGCCTGCCGGACGTCCCAGCCGATCATGCGGAGACCGACGCCGACGAGTTCGGCGAGCATGGCTTCGTCGTCGACCACGAGGGCACGAATCGGACTGCCGTCCGGGTGCTCCAGCAAGGGAAGGTTCTTGGCGACCTGCGCGGCCGAGGAGGACGAAGGGGATTGGCTCATGGCTCCAAGAATAATCCCGCAGACGGCATGCCGGGAGGCCGAAAGCGCGAATTCCCGGAGCTCACAGACACGCCTTCGACCGGACACAGGCCATTCACAAGATGCAGGGAAAGAGTCGGGGACCAACGGGTCGAGGACCTACCGGATGACCCGCTGGATCGGCCGCCAGGACGACCAGGCGGAAGGCCATCCGGTCGACAGAAAGGCTGTACATGACCTCGAAGAGAATGAACACATCATGGAACGTCCATCCGGATCGGACGACGCACCCGGCCACACCCGCCGCTGGCCGGCCCGCGTGGGGAGCCCCCGCCTCGGAATGGAATGAGTACCGTGGGGCGGCAATCCCGAAGGGTCCCGCGAGCACGGCCAAGACGGCGGTGGCCACGGCTGCGCTCGCGCTCGCCGTCACCGGGGGTGCAACGGCAACAGCATACGGGCTCTCCACGGCGGGGGAGACCTCGTCCGATTCCCAACAGGCCGGAGAAACTCAGGGGGCGAGCGATGCCCAAGGTTCCGGCGGTTCCGGCAACGCCGCAGGCTCTGGGCAAGACGGCGGCGACGGCGGTCAGGCCGATGCGGGTGGACAGGGCTCGACCGGCGCAGGCGGTTCGACGAACGGTCAGGGCGCCCCCGGACAGGGCAACGGAGAGAGCGGCGCTGCTGACGGCGACACCGACGGGGATGGTGCCAACGGCGGTTCCGGCGCCGGCAATGATCCGGGAGGCGGGTCGAAGCAGGCACCGGGTGCCGGCGATCCACCAGGTGGCGGAGCGGACGGGCAGAAGCCCGCGGGCTCGGGCGGCACCGGGGCGTGAATACTCCGTGGTGTATTGCATGCAGTTTCATTCGTCGGAGACGATGCGCCGGTGAAGATCTTGCGATAGGGTTGGTGACCGGAGATAATTCTTGTACCGCTGGGTAACCGGTCGGTACGCTCATCGCCCCGAGCCCTCTCCCTAGGGCCTTATGAAGTTTTAAACTTTTAAGGTACGCTCGGGGTCGAAGAGGCCCGTGTTTGTGGTTGTGGTTCCCCCAAACACGGGCCTCTTCTCTGTCCACAGTCCGTTTGGCCAGGCGCCCCCCCCCGGAGCCCCTCGGAATCAGTCACAGGAGCGGCACAGCAGAGCCCCATCGACGACATAAGTCCGACGTGAACCGTTGGATGCATGATCACATCAACCAGCAGCGCAACGACAGGCCGCAGCCGCACTCTCGATCCCACGGAGCCCACGGCAACCACGGAGCCCTTGGACCGCCTCGGAGGAAAAACTCCCCCGGAATCCGACCGGGCAGTAACTTCGCCCGCGGCGTCGTCCAGAATCACAGACATCGGTCGGCGGGCAATTGACACGGACGCCTCCGAAACCGTCCTGGACATCACCATCCCGGTATACAACGAGGAGAAGGACATCGAGACCTGCATCCGCAGGCTCGGCAACTACTTGGAAGGACATTTTCCCTATTCCTTCTCCGTCACGGTCGCGGACAATGCCTCGACCGACCAGACCCTGGTGATCGCGGAGCGGCTCGCCCGGGAACTGCCCCACGTGCGGGTCGTGCACCTGGACGAAAAAGGGCGAGGCAACGCCCTCCGGCGGGTGTGGAGCGAGCCCAACGCCGCCGTCCTCGTGTACATGGACGTGGACCTCTCGACCGACCTCGCCGCCCTTCAGCCGCTGGTGGCACCACTGCTCACCGGTCACTCCGATCTCGCGATCGGGAGCCGGCTCGCTCGTAACGCCCGGGTGGTGCGGGGCGCCAAGAGGGAATTCATTTCTCGTAGTTACAATCTCCTGCTCCGCACGTTCATGGGCGCCCACTTTTCCGATGCACAATGCGGGTTCAAGGCCATTCGGGCCGACGTCGCCCGTCAGCTCATCCCCCACACCGGCGACGGCGCGTGGTTCTTCGACACCGAGATGCTCGTGCTTGCCGAGAGAATCGGCCTGCGCGTTGCCGAGGTTCCCGTGGACTGGACGGATGACCCCGACAGCTCGGTCGACGTCGTCAGAACCGCCACCGACGACCTCAAAGGCATGGTTCGACTCTCCGCGGCCATGGCCAACGGCAGGATCCCGATCTCGGCGCTGCGTGAGGAATTGGGCCGCGGCGCGATCGCCGGCCAGACGAACAATCTCTTCGGCCAGGTCGTGAGGTTCTGCGTCGTCGGAGTCGGATCGACCCTCGCCTACATCGTGGTCTTCCTGCTTCTCCGTTCGGCGTTGGGCGCGCAATGGGCCAATTTTGCCGCGCTGCTGATCACGGCCGTGGCCAATACCGGGGTCAACAGGTTCTTCACCTTCGGTGTGACCGGCCGGAACAAGGCCATGACCCATCACGTCCAGGGCCTGCTCGTCTTCGGGCTGGGATGGGCACTGACTTCGGGGGCCCTGTGGGGCGTCCACCAATTGCGGGGCGATCACGCCGTCGTCGAGACGGGCGCGCTGGTCATGGCCAACCTGATGGCCACTTTGCTGAAGTTCCTCATGTTCCGGTGGTGGGTCTTCCGCCCCGATGCGGAATCCAAGCGCACGAACGAAGCCGACGACGCCGCGCGGACCGCCGCGTAACCGGCCCGCCCGAATCGACCGACCCAGGAATGCGATGACTCCTTCAACTATCACCAGACATGCCATGACCAGGACCGCACCGACCGCGGAGGCGCCGAACGCCGACCCCGTGCCGCGCCGTCGGCCCATACTCTTTCGAAGGGAACCCGGGGAGCCCGCCTGGATCAACCCCGCCATCGCGGCGATGATGGTCGCTGCGACGACTGTCTACCTCTGGAATCTGACGATTTCCGGTTACGGGAACAGTTTCTACGCAGCAACGGTCAGAGCCGGGAGCACCTCGTGGACCTCTATGCTCTTCGGGTCACTGGATGCCAACAATGGCATCACGGTGGACAAACCCCCGGCGGCCTACTGGATACCATCCCTCTTCGCCCGCGTCTTCGGCTTCAGTTCCTTCACGGTCCTGCTCCCGCAGGCCCTCATGGGAATCGCCACGGTGTGGGTCCTGTACTTGGCCGTCCGGCGGACCAACGGCAAGATCGCGGGGCTCGTCGCCGGATCGACGCTGACCCTCACCCCGGTCGCCGTGATGATGTTCAGGTTCAACAACCCGGATGCCATGCTGACGCTCTGCCTGGTGCTGGGAGCCTACTTCACGATCCGCGCGATCCAGTCCGACCGCGCCGCGAGGTTCGCATCGGCTGGGTGGATGCTCGGGGCCGGGCTGATCCTCGGCCTGGCGTTCCTGGTCAAGATGCTTCAGGGGTTCATGACCATTCCGGCTCTCGTGGTGGCTTTCGCGATCGCGGCCCAAGCCGGCTGGCTGCGAAAGATCCGCGACGTCGTCGTGGCCGGTATCGGCGTGTGCCTCCCCGTGGGTGCCTATGCGGCAGTCTTCGCGTGGTGGCCCGAGGGATCACGTCCGTACATGGCCGGAACGGAATCGAACTCGTTCTGGGAGCTGGTCATGGGCTACAACGGCCTGGCCAGGATCTTCGGAAATTCCGGTGGCGGGGGCGCGCCGGGCGGCGCGAGTGACCAGGCCGCGGAGACCGCCGGTGGCGGCGCGGCGGCCGGGGCCGCGGCGGGCGGAGCCCCCGGTGGCGGCGGGCCCGGCGGCGGCACGATGTTCGGCGGCGACGTCGGAATCTTCCGCATGTTCAATTCCGGGTTCGGCGCCGAGATCTCCTGGCTGATTCCGGCCGCGGTGATCATTCTGGTCGCCGGCTTCTGGCTGACGCGCCGCGCGCGGCGGACCGACGACACGCGGGCAGCACTCATCGTGTGGGGCGGCTGGCTGATCGTCAACGCCGGGGTCTTCTCCTTCATGGAAGGGACCATCCACCCGTATTACGTGGTGGTTCTGTCTCCTGCGGTGGCCGCAATCGTCGGCATCGGCGTCGCCGAATTCTGGCGAGGACGGCGGAACTCGGTGACCCGGCGAACCGCCGCTCTTGCTCTGCTGGCGACCGTCATCTGGAGTTTCGCCCTGATGCAGCGCGAGGCCCCCGATTGGCTGCCGTGGCTCCGGTGGGTGCTTCTGATCGGCGGCTCGGTGACTTCCGTCCTGATTTTCGTGGGACTGCCGAGGTCCGGGACCGGCTCGGTCCGACGCGGCGCAGCGGTTCTGGCGGTGGCGGCCCTCGTCTTCGGCGGTCTGGGCTCCGGAGCCTGGGCCCTGGCCACGGTCGGCAATGCGCACAATGGGTCGATTCCGACGTCGGGCCCCTCGGCCGCGGGCGAGAAGGGCGGAATGGGCCAAGGCGCCGGAGGCCCTCAGAATGGCGCAGGAGGCCAAGGACAGGGCGTCGGCCAGGACGGCCAGAATCAGGTGGACCAACAGGCAGGACAGGGGCAGGGTGCCCAACAGGATGGACAGGGCCAGTCCTCGCAACCCGGTGGCGGAGCCAACGGCGGCGGAATGGGCGGAGAAGAAGCGAACAGCGAGCTCACCGACCTTCTCAAGAACGCCGGGACGGAATACTCCGCCGCGACGGTCGGCGCGACGAGTGCCGCGAGCTACATGCTGTCCTCGGATACCGAGGTCCTGGACATCGGCGGCTGGATGGGGTCCGACCCCTACCCGACCGTCGACGAGTTCAAGTCCATGGTCGATGACGGACGGATCCGGTACTTCGTGGCCGGCGGCATGGGCGGCGGCGGAATGGGGGAGTCGTCGTCCTCCGAAATCCAGGAATGGGTCAAGGCCCACTACGAGGCCTCGACCGTCGGCGGCACGACGGTCTACGACCTGACCAAGGAAAAGTAAGAGCCGCGCAGGTCGCGTCGCCTCCCGGCCCCCGAGGTTCGCTCTGGGGCCGGGAGGCGGGCGGCCGCTGGTCGGTCAGTCGTCCATGTGCTTGATGCCGCCCCAGGTGAAGCGGACCAGAACGTCACTGAGCCTCTTCTGCTCTTCGGGAGTCTCGGCGGTGGAAATCACCTTCGAGGCCGTCAGGGCCGCACTGATGATGGCCTCCGCGCAGAGACGGCAGGCGGCTTCCTCCGTGAATTTCGATTCCTCGCGCAGAACCTCGGTGAGGGTGTCGACGAGACGATCGCGCAACTTTCCGACGCGTTGGTCGACCGCCTTGGTGTTGAGCATGTCCGACTCGAACAGGATCGTGTACCGATCGGGCTCCTGGATCACGAAATCGGTCAGGACGTGGATGGAACTTTCCGTGCGCTCTTCGGAGGCCAAGTCCGCGTGGAGAGGCGTGTACATCATGGACAGGAACTGTTCGGAGCAGTCCTCGATAACGGCCAGGTACAGATCGTCCTTGCTCTTGAAATATCGATACAGGAACGGCTTGGACAGGTTCGAGGTCTCCGCGATCTCATCCATCGTGGTGCTGTGAAATCCTTGATGGGCAAAGGCCTTCAGCGCCGTTCCGAGAATCAGTTCGCGTGCTTGTTCGTGTTCCATACGCCGTTTCCGGGGCATGTCATCTCCTCCGAATATGTGTGATGTCTGCACCCTCCCCGGCCAATATTCTTCGATAAAAAGCTATTCGCGCGGCACGCATTGAACGGTGAGGCCGGTCGGTTTACGCCTTCGATTTTTTCAAGATTTCTATCATAAACCGTTCACAGGCTTCGATCTGGGACAACTCGACCCATTCATTTTCCGTATGGGCCTGAGCAATGGACCCGGGGCCGCACACGATGGCCGGAATTCCGGCGGCAAAATATTGACCGCCTTCGGTCCCGTAGGAGACATACGGCGACTCGCCGCCGCCATCGAGCACCGCGCCGAGTTCTTCGGCGAATTTCACGATCGGGGCATCGGCGTCGGTATTCAACGCGGGGACCTGAGCCAGGAGCTCGAAATCCACACCGACCTTGCCCAGGGCCTTCTCGTCCGCACCACCGAACGAGCGCACGCGGTCGATCTCCTGTTCGAGAGCCGGCTCGACGGTGGTGCGGAGGTACTCGCGGATGCGTTCGGCCAGGTCGTCCGGGTCGATGCCGGGGACAATCCGGAAGTCGTATTCCAGCACGCAACGATCGGCCACGATGTTGTAGGCCGATCCTCCCTGCGCGAAGTTCACGCCTCCGGTGGTGTAGGTGATGTTGAAGCCTTCCTTCCGGGGGCCGTTGTCCCGCAGGTCGTCGACCAGCCCGTTGAAGAAGTGGATGAATTCGCCGGCGTGCCTCACGGCGTTGATTCCCAGGGGTGCCAGGGAAGAGTGCTTGGGGACGCCGCGGAACGTCAGGCGGCCGCGTTGGGGTGCCTTGTGGGCCACCACAATGTTCATCAGCGTCGGTTCGCCCACGATCGCGTACTGGGGCCGGACGCCGCGTTCCACGAATTCCTCGATCATGCGGGGCGCGCCCAGGCATCCGAGCTCTTCGTCATAGGTGAAGGCGAAGTGAATCGGGTCGGAGAGTTCCTGCTCGACCACGCGCGGAAGCAGCCAGAGCGCGACGCCGATGAAGGATTTCATGTCGGCGCCGCCGCGGGCGTAGAGCTTGCCGTCCCTGATGGTCGGCACGAACGGATCCGTGTCCCACGGTTGGCCCTCGACCGGAACGACGTCGGTGTGGCCGGACAGGACCACGCCGCCACTCGTGCGACCGTCGGCGGCCGGGACGGTCGCAAAAAGATTGGCTCGCTCGCCGTCGTCGGAATACGTGCGGTGTGTCGGGATCGAATGGCGCTCGAACTGCTCCTCGATGTACTCGATCAGGTCGAGATTCGAGGTCTCACTCACCGTGGGAAAACGGAGGAGCCGGTCGATCTGCTCGAAGGAGGAGGGGAGGGCCGCCGGCCCGGAAGTGTGCACGGTCTGTTCAGTGGAAACCTTGTCAACGCCCATAGGCCCAGCCTAGTCCGTGGCTCGCCGGCGGAAAGAAGTTCGTTTCGTGCGATGGCGAGGGCCTCGCTGCTCGAAGAGAAGCGCTGGGTTGCCGTGTGCCGACGGCATCAAAATTGGGGGATCAGATGCCGTAGTGATTTTCGGTGATTGAATGACGCGATCGGTCTATGGGGGTCTGACCGCATCTCACCGAATTGCCGCACTGTGCACACGAGCAACCCAGCCCCACAAAGCTAGCCTGTCCGCGAGCGACCACAATAATTATTTCAACAAATTACGGAGAAAATATTTTTCCTGACAGCGGACTGGACAGTAACTAAATTATGTATGAGTGTTCGCCCAAAGAATGGAATGCTCTTCGGTGATAAACCAAGGGAGTTCCCGGATCGTCGTTCCGTGCGGCTTCGATGACCTCGGCGGTGAAAACCAGGGCGGGGCCGGCCTGGGCCTGCGTCAGGGTGCGGCACCGGAGCACACGGCTCACGTCCGTGAGCAAGGGTTCACCGGTGGGCAGGGTCTCCCAGTTCATGACGTCGCCGAAGCGGGGCGCGCCGTGAGTCGCGAAGGTCTTGGCCAGTTCCACGTTCTCCGCGTCCAGGAGGTGAACCAGGTAGGTGTCTGCGTCGGCTATGTGAGCCGCCGACCCGCGCCGAGCGGCCAGGGAGAACCCCAGGATGGCGGGGTCGGCGGATATGGAGGAAACGGACGAGGCGGTCAGGCCCACCGGCCCTTCCTCGTCGGTGGCCGTAATGATGGCGACGCCCGCGGGGTGGTGCCCGAAGATCTCCTTGAAGATCTCGGAGATGGTCTCCCTGTTCTCTGGACTCGCGTCAGTCATCGATCATCCTTTCAGCGGGTTCGCTCCAGATTCCCGCTAGGCCTGCCTTTCGTCTCACGATAGAGCGGCCGTCCGGCGCCACGCAGGCGAAGACGTATTCTTACGTCTCATCTCCCAATGTGACCGCAGTGTGAATTCGCGCGGTCTCGGATGCTGGGGGTTGGCTCCTCGCGCGAGGGGCTGCGGCGTCGTCGGCCGTTACCGGGCATCGGCGGAAACCGTCGGTTCCGCTTCCCGACGTCCGACCGAGATGTAGTGGAACCCGCCTTCTGCCACGCGGGACGGATCGTAGAGGTTCCTGCCGTCGACAATGACTCGGCCACGCATTCGGGACGCGAGACGATCGGGATCGAACATGCGAAACTCTTCCCACTCGGTGCAAATAGCCAAGGCGTCCGCGCCGGTGAGCGCGTCCAGGTTGCCGCCGGTGAAGACCACCCGGTCGGCCTGACGGCCCAGGGCGGCCCGGAAGGTCTCCATGGCCACCGGATCGTATGCCCGAACATTGGCGCCGGCCTCGATGAGGGAACGAACCAGGTCGAGGGAAGGCGCTTCCCGGACGTCGTCGGTCTTCGGCTTGAACGCGAGGCCCCAGACGGCCACCGTCGCACCCTCGAGGGAAGGTACGGCCCTGGCCAGCTTGCGGAACAAGGACGCCTTCTGCGTCACGTTCACGGCGTCGACGGCGTCGAGGATACGCGGCTGACACCCCGTGGTCCGGGCGGTGTGGGCGAGCGCGGCGACATCCTTGGGGAAACACGACCCGCCGTATCCGGCACCGGCATAGAGGAACGGGTATCCGATGCGCGAGTCCGATCCGATACCCACACGGATCTTCTCGACGTCGGCCCCGGTCGCCTCCGCGATGGTCGCGATTTCATTCATGAAGCTGATCTTGGTGGCGAGCATCGCGTTCGCGGCATACTTGGTCAACTCGGCCGACGGGACATCCATGGCCAGGATCTTCTCGTGTTGCCAGTTGAGGGGCTTGTACACGTCGCGCATCGTCTGCTCATCCTCCGGACACGACGTGCCGATCACGATCCGCTCGCTGTGCTTGAAGTCCTGGATCGCGGCCCCTTCTTTCAAGAACTCCGGGTTGGAGCACACGGTGATCGTGGGGCGATTCTCGCGGTGCGACAAGGCATCGTCCACGATGTCTTGGACGCGCGCGGCGGTGCCGACCGGAACCGTGGACTTGTTGGCGATCAGGAGCCGATTCTCGGTGAGCCGACCGATGTCACGGGCCACGGCGTCGACATAGGTCAGGTCCGCGGAACCGTCCGGGCTCTGGGGTGTTCCCACTGCTATGAAAGCTACTCGGGCATCGCGGAGCCCCTCGGCGGCGTCGTCCGTGAAGTTCAGGCGACCCTGAGCCGTATTGGCACGGATCATGTCCTCGAGGCCGGGCTCCCAGATGGGGCAGCCCCCGGACCGGAGCATGTCGACACGGGTTCGATCGACATCGATGCAGGTGACGTGGTGCCCACCGTCGGCAAGGCAGGCCCCGGTCACGAGCCCGACGTATCCCGAACCAAAAATTGCGATTCTCATGTCTGCTTTCCTTGTATGTGATGGCCCGTGCCGCGGGCCGGCGGGTCTCTCGACGCTTCACGGTAGGTTTGCCCAGACGAACGCGAGCTGAACTGCCCGTGACCTCTCCCAGAAGGTCTGCGGAAGGAGCATCGCGGCGCTGGGGCGGTGGTGCACTCGTTGGGGGTCCGAAGGGCAGGACTTCTCGACGTGCAGAGCTGCCGGGGGTCTTCCTGAAGGGTTGTCCGTGCACTGCACGTGGACGGTGGTTCTCTCGTCGGGCAGGGGGAGGGCGCGCGGCCTTGTAGCCCACATCCAGGGGATTGGCCTCGGCCGCTGGGCCAGGGGCCTCGCTGATCCTTGACCAGCATCCTTCGTGGCGCTGGGGGCCTCGGCCCGACACCTGCCACACGTCAGGATTTGCCATGAGAGCCGGAGGCTCATTGCCCGTTCTTGACCCACGACGGTCGGGCCGATGGTCGGGTGCCGCCCCGATGAGGCCCGAGCCATTCGAATATCAATCGGAGGTGTCGCACGGCGATGGCGGGAGGTTCCAGTGAAACCTGGACAGCCCCCAGTGCGGTTCTCCTGATGCTCACACGGATGACAGTGCCCTTCAGGTATTCCTCACCGGAGGAGCGCAAGGGCACGATTCGCGCCCTGCTCATCCCCCTTGGGGGCGGCGAGCCAGTGAGCTCCTGCGCAGAGGAGGTCGCTGCCTACGCGACGGTAGTCGGAATCCGGAGGAGTGGTGTGCGAGTGGGAGAAAGACACTACTTAATCTTTCCTATGTAACTGATAAGGATACCTTGAACATAAACATAGTAGCGTTCAAACTCCAGGCATGAACGGCGCCCGTGGCAGCAGCGCACGCGGCGTCACAGGAGAAAGAGGCAGATGCCTACCCCAGGATCAGGTGACCTGCGATGAAGAACATGAGCAGTGCGATGAAGCCGTCGAGGATCCTCCACGTTCCGGGGCGCGCGAAGAAGGGGCGAAGGAGCCGCGCTCCGAAGCCGAGGGCGAAGAACCACACGGTTGAGCCCAATACGGCTCCCACGAAGAAGAGCCACCGACCCGGATCGCCCTGTTGGTTGCCGACCGACCCGATCAGCACCATGGTGTCCAGGTACGTGTGCGGATTCAGAAAGGTCATCGCGGCGCAGGTGAGAAGCAGGGCCAGCACGCTGGGTTCCGACGTCGTTGCCCTGCGAGCGGTGGAACGGGCGCGGGCCTTCGCGCGCCTCTTCACGGCGACGCCGCCCCGGTGCGTCGCGTCGACCTCGTCTCGCTCGAGATCCTGGACGGTCGAACCTTCGTCAGGAACTCTCGCGCCGGGCCCGATGGCGTCCTGCGGCGTCACCACCAAGGCCTCACCGCTGGGCCAGATCGCCCTCTTGGCGGCCATCAGGCCGTAGCCGAGCAGAAAGGCCACGCCCGCCCAGAGCAGCACGGTCTGCACCCACGGAACCTCCTGGACCAGGTAGCCCATTCCGCCGATGCCGGCCGCGTACAGCAGGGCATCGGCAGCGATGCAGAAGATGATGATCGGCATCATCGGGCGTCCCAGGATCCCCTGCTTCAGAATGAACGCATTTTGCGCGCCAATGGCCGTGATGAGGGCGAGAGTCGTCCCGAGGCCCAGGAGAATCAGCGAGAAGTCGATGGTCATGGAACCACGGTAGGACGGCCGCAGGAAACAGTACAGCTAAACTTTTTCAGGATACCTTAGATCATCTTAGGATGAGGCCATGAGGAGATTTACCGCCGAGCAGCTCAGAACCTTCGCCACCGTGGTGGAAGAAAAAACCTTCGAAGAAGCCGCACCAGTATTGGGGGTCTCCGCGTCCGCCGTATCGCAACGAATCAAGGCCATGGAGCAATCGTGTGGGCAGATCCTCCTCCGGCGGTCCAACCCTGTCGAACCCACCGACCCCGGGGCCACGGTCCTCCGGCTCGCGAAGCAGATCGAACTGCTGACCGTGGAGTCGGAACGAGAACTCACCGGCGGGGACCAGGCTCGGCGACTCGCGATCGCGTCCAACTCGGATTCACTGGCCACCTGGCTCTTGGACGCGCTCGCCTCGGTGCCCCGTGACGAGCGCATCTACTGCGAGGTCCACCGAGAGGACGAAAGACATTCCTCGGCCCTGCTGCGGTCCGGATCGGTCATGGGCGCGCTCACCGTGGATCCCCAACCGGTTCAGGGGTGTTCCGTGGAAGTCCTGGGATCCACGCGTTACTTCATTGCCGCGTCCCCGGACTTCATCGACCACTTCTTTCCTGGGGCCGACGGCCTCCCGCACATGCTCACGGAACAGCGGCTTCGCGAGGCACCGGTGATCCAGTTCGAGCGCAAGGACATCATGCTCGATGACATGGTCCAGCTGCTCGCGGAGAGCCACGGTCTCAGGCCGCAGATGCAGGCTCCCCGCGTGTACATCCCTTCATCGACCCAGTACTACCGTTCGGTTCTTCTGGGCATGGGGTGGGGAGCCGTGCCCGACCTTCAGGCGGAGGAAGCGCTCGAACGGGGTGAGCTCATCAAGCTCGTCGACCGGCCCATCGACATCCCCATCTACTGGCAACGGTGGACGATCGATTCGCCGGCGCTCCAGACGCTCACCGAAGCCATCAGGGCCACGGCCCACGCTCGCCTCCGCCAATGACGGCGAACGCCGTTCCGGGGCTGCCCCCATCTCGGGGCGAAGCGAATCGACCGGACACGGCGTGCCCGGCGCCAGCGTGAGGTGCTTCTATCGACTCAGGTACTCCGCGGCCGTCTCGCCCGCGATGCGGCCCGAGTTGAACGCGAAGGCAAGGGTCAGGCCGTCGATCTGAGGGTACGTGCCTCCGTAGAAACCGGTGGTTTCGTTGCCGCCGGCGAACAGGCCGGGAACCGGAACACTGTGCGCATCCAGAACGCGGGCACGTTCGTCGATACGGATTCCGCCCAGCGTCCCGCGGATGGTGTTGACCACCTTGACGGCGTAGAACGGCCCCTCGCTCACTCGGTGGCGGAGTATCGAGGCGGGAGTGAAGAATTCGTCGTCGTCGCCGTTCTCCACGGCTTCGTTGTAACGGTCGACGGTCGCGGCGAACTCTTGCGCCTGGAAACCGACGGCGCCGGCCAACTCCTCGACGGAAGTGCCCATGTAAGCCGATCCGCAATCCACGGCTTCGCCCAGGGCCTCCACGAGTTGCGGCTGGGCCGGAGTGCCCACGGTCCCGGGAGGCAGTGGTGCGCCGTGGTCCTCGGCCGGCGAGAGATCGAGCCCGTCCGAGGACAGCTTCTCGACCGTTTCCGAATCCAGAATCATCCAGAAATGACCGCCCTGCTGGTAGACCGCCGACCCGCGCTGCCCGAACCGATAGGTCACGGCCTCGTCGATGAACCGTTTGCCTGCGGTGTTGACCCACAACAAGGGAAGGTTCGCGAGGACTGCGAGTGCGCGGGAGGAAAAGCGCCCGGGGACCGTGAAGCTCGGGATGTCCAAGGTCCGGTCGGCGGTCGCGACGCCGCCTGCCGCAGAGGCGATGTCCAGGCCGGTTCCCACGGACTTGCGTTCCCCGGTGAAGTGGAGGGTCGAAGCGTCAATGGGGCCGAGTTCCTTCTGGACCAGCTCGAGGTTCCCGACGAATCCTCCCGTGCCGATCACGACGGCACGCGCACGGATGTCGACATGGATGGGGGCGGAGTTTTCGTCCGAGGCGAGATCCTCCGTCGCGTCCTTGCTGAGCGCGGTCGGGGTGGAGATCGGCTTTCCGGCCTCCGTCTTGTCGGCCCGGATGCCCAGGATTTCTCCCTCGTCGCCGATCTCGATGGAGGTCGCCGCGGTTTCGGTCAGGAGGGTTCCGCCCATGGCTTCGAAGGACTTCAGCATCTTCTTGAACCCGCCGAATTTGGAGGCGTACCGGTGGTACGTGCGCGCGTTGCGATGGGCCGTCAGGATCCCCGTTTCGGCGCGGACCGGGGCGACGTGGGCGTCGTCGTGCTCGGCCAGGGTGGTTTTGAGCCCGTGCCCTTCGAGCCAGGAGACGGTTTCGCCCGATCGTCCGACGACGGCGCGCACCAATTTCTCGTTGCACCGGTGACGGTTGTACTCGGTGATCGCGTGGAAGGCGTCCTGCACGCTGAAGGTCTCGCCGGCCTCGCGCTGTTGATCCGACTCGTAGGCGGCGAAGCCGGTGGCGCCGAACATCGCGGCCCCGCCCGGGCGGTTGCCCTTTTCGAGCAGGACAACCCTGATTCCCTGTTCGGCCGCGGCCAGTGCTGCTGCAATTCCTGTGCCGCCCGCACCGAGCACGACGAGATCTGCCTCGTACTGCTCGGATTCTTCGCGGGGCTCAAACACGGGTGCGGTAGTCACATGTCCTCCATCGGTTTAGGTGTACCTAACAGGGTAGATGGAAATCTCGTGGTGTGACAGGTGTGCGGCGGCGTCGAGGCCCGGACGTCATCGAGGGAAAATTTCCGTCATGACTTGCCGCTGCCGCGCAACGGAAAGCTCGCGTGGGGTCGGGAATAGATGTCGACGCCAGGGGGTTACGGTGGAAAAGGTTTACTTGTAAAGTAAATGGCGAACACAGATCGAGAAAGGATCATCACCATGACCGCATTCAACGAGCTCACCCCCGGCACCTGGACCTTCGACCCCGCTCACTCCGAGGTCGAGTTCACCGTCCGCCACGCAGGGATCTCGAAGGTGCGCGGCACCTTCAACGAGGTCTCCGCAGATCTCAACGTCGGCGAGGAATCCTCCGTGACCGCCTCCGTGAACGTCGGATCCCTGGATACCGGCAACGCCGACCGCGACGCGCACGTCAAGGGAGCCGACTTCTTCGACACCGAGAACCACCCGGAAATGACCTTCACCTCGACGTCGATCGAGTCCGATGGCGAAGACTTCACCCTCAACGGTGACCTGACCATCAAGGGCGAGACCCGTCCCGTGTCCTTCACGGGCGAGTTCGGCGGCGTCGCCGTCGACCCGTTCGGTGCGACCCGCGCTGGCTTCTCGGTGGCGGCGTCGATCTCCCGCAAGGAATTCGGCATCACCTGGAACGCAGCCCTGGAGACCGGTGGAGTCCTGGTGTCCGACAAGGTCACGATCTCGCTCGACGTCGCATTCGTGGCTCCGACCGCGTGATGAAAGCCTGACGGCATCCCAGCCCGCGCAAGGCCTCCCGACCTCCTTCCGAGGCGGGAGGCCTTGCGCCGTTCGGGCGTCCTCGACCGTGCGCTACGGTCGAAGGAGATACATTGACCGACCCGCCGACGGAGGTTCGCCATGGCGACGCTCGAAGACTGGACGAAAGCCCACCGATCGTGGGTCGATGACTTCGTTCTGAGCCTCAGGAGCGCGGGGGCGACGTCGGAGGAGATCGCCGACCGTCTCTCCGCCGTGCACGCCCAGTGCGACGACGTCGACCGGTTCCCCGAGGACGAGTACGGCGACGCCGAAAGCTACGTGCGGTCCTTGGGATTCGAACCCAAGTCCACGGAGAAGCGAGGAATTCTCCACATCGCCCTGCCCGTCGTCGTGCAGGTTCTCCTGCTGCTCGTGGGTTCCTACGCGATCCGCGACTGGATCACGGGCACCGACCTCGTGGTCAACATGGGCACCCTGATCTGCTGGATCGTTCTGGTCGCGCTGGTTGGGGTCACCACGGCGACGACGGCCTGGGGGAGCACCGCGATCTACAACGCATGGGTCTTCGGCATCGTCTTCGGAATCGCCATCGTCATGGGCGTCGCCGGCGCGGTCCTGTCGCGGGCCGACCTCCCCATGGTCTTTTCCGGGACCCCGGTGCTGCTGGCCGTGGTCGCGATCCTCGGGGTTCTGGCCATCGCGGTGACCTCCACGCTGCGACTCAAACGCTCGACGTCGCCCCTTGTCCTGGCAGTGTTCTGGGTGATCCCCCTGTTCATGGCGATCGACGCCGGGTTCACCGCCCTGAACGCCTGAGTCCGGTTCGGTCTCGCGGGGCTCGCGGGGGGGGGGTCGGCCGCGGCTGCGCCCCCCGGCCTCGGCCCCGGCTGGCCGCGCGACCCCCGGCCTCTCGCCGCGGCGAGACCCCCGGCGGGCCTCGGCCCCGGCTGGCCGCGAGGTGGCAATCTTGTGCGGCTCTGACCCCGCGAGGTGGCAGTATTGTGCGCCCCTGGCCCGCGAGGCGGCAGTATTGTGCGTTGCCCTCCGCGAAGTGGCAATCACGTGCGTCGCTGATCCGCGAGGTGGCAGCTTTGTGCGCTCACCCCCGCGAGGTGGCAATCACGTGCGTTTCGGCCCGCGAAGTGGCAATTCCGTGCGGAATTAGGCCCGATTTCCGCACGGAATTGCCACCTCGGCGCCGGAAGTGCACGTGATTGCCACTTCGGCGCCGGAAGTGCACGAAATTGCCACTTCGACCGCGGGGCTGGCGCCGGAACTGCACAAGACTGCCACTTCGACCGCGGGGCGGTCCTGGAGCTGCACGTGGTTGCCACCTCGGCCCCGAAAGTGCACGAAGCTGCCACTTCGACGGAGGGCTGGCGCCGGAACTGCACAAGACTGCCACTTCGACCGCGGGGCGGCCCTGGAAGTACACGAAATTGCCACTTCGACCCCGAGGACGGCGCCAAAACCCGCTATGAAACCAATTTCTGGATCACGAAGTAGATCGCCGGGACCAGAACGAGCAGGAGGAGAGCCCACCGCCGGAGTCGGGTTTCGGTTTTTGCGGCCCTGATGTCGGGTCGGGGTTCCTGCGCGTGGGCGTCGGCATCCGCGTCGGGCTCGCTCCTCAAGTGAGCGACCGGCCCGGGATCCGGTTCGTCGCCACGAACGACGTCGTCGCCGCGCCCGTCTCCACGCGCATCCCCACGCGCGTCCCCGCGCCCGTCGCCGGTCCCGCCGGTCCCGCCGCGCCCATCCCCGCGCCCGTCCTCGGTCCCGCCGCTGGTGCCGTCCACCGCGTCGGGGTCACGCTCCGGCTCGTCCTCGGGGCCGAGGGGAGACCGGTCAACGGCCACTCAGCGCCACCTGGTGGTCATGATGAGTCCGATCATCATCAGTCCGATGCCGATTGCGATGTTCCAGAAACTGAGGTCCGGAATGGGGAGGGCCTGGTTGGAGATGTAGAACGTCATGATCCACAGCAACCCGATGATCATGAAGCCCAGCATGATCGCGATGTACCACGTGGGGGTCGGCGAGGACTGCCGGATGTTGGAGGTCATGTCGTCAGCGATCTTGCGGAGACGCTCGTCCTCGGCGCTCTCGTGCGACCGCTTGGATTTCGCGGTCGAGCGGGTCTCCGAGGTCTCGGTCTCGTCCTGCTTGTCGGCCACGAGGGTGGTCTGGCGGTCCGTTTCGGCGACGGCGTCGCCGGTGTCGTTCGACGCGGCGTCGGTTGCAGAACCCGCGACGCTCGAGCCGGAGCGGCGCGATCCGAAGCGCCCGCGCCGGGCCTTCTTGTCGGGCGACGTGCCGCCGGTGGGCGTGTCCTCGCCGTTGTTCTTGTCCTCGGCCATTCTCGGTCCTCCTGGAATCCCGCGTTCGACGACCGCGGTGTCCACATCAGGTATGATTCTTGCGCGCAACGGCCCGTCTTCGGCGTCCGTTCGCCTGATTGTCGAGTCTAACCAATCCGCCAGGGTGTTGCCGATACGGGCAGGTGGATTCACAGCTCGCCCCAATGATTTTGGCAACACATTCTGCGCCTGGAGGTAGACGTGTCGGCCCGTGAGAGGCCCGAATGCGCCGGACGACGTCGCGGCGGAGTCGTGGGAACAGTGGTCCAGGTCTTCGGTGAGCTTCTCATCACTGCCGGACTCGTGCTGGTTCTTTTCGTCGCCTGGCAGCTGTGGTGGACCAACCTGGAATCCGACCGGACGCAGGCCGACGCCGTCGCCCACCTCAAGGACGATTTCCGCTCCTCGCCGCCCGAAGACACGAAGGGCGACTCGGAGAACCCCGTCGTCGACGCCGCCCCGGGCCACGGGCAAGGCATCGGCATCATGTACATTCCGCGATTCGGGCACGACTACGAACGCCCGATCATGCAGGGAACGGGACGCGACGTCCTGGACACCTTGGGCATCGGGCACTACGAATCCAGCGCCATGCCGGGGGACGTGGGCAACTTCGCCGTGGCTGGACATCGCCAGACCAACGGCAAGGTTTTCGACCAGATCGACCAGTTGGTGGCCGGGGACCGCATCTACGTCAGGACCGCTTCGGGCTACTACACCTACGTTTTCCGAAACAACGAAATCGTGCTCCCCTCCGCCACGGACGTGACCGCCCCCGTTCCCGGGAACCCCGGGGCGGAACCCCAGGACCGACTCATGACGCTGACCAGTTGCAACCCCCGTTTCGGGTCGTCCGAACGGATCATCGCCTACGCTGTCTATGAGGGATGGCGGCCCCAGGCGGAGGGCCCGCCCACGGAGATTGCCGACCAGGTGGGAGAGGACGGAAAATAGATGTACGGCTGGATCTTCGCCCACATGCCAGGTCCCTTGTGGGTCCGGATCATCATTGCGATTGTTCTGGTGGTTGCGGTGGTCTGCCTCATGGTGGAGTACCTGTTTCCCTGGCTTGCCGAGTACAGCCCGCTGAGCCCCAATGTGACCGTCGACGAGTAGGAGAATCCCATGACCATCAAGATCCTTGTGGTGGACAACTACGACAGCTTCGTCTTCACCCTCGTCGGATACGTCCAACAGTTCGGGGCGGAGACCACCGTGATCCGCAACGACGATCTGACCTCGGCCGAGGCCAGGGACTTGGCCGAACAGCACGACGGCGTCCTGCTCTCGCCCGGCCCCGGCGCACCCGCCGAGGCCGGTGTCTGCATCGACCTCATCAACTGGGCCACCGAGCGCGACAAACCTCTCTTCGGGGTGTGCCTCGGTCACCAGGCGATTGCCGAGGCCTTCGGCGGGACTGTGACCCATTCGCCCGAACTCATGCACGGCAAGACGTCCCGGTTGACCCACAACTCTACCTCGGTCTTTTCGGGGGTCAGGACCCCGTTCACGGCAACCCGATACCATTCGCTGGCGATCCAGGACGGGACCCTGCCGGAGGTCCTGGAAGCCACCGCCTGGACCGAGTCGGGCATCATCATGGGCGTGCGTCACCGCACGGCCCCGATCCACGGGGTGCAGTTCCACCCCGAATCGGTGCTGACGGAGGACGGCTACCTGATGGTGGGGAACTGGCTCGAATCCCTCGGGCTCTCGGGGGCCGTCATGAAGGGCCGCGACCTGTCCCCGTTGATCGAGGCGTGATCACGGCCCGGTGACCCATTGCCGGTCCCCGGTCGGACCAGGAGTCACCGCGGTTGGCTGGGGCTGGGCGACGGCGAGGCGTTCGAGGGGCTGCTGCTGGGAGACGGGCTGTTCCCCGGCTTGTCGTTCCCGTTCCCGTTGGCGTTGTTGTTGCCGTTCCCATTGTTGCCACGGTCATTGCCCGAGCCGTTGTTCGACCCTGAACCGTTGGTTCCCTGACCCGACCCGTTCGAGGTGCCGTGGCTGCTCGAGGGGCTGGGGGACGGCGTCGACGTCGGCCGCGGGCCCGAGGAAACGGTGATCGTGACCGTGGAGCCCTGGGCGATGGACGTTCCGCCCTGGGCCGATTGTCGGACGACGGTTCCGGCGGGCTGACTCGAGTTCTCGGTCGTGATCTCCGTGGAGAGCAGGGTGTCCTTGCCGGTCAGCTCGGCCACGGCCTCGTCGCGGGTCTTGCCGACGACGTCGGGGACCTGGACCTTGCCGGTGGAGAGCACCAGGTTCACGGTGCTGCCGGCCTTGACCTGCTCGCCCAGGTTCGGATGGGTCCCCACCACGAGACCGGCCTGGATGGTCGGGTTGTTGGCGGTCTCGACGCGTCCGGCCTTGAGCCCCAGCTCCTCGAGGCGGGAGCGGACATAGGCCTCCGACTGGCCGGCGAGGTCATCGGGCAGACTGAGGTTCTCCGGGCCCTTGGACACGTGCAGGGTCACGGTCGAATCCTTCTCGACTTCGGTTCCCTTGCTCGGGTCCGTCTTGATGGCGTTTCCGCTCTCGACCTTGTCCGAGAAGTCTTCCGAGACCTTGACCTTCAGCCCCTCGTTGCGGAGGCGGTTCTCGGCGTCGGATTCGGACTGGTTCTCGACCGCGGGCACATTGACGTAGACCGGCTTGTTGAGTTCGTTCTGATAGTAGAGCCAGGCACCCAGGGCGGTGGCCGCCAGCAGGAAGATGATGAGTCCGAGGATCACGTTCTTCCACGCCGCACGACGCCGCTTCCTGGCGGCCAAGGCCTTGTGCCGCTCGTAGTCGTACAACTCCTCGTCGGTGTATTCATCCTGTGCCGAAGGGAAGAAGCCCGAGACGCTGGAGTCCTCCATCTGGGGAGTGCGCCCTTCGTGCATGGTGTATTCCGAGTCCTGGCTGCCCGCCGAGTCCTCGGGAGAGTTCAGGGAGGACGTGTACGCGTGGTCGCCGTTTGCGACGTTCGCATCGTCCGCCGACCGCGATGCGGCTGCCCCGGCGCCTGCGGCCGTTGCTCCCGCGGCAATGCCGGTCACACCGCCGATGGCCTGCGTGGGATCTTCAGCGGGGTTTCCGGCGTGGTCCACGCTGATCCCGTGCGAGGCGTTCTGGAGGGCGAAGGAGAAGTCCTCGGCGGATTGGAAACGGTCCGCCCGGTTCTTCTCCAAGGAGCGGAGGGCGAGGGCATCCAGCGCCGGCGAGATCTCCGGTCGGAACGTGCTCGGCGGCTCCGCGGTATCGCGCATGTGCTGCTCCATGACCTCAACGCTCGACGAGCCGTCGAAGGGCGGCCGTCCAGCGAGCATCTGATAGAGCAGGCACCCGACCGCGTACAGGTCGGAGCGTTCGTCGGCGGTTTCTCCCCGCGCCTGTTCGGGGGAAATGTACCTGGCCGTGCCCATGATCGTCTGTGCCTCGGTCAGGGGACGCGCGGTCTCGGTCATGGCCCGGGCGATGCCGAAGTCCATGACCTTGATCCTGGCCGGACGGCCCAGGGCCTCGTCCTCTTCGGTGCGGTCGAGGACCATGACGTTCCCGGGCTTGATGTCCCGGTGGATGATGCCGCGCTCGTGGCTGTACTGCAGCGCGTCCAGAATCCCTTCGGCGTAACTGAGGGCGTCGTCGATCGGGAGTTGACCCTTCTCGGACAGGACGTCCTTCAGTGTGTTCCCGTTCAGGCGTTCCATCACCATGTACGGGACCGAGTCCGAGTCGACCTCTTCGACGGGTTCGACGTCGTCTTCGGGATGCTCCGGTTCGACCTTGGGCATCGGCGCCGTCGCTTCCGGGTCCTCCAATGCCTTTTCCTCGGTCACGGGGCTGAAGGTCCCCGTGTCGAAAACGGCGATCACGGTCGGGTGGTTCATCGAGGCAATGGCCTCGGCCTCCCGACGGAAGCGAGTGCGGAACACGCCGTTCTCCGCGTGCTCGGGACGCAAGACTTTGATGGCCACCTGACGGCCGAGGCGATTGTCTTCGGCGGCGTAGACGGTGGCCATGCCGCCGGAGCCCAGGATCTCACCCAGTTCGTACCGGTGGTCGAGAATACGTGGAACGCGCAGATTCATAGGTTTCAGTTATTCGTTGGAGCCTTGGGTGCCGTCTCCCGACGGCTCATCCCGGTGGTCGTTCTCGGGTGCCGCAGATGGTGCGGCCTGTGGTGAGCCGGTCGACGGGGCTGACGGTTCGCTCGGCTGAGGGGTGGGCGTGGTTGTGGAGGGCTCCTGGCTCGGATTCTCCGGGGCGGGAGCGGACGATGAGGTCTTCCCGGAGCCCGTGGACACGTAGACGTCCACGTTGGAGCCGACCGTCACCTTGTTGCCCTCGCTCGGCGAGGTCCGAATGACCTTGTCGGCGGATTGCTCGCTCGAGTTCTCGTCGTGGCGGGTCACGTTGACGCCCAGTTGCGTGATTTCGTCGATCACCGTCTGCGCATCCTGGCCCACCATCTTGTTCGGCAGGGTCACCGATTCGGGACCTGTCGAGTACACCACGGTCACGTTCGAACCTGCGGCGACCTCACCTTCGGGGGACACCTCGAGCACGGAGTTCTTCTCCTCGCTCGAGCTCTTGCCCTCGGAGTGGACGGACAAGCCCATGCTGGCGAGCTGGGAGACGACGTCGTCCAGTTTCTTGCCCTTGTAGTCGGAGGACTTGATGGTGAGCATCTTCGCCGAACTCGAACTGGAGGTCGGGTGCGATGAGGACGACGGCGCGCTCGTGGCGGCCGGGCCCGCGGTGCTCGGGGAGGCCGATGCGTCCGTGCCGGAGCCGGACTGAACGACCCACCAGATCCCCAGACCAGCGGCCAGCAGCAGGACCAGGAGCGGGACGAGCCACTTCCACACGGCCGTGCCCTGACGGGACTTCTTCTCGCCCTTGTCCGTGTAGTCGCCCTGGTACTGGAGGGACCGGGGCTCGCCCACGGCGGGCAACTGCGAGGTCGTCGGTTGCGGCTGGTATCCGGCCGCCGACGCACCGGAACCGAACTGCCGCGTCGCGTCCGTGCTGCCCATCGACTCCGTGGGGGTCACCGGCTGCGTCTGTCCGGTATCGGTGCTGATCGGAAGGTAGGTCGACAGGCCGGGGACGGCCTTGACCGCAGCCTTGAGGTCGTTGCGCCGGATGGCGTCCACCGCGCTGGCCAACGTGGTCGCGTTCGCCGGTCGTTGTGCCGGGTCCTTGGACAGCAGGCACATGATCATCGCCTGCGCCGGTACGGGAACCGACTTGGGCAGGGACGGCGGCGGATCGTTGACCTGGGCCAACGCGATCGCGATCTGGGATTCGCCCGTGAAGGGGCGCTTGCCTGCGAGGCACTCGTACCCGATGATGCCCAGCGAGTACAGGTCCGACGACGCCGTGGCGGTCTGCCCGGTTGCCTGCTCCGGGGCAAGATACTGGGCGGTGCCCATGACCTGCCCGGTCGCCGTCAGCGGAACCTGGTCGGCGAGGCGGGCGATGCCGAAATCGGTCACCTTCACGCGGTTGTCCGGCGTGATCATGATGTTTCCGGGCTTGACGTCGCGGTGCACGAGACCCTGGGCGTGCGCGGCCGCCAGAGCACGCGCCGTCTGGGCGATGATATTGAGCGTGCGGTCCGCCGGGAGGGTCTTCTCCCGTTCGATGATGTTGGACAGAGGTTCCCCGGGGACCAGCTCCATGACCAGGTAGGCCGAGCCTTCTTCCTCGCCGTAGTCGAAGACGTTGGCGACGCCCGGGTGGTTCAGCAACGCCGTGTGCCGTGCCTCCGCGCGGAAACGCTCGAGGAAGCCCGGGTCGCCGGTGTATTCCTCTTTCAGGATCTTGACGGCGACGATGCGGCCCAGGACCTTGTCCTTGGCCTTCCAGACCTCGCCCATGCCTCCGACGGCGATGCGTTCGGTCAGGCCGTAGCGACCACCGAGGGTCGTCGATGATGAGGGCCTCACTGATTCAACACCGCCTCGAAAAGTTGCTTGGCACCGGGGCTCGTGAGCTGGGCTCCTGTGACCGCGTCTACATCTTCATAGACAATAGCAACAGCTAGTTCCGGGTCGTCCGCCGGCGCGAAGCCGGTGAACCATGCTTGGTTGTTCCCGTCCGTGCCGGTCTCGGCGGTACCGGTCTTGCCTGCGACCTTGGTTCCGTCCACCTGGGCCCCGGACGCGATGCCGTTGTCGACGTCGTTGACCATCCAGTCGCGCACCTGGTGAGCGACGTCGGGCGAGGTCGACTCGCGCAGCTTCTCCGCGGAGAAATCGTAGAGCGTGCTCAAGCTGTTCGACCGAACGGTCTTGACCATGTTCGGTTTCATCTGGACGCCGTCATTGGCGATAGCGGAAGACATCATGGCCACCTGCATCGGGGTGGATTTGACGTCGTACTGACCGATCGAAGACAACGCGAGCTCGCTCTTGGACATGCCACTGGGGAAGTTTGATGGGGTGACCTTCAACGGAACGGACAGATCCTGTCCGTAGCCGAAGTTCTTGGCCGTCTTGGCAATCTTATCCTCACCGAGGTCCATGGCGATCTGAGCGAACGGAGTGTTGCAGGACTGCTCCAGAGCCCACTGGATATCCGCCTTGGAACGGGACGCGCATTGGCCGTTGACGTAGTTCGGCAAGGTTGTGTCCGTGCCCGGCAGGGGCAGGTTCTGCGGGTTGTCCAGCTCGGAATCCTTGTTGTACTTCCCGGATTCCAGGGCCGCGACGGCGTCCATGATCTTGAACGTCGAACCCGGCGAGTAGAGGTCCCCCGACACCGCGCGGTTGTACAACGGCTTGTCCTGGTCCTGGTTCAGCTCGGAATAGGACTGGATGACCGACTTCGAGTCGTGGGAGGAGAGCTGGTTCGGATCGTAGCTCGGTGCCGAGACCATCGCCTTGATCTCACCCGTCTTGGGGTTCATCGCGACGATCGACCCCTTGTGCCCCGACATCAACTCGGTCGCCTTCTTCTGCAACTTCGGATCGATCGTCAGCTCCACCGAGGCCCCGTGGGTCTCCTTGTTGGAGAAGATCTGCGCGATGCGGTCGTAGAACTGCGAGTCAGACTTGCCGGACAGTTCCTCGCCGAGCGCGGATTCGAGCCCGGTGGAGCCGTACACCATCGAGAAGTAGCCGGTCAGGGCGGCGTATTCGTCCGTCTGCGAGTACTCGCGCTTGTATCCGAAGCTGTCGTCCGAGGGGACGGACTGCGCAATTTCGGACCCGTTCACGAGGATGGAGCCACGGGCGGAGCCGTACTGGTCGTACAGCTGCCGGGAGTTCCAGGGATTGTCCTCAAGGGCGCCGGCGTGGATGAACTGAACGTATGTCAGGGAACCGACGAGGAGGATGAACACGCCCGCGACGGCGAGCCATGTTCTTCGGATGGCCTGATTCACGAGTGACCTCCTGCTGTATGTGGGGAAGAAGCAGTTTCCTCATGAGAAGACGAACCAAGTTTGGAGATGGCCGCGGTGGCCCCCAACTGACCGGTGTCCGCAATGTCCTCGGCGTCGCCGGCGTCCTCGTTGACCACGCGCGGCGAGCGGGCCGAATGGGAGATTGCGAGCAGCAGCCCGACGATGAACCAGTTCGCCAGGAGGGACGAACCACCGGCGGACATGAACGGCGTCGTCAGTCCGGTCAGGGGGATCAAACGGGTCACGCCACCGATCACCACGAACAGTTGCAGGACCATGGCGGCGGAGAGGCCCGCTGCCAAGAGCTTGCCGAAGGCGTCCGGGGTGCCCAATGCCGCGCGGAAGCCGCGAGAGACCAGCATCAGGAACAGCATCAGGATCGCGCCGAGACCCAGGAGGCCCAGCTCCTCGCCGATTGCGGTCACGATCATGTCGGAGTTCGCGAAAGAGACGAGATCCGGTCGTCCGTTGCCGAGGCCGCGACCGAACAACCCGCCCGAGGCGAGGCCGAACAGGCCCTGGATGATCTGGCCGGAACCGCCGGCCTGCTGGTTGTAGACCGCGGGGTCGAAGGCGTGGAGCCAGGAGTCGATGCGGACGGTGACGTGGCTGATGGTCTTGTACGCGAAGAAACCGCCGATGGCCACGAGGACCAGCCCGACGCCGACCCAAGTGAACCGGTTGGTTGCCAAGTACAGCATCGCCAGGAAAAGCCCGAAGAAGAGGATGGCCGAGCCCAGATCGTGCTGGACCACCAGCACGCCGATGCTCACGAGCCAGGCCACGAACATCGGGGCGAAGTCCTTGAAACGCGGCAGGCGAACCCTGCCGATCTTCTTTCCGGCCAGGAGGATGAGGTCACGGTTGGTCGAAAGATACCCGGCGAAGAATATGGCCAGCGTGATCTTGGCGACC
This sequence comes from Rothia koreensis, assembly GCF_004136575.1. Taxonomy (GTDB): domain Bacteria; phylum Actinomycetota; class Actinomycetes; order Actinomycetales; family Micrococcaceae; genus Rothia; species Rothia koreensis. The sequence goes on from NZ_NOIQ01000014.1 coordinate 61,866, forward strand.
TCTCCCGGCTGGAAGGTGCGCCCGCCGATCGAGATCCAGATCCGGGCGCCGTTGATCTCCGTCCCGAGGCCGGGCACGAGCGGCAGCAGCAGGAGGAAGATCGAGGCGGCAAGGCTGATGTAGGTCACCCGGACCAGGACCCGGTGGTCGGTGAGGAACCAGAGCGCGGCGGCGCACGCGATCATCGCGACGGCGCTCCAGGCCGTCTGGGAGCCGACCGAGGAGTTCGGCGTCGTGAGATCGATCCGATAGATCATCGTCAGGCCGATTCCGTTGAGAACCACGACAATGGGCAGGATGAAGGGATCCGCGTACCGCGCCTTGAGGTGGAGGATCACGTGGATGATCAGGGAGCCCACGATCAGCACTGCCGCGGCAGCGACGATGCGATGGTCCCATGAGGCCGTATTGCCCAGGTCCACGAGGCACATCGCGCCGATGGCGACGATCCACGAGAGGACCAGCAACAGCAGCTCGAAGAACCGCCGCGGCTTGGGGACATGCTGCTCGGCGTCGGGAGCGGTGGACTGCTCCTGCGAAGACTGTGCACGTGTTGTCACTGGTTGTCACCTCCCTGGTCGTTGCGATCGGGCTTCTGATCATCATTCCCCGAATCCGAGGATTTATCACCGGACGGCGGGGCACTCGATACCGTTCCCTGCGGCGCCGGACTGGGATCGTCTCCCTGGGCGCCCAGGTCGAGATCCGAGATGACCCGTTCGGCTTCGGCCTTCGACGAGGTGTGGATCCCTTCCTTGACGCGGGACTTGGAATAGTTCGGCAGTTGGGAGACCTTCACGTCGGTCTCCTTCTCCAGGCTGTTCAGATGCAACGGCCCGAGAGACTGGTCCACGCCGCGATAGATGGCAACCTTGCCTTCGTTCACGCCGACGTAATACTGGTTGTTGACCCACGTGAGACCGGCCCACGCGGCGCCGACGATCAGCACCGCGATGAACGCCCAAATGAAGGCGGCCAAGCCCCAGCGACGTTTGCGACGTCGTGGGCTGTCCAGCTCCTCCAGGAGCTCGTCCGGGAGTTCCTCGCCTTCGTCCGTGTCCATCGAGGGCGTTCGCGCCAGAGTCGCCCTGCGCTGCACGGTCGCATCCGTGACGGTGGGGATCTGGCCCGTGTGGGTCGCCGACGATGCCGCCCCCACCAGAAGGTGCGGCCGTTCTTCGAGCTCGCGACGCAGTACGGAGGCCGAGCTCTCTTCCTGCTGGCTGGCTTCCTCCAGGTCGATGCCCGAGCGCTGGACCATGGCGTTCAGCACGGAGTCGGAGAACGAATCTCCCCGCCACCTGCCGTGCCGGAGGGTGTGCCGGAAGCTCTCGCCCCTCTGGCGAGGAAGACGACGCCGCCACGGCGCTCGCCTGTCCTCGGGGTCGTCCCCAGGGTCCTGCTCACCCGAGTGCGACCCGTGGGAGGTGCTTCCGACGCCGGCGACGTCGTCCGGGCCCACGTCGGAGGCGCCGGTTTCCGGGGAGGTTTCTTCCCAGGGCGCCAGTCCGGAGTCGTCATCAATCTCCCGGAACTCGGGCCAGCCGTGATCCGCCTCCGGGTCGGAGGTGCCGGAACCGGACGCCGGTGCCTGGGGTTCCTCCGAAACGCCCTCCGGGTGCTCGTCCGCGCGACTGTCCCGACCGACGGCGTCGAGACGGCTCGTCACCGCGTTGGCGAGGTTGGCGGAGTCGTTGATCTCGACGACGGCCACGGTGACGTTGTCGGGTGCGCCGCCGTCGAGGGTCAGTTCCACGAGGGATTCGCAGATCTCCTGGAGGTCATTGGTGGATCCGAGGATGGATTCGATCACTTCGTCGGACACGACGCCGGACAGGCCGTCCGAGCACAGCAACCATCGGTCTCCGACCTGCGCGTCCACGCGTTTGAGCTCGAGCTCCGGGGAGGCGTCCGTGTCGCCGAGGACGCGCATGATCACGTTCTTGTGCGGGTGATTCTCCGCTTCCTCCGGCTTCAGCCTGCCTTCCTCGACCAGGCGCTGAACGAAGGTGTGGTCCGTGGTCATCTGCTCGAACTTCTTGCCGCGGAGCCGGTAGGCGCGGGAATCACCGATGTGGGCGAGCTCGAGTTCGTCGCCGTCCACCAGGAGGGCCGTGCAGGTGGTGCCCATGCCCGCCAGAAGGGGGTTCATTTCGACCAACTGGTTGAGGATGATGTTTGCCGTCTGGATTTCGTCGGCGAGAATGGTCCCGGCCGAGCCGTCGTACTCCGAATGGTCCAGGGGTGTCAGGTCCAGGACCGTGGACGCCGAAGCCACATTGCCACCGACATGGCCTCCCATGCCGTCGGCGACCACGGCCAGGTAGCGCCCCGCGTAGGCGGAGTCGTCGTTCTTGCTGCGCACTCGACCCGTGTCCGAGCGGGCGGCATACCGGAAGGCAATATTCATGGGCCTTACGCCCTCAACTCGATGACGGTGCGTCCCACGGTGAAGGGAACGCCCGGCTCGACGAGCGTGGCGCGGGTCAGTCTCTGATCATTGACGAAAGTGCCGTTGGTGGATCCGAGGTCCTCCAGGAACCAGCGCGACCCCTGCGGGAAGAGGCGCGCGTGGTGTCCGGAGCAGTAGTCATCGTCCAGGGGGAGGGTGCAGTCCTGGGCGCGTCCCAGAAGTACGGGGGAATCGCCCAGGCGCGCAATGCTCCCGGTTCCGGGTCCACCGATGATCGCGAGCTGGCTGGGCCGTTTGGGGGCCTGCTGCTTTTCGGTGCCCGCGGTGCCGGCCGCGCCGGCTTCGCCCTTCTTCTTGTTCTTCTTCCTGCCGGGCAGGGACGTGAATCGCAGGGTCTGTCCGAGACCGAGGTCCCGACGCTGTCCGGCGAGGATCACGAAGACGAAAACCCACAACAGGGCGAGGAATCCGAAACGGAGCAGCGTGACGGTCAGCTCTGAGGCCATTAGCGACTACTCCTCGGGGCCAGCAGACGGAAAGTGATCTTGGTCCGACCCATTGTAATGACTGTCCCGTCCACGAGCTCGCGGCGACCCCTGAGCCGGGTTCCGTCCACGGAGGATCCATTGGTCGAACCCAGGTCCACGGCGAGGAAAACGCCGTCCTGGTTGAGGATTTCCAAATGACGTCGTGAGACACCCGTGTCCTCGACGGTGATATCCGCTTCCGACGACCGACCGAGAACGATCGAGTTGGCCTGGATCGAGAACCGCTGCCCATTGATGTCCAGAACAGGCTTGTAGTTCGGAGAAGCACGACGGGGTTGTTCCTGCCGCTGCGGGGAAGGAATGGCCTGGGTGGCGTTCTGGTCCTCGCCATGGTGCCGGTTCGCGCCTCCCGCGCCGCGTCCGGGCACGCGAGGAGCTATCCGGGACGAGCCGCTGGGAAGCCGTCCACTGGATGCGGCCGCGGTGGCCGCAGGAGCCGCGGAGGCGGCGGCGTCGGCCGGATCCGACTCGTACTCGGGCGCGTAACCGGGGGCGTACGTCGGTTCGGGCTCGGACGGCGTGGTGGTCGCTTGCTGTGCGACCGGCGATGCCCCGGCCCGTCCGCGCTGCTGCGCCGCACCGTAGCGCTCGCTGGCCGCGGCGGCCGACGTCGGCGGTGCCGTGCGGGTGGACTGTCCCCTCGACGCCGACCGACCGGCCCGTTCCTGGGCCGAGAGCACCAGGAACTCGCCCCTCTGGAGCTCTTCCGTGTGGGCCCGGGTGAATGTCACTCGCACGGCGCCCCTGAGGGTGTAACCCTGGGACCTGGCGTGGCGGATGGCGACGTCGCACAATTCCTCCGCGAGGTCCTGACCCCAGGACTGGGCGCGCGAAAAATCGGCGTCGGAAAATTCGATGGTGAAGACATTGGGCGCGATGGTGCGCCCTTCGGCGATCGCGTAGGACTTCTTGTCCATCTCCGAACGCAGTCGACTCGCGACGTCCACCGGCTCGATGCGGCTCTTCGACCCGGCCGAGAAAACCCCTCGCACAGCCTTTTCGAGACTCCGCTCAACGTTTTCAATGAGTCCCATGGGTTGCCTCCTGGTTCTGCGACGTCGGTTCCGAGCCGCCCCTGTTTTAGGGTACGGGCTACCGCAACCGCGTACGGCTTCGGACACAAGGATAGTAGAGACTCATCCTGAATAGACCGTCAACGGCGCATCAAGGCCGCTCCCGCGTGGACGAACAGTAGTCGCGGACCTTGATATGCAGCATGTGGACGAACCGTTAGATGCGCGGGAGAGCGGGCGAGGAGCGGATACCGACCGGGTCAGTCGTGGGCAAGGGCCGGGGCGGGTCGCGGGCTTTTCCTGCGGGTTGTTCGGCGCGGCGAGGTGGCGGTTTCGTGCGTTCTCCGGCGCGAGGGGGCAATTATGTGCGTTTCCCTGCGCGAGGTGGCAATCCTGTGCGTTCTCCGTCGCGAGGTGGCAATCTGGTGCACTTTTGGGGTCGATTTGCGCACGGAATCGCCACCTCGGCGCGTTTGTCGCACCAGATTGCCACCTCGCGACGGGAGGCGGGCGAGACGGGCGAGGCGGGCGAGACGGGCGAGGCGGGCGAGGCGGGCGAGGCGGGCGTCGGAACAAGAACAGCGCCTGCCCGGTGGGGCAACGTACCCGTCGGTTCCCAGGGCGGTGCTGCGTTTGGGTGGGGGTTGCCAGATGGAGAGGAACTTACCGTCGTTAGGTGCGGGTTGAGCCGCCACCTAACGGCGGACGACGCCGCCGAATCGGGTAACAGCCACCCAACGCCGAGCGCCCGGCCGAGGTGAACCACGAGCGCCCGGCCGAGGTGAACCACGAGCGCCCGGCCGAGGTGAACCCCAGACGCCCGGTCGAGGTGTCGGAAGACACCCGCTCCGCGATTGGACAGGCCGTTGAAGGTCTGGGTACGATAATCAGCGTTGCTTTTCGCGCGTCGCCTGCTTGGTGGCGAGCGAGTCACTTGCGCGAGTGGCGGAATAGGCAGACGCGCACGGTTCAGGTCCGTGTGCCCGAGAGGGCGTGGGGGTTCAACTCCCCCCTCGCGCACCAAAGGTTCCAGAGAGAATCTCTCGCGACAATGGAGCGAAACTCCCCGATCACCCAGTGATCGGGGAGTTTTTTTGTTTTCCCCAGTTCTCAGCTGACCTGATTGCTTGCACACCGGCCGAACCCGACCACGATCCTGGTCGGCGGTGCCCCGACGATCTGGAAACCGACCCGCATCTGACCGGGTCAAGACACCACCGGGTCTGACAGAAAAACGGGCCCAGTTGAGCGAACTACCAGGTCAGTGCGGTATGTCGTATCCAACCTTTTTCCCATTTGGCGATGTGTCGGAGTAGTGTTGCCGGCGACACACACCCGCACATACCCAGAGGGCGGCCGATGACCGGTTGCAATCGAACGGAGATGAACAGGATGACGGTAGGTGCTAACGACAGCGCCGAAGCAGTTACCGGCAAAGGAAAGGCCGTAGCAGTTTCGATTGCTGCCGCGGTTGGCGGTTTTCTTTTCGGCTTCGACTCCTCGGTCATCAACGGTGCCGTCGACGCGCTGAGCTCCCATTTCGAATTGGGGTCCTTCCTGTCGGGCTTCGTCGTTTCGATTGCCCTGCTGGGCTGCGCCGTCGGTGCCTGGTACGCCGGGCGACTGGCAGACAGCTGGGGGCGACGCAACGTCATGCTGCTCGGCGCCGCGATGTTCATCATCAGCTCACTCGGCTCAGGCCTGGCCTTCTCAGTGGTCGACTTGTTGGTCTGGCGCGTCATCGGTGGCCTGGGAATCGGCATCGCCTCGGTGATCGCCCCGGCGTACATCTCCGAAGTCGCGCCGGCCAAGGGCCGCGGTGCTCTCGGGTCCCTGCAACAGTTGGCCATCACGATCGGCCAGCTCGTCGTCCTCAGCTCCAACAAGAGCCTCGCCGGTGCCGCTGGCGGGTCCTCCCAGGATTTGTGGCTGAACATTCCGGCATGGCGTTGGATGTTCTTGGTCGGCGTCTTGCCAGCACTCGTGTACGGCATCCTGGCACTGTCGATCCCTGAGTCCCCCCGGTTCCTCGTCCTGCGCGGCCGGTTCGACCAAGCTGCCAGCGTGTTGAAACGGGTATCCGGCGAGCCCGACCCCGAAGCCAAGGTCCAGCAAATCCGTCAGACGCTGGACAAGGAGCACAAGAGTACCTTCAACGACATTCGTGGAAACAGGTTCGGTCTCCAGCCTCTGGTATGGGTCGGCATCATCATTGCCGCGTTCCAGCAACTCGTCGGGATCAACGCGATCTTCTACTACTCCACGACGTTGTGGAAGTCCGTTGGCTTCAGCGAATCCGATTCCTTCACGACCTCGGTCATCACGGCGGGGATCAACGTTGTGATGACGGTGGTTGCGATGTTGCTTGTCGACCGGATCGGTCGTCGTCGTCTGCTGACCATCGGGTCGATCGGCATGTTCGTGTCGCTTCTGCTGACCGCCATCTCGTTCTCGCACCAACTCGGCAGCGGTGACAACGTGAGCTTGCCCGGCGCATACGGCCCGCTCGCTCTGCTCGGGGCCAACGCGTTCGTGGTGTTCTTCGCTCTGTCCTGGGGACCGGTCATGTGGATCCTCCTGGCCGAGATGTTCCCGAACAGAATGCGAGCCATGGCCCTGGCCGTGGGTACGACCTCGAACTGGATTTTCAACTTCATCGTCACGTTCGCCTTCGAGCCCATGACCGAGCGCGTCGGTCTGTCCTGGCTGTACGGAGCCTTCGCCTTCTTCGCGCTGGCTTCCTTCTTCTTCGTCCTGCGGTTCGTGCCGGAAACGAAGAAACAAGAGCTCGAAACCATGACGGGAGAAACACACCGACGCCCGACGACGCCGCGCGCCTGAGGCTGCCGACGACGTCAGCCCCGTGCCGATAGCTGGTCGGACGAAGGTCGATCGGCTACAAGGATTCGGGCAACTGGTCCGCTTGTTCGGCGAGTTTGAGCACCACGCGCCAGTTCCGTTGCGTGCCCAATCCCTGCGTGTGCCTCGCGATCGCCGCAGCCAGCTTGCTGCTTCCGGGCCCCTGCGGACGACGCATGTACACGTTGTGCCCCATGAAGGCAGCTTCTTCGGGCAGGTAGCGCGAGAGGTCGACGCCGGCGACGGAAGCGGAGGCGTCGGAAGCGTCACGGGGCAGGAAAACAACATGAAGCTGGTTGGACCCCGCTCGTCCGTCCGAGAACGGGTTGGCTCTCACCAGGTGACGAAGTTCGTCACGGGTTCGCACGAGAACGCGGGCGTCGACCGAGGTTGACCGGGCGATGGCAGCTCGCAACTGGGCGGCAACCTCGACGGTGTTCTTGATCGCGGGTCCTGACAGAATATCTGTCCGTCATGGGGCCCCGGGCAACGCTGAGGCGTTCGGAACCGACTGATCGGGCTCCATGCACTCGTCGGTTCATGCGCCCTGTTCAGCTGCCCACTCGGCGACCCGGCGTGCGCTTTCGGTTTCGGAGAGGTCCTCGACCCGGGACATGATTGACCAGCGAACTCCGAAAGGATCTCGGATGGATGCGAACCGGTCACCGGACACAAAAGTGCTGACTGGAGCGAGGACTTCCGACCCGGCTTGTTCGGCTCGCGCGAAGGTCGTATCGACGTCCGCACAATACAATCCCATCGAATAGCAGTCTCCGTCTCCCGCGGGGGCAGGAACGAGTCCGTACTCGGTATTGGGCGCCCCCAATTGCAGTCGTCCGGTGCCGAAATCCAGATCGGCATGAACCACGACGCCGCTCATCTCGGTGACGTCGATCAGGCGGGCGCCGAACACGGAGCGGTAGAATTCGATGGCGTCGGCCGCATGTACAACCACCAAGAATGGTGTCAGACTTGTTGTCCCGTTCGGTATGCCATTGTTGGTGTACTTTCCTGATACTCCGGTTTGGGGTGTGTCGATTGTATTCATGGAATTACTGTCGCACTTCCCGCACCGAGCGTGCTTGAAGATTCGCGACGATCAGGGGAAAGGCAGCAATGGTGGACGACCAGTTTGATGGCCGCGGAGTCCTCTACCCGGCCAGACTCCCGTCTTTCCACCGAGAGCCTGCGCCAGCAGCCCTGCGTGAACTGGTTCGCTGGTTCTGGATTCCACGTTGGGATCTTCCACCCGGACGAACCATTCGGCAACAAGTGCTCCCGTTTCCGGCGTCGAACCTGGTCGTCGAGCCTGGTGGCGCAATTCTTGCCGGCCCGACGACCGGGCCATCACAGCGCGATCTGAGCGGTCAGGGCTGGGCTGTCGGGGCTCTATTGCGCCCGGCCGCCATCTTCGCCATCAGCCAGAATCCGTCTGGAACCCGAGACGTCGAGGTGCCCTTCGAAGCACCCGAGCTGCATCGCAGCGTTTCGGCAGCGATGAGTCTGGAAGACAGGGCTCTTGGCCGGGAGCGCGCGATTCACGCCTACAGTGCTTGGATCTCCGAGCACTGTCCCGCACCGGACGACAGTGGCCTTCTCGCCAACGAGATGGAAGAACGCATCTCTTCCCACGCTTCGATAGGACGAGTGGATCAGCTCGCGTCGTCCCTGCACATTTCGGTCCGTCGAGTACAGCGTCTGGCGCATCGTTATGTTGGCGTGTCGCCTCTGAGCATGATCCGACGTTATCGGCTCCAAGAAGCCGCGCAGCACCTGCGCGATGATCCGTCACTGACGATCACCGCTGTTGCGGCCCGCCTTGGATACGCCGACCACGCCCACCTCACCGCCGACTTTCGTCGGGTCCTTGGCTTCACCCCGCATTCCTATCGTCAGGACTCCAGCCGACCGTGATGCCTTCATCCGGTATCAGTACTTGAAGTGGAAGGTTCAGTAGGCCTTGTCGCGCTGGGGGACCACCAGATGGATGACCGCGAACCGGCCGTCGTCGACGGCGTGCAGGGCGTCGTCGAGGGCCTGGGGCAGAGACTCGTTGTCCTCGACGCGGATCCCGAAACCGCCGTAGGCCTGGGCCAGAAGGGCAAAGTCCGGGTTCTGCAGCTGGGTGCCGCTGATCCGATCGGGATACTGGCGCTCCTGGTGGGTGCGGATGGTTCCGTACTCGCCGTTGTCGGCCACGATGACCAGTGGTTTCGCGCCATATTGGGCCGCCGTCGCCAGCTCCTGGCCGTTCATCAGGAACTCGCCGTCGCCCGCAATCGAGACAACGAGTCGTTCCGGGTGACGCAGTGAAGCCGCGACCGCGGACGGCACCGAATAACCCATCGAACCGTTGCGCGCCGAAATCATCCGCGCATAGCCGTGGGTCGGGAAATAGCGGTGAGCCCAGTTGGTGTGCTCACCGGCCCCGAAGGTGACCATGCAGTCCTCGGGCAGGCGGGGGACCAGGTGGCTCATCAACGAGTCCATGGTGACCTGCCCCGAAGTCCTCCTCTCGGGGAGGGTCGAAAACTCGACCTGAAGGCCCCTGAGCTTGTCACGCCAGCTCTTCCACGAGTCGTTGACGGGAAGGTCCATGCGCAGAAGATCCCGCACGAAGACGTCCGGTTTCGCCACGATCTGGTGCGTGACCGGGCCTGAGCGACCCCGGAGCCCCGGGTCGATGGTCACCAGGAAGTTCCTCTTGTTCCAGTCCTGTCGAGAGGTGAAGCCGCCGGTGATGACGTCGCCCGGAACCGTGCCCACGAATACGATCAGGTCCGCCTCGTCCAGAACCCGCTGAGAATGCGCCGGACGCCCGTATCCGAGGGGCCCGATGTAACTGGGGGATGTGAAGGGGACGGTGCCCTCGCAGCGCCACTCGGCGCCCGCCGGCAGATCGTGGGCCTCCAGCCACGCGGTGAAATCGGCCGCGGCCTTCTGGGTCCAGTCGTTTCCCCCGAACACGAACAACGGTTTCTCCGAGTCGAGGAGGGCATTGTGGAGTTCTTTCCAGTCGCTGACCGTCATGCCGCCCATCGCGATCGGGATCTCCGGATGCGGAACAGGATTGATCTGTTGCTGAATGATGTCCTCGGGGAGGCCGACGACGACGGGCCCGGGCCGCCCCGAACGCGCCGCAAAAATCGCCTCAGCGACGAGTTCGTTGGCCCGCTCCGGGTGGTCGAGCACCATCACACGTTTGGCGCCCGTATCGAACCAGGCCTTGGGGTCGAATTCCTGGAATGCTTCTTTTTCCCTGTGCTCGAACGGGATCAACCCGACGAAAAGGACCATCGCCGTGGAATCCTGCCACGCCGTGTGCAGTCCGACGTGCGCGTTCGCGGCACCGGGCCCGCGAGTGACCATGGCGACGCCGGGCAAGTCGGTCAGTTTTCCTTCGGCTTCGGCCATGTATGCGGCCCCGCCCTCATGTCGACAGACGACGGTGTCGATCGACGAGTCGTGGAGGCCATCGAGGACGTCGAGGAAGCTTTCCCCGGGAACGGTGTAAATCCTGTCGATGCCGTGGTTTTCGAGGGAGCGGACGATCGCGTGTCCCGCTGAGGTCATGGAGTCGGTCTCTTTCCGGCTGTAGGAGCGGACGCCGTCGACCGGTTCGCGCACCGAGCACGGACGGGAACCGAACGGCGTCAGTGGCCTCGACCGCGCGCGTCCTTGCGCGTGGCCCTGGTCACCGAACATCACAGTATCGTTCGCGCTGATCTGCTCCTTAATATTCGTTCGTATGACGGAATCGCCGTGCCGCCAGGGACGATACGGGCGTGGGCGCGGGCGCGGGCGTGACGGCGTCGTCGAGGTGGCCCGACGCGCCTGGCGAGGTCCGAGGTGGCCCGATGACGAGGCCCGAGGTGGCCCGAGGTGGCCCGATGAGGCCGGAGGTGGCCCGACGACGCCGATGAGGTGGCCTGACGCGCCGAGGTGGCAATTTCGGGACGGGTCTCTCCACGAGGTGGCAGTTTTGGGACAAATTTCGTCGATTTTTGTCCCAAAACTGCCACCTCGCGCCGAAGTGTGCACGGGGTTGCCACCTCGGCGCGTTGGCCGCACCAGATTGCCACCTCGCCGCATCGCCACGCTGGCCTCGCCGCTCGCCCCCGCGCCGCTCGCCTCTCGCC
>NZ_NOIQ01000015.1 GCF_004136575.1 Rothia koreensis
GGCCGGGACCGGGGGCCGCCGACGGATTGCGTTCGGTGGTGGTTACCCGATTCGGTGCCTGTGCCCCCTCGGCGTTCGGTGGTGGTTACCCAGCTGGCCAGCCGTGGCCCGGCGTTCGGTGGTGATTACCCGATTCAGAGCTGGCTTCCGACGTTACGTGGGGGTTTGGCAGCCACCTTACAACGGAAAACGCCTCCCAGTCGGGTAACCGCCACGCGACCGTGGCGCGCAAGGCCACGACGTCGCCACCACCCCAGGCCATTCGGCGCGAGGTGGCAATTTTGAGCGAATTTGAGCCTCAAAACTGCACAAAACTGCCACTTCGGCCCGGAACGCAGTAGGCCCGGAACGCCGCCGCAGCCTGGCTAGAGCCGGCCCGTGCGCATGAATTCATCGAGTCGCGCGGTGTGGGCGTCGACGTCGAACCCCTCCTCGCGCAACCAGTCGGCGTTGTAGTACTTGTCGAGGTAACGGTCGCCGCCGTCGCAGATGAGTGCCACGACGCTGCCGCGCTCCCCGGCCGCAACCATGTCGGAGACGATCTTCAGGGCGGCGTAGAGCCCGGTGCCCGTGGATCCGCCCGCTTTGCGTCCGATCAGGCGGTCAAGCAGAACGATCGCCGCGATGCTTGCGGCGTCGGGGACGTGCATCATGCGGTCGATACTCGCGGGCATGAAACTGGCCTCCATGCGCTGGCGCCCAATCCCCTCGATGCGGGACCCCCTGTCCGTGGTGGCATCGGGATTCTCGTCCCGCCAGCCGGCGAAGAACGCCGAGTTGTCCGGGTCTGCCACGCAGATGCCCGTGGTTCGGCCCGTGTATCGGACGTACCTGGCCAGAGTGGCCGAGGTGCCGCCCGTCCCGGCGGTGGCCACGATCCACGCGGGTTCGGGGTGCGGCTCCAGCCGGAGCTGGTCGAAGATCGACTCGGCGATGTTGTTGTTGCCGCGCCAGTCGGTCGCCCTCTCGGCGTAGGTGAACTGATCCATGTAGTGCCCGTCCGTCTCCCGGGCCAGATCGGCGGCAACGGTGTAGACCTGGTCGGGACTGTCCACGAAGTGGCATTGTCCGCCGTAGGACTCGATCAACTCGACCTTGCGAGCGCTCGTCGTCTTCGACATGACGGCGATGAACGGCACGCCGATCAGACGGGAGAAGTAGGCCTCCGAGACCGCGGTGGACCCGCTCGATGCCTCGACCACCGGCCTGTTCGGGCGGATCCACCCGTTGCACAGGGCGTGGAGGAACAAGGACCGGGCCAGCCTGTGTTTGAGAGATCCGGTCGGATGGCTGGATTCGTCCTTGAGGTACAGGTCGATGCCCCACTCCTCGGGCAAGGGCACACGGATCATGTGCGTATCTGCCGAACGCTGGGCGTCGGCCTGCACAGCCTTGATGGCTTCGGCGGTCCAGCGCCGGGCGTCATCGCTGTACCTGTTGATGTCTTCCACCACGGTCGAGCGACCGGGATTTTGGGTAGTCATGGGAGTTGTCCCTCCGTGCGACCTGCAACTCGTTGAGATAGTTACACATCGTAGGGCCAACGGCGCGGAATACGGCGGAGGCCCACGGCCATTTGCCTCCTGACCGGGCGGAACGACCGCACCCCCGCCGTATCCCTGCGGGCTGGACCCCGCAAGCTGAGAACGGACGACGACCGCTCGATCAGGGTTCCACGATCTGCGAGTAGTCCGAGGAGTCGCCTTCCACCGAGTAGCTGCGCTCCCCTTTCACGTTGACCGGAACGTCCCCGGCAACGGTGATGCGGTTGAGCTTCCGGGGCTGTCGGTCGTAATTGTCGATGGCGTAATGCTGGGTGATGCGGTTGTCGAACAGGACCAATTGTTCGGGCTCCCACGTCACTCGCACCACGTATTCCGGCTTGGTCACGTGTCGTTGGAGGATCCGCAGGATGTCCAACGATTCCTCGGCGGTCACCCCCAGGATTTTCAACCGTTGGGCAAAGGCACCGATGAACAGGCCGCGTTCACCGCTGAGCGGGTGGACCCTCACCACCGGATGCACAGTGCGGAACGCGGAGGACACGAATTGTTCCTGATAGCTCCGCTCCGCATCCGAGGTGACGCGGTCGGGTCGGACATAGTCCGAGTCATTGCTGTGCACCGCCCAGAGTCGTTCCGCGAATCCTCGCAATTCCTCGGGGAGGTCGGCGTAGGCTGCGGCCGCGTTGGCGATCAAGGTTTCCCCGCCGTACTCGGGCAGGACCACGCTGCGCAGGGTCGAGAGCTGGGGAGGATTGATCACGAAGGTGACATCCGTGTGCCACTTGTTGGCGACCGAGGACTCGCTGTCCACGGGAAGCACATTGCTGGAGCTCTGCCCGGTAAAACGTACCGTCGGATGTGCCGCCGTGAGTGGGCCGAAATGCTCCGCGAATCGTGACTGTTCCTCGTCCGTGGTCAGCCCGGTGTTCTTGAAGACGAGCGCCTTGTGGCGGTTCAGCAGTTCCCGGATGCGAGCCACGGTGTCGGGGGCGAGTTCGCGGCTGAGGTCGAGACCTCGGATCTCGGCGCCGATGTGTTGCCCGAGGGGCCGGACGCTGAACCCGTGGTCGGTCGCACCGCTCGTACCGGTCGTAGAAGTCGAGGTGGTCTGCGACGTCGTGCTGGTATCGGTCATGGGATTCTCCTTAGAGGGTCGTGTTCCACCGGGAGACCCGGCGTTCCAGGGCGACGAGGGCGCTGTTGACGATCAGCCCCAGGAGGGAAATGGTCAGCACGCCCGCGTACATCTGTGGGATGAGGAAGCTGTTCTGGCTCGAGGTGATCAGGAACCCGAGTCCGGATTTGGCTCCGACCATCTCGGCCGCCACGAGGACCAGGATCGCCGAGGAGCCGGCAATGCGGATCCCCGTGAAAATCGTGGGAACGGAGGCCGGGAGGACCACCTGCGTGAACAGCTGGTACCGGTTCAGTCCGAGAGTCATACCGGCCCTGATCAGCAGCGGGTCCACGGTCTTGACGCCGGCGGCCGTGTTGAGCAGCACGGGGAAGAAGGCGGCGTAGACGACGATGGTGACCTTGGACAGTTCCCCAATGCCCAGCAGCAGCACGAAAACCGGAAGCAGGGCCAGTGCCGCGGTATTGCGGAACACTTCGAGGAGCGGATTGAGCGTTTCGTACAGCGCGCGGTACCACCCGATGAGCAGTCCCAGCGCGATCCCTGCGGCCGTCGCAATCGCGAATCCGACGATCGATCGGGCGAAGCTCGCAGCGAAGTGTTCCCACAGTTGTCCCGACACCAACAGCTCCCACCACGCCAGGGCGACCTCGTGGAAGCGAGGCAGAAATACCTGGAATGCCGGCGACCCGAGCAGTGGGGCAAATTCCCAGAGAAGTATGAAGGCGAGAATCGCGTACGAGCCGCGGAGTCGCGCGCGCCAGGCGGGCGCCGCCCGCCGTGAGGGTCCGGGTGTTCGACCCGCGCCGGACCGCTTCGGGTTCCGCCGTTCCCTCGACCCGACTCCGGGCGTCGTCCCGGACGACGTGAGGGTGTTCGTTCGCGAGTCGAGGGGTTTCTCGGTCGTCGTCGTGCTCATGAGGGGTTCCTTTCAAGGCGGTGCGCGTCTCCGGTCGGGCCGGCGATGGAGAGGTCGTGGGTTGCCGGAACGTGGTGAGCATCCGGATCCTCGGGGGCTTCGGCCAGGTGGTCCCGCCCGTGGAGAAGCTCCCAGACGCGTCGTCGGTGGGTGATGAACTCCGGCGTCGATCTAGGATCCGTACCGGCCGGGGGTTCCGGACGGTCGACGTCGACGACCGCTTTCACCCGTCCCGGCCGTGCCTCGAGCACGACGACGCGTTGGCCCAGGTACACGGCTTCCTCGACCGAGTGGGTGATGAACAGAACCGTGGTTCCCGTGCTCTTCCAGAGCCGGAGCAGCTCCGACTGCAGGAGTTCACGAGTCTGTGCGTCCAACGCCCCAAAAGGTTCGTCCATGAGCAGGATTTCGGGCTGGTACGACAACGACCGAGCGATCGCCACCCGCTGTTTCATCCCGCCCGAGAGCTGATGCGGGTAACGGTTCGCGTAGTCCTTGAGACCCACGAGCTCCAAATATTCCCTGGCCAAACGGCGCCTCTCCGCCCGGTGACGACCCCGACCGGCAGCTTTGAGGGCAAAGACGATGTTGTCCAGCGTGGACTTCCACGGAAGCAGGGCATACTGCTGGAAGACGACGCCGCGGTCGCGCCCGGGCCCGTTGATCGGCGTCCCGTCCACGAGAATGCTGCCGGAGGTCGGTGTCGTCAGCCCGGCTACCAGGTCGAGGATGGTGGTCTTTCCGGAACCGGAGGGACCGACCATGGTCACGAATTCGCCGTCGTGGACATCGAAGTCGACTCCTTCGACGGCGGTCGCGAGGTGCCCCGGTACTCGACGCGAGCCCGGTACTTCAAAGATCTTGTTCACGTCGCTGACGCGGATCTTGGCGCTGGTCATGACGATGCCTCCTTCGACGGTGTGGTGTGGATCAGTGAATTGGTGAAATAGCGGCGCGGGGAGGGCGGACCGTTGAGGATGTGGTTGTCGCGCAACCAGGTTTCCCACCGCGAGAAGTCCTCCGACTCCATCACCCCGCCGCGGGGCAGGCCGGTGGACTTCCAGTACTTGAGCGGGGAGGGGTCCTCTCCCCTGTCACGCTCGGAGACGATCCGCGTGAATCGTTCGACCACGGCTTCCCGGGGCTGATCGTTGGCCCAACGGATAGCGCGGTCGACCCCTTGCGCCAACTCGGCGGCGGTCTCGGGATGGTCATCGATCCACTCCTGCCGCATGACCATCTGCCCTGCGGGGAAGCTTCCGAAGAGGTCGACGTCGCGCCCCAGCGTTCTGAGGGTGCCATGGTCCATGGCGACGTCCTGAGCGATCCCGTCGATCACCCCCGCGTCCAGGTGCCCCCGAATAATGGATATCTCGAGGTCGCTCGGCGGGATGGGGACGAAAGTAATGTCGCTGATTTCCTGCGCGTTCAGGCCGCTTGTCGAGAGAAATTCGTAGAGGAAGGCTTCGGAGTGGGCTCCCAGCGTGTTCATGCCCACGGTCTTTCCGATCAGGTCTCGCGGTGAGGTGATGGGGCTCTTTTTGTCCACGAATACCCCCACGAACGTTTCGTCATCCGAACCGTAATAATTGGATACCCCGCGAATATCAATTCCTGCTTCCACCAATTTGATGACTGCACCGGAAAAAGCGTGGCCGATTTCGGCGTCCCCGGTCGCGACCGTCTGAATGTCCTGGGGGCCGCTCGTGGTGCTTCCAATATGTTTGAGGGTGACATGGGGGATGTACCCGAGATCCTGGGCGAGCTCAGCGAACAGCACCGTCTGGGGCCAGCCTTGATAACGGACGACGTCGCTGCTTTGGGCGGCCTTCGCGTCACCACCACAACCCGTGAGCAGCGCCCCCGAACCCAACGCCGCCAGGGAACCGAGGCCCAGAAGCGCAGTTCGCCTCGTCAGGCCTCCATCGAGGGACGGCGACGGGTCCGGTCCATGGCGTGAGGCAAGACCCTTCGGGAAAGATGGCATGGTGTGTGACCTTTCGCCCGAGACCCGAAATCCTCAGGTCCCGGTGACTGCTCGTGATGCATGAGTGATGCGTGGGCGCTTTTTACAATTCCTGCTGTCCAACAGGTATTGATTGAGGACGCTAGAGGAGCCAAAAAAGCCCGGTCAACGGCCTATTCACGCGGAGACTCGCAGGGAAATCCGTCATGGAATGCAATAGTTGAACGGGCGCTGACCAACGCCGTTTTCCCGTCGCGGAAAAGGGGACAAAGGACGGTCAATACGAATTATGTGGAGTGGTGTTTCGGCGGTGACGTCATGCGCCGTCGCGCAAGGACATACCCGAAAGTCACTCCCGGAGAGCGACTCACCGGAACGGCGACGAGTCCGGCCCCTCCTCAGCAGCGGTTGTGGAAGATAGCCTGAGACCATGCGCAGGCTTCTTCCGCTCTCCGCCCACGTACGTCTCCTGTACTCCCTTGTTCTGGGGATTCTGGTGGGGTTCTTCACGACCCTCGGCGTGAATGTGTCCTGGGGCGTTCTGGTGGGCCTGACCGTGGTGGCCCTGGCATTCGTGGTTCTGAATTGGTTGGTTCTGTGGCCCATGGATCCGGATCAGACGCAAAGACATGCCATGCGCGAGCGGTACAACCCGGTCTTGGAAGAACTGTTGATCACCATCGTCGCTGTCATCAGCATGGTGGGACTGGTCATGGTGATGGTCATCGACGATTCGGGGTACGGATCCCTTGCCGCACTCGTCGGATTGGCCGGGGTGTTTCTCGCCTGGGCGATGCTTCACGTGATGTATACGACCCAGTATGCTCACGTCTATTTCAGCGGCCATGAGTCCGGCGGCCTGGATTTCGGGAAGCCCGGAAAACCCCGTTACATCGATTTCCTCTACTTCAGTTTCATGGTCGGGATGACGTACGGAACCACCGACGTCGGGGTACTGACCACCACGTTGCGTGCCTTTGTGCTCCGCCACGGACTGCTGTCCTTCGTCTTCGGAACGGTGATACTCGCGACCGGTGTCAGCCTCGTGTCCGGGATCTTTACCTGACCTTCGCCTGCCATCAGCAAGCAGCGGGCCGGAGCGGTGCTTGCCGTCCGCCCGAGGTCACCGCGTCCCAGCATCCACCGGCCGGACACTCACGACGCCGATCCTGGAGGCCACGGCCCTTTCCAGGCCGCGGCACGTCAGGTATTCCGGATCTGACCGGCTCACACGCAGACCGACGTCGAGGTCGGTCTGGTTCGGTCGTCGGCCGCGGACACGCACCGTCCACAAGCCGTCGTCGACCGCAACGTCCGCGATCGTGTAGTCGAACCGGCCGGCAGGACCGTTGCGGTTCAGTGCGGCGCGGATCGCCGCCTGCTCCATGGGCCCATGGTCCGTGTATCCGCGCAGATATTCGCCGACCACCCGGCCCGAGAGGTAACGGTCGACGACGCCCACCGCCGAGTCGGCGTCCACGTTTCCGTAGTAGACGCCGTCGGGAACGAGGAGAATATTCGCGGCAAAACGGTCTCCACCGACGTGTGTGCATTCCCAGACGCACTCGGGCCACCGTTGGTCCAGGGCAGCCGCCACCGGCCGCCCCCGGATGGCACAGCAGACGTCGTGTTGGCCGTGGGCACAGACCAGGACGAGCGGGTTCTGCACGGCCCGCGAAGATGCGGAAGCCTCCGTACACCGTTGCAAGGCGGAGACGATGCCGAGCAAGTCCGAGTCCTCGCTCCAGGTCCCCCAGAGTTGTACCAGGTTCCCGGGCCCGCCGAGGTGCATGACGGCCCAGTGTGCGCTTCCTTCCCGGGCCCGCTTTCCGTGTCGCCTGATCAGCAGGATCCTGGCGCGAAGGGCCCGGGCAGCATTGAATACGTCGGTTTTCACGTCCGGATCGAGGTCGAGCCCGTCGAAGCCGTTAACAGGCCAACCGCCGCGGTATTCGATGAGTACCCAGTATGTTCCGCGGGGTGCCGTGCCACCGATGGAGTCACCGCGTTGCCGGGCCGCATCGGCGCAGCGGGCGGGGAATGATGACGCCGACACGACAGATCAGTGGGCAACCGGCACGAGCACGCCCGCTCTGACGAGACGTTCGGCGAGGTCGACGCCGAGGTTCCCCGCAGTCGTGATCCGGGCCGCGACCAGGGCACGGACATGCTCGAGATCCTCGTCCGAGAACTCCAGCCAGCCCACGCGGGTCCACAGACGTGAGCCGTCGAATCTCGCATCGAGGCTGTCGCGCAACTGGAGTGGCGTCTCTGCGGTCAGGTTCTGCAACAGTTCGTGCTGTGCCAAGGGCCCCAGTGGTCCGGGCCGGGCTTGGGAACGGTGGACTCGGGCCAGGTCAGGATAGGGATCAGCTTCCGGCACCGCGGAGAGGATTGCTTCCTTGACCATGTCCAGATCCGCCGAGTCCGGGGCGTCGATTCCGAGCGGCAGGCTGGCGCGCATCCGCGGATCGTCGCGCAGGTTCGCCAGAACCGAGGCGACCACCTGTTCGGCGACGGCGTATCGCGTCCTGTTGTGGATGCCGAGAGTCAGGTGGATCGATACCTCACCTTGGGCCGTGGCCGCGTGCAGCCACCCTCGAGGCAGGTAGAGCGCGTCTCCCGGCTCGAGGACGGCGTCGATGTAGGGTTCCCCAGCGGCCGCGGTGGCCACCGCATCCCGACGATCGGTCCATGGCTGGTCCCGCAGAGGGGAATCGAGAACCGGTTCGTGGATGACCCATCGCTTCGTGCCTTCAATCTGGAGGACGAAGACGTCGTGGACGTCGTAGTGGTCGTCAAAACCTTGATTCTGAGGAGGCGTGATGTAGGCGTTCGCCTGGATCGGGTTCGCGAGTTCGGAACCGAGCCGGGCCGAGAAATCGCCGACCGGTCCCCACGTTCTCTGGAGTGCCTGGAGAACCAGGGTTGCGCCGTCGTCGAACTGGCGCCACAGGGCCGTGTCATCGAGCTGGTCCGCAATCGTGGCCCCCACACCGGCCGGCCCGGTGAATGAAGAGGTAGGGAGAGTCGACCCGTCCTTTGCCACGCGCAGAAACGGTGACCGCAAGCCACGACGTGAGATGAGCTCGTCCACGGCCCGGCCCGAGAAGAGGTCGGAGAAGTCGCTCGCGCCCTTGGAGAGCAGGGCTCGTTTGCCCCAGACCTCGCGGGCGAAGGTGTCTTGGTCGCAGTTCGTGAGCAGAGAGTCCAACACCCCGGTCCCTGTTCGGGATCCGGGGCGTTGGGAGGTGCTATCGAAGGGATTCAAGAGCGGTCGGCTCCTCCATCGGCTCCGCCGTCGTGAACACCCGGGGTACCGGCAGCTCCGCCGTCAGCAGGACCCTCGGCCCCACCATCAGCACCACCGTCGTGAACACCCGGGGTACCAGCAGCACCACCATCGGCAGGACCCTCGGCCCCACCATCAGCACCACCATCATGAACACCCGGGGTACCAGCAGCACCACCATCGGCAGGACCCTCGGCCCCACCATCAGCACCACCATCATGAACACCCGGGGTACCAGCAGCTCCGCCGTCAGCAGGTCCTTCGTCTTCGTTGAAATTGTTGTTCGACTCAGTCATGGTTCCTCCTGAACTCGTTGACAAGAGCGGGACTCACAGTGGGTGCCGGCAAGGCGCCAGCATCAGTGGAAACGAGTCGCTCACTTGTCAGGCTACTCGTGAACCTGCCCTGAGTGAACGGGGCAACATTTATCTCTTGCCCCAAGGCACGACCGCGGCCTAGAACCCGCCGCCGTCGTTGGCCATGTTGGCGAACCGGGAGTAGTGGCCCTGGAAAGCAACGGTGATCGTCTTGGTCGGACCGTTGCGGTGTTTGGCAACGATCACGTCGGCTTCACCGGCTCGAGGCGATTCCTTGTCGTAGATGTCCTCGCGGTGCAGGAGGATCACCATATCGGCGTCCTGCTCGATCGACCCGGATTCACGCAGGTCCGAGACCATCGGTTTCTTGTCGTTGCGCTGCTCCGACCCACGGTTCAGCTGGGACAGGGCGATCACGGGAACCTCGAGCTCCTTCGCAAGGAGTTTGAGGGACCGAGAGAATTCGGAGACCTCTTGCTGGCGGGATTCGACGCGCTTGCCCGACGACATGAGCTGCAAGTAGTCCAGAACCACCAATTGCAGGTTGTTCTTCTGTTTGAGTCGGCGGCACTTCGCTCGGATCTCCATCATGGACATGTTCGGTGAATCGTCGATGAACAGCGGCGACTTGTCCATGCGGCCCATGACTTCCGCGATCTTCGACCACTGGCTGTCTTCCAGCGAGCCCCGCCGCAGGTCGGAAAGGTTCAGGGAGGCTTCCGCGGAAAGCAGTCGCATGGCGATCTCATTGCGGGACATCTCGAGCGAGAAAATGACGCTGGCCATGTTGTGGTGGATCGACGCCGAACGGGCGATATCCAGTGCCAAGGTCGACTTGCCGACGGCCGGACGGGCGGCGACGACGATCATCTGGCCACCCATGAGACCGTGGGTCAGCTCGTCCAACTCGTAGAAGCCGGTCGGCACGCCCTGCATACCATCCGTCTTGTCACCGTTCGCCTCGATCTCCTCGACCGTTTCGCCGATGATCTCCTTGAGGACCACGTAGTCCTCGGAGGTTCTCCGTTCCGCGACCTGATAGACCTCGGCCTGCGCTTGGTTGACGACGTCGTCGACTTCGCCGTCCGGGGTGTAGCCCAACTGGACGATCCGCGTGCCCGCCTCGACCAGCCGACGGAGCACGGCGCGTTCGCGCACGATATCGGCGTAGAAGCCGGCGTTGGCGGCGGTCGGGACAGAGGAGATCAGCGTGTGAAGATAGGCGGCGCCGCCGACTCGGCTCAATTCGCCGCGTTTGGTCAGTTCGTCGGCGACCGTAATGGCGTCAGCAGGTTCGCCCTTGCCATACAGGTCGATGATCGCGTCATAGATTGACTCGTGGGCGGGGCGATAGAAGTCGACCCCGCGCAGCACCTCGACGACGTCGGCGATGGCGTCCTTGGACAGCATCATGCCGCCGAGCACCGATTGCTCGGCCACATTGTCCTGGGGCGGCGTGCGCCCTACATCCTGCTCCTGGACCGCATCAGACATCGGTGGTGGTCTCCTCTTTCTGACCCTCGTGGTCACGCCCGGTGGGCATCACATCATAGTTCTTGTGGAAAACCTGTGTACAAGTTTCTTGCAGTTGTGGAGTCATTGGGGACAGCGCTGTGGACAAGGCCCTGCCACATACCGAAGACCCCGTCATTCCGCGCTCATGACGCCACACATCCTGTGGATAACAATCCCACGACCGTCCAACCATCACCCCTCACGTGAGGGTTGAACCTTTGGATTCTGCGGGTTGTCCTCAAGTTATCCACAAGGAGTCTACCGTTCGCTCATTCCATGTTCGAGGCGATCCGTCGCCCCAGCCTCCGAATGAGCGGCAGGGGTTCGGACAGACACCGCGCGACGTCGGGCTCCACATCGGTCAGCGCGTGGATCTCCTCGATGCCGACCCCGCGGACTTGGGCCGCGGACAAGTCCGTTGCCCCGCAGATCGCCACGGTTCGCACTCCCGCCTCGCGAGCCCGCTGGGCCACCCGCGCGGGCGCTTTGCCCTGGAGGGTCTGGGTATCGAAGCGTCCTTCGCCCGTGACCACGAGGTCGGCGCCGTCGACCGATCGGTCGAAACCGACCAGATCGAGCACCAGGTCGGCACCGGATTCCATCGTTCCGCCGAGCACCGCGAGGGAAGCAAAGCCCAGGCCACCTGCCGCGCCCGCACCCGGCGTTTCAGCGAAGGACCCAGCACGAACGCCCAGTTCCTCTTCCACGAGCCCCGCGAATCGGGAGAGGGCGTCGTCGAGGTCAGGTACATCGGTTGCGGCCACGCCCTTCTGCGGCCCGTAGACCGCGGCGGCACCCTCGTCCCCGCACAAGGGATTCGTGACATCGGAAGCGATCACGATCTCGGCCTCCGCGATCCGGGGGTCGATCCCCGAAAGATCCACGGTCGCCAATTCCTTCAGACCCGCGCCTCCGGGGCCGACCTCGTCTCCGGAATCCGTCAACAGTCGAGCACCGAGGCTGGCAATCATGCCCGCACCGCCATCCGTGGTTGCGCTGCCGCCGAGGCCGAGAATGATTCGTCGAGCCCCCTTGTCCAGGGCGTGGGCAATCAATTCACCGACGCCGCTCGAGCTCGCGTCCTTGCCGTCGGCGGTTTCGGTGCCGACCTCCGAGGCGGGAATCAGCCCGAGCCCGCAGGCTTCGGCGACTTCGAGGACCGCGGTGCCGCTTCCAGGATCGTAGGCGTAGACGGCCTCGGTGGGCCGCCCGAATGGACCAGTCACTCGGCATGTATGCCGTTCAAAGGATATGGACAAGGCGGCATCTGTCGTACCGTCGCCCCCGTCCGCCACCGGTACACACGTGATCTCGGCGTCGTCGAGCACGTCCGAGATACCCAGACGCAGGGCTTCCGCAACTTCGGAGGCCGTGGCCGAGCCTTTGAATTTGTCGCAGGCGATCACAATGTGTGCCATGAGTTCTCCTTGGTCGGTCCGGTCAGGCGATGGCGCTCGTCGCGAGCATGATCAGGATGAGGGGGTTCGTTGCCACGGAAATGATCAGGAGCAACAGGTTGAGGATCTTCCGGCGTCGGTACTTGAACAGACCGAAAAGGGCCAGGAAGCTCGCGAACGCTCCGGCGATCGAGGAGACCACCAGACACACCAGGAAGAACGCAAGGATCGAAGAGTTGGTTCCCGTATTTCCTGCAACGAAGCCGAGAACAATCAGGAGAACAGCGGCGATCCAGAACCCGGTCGCGATGACCAGCATCTTGGTGCTCGGGAGCAACGCTCTGCGCCCGTTCTTGCCTCGGCGCTTGCGCGGCGTCTCAGTCCGGGCGTCGTTCGTCGCTTCGTCCCACATGGTCTCCCAGTCGGACTGTTTGTCAGTGTGCGCCATGTACTCATCTTTTCATGCGAATCTCGGGATCGGATGTGACCCCCTGTCCGGGAATACAGCAATGCCCGGCATGTCCCCGAAAGGATATGCCGGGCATCACCGGATGCGCGGTGGAACACGATTTACGCGCTCCCCGCAGAGCCCATCGAACTAGGACGCAACAACGTCCAGTTCGACGCTCGCAACAACGTCTTCGTGAAGACGGACGGCCACGGTGTGGCGTCCGGTCTTCTTGATGTTGTTCTGGATGGTCACGGCCCGCTTGTCGACGGAACCGAGGCCGGCGGCCTCAATCGCTTCCGCGATCGAAGCAGGCTTGACGGTACCGAAGAGGCGACCCTCGGCGCCGGCCTTGACCGGGACGCTCACGACCGCAGCCGAGAGCTTCTCCGCCTGGACCTGTGCGTCCTCGAGGTTGTGCTGGGCACGTGCGGCGCGAGCCTGACGAATCGACTCGACCTGACGCTCGCCGCCCTTGGTCCACACCACGGCGAAGCCGCGGGGCAGCAGGTAGTTGCGTGCGTAGCCGTTCTTGACGTCGACGACGTCGCCAGCGGCACCGAGGCCGTTGACTTCCTGAGTAAGGATGATCTTTGCCATGTTCTTCTACTCTCCTTCTCTTTAGCGACCGGCGCCGGAGTAGGGCAGCAGAGCAACTTCGCGGGCGTTCTTGATCGCCTGCGCGATTTTGCGCTGTTCCTGCACGGTCACGCCGGTGACGCGACGGGCACGGATCTTGCCGCGATCGGAGATGAACTTGCGCAGGAGAGCGACGTCTTTGTAATCGATCTCAGTGACTTCAGCAGCCTTGAGCGGGTTCTGCTTTGGTTTGGGCTTACGAATTTCAGCCTTAGCCATCGTGGTGCTCCTTCATTGTTGTGGAGCCCGCAGGTTGTGTACCGCGGGATGGGTTATTGATTGGTTCGGAGGGTTGGCCCCGGATTAGAACGGCGGTTCGTCGTCCTGACCGGCGCTCCAGTCGTAGTTTCCGCCGGAGCTCTGGCCCCAGGGGTCCGCCGCGGGAGCCTGCTGGCCGCCCCGCGAATTGCCCTGGTTGAATCCGTTGCCGCCGTACCCGTTGGAACCCCCGGAGTTGCCTCCGAAGCCTCCCTGGTTGCCACCGGCGCCGTTGCCCTGGTTGAAGTTTCCACCGGGCCCGCCCTGGTTGCCTCCGAAGTTTCCTCCTCCGGAGCGCTGGTTGCGGTTGACCGACGCTGTGGCGAAGCGGAGCGAGGGGCCGATTTCATCGACGTCCAGCTCCATGGAGGTACGGCGTTCGCCCTCCTTGGTTTCATACGACCGAGCTTTGAGACGACCCTGCGCGATCACGCGCTGTCCCTTGGTCAGGGACTCCGCCACGTTTTCCGCGGCCTCGCGCCAGATCGAGCAACGAAGGAACAGGGCTTCCTGGTCCTTCCATTCGCCGGTCTGACGATCGAAAGTGCGCGGGGTCGAGGCGATCGTGAAGTTCGCGACTGCGGCGCCCGAAGGGGTGAACCGCAGTTCAGGGTCGGCGGTGAGGTTTCCGACAACCGTGATGATGGTTTCTCCAGCCATCATGACCTCCTGAGTCGTATTGAAGAGTGTCTCCAGTCAAGCACCGGTCGCGGTCCCTTGAGACCCCATCCGGTGAATGTGTGGAAACTTTAGGAGATCTTCTGCTCTTCCGGGCGGATGATCTTGGTGCGCATGATGGACTCGTTCAGGCTCAGAACGCGGTCCAGTTCCTTGGCAACTTCGGGATCCGACGTGAAGTTGACGACGGCGTAGATGCCCTCGGACTTCTTCTGGATCTCGTAGGCCAGGCGGCGGCGACCCCAGATGTCGATGTTCTCGATGGTGCCGTTGCCATTGCGGACAACGTCGAGGAACTTGTTGAGGGTCGGCTCAACGGCACGGTCGTCAACCTCGGGGTCGATGATGGCCATGAGTTCGTATTCACGCATGTTTGAACCCACCTCCTTTGGTCTTTGGCGGCTACGGTCTTTCCGCAGCAGGAGGTTCGCTTGCGCGTTGCCTGCGGGCTCGGGGGTTGGCCGAGTCGGCACAGACTTCACAGAGTTTACAGCACACAACGCCGCCTGACACCCACGGTGGGACGGAGTTCACGACGTCGTCGTCGACAGCGGCTCCGATGGGCGCTTTTGCCGGGGCTTTCGGGGCTCTCCCGGGACGGCCTCCGCGGTCGAGGTGGCAATCCCGTGCGGATTCCAACGCGAGACGGCACTTTTGTGCGGTTTTGGACCCAAATATCGCACAAATCTGCCACCTCGCGACGAAAACCGCACGGGATTGCCACCTCGGCCCGAAAACCGCACAAGGCTGCCACCTCGCCAGGAAAACCGCTCAGAAGCGACGACGATTGTTGGCGCGGGAGATCTCGGCCGCATTGATCAGGCCGACTCTGAACGGCATCGTGAACAGGTCGATGAACATCAGCAGACCCAGGAGAGCGAAGAAGAAGTAACCGACGAAGATCGGGGCCAGCAGCCATCCGAGACCGTGCAGGATCAGGTAGAAGATGCCCATGAAGGGCGCCCGCAGGTAGAACTTGTGGATCCCGAAGATCCCAAGAAAGAACCACAGGATGTAGGAGAGCAGAATGCTCTTCCGGACCACGTAGACGGGCCCCGGATTGGGACCGGGCCCGGATCCGTGATTGAAGTACTGGGGTGTGTGGTGTTCGGGGGTGGGGTGGCTCAAGGTTTCTCCTCCATGAATGGGTAATGGGCACGACGCCGGGTCGGTTCGGCCTCGCCCGCCGGTCGCAGGACCAGGTCGGGTTACCACCGCGTCCTTCTGCCCATGGATACAACGATGGCGACGGGTTTGTTCCCGTCGCCATCGTCACAGGGGTTCCGGAGCGATCCGGGTCCGGTCCTGCTTCTACTTCGGGTCACGCTGCGTGAAGGAGAAGTACCCCAGGATCAGGGGAACCAGTGACCACACCGCGTACCAGACGCCGGACTCCACGTACTTGGGGTCCTTCATCGGTTCGACCGGGTTGGTCAGGTTCGCCGCCAGGGCCGAGGGAATGTAGTTCTGGAAGTCCCTGACCCATTCCCACTGGAACGGCATGAGCAGCAACGGCAGGATGAAGAGCAGGACCACCAGGATCACGATCGCTCCGGCGTTGTTCCGGATGATCGCTCCGAGGCCGACGCCCATCCACGCCGTGAGCACGAAGACGACGATGAGACCAAGAATGTTCATCAGCGTCTGTTCTTCGAAGAGTTTGAACGTGATGTCCATGTCCGAGGTGGAAAGGACCCACTGCGTCACGGCCCAGGCCAGAACTCCCGAAACGATCGCGACGATCGCCGCGACGACCGTGATCTGCACGGTCTTGGCAACGTAGACCATGCCGCGCCGGGGCGAGGCCGTCAGCGTGGAGATGACCGACTTGGTACCGAATTCCGAGGCGATGAAGACCACGGCCATCGCGCCCAGGATGATGTATCCGAACACGTAGCCGGAGTCCACTGCCTGTCGGGCGAACTCACTCGGGTCACCGAGCTGCAGGTAGTACTCGGGGATCTTCTTTCCCCCAGTCATGGCCTCGTGCATCTGATCCGCGTAGTCCTTGGCCTGGAACGCGCTCAGCGCCGCGAAACCGATCATGATGACCGCAGTCACGATCATCAGGACCCAGCTGGAGACCAGGGTGCGGAACTTGAGGGACTCGGACCTCAACGCTCCGAAGAACGAGAGTTTGTACTTGGACGACGCCGAGCGCGCGGTGTCCGCGCCTCGGGGAGAATTCGTATCTGCGACAGTACTCATTGCTTACTTCTCCTCCTGGTTCCAGGGAGCCTGTTCGGTGGAGTGCGAAGGCTGGTAGTTCTCGCCCTGGCCGGTCGGGGTGGCCTCCGGCTGGGCCGCGGTGTGCGCGCCGCCGCCCGAATGCCCACCAGTGGATTCGGCACCCGCCGTCGAATTCGCGGCACCCGAGCCCAAACCGGCGTTCGGGTCCGAGGAACGGTACTCGACCGAGTCGCTGGTCATGGACATGTAAACCTGCTCCAGGGATGCCTGCTGAGGAGTGATTTCCCACAGCAGGACGCCTTGCGACTGGGCACGCTGGGCAACGTCGCGGCCATCGGCGCTCACGACGAGGGCACCGTCGTCCTGCTTGTTGACCCCCACCTGGTCCCTGCGAAGAGCCTCCGCGAAACCATCCGGGTCGTCCGTGCGCACCAGGACCTGGTCATCACCGGTCTGGTTGAGGAAGTCCTGAAGCGGCTGGTCGGCGAGGACCTTGCCCTGACCGATCACGATGAGGTGGTCCGCGGTCTGGGACATCTCCGACATGAGGTGGGAGGAGAGGAACACGGTCTTGCCCTGTGAGGCAAGGTAGCGGGCCATCTGGCGAACCCAGATGACGCCTTCGGGGTCGAGCCCGTTGACCGGTTCGTCGAGGATCACGGTGCTGGGGTCACCGAGAATGGCAGTAGCAATGCCCAGGCGCTGGCCCATACCGAGCGAGTACCCGCTGACCTTTTTCTTGGCCGCGCTGCTCAGTCCGGTGATGTCGATGACCTCGTCCACCCGGGAATTGGGGATCCCGTGAGTTCTGGCGAGGGCCCGTAGGTGGTTGATTCCGCTACGGCGGGGGTGCACGGCACGCGCTTCCAACAGGGCGCCGACCGAGGTGAGCGGCGATGACAGCTGACTGTATTTCTTGCCGTCCACCAGCGCCTGTCCCGCGGTGGGCCGCTCAAGGCCCAGGATCATGCGCATCGTGGTGGACTTGCCGGCACCGTTCGGGCCGAGGAATCCGGTGACCTTGCCCGGTTGAACGGTGAAGGAAATGTCGTCAACGGCGCGCTTGGACCCATAGTGTTTCGAGAGACCTGAGACCTCGATCATGGGGGCTCCTTTCCGGACCCGGAACACCCGGGTCCAACGTCGTCTGTGCCCCACCCTATAAGCAAAAACCTCCTCGCCCCCTGAGAATCCGGGGAACGAGGAGGATTTCATACCAGGGTATGAATGACAGTAGAGCTGTCTCTACCTCAGGTCAGTAGCCATCAAAGTCATGGCTGTCGTCAATCGACATGTCATTGGCTGAGATGTTGATCTTGAAGCTTCCGCTGATGGAACTTGTCGAGTCCCGTGACTTCCACTCGTCATCGTAGGACTTGTGCTGATAGTCGACCTTCGCATCTCCACTCTTGGTAGTACCGAGGTAGAGATCATGTGACGGATCGATTTCCTCAAGGTCGCTCGAGGACCGAGAGTAGATCGATCCAGCGGTATTCGAGAACCCATAGTCGGGATACTTCTTGATGCTCCACTGCGGGTCTTTGTCATCATCAGTGGATGAATAGGTCTTGAACCCGCATGCGTCGACTTCAAACTTCTTGACCTGTGTACACTCATCCAGCTTGGCGTTGGCC
Organism: Rothia koreensis; assembly: GCF_004136575.1. Lineage (GTDB taxonomy): Bacteria > Actinomycetota > Actinomycetes > Actinomycetales > Micrococcaceae > Rothia > Rothia koreensis. The sequence goes on from NZ_NOIQ01000015.1 coordinate 17,894, forward strand.
CGGGTAACGGCGTCGGCCAATGCTTGATCGGTCAGCTTCTGTTCGAAGGAAACCTCTTCAGACCCGCCGTCGATCGTCGAGTCCACCTTCTGGTCCGAGCCGTAGGTGATGTACTTTCCGCCCTCCGGTGCCGAGAACTTGTACTGACCCGGGAGCACAGTGAATGTCATGGTTTGAGCGGACGAGGAGTCGTCAGAACCGTAGAAACCGTAGGACGACGAACTGGGGCTTGGGGAAGCTGTCGCTGATTCCGGCAGTTTGACGTCCGTACCGTTGACCTTCACCGAATCCACTCCTTGAGGCACTTTGTACTCCACCGTTCGGTACAGTCCCGACTGATCCTTGTCGATTTCCCACGTGACAAGCCCGAAGGATCCGCCCTTCTTTCGCAAGTTCACATCGACGTCGCTGGTCTTCTGATCCTGTGTCACAGACACCTTGGCGACGGCCGTCTCCTTGTCATCACTGATCTTGACATCCTCTACGTCGTAGTCAGTGATCTTCTTGTCGGCCTTGTCATAGACGTCCTTGGTGAGCAAAGCCCTCTGATCGCTCTTAACGTTGGGATCAATCGTGTCGACGGCTTTCTCGACGTCACCCTTCTTGACCGCGTCAAAGTATTCCTTGACAACCTTGTCCGGGTTGTTAATCGTTGCGTTCGCAATCTTGACGCCTCCCAGAGCGAGCGCCAGAAGAAGGACGATGACGCCAACGACAATCGCCCCGACCTTAATTCGTTTTTTGGTCTTCGGATCCAAGGGCTTTGGTTCGCGGAGTTGTGCCTGCTCTGCCGCACCTCCACTCGCTGACCGGTTCGTCTTGTCGTGGGGGGCATCAGGCTCAGAGACGGTGCTCGTGCCCTCGGAGCCACCAGCAATTAATCCATCTGAAGCTCGAGGATGCCCGGAAAGAGCCAACAATGCGGGTGTTCCCATCAACCACGTTCTGGACTTCTCAGGAAGAACACGGGACAGTCCGAGCCCAGCGTAACGTGCAAGCGCCTCGACCAAGAACCCCCAGATCAAGAAAACGATGGGGGTCCACCAAGCCGGTCGAACTGTACCGCTACCACTCTCTCCGCTGAATGCTCCCCCGATGCCCACTGTTCCCATCCAGAGGATGACGAATCCAAGGAGCAGAAAGACTATGGGCATGACGAACCAACTCGATGTGGAAAAGGTCCGCGGGCGGCGGCCAAACCAGGCTACGGAGAGCAGGAGAATGCCGACCACGATGACAAGCCAGATCAGCATCGGCCATGCAGTCAGCCCATCGACGAAATCATCAGACCACAAGTACATCGTCGTATGGTCGCTACCTCCCACAGTTCCCCATGAAGACTGCACACCACTGATATGCCCCATAGCCAGGAGGTCGACGGCCCCAGGCCACCCGTAAAAGAGTGCCAGAGCACCAGATCCGATGCTCTCCCGTACGGCTGCTACGACGGACGCAACGATCGCTACGAGTGCGGTGACGGAGGCCGCGTAGGCCCCGGTTAGGTTGGCAGCAACCGCCACCCCAGGACAGAAGCGATGAATAACGTCGGACACGCGGTTCGGCATCGAGCCACTCGCTGACCGGCGCCCCCATACGGAAATCAAGGTTCCGAAGATCAGCGGGTAAAGTACCACCTGTGGGCTCATGGCGGTGAAGTGATACTTCACCGGCGACATGATCACCTCGATGCTTCCTCGCCCAGCGAGTGCAAGAGTGAGGATCACTGTGACCGCCACGAGCATGACTGCAGAAGCAAGCGCAGACAGCCAGATGCCCACGCTCGTGATGTGGTGACCGTTCCTCAGCTGCCACTTAGTCACCAAACGTGACGCAACAAAAAGGACGATTGCTCCAACCGCTGTAACCACAAGAGGCAGGATGTGTGCGGAAATTGTGATGGAATCGCTCGAGTAGCCGGTTCCATCCGTCAGTTTCCAGTGAAGTGTTCCGCCCATCGACATTGCGACGAGCTGGAAGATCAACGCCACGGCAGAGTACACGCCGGAGAAATCACCGAAGATTTGGCTGTAGTCGCCCACTTCTGCAGGAACATCCGACATTCCGCTCTTTATGCTGGCCACAAAAATGATCCCCAGGACCACGGATGCGATGAGCATGGAGACATACGTCCCGACAGCCACAACCAGTGACGTGGTCCAGGTTGAAGCTCGCGTCAAGACTCCTTTGGCCCCGTCTTGAGGCACTTGGCCGTTGGTCGCCTCATGCTTTTGAGTGCCAGACGATTCGTTTCGATCAGTGCCAGATCTCTGATCGGAATCCTCAGCGTCATTGCGCAACTCGGGGTCTTGGTTCTGGTCCTGAGGCTCGGAGTTCCCTCCGTCTGCCGAATGTGCCATGGGATACCTCTGAATTGGTGGTACGAGTGATCTTCACAACGTATCCACCAGTAAAGGGTATTTCCAAGTCAGTGCCCTAATTCCGCATCATGAGTCGTCGGAGGAGGCCCACCATTCTTTCAGGCGTCGTTCGGCCTCTTCCTCGCCGAGGGAACCTTCGTCCAACCGGACATTGAGCAAATAGTTATATGCCTTGCCGACCATAGGTCCCGGATCGATCCCCAGAATCGCCATGATCTGCTGGCCGTCGAGGTCCGGGCGCATCGAATCGAGTTCTTCCTGCTCGGCGAGTTCCCCGATGCGGCGCTCCAGGTCGTCGTAGGCGTGGGCCAGGCGCTGGGCCTTCTTCTTGTTCCGCGTCGTCACATCGGACCGGGTCAGACGGTGAAGCCTCTCGAGCTGCTCCCCCGCGTCCCTCACGTAGCGGCGAACCGCAGAGTCGGTCCACCCGGCCTCCCCATATCCGTAGAAACGCATATGCAGCTCGACCAGGCGCGCCACGTTCTTGATCGTCTCGTTGTCGAACCGGAGGGCGCGCATGCGTTTCTTGACCAGTTTCGCTCCCACGACGTCGTGGTGACGAAAACTCACCGCCCCGGTACCGTCCAGTTTCCGTGTGGCGGGCTTCCCGACGTCGTGCATGAGGGCCGCGAATCGCAAGGTGAAGTCGGGGGCGGGAACGGGGCCGTCGCCGTCGGTCTCCCGGTCCTTCGCCTGCATCAACACGGTCAGTGAGTGCTCGTAGACGTCCTTGTGGTGGTGCTGAGCGTCGGTCTCCAGCTTGAGGGCAGGGATCTCCGGCAGCACATAGTCGGCGAGCCCCGTGCTGACCAGGAGTTCGACGCCGCGACGCGGGTTGTCACCGTTGATCAGTTTGATCAGTTCGTCCCGGACCCGTTCTGCGGAGATGATACGGATGCGCTCGGCCATGTCCGTCATGGCCGCAACCAGGTCCGTGGACGGGTCGACATCGAGCCGGGAGACGAACCGCGCGGCCCGCATCATCCGCAAGGGATCATCGGAGAAGGAGTCCTCAGGCTTGCCCGGTGTGCGAAGAATGCCTGCCGAGAGGTCTTTGATGCCGCCATAGGGGTCAACCAGGTCCAGGCTCGGAAGCCTCAGCGCCATCGCGTTGATCGTGAAGTCGCGCCGGAAGAGGTCGTCCTCGAGCTTCCGTGCGAACGCAACCATGGGTTTCCTGGAGTCCGGGTCGTATGCTTCGGCGCGATAGGTGGTCACCTCGATCATCGCGTCACCCTTGCGCAGACCGATGGTCCCGAACTCGCGGCCTATTTCCCAGTGGGCATCGGCCCAGTCGCGGGCGACGTCGAGCGTCTCGTCGGGCGTTGCATTGGTGGTGAAATCGAGGTCCAGCGCCGCCGACCCGAGGAAGAGATCGCGCACGGGGCCACCCACGAGCGACAGCTCGAATCCTCTGGCTTCGAAGAGCTTTCCGAGGTCCAGGGCGGCAGGGTGAATGGATGAGCTGTCAAAGAGGTTAACCATAGTCCTTAAATCGTGCCAGAAAACCCCGCCATGGGGCGCTTCAAAGCGCAGAAGGACCCATTGAACAAAGGTCACACACGCGGTCTCCCAGCACGTGTCAAGGTGTGACTCTGTAAGGTGGACGTATGACTTTTCCAGTACCCCGGGCGCCGAAGAAGCGGGCATTCACCCCGCCTTCCCCCTTGCCCACGGTGGAAGAAGTCTCTGCCGGGGGTATCGTCGTCGATCTGGAGACCCCGGGACATCCTGTCGCGATCATCGCCCGCATCAACCGAGGGGGGCGCCTGGAGTGGTGCCTGCCGAAGGGACACCCGGAGGGCGAAGAGAGCAACGAGGAAGCAGCATGTCGGGAAATCGAGGAGGAGACCGGCATCGCGGGTCGTATCCTGGCCCCGCTGGGCTCGATTGACTACTGGTTCACCGTTTCCGGTCACAGGGTCCACAAAACGGTGCACCACTTCCTGCTGAAGGCTACGGGCGGCTACCTGACCACCGAGAAGGACCCCGACCACGAGGCGATCGACGTGGCATGGTCCGACATCGACGATTTGGGGCGTAAACTCTCGTTTCCGAACGAACGTAGGATTGCGGACATCGCTCGGGAATACATCATCCACCAGATCTAGAACCGCAGGGCTGGCTTTCCGGGCGGGTGCCGATCCGAAGAATTCATCGATAGGGCTTAGCAAATATGGCACGAACTGGTGCTCGTTCCAGCGCCATCATGGCCGCGGGAACCATGGTTTCCCGCCTCTTGGGCTTCGTCAAGACCATGCTCCTGGCCATTGCCATCGGAGCCTCGACGACGGCCGGCAACGTCTTCGCACTCGCCAACACCTTGCCGAACCTGATTTACGTGCTGGTCGCTGCCGGCGTATTCAATGCCGTCCTGGTCCCCCAGATCATCAAGGCGTCCAAGAAGCCGGACGGCGGCGCCGATTACATCTCCCGCCTTCTGTCTCTGGCGGTCATCGGTTTGTTCGTCATCACCGCGATCGTGGTCCTGTGTGCGCGCCCGATCATCACCATCATGGCCAATGGTTGGTCGCCCGAGAAGATTGATTTCGGCACGACCTTCGCCCTCTGGTGCTTCCCGCAGATCTTCTTCTACGGCCTCTACACCGTGGTCGGGCAGATCCTCAATGCGCGAGGCGCGTTCGGCGCCTACATGTGGGCTCCCGTGTTGAACAATCTGGTGGCGATCGTCTCGCTCCTGGTGTTCATTTTCATGTTCGGCTCGTGGGGCACCGCGCACCACGACCCGTCCAACTGGAACGCGAACAAGACGTTCTGGCTCGCCGGCATGGCGACCATCGGCGTCGCGGCCCAGGCGCTGATCCTGTTTATTCCCCTCAAGGCATTGAAGCTCGGTCTCGGCATCAAGCTGGGATGGCGGGGTATCGGTCTCGGCACGGCGGCCCGCATCGGAAGCTGGACCCTGGCGACCGGCGTCGTCGCCAATCTGTCCTTCCTGTTCCTGGCCCGTATTGCCACCAAGCCCGAGGGAGCCCAACAGGACTTCTCCCATCCGATTGCCGGCAACAACGTTCTCGACCAGTCCACCATGCTGTACCAGTTGCCGCACGGCGTCATCGGGCTGTCTATCGCCACGGTTCTCTTCAACCAGATGTCTCGCTTCGCTGACGAGAACGACGACGCCTCCCTGGTGCAGACCCTCTCCCGCGGTCTGCGCGTGGCTTCGGTCGCGACCATTTTCTGCGCGGTCGCCCTCGTGGTCTACGCCGGCCCGGTCGGCATGCTGTTCGGTGGTGGAGATCCGGCCCAGGGTGCGGTCATCGGACAGGTCATTTCGATCATTGCCCTCGGTGGGCCGTTCCTGACGATCGCCTTCATGATGGGGCGTGCGTTCTATGCCCACGAGGATGCCAAGACGCCCATGATCAACCAGGCGATCTCCGCGGTGATCGTGATTGTCCTGGGTTTCGCGGTCGGCAAGCTCCCGCCGCAGTACATCGTGTTCTGTCTTGCTGGGCTCTACGCGTTGCAGAATATTCTGGCCACGCTCCTCTTCCACCGGGGGCTGCGTCGCTGGCTCGGGGACTACGACCTCGGAAGCATCGTCAAGACTCACCTGCGGGTCACAATTTCCGCGATCGTTGCCGGCGTCGTCGGCTTCGTGGTCCTGCACCTGATGGGTGGCGCCGCGTTCGACGGCTTCGCCTGGCGCAACCAGATCACGGCCCTCGTAACGATTCTGATCGGTGGCTTGGTCATGGGAGCCGTCTACTTCTGTGCCCTCCGGGTCTTCCGAGTCCGCGAGCTGGACAGCATGCTCAAACCGTTGATGTCGCGTCTCGGCAGGTAATTCGGACCACTCGGACCGTGACGCCGGTATCATCTAACTGTTACTACGACCCAACTCAGCGCGGGGGTATTCTTGACGCAGGCGATTCAGCTCGGCACCGTACTCGGTGGCCGGTACAAAGTGACCGCTCAGATCGTTACCACCGCGGCGCAGGACCAAGTGCTCGACGGCAAGGACCAGGTCCTGGAGCGCAAGGTTTCAATTCTCGTTGCCAGCGCTGAGCACAGTGATCTTCTGATCGAGAATGCCCGTGACATCGCGACCGGTTCGCGCTCCGGGAGTCTCCAGGTCTTGGACCTCGGGCAATCCGACGAAGTGACCTACCTGATCACATCCCACGCTCCCGCCAACGATCTCCTGGATCTGCTCCTGACAGAGAGCCGGGAAGAAGAGGGCTCGGAGAACGAGGAACTCGGCGGCGAGATCTTCGGCGCGGACAGCGCACCGGCAGCGACGTCGTCCGACTACGAGCAGGTCGGCACGGTGACATCCCCCCAGGAAGAGGTCGCGCAGGACCACGCGGAAGAGACCTCCCCGGTCACCGAGTGGACGGATGCTGATTACGAGGCCTTCGGGGAGGAGCCCCCCGCGCGGCGTTCGTCCCAGTCCTCCCAGGGCGGTGGCACCCTCTTCGACCGTGCCGCAACCGACGTCGCCGGGGGATCCAGCGCGGCCGCTGCGGCGTCACTGCGCGACGAGGACAGCTCCTACGACGGCGACAATCGCTACCAGTACCAGGACGACGACTTCGCGCCGGCCGGGGACTACGGGAACTATGGGGACTACGACGAACCCGAGGAACCGTACTACGATGACGACGACGAATACTACGACGATCGTCCGCGTCGCCGAACTCCGGCGGGCGTGTGGATCACCGCCGCGGTCGTCGTCATTCTGTTGGTCCTGTTGGTGATCTTCGGGTTCAACAAATTGGGCTCCCTGGTTTCGGGCTCCAGCTCTTCACCCAGCGGGACCGTGAGTTCGGCCGAGAGTGGTTCCGAGTCCCCGTCCGAGTCACAGACTTCGACCTCGGGGTCCTCCACCAAGCCCGAAGTCGCGAACGTGTCCCGGGTGATCCCTGACAATCCGGACTTCATGTCCGACCAGGACTCGACCCTGAGCAAAGCTTTTGACGGCAATCCGTCCTCCTACTGGACCAGCTATGGGTTCTCCAATCCGAGCTTCGGTCAGCTGATTCAGGGGCTGGGGATCGCGGCCGAGTTGAAGGAACCGACGAAGGTCAAGCAGGTCACGGTCAACACCCCCAAGAGCAATGGCGGCCAGTTCACCGTCTACACGAGTGACTCCCCCAGCATCGACGGCGCGACCAAGGCCGGCGAAGGTTCCTTCTCCAACGGCCCGACCACCGTGGATCTGTCCGGCGACGCCGCGTCGAAAGACGCCAAGTACGTGATCGTCTACGTGACCCAGCTCCCGCAGGTCAGCCAGCCCATCGGCGGCTACAACTACGGTCTCCACGTCGGAGAGATCAGCGTGAAGTAGCCTCTGGGCACCGCCTTCTGATCTCCTGTGGAGCCGACCACGGGTCTCCGCGGGGTCGGCTCTTTCGATGCGGAATATTTACGGACCTCCTCAGGTTTCAACCATCAGATCATCGTAGGGGCCCGACGCCGGAGTGCGCGGGCCTTCTCGCACAGGCCAGCGCATGGCCCGCACGGAAGGAAATAAGTGACCGACAGCGTGTTCTCCCAGGGATCGGGTTCCCTGATCGACGTGAAGACCCAGAACGTAGCGGAGACCGAACCACGGGAAGACGGTTCGGACCGTGTTCACGACATCGCAATCATCGGGTCGGGCCCGGCCGGCTACACCGCGGCCGTCTACGCTGCACGGGCCAATCTGCAGCCGGTGGTGTTCGCCAGCTCCGTCGCGGCAGGTGGTGACCTCATGACCACCACAGAGGTGGAGAACTACCCGGGCTTCATTGAAGGCATTCAGGGACCCGAGTTGATGGCCAATATGCAGCAGCAGGCGGAGCGTTTCGGCGCCGACATCCAGTACGAGGACGTCGATTCGGTCGAGCTGGAAGGCGAGGTCAAGAAGATCACCCTCCAGGACGGCACGGTTCACTGGGCGAAGGCCGTCATCATCTCCACGGGCTCGGAATACCGGAAGTTGGGTCTGGACGACGAAACCCGCCTGTCCGGCCACGGAGTCAGCTGGTGCGCAACCTGTGACGGTTTCTTTTTCAAGGACAAGCCGATCGCCGTCGTCGGCGGCGGCGATTCCGCTCTCGAAGAGGCCCTGTTCCTGACCAACTTCGCATCGAACGTGACGATCATTCATCGACGCGATTCGCTCAGGGCATCTGAAATCATGCAGGAGCGGGCACTCAACAACCCGAAGATCACCTTCATTTGGGACTCCGCAGTGGTCGGTATCGAAGGTGAGGCCAAGACCGAGGCCCTCCAGGTGGAAAACCTCAAGTCGGGACTGACTCAGCGCCTCGAGGTCGACGGTCTGTTCGTGGCGATCGGTTCGGATCCCCGTACCGACCTCGTGAAGGACCAATTGGAGCTGACTCCTGAGGGAACCATTGCAGTGAACGGCAGGTCCTCCAAAACGAATGTTCCTGGCGTTTTCGCTGCCGGCGACGTCATTGATCCCACCTACAGGCAGGCCATTACGGCCGCGGGCTCGGGTTGTGTGGCCGCGATCGACGCCCAGCACTACCTCGAATCCCTCTGACCGACATCGTTACGACGAGGTCGACGACCAACCACAGCGAAAGGAAAAACAATGAGCAACGCAAAGGCTGTCTCTGACGCCACGTTCGAAGATGATGTCCTCAAGAACGACCGTCCGGTCATCGTCGATTTCTGGGCAGAATGGTGCGGACCCTGCCGCCAGGTTGGCCCGGTTCTCGATCAGATTGCCGAAGAACACGCGGGCAAGGTCGACGTCGTGAAGTTGAATGTGGACGAAAACGGTGAAACGGCTGCGAAGTACGGCATCACCTCGATTCCCGCGATCTACGTGTTCAAGGACGGCGACGTCGCCAAGACCTCTGTCGGCGCCAAACCGAAGGCCGTCCTGGAGAAGGAATTCGCCGAGTTCCTCGGCTGACTCTCTCGTCAGCTGACACCCTGGAACAAAGACGCCGCCTCGTTTCACGTGAAACGAGGCGGCGTCTTTGTAGTTACATCAATCCCCGCTCAGGAGGAATCCGGGACGCCTACTCCCCCTCGATCTTCGGGTCCAGAACAGTAATGATCCTGTTCAGATCGTCGACCGATGCGAACTCGATCGTCATCTTGCCCTTGCGAGCTCCCAGATTGATTTTCACGTTCGTATCGAGCTTGTCCGAGAACGCGTCTGCAATGTAGTCCAGTCGTTCGTGGTGCTTATTCGGGGTCGCGGGCTTCCTTGGCTTCTGCTCGCCCTTCTCTGCCGCGCCCGACTGAATAATCTCCTCGACCGAACGAACTGACAGACCCTCGGCCACAATGCGCTGCGCGAGGCGCTCCATGGCCGCAGGATCGGTCAGAGCCAATAGCGCACGTGCATGGCCCGCGGACAGAATTCCGGCGGCCACCCGACGCTGGACCAAGGCAGGAAGGCGCAGCAACCGGATGGTATTGGAGATCTGCGGCCTTGACCGGCCGATTTTCAGGGCCAGCTCATCCTGGGTTGTACCGAACTCGTTGAGAAGCTGTTGATACGCGGCCGCTTCTTCCAAGGGGTTGAGCTGGCTCCTGTGGAGATTCTCCAGCAGTGCATCGCGCAACAGATCAACGTCTTGGGTTTGGCGAACGATGGCGGGAATGGTCTCGAGACCAGCCCTCTGGGTAGCTCGCCAGCGTCGCTCACCCATCACGAGTTCGTACTTGGCGTCACCCTCTTCCCGACTTGGACGAATCACGATGGGTTGGAGAAGCCCGATTTCCCGGATGGAGTGGACGAGCTCCTCCATCTCGTCTTCATCAAATTCCTGCCGTGGTTGCTTCCGGTTGGGGTGAATGTCAGAGACCGGGATATCCCCAAAATGCGCCCCTGGCACGGGAATCAGGGTGGGACCCTCCGCTTCCCCATTGGCAGTCTCCTCAGGCTGGGCTGTCGATGAAGAAGCGGTCGCATTCTGCCCCGTTTCACGTGAAACGGACTGATTCGTGCCCGACTTCTTGTCTTCTGCGGAATCAGTAGAAGCACCGCTTGCAGGAACGGCGGATTCATCGATCGACTTCTCGGCAGAGCCCAGGGGCTCACGCCGGTTGTCCAGTTCGGAGCTTGAGTCCGGGGCATCAGCACTCGCCGACTCCGACGGTTGGAAGAAGAAGTCCACGGGCCGGCGGCCACCCGCACTCTTTCGCAACGCCGCGCCCATGTCTGCCCTGGGGGTGCCGGATTTCCGCGTACCGCGTGCCTTGCCGTCCGAGCCCGAGGAGCCCTCCGACCCTGCGGTCTTCTGCGACGACGGGCCTTTGGACCCGGATCCCTCGGTTGCGTTCTCAGACACCTTGGGCGATTTGTTCGACGAACTACTGGACGTCCGACGTGACGATGTCTTACCTGACGTCTGGGGCGACTCCTTGCCGTCTGCGCCGGAATTCTCGCGCTTTCCACCTGCCGATGCGGCACTCGCCTTCCCGTTCTTGGCTTTGGACTGTGTGCCGGATCTGTACTCCCGATTCTCGCCGGTGCCCTTGGTCGAGCTTGCGTTCGATTTCTTGGAGGCAGCGGACGTCTTGGATGCGCGAGCAGTCGATGCCTCACTTGTTTCACGTGAAACGCCGCCTTCGGGATCCACCTTCCCATTTGGCCCAGACGTGCTGTCGACCCCTTGTTCCTCGGACTCCCCTGCTGGTGAGCTCGGAATGAGCGATCCCAAGCCCCGGCCCAGTCCACGTCTCTTTTCAGCCACGGTGCTCCTTCTTCATATGTTGGGTACTGACTCCAGTCTATAGTGCCCCAACAGCATTGTTGGCAATGCGGTCGGTCCGGCACCATCTATTTCATGTCATTCGTGCACCTTACGAACTGGAGTCCGTGGCGACCGTTTCACGTGAAACCGTGGACAATGATGCGCAGGAGTCCGGCGCTCAATCAACGGAGTAGGCTGCTGGTCCTGTTCTCTTCGATCCGGTGCGGTCGGACCCTCGGAATCCACTCCTGCCTCGTCCGTTTCACGTGAAACGACGTGCATGCACAACGGCAGGACTAGGCCACGTGACCACACGGACTCCAGGGCCGTTCCCGATATTTACCGACACGCCACAGCGCCACTAGATACTATCGAATGAATCCTTTGCACCCCGCGGCCAAACCTGCGCCTGGCGCTGAACTCACCATGGACCTCGGGGTTCACATTCACAGGCTTCGACACTTTTCTACGTACGAGCGAGTTGGTATTCCTGCTCCCGGTTTCACGTGAAACGGACCAAATGAGCGTACGACCACAGAACCAGCCCCGGAAGGATCTGACGCGCCTCATGCCTATGTTCCGAAGTCGCGATCAGCGTACTGTTCATTGAGCCGGCGCGCCCAAAACCGTCCATATGTCACGCGTGGACAAGCCTGCAGCCCGTTTCACGTGAAACGGTGACCCTCTTGAGGCTCCAGAATGGGGGAGACCCGCTGCTTCCAGATCCACACCGTGGCAGGGACGTAGTAGGGGCATCCGCGGATTGTTTCACGTGAAACGGCCCCGCTTCCAGACCATGTCGGATAGCCTGAACGAGCTCGGCCTCAACCGCCGCGCAGGTCCTCAGGCGTCACTTGCCTTGGCCGTTCTAAGCTCAACCGATTGCGCAGCACTTTCACGGACACCAACGGACGCTCTCTGAGCGACGGGGAAAGAGACCACGCGACGTGCACATGCGCGAGGGGAGCAGAACGTCGATCAGTTGGAACTCAGTTCGCGCCTCGCTGCGCTATTTCCACAGCTGCTTCGAGGTAGGACAATGCACCTGTGGACTGAGGATCGTACGTCAGCACAGTCTGCTGGTAACTCGGAGCTTCGGATATCCGGACGGACCTGGGAATCATGGCATTCAGAACCTCGTCCGGGAAGTGCTGCCTGACCTCGTCTGCGACTTGCGACGCCAGATTGGTTCGACCGTCGTACATGGTCAGGAGAATCGTGCTGACCCGAAGCGTGGGGTTCAAGTGCTTTTGCACCAATTCAATATTCTTGAGGAGCTGACTCAACCCCTCGAGTGCGTAGTATTCGCACTGAATGGGTATCAGAACCTCTTTGGCGGCCACGAACGCATTGATCGTGAGTAGGCCCAGGGACGGCGGGCAGTCGATGAAGATGTAGTCGAGGCGGGGGAATCCCGCTTCCTCGCGAGCCTCCGCGTACTCCCGCAGAGCCCGATCCAATCGCTGTTCCCGGGCCACGAGTGACACCAACTCGATCTCGGCTCCCGCCAAGTCGATATTGGATGGAATGCAGTACAGATTGGGGTAATCGGGGCACTGCCTGACGACATCCTTGACGGGCGTCCCCTCGATGAGCACGTCATAGGTCGAGTCGACGTCCATGCCGTGCTCGATATTCAGTGCCGTCGACGCATTGCCTTGGGGATCGATGTCAACGACCAGGGTCTCGAAGCCACGGTCCGCCATGGCCGCCGCCAGGTTGACCGCCGTGCTCGTTTTGCCGACTCCGCCCTTTTGGTTGCTGATGGTCAGCACTCGCGTGTGATCGGGGCGGGGAACCGGTTGCTTGGCCAGCTGCTTCCAGCGCTTCTTCTCGTTCATTAGCTCTCTCGCAACGGGGGATTTGAGGCGGTCCGATATGGCGATCCGCGACGTGATGGAATCGATCGTTTCATGTGAAACATGGCGTCCCTGATCCGGAACAACCGTTTCGGATTGATCTTGTGGGTTGGGTGGCATCCCGTCGTCGGGTGCCCTATGTCTTCCTACCACCAGGTCTCCATTTCACGATCCGATGCTTGATTACACATCAGTCCAGGGTACCCGTTCAGGCTTTAAGGAAGTGGCACGATCCCGTTGTGTGGACGAAACACACTCGACGGCGCGAACGCCCGCCGGAGTCCGCCTCACAGCGCCACAGGACGCTCAGAGGCCGATGTGGACCACTGTCGTCGGTTGTTCGAGGACATCTTCCCCGACTGTGACGATCTCTGTGGACCTCACCCCGTACTTGTCGAGCTTCTTCTTCGACTTCTGGATCTCTTCCTCGGCCGATTTGCCCTTCAGGGCCAAGAGCTGCCCCGTACCTCGCAACAGAGGCAACGTAATGTCCAGCAGCCCGACGAGGGCGGATACTGCTCTGGCGGTCACGACGTCGACGTCGATGTCACCGACCAATTGCTCCGCACGGCCGCGTCGCAGGTCGACGTTCTCGATTCCGAGGTCCTCGATCACCTCGTCCAGCCATATGATCCGGCGTTCGAGGGGTTCGATGAGCGTGATGTAGAGGTCGGGCCGGGCGATGGCCAGGCACAGACCGGGCAGGCCCGCGCCGGAGCCCACGTCGGCAACACGCTGGTCCGGCCCGATGAGCTCCTGGACCACAGCGCAGTTGAGGACGTGCCTGGACCAGAGGCGGGGGAGCTCTCTGGGGCCTATCAGGCCACGCTCGATGCCGCTGGTCGCCAGGTGCTCTACATAGCGTTCCGCCTGGGGAAGGCGATCTCCGAACACCGATGTCGCCGCGAGGAGGTCTTCACCGGAGAGTTCGATCTTCTCGGAGTTCACGCGTCACCCTCGACGACGTCGTCCCTTGTTGCCTCGACCGAGATGACGATGTGCCGCTTCGATCCCTCGCCCTCGGATTCGGAGTGCAATCCGTTCTCGGCCACGATGTCGTGGACAATCTTGCGTTCGTACGGGCTCAACGGTTTGAGGTGGCATGCATTGCCCGAATCCTTGACCGAGGCGATGGCGTCCTCTGCCATGGTCTTCAGCTCATCTCCACGACGATCCCTGTAACCGGCGACGTCGAGAATCAGACGTGACCGCTGCCCCGTGGAAGCGAGCACGGAGAGCCGAACCAGTTCCTGCAGAGAATCCAAAACCTCACCACGGCGGCCGACCAGCAGTTCCAGGTCCTCTTCGTTCTCCTCGGTCACCACGGAGATGTACGCGCGGTTCTGGCGGACCTCGATGTCGATGTCCCCGTCCAGGTCCGCGATGTCGAGAAGTTCTTCCAGATAGTCGGCGGCGATTTCACTCTCGTCTTCCCCGCTGACCTCGGCGTCACCGGAAACGACCTCGTCGTCGTTTCCCTCGGCGGGCTCTTCTGCCGCGGTCTCGGTCGGCGTCGTTTCCGGCTCTGCAGCCTTGTCCGGGGTGCCGAGTTCATCCGTCCGCTCCTGGTTCGCGGACCGGTCCGGCGTTTCCTCGTTCTGTTCGACCATCGGTTCTCCTGCTCCGCACCGGTGAGCCGGCGCAGTCATCGATTCGACCGCTCAGTGCACCTCGCACGAGCTGCATACGGTGTGGACGGCATGGAACATTCCGAGCCGCCACACGCCCGCTAGTTCTTCTTTTTCTTCTTCTGCCGGTTCTTGCTCACCGGCTGGTTCCGCTGACCGCCCTGGGCGCGCTCACGCTGTGCCTCGAGCTCCGCCTCGTGCTCTTCACGGGACTTGCCGACAGGGGGAAGCCCCTTGGCCGCCCGGCGCTCGTTGAGCTCTTTCTCGGCCTGGGAACCGGCCGTGGGATTGTTGCGGATGACCCACCACTGCTGACCCATGGCCCAGAAGTTCGAGACGGTCCAGTAGACGAGCACACCGAGCGGGAAGTTGATACCACCCACGGCGAAGATGATCGGGAACAGATACATGAGCATCTGCTGCTGCCGATACATCGGGGATTCCTTGGCCTGGGCGCTCATGTTCTTGGCCGTGAGCTGCCGCTGGGTGATGAACTGGCTCAAGGACATGGCCACGATCATGATGATGGCCAGAGCAATCGTGCTCGTGTGGTTACCGTTGCCCGGATGAGTCAGCGTCGAGAACAGGGGGGCGCCGAGGATGAAGGCGTCGTTGAACTGGTGGACCATGTCGGCCGAAAGCACCAGGATGCCTTCGTGATTTCCCGAGGCCGCGGGAACCCCGCGGAGAACCTGCAGGAGCCCGAAGAACACGGGCATCTGCACGATGATCGGGAAACACGAGGAGAGGGGATTGGCTCCCTTGCTCTTGTACAGGGCCATCTGCTCCTGCGCCATGGCCTGGCGGGACAGCTGGTCCTTCTTTCCCTTGTACTTGGCCTGGATCTTGGCCATTTCGGGCTGAAGCTCCTGCATGCCGCGCATGGACTTGATCTGCTTCAGGAACAGCGGAACCGTCAGGATACGCATGACGAAGGTCATGAACACGATGGCGAGGACCCACGTCCAACCGGAGGCCGGATCCATGCCAATGGCAGTGAACAAACTGTGGAAGACCCACAGGACCGCGGAGACGATCCATTTGAAGGGCCACAGAATGATGTCGATTGGGTTCATCAGGAATTGACTCCTAGCCCCGAGGCTGGTGGGGCATCGTGTTCTCCGCTTCTGGCGGATGGTTCAACAGCAAGATCTTCGGTTCGCGTCCCGGCGCGAATTTGCGCCGACCAGCGGGCACGGGGTCCACACCTCCGGTTGCCCAGGGGTGACACCTCAACAATCGTCTCACGGTCAGACCGGTTCCTCGGACGAGACCGTGAAGGGCGACCGCTTCGAGCCCGTAGGCCGAGCAGGTAGGAAAATATCTGCAGACATCTCCGTACAGGGGAGAAACGATCCGTCGGTACGCCCGGAGGAACGCGATCGCGAGGTTCTGAGGGAACGTCCACAGGGCGTGAACCCACCCATCCGGGTGCACGTATTCTCTCGGCGCCGACGCGAGGCGCTCTTCCGGGGAACCGTCCGACGGATTCCGGCTCATTCCGTGTTCACTGTTCATCGCGTGCGCCGACGATCGAGGGGTCACGGCCTTCTTCGACATCCGGCTCGCCGAGCTTCTTCCGGAGGCTGCGCCGTGCGCTGCGATAATCGCGGGCCAGGTCGTCCCACGTTGCGTCGGCCGACGCCGGCAACGCCCGGACCACGAACGCGAGGCCGTTCGGATTCTCCCGCACGGACTCGGCGGCCAGCTCGCGAAGTCGCCTCTTGACCCTGTTGCGCACGACGGCGTTGCCCACGGCCTTCGACACCACGAATCCGGCGATGCTGGGGGATGAGCCCTCTGATCGGCTCGCATATAGAACTAAGTTCCGGCGTCCGCTTCGGACGCCGGAAC
The DNA here is from genome assembly GCF_004136575.1 of Rothia koreensis. Classification (GTDB taxonomy): domain Bacteria; phylum Actinomycetota; class Actinomycetes; order Actinomycetales; family Micrococcaceae; genus Rothia; species Rothia koreensis. The sequence goes on from NZ_NOIQ01000015.1 coordinate 34,306, forward strand.
GTGTAGTCATTGAGAACTGTGTGGACGTCCTCATTCGGTGCTGTTGTGCCAGCACGTCAAGGCTCCTTCAACGCGAACCGGATGGCGCCTGAGCCCCGGAGGAAACCATGACTCAGGAGACGCCCCTTCGAGAGGGGAGTCGGTCAGGCCGAAACGGAAGCGCGACCCTTGGAACGGCGGTTCGCCAGGATGGCGCGGCCGGCGCGGGTGCGCATACGAAGACGGAAGCCGTGCTTCTTGGCACGACGGCGGTTATTCGGCTGAAAAGTCCGCTTGCTCACTGTGGTAACTCCAAGACTGTTTGTTCGGGCCTGCCCGTTCAGGGGACCTTGCGGGCGATGTTCATGCGAAGGAACACGAGGCAGGCGCTTTCGGTTCTGCTGCGCCGTCGGAGTTCTGCTGCCCTCCGGGTCCCAGAAGACGGCGGAATCGGGCACGCGGGCACAATCCGACGCACAGACGACTAACAAACAATACGAGCACACCGAGCTGGTGGTCAAGTCCCGCACCCCGCGAACCGACGTCCCGCGACGAAGAACACCGTCGTGTCCGGCCACGGGGTTCGTTCCTCCGCCGGACCCACCACGTTGTGCATTCGGCTCGATGCACAGCTGTGGATAATCCCAAATTTTTTTGCCGGCCCACAGGCCGCGGGATGACGGGAAACTACAAACCTGTGATTACAGTTTCCCGCGAATTCGAGCGTCAGACGCCCGGATTTATGACCTAAGCTAGCTAGAGCCATCCACGGTTATCCACATTTTCCACAGCTGTGGAGAACGATGTGGAGAACTTGGGTACAGCCCGTGGATGAGCGGCCTGGGCATCGTCATTCTCTGCCGTTTCCGCGTCCTTTGACGGACCGGACGCGGGGTTCGCGGGTGTCGAAGGCTGTGTCAGATGTCCCCCTCGACAACAAGGAGAACAGTGAGCATTCAGGGCAACAACGAGATCCAGGCCCAGTGGGACGCCTGCATTGCTGATCTCCAGGCAAACGCCGCCATCGCCCGCCGCTTGCGCGCTTTTCTTCCCCTCGCCAAGCCCCAAGGCCTTTTCGGGACGACGCTCATCGTTGCTGTCCCGAACGAGTTCACCCGTGGGATCTTCCAGTCGGATATCCATGAGGCGTTCAAGGACGCGATCTCGACGTCCTTCGGCGAGAACATCACGGAAGCCTTCGTGATCGATCCGGAGATGGATGTCTCCGAACCGCAGTCGACGGCGTCGTCGGCCTCTGCCGAACAGCCCCGGAACGAATCCGTGAACAACGCCGACGCCGCTCCCGCCGCCGCGTCGGCTGGAAACGTTCCTCAGCCAGAACCGTCGGTCGCTCACGAGAATTCGGTCACCGTCTCCGGCGTGCCGATCCCTCCGATCAATGAGCTCGAGGCCGAGCGCGGGCACGCCACGTCGCACACGTCGCCTCTGGACAGGCAGCCCACGGATCTCGCTTCCGGGTCACGCAGCGATGAGGTCCAGTTGCCCGCTCCCAGGGTCGATCCGCCCGCCCAGGAACGAGATATTCCGAAGGAATCATACGAGCGTTCTCAGGGCGATATCGAATGGGACAGCTCGGCCCGTCTGAACGACAAGTACATGTTCGACACCTTCGTGATCGGTCAGTCCAACCGCTTCGCCCATGCCGCGGCCCTGGCCGTGGCCGAGAATCCGGCCAGCGCGTACAACCCTTTGTTCGTGTACGGGGACTCCGGGCTCGGAAAGACCCACCTGCTGCACGCGATCGGCCACTACGCCAAGCGGTTCTACCCGAATCACCGGGTCAGGTATGTGAACTCGGAGGAATTCACCAACGACTTCATCAACTCCATCCGCGACGACGAGGGATCGAGTTTCAAGCAGATCTACCGCAATGTCGATCTGTTGCTCATTGACGACATCCAGTTCCTGGCGGGCAAGGAGCACACCCAGGAAGAGTTCTTCCATACGTTCAACGCGCTGCACAACCACAAGAAGCAGATCGTGATCACGTCGGATCTGCCGCCCAAACAGCTCTCGGGCTTTGCAGAGCGTATGCGGTCGCGCTTCGAGTGGGGACTGATCACGGATGTCCAGCCGCCCGAGCTGGAGACCCGCATCGCGATTCTCCGGAAGAAGGCCCAGAACGAGAATCTGGATGCGCCCGGCGACGTCATGGAATACATCGCCTCCAACATCACCACGAACATCCGTGAGCTCGAGGGCGCCCTGATCCGGGTCACGGCCTTTGCTTCGCTCAACAAGCAACGGGTCGATCTTCCGTTGGCGGAGCTGGTGCTCAAGGACCTCATCACGGATGACGGCGTCCCGGAGATCACCGCGTCCGCGATCTTGGGTCAGACGGCCAACTACTTCGAGATTTCTCTGGAGGAGCTGCGCAGCAAGTCTCGCAACAGGACACTCGTGACGGCCCGCCAGATCGCCATGTATTTGCTCCGCGAGCTGACCGACATGTCCCTGCCGAAAATCGGCCAGGAATTCGGGGGACGCGACCATACGACTGTGATGCACGCCGATCGCAAGATCCGGAAGCTCATGGCCGAGCGCAGGCAGATCTTCAATCAGGTCACCGAGCTGACCAACCGCATCAAGCAACAGCAGCGCGAAGGCTGACCCCTGTCCACAGTTCCGCGGGATACCGCCCCAAGACCTGTTTATTAACACCTGTGGACAACTCTGTGGATCAATGCCCTTTTTCTGTGGAGCTTAAGGGGACAGCCGGGCCGGCGCTGTGGAATCGCCGTCAGAGCGCCCGAAAGTCTTCACATCGGCTCCACCGGTGCCCTCGATTTAAACCACAAATTTTCTACAGACTCGATGGCATCCTGGTGCGGATGAAGGCGGTTATCCACAGTATCCACACGGGTTATTAACACTACCCATCGTTTAAAGAGATCATTCCGAATAACAAAGTTCCGCTCCCAGGCCTGCCGGCGGGACCAGGTGCGACCCCAGTCGCCCAAGGAATCGGTAATTACAAGAATCCTATGGAGACTCCGTCTCCGGTAGGCTCTGTCCTAGGACTCACCATCTTCGAGAGAGGGACTTCGCGCACGTGAAATTCTCAGTTGACCGAGACGTACTGGCCGAAGCCGTCACATGGACGGCTCGCTCCCTCTCACCCCGTCCTCCTGTGCCGGTTCTGTCGGGTCTTCTGATCAAGGCCTCCGGCAACGAGGTCTCGATCGCGAGCTTCGACTACGAGACCTCTGCCAAATTGAACATCGTTGCCGAGGTCCAGGAAGAAGGGGAGACCCTGGTCTCCGGCCGCCTGCTGGCCGACATCTGCCGTTCGTTGCCTTCCGCACCGGTCGATCTGGAAACACGTGACTCGAAGGTCTACCTCACGTGCCGTTCCTCGAAGTTCAACCTCGCTGCCATGCCGGTTTCCGAGTACCCGGAGCTTCCGGCACTTCCTGAAATCTCGGGGACGATCGACGGCGCCGCATTCGCGCACGCGATTTCGCAGACCATCGTTGCGGCCAGCAAGGACGACACCCTCCCGATCCTGACCGGTGTCCGGGTCGAGATCGAGGGATCCACCATGACCCTGCTGGCGACCGACCGCTACCGTCTCGCGATGCGGGAGCTCACCTGGGAGCCCACCGATCCGAACATCTCGACTGCTGCCCTGATCAAGGCCAAAACCCTCAATGAGGTCGCCAAGACCTTGGGCAATGCCGGCCAGATGAACATTGCACTCTCGGATTCCCACGAGCTGGTCGGCTTCGAATCCGGCGGACGACGCACCACGAGCCTGCTGGTCGACGGCGAGTACCCGAAGATCCGGTCCCTGTTCCCCGACCAGACGCCGATCCACGCCGTCGTCAAGACCTCCGAACTCGTCGAGGCCGTACGCCGCGTGTCCCTGGTCGCGGAGAGAAACACACCCGTGCGCCTGGCGTTCTCGCAGGGACAGCTTGCGCTCGACGCCGGTACCGGCGAAGACGCCCAGGCCAACGAAATCCTTGATGCCCGACTCGACGGCGACGACATCACGGTTGCCTTCAACCCGGTCTACCTGAGCGAAGGTCTTCACGCCTTCGGCAGCGAGTACGTGCGCTTCTCGTTCACGACGCCGCCCAAACCAGCGGTTCTGTCGGCTCAGGACGACCTCGAGGGCGACGACGGCAGGGACTACCGTTATCTCCTGATGCCAGTACGCCTGCCCAACCAATAAAGGGGCCGCGAGGTGTACATCGATCACCTCTCGCTCATGGACTTCAGGACCTATGGGTTCCTGGATCTCCCGCTGACCACTGGGCTGACCGTCATGGTCGGCCCGAATGGTGTGGGCAAGACCAATATCGTCGAGGCCGTCGACTACAGCGCAAATTTGGCCTCCCACCGTGTCAGCAACGATGCCCCGCTCATCCGAGTGGGAGCTGACCGTTCGTACATCAGGTTTCGAGTGGTCCGGGGGCACCAGCAGACCGTCATGGAACTGGAAATCACTCCTGGCAAGGCCAATCGGGTGCGCATCAATCGTGCCGCTCCCGTGCGGGTCCGGGAGGCGCTGGGCATATGCCAAACGGTCCTGTTCTCGCCGGAAGACCTCGACCTGATCAAGGGGGATCCCGCCGGACGACGTCGTTTCGTGGACGACCTTGCGGTCTCTCTCCGACCCGTTCTGGGCGGGTACCGCGCGGACTACGAAAAAGTCCTGCGCCAGAGGAACGCGCTGCTCAAGTCGCTGCGCAAACAAGGGCCGGGCAAGAAACTGAGCGAGGACGAACGGGCCACGCTCGACGTCTGGAACGGGCAACTGGTCAACCTGGGCTCACGCATCATGCAGGCGCGTTTTCAGATTCTCGCTGCCCTGCTGCCCCAAGCGGACCACGCGTACGGGCAACTGACCGATGGGGGCAAGGATCTCGGATTCGTCTACGAATCCTCCGCACTCGGCCCTCGGGACGGTTCGGACATCACGTCCCTGGCCCGTATTCCGCTTCCGGAATTGGGTTCCATGATGGAGTCGGCCCTCGAAGAGCGAGCGGCCGATGAGATCGAGCGCGGAATGAGTCTCGTGGGTCCGCACCGGGACGAGATCGCACTCATGCTGGGAGATATTCCCGCCAAGGGATATGCTTCTCACGGTGAGACCTGGTCCTACGCGTTGTCCTTGCGGCTCGGGTCCTGGTACCTCCACCAAGCGGATCATGAGGATCCCACGGCATCTCCGATCCTGATTCTCGACGACGTCTTCGCCGAGCTCGATGCCACGCGCCGTTCACGACTGGCTCGCATCGTATCCGGCGCCGAACAAGTCCTGGTCACGTGCGCGGTCGAACAGGACCTTCCCGAAGAATTGGATTCCGCCCGGAGGATTGTGCGGGTCGAGCCGGGCCGGGCCGTCGTCGTCGGCGATGTCACGGCGGCCGACGCCGAACGGGACCCCGAGGGCGATATCGATCCGACGGAACGCGAGGGATCATCGTGAGCTCATTCCGGTCCGACGATCCCAGGGGAGAGAGCGCCCGTCGATCGATGGAACAGAATCGCGTCGATGCCCCGGCGTCGCTCCTTCAACGCCTGCGCACCGCGGCGAAGCAGAGGGGCGAGGGACGGCTGACGGGAAATGCCGCCAAGAAGATCATCCGCGACTTCGGAGACATCGTCTCTGCCGAGCCCGGCACGTCGACCAAGAGGCGTTGGCGCGAGGAAGGCTGGGACCCGCGCACGCTCGGAGGATATACGGGGCCCGGCAAATCCTCGCGGGACCCCCAGGGGCTGGGATCCGTGCTCGATCACATGATCGCCTCACGCGGGTGGAAGGAGCCCGTTGCGGTCAGCAGCGTCCTGGCGCGTTGGTCGGACATCGTGGGCCCCTCGATCGCCGCGCACTCGACGCCGGAGAACTATGAGAACTCCGAGGTCGTGATCCGGTGCGACTCGACCAATTACGCCACCATCCTGCGCACCATGACGCCACAACTCATGCACACCTTCGAGACCGAACTCGGACCGGGCATCGTGACCAAGATCAGCGTGTTCGGACCCAACGTTCCGAGCTGGCGCAAAGGGCGCAGAGTGGCCCCCGGGGGCCGCGGCCCGCGGGACACCTACGGGTAGGCGAGTTCCGTTGCGGGTACCACCCGGTGGTCCCCGCTGTAGATGACGAAGCGGTTGCCGCGCACGAAGCCGGCAAGGGTCATGCCGGCGTCCTTCGCGAGGTCGACGGCCAAGGACGACGGCGCCGAGACGGAGGCCAGCATCGGAATGCCCGCCATCGCGGCCTTCTGGGTGAGTTCGAAACTCGCCCTCCCGGAAACCATCAGCACGTGGTTGCTCAGGGGGAGCTTCCCGTCGAGCAGTGCCCCGCCCAGGACCTTGTCCACGGCGTTGTGCCTGCCCACGTCCTCTCGGATCGAGACCAGTTCGCCGGTTCGCCCATCGAAAAGGCCCGCCGCATGGAGTCCGCCCGTGCGGTCGAAGACCTTTTGTTTGGCCCGCAGGGTCTCCGGCATCCCCAGAACGAAGTCCTCCGAGAGGCGCATCGGGTCATCGGCCACGGGAAAAAGAGATTTCTGGTGCACCTGGTCAATGCTCGTGCGACCGCACATGCCGCAGGCGCTGGACATCAGAACATTGCGTTCCTGGTAGTGGAACGGCGGGAGCACCCACTTGTGCAGGACGACGTCGACCGTGTTGTCGCCGTCCTCGGCTCCCGGGCCGAAGTCCTTGCGGCAGTATCGAATGGACGAGACCTGCTTGCCGTCGGTGATGACGCCCTCGCTCAGGAGGAACCCGGCGGCCAGGGAGAAGTCCTCGGTCGGCGTCCTCATGGTCACGGCGAGACGACGGCCGTTGACCCGGATTTCGAGCGGTTCTTCGGTGGCCACCATGTCGGCCCGGGAATCGCGATGACCTTCCTGATCAACGCGGATGACTCTGGTGCGGGATTCGCTGCGGCTCATTGGACCCTAGTCCTTCGGGTCCGTGTCGACGCCGGCGTCGCGACGGGTTCGGGCGACCAAGTCGCGTACCTGTTCCGAGAGCTCCTTGAGCTGGTCTTCGGCGGGCACGGTGTCCTCTCCCGCCTCGGACTGCGCGGCCAGACGAAGTCCCAGGGCAACGCCCACGAGGTAGGAACTCGTCGGGGCTCCGGGCCGTACGATGCCGTGAGCCACGTCCTTGGTCATCTCGAGAATCGGGCCAGGCGCCACCACGTCGGACGGCAGGTCGAGTTCGACCGCGACCATCTCGAGCCACTCCGTGAGATTCGGCAGATGCTGATCGGTCATTTCGAACTCTTCGCTTTCTTCTCGACCACCGCGGCGGATTGCGGTGGGCTTTTCGGATGGTGAGGATCGGGAATGGGCCGACGGGCTCATTCCGCTTCTCTTGGGCTCGGGACTGTCTGAGTGTGAACCCACAGGTGCGAGGGTCCGACGCCGTCTGAGGGCCGTCGAAGGCCTGTGAAAGCCACTGACCTCCTCAAAGGATGCTCTGAGCGGAGCGAATTGGCCCCTGTGAGCGCCCGAGTCCGGTAGAATGGATGTCAGATCCAACGGTGGCCAGCTTCGCGATCCGACCACATTGCAATGTTATCGATTTCGCGCACCTGCCCGCCATCCCCAGACCGGACCCCTCGTGGGTCCGGAAGCTAGGAGCTGAAACCTCAAAGTGGCAGCCGAAGAAAATCACGAATACGGTGCGAGCGACATTACGGTCCTCAAGGGACTGGAAGCGGTCCGCAAACGACCGGGCATGTATATCGGTTCCACCGGAGAACGCGGCCTCCACCACCTCGTCTACGAGGTCGTGGACAACTCGGTCGATGAGGCGCTCGCCGGATACTGCGACCACATCGAGATCACGTTGCTCGCCGATGGCGGCGTCAGGGTCGTGGACAACGGCCGAGGCATCCCCGTGGACATGCACCCGACCGAAGGCAAGCCGACCGTTGAAGTGGTCATGACCGTTCTTCACGCGGGCGGCAAGTTCGGTGGCGGGGGATACGCGGTCTCCGGTGGCCTGCACGGCGTCGGCATCTCCGTGGTCAATGCCCTCTCCACGCGGGTGATCACCACGGTGCGCAACCAGGGGTACGTCTGGACCACGAGCTTCCACAACGGAGGCCACATCGATCAGCCGCTCGAACGCGGTGCCGAAACCAGTGAGACCGGTACCGAACAGGTCTTCTACCCGGACCCCGAGATCTTCGAGACGGTCGATTTCGACTACGAAACCCTTCGCGCCCGGTTCCAGCAGATGGCATTCCTGAACAAAGGACTGCGTATCACCCTGACGGACGAGCGGGAAGCCGCCGACTTCGACGACGAGGTTGCCGAGGAGAAGAAAACTTCGGAGCAGAAGCTCAACGAAGAAGGCACCACGTCCGAGGGCTACCGCGTGGTCGTCTACCAGTACGACGACGGCCTTCTCGACTACGTCAAGTTCCTCAACGCCAGCCAGAAGACCAACGTGATCCACGATGACGTCATCGCGCTGGAGGTCGAGGACACCGAGAAGAAGCTCTCCCTCGAGCTGGCCATGCAGTGGACCGAGTCCTACAAGGAATCGGTCCATACCTACGCCAACACCATCAACACCCACGAGGGCGGAACCCACGAAGAAGGTTTCCGCACGGCGCTGACCTCACTGATCAACCGGTACGCGCGGGACAACAAGTTGCTGCGGGAGAAGGACGAGAACCTCACGGGCGACGACGTCCGCGAGGGTCTCACCGCGGTGATTTCCGTCAAGATCGCCGAGCCCCAGTTCGAGGGCCAGACCAAGACCAAACTCGGCAACTCGGAGGTCAAGACCTTCGTGCAGCGTGAGGTCTGGGACCAGATGGGGGACTGGCTCGAACGCAACCCCAACGAAGCCAAGGACATCGTCCGGCGTTCGATCACCGCCGCCCAGGCCCGTATGGCAGCGCGCAAGGCTCGCGAGACCACACGCCGCAAGGGGTTGCTGGAGTCCGGCGGAATGCCGGGGAAACTCAAGGACTGCTCCTCCAAGAACCCGGAGATCTCGGAGATCTACCTCGTCGAGGGCGACTCGGCGGGCGGCTCCGCGGTCCAGGGGCGCGACCCCGAACGGCAGGCGATCCTTCCCCTGCGAGGCAAGATCCTGAACGTGGAACGTGCGCGGCTGGACCGTGCCCTCTCCAATGCCGAGGTCCAATCGATGATTACCGCCTTCGGTGCGGGCATCGGCGAAGAGTTCCAGATCGAGAAGGCCCGGTACCACAAGATCGTTCTGATGGCGGATGCCGATGTCGACGGCCAGCACATCACCACCCTTCTGCTGACCCTGCTCTTCCGCTTCATGCGTCCGCTGATCGAAGCCGGATACGTATATCTCGCCCAACCTCCGCTGTACCGGATCAAGTGGTCCAATGCCCCGGACGACTACGTGTTCACGGATGCGGAGAGGGACGAGGCGGTTGCCCGCGGGCTGGCCAACAACCAGCGCCTTCCCAAGGAGAACGGCATCCAGCGCTACAAGGGTCTGGGCGAGATGGACTACAGCGAGCTGTGGGAAACGACCATGGACCCGGAGCACAGGACGCTTCTCCAGGTGACCATGGACGATGCCGCCGCGGCCGACCAGGTCTTCTCTGTGCTGATGGGCGAGGACGTCGAATCCCGCCGCGAATTCATTCAGAAGAACGCCAAGGACATCCGGTTCCTCGATATCTAGCCGAAGCCGAATATTTGGCATAAGGCATATATCGGCACCGAGAGACTGAAGACTTTCAGCAGGACGGAACACAGAGAAACATGAGCACCGAAGACAACGGTTCGAATCAGAATCCTCAGGAGGGCGCCCCCATCGAGGGCGAGGTCGTGGGCGGCGACGTCGCGGCCACCACGGGCACCGACCGAGTCGAGCACGTGGACCTCCAGACCGAGATGCAGCGGTCGTACCTCGATTACGCGATGGCCGTGATCGTCGGTCGTGCACTCCCGGACGTGCGAGATGGCCTGAAACCGGTTCACCGGCGCGTCATCTACGCGATGTACGACGGCGGATACCGGCCGGACCGCTCCTTCAACAAGTGCGCCCGCGTGGTCGGCGAGGTCATGGGTCAGTACCACCCCCACGGTGACTCCGCCATCTACGACACCTTGGTGCGTCTGATCCAGAACTGGATCATGAGGTATCCGCTCGCGCTGGGACAAGGAAACTTCGGTTCCCCCGGAAACGACGGCGCCGCTGCGCCTCGGTACACCGAGTGCAAGATGGCACCGCTGGCCATGGAGATGGTGCGGGACATCCAGGAAGACACCGTCGACTTCCAGGACAACTACGACGGCAAGAACCAGGAACCCGTGGTGCTTCCCGCACGGTTCCCCAACCTGCTGGTCAACGGGTCCTCCGGCATCGCGGTGGGCATGGCGACCAACATTCCCCCGCACAACCTGCGCGAGGTCGCCGAGGGTGTTCAGTGGTACCTGGAGCACCCCGAAGCGGACAACGAGGAATTGCTCGATGCCCTGATCGCTCGCATCAAGGGACCCGATTTCCCCACGGGCGCCCAGATCCTGGGTCACAAGGGAATTGAGGACGCCTACCGGACTGGGCGCGGCTCAATCACGATGCGCGCGGTCGTCGACGTGGAAGAAATCCACGGTCGCACGTGCCTCGTGATCACGGAACTGCCCTACCAGGCCAATCCGGACAACCTGGCGATCAAGATCGCCGATCTGATCCGCGAGGGCAAGATCAGCGGCATCGCCGATCTCCGGGACGAGACCTCGGGCCGCACGGGCCAGCGCCTCGTCGTCGTCCTCAAGCGGGACGCGGTCGCCAAGGTGGTGCTGAACAACCTCTACAAGCACACCCAGTTGCAGGAGAACTTTTCCGCCAACATGCTCGCGATCGTGGACGGTGTGCCCCGGACGCTTTCGCTGGATGCCTTCATTCGCCACTGGGTTCAGCACCAGATGGACGTCATCGTCCGGAGAACGCGGTTCCGCCTGCGCCAGGCCGAGGAAGAAGCCCACATTCTGCGGGGGCTCCTCAAGGCGCTGGACGCCCTCGACGAGGTCATTCAGCTGATCCGTAACTCGTCCACGGCCGACGACGCCCGCACGGGGCTCATGGAATTCCTGGACATCGACGAAGCCCAGGCCCAGGCCATTCTGAACATGCAGCTGCGCCGTCTCGCCGCACTGGAGCGCAAGAAGATCCAGGACCGGCACGACGAACTCATGCGTCTGATCGAGGAATACAAGGAGATCATCGACTCCGAACAGCGCCAACGCGACCTCATCTCGGAGGAAATGCGGGACGTGGTCAACCGTTACGGCGACGACCGTCGGACGCAGATTCTCATGGGCTACGACGGCGACATGTCGATCGAGGACCTCATCCCCGAGGAAGACATGGTCGTCACGATCACGCGCGGCGGATACGTCAAACGGACCCGCATCGACCAGTACAGATCACAACACCGTGGCGGCAAGGGGATCCGCGGGGCCCAGCTGCGCGGCGACGACGTCGTCGAGCATCTCGTGGTCACGACCACCCACAACTGGATCCTGTTCTTCACGAACTTCGGGCGCGTCTACCGCACCAAGGCTTACGAACTCATCGAGGCAGGGCGGGATGCGAAGGGGCAGCACGTGGCCAACCTGCTGGCCTTCCAGCCGGACGAGAAGATCCAGAGGGTCATGGCCCTGCGCACCTATGAGGATGCGCCGTACCTGGTTCTGGCCACCAAGCACGGTCTGATCAAGAAATCGCGCCTCAGCGACTACGACACGAACCGGACCTCGGGCGTCATCGCGATCAATCTGCGGGAGGACGACGAACTCATCTCCGCGCAGCTCACCCACTCGAACGACGACCTCATGCTCATCTCCCGCAAGGGGCAGTCCCTCAGGTTCACGGCGACCGACGACGCGCTCCGGCCGATGGGCCGCGCAACCAGCGGTGTGACCGGCATGAAGTTCCGGGATGGCGACGAACTCTTGGCCGCCAACGTGGTCACCGATGATTCTTACGTCTTCGTGGTGACCGAAGGCGGCTACGCCAAGAGGACCAAGGTCGATGAATACCGGGTCCAGGGGCGTGGCGGTCTGGGCATCAAGGTGGCCAAACTCGTCGAGGACCGCGGAGATCTGGTCGGTGGCCTGATCGTCGGTGCCGACGACGAAGTCCTGGTCGTCATGCAGTCCGGCAAGGTCGCCCGGTCCCTCGTGTCGGAAGTTCCTGCCAAGGGCCGGGACACCATGGGCGTAATATTTGCCAAGCCTGGCAAGAGCGACAGGATTCTTTCCATCGCCCGAAATCAGGACAAGGGCATTGACGAAGGCCAAGAGATTGCCGACGACGGTTCCGTTGAGGTGTTGGACGGCGAAAATGAAGTACCGTTGGACAACGGTACTGAACAGACCGATACTCCGGCCGAGTCGGAAACTTCATCACACGGAGGTAATGAGTGAGCACGAACAATCCTGGTAACGCGGCGGGGAAACCTTCCGCGTCCGCGAGCTCCTCTGCGCAAAAGCCCGCGGACAACCGACGCAAACCGGCCGCTGGTTCCGGACGCGGAGATTCGGTGACCGCTTCCAAGTCCGCTCCCTCGAACGGGCCCGCGAACGGCAACAAGCGCCAGGCCTCCTCGAACGGCCGACCGCTGGTTCGACCCGCGCCCCGTTCCAAGGTGCGTCGCGCGCACCTGACCGTGGCCAAGGTTGATCTCTGGTCGATCGCCAAGCTGGTTTTCCTGTTGTCCGTGGCCGTCGGGATCGTCGTGGTCGTGGCCAGTGTGATCCTGTGGCTCGTCTTCGACATCACGGGCATCTTCGGTGGCATCGACTCGGTGCTCTCCATGCTCTCGAGCCAGGGCAACGCCGTGTCCATCACGGACTACTTGTCTCTGGGTCAGGTGGCGCTCTACGCGACGATCCTCTCCATCGTGAACGTGGTGCTGATGACCCTGCTGGGTGTCATTTCGGCTTTCCTGTACAACATCGCCGCCCGCCTCGTGGGCGGCGTGGGAGTCACGCTGACGGACGACTGATCGGGGTGCCTTCCTGTGCGGGAGGTCACCACTGGCCTGATTTGGCCCGGACCGGGTCGTCATGTAATGTTTAATCTCGGTCCGAGGGCCAATAAGGGCGTATAGCTCAGACGGTTAGAGCGCTTCGCTGATAACGAAGAGGTCCCAGGTTCAATTCCTGGTACGCCCACAATCCTTTTCACGAGGAGGTTCCCATGAGGAAAACGCTGGTGGCTCTTGCAGCCGGCGCGGTAGCCTTTGTGGTGACCAAACGTGTGAAGGACGCTCAGGAAACCAAGGAAACCTGGAAGGCTTCCACAGACACGGTTGACTGACCCTCGGGGGCGTGGCGCAATTGGTAGCGCATCTGCTTTGCAAGCAGAGGGTTAGGGGTTCGAGTCCCCTCGCCTCCACCGAACACAGAGGACCCGGCATCGAGCCGGGTCCTCTTTTTTGTACTCCTACCGTGATGGTACGTCCCCATCGGAACAGGTCACCCGGGGGTTGCGGCTCCACCGCGGCACACCGACCCCGAGATACGCGACCCCGGTCAGTGCCACCGCCACCGCAACCGGAAGCCACGTGGGACGGACCCGTTGCGGCACCACGGGTGTCACCAATGACGCGAGGATTCCCGGGAATGCGGAGAAGGACAACATCCCGCTGTACCGGGGTCCATCCCGGCGTCCTATGCCCGAATCCCGCCACGTGCAGAAAAATCCCGAGCAGATCCAGCTGCTGGGGCACGATGAACACACGCCGGCACACGCCCACGATCGCGGGCATGTCGTCTATCCCTCCACAGGGGTTCTGTCGATGGTGACCGAGGACGGGTCCTGGGTTGCTCCACCCAATCGAGCCGTGTGGATTCCGGCGGGTTTCGTGCATCAGCACCGTGCCCACGGAAGCACCGATATGCGGATCGCGTTCATGTCCGAGAGCATGGCAGAACTCCTGCCCCGGAGGCCCGCGGTGTTTGCACTGACTCCAGTGGCCAGGGAAGCCGTCGTGGCACTGACGGAGCCGTCCTCGCGATCGTTCGAGGCCCGTGACCGGCTGAGGAGACTCATCATCGACGAATTCTCTGCGGCACCGGAACAGCCGCTGCACCTTCCCGAATCGCACGACGACCGCCTGCTGGCGGCAACACACCTGGTGGGCCGGGACCTCGAGGAGCCCATGACCCTGGCGGATCTGGGCCGCCGCATCGGTGCGAGCGAGAGGACCCTCAGTCGGCTGTTCCACCAGGAAACCGGGATGAGCTATAGGCAGTGGCGTATTCAATTGAGGGTCCACAGGTCCCTGATCATGCTGACCGAGGGGGTGTCCGTGGTGGACACGGCTGTTGCTTGCGGTTGGTCCAACCCCAGTGGTTTCATAGAGGCTTTCGTGTCGCTGGTAGGGATGACACCGGGCAAGTACCAGCAATCGTTGCGATGATCGCCACGAACGGTTCAAGCGCGACGATGATTGCCGAAATCACAGTCCGACGGCGGCGAAGTTAACCTTCCGTTCACGTATTCACCTCCAGGACTTCAGTTCCATGTCCGCATAATTCAGGTGTGGCACCTGAACTCATCATCCTCGCAATTGTCATCGTCACGGCGTTGGTCTTCGACTTCACCAACGGCTTCCACGACACCGGCAACGCCATGGCAACGTCGATCGCGACGGGCGCACTCAAGCCCAAGGTGGCGGTCGCTCTCTCGGCGATCCTGAACCTGGTCGGAGCGTTCCTCTCCATCGAGGTCGCGAAGACGGTCGGCAAAGAGGTCGTGAACCTGAATCTCACCTCCGGCAGCGACCTGATGATCATCGTGTTCACCGGTTTGGTCGGCGGCATCACCTGGAATCTCCTGACCTGGTTGCTCGGCCTCCCCTCAAGTTCCTCACACGCCCTGTTCGGCGGCCTCATCGGTGCCACGATTGCCGGTCTCGGACTCAGCGGCGTCCTGTGGACCAGCATTGTCGCCAAGGTCATCATCCCCGCGGTCGCTGCCCCGCTGGTCGCGGGAATCATCTCGACGGTCGGCACGGCCCTCATCTACCGCTTCACGCGCTCCGTGGGCGACGAGCAGAAGGAACGCGGGTTCCGCTGGGGACAGGTCGGCACCGCATCGCTGGTGTCACTGGCCCACGGGACCAACGACGCCCAGAAGACCATGGGCGTGATTTTCCTGGCCCTGGTCGCCTCTTCCTCGATCGATCCGAGCGCCGACATCCCCTTCTGGGTCAAGCTCACCTGCGCCGCGGCGATCGCCCTGGGAACCTACCTCGGCGGATGGCGGATCATCCGCACCCTGGGCAAGGGTCTCGTGGAAATCGAGTCCCCGCAGGGCATGGCCGCCGAGGGTGCTTCCGCAGCCATCATCCTGACCTCCTCCCACTTCGGTATGGCCCTCTCGACGACCCACGTGGCCACGGGATCGATCCTGGGTACCGGTCTCGGCCGCAAGGGTGCCGAGGTTCGGTGGGGAGTAGCCGGTCGGATGGTTGTCGCCTGGATCATCACCATTCCGGCGGCCGCGCTCGTCGGCGCCGTCACCTGGTTCATCGGGCACATGGTTGCCATGGTCTCCAACGAACTCGTGGGTGCGTTGGTCATCTTTGCCCTGCTCGTGGTGCTTGCCGGGTACATGTGGCACCGCTCCCGCCAGGCCCCCGTCACGCACGACAACGTCAACGACCAGTGGGTCGAGGAAGAGCCTGAGACGCCGGTCGTGGAACAGACCGAGACGCCCGACCAGGACAACGCCTTGACCGGAACCATGGTTCACGCCAAGGTGGGCGAGATCATCGGTCACGATTCACGAGCCGGCGCCCACAAGCACTTTTCCAACCAGTAACCCGGGAGTCCGAGCATGAACTTTCTCCACCTTCTCTCGAACCTCGTTCCCGTGACGATCGCGGGATTGCTCCTCGGCGCCGGTCTCCCCGCGCTCTTTGCCTTGGGGATGCGGATCTCTGCCGGACAGACGCAACGGACCGAGGACGGCGGCGTCATCCAGGTGCGCCCTCCCTCCACGGCCATGAGAGCCATCGGAGGGCTGATCTTCGCGATCATCCTGGTGGCCATCGTGATGGGCATCCTCTGGATTGCCAAAGATTTTCTGTTCCACATGACAGGATTCAATTTCCTGGGTCTCGCCAAGAAGTAGGGACCGCACCGGAGCTCTAGGAAAGGGGGCGACATGCGAAACCTTGCTGCCTCCGTGATCAGATGGCTCCGAGCCGGCTACCCCAATGGCCTGCCGTCGCAGGACTACGTGCCGCTCGTCGCCGTCCTCCGGCGGAGGCTGGCCGAGGACGAAGTCGTCGAGATCTGCCGCCAACTCATTGCCGAAGGCGTCATGCCGGCCGGCAGCGTGGACATCGGCGTCGAAATCACGAAAATTACCGACGAGATGCCATTGCCGGGCGACGTCGCCCGCGTCGAGGAACATTTGCGGCACGTCGGCTGGGATCTCTGACCCCACATACCGTGGCCGACTGCGCCGGGCCTCCGCTCCGGATGGTGCCGTCCTCAGACATCCATGGTTCCGGAACAGCCATCAGACCAATAAAAAACGCCGCCGCGCTCGATGAGCGCGGCGGCGTGGTGCGGCGTCCAGGACGCCGGGGCAGTCAGTTATTTATTTGTCATCCTGTCCCGACTTCGGAGCCTGGTGCTTGCCCGCGGGCTTTTCCTCGGTGTTGCTCTGCGAAGCCTCACCCTGGCGAGGAGTCGAGGACTTGGTCTCGTCAGCCTTCTTGGTTTCCGAGGCCTTGTCCGCTGCGGGCGTGCCCTGAACCGGAGTGGCCGGCTTGTCCATCGGAGCACCGGGAGCCGGGTGGCTCGTGTCCTTGGGATCGTTCAGGGACTTGACCTCCTGGTTGGAAGGCGCGGCGGCCGAGGACGGCTTGCTCACCTTCTGCTCCGCAGGATCTGCCTTGGCCCCGGCGGCCGAGGAATCGGCGGAATCCTTGGCGGCGGGCTTCTTCTCTGCATCCGCCGGAGTCTTCCAGGGATCCTCGACCGGGCGGGAGGCACGCCACGCGGCGACGCCGGCAGCGGTGGCCGCAGCGAGCAACCCGAAGAAGACGAGGCCCTTGTGCGACTTCTTGTTGGCCTTCTTCTGCTGCTTGGCGAATTCCTCGGCCCGCTTCGCGGCTGCCTTCTGTGCCTTCTTCACGGACTTCTTGTCACCGGTGACCTTGGCCGCCAGTGCCTCGACCTGAGGGTGGGCCTCGGTGGAGTTCAGCTTGTCTGCGATGGCCGTGGCCGCCTCGCCGGCGCGCTCGCGACCTTTGGCCACGGCGTTCTCGACGGCCGGGGTCGCACGATCGATCTGCTCCTGGATACGGGGTGCAACCTCCTTCTGCGCCCAGTCGTTTGCCTGATCGGCCCGCTGCTGCAACTTGTTGCTCAGCTCGTTGACCTTGTCGACACCCTCGGAGTAGCGGGCGTTCGCCGTCTTCCGGGCCTCTTTCGCGGCCTGCTGGGCCTTCTTTTCAGCCTTCTTCTGGCATCCCATGAGTTACCTCCTCGTGGATCCGGTGCGCAGACAGAATCTCTGTCGGCGCCATCCGTGGAAAACGGGATGTTTTACCGAGTCAGTTGTAGTCCACTCTCAGGATATGTAATACGGCCCGACGTGTCCCCAACCTCAAGGGGTGGGAGCGTGTTGTTTTCACTGTAGGCGGAACAGTGTTGGGGGTAGGGCGGCATCATGGGAAAATATTTGTCATGACTGCGATTCCCACTGCCAAAGCGACCCTTCACACGAACCACGGCGACATCGTGGTTAACCTGTTCGGTCACCAAGCACCCAAAACCGTCAAGAACTTCGTCGGTTTGGCCGATGGTTCCCAGGAATGGACCGATCCCAAGACCGGCGAGAAGAAGAACACCCCGCTCTACGAAGGCGTGATCTTCCACCGCATCATCCGGGACTTCATGGTCCAGGGAGGCGACCCTCTCGGCCAGGGAATTGGCGGTCCCGGCTACCAGTTCGACGACGAGATCAGCCCGGACCTGAACTTCAACGAGCCCTACATGCTGGCCATGGCCAACGCCGGCATACAGAACGGCAAGGGAACCAACGGCTCCCAGTTCTTCATTACTACCGTTCCGACCACGTGGCTCCAGGGCAAGCACACCATCTTCGGTGAAGTTGCCGATGACGATTCCAAGAAGGTCGTCGACGAGATCGAGGGCGTGGCCACGGGAATGATGGACCGTCCGGTCGAGGACGTCGTCATCAAGAACATCGATATCGAACAACTCTGAGTCCGAGAGCATCGGCACCGGGAGAACCCGGTGTATCGAAGAGCGAGGCCCTTCCGCTGTACTGCGGTTGGGCCTCGTTCTGTCTCTGGGCACGTCACCTTCTGAGAGGAACCCCCGTTCATGAATCAGGAACCGCCACAGTACGGACAACGCGACGAAGCCGCCTCCCACGGTGAAGGCCGGCCAGTCTGTCCCCGGCATCCGGACACCGTCTCCTACGTGACCTGCACTCGGTGCCACCGCCCCGTATGCCCGCGCTGCCAGGTCCAGGCCCCGGTCGGTATCCAGTGCGTGGACTGTGTGCACGAGGTCGACCAGAACGCCCGAGGTCGTGACCATGCGCGGGGGAGAGGCGGGGGACTCCTGCCCGGCGGTTCGGGGCTCACCGTGACCTGGACCGTGATCGCTGTGACCGTCGTGGTCTTCGTTCTGCAATGGGTCATCCCGCGGCACCTGGTCCTCAATACCCTGGCCTACGCCCCGATCCTTACCACGGCCGAGCCCTGGCGTCTCCTGACCAGCGGTTTCGTCCATTCGCCGGGGAACCTGCTCCATATCGCGTTGAACATGTACACGTTGTACATCTTCGGTGCCGCTCTTGAACCGCGCATGGGGAGATGGAGATTCCTCGCCGTCTACCTGCTGTCGATCATTGGTGGTTCCTTCGCCGTCTACCTGTTGGCGAGTCCGTACACGCTGGTGGTCGGCGCGTCGGGCGGGGTTTTCGGCCTGTTCGGTGCTCTCTTTGCCTGGACCCGGTTCCGCGGAGGCGACACTCGGGGTCTGTTAGTTCTCGTGGCCGTCAACCTGGTGTTCGGGTTCCTGGTTCCAGGGATCGCTTGGCAGGCGCACATCGGAGGCCTCGTGGTGGGAGCCGTGATGGCGTGGATCTTCGACATCACACAGCATCGTGGCCGGCGAAAGGGACGAGCCGGCGGAAAGATGTGATTACAAGATTTTGCGTGGGCGACAGGTTTTCCACAGGACTTTCCCACAGCTGTTAATAACTACAGGGCTGTAACTCCACATGTGTTAATAACCTTGTGGATAGCGGTCTGTCCCGCCAGATCGAGGAGTTGGGGAGAGAGGTCCTGGGAACCATCCCTCGGTTACCCACACCTGTGGAAAACTCTGTGCACAGTTGGGGATTTCCGGACGGAGCGCAAAGGCCGAAAGTTGTAATTTGTGATCGGCCGGCGGGATCTGTCGATGCGCTGCCGGCGGCCTCCGGGGCCTTCGGACCCCGATCCGGAAGAACATGAACAATTGACTAACTTCGTTCCATTCGAACAAAAAGGTCAATTACAATACTTCTTTCCCTGAGGCAATAGGACAAATCTTCGAATATCGAGAAGGCGTTCCGAGATTCACATAAATCGTGCGCATCGGCATTGTGCCGGGGATCCACTGACTTGCGTTTGACTAGGGGTGACTGGGGATACCTAATAAAAAATCACTGTGCTATATTGAGTCCGCCGATTGAAATTCAGGTCGGCTTCCTTGGGTTGTTTGCCTAACCCTGCCGCGGCCCAGGGAACCTGTACACAGGACAACCTTTGGCGGGGGCGAGGTGTTGGATGAGGGTTCTCTTCCTCACAAGACTCCGAGGGTAAGTGGTTTTGCTGACTGGGGTTCCTTGATGGATCTTGCACCAACCGCGCAGGCAAAGAGGAGAAACCCATTTCTCATGGCTCAGCAAATCACTCGTGTTCGCCCAGTTACCCAGTCACACTTCTTCCGCAACACAGGAATCGGATTGGCGACTCTCGGAGCAGTCGCCGGATCCATGACTTCGGCGAACGCCTTCGCAACCGCAACTCCGTCCACTACTCCTTCGACGCCTCACATCACGCCGAGCCTGGCGCTGGCGACGTCGCCGTCGGTCTCGCACGACTTCGTGTCTGCGCAGGCTTCCGGCCAGGCGGCACCGGCTGTCCAGCAGCAGGCGCCCGAGCAGGCCGCTCCGGCCCCCTCCGTCCAGGCACAGTCGGCCGACAACACGGTCCAGGAACCGTGGGCGCAGCAGTCAGTCGCCCAGGCCGCCCCGGCACCGGCCGAAGCTCCTGCGGCTCCGGCCGCTGACAATGCCACGATCCAACCCGCCGCGGACATCACTCCCGCAGAGGATGCGGCACCTGCCGTTGACGCTGGGGCGGCGCCGTGGGACTCCGGTGCAGCTCAGCAGGATCCGGGTGTGCAGGGCCAGGCCGAGGCGGCCGCTCCCGCCGCGGATGGCACCCAGGTGGGAGCCGATGGCACGATCCAGACGATTCCGGCCGCCGAGACCGACCCGCAGACCGCGGATGGTCAGGCGATCGATCAGACCCAGGCTGCTCCCGCAGACCAGGCCCAGTCGGCCGAGGCCTACAACGGCCAGGCGACCGAGGTCGAGCCTGCAGCGCAGACCGACGCCGTCACCGGTAGCCGTGCACAGGTCGTGCAGGACGCGATGGCGGGCGTGGGCGGTGCCTACGTCTGGGGCGGAAGCGACTACATGGCCTGGGACTGCTCAGGTTTCGTCTCTTATGTCTACGCGCAGTCCGGGGTCAACCTGGATTCGTACACCTACAGCATGGTGAATCAGCTGACCCCGACCGCGAATCCGCAGGCGGGCGACGTCGTCTTCACCAACAACTATGCGCACGTGGGGATCTACCTGGGAGACGGGCAGATGGTTTCTGCTCTCAACCCGGAACAGGGAACCCAGGTCACTGCCGTTGATGGCGGCGGAATGATGACCGTGGACGGGTACTACACGTCCCCGGCCCTCGGCTAAAACCATCGGCAGGCCCTTCACGGGGCGGGGCCGGCTGGCGACCGGACGGGACATCGACTCCCGGACGGGCTCGGCAGCCGGCCCTTTTCCATGTCCACGTGAAGGGGCAACCGCGCGACGTCGTCCGCGCCTCTGCCCGGACTGTGGAGGCTCGAGGGGCTGGGGCCGGGGCGATGTCCCTGGGTCCCAGTGAATGACGGGCTTGGTCGAACCGCGGCATCCCGTACGGCCTCGAACCGGACACAAAAAAACCTGTGGCGGGCCACCTTCTCGGGTGGCCCGCCACAGGCAGGTTCAGGCGATGCTGGCCTCAGCCCTTGAGCTTGTTGCCAATATTGCGGGCCGCATCCTTGACCTTCTCCGCGCCGTCCTTCACGGCGGCGCCGAGCTGGTCGCCCTTTCCTTCATTCTTCAAATCATCATTGCCCACGGCTTCGCCGACTTTTTCCTTGGCGTTGCCGGTGGCATCCTGAAACTTGTTGTTGGCTTTGTCCTCGATACCCATACGGGACTCCTTTCCTTGGGGTTCCCTCAGGAATCATCCGAGGGACAAGCAAGAATGGCCTCAGGAAGAAGAATTAGTCCTTGTTGCCGAACTTGTCGTTCAGCGCGTCCTTGGCCTTGTCGACATGCTCGTCCTTGACGGTGTCCTTGCCGGTCTTGTCGTTGACGGCGTCCTTGCCCTTGTTCAGAGCGTCGCCTGCCTTGTCACCAATATCGAAACCCATAATCGGCTCCTTTCATCCCGGCGATCCATACTCTGTCAGTGATGCGGATCGCCACTTGCCTTCGACATTAGGGCAAATGGCGAGTGATGTGAACCGCTGGTGCGGAACACAGTCCGTTGTTCACCCCTGGCAAAACGTCACGTAGCAATTCCTAAGAATCGCCCAGGTTGTTGTGAGACAAAAGAAAGGTTGTTCAGTTCTTGTAGTGCTGGCATTCGGGGAGACCGAATTACCGCTTGGCGCGATAGAACTGGTCGGGCCATTCGATGTCCTGACGCAACTCCTGCGCCGCCCTGAGCGCCCACCGAGGGTCCCTCAGTGCCTCGCGAGCCAGGCTGACGGCGTCCGCCTGTCCGGTGGCGATGACGTGCTCGGCCTGGACCGCGTCCGTGATGATGCCGACCGCGCTCGTGGGCAGCCCGGTTTCGCGGCGGATGTGAGCCGCGAACTCCGTCTGGTATCCGGGAACCGGGCGCACCTGGGGCTGCGGCAGGTTGCCGCCGGACGAGACATCGACCATGTCGACTCCCGCGGCCGCGGCCTGGCGGACGAACTCGGTGATATCCGCCAAGTCGGCGTCGTTGGCCTCACGAGCTGCTTCCGTGCCCGCTTCTTCCTTCCAGTCGACAGCGGAAACCCTGAGCATCAACGGCATGTCATCGGGGATCGCTTCGCGGACCCGGCGGACGACCTCGAGGGGGAACCGCATCCTGTTCTCCAGATCGGTGCCGCCCCAACGATCATCGCGGGTGTTGACGTCCTTCTGGAGGAACTCGTGCAGCAGGTAGCCGTGGGCGGCGTGGATCTGGACGGTGTCCACCCCGGCGTCGACGGCGCGGCGCGCCGCATCAGCGAAAGCCTGGGCGGTCTCGAGGATCTCGGACTCAGTCATCGCACGGGGAGCATCGAACGGCCCGAAGGGCTCGTCCGTGGGGGCCAGCGTGGTCCAGGCGCCGTCCTCCGGGCTGAGAGAACCTTCCGGGTAACCGGGCAGGGCATGGTACGTGGAGGCCTTTCGTCCGGCGTGAGCCAATTGGATCCCGAACTTCGCACCCTGACCGTGGGTGTGCACGAAGTCCGCGATGTGCGCGAATTCGCGAGCCTGATCGTCATTCCAGAGCCCCAAGTCCCCTGGCGAGATGCGGCCCTCGGGGACAACGCCGGAAGCCTCGGCGATGATCAGCCCGAAGCCTCCGGTCGCGAAGGAGCCCAGGTGCATGAGGTGCCAATCGGTCGGGATGCCGTCGTCGGCCGCGCTGTACTGGCACATGGGGGCGACGAAGGCGCGGTTCTTGAATTCAAGACCGCGCAGGGTCAACGGCTGGAAGAGATACGAATACGCCATGGGGTCGCCTTTCGAGGGACGATGTGTTGCAGAGTGCGCCCATCGCAACTTGGCACGACGGGTTGTTATTCCCCTTCACCGGGTGCAGGGCCCTCACTGTCGCGCATCGCACACCCCGGAGCGACCGAGACGACATCACGTTTTGATAAAGACCCGCGTGCCACCTTGTGAGGTGTACTCGCGAGTGTTTTATTTGAACCCGTCGATATCGACGGATGTGTGCGCACATCGCATATTCGGCCGCATGCGCCTGCAATGCGGCGGAATCAAGGGAATGAACCACGTGAGCCAGGCACGGGGGCGGATCGGTTGAGTGCCGCTCCGTCCCCGCTCCCACGTGCCGCTCCGGTCCCCGGTCTCGCGTGCCGGGCAACTTGCGGCCTGGCACTCCGGCGTCGAGTCCTAGAGATCTCGGTTCGCGGGACGCCCTGGGGCCAGCGGCAGGAACACCGGTTTCTCATATCCTCGATCGGCGAAAGCGTCCGCGACGGCCTGGGCTGTCTCGGGGACGCGCTCGCGGGTCGTCAGGGCCAGGACGGCGCCGCCGAATCCTCCGCCGACGAGTCGCGCACCCAGCGCATCGTGATCCAGGCACGTGTCGACGGCGACGTCGAGCTCGTTGCGCGACGCCCCGAGGTCGTCCCTCATGGATGCGTGCGAAGTCGTGAACAGTTGACCCAGCTCCCGCCACGTTTCCGGTGTGGTGGGGGTTCGATCCGTGAACAGGGTTCGGGCCCGCTCGACGAGCATCATGTCCGTGAAGACGTGTTTGGTCCAGCCGTAGAGCTTGTCCTCGCCGAGGCCCTCGAGCACACCCGGAACCCGGGCGCAACGCTCGAGCGTGTCCGCGACGGTCGATTCTCGCGCCCGGCGTGCCTCCTCGGCATCGAGGTCCGGGAAACCCAGGTCGTCGGGAAGCAGGGCACGCAGGTTCTCAGCACCCGTGGCCTGCCTGAGGTCCTCGCAGGCATTGCGGCGGCTCGAATACTGCCCGTCCGCCAGATCGTGGGGCGCGCGGCTGTCGATCACGAGAAAGGCCAGTCCGGCCCCGGTCACGTTGACGTCCACGGGTTCGAACGAGAAGTCACGGAAGTCGATGACCATCGCCTGTCCGGGAAGCGACCGCAACGATGTTGTCTGGTCGAGGCCACCGGTCACGGCACCCGCGACCTCGTTCTCCGCCCGCATACAGACTCGGGCGAGGCGAGCACGGAGGTCGTCGTTGTCCGGGCCGCAACCACCGACCGGGAGCGGCTCGAGAGATTCCTCGGTCCGGAGCGGACAGGAGAGTTCGAGCAGAGCCAGGGCGGTCGAGCACTCGAGCGCTGCGGAGGAGGAGAGACCACCACCGACGGGAACGGTGGAATCGATGAGAAGATCCGCTCCGAAGTCCGGGGGCAAGGAAATGTCCTCGCCGCCTTCCTGATTCATCGACCAGGCGACGCCGCCGACGTACCCGAACCACCCGGAGACCGTGCCCGGAGCGATCTCGCGCAGGGGGCGCTCGACCGGGGTGGGCATCTGCAAGGACTCCGCGTGGAGGATGCCGTCACGGCGCAGTCGGCCGGCGATGAGGGTTCTGTACGGGAGAGGGGTGGGGAAACAGGACCCACCGTTGAAATCGACGTATTCGCCCAGGAGATTCAGGCGGCCGGGGGCGGACCAGATGCCGTCCGGTTCCGATCCGTACCTCTCGACGAAAGCCTCACGCAACGATTCCACCTGCGCGGTGTGGTCCGGCAAGGTGGCCCACTGGGCCGCGATCGAGGCCTCGGTCATGGAGTTGTACCTGAATTCTTCTTCTCGGTGATGTGATTCGGCGAGGAGCCGGGACGCGTCCGGCCACGGCACTCGCTGCGGACTGCCAGGTTCACTGGGCGCGCTATACATTGTAGGGCGAGGTCCCCACCGTCCCCGTTACTGTTCGGATGCCTCGTCGAGCACACCCCGAATGACAGCCCGGACTCCGAACTCGCACGCGCGCGCATCCTGGATGTCGCGGGCTCCCGAATCCTCGGCCGGCGCGGAGGACGCCTCGAGCCTGAGTCGGTTGTGCTCCGTCGAAACGAACCCCAGGACCGTGTGCAGGACGGTTCTGGCCGCCCAATCCGCGTGGGTCGGGCTGATCGATCCGCGCTCGAAGGTCTCGCGCATCGCCACGAACGAGGAGACGGACTCCTGGTCCGCCGCCAGGGCGATCCCGATGACGTCCGCACCGTCCTGGTACCGCAGTACGGCCTCCCTGGCCGCACGTGCCTGTTCGACGACGGTCTCGGTGACCTCGCGCTCGCTGATCCCCTGGGTGTGGGGCGAATCCCCCGGGTCATTCCGTGACACAGCCGGAGCGGGCCCAAGCATCCTGCCCGCCAGACGGGTGAGCAGCTCCTGCTTGTTCCTGACGTGGTAGTACAGCGCTCCTGGGGCGACGCCGAGCTCCGTGGCGAGCCTGCGCATGGACAGGTCGCCCAGCCCGTAGTCGCTCAGCAACGACAGGGCTGTTTCGAGGATGCGTTCACGGGTGAGGGCCACGGGACGAGTCTACCGATTCGATTCCCGTGCCCTCACTCGGTCCCGTGGTTCTCAGGCGGAGAGAGCCTCGGAGACCGCCGCGTTGAAAGCGTCGATGTCGTTGGGGTTGCGGCTCGTGATGAGGTTGCCGTCCACCACGACCTGCGAGTCCTCCCACGAGGCACCGGCGTTGATCAGGTCGGTGCGAATGGACTCGAACGACGTGAGCCGTCGACCGCGGGCCAGCTCCGCCTGAGCCAGGATCCACGGTGCGTGGCAGATCGCCGCCACGGTCTTCTCCTGATCGAAGAAGGCCCGGACGAAGTCGGTGGCGCCCTCGGCGATCCGCAGCGTGTCGGCATTGATGGTGCCGCCGGGCAGAACCAGTGCGTCGAATTCCTCGGGCTTCGCTTCGGACAGCGGCAGGTCCACGTCGAAGGAATCGCCGTGGTCCCAGTCGCCGTTCATCGCCGTCAGTGTGCCCTCCGCGGGAGAGACGATCACGGTCTGCGCACCGGCGTCGTCGAGCGCCTTGCGCGGACGGGTCAGTTCGACTTCCTCGACGCCATTGGTCAGAAGGAATGCGATTTTCTTTCCGGACAGGTCTGACATGATCCAATACCCCTTTTCTGTGTGGTGTTGTCGAGACCAATCTATGGCTCGGACGATGGCTTGGGAACAGGTGTGCGCTCACAGCCAACCGGCCGCTGATGGCCCGAAACGCGGGAACCGTCACCACTTGAACGGTGTTCAAAAACACGGTTCAATGCATCCATGCACACTTCGTACACGGAACTCGCTCACAGGATCTCGGAAGACCACCGGTTGACGCGCGATGAGGCCCTGGAAATCCTTTCGGCCGACGACGCAGCAACTTTCGACGTCGTCCACGCCGCCTCCACCCTGCGACACCAACACTTCGGTAACACCGTCAAGGTCAACTACCTGGTCAATCTGAAGTCCGGGCTGTGCCCGGAAGATTGCTCGTACTGTTCCCAGCGCCTCGGCTCGGCGGCCGAGATCCTGAAGTACTCATGGATCAAGCCCGAAGAGGCCGTGCGTCAGGGGAGCCTGGGCGTGGTCGGAGGGGCGTCCCGCATCTGCATGGTCGCGAGTGGCAAGGGGCCGACCGACCGCGACGTCGACCGCGTGTCGCGCATGATCGAGGGGCTCAAGGAATCCAACCCCGATATCGAAGTGTGCGCGTGCCTCGGCATCCTGAAGGACGGTCAGGCCCAGCGACTGAAACAGGCCGGAGCGGATGCGTACAACCACAACCTGAACACGTCCGAGGACCACTACTCCGAAATTTGCTCGACGCACTCCTTCTCGGAACGCGTCGCGACCGTGAATCAGGCGCACGACGCCGGGCTTCAGGCCTGCTCGGGTCTGATCGTCGGTATGGGGGAGAGCCCCGAGCAGCTGGTCGACGCCGTGTTCTCCCTGGTCGAACTGGATTCCGAATCGATCCCCGTCAACTTCCTGATGCCTTTCGAAGGAACGCCTCTCGAGGGAACCTGGGAGCTCACCCCGCTGAAGTGCCTGAGGATCCTCTCCATGGTCCGTTTCGCGGCACCCGACAAGGAAATCCGTATGGCGGGAGGGCGCGAGATGCACCTGCGCTCGCTCCAGCCGACCGCATTGCGCGTGGTCAATTCGCTCTTCCTGGGCGACTACCTGACGAGCGAGGGGCAATCCGCCGTGGACGATCTCCGCATGATCCAGGACTCGGGGTTCGTGGTCCTCGGGGCGGAGGATCGGGACCTCGTGGCCGAGCACGAAGCATACCTCCAAGCGCATCAGCAGGATCTGTCCGATGCGGATACCGGTGCCGAAGAGTCCACGGCGCCTGCCCAGGCCGTGGCGCCCTGCGGACAGGTCGCGAGTTGCTCGAAGGGGAACGGTGCTTCGGGGTCCGTCCCCCTGACGATCCGACGGCGCGGCGTCGGAACCTCCGTCGCCCCGAATGCCTGAGGCGGAATAGAGACACTTCGGGCCGAGGTGGCACTCGCGTGCACGAATTCGGTAAAAATCTGCACAAAAATGCCACTTCGGCGTGGGGACGGGCGATCGTGTGACGCGCGCATGGGGCCAGTCCGATAAAGTGGTCCCACTGTGGATTTCTTGATCGTCGTCATCGTGATTCTGTTGGCGACCCTCGTCCTCGTGGGGGTCGGCGACAGATTCAACCTGCCGTGGCCGGTCCTGCTGACCCTCGCCACGGCCGCGATGATTTTCATCCCGGGCGTTCCGAACGTCAAGGTCCAGCCCGAACTCATTCTGCCGATCTTCCTGCCGCCCCTGTTGTGGGCGCTCGGCCAACGGGCCAGTTGGCAGATGTTCCGGACCAACTGGCGTGCGATCGTGACCTACTCGGTCGTCCTGGTCACCCTCACCATCCTTGCGGTCATGTGGACGTCCATGGTCTTCATCCCCGGGATGACGGTCGCCGCGGCCGTCGCGATCGGTGCCGCCGTCGCGCCGCCCGACCCCGTGGCCGTGGAAGCCGTGTCGGAACCCGTGGGCATCCCCCGACGAATCGTCGCGACGCTCCAGACCGAGGGGCTCTTCAACGACGCCGTCTCCCTTGTCGCCTTCCAGGCCGCGCTCGCGGCCATCACGGTCAACAGCCATCTCTCCGCACCGTTGCTGGTTCTCGAATTCCTGTACACGGCCGTCGCTGCCGTGGCGATCGGCCTGTTCTTCGGGTGGCTCGGCGGAGTCGCGCGTCGTCACCTCAACTCGAGCGTCGCCCGGTCCGGATTGACCCTGATTATTCCGTTTGCCGTATATATCGCTTCGGAGGAAGTGCACGCCTCCGGCGTCATCGCCGTGGTGGTCGCGGCCGTTCAGATGTCCAGCACGATGGGCGACCTGGAACCCGAGGACCGACTGACCGGTACCGCATTCTGGGAAGTCATCGAAATGCTGATCACCGGCGTCGCCTTCGGCCTGATCGGGCTCCAGGTGCGTCAGGTGATCGTCGATGCCGGGGACCGCATCGGGGAGATGATCCTTCACGGAGGCATCATCGCCGCGGTCGTGATTCTGCTCCGCCTGGCCTGGATGGTTCTGATCGTGGCCTTCAATCACGTCAAGAAGAGCCAGTCGATGACGCCACGATCCCTGGGCGAGGCGCTCGTGATGACCTGGTCCGGAATGCGCGGACTCGTGACCTTGGCCCTGGCCCTTTCCCTGCCGGCCGAGGGATTCGGATTCCGATCCGAGGTCCTGGTGATCGCGACGATGGTTCTTCTGTTCACCATGGTTTTCCCGGGTTTGACCCTGCCGATCCTGGTCAAGATGCTCGGACTGGATCGGGAGGACCACCAGGACCGTCAGGAGCGCGAGCTGCTCGAGCGGGCCCGGCGCGCGGCCATGCAGGCCGTGCGGCAGCACTCCGAAGATGCGCCGCCGGAAGTCGTGTCGATGGTTTCCGACATCTACCGGCGCATGGTTCCGAAGAGCCCGCAAGAGGTCGAGAATCAGGAGCTCTACGAGGCTCAGGTGGCGGAGAGGAACAAACGGCGGAAGCTCTTCGCCACCATGAGAGACACGGCCCTCAGCGCGGCCCAGGACGAAATCATCAGCGCGCGCTCCGACCGGGGCGTGGACCCGGCGACTGTCGACCATGTGCTCCGCAAACTCGACCAGATGTCGGCGGTCCAGAACCCCGACATGGCCACGATCCTTCCCGGTTTCCAGCCCGGCTTCACGTCCCCGCCACCGGGCAAGACCCAGGACAGGACCCAGCCCCCGACCCGGAAGACGCCACGGTCCGACGCCTAGCCACGTGTTGAGCCGGAGCTGAGCCTCTCGCTGGACATCTGCATTTATCTCGCTAACCTATATGAGGTGTTTACAGCGGGTGGCCCACGCCATACATGGGGGTCCCCACCATCAAATACTCGGCCATTGCCGGGGCGCATTGCTCGCCGCCGCTCGGCCGCAGGAGGAAGATCGTGAAGTCCGATGTCAACCTCAATCTCAAGGATGAATTGCCCGATTCGCCGCGTCGGCTCAAGGCCGATGACTGCATCGTCGTCGACAAGCCCCGGCTGATCCGTTCCCAGATTGGTGCTGGTGTCGGAAACTTCATGGAGTGGTACGACGTCGGGGTCTACGGCTATCTGGCCACCGTCATGACGAAAGTCTTCACCGCGGGGATGGGCGAGACCGTGGGCCTGCTGGTCACGCTTCTCGGTTTCGCGGTGTCCTTCCTCGTTCGCCCGCTCGGCGGAATGATCCTCGGCCCCCTGGGAGACAAGATCGGGCGCCGGTCCGTCATGCTGTTCACCATCATGATGATGGCCGTGGCCACGGTCCTCATCGGCTGTTTGCCGGGCGCCGACTCCATCGGCCTCTGGGCGGTCGTCCTGCTGTACGTTCTGCGCATGATCCAGGGCTTCTCCACGGGCGGCGAGTACGCCGGTGCCGCAACCTACATCGCGGAATACGCACCCGACCGCAGCCGCGGAGTCTGGACCTCCTTGCTCAACAGCGGCTCCCAGCTCGGATTCGCGGCAGGGGCCGGCGTCGTCGCCGCGACCACCGCGATCGCCACCAACCTGTGGGGCGAGAACGCGATGGTCGACGGCGCATGGCGCATTCCGTTCCTCTTCGCCGCCATCCTGGGCATCGGGGCGATGCTCGTGCGCAGCGGCATCACGGAGTCGCCGAGCTTCGAGAAAGCCCGTGACGTCAAGGAGAACCCGAACTCCAGCCCGATCTTCGTGCGCCACAACCTGCGCAACGTGATCCGCCACTACTGGCCCCAAATCGTCATCGGGATCGCGATCATCGGTGCGGACGGAGCCTGCTCGTACACACTGACGAGCTACATGCCGACCTACCTCGAGACGCAGATTGGTATGGCCACGTTCCATACCGCGACGGCCACCGTGGTCATCCTCCTCATGCAGGCCGTGCTGTTGCCGGTCTTCGCCAGGATCTCGGACAGAATCGGTCGACGCCCCATGTACTTCACCGCCGCGATCTCGAACCTCATTCTGCTGATCCCGGCCTTCGCCCTCTTCCACACCGGGACCCTCTGGGCGTTGTACGCGGGCCTCATCCTCATGATGGTTCCGGGGACGATGTACCTGTCCATCAACGCGGCTGTACAGTCCGAACTGTTCCCGACTGCCTCGCGGTACGCCGGCGTGGGTATGACGCAGAACTTCGCCGTATCGATCATCGGCGGAACCGTGCCGCTGGTCAGCCAGTTCCTCGTGGACATCACGGGCAACAGCTACGTCCCCGCGTTCTACGTGATGCTGTTCTCGGTCTTGGCCGTCGTCGCGACGCTGTTCCTCCGGGAGTCCGCCGGCCGGCCGCTCATCGGCTCGGTGCCCATGGTCTCGACGCGGCGCGAGGCTCTGGAGCTCGAGAAGGGGCAGGACGACGACGAGTCCATTGACACCGCGACGATGCTCCTGAAGTAGTTGCCCCGTCCGGCCTCGGGCCGGGCTTATCGCCGGCACAGCGGGTCATGATGAAATAGGAGTATGAATTATCGCGTCTTCCTCACTCCCGCGTATCTGACCTCTTTGCTCGTGCTCCTCGTGGGGGC
The DNA here is from genome assembly GCF_004136575.1 of Rothia koreensis. GTDB lineage: Bacteria > Actinomycetota > Actinomycetes > Actinomycetales > Micrococcaceae > Rothia > Rothia koreensis. The sequence continues at coordinate 65,465 of NZ_NOIQ01000015.1, forward strand.
GATTCTCATCACCGCCCATCTGGGAATCCTGGGGTGGATCCTGGTTCTGGCAGGGGTCGCCCTCAACGTCGTGGCATCCATGGTGAGCCACAACCGCGAGGAGCTCCGCCGTGCCGAAAGCGAGGGCAGGACCCCGGCGTCGTAGGGCCCGGAGGCCGCCTGGTCTTCGACTGACGGCACAAGAAGACCCGGGGTCGCGACAGTGGTCGCGACCCCGGGTCGAAGTCTTCCGTGCCTCCCCAGGGCCTAATCGTTGAGCAGGCGTTCGCGCACGCGAGCGAAAATGCGTTCCACGGATTCGGCCTCTTCGACGGTGACGAGGTCCGCGACGATCTCCTCCACGTGGCGGCCGTGCATCTCACGAGCCTCGAGGAAAACCTCGAGGCCGTGCTTCGTCAATTCGGCGAACGCGGCCCGGCCGTCCGAGACGTCCTCGATGCGACGCAAAATTCCCTTGTCGCAGAGGACCCCGACTTGATAGCTCAGCCGTGACGGCGAGAAGACCATGATGTGGGCGATGTCCCCGAGCCGCATGCGGTTGTCGGGCGCGTTGTACAACAACTGGCAGACGTCGTAGTCGGCCAGGCGCAACGGCGTGTCCTTGCGGAGCAACTGATCGAGGCGGTTCGTGAGCATCTGCGATGTCTCGAAGAACTGTCGCCACGAGGCCGTTCTTATTCGTGCATCAGTATCAACTGGTTCCTGTTGCAACTCTGTCACTTGATTCCCCCTTGGTGGTCCATTTGTGTGCGGAGCCATCCGTCCCGCGCGGCAACGCGAGGTGACGGCTATGACGCCACAAATTCAAAGAGTACTCGCAATTCTGCCCGTCAAGGCATTCGCTTCACAGTGTTATGTGACCTTCCTGTGAGAAGGGCCGCACCCGCAGGCGGATGCAACGCCCCTAGTCAGAGCATGATTCAGCGGTCCAGGAAAGCGAGGACCGCACGTACGCGCCGATTCCCGGCATCGGTATCCAGGCCCAGCTTGTCGAAGATGTTTCCAATGTGTTTGGCGACGGTCGCGGAAGAAACATAGAGTTCCTGTTCGATTTCCGTGTTCGCTTTCCCCTCGGCCATGAGTTTGAGAATCTCGAGCTCCCGCGGCGTCAGCTTGTCCATCGCGGTGGATCTGCTGTCCGCCGCGGCATTGCCCATGAGGTGTTTGACGACGTCGGGATCGATCACGGTCCCGCCCTCGGCCACGGTCTCCAGGGCGCGTGCGAAGTCCTCGATCTTGCCCACCCGATCCTTGAGCAAATACCCCAGCCCCGAGGAATCCGAGGAGAACAGCTCGCGGGCGTAGGCCGACGCTATGTACTGCGAGAGAACCAGGACGGGGAGCTGCGGATACTTCGCTCGAAGCGAATGCGCTGCTTGCAATCCGTCCGACGAGTTGTTCGGGGGCATGCGGACGTCGGTGATCACGACGTCGACCCCTTCCTCGCTCTGTGCCTGGTCCACCGCCGTCAGCAGCCCGGGGGCGTCCCCGACCTCACGGATCACCTCGTGCCCGAGGCGTTTGAGGACCATCACGAGTCCTTCGCGGAGGAGGGTCGAATCTTCGGCGAGAACGATGCGCACGGTGACCTTTCTGAGGAGGTTGCTGTGTCGGGG
>NZ_NOIQ01000016.1 GCF_004136575.1 Rothia koreensis
CCCCTATCCCCCCCCTCGCCCCAACCGTTCAGGAGAGTCGGCCGTCCCGCATCGTGGCCGTGGCGTCCACGGAGTCCAGCAGGTCGGTTTCGTGCGTGACCATCACGGTCGCGACGTCGAACTCCCGCGTGACCTCCCGCAAGAGATCGACGATTTCCCGGGAGCGCTCGTGGTCCAGGGCGGAGGTTGGTTCGTCGGCCAGGAGCAGGGCCGGATCTCCCATGAGCGCCCGGGCGATGTTGACGCGCTGCCGCTGACCGCCCGAGAGCTGGTGGGGTCGCCGGTCCCCCACGCCCTCCAGTCCCACACGCTCCAGGAGAGCGTCGGCGGCACGGGCCTTTTCCTTGAGCCGCGCGCCGCGCAGCCCGCGAACGTGCTCCGCGACCAGCAGCTGCTCCCGGGCAGTGAGCGAGGGGATGAGATTCGGCTGTTGGAAGACGACGCCGATCTGCTCCCGCCGCAACCCGGCCCGCGTCTTCTCCGACTGCCCCACGGCCTCGTTCCCGTTGATCCGGACCGAACCGCTGGTCGGTTCGACGAGGGCGCCGGCGACCGCCAGCAGCGACGACTTCCCGGATCCGGATTCCCCGACGAGCGCGGTCATGGTTCCGCGGTCCGCGCGGAAATCCACGGAATCCAGGGCGGTCACCGTCCGCGGCTTGCCCTCGGCGGTGGTGCCGTCCGGGTATTCGAGAACGACGTCGCGTATTTCGAGGGCCGGACCCGTGCCACGGCCTGAGCGGGTTGTTTTCGTTGCGTGTTCTGCGACGTGACCCATCATGATCAGTTGCCTCCTAGAGCAATGAGGGGATCGATTTTTGCGACCTTTCGAACGGCGACCAGCGAGCCGAGCATGCCCAGGACCCAGATTCCCGCCGCGGGAAGCAGGGTCGTTCCCGCGCTGAGCTGGAATGGGACTCCGTTCTGAGCCAACCAGCCGAGTCCGGCGCCGAGCCCGAGACCGAGCGCCGCACCGACCGCGAGCACGATGCCGGCCTGACCGACCGCGTCCTTGATCAGGTATCGTCCGCCGGCACCGAGGGCACGGAGGATCGCGATGTCACGCGTCCGCTGAATGGTCCACACCGTCAGGAACGACACGGTGACCAGGGCAGAGATGCCGTAGAGGAAGGCCTGCATGGTCAGCAACGACGAATGCTCCGACGAATAGGCAGGCAGACCCGAGAAGGAATCCTTGACCTTCGAGACCACGGTCCCGGACGTCTGGGCGGCGTCGTTCCAGGCATTCTTGTCCAGGTCTCCGTTGAGGGCCATAGCGGTTCCGACGACGGCGTCGTCGCCCGTGGAGGGGACGTGCGCGATACTCTGCCAGGCAGCGGTGTCGACCCAAGCCACCGGACTGTGGCTGTAGTACTCGTCGGGGACCACGCCGCTGACCGTGAACTTCTGGCCCGAGATGCTCACCTCGTCGCCGACACCGGCACCCTGGTCGTCGGCGATCGACTGGGACACGACGACGTCGCCCTGCCCGGGATCGGCCGAACCGTCGATGGCCTTGCCGGCAGCGTGTCCCACGAGGCCCGACTCGTCCGGGACGCCGACGACGGCCACGCCCGCGGTGCTGTCCGCGGAGAGCTGCGTCTGGGTGAATCCGACCGGGACGGCGGAATCGACGCCGTCGGTGTGCTTCCACCGGTCAGCCTGGGACTCGGTGATCTGCGAGGCGGAGAAATCAACTTTGGCGTCCTTGCCGGCGTCCCCGGAGCTCCCCGAGTTTCCGGAGCCCCCGGCGGCGGGCGCGCCGAAGGCGAACCGGTCGGGATTGATCGAGGTGAGGGCCGAGGTGTTCTGGGATGCCAGACCACCCGTGAGACCCGTGAGCATGACCAGGAGGAGCGTGATCAGGCCGACCACGGACCCGATCAGGGCGAACCTCCCCCTGGCGTAGAAAACGTCTCTGATACCGACGAACATCGCGGTTCCTTTCCTGTGGATTTCGTTGGTACCAACTCTTCCGGGCCGGCCTCGCGCGCACATCGCAAGGATGGACGAACCTTCGATCAACCATTCGGTTGATGCCCCCTCGACCGGCTCACCGCTAGGCTGAATCCTGTGAGTTCAGCCCAATCCCTCGAGCCTCGAGACGCCCCGAGTCGCGTTCTGCAGACTCTGCGCATCGCCTTGCACGTGATGTTCGCGTTCCTTCTGGGATTCGGCCTGATTCGCTATCTCGTCGGCAGCTCCGACACCCCGAATCCGGCCCCCAAGATCTGCGCGGTGGCCACCGTGCTGCTGATGGGGACGGTGTATCTCATCGGCACCGTGTGGGAGAACCGGTACGCCCGGGCACGGCGATCGGGACGCGTCACCACGGCGTCGACCCCCCGGCGGTTCGCGGGCTGGTGGCTGACCTGCGTGACGCTCGCCTGGATCGCTCTTCTCCTCATTTCGGCAAACTTCGTGTGGGTCGTCTTTCCCCTGATGTTCCTATACCTGCACTTGCTCCGGCTGTGGCATGGGGTGATTGCGGTCGGGATCCTGTGGGCGCTCTCCTCGCTCGTGCCCCTGTGGCAGCTCGCGAGCGCGGATCAGCTGGACCGGTTCTCTCCGGGGTCCTTCCTCGGCCCCCTCCTGGGTGCGGGTCTGGCCATCGTGATTTCGACGGCGTACCGCGCGCTGCACCACGAGGCGCTCCATCACCAGCGTGTCGCGGAGGCACTGCGCATGGCCCAGGCCGAACTCGCCGAGAAGGAGCACCAGGCCGGACGCATGGAGGAGCGGGACAGGCTCGCCCGGGAAATCCACGACACGGTGGCGCAGGGCCTGTCTTCGATCGTCCTCATGTCGCGGGCAGCCTCCGCGAGTCTCACCGGTGGGCGACTCGACGAGGTCGGCTCCCGGATCGGCACGATTCAGGACACCGCTTCCGACAACCTCGAGGAGGCGAGGCGGTTTGTGAGGGACCTGTCCTCTCCCGCGTTGGGGCAGTCCTTGGTCTCTGCGCTGGAATCCGCGTGCGAGCGGACGCAGGGACGGGCGGCGGCCGAAGGCGGAGAGCTGCATTGCACCCTGCGCACGGAGGGCGCCGATCCGTCCGGGCTTCCCGAGACGGTAGCCTCGGCCCTGTTGCGCGCGGCCCAGGAGGGCCTGGCCAACGTGGTCAAGCACGCCCGCGCGGACATTGCCGTGGTCACCCTGGCGGTGTGGGACGCCGACGTCGCCCTGGACGTCTACGACGATGGCCGCGGTTTCGACCCCGCAGCCTCCGCATCCTCCGCGACCTCCGCGTCCCGTGCGGAGGACGACGCCGCAACCGAGGGCGACGTCGCCGGCGGCTACGGCCTCCTGGGTCTGCGCCGTCGGCTCGAAACGCTGGGCGGAAGCCTCTCCGTCGACTCGGCGCCGGGAGAGGGAACCGTGGTGGGCGTGCGGATCCCGCTGACCTCGGCGCCAACCACCTCTGGCCCAACGACCTCGGCCCCAACCACCTCGCCCGAGGGAGGAGAACGATGACATCCCGGATCAAGGTTCTTCTGGTGGACGACCACCCCGTGGTCCGGGCCGGGTTGCGTGCTCTGCTGGACGGGTTCGAGGAAGTCGTGGTCGTGGCAGAGGCGGGCGACGGCGGTTCCGCGCTGCGAATCGCCGAATCCCACGCAGGGACCGAGAACTCGATCGACCTGGTGGTGATGGACATTCAGATGCCGGGCACGGACGGCATCACCGCCACGGCGAAATTCAAGGAGATGCAGGGGCCTCCGGTACTGATTCTGACCACGTACGACACTCAGGCCGATATCGTCGCGGCCGTCCGCGCCGGAGCACTGGGGTATCTCCTCAAGGATGCGCCGCCGGAGACCCTGCGACGCGCCGTCGTCGATACCGCGGCCGGCAAGAGCACCCTGGCCCCGGCGGTCAGCGCGGCCCTCCTCGCCAGCATGCAGAAGCCCGAGCAGAGGCTGTCCGATCGGGAGACCGAGATTCTGCGCCTGTTGGCCACGGGGTTGAGCAACCGAGAACTGTCCAAGAAGCTGTTCATCTCGGAGGCTACGGTCAAGACCCACTTGGTGCACATCTACGACAAGCTCGACGTCGAGAATCGCACCGCCGCAATTTCGAAGGCGCGGCAGAACAAACTGATCTAGACCCTCGCGGTTCTCTGCGGATCGACGCCCTGCGGGGCTATTCTCCCTCGTGGTTGCCGCCGCGCGTCTCGTTGCTCGGCGCACCATCCTGCCCGTCGTTCTCTCGCTGCTCGTGGAGGGCTTTCCTTCGTTCGTATTCCCTCTTGAGACGCTGACGCGGATCGCTCTGCGAGCTGCCCTGGGCCGGGCCGACGAAGATCAGGAGAGTCCTGACGGCCCGGTTCTTGAGACGGAACATGAACGTGAACTCGTCATCGCGCGACGCATCGGTCATCGGAACTCCTCCAATAGTTTGTACACAAATTCATTGTACGCAAACTATATGCTGGGGCGGAACCGCTTAGAATTTATTGCGGCCGGCAAGCAACCGGTCGTCATCAGAACAGGGAGCGCGAGGAATGGATCACGAAGAGTTTCCGTCCGAGGACCCGCTGGCCCTCGAAAGCCAGGTCTGCTTCGCCATTTCATTGGCGTCACGCAGCGTGATCGCGGCGTATCGCCCCGTGCTCGAACCGTTGAATCTGACTCACCCGCAGTATCTGGTCATGCTCGCCCTCTGGCAGCACTCCCCGGCGTCGGTCAAGGATTTGGGCGAGCGCTTGAGCATCGACTCGGGGACCCTGTCACCGCTGCTCAAACGCTTGCAGGCCCAGGGCTACATCACCCGCGAACGCAACGGAACGGACAACCGTTCGCTGGACATCGCGCTGACCCCGAGTGGGCGGAGCCTTCGCCGCGAAGCGGAGAAGATACCGGGCATCATGATGGAGAGACTCGGGATGGACAAGGAAGAGCTCCAGGCGCTGCACGCGTCGATGATGAAGGTCATCGACCACGTGCGACACCAGGAGTAACCCGCCCGGGCGCAACCCACCGGCTCGCCCCAGAACGGGCTCGCCCCCCCAGGACGACGACGCTTGGCCTCCGCGTGACGGCGACGCACCCGCTCGCATCGAGCTCCCCGCCCGCTCTCCACCGTGAACGCGAGCGACAACAGGCGCCCTCAAAAACTGCCCGTGGCTCCTCCGCCGCTGAATCCGGCGCCACCGCCGAAGGATGTCCCGCTCGACGCGCTCCCACTCGAGGGGTGCGTTCCTGAGCCCGAATACAGTGTCGGCGACGCCGCATAGAGCGGCAACCACGCGCCGAAGGTGGGCGCGTACTGGGTGAAGACCTGGGGGTCGTCCTTCGGGTCGAGCTCTTCTCCGTTCCGTCTCGCCTCTTCACGGCGACGCTCACGTTCATCCTCGTCCCCGGGCCGCCGCGGATGATTGAACCTGTACGTCCGGAACGCCTGACGGGTCTCCGGTTCGACCTCCGCCCCGGGATTCTCCCTCAGGTATTCGCTGATTTCGCGGTCGGCCTTCCGGTACATCCTGCGCTTGCGGTACTGATAGAGCAGGACGACGACGAGCAACAGGAACAGGATCGTTCCCAGGGCAAGGTATAACGCGTTCTTCTCCCAGAACCCTTGCTCCTTGCCCGGGGAAGAGATCCCCTGGACGTCGTCGTAGATGGCCCGGGTCGCGTCCGTCAGACCCTGGGCGTAGTGGTCGTCCTCGAGAGCAGGCTCCAGAACGTTTTCGGTGACGGCCGAGGCGTCGTCGTCCGTGAAGGTTTCGCGAGCGCCGTCGGCAACCTCGATCCGTGTGACCCTCTCATCCGTATCGACCGCAATGAGAATGCCGTTGTCCTTGCCCTTGTCCCCGATTCCCCAGCTTTCGGCGGCGTCTCTCGTCCAGTCCTCCCAGTCGCCGTCGACGCCGTCGATCGTCAGGATCGCAACACGGGCGCCGTCAGTATGCGCATTGCGTTCGTCGATCCGTTGGTTCAGAACCCGTTCGTCATCGTCGCTGAGCACGTCAGCCTGGTCGAGGACATTCCCGTGGGCGGGTGGCTCCGGTATCGCGGTCCTGCCCCCGCCGCAGGCGGACAGAAAAACGGTGGCGAGAAGCAGAAAGACGGCGCCGATGAGCGCACGAGACCTTGTCATGGTGGTTCCCTCGAGGTCGATGCGGAATGGGCGACACCAATTTTAGGCGATACCCCGCCCCACCTTGCCGTTGTTCACAGCAACCCGGAGGGATGACTAGGCTGCGGAGATGCCGTCGTCGTTCGACGATGTCTCCATCGGGGCACCCGGCCCCTGGGCGACTCGGAGGATCCTTGCGGCCTCGGCCACCTGTTCCTCGACCGTGACGACGCGCCGTTCGACGGACTCCGTCTTGGAGCAGCCGCCCGCGCACGCGCCGTCGCACCGCATCATGGCGAGCGCTTCCGCGCAGAGGGCGAGGGAATTTCCGGCCTTGGACAGGGCGCGGTGGAGGTCCGCGTAATGGCCGTCGGGCGAGGCGGGCACATCGGTCGACTCGCTCGGTGCAAGACGGTGCGCCCCGGCCGCCACGGCGCGGACCTCGGGGAGGAGATCGGCAAGCCTGTTGGCGGAAGGAATCAGGGATTCGAGCGAGGTCTCATCGTCCACGCGCTCGAGAATCTGATGGAAACGATCGAGGCCACGACGGAAACGATCATGGGCCCGGCGCCAGACGCCCTGCCCCATGTCGGCAGAATCGCGCCTTCCTTGGACAAAGTCCTTGAGTCCCACGATCCCTCCTCTCGCACGCCTCAGTCACCGGGTTAGGTGCACCTCACCAGAATACAGGACCGGCGACTTATTGACACCCTGTCACTTCAGCGTGCGATATCCAATCCCTCACCGCACTTGTCCAGAACATTCACAGACCACATCGCCGGAACGGGCACTGCCGCGGGATCCGTGCAGGTCGAGTGCGGGGGATTCCCAGTGAAACGCAACGCGGCGTCATACAGTCAACCCTCTTCATCCCTCAAGGAATTTTCCAGCACTGCCCGGCCGTTGAGCTGTCAGACCAATGGCTTTCCAGACCTCCGAAAGGTGTGCACGACTATGGCCGGTTTCACGACCCGCACCATTCATGCGCTCGAAGGCATCCACCAGGGTGCCGTGACGCCGCCGATCCACGCGGCGTCGACGTTCCTCCAGCCCACCGAGGGCGGCGAGGGAGAATACGAGTACCAGCGCGGCGGGAACCCCACGCGCGACGATGCCCAGCGCACGCTCGCGACCCTCGAGAACGCAGGGCACAGCTTCTTGTTCGCGACCGGTATGGCCGCGACCGCCGCTGCACTCGGAACCCTCCACGCGGGCGATACCGTCCTCATGTCCTTGCCGGTCTATGGCGGCAACTACCGTTTCGCGACCATCGAATTGCCCAAACGCGGCGTGGAGCACCGCTTCGTCCCGGATCCCAATGCGCTCACCGACGAGGACTTCGACGACTCTGTCGCGATGGTCTTCCTCGAGACGCCCGCGAACCCGACCCTGCGCGTGGCTGACATTCGTCGCGCGGCCGATCTGGCGCACCGGCACGGGGCCCTGCTGGTTGTCGACAACACGTTCCTGACCCCTTACCTGCAGCGCCCGCTCGAACACGGTGCCGACATCACGGTGCAGTCGGCCACCAAGTACCTGGCCGGGCACGGTGACCTGCTGGGCGGCGTCGCCTCGACCGACGACGACGCCCTGGCCGAGGAGCTGTTCAAGGCCCAGCTGATTTCGGGCGGGGTCCTCTCCCCGATCGATTCGTACCGCCTGATCCAGAACGTCAAGACCTTGGCGCTGCGCATGGATCGGCAACAGGACAATGCCCGTCGCGTCATTGATGCCCTGCGCGAGCACCCGGCCGTCTCCCGGATCCATACACCCGGTTCGTTCAGCACCGAAGAATCCGAGATCCAGGAGAAGCAGGCGGACGGCCCCGGCGCTGTTTTCTCGATGGAAATCGCGGAAGGCAAGGACATCCGCGCGTTCCTGGGCGCGCTCCGAGTTTTCGGCTTCGCCGTGAGCCTCGGCGGAATCGAATCCCTGCTGTGCCTCCCCGCGAGCATGACTCAGGGCGCATACTCGGAGGAAGACCTCGTGACGGCGGAGATACCGGACCATCTGGTTCGCGTTGCGGTGGGCATCGAGGACCCGGAGGACCTGGTCTCCGATCTCATCGGCGCACTGGATGCCGCGTGAGGCCGGAAGGAAGACGATGACAGCTCTACCCACTCGTCGCCACGCGCTGGGGCTCGTCGGCCTGGGCGCTTTCGGAGCGCTCGTGGCCGCGTGCTCCTCGGATGAGAAGAGCGACGACGCCGCGACGTCGGGAACCGGCCTCCAGAGCATTCGGGACAAGGGCAAGCTTCGGATCGGCATGGAAGGGACCTTCCGCCCGTACGGCTACCACGACGGCGGCAAGCTCGTCGGCTTCGAGAAGGAGATCGGGGACCTGATCGCCGCCGATCTCGGCGTCGAGCCACAGTACGTCGAGACGCAGTGGGACTCGCTCATCGCGGGCGTCGACGCCGGGCGCTACGACATCATCATCAACAACATCTCGGCGACGAGCGAGCGCAGGAAGAAGTTCGACTTCTCCGTCCCCTACGCCGAGAGCCGAGGCAAGGTCGGCGTCGCGAAGGACTCGAAACTGAAGTCCACCGACGAAATCCGGGGACACACCGCCGGACAGACGGAAACCTCCAATTTTGGTCAGCAAATGGCCGATGAGGGCGCAACCCTGGTACCCGTGACCAGTTTCGACGAAGCCGCCATGCTCGTCTCCTTCGGGCGCGTGGACATGACGGGGAACGATTTCGTGACCTTCCAGGCTTTCTTCGACCAGCGGCCGGACCACAACCTTCGACTCCTGGATGGCGACCTGGGCGAACCGTCCCAGGCCGCCGTCCTGATGGGCAAGGGCCAGACGCAGCTCAAGCAGGCGATCGATGATTCTCTGAACAAGCACATCGACGCCGGCGACCTCAAGAAGATCTACGAGAAGTACGTCCGAACCGACCTGACTCCCCAGTCCTCGACCTCGTGAGCGAAGCGAAATCATGAACGAAACTCTGAATCTCTGGGCACAGTCACTGCCCCAGTTGCTGATGGCGACGATCAAGGTCACCATCCCGCTGAGCATCATCGCCTTCGTCCTGGCCCTCGTCGTCGCCGTCATCGCGACCGCGATGCGCATGGGCCGGATCAGGATCCTGCAATGGATCTCTCGGTTCTACGTCTGGCTGTTCCGTGGAACGCCGATCCTCGTGCAACTGTTCATCATCTTCTACGGTCTGCCCGCTATCGGAATCACGCTCTCGGCATGGACCTCAGCGATCATTGCCTTCACCTTCAATACCGGGGCCTACGCGGCCGAGACGCTCCGAGCCTCGGTCCAGTCCATTCCACGGGGTCAGCTCGAGGCGGCCAAGACCTTGAACCTGACCAGCTGGCAGACCCTGCGCCACGTCGTCGCCCCACAGGCGATGAGGATCGCGCTCCCGCCCCTCGGCAACGACCTGATCGACCTGGTCAAGGGAACGTCGCTGGTCATGGTCATCACGCTGTCCGATGTTTTCCAGGTCGGCCGCCAGATCGCGGCAACGAATTTCCAGCCGCTGACGCTCTACATCGAGGTTGCGGTGATTTACCTCGTGATCTTCACGGTTCTGTCCTTGATCCAGGGCAGGGTCGAGAAGGCCTCGTCGCGCTACATCAGGAGCACCAATGCTTGAGTTGAAGAATGTGTCCAAGTCCTTCGGGGACAACACCGTACTGGACGACGTGGACCTCCAAGTCCGCGAAGGAGAGACGACCGTAATCCTTGGCCCTTCGGGATCGGGCAAATCGACCCTTCTGCGGGTCATGGACCTGCTCGAGGTGCCCGAATCGGGGTCGTTGCGCATCAATGAGGACGGGGTCGAGTTCGGATCGACGTTGTCGGATTCCCGCATCCGGTCGATCCGCAAGCATTCGGCCATGGTGTTCCAGGGCTACAACCTGTTCCCCAACCAGTCGGTGCTGAAGAATGTGTCCCTGCCACCGGTCCTGAACGGGAAACTCTCCGCCGCCGAGGCCGAGTCCCGGGCCAGGGAGCTGCTCGGCAAGGTCGGGTTGGGCGATCGGCTCAACGAGTACCCGGACAACCTCTCGGGCGGTCAGCAACAACGTGTCGCGATTGCCCGGGTGCTGGCCATCGCACCCGACTACCTCCTGTTCGACGAACCGACCTCGGCTCTCGACCCGGAACTGGAGGCGGAGGTCATCAAGGTGCTGGTCGATCTGGCGGAGGAAAAGCGCTCACTCGTGGTGGTCACGCACAACATCCAGTTCGCGAAGAAGGTCGCTGACCGCGTCCTGTTCCTCGACAACGGTTCCATCGGTTTCGACGGCTCCCCCGACGAATTCTTCGCGTCCTCCAACGAGCGGATCCGGCGGTACCTCACGACCTTCGAGGTTGCCTAGCCTCTCGAGGCGCCCGGCTGCCCGGACGCCCCGAGACCGCTCGGGCCGCCACCAACACAACTCCCTAGCAACACCGTGCGCCGGGGTTGGCCTCCTGGTGATCCGTCAAGGAACGCCAATATTCCTTCTCCGACATGGGCGGTTCCGAGCACCCGTGCCGGCGGTGGTAGTCGAGATAGCGCTCGTACTTGTCCGCTCCCAGGACGCCGGACGCGAACCGGACGAGCCCCGAGCGACGAATCCTCCTGACCAGGTGATGTGCTGCGGACATGGTGTTCGCTCCTTTCCGCGGGCTATCGCTCGGATGCCCCGGCCGATGCGGGCTCCTTGGCCCGGGACCGGTAATCCGACCATTCCTTCTCGAGCGCCCGTTCGGCCGGTGTCGCCACGAGCCCTGCCGGGGCGTAGAACGCCGATTCCACGAAGGGGTCTTCGTGGTCCCGGCCTCGTTTGCCGTTGATGGCCCGGATCGTGACGATCAGGGCGGCCACGACGACGATCAGCGTCAGCACCACGAACAGCACGGACAAGGTCCCCTGAACGAACGTGTTGCGGACGACCGCCTCGATCTCGGCGGGAGACTTGGCGGTGCCGAACTTCTCGGCCCCCGAGTCCAAGGCCTTCTTCGCCGCGGAGTAGTTGGCCCAGTAGCCGACCTTCGGGTCGCTCGAGAAGATCTTCATCCAGGAACCGGTCACGGTCACGACGACGTCGAAGGCCAACGGCAGGGCGATGATCCACAGGTATTTGATTCGGCCCTTCTGCGCCGCGATGGCCAGGCAGACGGCAAGACCGACCGCGGCCAGCAACTGGTTCGCGATGCCGAACAACGGGTAGAACGTGTTGATACCGCCCAGCGGGTCCGTGACACCGAGAATCAGGATCGAGCCCCAGCCTGCGACCATGATCGCCGTCGTCAACCAGGCGCCGACCCTCCAATGGGGGTCACGGAACTTCGGGATGAAGTTGCCCAGGGTGTCCGAGAGCATGAAACGCGAGACACGCGTGCCGGCGTCGACCGCGGTCAGAATGAACAGGGCCTCGAACATGATCGCGAAGTGGTACCAGAAGCTCATGAGGTTGAGCGATGGGACCATCGAGTGCATGATGCCGGCCATGCCGACCGCGAGCGTGGGGGCGCCGCCGGTTCGAGAAACGATCGTGTGCTCCCCCACCCCTTGGGCGGTCGCCGAAAGCTGATCCGGGGAAACATCCACACCGGTGAGACCCAACGAATTCACAAAGGCCGCCGCGCCTTCCACGGTTCCGCCGGTCGAGCCGGGGCCCGCGTTCATCGCGAAGTAGATCCCCCGGTCCACGGTGATGGCTGCCACGAGGGCCATGATCGCCACGAAGGACTCCATGCACATGCCGCCGTAGCCGATGAACCGGGTCTGACGTTCTTTCTCGACCATCTTCGGCGTCGTGCCGGATGCGATCAGGGCGTGGAAGCCGGAGAGTGCACCACAGGCGATCGTCACGAACAGGAACGGGAACAGCGACCCCGAGAACACCGGTCCGTCAGACCGGGAGGCGAACTCGCTGAAGGCCGGCACGGAGATCTCCGGACGGACCACGATGATTCCGACAGCGAGCAGAATGATCGTCCCGACCTTCATGAACGTCGAGAGGTAGTCGCGCGGTGCGAGCAACAACCAGACCGGCAGGACCGCTGCGATGAAACCGTAGACAATGACAAACCATGCCAGGCTCACCCGGTCCAGGGTGAACAGCTGGATGCCGAGCTCGGTGTGGCCGACCCAGCCACCGACGATGATTGAGGCGAGCAGCAGCACGAACCCGATCACGGAGACCTCCATGACCTTCCCCGGCCTGATGTAGCGCAGGTAGACGCCCATGAAAAGAGCGATGGGGATGGTCATTCCGACCGAGAACACGCCCCAGGGCGACTCGCCCAGGGCATTCACGACCACGAGCGCCAGGATCGCGGTAATGATGATCATGATGGCCAGAGTGGCCACGATCGCCGCATATCCGCCGACGACGCCGAGTTCCTCCCGGGCCATTTGGCCCAGGGACCGGCCGCCACGACGCATCGAGAAGAACAGCACCAGGTAGTCCTGGACGGCGCCGGCGAGAATCACGCCGGCAATGATCCAAATGGTTCCCGGCAGGTACCCCATCTGCGCTGCAAGGACCGGACCGACCAGGGGGCCGGCGCCCGCGATGGCCGCGAAGTGGTGCCCGTAGAGGACCCGGCGGTCGGTCGGCATGTAGTCCTTGCCGTCCTCGTTGTACTCCGCCGGGGTCGCGCGCCTGTCATTGGGTTTGAGGAGCTTGTTCTCGATGTACTTCGAGTAGAAGCGGTAGCCGATGAAATAGCTGCACACCGCGGCGAAGACGAACCAGATTCCGTTGACCGTCTCGCCCCTGACCAGAGCGACCATGACCCAGCTGAACCCGCCGACGAGGGCGATCAGCACCCACACCACGATCTTCTTCCACGTCCAGGTGGAATGTTCCTTCTCCAGGACGTCCGGGTCCACGTGGTTGGCCGGGTGTTCGTCGGCGGGTTCCGGGGGTCTTTCGACCGACCGGGCAGATGCGGTGCTACCCATCGTGAGCCTCCATTGCCTCGATGTCTGAGTGATGTTTGCGACTCAGATCATCATGGCACATGGCGGCAGTCACGATTTCTTTATTTCAATTCATCACCAATACGGTTTTGCCCAGCTGCTCGCCGGAATCGAAGTACTCGTGGGCGGCCTGGACGTCGTCGAGAGCGAAGCGGCGCTCGACGGCTGGATCGATGAGACCGTCCGCGATCATCCGCCACACCGTGCCGGCCATGTCGCGCAGGATCTCCCCCTTTCGCTCCGAGGTGCGGCCGCGCAACGTGGTCCCGCGAACCGTGGCCCGTTTCGACATGAGGGTCGCCAGGTTCAACTCGCCAGACGGTCCGCCCTGGACGGCGATCACGGTCAGCAGACCGTTGAGGCCGAGCGAGGCCACATTGTCCTCGAGGTACTTTCCGCCGACGACGTCGAGGATCGCCCGCACCCCTTCGCCGTCTGTTTCCTTCTCGATGATGTCCGCGAAATTCTGTTCGCGGTAGTTGATGATCTCGAGGTTTCCCAGTCGGCGGGGCTTGGTCTTCTGGGCGTTGGCTTCCTCCTGTCGGGAGGCCAGGTCGCGCACCCAGTCCGCCTTGGCCTGGCTCCCGACCGTGGTGAACACGTGGTAGCCGAGGGCGCGGCACAGTTGCACGGCATGGGCACCGATGCCGCCGGTTCCCCCGTGGACCAGCACCGACTGCTCGCCGTCCTTCTGCTCCGGACCGTTCGGCTTGAGACCTCCGGGCCCGAACAGGTTGGACCAGACGGTCGCGCCGACCTCCGGCAGGGCCGCGGCGTCGACCAGGTCGATTCCCGCGGGGGCAGGGAGAACCTGTGCCTGGTTGACCACGACCTGGGTCGCGTACCCTCCCCCGGCCAACAGCGCGACGACCTTGTGGCCTTCCTTGAGGAACGACGTTCGGGCGGCTTCCTCTCCGAGCTGGACGACCGTCCCGGACACCTCCAGTCCGTACACGTTCGAGGCGCCCTCTGGCGGCGGGTACTTGCCCTTCCGCTGCACGGTGTCCGCCCTGTTCAGCCCGGCACCGCTCACTTCGATCAACACATCGTCCGGGCCCACCTCTGGTGTCGGCTCCTCGGTGATGCGGAGCGCCTCCGGTCCACCGTGTTCGTTCTCGACAACGGCCTTCATCCTGTACCTGCCTTCCAACGGAGTCGAAACCTTGGACATGCCACAACGGCGATGTAATATTGGCAATCGCGTCGCGGATCGCTCGCCAGTCTAGGCGGGCAACCTGAACGCAGGGAAGCTTGTCCGAGCGGCCTAAGGAGCCGGTCTTGAAAACCGGTGTGCGGCAACCCCGCACCATGGGTTCAAATCCCATAGCTTCCGCAATATGAGAGCCCTCTGGTCATTGCAACAGCAACGACCCGGGGGCTTTCCTTCCCCTCATTCCGATGATCGACGGCGACCCCGTGTCGGGCCTCGATGCGAGGTAATGCCATCAGCGCTCGGACGACGTCCGCACCGGTCTCTCAAGAAGACATCCGGAAGTCAGATATCGTCCTCGGCTTTCCCCGAACCTCGTCCGCCCGGCCACTCGGTGGTGAAGCGCGGAAGAGAATGCCCATTGCCTGGAGGAAGCCGTCATGAGCCTGCTGACCCCCGACCGAATACTTGTCCTGGGCGTCTCTGGAAGTGGCAAGTCCACCGCGACGCGTCAACTTGCCACCGCCATTTCCGCAGAACCTTTCGATTTCGACGATCATGTCCTCTGGGCAGCTGCCAGTGAGGCGGCTTGGACCCATCGGAGCCCGAGAGAACAACGACGTCGGGCTGAATCCATCGTTTCCCACCGACGCTGGGTAATGGCCGGTTTGGGGAACGAATGCAAAGAGATAGTCCTCTCCCGAACGGACCTCATCGTTTATCTCGCCTACTCTCACCGAGTGACGCTGAGCCGTTTGCTCTCCCGTTCGCTCCGACGCGTGCTCTTGAGGGAGCAAGCCTGCAATGGAAATCGCGAGTCATGGCGGCAATTGTTTTCTCGGGACTCGATCATCTGGTGGTGGTGGCAATCCCGGAACAGGCCACGGACGGAGATCCCCCGGTTGGAGGCTGATCCGGCTTCGCCTGACATGATCGTGCTCCGTCGCCCCCAGGACTTGGTCCGATGGGCTGCGATCCTCGCTGAGGCCTCGGCGAAGTAGGGCACGCTTTTGCCGAGTCCTGGCTACGTGTGCAGGCGGCGACGCCCCCCCCTGGTTTGGGTGGGTTCACGAGAGTTCGCGGATCAAACGCCTCGACGTCGACAGCCCCATTTCGATGGCCCCGTCCACGACGACGCCGCGCCAGCCCTTGGCCCAGTCGGCCCCCGCGAAGCGCAGACGCGTCCCCGTCTCGTGGAACCGATGCCAACCGTTCGTGAATTGCCCTTTCTTGAGCGTCGCCCACGCCTGCCCGCTCCAGGTGTCTGCGACCCAGTCGTGCCCGGTGCAGTCGACGACCTCGAGATCCGGCCGCCATTGGTCGACGATCCTCTGACCTGATGCCGGGTCGTCCAGCTCGACCCGGTCGTGCTGGGACCCGAAGCACACGCAGATCGTGTCCCCGTCAGGCAGGAAGTATTCGCTGCGCAGGAGAGCTCCCGTCGAGGGCGTCGGAGCGTACCCGAAAATGTTGTGGTGGCCCTTGATCCTGATCCACATCTTGAATCCGGTCGAGTTCCACTCTTCTTCGATCACGGTCCTCATGCCGGCCGGAAGAGCGGGCTCGAAATCGATATTCCCCAGTGCTCCCACAGGCACGGTCACGATCACGGCATCGCACGAGATGGTCTCCCCGCCCTCCAGAGTTACCGTGGCCCCGGATTCGTCGTGGCGGATCGCGCTGACCGCCGTGTTCATTCGCACCGGGCAGGACAGGTCGTCGGCGATGTTCTGGTAGATGCCTTTCATCCCGTTCGTGAGCTTGAATCGGAGGGTCTGGTCGTCCATGAGGGACTGACGGTGGTCCGAGAGTGCGGCCCATTGCTTGGCCATGAGCGACGACCCCCGATTCGGATCACCGATGTACCCGGCCGACCAGTAGGAGTCGCACAGATCTATCTCTTCCTGGGTGAAGTCCCCGTCCCGAAGGATGTCCAGGACGCTGGTCCGATCTGCGGCGAGGAACCGTTCGCGGACCTCGTCGGGCCCGGCGAAGTCGTCGGACAGAACGTGCAGCGGATCGTGGGGATTGGGGAAGAATTCCCTGGAACCCTCGAAGATCGCGCTCATGGCTCGCGCCATCAGGCCATCGATCTGCTCCTCGGTACCCGTACGAACCTCGCCACCGGTGACCCAGTAGGCCTGGTCTGCGAACGGGCTCGGGTAGATGCCCTGGTCGTACCGCGTAATCTCGCTCCACACGTGCGGTTGCATCCAATGGACCCAGGTCGCGCCCATTTCGAGGGTGTGCCCCATGCGTTCGTCGGTCCAGGCTCGCCCGCCGACGCGGTCGCGTGCCTCCACGACGTCGACGTCGAACCCCACCGTTTGGAGCTCGCGGGCCGCCACCAAACCGGAGAATCCGGCCCCGACGACGACGATATGCGGGTTGCTCATGAGAGTGTCCTTTCCTGCGGTGCGTTGGTGTGAGAAGGATCGGGGTCAGCGGGACGCTTGGGGACGGCATCGATGCCCTTGGTCGCGAGCCCCGCGTCGGGGCGCCGGCGGAGGATGATTTCGCCCCAGACGAGGCCGAAGACACCCGACGCGATGATGATTCCCGGCATGACGAAGACCAGTGCCGAAGGCTGGTCCGAGCCGATCATCAGGTCGAAGTTCACCAGGATGAGCGCCGCCACCGTGCCGAGCCCGACGGCGGCAAGGGCAGGGGCAACCCAGCGCGTGATCACGCCGTGGCCCCTGGGGTGGCGCACGAACCAGACGAGAATCGCGACGGAGGTGACGGCCAGGAGGAATACGAGACCGAAAGCGGCCGCGTTGGTCAGCCAGGTGAAGAGCGTGACGATGGGGAACATCTTTCCTAGTGAAGATCCCGCGCCAACCGCGGCGAAGCCGACCACGACGATCAGCGCCAGAATCGATTGCGTCACGGACCCGGCCACTGGGGCACCGGTGGACCCGGAAAAGGCCAGTTTGTGCGGCAGGACCCCCGACCGGCCGAGCGCGAAGAAGTACCTTGCCGCGGCGTTGTGGAAAGCAATGAGAGCGGCCAAGAGGCTGGTGATGAACAGGAGGTTCGCGCATTCGGACAGCGCGGGCGAGATGCTCGCCAGCCACACGAACAACAGGTCGGGGCCGAGTTCCGATGACTGTTCGTTGATTGCACTGGGACCCACGCCCATGGCAAGAGTCCACGCAGAGAAGGCATAGAACACCGCGATCACGCCGACAGCAATGAAGGTTGCCCGCGAGACGGTGCGGCGCGGGTCCTTGGCCTCTTCCGAGTAGATCGCCCCGGATTCGAACCCCATGAAGGCGGCGACACCGAAGGCCAAAAGGACGCCGATTCCCTGGGTGAAGAAATCACCCGGACGCAGGGCCTCCAGGGAGACACCCTCCGGAGCCGTCCGGAGCCCGAGCACACCCACCACGATCACAATCAGGAATTCCAGGCTGACCAGCACACCCAGCACCTTGGCCGAAAGATCCACGCTGTGCGTGCCCAGCACCCCCACGAGGGCCCAGCCCAGGAGCGCGGCAACCCACCAAGGCACCGACACCCCGGTCCATGCGGTGAGAACGGTTGCCAGCGAGAATCCGAACAAACCGTACAAACCGATCTGCATCATGTTGTAGGCGACGAGGGCCAGGACGGCGGCGCCAATACCCTGCCGTCCGCCCAGGCCCTCGGTGATGTAGGCGTAGAACGCACCGGCGTTCTGAATATGTCCGCTCATGGCGCCGTAACCGATCGCGAAGAGCATCAGAAGGATTCCGAGCACCACGTAGGTCACCGGAACACCGAGCCGGCCGGACACGGCGAAGCTCGTCGGGACGCCGCCGGCCAGAACGGTCAGCGGCGCCGAGGCCGCGATGATCATGAAGACCAGTGAGCCGGTGGAGAGGTGACGGGTACTGAGCCCCGAGGTTTTCTCCGACATGAGAACCTTCCCAGGTGGTGAATGCTGCACCATCCACTGTGCTCCACAGCACACGCAGAAGATTGTGTGAGAGTGCTGGAAGGTTGGCCGTCAGCGCCTCTCGGCGAGAGGGCTCGGCCGGAGGAGAACGCTAGTCCTCGTCATCCTGTTCGTCGTCGGCGTCCTGCGACGTGCGCACGCTGACCACACCGGGCAATTCGGTCAAGGTCGCCACCAGGGACTGCAGGGGCGGACGGCCCCTGAACCGCGCACTGACCATGACCTTGTCCGCTGTCCTCTCGGTGGATTCGATCTGCGCGGTGTATCCCATCGACGTCGTCTCCGAGAGGATGTCCCGCAGGACGCCTTGCCCATCGACGTAGACGACCCGGAGCACTTTGCGGTCCGAGGCGCCCGGAAGGCGGGTGACAATGGGCGTGAGGACGGTCGTCGCGACCAGATAGAGAAGGGTTCCTTCGGCAGCGATCCACGGCATCCCGGCTCCCGCGGCCATGCCCACAGCGGCGGTGACCCAGATCGACGCCGCCGTGGTCAGCCCCCGCACCAGGTTCTTGCGCGTGAAGATCACCCCGGCGCCGAGAAAGCCGATCCCCGAGGCGATCTGGGCCGCGATGCGGGAGGGGTCCAGGTCCACATCGGATCCGAGGACCGTGGCAAATCCGTACCCGGAGACGATGGTGAACAGCCCGGATCCGGTGCCGACCAGCACGATCATCCGGAGACCAGCCTGCTTCTGCCTCACTTGGCGCTCCAGCCCGATGATGCTGGACAGGACGAAAGAGGTCAGGAGCAAACTCGATGTCACGCCGATATTGGCTTCCGTCCCGAAGCCCCAGATCTCCGACAGTGCGGCCATTGCGCCCAAACCCAGTCCTTCCCCCGAGACACGCTCGCCCTCATGCGGTGGCGTGTGCGGGTCGTCGTCCTAGTTGTTGATGGTAGCCGCTCTGCGGGCTGCCGAGGCCACGTCCTGGTTGGTGGACAGCTCCGGATGGTGCAGGTCCAGGGCCGGGCGCTCTGAACGGATTCTGGGCAGGGCCGTGAAATTGTGGCGAGGCGGCGGGCACGACGTCGCCCACTCGAGTCCGCTCCCGAAGCCCCACGGATCGTCGACCTCGACCTTCTTGCCATTGCGGGTGGTGATGTAGACGTTCCAGAAGAACGGCAACATCGACAGCGCCAGGATCATGGCGCCCACGGTCGAGAACTGGTTCATCCAGGTGAATCCGTCCTCCGGCATGTAGTCCGCGTAACGGCGAGGCATACCGTCCACGCCCAGCCAGTGCTGGATCAGGAAGGTGGTGTGGAATCCGATGAACAGCATCCAGAAGTGGATCTTGCCCAGACGCTCGTTGAGCATCTTGCCGGTGAATTTCGGCCACCAGTAATAGAGGCCGCCGAACATGCAGAACACGACCGTGCCGAAGACCGTGTAGTGGAAGTGGGCCACCACGAAGTAGGAGTCGGAGAGCTGAAAATCCAGTGGGGGAACCGCGAGGATGATCCCGGTGACGCCGCCGAACAGGAAGGTCAGCAGGAAGCCGAAGATCCACAACAGGGGCGTTTCGAAGGTGAGGGAACCTTGCCACATGGTGCCGATCCAGTTGAAGAACTTCACACCCGTGGGGACCGCAATCATCATGGACATGAAGGCGAAGAACGGGAGCATGACGGAGCCCGTGACGTACATGTGGTGGGCCCACACGGTGACGGACAGCGCCCCGATCGCGATGGTCGCGTAGACCAGGCCCTTGTACCCGAAGATCGGTTTCCGGGAAAAAGCGGGAATGATTTCGGAGGCGATGCCGAACATGGGCAGGGCCAGAATATAGACCTCGGGGTGTCCGAAGAACCAGAAGAGGTGCTGCCACAGGATCGCACCACCGTTGTCGGCGTCGAAAATGTGGCCGCCGAGCCTCCGGTCCATACCGAGGGCGAACAGCGCGGCCGCGAGCGGCGGGAAGGCCATGATGATCAGGATCGCCGTGACCAGGGCCGTCCAGGTGAATGGGGGAACACGCCACATCGTGAGCCCAGGGGCACGCATGCAAAGGATCGTGGTGATGAAGTTGAGACCGCCCATGATGGTTCCGAAGCCCTGGAGCGCGAGGCCGAATACCCACAGGTCACCACCGACGCTCGGAGAGTACGTGGCGGAACTCAGCGGTGAGTAGGCGAACCACCCGAAGGCCGCCGCGCCTTGTGGGGTGATGAATCCGGCGAGCGCAACCAGCGAGCCGAAGAGGAAGAACCAGAACGCCAGGGCGTTGAGCCGCGGGAAGGCGACGTCGGGGGCACCGATCTGCAGAGGCACGATGACATTGGCCATCCCCACGAACAGCGGTGTGCCGAACATCAGCAGCATGAGTGTGCCGTGCATGGTGAACAGCTGGTTGAACTGTTCCTTGGTCTCCAGGATCTGCATCCCGGGCTCGAACAGCTCCATGCGCATGATCAACGCCATGATTCCCGCCAGCAGGAAGAACGTGAAGGACGTGATGATGTACATGTAGCCGATGGTCTTGTGGTCCGTTGACGTGAGCCAACTGACCACGATCCGGCCCCGGGTGCGCGGGACCTCCCTCGTGGAGGACCGACTGTCGGATGCGCTGTATTCGAGAGTGGACATCACACAACCCTCCTGACGTTCGCGGAACCAATCACCCACGACGCACCATCGGGCCATGCCATGCTGCCGGAATCGGCGTTGATTGCGCTCCTTGGCGAGTCGGTTTTGACTCGCCCCGCGAGCCCTGCTGACTCGAGGAAATGCTGCTGTCGAATTGTGGTGCCCATGAAACGCCTCCTCGAAGGAACACGAGCGGGCTGACTCCGCGCCAGCCGGCGACCGCGGCCTGTCGGTCCGCCGCGGCTCACCCCCATGCTCTCACTCGCCGCACCTGCCCAAAAGGCCTGGTGAGAAACTGTTTTTCGTCCAGGGCCGGCGGGTGTGAGCCGGGGCTTATTTCAACCGAAGACAGCCCCGGCAACCCGGTTCGAGTCCGCGACAGTACTCGATCCGAGGCCGAGGTCGGCGTCGGCCTCGGCCGCGATCGCGGTGCCCCACTGCGCGGAGGACAGCTGCAACCCCAGCACGAAGATCCCGGGTTCGGTTTCCCCGTCCGCCCTGACGACCCGGTACGGCGGCGTCGTGACGTCCAGACCCTTCGCCGGCACCGGGGCCGGGGAATCCGCCAAGTGCATCTGCCACGGCCTGGCCAGTCCGTCTTCGAAAAGACGACCAAGAAGCGGAGAAGTGGTCACGCGAACATCGTTGGCAGGAGCGAGCGCTTCCACGAGCCACGACGAATGCACCGGCTCGTCCCGGACCCAGGGGGACGAAGCGATGAAGCACCCGGCATCCTCATCCGCAGTGAATACCGGATCGGGCCCCAGGAAACGCACGACGCCGGCCCTCACCAGGGCGGCCATCTGTTGGATGCGCAGCACGGGTGGACCGGACGCCAACCCCTCGACCAGGCCGCCGAATTTCCTTTCGAGGCCACGAATCCACGACTCGTCCGAAATGCCTCGATTCGCGACGGCGTATTTGACCAGCGCACGAGCCTGGTTCATGGAGCCGATGGCCATCTTGAGGGGGCTCTCCTCGCCGTCGAAGGAGGCGGCGACGTCGCGGTCCAGGAAGTGCACGACGGCGGCCGCATACTCTTCGTGCGATTGGAAACTCTCCCCGTCGAAGGGTCGCGACAACCGTTCCGGAGTGAACACGAATTTCCGTTCGACCCTGTCGGAAACGAGTCGATCCAGTTCGTTCCACCAGGCGGCGTGCGCGGTATCGGAAAGAATCGCGTCGACTCGGGTCAAGAACTCGTCAGTCTCGCCGGCGATCGCCTCGGGATTGGTCCTCGCGAGAGTCCGGTAATAGTTCCACTGGGCGTCACGACGGATCAGGGGCCAGTAATCGATCTCGAAGTCGATCTCACGCTCTTCGGACCTCGCGGACTGCTGGATTCGATCCACAGCCGCCTTGGTGAAGAACTTGTTGTCCGTGGACCGCGGGTAATAGGAATCCAGAACCGCTTTCGCACGGTACGGGGTGCCGCGTCGGGACCCCGCCCAAACCATCGGTTCACGACCACTCGGGGTGTAGAGCAACCGGTTCGGGTGGTGCTGGTCCCTGTCGAACCGGCCGCCACGCCCTTCGGTCAATTGGGCCAGGACGTCATGAAAATTCAGCCCCATCCCCCTGACCAGCACGTTCTCTCCCTCGGGAAGCGCGGACCAGTGGACGTCGGCCGGGACTGCAGGTGGCCAGTAGTGCAGCCGTCGTCTGGCCGCGAATTCCATGAGGTCTTGCTGGTCATCGCGCAATTTGGCGTCTGTGTGCCCGACGGCGAGAACGATGGAGTGCGCAGAGAGGATCACGCCGTCCCCCAATTCCACCAAGTAGGGGCGACCGGTGTTCTTCTCGCCATGACCGATGCGAACGGCTTCCTGGGCGTGATAGGTCAGTGCCATGGTTTTCGGCAGGTCGGCGCGGAGCCGGGCAAAAACGTCCGAGAGGTATGTGCCGTAGATCTTCCGGGACGGGAATCCTTCTCGGCCCAGGTTTCGGGCTTCTCGCACGTCGTCGTCCGAGAGCCCGATCAACGGGAATGAGGCGTCGTCGGCGACCTGGCGGCGCCACTGCTCGAATGTCAGCCCGCGAACTGCCGGTAACGGCCGAGGGCACGACCCGTCCGCGGCGGCCACGGACAACGTCGCATCGGAGGGCACGACGGTCGGGAAGAAGGAGGGCGTGTTCATGAGAAACAGGCGCGATTGATCACTGCGCCATACGTGCCCCGCCCCCGGAGGGAAAGGGTCGACCAGGTGAACGTCAAGGTTCTTCTCGGGACGGACCGCCGCGTGGGCTGCCAGCCTCTCCACCACAGAGAGCCCGCGCGGTCCGGCGCCGATGATCACGATGCGTTGAGTTCTTGCCATGATCTCCAGGGTACTGCCACGCACGATGCCCCTTTTGACCGGCACCCGCTGTTGTCGGTACGCTGTTAAGGCTGTTCCGTGGTTACTTCGTCTGTGACGTCGACGTATCCCGCGAACATCGTGGAGACGTGCCAGAGCGGCCGAATGGACTTCACTGCTAATGAAGGGTCGGGGTTAAACCCGACCGGGGGTTCAAATCCCCCCGTCTCCGCCAAGGGGAAACCCCCTGGGTCACCGGAACACCGGCGACCCAGGGGGTTTCTTTGTGGTCGAGGTGCTTGGTCACTCTGATTACCGAGCGGGTTGGACACGAGTACGATCCATCAGAACCACCGAGGTGGCAACCTCGTGCAAGCGCGTGGCCGAGGTGGCAACCTCGTGCACAATTCACGGGGTTTTCGTCCCGAATCTGCCACCTCGCGCCGAAAATCGCACAACATTGCCGCCTCGGCCCCGAGCACAGTAGCTCACCGTTGACGATCGTCAGGGAGCGCCACGACTCCGGGATGTTTCGGCAACCTCTGTGGTACTTGGTCGATCCGCGGATTTGGACCGTCCGGACGGAACCAACTTCAGCCCGACCGTTGCCCCGACGATCCCGACGATGCAGAGCACCTTGAGAGCCGACACCGACTCATCGCCGGTCGCCATCCCGTAGATCACGGTGAGTGCCGCTCCGATGCCTGTCCAGATGGCGTAGGCCGTGCCGATGGGAATGCTCTTGAGCGCTGTTCCAAGACCGGCCATGCTCCCGACAATGGCGACAATGAAGACCAGAGTCGGTCCCAGCTCACTGAACCCGTGCGACCGCCCGAGGGCGGTGGCCCAGACGGCCTCCAAGACGGCGCTGGCCAAAAGAATGATCCATGCCATGATCAGCTCGCCACCTTCAGACCGACGAGGGAAACGATGAGCAGCCCGAGCAGGCCGATACGGCCCCAACTGGCTTTTTCCTGGCGCGTGACCAAGCCCCAAATCAGGGTGAGCGTCGCGCCGATGCCGACCCAGACGGCATAAGCGGTACCCACGGGAATCGATGTCATCGCGTAGGACAGGCCGGCCAGACTCACGACCATCGCGACGACGAACAGAACGGCGGGCTTCCACCGGCGCAGGCCATGGGACGCAGAGAGCGCCGCCGCCCACACCATCTCCAGTCCGCCTGAGACAACAAGCACTAGCCATGCCACGACAATCTTCCTCCTTCGAGTCAGTCTTGTCGTGGTGCGGGTACTGCTCCCTCGTCCGCAGGCCCGTTGGAGGCCTCAGTACGGAAGGTATCAACGATCAATGAAGAACCGCAATACCGCGTCCGCACCGTCCAGTGCCGCCCAGGGTTTGTCCGTGCTCAGCACCGCAAGCCCCGCGGGAGGAAAACCGGAAGAAATCCCCATCGTCGCCTCATAGTCCGAGTCCGAGGACGCGAGCGAAAGGACGGCGTCCTGGACCGCCGGATAATGTGCGATGACAAGGAGGGAGTGGACGGTCTCCGGGGTCCGGCCGATCACCGACAGCAACTCACGCGTCGGGGCGTTGTAGAGCCGGTCCTCCAGACTCGCGGTCGGTGCCTTCTCCCCCAGCTCGTCGCAAACCCAGGTGCAGGTCTGACGGGTCCGGAGAGCCGACGAGGAGACGATCATTTCCGGGACCACCCCATGCTCGAGCATCCAGCGACCGACTCGTGGCGCGTCCCTGTGCCCGCTCGGCGTGAGGGGCCTGTCGAAGTCGCTCGTGCCCCAGGGCATGTCGGCCTCCGCGTGACGCATGATCATCAAGGTCTTGGCCTGGGAACGGGGGTCGGTCAGCGCACTCATGGGCCAAGTCTACAAACCAGGCGACTCGGAACGGCGTCGTCCTGGGACACACCAGGGGCCGGGAGGCACCGTGTGGCACTTCCCGGCCCCTGCCGATTGTTCGAAGGCTAGATCGAATACTCGGGGGCCGCCCAGACGACGACCTCCGGGTGCTCGTAGAAGCGGTAGCCCTGTCCGCGCACGGTACGAACGGTATTGGACAAGCGTCCCAACTTGGAACGCAACCGCCGAATGTGGACGTCGATCGTCCGCTCATTCGGCGTTTCGTCCGCGTCGCGCCACAGGGCGTCAAGCAATTCCTCGCGACCGGCGGTGCGATTCGAATTCTCGACCAAGTAGTTCAGCAGCTCGAATTCCTTGTACGTGAGGTTGAGGAAATCACCGTCCAGGAAGACCTCGCGCCTCGACAGATCGATCAGGACGCCGGCGGGCTGGCTGGGCTTCGACTCCGGGGCGGGAGCGTGGCCCGCCGGAACGGCTTCGGCCTGGCTCTTCGGCGCGGTGGGGTCACCCAAGGCGTCACGAACGACGTCGAGGTCGGATCCTTCGGCACCCGCCGGGGCAATCGCGACGGCGGCGTAGGACTCGGCCTGAGGGACCAGGGTCTGAGCGTAGGCCCGGATGTCCTGGACCATGCGGACCAAGGACGTGCCGTTCTGTGCAGCGACGTCTTCGTTGAGACCGACGTACAGGACGAACCCTCGCGCCTCGTTGTCGGCCGCCGTGGGGCGGATCGACGAGCTGGCCTCGGGCTGTGCGATAGGCGTGGAAGGGTTCATGGCACGCAAGGAGCGGTAGTCGGAAGGTTCGCCGACCGCTCCACGGCCGGTCATGCCGCTGGCTCGCATGGCAGCGGCACCGTTGGCACGGTTGCGCTGGGAAATGTGCACGTATCCGGGTGCGCCTGACATTCGATCGCCGTCCTTCTGCAATTCGGGCCTCATACGGCCGGAGCCGCACGGATGATTGATGGCGGCCGCGGAAGGCACCACGACCTGACGGCCGACACTGCCGCACAGATCCTGACGGAACCTTCTGGGAGTGATCAGACCTTTCTTCCATGCTCTACCCGTTACTCGGTTCCTGCAAGTAACAATTGGTTCACGCGTCCGAATCATGAGATAGTTCGTCTCAAATATGCAAGATATCATTCAAATCATGCATATCATGCGTCCGGCCGAGCTCATCGAGCCAGGTTGTATATGCAGGAAATCCGCTCATTGCGGGCAACGGTCACATGAGGCGCTAGAACATCCACGAAACTGGCCGTTTGTCAAGCGGCATCGGGCGCATAATTTTCGATCCCCGGCGGCCTTCCCAGGATTCCCCCAGGACCGCGCCGAATTGTCCGAACAAAACCCGTGAGTACAGAAAGTGAGTCGAGACACTCGGGCCTCGCACAGCCCATCCGCCGTTCGCCATGCGAACGTTTCCGACGAAGACCAAACGGAGCGCGCGACGTCGTGAGCGGACTTCACGACCAGGCAACCGCCACCTCGGGCCGTCCAAAAAATCTATGGAGCGTGGCTTTGGTCACATCCGAGATGTCGTTCAGTCGGCGAGTCCGTACAAGCGGTCGCCGGCGTCGCCGAGGCCGGGGACGATATAGGCCTTCTCATTGAGGCGTTCATCCTGGGCGGCCAGGAACAAATCGACGTTCTTCATCCCTTCGACACCCTCGGAGAGGGCTTTCATGCCCTCGGGCGCCGCAAGAATGCACAGGCAGGTGATGTGGTCGGCGCCGCGCTCGCGCAGAAATTTGATGGACTCGATGAGCGTGCCACCGGTTGCGAGCATCGGGTCCAGAACATAGACCTGGCGACCCGTCAGGTCATCGGGAAGCCGCTCAGCGTAGGTGACGATATCGAGAGTTTCCTCGTGGCGAGCCATTCCCAGGAAGCCGACTTCCGCCGTCGGAATCAGCCGGGTCATGCCTTCCAGCATGCCCAAGCCGGCGCGAAGAATCGGCACCACGAGGGGGCGCGGCCTGGCCATCACCACACCCTCGGTCTCGGTCACCGGAGTCCGGACGGTCTTGGGCTCCACGCGGATATTGCGTGTGGCCTCGTAGGCCAGGAGAGTCACGAGTTCGTCCACGAGCTGCCGGAACTGTGGCGAAGGGGTCTCCCGATCCCTGAGAACGGTGACCTTGTGGCTGACCAAGGGGTGGTCCAGAATCTTGACTCGCATGGGTCCAAACTACAGCAGACAATGGACCCATGACGCACTTTTCGGAGCTCCACAAGGAGTGGATGGGCCTCGCCCTGGCCGAGGCGGAGCAGACGCGCCAGAGCGGCGATGTGCCGATCGGCGCCGTCGTCCTCGATGCGACCGGCCGGGTGGTCGGGCGCGGACGGAATCGGAGGGAAGCCGACGCCGACCCCACGGGCCATGCGGAAGTGCTCGCCATCCGCGAGGCCGCCCGGCACCTCGGGCGTTGGCGCCTGGATGATTGCACGCTCGTCGTGACCCTCGAACCATGCCCCATGTGCGCGGGTGCCATCGTCCTGGCTCGCATCCCACGGTTGGTGATCGGCGCCTGGGACGAGAAGGCCGGCGCCGTCGGATCTGTCTTCGACATCCTCCGGGAGCGCCGCCTCAATCACTGGGTAGAGGTCTTCCCCGAGGTCAGAACGCAAGAATGCGCCCTGCTCCTGCGGGACTTCTTCGCTGCGAAACGCCCGCAATGCGACTCGACGGAAGACAATTCGGGGCCGAGTGCATAGCATCACCCTATAAGTTTGCCGTGAATGACTAGAACTGACCGGTCAGTACAATTAGGCTAGCAGTGTCACGATTCCTCCACCCCGGGATCGCCTCCGCCAATCACTCACCCATCGAGGAGACACGCCTGTGCTCGAAGTCGAGGCAGTCCAAGCCAAGGGGCGTCACGCGCCCCTGATCGAACGCACCTCCTTCACCGTGGAAGTCGGTGAGCTGATCCTTGTCCAGGGCAACAGCCAGTTGCAGCGCTCAGGCTTGTCACTCGCCCTGACCGGGCGGTTGCGTCCCGACAAGGGCACGATTTCCTGGGACGGCAGTGACAAGCGCAAGACCCTGCGCCGGCGGTCCTCTCTGATCGATTCCCCGCGCGTGAACCAGATGGAGGAGCACATGCGGGTTCGGGACTACGCCGCGGAAATGCTGTCCTACATGCCGCACAAGATGCTGAAACGCCCGTCAACCGAGCAATGGCTCCGCGATCACGGACTCGAGGATCTCGACAACCTCTGGGAAGAACAGTTGACCCCCGATCAGCGGATTCGCCTCGTTGTCGCCCTGGCCGGCCAGGAGAAACGGTCGGATCTTCTGGTCTTCGACACCCCCTCGCGTCACGCGAACCACACCGCGACCTGGCTCCCCCGCCTCCATCGACTGGCCAGGAACGAGGAGCATCCGCGCGCCGTCGTCGCCGTCGTCCCTCGAATCAGCACCTCGTGGCACGGGCTGACCGCGCGCATCGGTGAAACCGCCCCCAAGCCCTACGTGCCGTCCGGATTGCCCCTCGACGAACTCTTCACACCTCGCACCGCCCAGGAGGACCTCTCGTGACTTCCCTTCGCCTCGCTCTCACGGAGCTCAAGCGCATGACCGGTGGCGTCTTTCCGAAACTGGTCATGGTCGCCCTCGCCTGCATCCCCCTCCTCTACGGCGGCATCTACCTGTATTCCAACTGGGACCCGTACGGGAAGATCGATCACGTCACCGGTGCCATTGCGATGGAGGACGCCGGGGCCAACAAGCCGGACGGTTCCCCGATCAACACCGGGCAGAGCGTGACGGACAAGCTCCACGACTCCAAGAATTTCGACTGGCACGATGCTTCCTCGCGCGATGAGGCGGTCAAGGAGGTCAAGGACGGCAAGACCGACTTCGCCATCGTGATCCCGAGCGACTTCTCCGAACGGCTCCTCTCGACGTCCGAATTCGCCCCGGACAAGGACGGCACTCCGGGTACCGTCGATCCCCAAAAGGCGGGGCTCGAGATCGTGACCAACGACGCCAACAACTACCTCCTGACGAATATCGTCTCGAAGGCGGGAACCACTATCCGCGATCAGGTGGCCCAAGAGGTGGGAAACGAAACCGCCCAGCAGATGTTGGCCAGCTTCACGGACATTCACGGTCAGCTCTCCAATGCGGCCGACGGTTCGAGGAAGCTCTCTGACGGTGCGGTCAACCTCTCCACGGCGGTCGACCAGCTCAAGCACGGAACCTCCACGCTGGCCGACGGTGCCGTGCAACTCAACAGCGGCTCGCATTCTCTGCTCGACGGGGAGAATCAGCTGGTCGACGGCAATGCACAGGCCATCGACGGCGCCCAGAAACTCGACGGCGGTGCCCAGCAGCTCAACCAGGGCGCCAAGACATTGACCGGAGGAACCTCCCAACTGGCCGACGGCTCGGCGCAGCTCAAGGACGGAACCTCCCAACTGTCCTCGGGCTCCTCGCAGCTGGCCGACGGAACCTCGAAGCTTTCGGGAGGCGCGGCGCAGCTCTCGCAAGGGGCGGCGACCCTGGACCAGAAGGTCAAGGAATCCGGTATCGGCCAGGTCGGCAACGACCTGAACGCCGTGTGCCAGGATCTCTCCGCGGCCAACACGTCCGCGCCTTCCGGCAGGCTCTCGGAGGATGTATCGAACTCCGTGGTCTCGGAAGTCGGTGCCGCCACCTCTGAGCAGGTCCAGCAACTGGTCGATCAGGGCGTCCTGAATCAGGAGCAGGCACAGAAAATCGTCTCCTCGGTCTCCAACGACGAGACAAAGTCACGGATCGCCCAGGCAACCAGTCAGAACCTCGACTCCGTAGAGAACACCGATTCCGGTGCGTCGTTGCAGAAGTTGCGGGATTCCTCGTGCGCCGCCGACGGGTCGTCGTCGGTCGCGGCCAAGATTTCGGAGCTGACCACCGGCATCTCGCAATTGAATGACGGCGCCTCCGGGGTGGCCGACGGTGCCAAGAGCGCCGACGACGCCGCGCAGCAGCTCGCCGGCGGCGCCTCGACCGTCGACCAGAAGACCGGCGAGCTCTCCTCCGGAGCCCAACAGGTCAACGGCGGAGCCCAACAGCTTGCGGAAGGCATCGGCAGCCTCGCAGGGTCCACCGGAAGCCTGGTGGACGGATCGCAGACTCTGTACGACAACCAGGTCAAGGCCCGCGACGGCGCTCAGCAACTCGCCGACGGGACGAGCCAGGCGGTCGACGGATCGAACCAGCTGGATCAGGGGGCCGACCAGCTCAAGGGCGGGTCCGGGGACCTGACCAAGGGCTCGCAGGACCTGCAGAAGGGCCTCGAGGACGGCCGGAACCAGGTGCCGGATCTGGACAAGGACCAACAGTCCTCCTTGGCCTCTGTGATGTCGGATCCGGTCTCCGACAACCACAATTCACTGGCCTCCGCCCGGAACTACGGCGAGGGCATGGGCCCGTTCTTCATAGTCCTGGCACTGTGGATCGGGATACTCATGGCGGGCCAGTTCCTGCGGGCCAACAACGACCGCGCCCTGGCCTCGCACACCTCGAGCTTCAGGATCGCGATCGGCTCGTGGATTCCGTTCCTGGTGGTCGGAATCGCCCAGGCGGTCGTTCTGTTCGCGGTAGTGAAGTTCGCCCTCGGTTTCCAGATGGAGCATCCATGGCTGGTGTTCTGGTTCTTGCTCCTGACGTCCGTCGCCTTCAGCGCCCTGGGGCAAGGACTGATCTCGCTCTTCGGGGCCCCGGGCAAGCTCCTGGTCCTCGTTCTGCTCATCGTCCAATTGGTGACATCGGGTGGCATGATGCCCTACGAGACGCTGCCCCAATCCTTGCGATGGCTGCACCATGCTCTGCCCATGGGCTACGCCATCACCGGAGTGCGTCGTCTCGCCTACGGCATCAATGAGGGCTCCGTGCCCTGGCTGGTTCTGATCCTGGTGGCCAGCCTACTGATCGGGCTACTCTTCGGATTCTTGGGATCGATCAAGGACCGAACCTGGACCCTCAAGAAACTCAGCCCGGAGGTGGAACTGTGACGCCGGCAAAGAACCGTGGCACGACCGGCGAGTCGGGCGGCATCCGTCGTCGACCCGGTCGCACCAATCGGACCCAGCTTCGCCTGTTCGAGTCGGCCATGGTGATCATGAGCGAGAAGGGTCCGACGGCGACGACGGTCGAGGAAGTCGCCGCCAAGGCCGGCGTCTCGAAGGGCACCGTCTACTACAACTTCGGGTCCAAGAAGTCGATGGTGGACGGGCTCCTCCGCTACGGCGTCCAACTGGTCGTGGAAACCATCGAGGATGCAGGCGAGGGCGTCAGAGATCCCCGGGAGCGGATTTCTCGCGGTGTGATCGCTTCGTTGAGATTCCTCGAAGGGCAACCCGGTTTCGCACGCCTCGCCGTGGCGGAAATGTGGAGGCCAGACGGTGGCACGTCGGAAGTCCTGGCCCAGCAGCGCTCCGTGGTCATCGACAAGGTCACCGAGCTGATCGATGACCTCGAGGAGTTCTACGAAACCGCTGAGCACCCGGACAACCGGTCGATCGCCGTCGCAGTGTTCGGAGCGACCTTCATGCTCGCGATGGAACGGGAGATGAATTCGTCGTCCCGCACCACGCAGGACGCCGCCCGTGCAGTACTGAAAATCATCGACGGTTACATCGTCGGCCCCCGCTACACGTGACGAAGCCAATATGATCCGCCCGGTTTTCGACGGCGCCCAAGTTGAGTCGCCCCCTTCGAGCCGGTAAAGTTGCCGAAGTTGGTGACGTGTCCGAGCGGCCGAAGGTGCGACACTCGAAATGTCGTGTACGGTAACCCCGTACCGAGGGTTCAAATCCCTCCGTCACCGCTCAGCGAGAAGCCCTCGCATCCCTGACACTCCGGGGATGCGGGGGCTTTTTCTTTGTCTTGGGGGTGGCGGGAGGGCTTGGGCGGGGGGGTGGCGCGGGCGTCGGCGAGTGCGAAGTCGGCGGGTGCGAAGTCGGCGGGTATGGGCACGTGACTAGGGCTGACGCCGAGGTCGGCTGCGCTGCCCACGCAGCGCCGATGGGCGGGGTGGCGTTTTCGTGCGTGAATCCCCGCGAGGTGGCAATTTCGTGCGAGATTCCCCTCGAGGTGGCAGATCTGTGCACGAATTCGGTGGATTTTGTCCCAAAATTGCCACCTCGGCGCGCGAGACGCACGAGATTGCCACCTCGGCGGTGGGAACGCCCAATAGTGCCACCTCGCGGGCCGCGCGACGTCGGCAGCTCCTCAGTTACGTGGCGGTTACCCAATTTCGTGGCAAATTCCGCCGTTAGGTGGTCGCGAAACCCCCACCTCACGGCGGCAACTTCCTCTCAATCGGGCAACCGCCTCCGAATGGCGTCAGGAGGCTGCACAGGCCGCGACGAATTCGCACGGACGACGACCCAAAAAGCGCGCCAAGGTCTCAATCGTGCATCAGGCCTCACCATCGGCTCCTACTCACGCACAAAATTGCCACCTCGCCGCCCGCGCACGCCCCGGAGCGCTTCGCCCCACCTCGCCTGGCCGAACCGTCCGAGCCTCGCCTCGCCGAACCCTCCGACCTCCACCTCACCCTGGCCGAACCCTCCGGTCCTCGCCCCTCGCCGACCCTCAGACCGACCCTCAGATGCTAATAATTCTCATTACGGTGTATGCTTCTCCTGTCACTCACCTCGCGCACCGTCCCGGAACGCCGGGTTTCTTCCTCATGCCCCGGAGGTTGTACCGAGGCTGGGCAGGCCAAGCGACCGGACGCTGATGAGAAAGGACAGCATGTCCCGGTTGCACGCCAGAGGCCACCGCACTTCTCCGCCGTCGTCGTCCGTGGCGTCGGACGGCACCGAACGACGCCGCCTCACTCGCCCACGCTGGATCCGCACCGTCGCTTCGCTCGCCTGCGCCGCGATGCTCGCCTTCGGTTCAACTCCAGCCATCGCCGGGCCCGATGACGGCCTCCGGGTCGCCACTCGGGCTCACATCGACTCGCCGAAAACGTTCTGGGAGAACGGCGGCTTCTCTCTCAAGAGCGAGGATCACGGTGCGTCGTACCCGCTCGACGACGTCGTCGCCTGGGTGGGCAAGGGTTGGGGAACCAACGACCAGAACCAGTACCAGTTCCAGGTGCCCGACAATCCACGTCTCACTTTCTTGGGCACGCCCGGAGACACCTGGTACATGGCCCCTGCAAACCCGTGGGGCAATCACGACCCGATCTGGTGGGGCTTCGGCGCGGACACCGACATCCCCGTGGACACCTTCCGGGACGGCTCCTTCTTCCTCGACCTGCTGTCTGTGGACGGCCCGGGACGCGTGGAGATGCTCAACTACATGCCCCACGAAGAGGG
Organism: Rothia koreensis; assembly: GCF_004136575.1. Classification (GTDB taxonomy): domain Bacteria; phylum Actinomycetota; class Actinomycetes; order Actinomycetales; family Micrococcaceae; genus Rothia; species Rothia koreensis. The sequence continues at coordinate 33,171 of NZ_NOIQ01000016.1, forward strand.
CGACGCCGAAGATCCGATGGATGTGAGTCGGATTCTCAGTTCCTCCGTCGACGGACGCCGTTCCGGCCGCCTCACCGCCGGCCAGCACACCCACAATCAGACGCTGTTCTCCCGTCCTGGTCGCTACGCACTCACCTACCGAGCGGTGGCCCGCGGGACGGATGGCCGCACCATCGAATCCACACCGACCACGATGAGAATCCAGGTCGGCGGCCAGCGACCCAAGGCGAAACCGCAACCCTCGACCAAGGAACGCTTCGACGCCGCACCGGACGGAGATATCGGGAAAACCTCATACGAGCTGTCGGTCGCGCCACGAGCGTCGAAGGAAATGGACGGGGATGAGAACCTCAGCACCATCTCCTTCGACGCCGGCACGGACACCGAGGGCACGCTCACGCTCTACGACCAGGGGTACTTCCTGACCGACGTCGACGTCCACCACGGAAAAGCCGCGTGGGACGAACTTCTGGGGTCGCAGCGATCCGTCCTGCAAGGAGTATTCACCCCCAACGACGGATCCTCCCCACGCTGGATCAGCCCGACCCTGCCGTATGTTCCGGGCGAATCGGCGAAAGTCACGTCGCCCCAAGGCCACGGGACGTGGCCGACGGCGGAGCCGGACCCCGCGAACACGCCATTGCCCACCGAGCGTTACACGCCGGAGTCGGGCGACTACACTCTCCAGGTCGAACCTGCGGAAGCCTCCGGATTCACCAAGGTGACGACCCGCTTCCGCGACCCGAAGATTCGAGGCCTGGTGACGGGCGGAATCTACAAGACCCCCGAGGCCCGGTACCCCACATCGGTGTTCTCCGACTACATCGAGAACGGCGTCGCCGTCGCCTACTACGAGACCGACTTCCTGGCTCCGACCAGCCAATTCCGCATGTCCGTCTACCCCCACCCGGATATAGACGCTTTCAAGGGGACCGTGACGCTCGAGGAGCCGGTCACGGCCGACCTCAAGGTCACCAGGCCAGGAACGCTGACCATCGACGCCGCGGGCGGCTCCACGGAGAAGCCCGAACCGACGCCCGGACCATCGCCGGAGCCGTCGCCCATTCCTTCCCCAGAGCCGTCGGCCACGCCGACGGAACGACCGACGTCGACGCCAAGTCAGAGCCCATCCCCCACCGAGGATCCCGGACCGACCCCATCGACTCCGACTCCGACATCGCCCTCCGCCAGCCCGGAGCCAACGACGCCGAGCACGGACGGCACCCAGAAGTGCGAGGACCCCGGTCTCGCCCGGCGGCTACCGATCGACAACGGCCACGTGGACATCGTCGGCAAGACTTCCGACGGCGGCCTCAACATCGCACTCAAGGATGAAACCCGGCAGCACAGCACCACGACGGTCGAGAGGGAAATCGACGACGTGAAATTCGTCGTGGGCGAGAATGCACGACACAAGCGTCACGGCGCAGGAATGATGTCCCACGAACTGGACTTCTTGGGACCGGAGAACTCCGTGTTCTACGGGATGCCCCAGACCCAGCAAGAAGGGGTGCTTTGGCCGGGATACAACACCCAGGACGTCGATTTCGGCGCCCTGACCGAGGACGGCGTCCGTCTGTCGATCGAGCCGAAGCGCATGCCCCGCGGGGCCAATTTCGGTCTCTTCACGACCGATTACATTGGTCGCCCCTCGGTGCTGATCGGTTCGACACAGCAGAAACACGCGCTGAGATCGACCTTCGCGACGCATGTCCACGCGAACTGGGCCTTCACCAAGCCGGGAACGTATGCCTTCGACGTCGCCTACTCAGCAACCCTGAAGGACGGAACACCGATTTCTTCGAAGAAGCAATCGCTCATTGTGGTCGTGGGAGAACCCGAGACCGACGATTGCGCCTCCGCACCTGACGACGGGCACGCCCACCAAGAAGGCATGGGCCCCGGAACTGGTGGACACGACAATTCCGGACGTGGTCGCACCCAGCACGACGACGCCGGGCGGGAGCCTCCTGGACGGGTCGGCTCCCCAGAGGGCGACGTCGCCGACAAGGAGCCGGCCGTCGGCCAGGGGAACGCCCCGGCCAACGGCCAGGGGAACGCCCCGGCCGACGGCCAGGGGAACGCCGGTCAGGGTGCGGACGCGAAGAATGGGGCCGTTGCCGAGGTGGGCCACCGTGAGGACCATGGGTTCGCGACAAGCAACGCAGCCCGCGGCTCTTCCGCGTCGAATCCGTTTGGACCCGGAACCGCTGCGGCTCAGGCTCAGAATTTCGGGTCCCCGGAAAGGACCGTTCAGTCATCGGGGTCTGGGACCAATGAATCCTCAGGGCGCCGCCCTGGAACAGGAACTCTCGCGGCGACCGGGTTGCGAGGCCAATTGATCTCGGCGCTTGCTCTCTGTGCAATAGCAGGCGGTATGGCACTGATCGTCATGACCAGATACCGCCGTGGCAAGACCTCCCGGAACACGTCGGCGCCCACGGCGGAGAACTGACCCCCGCCCCGGGGCGCGTACATGCCCAATAGGGAATGTACGCACCCTGGCCGGGGCAGTCATCCACGCTTATGAGGCATGGGAATCGCCGCCGGCCCCCAGCGTGGACGGAGCCGGCGATGCAGCGCGGGAAGAAGCAAGCCCACGCAACGCGGTGAGTGTCCAGCACACCAGGAAGGCCGCGACCATGGTCAGAACGATCGTGCCACCCACCGGCAGGTCGATCGACCAGGAGATATACAGACCCGTCGTCGCACACACCGCGGCAAAAACGGGAGAGACAACCATCATGGTGTGGAACCGCGTGCACATCAGACGCGACGCGGCGGCTGGGATGACGATCAGGGCGAGCACCAGGACGTTGCCGATGGTCTGCAAGGAAACCACCACGCTCACGGTCACGACGACCGAGAGCAGAATGTCCAGTGCCAAGACCGGAAGCCCCATGGCTCGTGCGGTCTCCCGGTCCACGCCGACCGCCACGATTTCCTTGTCGAACAGGGCCAGCACCACGATCAGCGCGGCCCCGGCCACGGCACCCCACAGAACGTCGCGCTCCGAAACCCCGACGATCGAGCCGAAGAGAAAGTCCTCGACCGACCCCGAATATCCGGGCGCGCGAGAGATGATCACGATCCCCAGAGCGAAGGCGCCCGCGAAGAATATGCCGATCACGGAATCTTCCGAGAGCTTGCGATTCTGGCTGAAAATTGCAACCAGCACGGCGGTGAGCACCCCCGCGATGATCCCTCCGAGCATCATGTTCCCGCCGACGACGAAAGCCACGGCCAATCCCGGGAAAACCGAGTGCGCCACGGCGTCCCCGATGAACACCATCCCGCGCATCACCACGTGACAACCCACCACGCCGCAGACCACGGACGAGATCACGACCGCGGCCAGGGCACGCAACAAAAATCCCAGGTTGGGATTGAAAAGGTCTTGCACGAATTCCCACGGGGCAATCATTCGGGTCTCGCTTTCGTCGTCTCTGCGGCCTGGCGGGGCACGGAATCTTCTCGGCCTCGCAACCAGGCGTTGAGGTACTCGGGACCGACGTCGGCGGGGTCGACGTCGAGGGCAATGCGGCCGCGCAGCCCACAGATGCGGGAACAACCGTCCAAGGCACCCAAGACGTCGTGCGTGCTCATGACGATCCCCAAGCCATCGGCGGCAAGCTGCCGATACAGTTCGACGAGCATGTCCTGAGTCGGCACGTCGACGCCGGTGAACGGCTCGTCCAGCAGCAGTACCTTGGGCTCGTTGGCCAAGACCCTGGCCAGGAGGACGCGTTGCCGCTGCCCTCCCGAGAGTTCGCCGATGGGACGACGTCGCAATCGCCCCAGGTCGGCACGTTCGATGGCCTGGTTGACCCGGCGCCAGTCGGCGACACGGGGCCTGCGCAACCACCCCATGCTGCGTGTCCGGCCACTCATCACGGCGTCCTCGACCGTCAGCGGAAAATCCCAGGCGAAGTGGTGTTTCTGCGGAACGTACCCGAGGACGCCTCGCACCCTCGAGGCGTGTTCTCCGTCCACGGTGATGTTCCCGCCCGCCCGAGGAATCAGCCCGAGGATCGACCGGAGCAACGTGGTTTTTCCGACCCCGTTGGGGCCGATCAACGCCACGAATTCGCCCGACCGCACGGTCCAGTCGAGATGGGTGATGATGTGCCGGCCCGCGAGTCGGACGGTGAGGTCATCGACGGAAAGCCGTGGAGCCGTCATGGCCGACGCTCCTCGACCGATGCGGCCTCTTTCGCTCGTCGGCCGCGCGCACTCACCCAGAACGCGATTCCTCCGCCGAGCAGAATCACGGATCCGGCGCCCACCATGATCATGGTCGCGGTATCGGTGCCCTTGTCCGCCCCCGAGGACGGTCCCGCGGATGCGCCCGAGGACGCGTCGGCCTGGCTCGCGGGCTTCGGTTCACCAAGAGCCTTGGCCCGGGCGAAAACGGATTCGACATCCGTGGAGTCCCCGACGGCGAATTGCAGGCGCTGCGTGTCGGAGACCTCGGTACCATCAGCGAGTTTGGTATGTGCACGAACAGTCACGAAGTAGACCCCAGGACGGGTGAACACCCAGTTCGCATGGGTGTGGCTGTTCTTGGGGACCCAGATGTCCTGGCCGGCGTCGTCCGCCGAATTCCACAGCACCTGGGGGCCGGCAAAGTTGCCGTTCTCCAGATAGAGGCTGAACTGGCCCGGCCCTTCCACGCCCTCCATGGACAGGGTCGCGCCCGTGCCGAGTCGGCGCTCGGTTTCTGGGTCCTGGGTGTTCCACCCCGGCCACACGACGCCCGACTTCTCGGTCTGCGGCACCACGTAGACCTCGTCCCCCGGGTTGGCTTGCACGAAGTCGTAGGCGGCGTCCTCCGGCTTGGGAAGCAGCGCGGCGTCTCCGGATTTCAGGACGACGTCTTCCGGCGACCGCCAGACAGGCTCGGCGTCGTGGTCGTCATGAATCATGAGCTTCCACTGTCCGTCGACGAATTTGGGGCCGATATCCACATGTCCCTGGTCGATCGCGACGTGGCCGTGGGCGATCTGCTCCTGGTCGGATATCTGTTGTTCGAGAGCCTTTTCCTCGACGGTCTTCTCGGCCGGCCCCGTCGGTCCGGTCGACGACGGCGGTTCGGCGAACGCCGAGGATGGGCCACCGAGGGTCAGGGCAAGGGCCAGGGCAAAGGAGGGAAGGATGCGGATGTGCTGGTTTCGAAAAGTCACTGTATTCCTCTGGGTGCAGTGCATGGTGGGTCGGGTTCGGTCGATCGGGAAGCTATTCCCGGAGGTGATCCGTGATCGTGCGGGCGTTGTGGCGCATCATGTCCTCGTAGTTCGGGGCCTCGGCGTCCAAGGTGTCGGAATAGAGCTGCGCGACGCGCACGCCGGCGTCGTCAGCAACCTGTTGCAGAACATTGCCGCGGCCTGTCGTCCCCTTGTCCACGAAGACCGCCGGGATGTGCAGATCCCGGATGGCCCGCGCGAGCCGTTGCCGCTGTTGGAGACCCGGCTCGGTCCCGGGGACGGGGGCGACGAAGCCTTCGACCTTGAGACCGTAGTGTTCGGCCAGGTAGCCGTAGCCGTCGTGAGCGGTAATGAGACCGCGCCTGGATTTCGGGAGCGAGCCGTACGCTGCGCGCAGCTCCTGCTCGAGCCGGTCCAGGCGCTCCGAGTAGTCATGGGCGTTCGCTTGGAACGCGGAAGCGTACTCGGAAAATACCTTCGCCATGTGGTCACGCATCACCTGCGCGGCTGCCTTGACGTTGGGGACGGCGTGCCAGAAGTGGGGGTCAATGTCTCCGTGGACGTGTTTGCCCAATACGGCCTGGGCCAGGAGATACATCTGGTCTCCGGGTCGCCCCAGAAACCTGTACTGACTGCCTCCCGGGAGCTCTTGGAGCGCTTTGGCCGGCACGACGACGACCGTCGACGCGGGGTCGTACTCCCGAGGCCCGTTCTCCGCATCCGCCCGGAGCACGATGACGCGCCGGGCGACGTCGGCCGTGATGTCCGCGTGTCCGCCGTCCAGAACCTGCGCATCCGGTCCCAGAGCCAAGGCGGCCCGATTGGCGTCAATGCCGACCGCAAAGTGCACGACGCCGGTCGCGATCGTCTCGCCGCGGAAGACCGCCCGCAGCTCCATGGAGTAGCGTCCGGGCTCCGTGAAAGCCCAGGACAGGTGCGTATGGGCCTGTTGTGGCAACTCCATCGCGCCGAGCTGCCCGACAGTGGGCTCTCCCTCTGCGAAGACTTTCGCCGAGCCACAACTCCCATGTGTGCCGCCGCCACGTCGGGCGCCCTCGGCCGCGGAGTCGGCGACTCGCGTCACGCGGCCGAAGGTTTCGGTGACGAAAGCGGCCGTTCTGCCCGGTCCCGTGATCGCGGTGGTTTCGAGCGTCACGAATCCGTCCTGGTCGCCCACGCTTCCTTCGACGCGCATTCCGAGCCACACGGTGTCCAGCGACAAGTCTTCGGTCATCGGCCGGAGCACCCCGCCATACTTCTCGATGTTCTCGGCGACCGGGATGGGAGCGCCTGCCCCGTCCGGAAGATTCGCGCTCACGGTCCGCAGCAGTTTTTGCTGTTCGAGCAACATTCCGTTGGTGAAAGCGAGATCCGCGTACGCCAGATCGCGAATATTCCGCAGGCTCGGTTCGTGGGAGTGAGGATCCGCGCCCGAGGGAACCAAGGACGTGACGGATACGTGGTCACCCCCGACGCGACGTGCCACATCGGCGAGGATCGGCGTCGTGACGACGACGTTGACGCGTCCCGACTCGGAGCGCCGCACATGTGCCGCGGACCCACGGGCGCCGCCGGAGCAACTCGTCGTCGCGAGCAACCCGAGGGCGCCGAAGGCCTTCAGTGCGCTCCTGCGCTTCACACGGAGCGGCGGGCACGACGGATCGTTCGGACCACGAGGGCACCGCACACGGTGAACGTGATTCCGAACAGGGCACAGACGATCATCGCGTCCTCGCGCGGACCTGTTTCGGCCAGCTGCCCAGGGTTCTGCCCGGCGGCGTCGGCATGACCTCCAGCCGCACCCTTCGATCCGCCTCCCGTGGCGACGCCGTCAGCCGTCGTGCCCTGCGACTGGTCCCCGGCCCCGTGCTGGGCGGCCTGGTGCCCTGGACCGGAGCCGGCAGGACCGCCGTGTTCGGCGCTTACTCCCCCGGTGTCCTCACAATTCTGCGTGGCGGAAGCGACGGTTCCGGGGTTGGCCCTGGCTTCCTCGACTGCCTGATCACCGACGGCGAACCGCAACATGCCCGTGGCCTTCACCTGCCGACCGTCCTTGAGGTTCACCGAATACGAGACCGTGGCCGTGTAATGACCGGGCTGCGTAAAGACCCAGTTGCCGTGCTGGTGTGTATGGAGGGGCACGCGGTAGGACTTCTGGCCCTTGGTGGAGAAGACATCGGTACCGGGCGAACCGAAATTTCCGGACAGGAATACGCTCATGTCACCGGGCCCGTCGAACGAGTCCAGGGTCATGGTCACGTCCCCATCGGCGTGCTCGGCCAGACCCTGGTCCTGGGTGTTCCACCCGAGCCAGGGAACGCCGGCAACCTGGGTGGCCCCGATCATGAACACGTCGGAACCCGCCGGGGCGATCTTTTCCATGCCCGCCGGCATCTTCTGCTTGGCGGACGCGTCGCTCAGGGCGAAGATCAGGCTCTCATTGCTCTTCCACGAGCCGGGTGAGGATCGGTCGTCCTTGACCACCGCATCCAAGGCATCGCCCTTGAGCCGAGCACCGAAGTCGAAGTGTCCGTCATCGACGACCTCGGCCGATGCGGTCGCCGCGGGACCCGATACGCATGGGGCGCCCTGGCTCGCGTCGTCGGCCTGAGCAGGAACAACGAACGAGGATCCGGCCACGGCCAGCCCGAGGACACCCGCCGCGAGAGCGAGGGACAGGGACTTCGGCGCTCGAGCAGAACGCCTGTTCTGACAGGTCATGCTTCTTCCTTCTCATGGGAGGTGCGAGTGGGGTGCCGATCGGCGCGATACCGGGGCTACTCAGCAGTAAATCTTAACTGACTATCATTCTCAAATGTAGCTGTGCTCGGATGTGCATCCCATCAAGCCGAGCACTCGGAACCACCGGAAAGGACCCCATGACGCCGATCTCCCACCCGGTCCACCGACCCGGACAGCGACGTCGTGCCTCAGGAAAGCGCACCGGAGTGTGTACGGCGGCACTGAGCCTGGTGCTGGCCCTGGGGCTCGTTCTCGGACCGGGCACGCTTCCGTCTTCGGCCCAAGTCAGGACGGAGACCGGTCAGGACAAAGCCGTACGGGATGGGACAGCACCCACCAGACAGCAGATACTTCGCGGCTCCGTCGACGTGCGCGCGAGTCTTCGCAATGACGCGGCCGAGCTCTCCCTGCGACACAGCGATTCGCCCCACGACGCCGCATTGGACCGGGAGGTCTTCCGGCCCGAGGACGTGTGTCTCGGAGTCCCTGACCGCGCACGCCGCGAGCGCACCGGCCCGCTCATGTCCTCGGAGACCGAGTTCCTGGGAACGGAGGGCGAGAAATTCTACGAACTGCCGCAGGAACCCGACCAGGACCTGGTCAGTCTCACCCTCGACACGTCCGATGTGGACTATTCCGAGCTCTCCCAAGAGGGAGGCCACTTCTCATTGGTCCCGGTATCGATGCCGCAAGGCTCGAGGTTCGGCGTCCATACCCAACAGGTGAACAATCCTCCGAACGTGCTCGTGGACTCGACCCGTGGGAAATGGTCGATCGCTTCCACGGGGCCGTCACGAACCCCGGTCCGCTGGGCATTCACCGAGCCCGGAACCTATGCTTTCGACCTCCAGTTCACCGCGGAAACGCCACGTGGCGGGAAGCTGACATCCGGCAAGCACCGTCTGACGTTCGCCGTCGGAGACCAAGCCATCAACGCCTGCGCGACCAGCCACGCGGAGAAGCAGTCCCCCGCGCCCAGCGGCCACGGCGCGACGCCCCCATCACGACCCAGGGCTCACCCCTCGGCGACCGCGCCGCGCGCAGAGACCCCGACCGCGGCCGCCGATTCCGTCCGCAGCTCACCAGCTTCCGACTCGCCGTCATCCGGTTCCCAGTCTTCCAGCTCCTCGGCACCCAGCTCCTCGACCCCATCCTCAGCCCCCAGTTCGCCAGCTCCCGGCGGCCCGGCCCCTGTCGCAACGCCCGCCACGACGCCGTCGAAGGTCTCACCGTCGCCCTCGGCGCCACCCCCTGCCTCGGGCACGGGTCATGGTGGTGCTCCCGGGGACGGATCGAACCACAATCACGAAATCGTCGGTCCGCAACCCGCTGCGATGACCGAACCGACGCCGTTGCCGACCGGCATTTCACCCGTCGCCCAGGGCCCGGTTCGGGGCTCCGACGGGTCGTCCCGCGCGGAACCGTCCCCGCGAGCCGCCCCGCACCCCCAGACCGCCGCGAACAAGGCCGTCGTGCCCCGAGCGGCGGCCGTGTGCGCGGCCATGCTCGGGCTGACTCTTGCCGGCTGCGCCCTCTATCGGCGTCGTCTGTCGGCGACCGGCGCGAGCGAGGAATGAGTGACGAGCAGGACATCTCGAAGGCCGGTAGACTCGCGTGTGCAGTCAGACGCGCTAATGGGCCCGCGCACCAGCGTGAGCCGTGGAGGATCAATGTCCGAGTTGGCATCGCCCGAAGTCAGAAACATCAATGCAGAGCAGGTCCTGGCCCACCTGCCGATGAGAGCCGCAGTGGATGCTCTGAAACAGGCGTTGCTCCAAGGCTACGACCCCGCCCTCGCCCACCCCCGGGCCTCGGCCGCGGTCGAGCACGGCGAATTCCTCATGATGCCGAGCGAGTTCGGTGACTACGCGGGCATCAAGATTTTGACCTTGGGACCGGACAACCCTCGCAAAGGCGCACCCCTGATCCAGGGCAGCTACTTCCTCTTCGACGCGGACACCCTCAGCCCTCTGGCCGTGATCGACGGACCGGCCCTGACGGCCATCCGCACCCCGGCCGTCTCCGCCTTGGGCATCGAGATGCTCGCTGCGCCCGACGCGAGCCGCCTCGTGGTCTTCGGGACCGGCCCGCAGGCCGAGTACCACGTCAGGGCGGCCGCTGCGGTCCGCGAGATCTCGAGCGTGCGGATCGTCGGCCGGAGTTCCAACAAGACCGCACGGTTGGTGGAAACGCTGATCTCGGAAGGCTTCAATGCAAAAGCGGGCGAGGCCGACGACGTCGAGAACGCAGACATCATTGCCTGTTGCACCAGCTCCCAGGAACCGCTCTTCGACGGCGACAAGGTGCAGAACGGTGCCGTCGTCGTCGCCATGGGTTCGCACTCACCGGACGCCCGGGAAACCGACGACGCCCTGGCCCGTCGCGCAGCCTTCTACGTGGAGGACGTGGATACGGCCCTGCGGGAAGCCGGCGACGCCGTGATCGCCGTCCAACGACACCTGCTCCGCCGCGAGGACCTCGTCGGTCTCTCATCCCTCGTCCTCGACGGCAAGCGCGATCCGTCCCGCCCGGCCCTCTTCAAAACCGTGGGGATGGGCTGGCAGGATCTCGTGACCGCGAAGGCCCTGTTCGAGAATCTCCCCGGCTGAGCCTCCTGCACGAACCGCGGTGTGCACAGCTGACAGGCTGAAACGATGACTGTTTTCGACGTCGACTCCATGGGCCGTTCCCTGCCCGCTGCGGAACTCCTTCCTCGCCTGGCGGCGGCGGGCGACGACGCCGCAGCCCTTCGCGCTGTCGTCGAGGCCCCACCCGGCACGGGCAAGACGACGCTCGTCCCTCCCTTCCTCGCGAACTGGATCTCACAGCACGCCGCCCGCCGCCCCAACGAGAGCACCAATGAGCCGCACCTCGGGGGCACCGTCGAGCGGCCGCGCCGCATCGTGGTGACCCAGCCGCGACGCATTGCCGCACGCTCGGCGGCCCATCGCCTGTCGGCGCTCTCGGGAGAGCGAGTCGGAGGTCTCGTCGGATTCACGGTCAGGGGAGAACACAAGGTATCCGCCGAGACGCTCATCGAGTTCGTGACCACGGGGGTCCTCCTTCAGCGCCTGATCCGTGACCCCGAGCTCGCCGATACCGCGGGCGTCATTCTCGACGAGGTCCACGAACGGCACCTCGACTCCGATCTGGCTTTCGGGATGCTCCGGCAACTCGCGGAGTTGCGCGATGACCTGTCCTTGGTCGTCATGTCCGCGACCCTGGACGCGCACAGGTGGGCGGAACTGTTGGGCGACGACGCCCGACCGGCCGCGGTGGCCAGCGCTTCCAGCGCCTCGTTCGACTTGTCCGAGACGTGGGCCGCGCCGCAGGCCGCTGCTCTGGATGCGCGTGGGGTCACCCCTGCTTTCCTGCACCACGTGGCGACAACGATCACCGAGCACCGGGCCACGACCGACGGTGACGTCCTCGTATTCCTCCCCGGCGCCCGGGAGATCGAACGCGTCGCCGGAGAGACGAGACGCTTGATCCGTGACGAAGCGGAGGTCTTGACCCTGATGGGGCGGACTCCCCCGCGCGAACAGGATCGGGTCCTGCGAGGTTCCACGACCGGCCGGCAGCGCATCATCCTCGCGACCAACGTCGCGGAGTCCGCGCTCACCGTCCCGGGGGTTCGCCTGGTCGTCGACGCCGGTCTGGACCGACAGCAGCGGGTGGATGCCATGCGTGGAATGAGCGGCCTCGTGACCGTGGGTGCGTCCAAGGCGGCCATGGTCCAGCGGGCCGGGCGCGCGGCCCGAGAGGCCCCGGGCGAGGTCGTTCGGTGCATGTCGCCGTCGGACTACGCCGCCCGGCCCGCCGTCACACCGCCAGAAATCGAGACCAGCGACCTGACGAGCGCGGTTCTCGACCTCGCCTGTTGGGGTGCACCGGGCGGGGAAGGGCTCCGGCTCCCCACCCGGTTGCCGGAACGCGCTCACGCCAGCGCCCGGAAGACCTTGACGGCTCTCGGAGCGATCGACGACGGGGAACGGGCCACTCCGCTGGGACAACGCCTTGCAACGGTGCCCGCCGATCCCAGGCTGGCCCGGGCCCTGTTCGATGGTGCCGATCTGGTCGGCACGCGCGCGGCCGCGGAGACGGTCGCGGCGCTGGAATCCGACCAGCGCGCCCCGGGGGCAGACGTCTGGGCACTGATCCGCCAGTTGCGACGTTCGGGCGACGACCGGTGGAAGCACGAGGTCCGGCGCCTGGAACATGAGGTGGGCACGCCCTCGACGTCGCCGCCTGCCACGGAGCAGGACGCCGCCCTCGTCACCGCACTCGCTTTCCCCGACGGAATCGCCCGGGTCAGAGGCTCGGGGAGCTCCGACTACCTGATGGCCTCCGGCACGGGTGCGTCGTTGCCCAGGGACTCGGGCTTGTCAGGCCAACCATGGCTTGCCGTGGCCGAGGCCGGTTTGGTTCAGGGGACACCGCTGATCCGGACCGCCGCGGTTCTGGACGCCGACACCGCCCAGCTTGCGGGCGCCGAAATGCTGCGTGAGGAAGAGGTCGCGACCTTCGACCCGTTCCACGGCGACGGCAAGGTCAGTGCACGCCGGGTACGGAGCCTCGGCGCGATCGAGCTCAGTGCTGCCCCCTGCCGTCCGTCGGCCGAGGCAGGTCGCCGCGCCGTGGCCAGCGCTCTGGCCGACGTCGGTCTCCGTGACGTCCTTCGACCCGCCGAGTCCTTCGAGGTTCTCCGCGCCCGCCTGGGTCTGGTGCGGGCCGTCTTCGGAGATCCCTGGCCGGATGTCCGATGGGGCGAGCTCACTCGCACGGCGGAGACATGGTTGGGGCCCGAGCTGGAAGCCATCGCCCAGGGGGCATCGCCGCGACGCGTGGATACGACCTCGGCGCTGAGAAGGCTCCTGCCCTGGCCCGAGGCCTCCCGTTTCGACGAGATCGCACCCGAACGCATCCGGGTGCCCAGCGGCTCGGCCGTCCGCCTGGAGTGGCCCGCCGCCGAAGACCACGAGAACCAGGTGACTCCACCCGTGCTCGCCGTGAAATTACAAGAATGCTTCGGCTGGTCGACCGGACCGACCGTGTGCGACGGCCGAGTGCCCGTGACCCTGCACCTGCTGTCGCCGGCGCGCCGGCCGCTCGCGGTCACGCAGGATCTCGCGAACTTCTGGGAGAACGTGTATCCGCAAGTGCGCGCCGAAAACCGGGGCCGCTACGTCAAGCATCCGTGGCCCGAGGACCCGTGGAACGCCACGGCCACGGCCAGGACCAAGAGCAGGACTTCTCACCCCTGAAGGGCCAACGCGAAGGGAAGCACGCCGCCTGCCCCGGCCAGACGCAGCTCCCTGGCGGCGAGCGTCATGGTCCACCGGGAATCGACGAGATCGTCGACCAGCAGGACCGGCCCCTTGGCGTGACCGATTCGTTCGGCCAGCTCATCCCCCACCCGAAATCTTCCCCAGACGCCAGCGACGGCGAACGCACTGTTTCCCCCACGCTGGCCGACGCCGGCCGGAGCGTCCGGTGAGACCTCGAGTTCGCCCCAATACGGCAGTTTGCCGGCCGAGGCCAGCCCTTGCGCCAGAGATCGTGTCAGCAGAGGGCGGCCGGCTGACGGTATGGACACCACTCCGACGGGCCGTTCCGACCAGTCCCATTCGGCCAGAACCGCGATGCACGCTTTGCCGAGATCCGAGGGAACCTCGCGATCGATCGGCGCGCCGGCGTCGTCGTTCACGAAGACCTCCCGGAGCCTGTTGCCCCACCCGAGGTCGGTGAGCCGGGCCAGGACCCTTCCTCGCTCGAAGCGTTCCTCTGCGGGGATCTTGCCCTTCATCTCGATACCGAGTTTGGGCAACCCGCTCGGCCACTGGGCCCTGGGCTCGATCGGGACTCCCACACGGACCAGTCCGTGTTTGGCCCTGCGCGAGGCCTCGTCGTCGACGTCCTGCGGGTACCAGGGCCCCGCACACACGTCGCAGCGACCACACGGGCGAGCCGTTCGGTCATCGAGCTGATCCGCCAGGAACTGCATGCGGCACATCTGTCCTGCTTCGTAGTCCAGCATCGCCGTTTGTTCCCGTCGTCTGGCCTCTGCGATGCGCTCGTACCGTTCGGCGTCGTAGGTCCACGGATTGCCCGTGGCCGCCCAGCCGCCCTGAGTGCGTTCCACGGCGTCCTCGACCGCCAGGACCTTGAGGAGAAGCTCCAAGGACGTGCGCTTGATATTGACCGCGGATTCGAGCGCCGCAACCGACATTGCGGTCGACGACCGAGCGAGCGTGTCGAGCACGGCCTCGGCGTTCTCACGGGTAGGCATGGAGGCGGTCGCAAAGTACTTCCAGATCTCGGCGTCCTCCCGACCGGGCAGGAGCAGGACGTCGGCGCTGTCGGTGGCGCGTCCGGCACGGCCGACCTGCTGGTAGTACGCCACGGGTGACGACGGCGCCCCCAAGTGGACCACGAACCTCAAATCCGGTTTGTCGAAGCCCATCCCCAGCGCACTGGTGGCGATCAACGCCTTGACGCGGTTGTTCTTGAGATCGTCCTCGGCCGACTCACGGTCGGCGGGGTCGGTCCGCCCCGTGTAGGGCCGGACGCTGTACCCGGACTCGGTCAGGATCCGTGCGGTGTCCTCGGCCGCAGAAACCGTCAGGGCATAGACGATCCCGCTGCCCGGAAGGTCCTTCAGATGTTCGATCAGCCAAGCGATCCGGGATGCATTGTCGCGCAATTCCAGGACCCCCAAGCGGAGGCTGTCCCTCGCGAGCGGCCCCCGGAGGGTGAACACGTCTCCCGCACCCTCGACGTCCGACGCCGGCTCGCTACGGACCCCCAGTTGTTCCTGGACGTCTGTGACCACCCGTTCGTTGGCTGTGGCCGTAGTCGCGAGAACAGGCACCCCGCCCGGCAACCGCCCGATGATGTCCTTGATGCGCCGGTAGTCCGGACGGAAGTCATGGCCCCAGTCGGAGATGCAGTGGGCCTCGTCGATGACCACGAGCGAACAGGTGCTCATGAGCGTGGGCATCCATTCGTCACGGAATCGCGGGTTGTTCAGCCGTTCGGGACTGATCAGAAGAACGTCGAGCTCACCGGCGCGGATGCTCTCGCGGATCTCGTTCCACTCGGTCGCGTTGGCCGAATTCACGGCGGCGGCCCGGACCCCGGCACGCTCGGCGGCGGCAACCTGGTCCCGCATCAGGGCCAGCAACGGCGAGATAATCAGGGCCGGCCCGCCCCCGAGCTCCCGCATGAGCAACGAAGAGATGAAGTAGACGGCGGATTTGCCCCACCCCGTCCTCTGGACGACCAGCGCTCGGGCCCTGTCCTCGACGAGGGCTCGGATCGATTCGAACTGCCCGGCGTGGAAATCGGCGTCCGGGTTGCCCGTCAGGGCGCGCAGGTGGTGGAGGGCACGGTCTCGGAAGTCTGAGGCAGGATCGGCAACGGTCATGAGTCCAGTCTGGCAGGTCGGGTGGCTCCGCACCTGGGGCCTGTGGACAACCCGGGATCACCGGCTTTTCGGTCCTCGCCCACAGCCGGCACCCAGGTTCTCTGCAGTAGAATATTCAGGGCGTTCCCCTTCCCATCGATACAAGGTAGCTTCATGTCAGCCATTGCGGACCTCGGCCTCCAGATGCCCCAGCACCTCACGACGCTGAGTGCGCTGCCGACCCCGAGCCTCGGGCTCCTGGGATTCGACCTGGAGGAGGTTCTGGCACACGCGGGCCCCTGGGTTCTGGGGCTCGTATCGTTGATCGTTTTCATCGAGTCGGGGGTCCTCTTCCCTTTCCTGCCGGGGGACTCCCTGCTCTTCACCACCGGCCTTCTCCACCATCAGCTCGGGCTGAACCTCTGGGTTCTGCTGATCTGCGTGAGCGTCGCGGCCGTGCTGGGTGACCAAGTCGGGTACATGCTCGGCCACTATTTCGGTCGCAAACTGTTTTCTGAGCACGGGCGCGTGCTCAACTACGCGAATCTCGATCGCGCCCACACCTTCTTCAACAAGTACGGCGGCAAAGCACTGGTTCTCGCCCGCTTTGTGCCGATCGTGCGCACCTACGTCCCCCTGACGGCCGGCATCGCCAAGTACCGGTATGCCGACTTCGCGAAGTGGAATATTTTCGGGGCGCTGCTGTGGTGCATCCTCCTGACCTTTGCCGGGGTCTGGCTGGGCAACGTGACCTGGATCCGCGAGAACGTGGATCTGATCGTCGTCGTCCTGGTCCTGGTCTCGGTGATACCGATTGGGCTCGAGGTCATGAGGGAACGCAAGAAGGCACAGAAGCGCGAGGCGGCCGCCAAGGACGATTCCGCGGGCGGACCTGCGGCCTAGCTGCTCTTCGGCGGAGGACCCGTCCCGTCGACGTCGAGCACGAATCCCCGGAGCCGATACCCGGCGATGACCGAGTCCCACTCGATCTCGGGCTCGCTCACGATTCGCGGGTTCAAGGCCAGAAGCCGCGTCAGCAGGGCATCGGTTTCCCGGATCGCGAGGTTCTCCCCGGGGCACTTGTGCGGGCCGGCACCGAAGCTCAGTCCCGCAGCCCGGGCGCGACCAGCTTTTCTGTCCGGGTCCAGCCGCATCGGGCATGTACCGGTGAGCTCAGGGTCCGTATTGACCGCTCGGACGTCGACGTCGATCAGGTCCCCAGGCTCAAATTCCGAGGAGTTCGCCTCCGCGTCCCCCACGCGTCGGTACACATGACCGACCACCGGTTCCAGGCGGATGATCTCGCGAAGGATGCCCTCACGGTCCGGTCGTTCCGCGGCGCGGTACCGGCTGCACAGCTCAGGGTCCCGCATCAGACGCCAACATGCCATGCCCATGAATTCGCGCGTGGTGACCATGCCCGCGGTCCCGTAGGTCATGCATTCGACCAGAATGTCCACGCGGCTGGCGCCCGAGTCCATGAGGTATCCCATGACGTCGGATTCGGGGTCCCGCCGATGTTTCCGCATGGCCGGGGCAACGTCGCACACGTAGAGTGCTGCCACGGCGCGGAGCCCACGGAACGCGGCCAGGGCCCAGTCCGTCCGACTGCGACCGAGGTCGGGCCGTGAATAGTCGGCGTGTGGCTGGTCAAAGAACAATTCGAGCCGCCGAGCCAACCCCCGGGTCGAAGAAGCCGTCAGACCTACAATTCGGGCCGCGATGTCGACCGAGAACAGAAGGCTCTCCTCGTCGAGCCGGATTCGCCCGCGCTCGGACAGGCCCTTCGCGAGCTCTTCCGCCCGGGCATCGATGGTCGCCGTGTACTCCGAGTCGATGGTCGACGGTGCGAAGAACCTCGCGAGCTCTCGGCGCTGCCGGTCATGCAGTTCCCCGTCCGATATCAGCAGAGGACGACGCCGGAACAACCGGTCCGGGATCCGCTCGGCGGTGAACCCCGCCTGGGTCGACGCCCGGCCCAGCCGGAGGAACCGCCGTGCCGCCTCGTACGACCCGACGACCACGCGGTGCTTCTCCCGCCGTATCCCATGGACTGGGCACCGGGGCTCGTCCGCGGGCTGCGCCCACCGCTGGTCGGGGCCGGTCTCTTCACGGTCGGAGCCGTCGGCGCGGGCGGCGTCGGCGCGGGCGGCGTCGTCCTCCTCGCGTGTCATGAAATCCTCGATGCGCTGTATCGAATCATCCCGGTGAGGGTCTCGCGAAGACAGCCGGGCAGGCCGGAGTCGGCCAGTCGTACCTCCAGCGAGCGGCCGGAGTCCTCGATGAGTTTTTCGACGCGGTCACGCGCCCCCGAAGAGTTCAGCACCGCACGGATCCGCTCGGCGTCTTCGGGCCGCAGCCCCGGATCGCCGAAGTATTCTTCGACGTCGCTCCAGCCCGCATGGCTCCGGGCATAGGCCACGAGGAGGGTCTGCTTGCCTTCCCGCAGGTCCGAGACCACGGACTTCCCCGTCCGCGATTCGTCACCGAACACGCCGAGTAGGTCATCGCGCAACTGGTAGATCGCGCCCAGATCGCCTCCTATATGCGCGAGGGACGCGGCGAGTTCGCTCTCCGCGCCCGCCAGGACCGCGCCGATGCGAACCGGCAGCTCGAAGGAGTAGGCGGCCGTCTTGTCCTTCATCATCTCCAGGATCGTGGAGGTGGTGTTCTCCTTGGCGTCGAGGGTCAACCAGACGTCGGTGTGCTCACCCGAGGCGCTGCGCAGGATCGCTTCGTCGTAAATGTCCAGCACGGCCCGGCGCCGGTCCTCCGGAACGTCCAATCGGGCCAGGAGGCCTTGTGCTGCCGACAACAGGATGTCACCTGCAAGAATCGCCGAGGCCTTCCCCCAGGTCTCCGCCTGCTGGGGCGTGCCGCCGCGGTCCAACGCATCCGTGTGGAAGCGGCCGTAGATGTTCGGGGCGCCGCGCCGGTACAGGTCGCCGTCGATGACGTCGTCGTGCGCGAGCAGCGCGAGATGCAGCAGCTCGGAAGCGCACGCGGCCTCGACCGCCGAGGCCACGTCGACTCCGCCCAGGTCGCGGAAGGTCCTCATCAGCAACAGCGGACGCACCTTCTTGCCGTCGAGGGCCATCGCTTCCAGACCGTCGAAGAGATCGACGAGGGGCCGAGTCATGGTCGGCAAGCGGTGCGCGGTGGCCGCGAGAACTTCCTTGAGTCGCTGGTCAATGGCTTCGACGTCGCCATCGGTCACGGGTATGCCGCTTCTGTGCGCCTCGGGCGGTCCGGTGGTCGGTGATACTGCGCTCATTGGTGCTCCGTGTGGTTCGTGGTTCGTGGTTCGTGGTGGCCGGTCGGCGTCTGGATGAGACGTGGACCGTGCCGGTTCCGGTGCAAGGTCCTCAGCGATGGTGGACCCTGCCGGCCCGCGTGGGATGGCGCCATCGCTCCCCTGCCCCCAACAGGGTACGGAGGGCTCTCGGGTAGGCATGTCGGGACGTCAGCGGCGGCGTCCTGAGCTCGTGGCCGCGCACGGACCATTGGCGCAGGAGCTCGTTCGCGGCCTGCCACCCCGTGGTCGCGGCACGTTCCATCAACGCCACGGGGTATTCGCACCGGATCGTGTCGCCCGCGAGCACCAAGCCGGGATGCGGTGTGGTCACGCTCGGTCTCTCGTCCCACGGTTCCAGCCCGACGAGAGGGCAGTCCCGTTCGATCAGCAAGTGGTCTTCGAGGACTCCCGAGAGTCGGGTTTCCGGGTAGACCCTCGCGAGTTCGTCACGCAGACGACGCTGGAGCGATTCCCTGTTCACGGGCTCGTCGAGGGCATACGCGTGGAGTTCGACGACGCTGCCACCGTGCGACTCGCTCCACCGAGCGGCACCTTCCTCGAACCGCTCGAGCACACTGACGTTGTCGAGCGGGCCGAATCCCGCGGTACCGAGGAAAGCAGGGCGCGACGCGTTGACCTTTCGGTCCATCCACAGCCTCCAGACCGCGAAGGGCGGCGCCTGCCGGATCGAGGACATGCGTTCGGTCCACGGGGAATCGTCCACCCCCGTCGCCTCCGACCCCAGACGCCGGGTCTCCCCCGGTCCTGCGGCCAGCACGACGGCGTCGTACTCGTGAGCCGTACCGTCCTCCATGCGGGCCGTCGCGCCCCCGGACTTCATGGCCAACGATTCGACTCGCGTTCGCAGACGCCGCACGCCCAGCCCGGAAAGATAGTCCCCGAGGGGCTTCCACAGGGCGGTATCGAAGTCGTCGGACGCCGTGTCGAACAACAGGCCCTCGGACGATCCCAGGAAATAGGTGTGGAACATCGCGAGCATCTCGCCGGCAGAGAAGTCGGTCGGGTTCGCGAAGAAGCTGCGGGCGAAGACCTCGAGGGCCAAGTGCCTGGCCCGTTCCGGGAAGCCCAGACGGTCCAGGAATTCCTGGGCGCTCTGTCCGTCGTGGCGTCGAAAGGTGTCCGGGAAGTCGACGTCGAGCAGGGACAGGGCCGTATCGAGATCGACTCCGGGCAGGTCACGCAGGCGAAAACTCGGGCTCTGGAGCACGAACCCGATGAAGCTCCACGGCGGGGTCCGAGGGATACGGGCGAAGGAATCCGCGAGCCCGTCGGAGGACCTGAGCGGGTAGTCGGGCACGGCGCGCAGAGGTTCGGACGAAGGGATCCGGCCCAACAACGCGCGAAGGTTGTAGTACTGGCGGAAGAACGCGTGGAAGCCACGGCTCATCGTCACCGGGCCCGCCGCGCCATCGACGCGCCACGACCGGACCCGCCCGCCGAGTTGCTGTTCCGGCTCGACCACGGTGACGTCGACGCCGCGTTCCGCGAGGCCGGTCGCCGCGGACAGGCCGGCGATCCCGCCCCCGACCACCAGGACGGAGCGTGCTTCGGCGACCCTTTCAGCACCCTCGGGCGCTGGGATTCTCCGCGCCTTGTCGTCACGAATGTGTGGGCTCATGAGGACCTCCCTCGTGCTTCGACTCCTGGCCGGGTTCTCGCCGTGATCGGCGCAAGGCGGTCCACAGCATCAGAGTCAACGTCATCATCGCGAACCCGAATCCGAAGTCTTCGATCGGGATATCGAGGGGCCAGCGAATGCCGAGGAACTGGTCCGGGTTGTACCGAACGATCGGGTTCGACAAACGGGTGAGAAAACCGTCCATGGGTATCTGGAATGCAAACATCACGGCCATGGCCAGCCAGTAATTGAGCGAACGGAAGATGCCGGTTTTCAGCCAGAAGAGTTCGACGCCGATCACCGCGATCATAGTCAGGATCGTCCCGATGGTGTATTCAGGCATCCTTGTCCCCGCCCTCCGACCGCGACAGTATTCTGCGCACCAGAGCGATGACGCGCTCCACGGATTCGTAAGTCAGCACGGCGCAAATCGGGATGGCCACGAAGAAGAGGACCTCCTCGAGGGGCAGCCCACCCGGGAGCTCCACCGCAAGGGTCTGCAAGGGGTCGTAGGTCCAGTAGTCGCGCCCGACGGCGATGGTGTCCCACACGGAGAAGATCAGGACCACCGGCACCAAGACCATGAGCAATCTCAGCGGATTGCGATAAACCCGCAGGCGGAAAACGAACTCGAGTGGCAGCGTCAGGGCAAGGCAGATGCCCAGAACAATCACGTACGTCCAGGGCTGCATCACATGCACCGCGATCCGTCGGTCCGGATACTCAGCGCAGTGCTCAATGCACCGATGTCTGCGGTTGTTTTCGACCGCCGTGTGGCGTCAAACATAGCACCACGGTAGCAAAGAGCGCCTGGTCAGAATCATGTTTCGGCCTTCCTGGTTCCTTATCGGGCCTGGACGGGACGACGCCGCCGGGCGACATCCCACGCGCACAATTATATCGTGTACCACCTTTTTCGGCGCGGTGACGGGCCGACAGTTTCGGTGTTTCGTGGTCACGCTCCGGACGGACCGGCGATTCGGGGTTGGGGGGGTGGATGGGGGGCGATGA
>NZ_NOIQ01000017.1 GCF_004136575.1 Rothia koreensis
AGGGGTTCAACGCGTTTTTCAATGTGGATGCCTCGGTCCCGGCCTGGGGTCAGGCCGGGGGCAAGTATCTGCGTCAGGCTCGGATCAATGTGGACGGGATTTCGTTGAAGCACGCGATCGAGGGGACTTCGCAGACGTTGAATGAGTTCTTCGACCCGCACACGGTCCTGGATCCCCAACGCCCCAAATCAATCTCCGGAACCGACAGCTGAGGCGAGTTAACGTCTGGGTCCTGGTCTATGCCCGGGCGGCGGACGAAATCGGCCGGGTCCTTGCCCCGGCATTAAGAGTCAATGCGTGCTTATACAGTCCCGAGACGGGTACGATTTGCCACGGGCTAGCGGCATCGCTGGAAGCAGCCCGGGGACAGGTCAGCGTCCAGTCCAGTATGAGCCACCTCGGACATGAGTGGCTTGTCCGGCCCCATGGTTTCACCGAGTGCCAGGGGGCCCATCCTTCAGGGCGGAGATGAATCACGACGGTCTGGGCTCCTGCCCGGGCCTATCGGAGTTTCTTGCGGAGGGCTGCGATGAATTTATCAATCCATCGATCGTATCGGCCTCCAGACTTGGCGGAGGCATACGCAGAGGCCTTCTGAATGGCCTGGTCTCCCTTCTCGCTACTGATGAATTTTCGGATTCGGTCGATGATGCTCATGGCAACCTCCTGATGCGGGACGGGCCCTGAGGGTGTGAGACCCGATTGGGGGGGGGCAGGACGACGGTGACGTAGTTGTGAACATTATGGCCGCTGCGAGGCTTGTGCACCTGATAAAGGCCTGTGAAGAGAGTGCGAGGCTTTGACTCGCCATCCCCGGACCTGGTGATGCAGGAATCCTTGACTGCCCAGCGTGCGGCCCTACAGGCCGACGGATGCCAGCGAGTCTTCGAAGACACCGCCTCCGGACCCGGACCGGACGAGGCTGGACCAGCTCGGGTGCGGCACGGGTCATCGCCCGGCTCGGGCGCGAGGCCGGATACGGCCGGATCTCTGCGCATGTCTTCCGGCATTCCCACGCGACCCACGCCCTCGATGCCGGAGTGCCCTTGGATCGGCTGCAAGATTCCTTTGGCCACGCATCCCCCGCCACGACCCAGCGCTACAACCGCGCCCGCGAACGCCTGGAACGGTCCTCGGCACTGACCATCGCACAACTCTAAAATGCATACCCCGCCCTAGACATGCTATTATATGCTAGGGTATACTGTATGTATGAAGGATGCGAAACGACGCGACGTGGAGAATTTCCTCAAGCAGCAGGGCTACCAGGTCGGGCGAGATAAGGGGAGGCACACGTGGTGGGTCAAAGCAGGAGCCAGGTCGATTCCGCTGCCGAGGCACACCAAGATTTCCGCCGGAGTCCTGCGCGATATTGAAAAGACCATCGGGCACGTACCGGATGCCTGGAAGTAAAGGAGTAAGACCATGACACGCGAAACCTACAGCGTATCCGTCACTCGCGAGGGCAAATGGTGGATTGTCGATGTCCCCGGAGTGGATTATCGGACCCAGGCCCGATCATTGACGGAGGTCGATGAAATGGCCCGCGATCTGGTCGCCGGAGCCACGGGGGCCGATGAGGACAGCTTCGCCCTCGACATCGATGTTCAACCACCGGCCGCCGTCGTGGACCAGCTCGGTGAAGCCGTCGAGCTGGAAACCTCAGCTCAACAGGTCAAGGCCCAGGCCGCCCAAATCCGCCGCGAGGCGGTACGACGCCTACGGACAGACTACGGACTCTCAGCAGCCGACATCGCCCGATCGCTCGGGCTAAGTCGCGGCCGCGTTTACCAGTTGCTGGAAGACCACCAACAAGCCGCCTGACAGAAGCCACCCTGGTGGTGACCAAGCTGGACAGGCTGGCATGGTCCTTGCCGGATTTTCGTGATCTCGCGGCTGAGCTGACGTCCAATGGCGTGACGCAGAATATTGGCGGCAGTGTTTATGATCCTGAGGATCCGATTGTCCGGTTGCTGTTCAATGTGCTGGGCATGGTGGCGGAGTTCGAAGCTGATCTAATTCGGATGCGCACCCGCGAAGGGATGGCTGTTGCTAAAGCTAAGGGCAGGTTGCGGGGGAAGAAGCCGAAGCTCTCGGTGTCTCAAGAGAAACACCTGGTCTCGTTGTATCGGGGTGGTGAGCATACGACGGCCGAGATCGCGGAGTTGTTCGGGGTGGCTCGATCAACGGTATACCGCGCCATCCAACGAGCCGGCGTGCGTGGATAGTATCGGGCAATATCTTCTGGCCAACCCGCTGGCTTACAGGGGGCAGCAATAAAGCGGCCCGGACTGATTGACGGGCCCCTTCGTTGCGGATCGTATGGTCAGGCTTTGTCGTGGACCGTGATCACATAGCCATCTGGGTCACTAAAGCTGAAGGTGCGCCCGAAGGGTCCATTGGTCGGGGCCGCTACGATCTGGATACCTGCCTCCGACAGCGTGTCGTGGACGTCTTGGGAATCTTCGGCGTGAAGCCAAAGAGCTACGCCGATGCCCGGTCGTGGTTTTGCTGCGCTGAGATCAACCCCAGGAAGCGGCTCGCGCACGGCAAAAGGAATGGGTTCGCTGGCGAAGACTGCAGCACCTTCCGGGCTGTGGGGTGCGCGTTTGAGGCCGAGATACTTCTCGTAGAACTTCGCGGATTGTTCTATGTCGTTGACCTGCAAAGCTACGAAGTCAGGGCCGGTGACGGACATGGGGATCCTCCTCAGTTGATATGTCAATGTGCTGACATTGACCATATGTCAGACTATTGACATGAAGCAAGATCCCTCCGCGAACCCCCTGGATCAGGCCATTGGTTACCGTCTGAAACAAGTTGAAGCACTGCTGAGAGTCTCCATGGATGAAGTTCTGCGGCCTATGGGGCTGACGGTCTCGCAGTACGCGTGTCTTGAACTCATTGCCCAGAAATCGGGCCTGTCCAACGCCGATCTGGCCCGAGATGCTTTTGTGTCCCGGCAGTCCATGAATCTTGTACTGCGTGGGCTCCAGAAGCGCGGTCTGGTTCGACGGCCCTCGACCGTTGAAAGTGGGAGATCTCGTCCGACCTGCCTGACATCTGCGGGTGAGGAGATGGTCCAGCGGGCAGGTGTCGCTGTTGCTGAGGTTGAGGAACGCATGGCCCGTGGTTTGGATGAGGGGCAACGTCAGATGCTTCTTGCGGGTTTGAGTCGATGTATGGAGAACCTCGGCGACTGACCTGCCTATGGTGCATGATGGACCGAACCCGCACATTGACTTCCTCCTCCCCGTTCATGGGGAGGAGGAAGTCAATGGCGGTTGAGAAGTATGTGCCTGAGGCAGTTGGCAGAAGGCGAGCGTAATGACTGTTGTGGGGACCAAAGCTCAGGCGGTCAGTACGAGTCCGTCGCTCACGCCTACTGGTGCTGCTGAGGAGTTGGCGTATGAGATCAACACGGACCGGTTGGAGGTCGCAGAAGAGTACAGCGATTTTGTGGATGGTAAGTCCTTTTCTGTTCATGCCACGTCGATGTCTCATACGGTCCATGTCGATGAGGTGGGCCGGTTTTACGCAGTCGCGGTAGTCGAGTACCAGGTGATGATCTGATGAAGGTCGGCTACGCCCGTGTCTCCACGGAAGCACAGCAGGAATCCCTGACTACCCAGCGCGGGACCCTACAGGCTGATGGGTGCCAGCGAGTCTTTGAAGACACCGCCAACGGAGTGAAATTCGACCGGCTATCCAAATATGGACCCCACTCAAAAACGACTGGCATGAGGCCGTCATCCGAAGAGGTTGGAAGTTCTGTCGTACAGAGGATCCGTTGCGGCACGAATATCTCGATACACCCTACCGAGCTCGTGATATGTCTGGGCGTTATCTCGATTCGGAAGGACTTCATCCGCGGTGATTGTGAGCTGTTTTGTCGCGGCATCAAATGATTTTGCGAGTCCAGTACCGACCACGGCACAGATCGCGGCGCCTCTGCTGGCGGCACTCGCCCCAGTCATGCGCACAGTCGGTAGACCGAAGACATCCGCAATGATCTGGGTCAGTAAATCAGAAGAAGACCCGCCGCCAGTCAGGACAATGCGCTGGAACCCCCTATCGAGTTCTTCGGACATTTCGTCTGCCCGCTGCTTCATGGTCATTGCGATGCCTTCAAGAATTGATCGGAACATGTGTCCTCGGCCGTGCCGTGCATCGAAACCGAGCATCGACCCCTTACGGTAAGGCTCATCCACTGGGGCGAGCCAATCAAGTACCGTCAAGAGCCCGTCGGACCCCGGTGAGACTGCTGCGGCTTCACGTCCCAGCATCTGCTCAACGGATTCTCCACGAGCAGTCGCGGTATGAGCGGCTTCAGGCCCCAATAAGTCGCGCATCCAACTTACAGTCCACATGCCACGGCGGATGCCATTGCTTTCATATAAATAAAGCCCAGGTTCCGAAGCAAAATTCGTCCAAAATGACTCCGGCTTCTTGACATTATCGGTACCGACTGCCATCGAAGCAATATACGTACCAGTCGAAATCACCAGATCTGATGGATCGCGGAGGCCGGCTCCCAGCGCTTCTACCGCTTTGTCGTTGGCGGTGGCGATGACTGGTATTCCTGAAGGAAGGTTCATCGCCGTTGCCGCAGCCTCCGTCAGCCGGCCGAGTTCCTCACCCGGCTGAACCAGTTCAAAAAGCATGTTTCGCGGGATACCAGTCGCCTCGTACTCCGACTCGTCGCCGGTCCAGTCCCAGGTGTCGGTGTCGATCGGCCACATCCCCTGGTAATTTGCCGACGTATCCTTAAAATTCCCAGTCATGCGGTGCGTTATGTAGCCCGACGAGGTGGTGACGTACGCGGCGTCATTGGATTCTCGGTGGTAGGGACGGCTGACACGTTCGTCCATCCAACTCATAACTGGCTGGGCAAGAGATCCGTTGGCCTGCAGGACAACGCGACAAAAGCGAATCGTGCACAGACCGATTCCCTTGATCTCCTTCAGGTCACCTTCAAATCCAGCGACGGCACGCCGGCTGGCTTCTGCAATGGAATCCCACAAAACGTCGTCAGGGTATTCAACAGTTCCCGGGCGAGGCGAATCGGTCGCAGAAAGCGGCACTCTACCTTCCGCGCAAGGCCTGCCGTCTTCGGCATAGATCGTTACTTTTGATGACTGCGAACCGTTGTCTATTCCCATTATGTAGCAAGTCATGAAGCTGAATCCTCGCGGCCTCGGTTCTCTGATGCCCACTGGTCCAGTTGTTGGTCAGGGTGCGCTGCTGCTGCCTGAATAGCGCCCTCGACGGGAATAATGGTCCCCGAATTCATGACACCATTTGGGTCGAACGCGTTTTTGATAGCCGTAAGGATCTGGTACGCACTTCCATGCTCTTGCTGGGTCCATGGCGAACGATATTTGCCGATGCCGTGATGATGGACGATCGATCCACCATGGCGAAGTGCTTCCTCAACGATGATGGCGTTGAGAGGAATGTGGTATTTTTCGATCTCCTCTTCGGGCGATGCATCGATGTGGTAGTCGTAGACAAAGTACATGTTGGTACCAGTCTGGTAGCTATGCGAGGAATGACCACCGAGCATGGTTAAATCCTTGGCATAGGGGTACTCGGTTCGGATGCGACGGATTACCGCATCGTAAAGGTCAGTGACCTGGGACCAGCTGGCTGATACTTCCGTCGTGTATCCAAGGTGCTGATTATCAAGCATCGCCTTCTTCTCGGCTTCGATCTTGTCCGGGCCCCAGTTGAGGTTTTGGAACCAATCCTCGATAAGGTCTGGGTCCACGTCTTGGTGAACGTGTTGTCCCAGAACTCTTCTAATCTCCGTACTGGTTGCCTCGACGATGCTCTTGGGGCCTTCAGCTACGAATATGACGACGCATTTGCCTTCGCTGAAGTGGGGGAAGTGCTGGTTGGCGTCCTCTGGCGAGTACAAACGGGCTACAGACGGCCGGAAGCCGTTAGTGATGACTTCGCGCAGGATTGCCACACCGGTGCGCATGTCATCGACGAGAGCTCCGTGAAATTCATCGTTTTCCGGAAAATAGCGGAATACTTTGAGAGTCACTTCGGTGATCACTGCCAACGCGCCCTCGTTGCCGATCAGCACGTGGCGAATATCAGGGCCAGCGGCTCGACGCGGAACGGACTTGATCCGGGCAGTGTGCCCACCCGGGAATACGGCTTCAAGGCCCATGACCATGTCTTCAATGGCTCCGTACAGGGTTGAGAACTGGCCGATGCTTCGAGTTGCGACCAGACCGCCGTACTGAGCCAAAGGTTTGGACTGAGGCGAATGTCCTGTCGTCAGCCCCTGCGCACGGAGTTGGTCTTCAAGCGTTTGGAGTTGGACACCGGCTTCGACCGTAACCTGCATGTTTTCCGGATCCACCGAAAGCACCTGGTTCATCCTGGAAATATCGAGGACTATGGTGTCCGAAACGCTGGTTTCGAGGCCGCCTTCGGTTCCAGTGCGCCCACTGCGGGGTACGATATTAATCAGGTACCTGTCCGCCAGCTCAAGAATGGCGACGACGTCCTCGGTAGAGGTCGCATAAGCGATGGCAACCGGCAGCGGAGCATTGAAGATCTCGTGTACAGATTGGTACTTCTTGAACCGGTCAATGCTGGCTTCTTTGAGAGCGGTTTCGTTCGTTTCAATGCGTTCGGACGGGAGACAATTGCCAAGTTCAGCAAGAATTTCCTGACGGCTGAGGGGAGAGCGCGAGTCGATCATGATCTAGTGGACCTTTCTTGGTGTGGGGAATAGATGTGTTAGTCTGGAACATTCAGCGGACGAGGTAGCCGCCGTCGACGGTCAGAACGTGGCCGTTGACGTAATTGGACGCTCGCGACGCGAGGAAGACGACGGTCCCCATCAGATCGGCAACCTCACCCCACCGACCTGCTGGAATGTGCTCAAGAACGCGACGACTGGCCTCGGGGTCGGCCCGGGTTGCGGTGGTGATGGCGGTCGCGAAGTAGCCGGGTGCGATCGCGTTAACTTGAATGCCGTATCCGGCAAGTTCATCACAGTATGCCTTGGTGAACCCCACGATTCCGTGCTTAGTTGCCGCGTAGGCCGGGGACCCCTGGCCGCCGAGAAAAGCGAACAGTGAGGCGATGTTGATGATCTTGCCGGATTTCTGTGCAGTGAAATGTTCGATGGCCGCGTGGGAAAGGGCGAAGGGGGCCGTCAGATTGATATCAAGCATCGGATCCCATTGTGAGCGATCAAAGTTCTCGACGTTTCCCAACTTGGAGATTCCAGCTGAATTGACAATGATATCCAGACCGCCCAGACGGTCGATCGCGGTAGAGATTATCTGCTCTGGTGCTTTATTGGATGTTATGTCGATTTCGAAAAACTCATATTTTTTCCCGGTTTCCTCGATGAGGTGTCGGGTCGTGCCATCGTCATCGACGATGCTTGGTACGAAAATGTCTGCTCCTGCTTTGGCCAGTGCGAGGGAGAAAGCTTGTCCCAGACCGGAGTTGCCTCCGGTCACGAGAGCGACCTTTCCCTGAAGAGAAAAGTGGTCGAGGGAGAAATCAGTTATTTCCATGGTGAGGTCCTTTGGATTGCAGGGGCCGGGTTTGTATGTATTCGATAATGCACAGCGCAAGATATTCGTCAGGGTTGGTTTACCCAGCTGGTACGGGGCACTGTTTACGCGGGCGCCGAGATGCCGGAAGTGAGCTCGCGGTGATATGTTCGCAATGTGAGCACACACAGCAATACGCCTACGGCTGCGGCAACGACGAGTACGAGGAACATTGCGGTGAAACCGCCGTGACTAGGGACATGGTTGGATGCATCGCCGATCCACCATGAGGCCAAAGCTGGCAAGAAAGCATCGGGCAGGTACGCGAGTCCGGAGGCAAGGCCAATGACGCCACCGCGTTGCTCGACGGATACGCCGAGCTCACCGATCGACGCCCAGTAGACACCACGAGCAGCGAATACGGCCAAGCTCATGACGATCATCAGAGCCACCGCGACCCATACCAGACTATTGTGCTGCGGCAAGACCATGTAGCCGATGGCGGTCAAACCGACAACTACAAAGGTCAGTAACAAGAATCGTGGAGTGGACCGGAACACTTTATCCACGAGGACTCCACCGATCGGACCGGCTACAAATTGGAAGACGTATGTGCGAAGGACGCCGATCACTCCGATGAGACCCGTCGCAACACCGAACCCGTCTTGCAACAGAGGAGTCAGGTAGCCCATGAGGGTGTAGAAGCAATACATCATCATGACGGTTCCACCGATGAGCCAGGTGTATTTGTTCGTGGCCGCGGCGAGTAGTTCTCGCAGCGTGACCGCTTGGCGTTCCGCCTTATCAAGTTGGTCCTTGCCCTGGCGGACAACCAGGTAAACGCATACCGCGAGCACTAGGCACAGCAACCCGTATATGCGAATCAGAGTAACTACTCCCGCGCTGGCAACGACGGCTTTGGCGACGATCGCGGATCCGATCAGTCCGATGACTGTGGTGGTCAGGCCACGGATGCCCTCGAGAAAACCAAAGAGCCGACCTTGTTGGCCCTCTGAACCCAGAAGACTGACGGATTTGACCAAGGCGGGCCAGTACAAGCCTGTCCCGAGTACTGCGAACAGAATATGAACCACTAGTACAGGCCAGTAGCCGGGTGCAGTCGAGGCGTAGAGGTCCAGGACACCGGTTCCCAGCAGGGCCACGACAATGAGCATTTTGGGCGAGAATTTGTCAGCAAACCAGCCCCCAACGAAATACATAACGACCGCTACAGTCCCGAAAACAGAGGTCACGGATCCATATTGCTGAAGCGTGAGTTCGAAAGCCTTGGCACCATCCTCGAGGAACAGAAATCGCAGGTAAGCGACTTGGAAGATGACACCTCCCGTCATGGCGAGGATGACAAAGCTGATCATCCTGCTGGATTGAGTCATGGGACCACTCCTTTGTGGAAGACCTATACGTCCGTCGGGCGCGTGTTGTATGGCGACAGCAGCCACGAGAAGGTACAAAAAAAGAGACCAGGGGGCGTAGTCATTCCGCGAACGGACTGACGCCACTGATCTCTTGTTCTCTAACGTGACGGCCAGGAAGATCCTGGCTTATGAAATTTTATGCAAGCGTAGCAGGCGAGGAGGAAAGATGTCCAGCTGCGCCGTTGGAGTCCCTCACATCTTCCACACTTTTTGGTCCGAGGTTGCGATGGCCAGTGCGCCGGCTTCGAGCGCGGCGTTGACTTCCCGCCTTTCACAGACTAGTCCGCCAGCAATGATCGGGGTTGAAAAGTCATCGCGTAGCCACTCGATGACTCGAGGAACACAACCCGGCAGGATTTCCACGAAGTCGGGCTCTCCCTGTTTCAACGTGCGAGGCAGCTGACGATAGGAGATCGAGTCGACGAGGAACGATCGCTGTATACCGATCAGTCCAGCTTTTCGAGCGGCGCGTACGACTGTTGGTTTTGAGGTCAGGATCCCATCGGTGTCTGTCGTAGAAGCGAACCAACGGACGGCTTCGTCGTGCGAGGAGATTCCTTCTATGAAGTCGATATTGACCAGGGCCAGCTTGCCCGCGTTTTTGACCCGATCCACGATTCCAGCGATGTCGATGAGTGTTCCATAAAGTATGAAGAACACTTCGCGTTCGGAACGTAGGGCCGCGGAAAGTGACTTCTCGTCTTTGATGCTAGCGATAACGGGGTCGGCCTCGAGGGAGGCCAAGAGGTTTGCGGCATTACCCTTGCCGTTGGGCTTCACGTTTTCTCCTCTGATGTTGCCTAGGGGGAGTCTACAGATCTCCTCGGCAGGTATATCTCCCAGCGTCTGAAGCTTGTCGTATAGAGAACGACCACTTGTACTGCTGATGTCTGCTCTTACTGGACACCGGAAGATCCTTGACGTTTGGAATCTCGGATCGTCCCGGCATGTGGACAGTTGAGAGGCAGCCAGCGGATTTGCCTTGATACCGGGTCGTGCCCGTCCGTCGCCTTTAAACTGCTGTGTCTACCCCGCTGATGCGAGAACACGCGGGGTAGGCACAGTGCGGGCGATTAGTCGCCATTATAGAAGGGGTGGGTCACGGATTCACGGGAGCCCACAAGGCCAAGACGAGCTTCTTGGCCTTGTCCATCTATGGCCTCACGGAGCGCGGACAAAGTCGCTTCGCGACTTGAGTGGCGCACTTCGGTTTCGTCCGCGGCTTCCGGATCGAGCCACAAGGACACCAGGACCACGGTCTCCTGGTCAGCCCCAAGCAGGTCTTCGGCGACCGCATCGAGTACTCCCTGTGATATCCCGACCTGGGCAGCTCCGGAAACGAGCGATTGCTCGAGGTCGGTCACCGCGGGGGTCTTGTTCAGAATCACGGTCGGTGGATTAACCGTGACATAGGAGGGCTGATCCGGCCCCAGGCAGGCCAAGATCGGCGTGAACCCGGACGTTGGCGATGTAAAGACCTGGGCGATTCCAGCCGCCGTGGGCGATCCCCGCCGGGCGAGCAGGACGTTGACGTGGCAACCGTTGGGTGTCTTGCCTCCCCATCCTTGCGAGAGCTTTCCGTCGATGTCTGACGTTGACATGGTTTTCTCCTTTTCTTGTTTGGGTGTGTACGCAGTAGCTGTGGCTTTTTATCTGTGGCTCACGGCTTTCTGTCGGTCTGTGTTGGCGCGGCTACCGGTTAGGCGGAGGTTCTTCCCTGCGGTTTCAGGGGCCAAAAAGACGCCTCCGACGTTCCGAAGGAGTCGGTACACGTACCGATCGAGGAGGCCCGCTCCGACATACACCGCCATGGGCGGTGCCATGCTTCGGCAGACGGTGACCGAGCATAAAGGAAGCCGCCGCACGATGCAGCGTCTCAGTCCAGGGTCTGATCAAGCGCGGGATGCCACCGGCGGATGCTCATATAGACGAGATTTCAGGATGGACCCCGGAGATCATCGATGCGTGCCAGGCCGGCTGGGCGAAGCTAGGACCGGGACGTTACCCCAAAAATGAGAAGCCACGGGAAGCCCAGCGTATCTACGCCGAGCGATCGTGCCAACGATGCGCTACCTCCTATTGCAGAGCGGTTCTAGGCGGGGTAGAATATTGTTATGACGAGGCAGCAAGAGATTTTGAAGAAGCTCCGCAAAGCGGCCAGGTCGGCCGGGTACACCTTCGAGTTCTCGCGCTCCGGCGGTAACCACGATATCTACGATCTGGACGGTGTGATGATCGTGGTTCCTCGTCATCGAGATATCAACGAGCTGACAGCGGTCAGCATCTATAAGGCCGCGGAGACCAAGCTAGGAGAGAAGTGGTGGAAATGACTACCTACGCAGTAACTGCTCAGCGCTCAGGGCGGTATTGGCATCTGGAAGTAGAGGGTCTGTCTCAGGGTACTCAGGCCCGGAACCTGACTGAGGCCGAGGTGATGGTCAAGGAACTGATCTCGATTCTGACCGGGCAAGACCTGGATCAGGTGCGGGTGGAAATTACCGTCCGGGTCCCGGAGCAGATCCGTGAAGTTCAGGAAGAGGCCAGTAAGTACCGTGCTGAAGCAGAACATGCATCTACGTTGGCGGCAGCGAAATCGCGAGAAGCTGCTCGGCTGATGCGCGAGCAGGGGATGACGCTGAAAGATATTGGGCAGGTTTTGCACGTGTCGCATCAACGTGCCGGACAGCTGGTTGCTGGTTAGTCGACGCGACGGGGCAAGGAGAGACGGCTACCGGGTGGCGTGAGAGTGCTCCACCGTTCAGGGTGGAGGTGAATCACGACGGCCGGTAGACCCATAGGCTCGCGAGACCGTAATCGAGCTCTGTTGTCATGGGGCCAAGCCCTCCAGGGCTGCCGACCCTCCATAGCCATCATTAGTCATTAGAGGAGGGCCTCCGCTGAGGTTGTTCTATACGGCGGGTAGCCTGATTATTGGATCCGGGGTCCCAGGACGTCGTAAACAACGTAATGAGCGCGACGACCGGGAACGCCACAATAACGAACATCGTCGTCCTTACGCCGAGAGTTGAGAGCATTATGGGGAATAGAAACAACCCACAGATGGATCCGCAACGAACCATAGTTTCGGCCCATCCGGTACCTACACCGCGCAACTCGGTCGGATAAGAAATCGCGGCAAGGGTCTTACTCATCGGGCCCGGCCCAAAATGGTGGCCGAACATCATCAGCGCGACCAAGAAAATAGGTACAAGGGAGACATCACCTTCGGAGCTAATGCCGAGTACCCCGAGAGCCGCAATTGCTATGATAACCATGACGTATCCGATCTTGCCCAGGGAGACAGTGCCGAACCTGGCCGTCAGATACGACTGTAGAATCCCCGCAAGGAACGCACACAGATGCGCCACGATGGTAGCCACTATGGTCGACACCAGGTCGGTTCCGAACACTAGACCTGCGATGATCGGAATATAAAAGCCTATGGCATAATACTGAAAAGACTGAACAAAAGCGGTGATCGTCACCAGGACAGTCCGTGAAGCGAAGACATGTGTGAATAGCTCACGCACCCCGAACTTGGCGGAGCCTCCCTTTTGCAATTCGTCCGAAAAATCATCAGCTATAGATACACGAACCCCATATACCGAGGAGAATACGTGGGCAGCTTTATCAATGCTTTGGTGCTTGGCTGCCCAGAGGGGGCTCTCTTCGGAATAAATGAGACGGAGGATCAAGGAGAATGCGGCCGGGATCGCTCCGCAGCCAATAACGATCCTCCACAGGTGGTCCGTGATGCCTTGCAGTGCGAAGGGTAGGGCGATCGCTACGCCTGCGATCGTAGCGATAGAGGCGACCGGTTGCCACAGATTGATCCATCGGGCCTTGGCATTGGCCGAACTGCTTAGGATCTCGGCCATGAAACTGAGCGCGACAGGCAAATCAAGTCCGACCGCTACGCCCATGACGAATCTCCAGAACAGCAGGGAGAGGAACCCTTGAGCGAAGGCGATTCCCAAGGGGGCAGCGACTAGGAGGAATCCGCAGATGATAAATAGCCGGTAGCGACCCGTCTTGTCCGCGAGAATCCCGCCGAGTAGAGAGCTGATGAGCGCACCCACACCTGTAATAGAGGTAGCAATTCCAGTCTGCGTTTCATTCAGTCCAAAGTCTGCCGTTAGTGTCGACAGGCCCACGCTCATGCTGGAGAAATCGTAATTGTCGGCGAATATCGAAGCCAACGCAGTGATGAACAGTATTATCACGCGCTTCGAGGCCCTAGGGTGGGTGTTGACGTAATCGATAATGTCGTTCCGGCTATGCAGGGTGATATCAGCCATCACAGTCACCTCTCAGGTCTCGTTCTCCGACGCAGTGCGGCGTTACGGTAAGCATGCTTACGTACTCTGCGGATTGAAGGACGGTTGCTTGCATGGAGTATCGGTATAACAGCGGATCTCATAGATCGAGGCCGATGGATCTCCGTTGGTCGCTGTCACGACCGTGCGCAGAGCCGTGGCCCGGACAGGCTTTTCGAGGGTGTGTACATTCCTGGTTGTGTAGTTACCAGTGACCGAGAAAATGGTCTTCCACTCTCCTGAGACCTCCAGGACTTGAAGGGAATAGTCCCGTGGGGTCTGTGGATCACGATACTGTGGAGGGTAGGCGTGGTATTCGCGCAGTAGATGCCCCGCGAAGGTGAGCTGCACCTGGGAAATCGTTTCTGGTTGCTCCCAGGACAGAGTCAGCGACTGCGGCAGCGGCTTGACCGGATCGGAGCGCCAGGCGTTGGTGAAGCGGTGAGGACGCGTCACACCGTTAATAACGTTATCGGCCGGGTAGCACCTTTGCGGAGGGTCGACCATGAAGCTGAGGGTGGTTCCGCCGCCGAAACGGCGGTATCGTCCGGGGGATGCCTCATAGGTCGCAATGTTTCCTGGCTGGACAGTCCCGGCTATATGCCATTCCACTGCCGGGTTTGCCTCGAGGGAGACGCGGATATAGCCGTGGCGTGGCAGAGCGGAGGCGTCTATTTGCTGACCCAGGTTCCAGGGGACCCAGGTTGGTTCCAGCGAGTCGACCGCGAGCGTCGTCGTTGCGAGGGGTTCGCCGGCCTCGACACGGTAATCCCAGATATCTTCGACTGTGTGGAGCTGTGCTCGTACCTGCTGGTTCTCATCGCTGAGTTTGCTGAGGCATAGTTGGATACTTTCGAGATCCCGCTGGTCCCCGAGAGCAATCCATTGCGCCGTGCGGTGTTCCAGGCGGCCGGTGCTTGGGAAGACCGGGTGATCGGTCCACTGGCCGAGGTTGTTAAGCCAGTCGGCGCTGCTGGGGCCAACACCTTGCAAGGCCTCTTCTGAGCTTGCAGAAGGAGTTGCTTGGAGGGCGAGGTCCTTAGGATCCTCATTCTTCTTATTTGGCAGGAAGACGCCATCCCTGAGGAGCTCTTGCTGGAGTTCGACGATCCGCTCCTCGACAATCTCGTTCACGGACGAACCTGTGGCATGGGCTAGGGCCGCTGCTGTCCCGGTGGCCTGTCCCATCAGGGCACAGGTGCTCATGACCCGGATCGAGCCCATAGCAGCATGTGTGGCACTGACGTTGCGCCCGGCCATCAAAAGATTAGGGACTTGGCCGGCGATCAGGATGCTGAGAGGAATGCCAAAGGGGCCGATGTTGGTACTGGCACCGTACTGTGAAGTCGGGTCGAGTTCTCTAGCATTGAGTGGCTCGCTAGTGTCCGCCAAGAGCCCACCGAGGGTGTGGAGATCCACGTACCAACCACCAAAGGCCACCTCGTCGTCGAAAGCCTTACGCTCGAGGAACTCGTTTTCGTTGACGAGGCTCCTGCCATGCAGCCGCCGGCTCTCTCTTTTACCAGGGACCTGCCCCACCCAGTCGAGGGCCAGGGTTTTGGCCTTCTCCCTCCACGTCTCGTCTCGGTTCTTGATGTAGTCCCAGATGCCGAGGACATGGCGTGTGAGTTCGTGACGAATGGTTTCGTTATCGTGAATTGTGTCGAACGGCGGGCCGAGCTCGATCCACCAGTATCCGCTCTCGAGAGTCTTGGGCACCCGGCCGCCCTCATAGAAGAACCTCGGGTCCTCGTATTTCACTGCCCAATCGGGGGCATGGAACTCGATTTCTTGCCCAGTATCCACGGTCTTGAAGTGCAGAGAACTTCCCATGACGTCTGGCGATGCTTCTTCAGGGGCATGGGGTTCTCCAAAGGCCTCGTGGGACTCTGTGCCGCTGGTCCAGCCGTTTCCGGCAAGTGCTGCCACGGTACCGTCACCCGTGGAGTCGATGAAGATTTCCGCAGTTAGGCGGTAGTTCTTCTCAGCATTGCCGACTCGCGCGTCGACCGAGGAAATTGCGTTGTCAGCATCAACTGCCACGTCTTCCACGGTCGTGTTGAGCATGAGATCCAAGCCTGTTGTTCGTACGGCCATGTCGTAAAGAGTGAGATCCCAGACGCTGTTGGTCCAACCGTTCTCCGTGATCCTCTCGTGGTTGGTTGCCCGCTCTTCAATGAGTGCTTCGGATACGATGCCCGTCTCCCGAGCGTATCCATGAAAAGCGGCCGCCCCGTGGGGAGTCACACGGACCTCGGAGGAGGAGTTCCCGCCCAGAACTGGTCTGTCTTGGATGAGGCAGGTTGCAGCGCCATGTCGGGCTGAAGCGATTGCGGCGCTTACGCCTGCAAGCCCGCCTCCGACAACGACAACGTCGTAGGTCTTTTCTTCATAGTTCACAAGTCTCATCCGTTCTTCGGTGATTTCATAGGGGCTTGGCATCTCAATTGAAGCGCTTCAAGTCGAGGGAATGTGCGCTACACTACATAGAGGCGTCTCGTACGTCAAGGCCTCCGAGAGTCGGCGCGTTATAGGGTTACCGTGTCCTCTTGGCTGTATGAAGGATGTTCATGGCGACACATAGCTCACGCTCTCGGATCCCCCACCCGACCCTCAAAGACGTCGCGGCCCTCGCAGGAGTTTCATCGGGCCTAGCCTCAATGGCGTTGCGTGGCGTGAACGGCCCCAGTGAGAATACCCGCCGGATGGTCCTCGCTGCGGCTGAGGAGTTGCAGTACCGTGGTAACGCAACGGCAAGCCTTCTGGCCCGGGAACATCCCCGCCTCCTGGGGGTGACCTGTTTTCTTGACCGTGATCTCGACGCGGATATCGTGGACCACCTCTACGTAGAGGCAGAGCGCCTCGGGTACGAGCTGGTGATCGGTGCGACTACACCGTCCCACTCTCTGCAGGCATCGCTTGAGATGCTCGCGGCGAACAGTTGTGAAGCCATCATTGCCGTAGGCCCGCAGAACCCTGAAGAGTGTCTTTCAAAGATCTCCTCACGCATCCCCGTACTGGCCATCGGCGCTATTCCCGAAAATCGGCAAGGGGTCAGCTCTGTTCATATTGATGACCGCCTCGCCATGAAATTGGCCGTCGACCACCTAGTCAAGCTTGGGCACACAGATATTTGCCACGTGACTGGTGGGTCGGGATACAGCAGCAGCGAACGGAAAACAGGCTACGAGATCGCCATGCGTGGTGCAGGACTTGATAAAGAAATCCGCATCATCGAAGGTGGGCAGACAGAAGAGGCTGGCGTCGAAGCGGCCCAAGTGTTCCTCTTAGGGAGTGCCCCGACAGCAGTTATCGCCTATAACGATGCGTGCGCTATTGGGGCCATGACAGAAGCCCGGAAGCTAGGATATTCCGTGCCAGACGATCTTTCAGTCGTCGGTTGTGACGATAGTCGAGCCTCTAGGATCGCTTATATCGACCTCACTACAGTTTCTCAGGATCGTGAGGATCTAGCTTGTCAGGCACTGCGCAGAACCTTGACTCTGATCAAGGATCCGAACTCAACGAGGACCGAGTACAAGTCGGCTCCACAGCTGATTCACCGTTCCACAACCGGGCCGCAGCATAATCGAGGGAAGCAGCCCAACTCATGCGCCAGCAGGGAATGATACTGAAAGACCTCGGACAGATCCGCAAGTATCCCACCAAAGCGACGGGCAACTGGTCGCTAGCTGAACAGGCTGCGAAACGCCTCGAATCCTCAAAACGCATCGCACAAGAACCTTATGAGGGCCCTCGGTGGCTGACACTTGCCGATGGCGCATGATTGGCCGAACTGGTCCTTCCGATCAGTGGCATCCGTGTCTTCCAACAGGTACCATAGGGAATGCGAAGGGCAGTAGCCCTGAGAAGTAAGCCAGGCAGTCATCCGGACGGTTCGACGAGCCTGGATCCCGTATTTAACGGGAAGTGTCAGACGACTTTTCTGACCCGGCCGTCCACGAGTGGTGCCGCTTGCTGGATCCAATGGCCGCGTCTCTGGTAGCACCAAGCCACAGCATCTGCAATCCACAGTAGTGGTTCCTCCGAGGCTCTGGGGAAATCGTAGCTAGGGCCATGGGGGTATCCGGCGAACGTATTCCCCAAGACCTTCTTGTCGGCCACAAGGGTGGAGGCGTCTTGCTCTAGGTATAGCCAGTTGACCCCAGATTCTGCGAGGTCCTTTGCTAGCACAGCCAGACACAGCGGCCTAGCTTCTTTGTCTTTGCAGCCGTTCGCTATGTATACCGAACCCTCGACATCAAGGTCGGAGAAGCTCTTGAGTAACTGTTTGCGTCGTGAGTCCTTCTCATCGGTGAAGTGGAGACGTTTCTGTCCTGGCAGCATGAGTCCTCGCACGAACTTGCGAGCCTCGGTCACATTGTCCGGAGCCACGGCACTGGCGACGATGTAGTACTCGTTGCTCCTGGACTCATTAACAAAGACATGGGAACGAGGGGTGTAGTTAGGTACTTGAGGATTCTATCGACGTGGCGGAGGAGCTGTTTAGTGTCTATCGGTGTCGTGATGCCCGTATGAGGATCCCTCACTGGGACACCTGACGAAGACTCCGGATCAGGTCGCGTCTGTCAGTTTCAGAAGGCGACTGCACTTCGACACCAGTCGTGGCGCGGGTTGTGCAGCCAGCTTCTGAAACTGACACCTTCGTATACCCCCAGAGGGTATAGTATGGTGTGATTATGCACGCCGATTTGGAGCATCGAAACCATGATTCAGGGCATGACATGTCCTCGATGGCTGCCAGTGCTACCCTTCATTGCCTGACTGGTTGTTCCATCGGTGAGCTCGCAGGACTGATTTGGGCCACTGCCGCCGGGTGGGGCAACACAGCGAGCACAATCATGGCGATCGTCTTGTCATTCGTGTTCGGCTACACGCTCTCGGCAACGCCATTGCTGCGGGCCCGAGTACCTGCCCGGACTGCGTTCAAGCTGGTACTTGCCGCCGATACGGTCTCTATCGCCACAATGGAGATTGTGGACAATCTTGTCATGTGGGTTGTGCCCGGAGCGATGAACGCCGGGCTGGTCGACAC
Source organism: Rothia koreensis (assembly GCF_004136575.1). GTDB lineage: Bacteria > Actinomycetota > Actinomycetes > Actinomycetales > Micrococcaceae > Rothia > Rothia koreensis. The sequence goes on from NZ_NOIQ01000017.1 coordinate 18,338, forward strand.
GTTGTTCTGGGCTTCGATGACGTTGTCCTTGATCATCGCCTATGCCGCAGCTTTCCCGGTCAACAAGGTCTTGCTGGCTCGCGGCAAGGGCCATGCCATCACCCATCACGCCACCGGGGGCGGGCCGATGGATAACAGACCGCTGGCTTATGCCATCTCAGCTTTTCTACTAGGCGGGCTGATCGCCTCTCTCGGAGCCTGGATCTAGACAAGACTTCGGACCCCAGAACTTTCGCCGATACAGCAGGGAAGTTCCCTGCACATCCAGATAAGAAAGGACGCAATCATGCGCCATTCCGTCACCGTTGTCGGCTCTCTGGCAGTCCTCGTCCTGGCATCAGCCACGGCATGTTCTTCTGCAAACACAGACGACTCTTCCTCCGCTTCACCCTCTGCCTCTGCCAGTTCCAGCGGGAATATGGACGGTATGCATGACATGGACGGCGGACCTGCTCCTGCTGGTCTTGCCTCAGCGGAAAATCCGCGTTTTCCGGTGGGTAGTCATGTCATTCTCACCGCGGATCACATGTCTGGGATGAAAGACGCTGAAGCAGAGATCACCGGGGCCTTTGCGACTAACACGTACGCGGTGGACTACCAGCCCACTGACGGCGGGTCGATGGTCAAAGACCATAAGTGGGTCGTACAGCAAGAACTCCAGGATGCTGGATCAGAACGCTTGCCCGACGGGACTCCAGTCACGATTGAAGCCGATCACATGAAGGGCATGGCCGGTGCGAAAGGCAATATCGCCTCGTCCACGGATCAGACGGTTTATATGGTCACCTACACCAGCGACGGGATGACCATGACTAACCATAAATGGGTCGTTGAAGATGAGCTCAAAGCTGAGTAGCTCAGCGGAAGTCGTTATGATGGTACTTTCTCGCCCCAAAGCTAATCTTCCATGGGCGCATTCGTAAACAGGGTCATGACCCCCCGGACCGGGGCCCTCTTTCGGGCCGCCTGGACATTATTCCCTGACGGTCAGTATCATGGAAGTACGACGAACCGGTTCCCGGTGCGTTGTCTGCCGGAGGCCTCGATAGGGCCTCTGAGCTTTTTAAGGCACCCATTTTCGCGCCGAATACAGTGGCCCCAGCTCTCGCATGATTGTTCGAGCTGCTCGTTTAGCCCTCGGGTTTTCCTTTGGGCCTGGTTCGGCGACACGTCGATACATGTAGACCGCTAGGTCAACCGCTTGGATTCCTCACTCAGTAGCAGAGTCGAACCATTCGATGGGTTGTTCGATCCGCTCTAGCTTCTGGAGTCAACCTGGCTCAACTCGGGCCTCCCGGGTGATGATGGTATCCGAACCTCTGGTCTATAACATAATAGATATTATGTTATAAATTGGGGTCTTCGGAACGCCCCTGTTGAGGAGGCCAGCGATGAGTGCGATCAGCTCCAGAAACCTGCCCCTGGCGAACGCAACCCGCCACGGCACCTTGCTGGGTGCCTGGCTGGCCTCCTACGCCTCAGCAAATACGCAGGCGTCGTATCGGCGGGACGTGATAGTTTTTTGCACCTTCCTGGATGAGACCGGTCTGGATCTACTGACGGCGACCCGAGCCCATATCGATGTCTTCGCTCGGATCCGAACAGCTGCCGGCGATGCGGACACCACCTTGGCTCGGCGGATCGCAGCCATCTCGGCGCTGTATAAATACGCCCTGACCGTCGATGCCCTCGAAAAAAATCCGGCCGAATTCGTTCGCCGTCCGTCCATCGACCAGGACCAGACCACCACCACCGCCTTGTCCCGGCGCGAAGCCATGCGATTACTGGAAACCGCCGAGACCGACTCGGTCCGGGCCTACGCGCTAGTTGATCTCCTACTGACCACCGGAGTGCGGGTCAGCGAAGCCCTGTCTACCAGGGTTTCCGGACTCGGAGCAGACCGGCTGGTGATCCGCCGTAAAGGCGGCAAAAAAGCCCTGGTGTATTTGCCTGAACACACGGTGGCCGCCCTGCGGGTACTGACTGGGACCACCGGCACCGAACTCGCCCGTGGAACCGAACCCGAGCGGGTGATCTTTACCACCAGCACCGGCCGCCCCTGGGCACGGGCAAATGTCCACACCACTCTGGCACGCCTGGCCCGAACCGCCGGGATCACCAAACCCATCAGCTCCCACGTGCTACGCCACACCCACGCGACGCTGGCTCTTGAGCTAGGAGTACCTTTGCATCACTTGCAGGACTCATTGGGCCATGCGGACCCACGCACGACCCGTCGTTACGACCATTCGAGGAAACGACTGGCCAACTCCAGCGCCCACCAGGTCGGAGAACTCTTCGCCTAAAGCCAATGGCGCCATCAGCACCCTGCCGTGTAGGCGGAGTTCGGCTGTGAAACCACATAAGGTAGTGCTTAATCGACCGAAGGCGCCATCGTCCGCCGGAAATTTGCCGCTACTCACGGAATTCGTGACCGGAGCAACCAGCACGAGTACTCAGCAGACGGCTTTGCCCGCGGGATGTGAACCTATCGCGGAGTCCACGAGAGCAACATAAATCCATATATCAACTCACAGCCGTGCGGGCTATCTCGGCGTCCTGTTCTGGTGTCCCGCCAGAGACACCGAGTGCACCAAGCAGGGTCCCCTCCGCGTCGGTGATGGGCACGCCTCCTCCCATGAGGAGTAAGCCCCCGTTGATGTGATCGAAGTGGGTGAGGGGCTCACCTAACTGCACGGGCGCGTTCAGGGCTTCGCTCGGCATCTCGAACATCACCGAGGTCCGTGCTTTCGCTGTAGCAAGATCATTGGAAGCAAGCCATGCTCCGTCCATGCGCTCAAAAGAGACGAGATTTGCGCCAGCATCGAGAACTGCGAATACTGCGCTCAGTCCAAGTTCGTGGGCCTTGCGTTTCCCTGCTTCGACAACTTGGGTGGCTGATTCGAGGGGGATCGTAGGTTGTGACATAGTTGCTGCTCCTTCGTGCTCGCTAGTGGTTAGGCCTTCTGGGTCCACTCGGTTTCCTGCCACTGCTTGGCAGCGGCGACAGTTTCCTGCGGGCGCATGGTCCGATAGTCGGGGTCCTCGGACACGATCGTTTCGACCATCGCATCAATCATTTCCTGCGGGTCGGCTTGATCAGCCAGTGATGGCCCAAAATCTGGCATGGGGATCTGCGCGGTCTCGGCGTCATACCACTGCACGTAGCTTTCAGCGCCGGTGTCATTGAACCCGGTGTTGAACACGCCAGGGTTCACAGTGGCTACCTTGATTCCGAAGGGTTCGAGTTCGGCCTTCATTGATCCAGCAAGGGCTTCGATAGCGTGTTTGGTGGCGCAGTACGCCCCGAGGAACGGAACGACGAGGATACCGCCCATTGAAGAAGTCCACACGATTCTTCCCTGCCGACGCTGAATCATCTTGGGGGCGATGGCTTGTACCAGATCGAGATGGCCGAACACGTTGATATCGAAGGACTCGCGAACTCGCTGGAGGGGGATATCGACGACAGCTCCGCCTTCCATGACACCAGCATTGAGGACGAGTGTGTCGACGTCGAAACTCGCGGCGTGTGAGATATCGATGTCGTCGCGCAGATTGAGTTTGATCACGGTCAAATCAACCTCAGCAGCGCGTGCATCTTCGCGCAGGCTTCGTACTTGTGGCCAGGTTTCAGCCGCGGCGATGACCTCTTGACCCTGACGGGCTAGTTCAAGTGCCGTTCCACGTCCGAATCCGCTACTGGCACCGGTTATGAGTGTTTTCTGCGGCATGACAACTCCTAAAGGTAACTATCTGGATACTTATTCATGTCATCGTCACACCTATGAAGACCCTTGTCAATAACTAGTTGGTTACAGCTAGGATGGGGCTTATGCCTCCTAACGCCGCCGATACCAAGCGCAGGATCTTGGATGCCGCTCGGCACGAGTTTGCTGAGCACGGCCTAGCGGGTGCTCGTGTGGACCGGATCGCCGAAGCAGGCAATATCAACAAGCGGTCGATCTACATGCACTTCGGGCCCAAGGATGTACTGTTCGATACCGTGGTGGCACTTTCACTGTCCGAGATGGCAGAAGCTGTCCCGTTTACTGTCGACGATCTCCCTGGGTACGCAGGATCGCTGTTCGACTACCTAATTGAGCATCCAGAGGTTCTGCGGCTGACTTCCTGGGCTGGGTTGGAACGCCCAGATGCTTCCGCTGATGAGGTCGCTGCGTACGAACCGAAGATAGAAGCCCTCTCGGAGAGGTTCGGTGGCGTGGCAGTCGATGTTCTCGCATTGCTATTGGGGCAAGTCACGGCATGGCAATATGCCTCTCCGGCGCTCAAGGTCCATTCCCCGGAGGATCCCTGGTCACCTGAACGGTTGAAGCGGCATAGGTCGATGCTTGTTGCCTCAGTTGCCAGCCTCGTCACCATTGCAGAATAGAGTCGTAGCCGCAGAATATTAGGTCAGAATATCGGGCTCTTATCCTACTGATCGGGTCGTCCGGCGAGGCTAATAGGTTTCGTCTGCAGACCGTAGCGGTTCTGTCCCCTTATCCCGGTGAGCACAGGCAACCGCCGTTCTCCAGAACCTACTCAAACAGGTGTATGCAACCTGCTGATGTCTGATTCTGGAGAATGGCAGCGATCAAAGAGCAATATGTTCCCTGCGGTGAGGAAGCTCGGTAGCAACTACAGCGATGGGTTTCCCGTACCTTTTTGAGTCGCGAGCAAAGGCGCTAGACCTTAGCGATCGCCGGCGCATCGACGGCTTAAGTGCCCGCAACGCCCTCAGCCGAGAAACGCGTGTCGACTGGATAAGAGGGGAAGCCGATCCAATGCTCTGGTCCCCCGATATCCTGCTTGGAGCCGTGGGAGATGTACACGCCCACCACGCAGCGCTCTGCCTCGCAGCGACACTGCTCTGGGCTACGGAGCAGCGAGACAATACGTCATGAGAGAGTCGACTCATGACGTAGGAGTCGGACGGGGCCAAGGCAGCTCAAAAGCACGGGGCGAAACTGCTCGAAAGGAAACTCGTTCGGTTTCGCACACCCACGTGCACTTACCGCGCGCTACCAACGTGGAGAACATAGATGACAACCCACTCTTCCGCCACCTTCTCAGAGCCCATCGCCGGGCAGGTGAACACGGTGCTCGGCCCAGTCGCGCCCGAAGCCCTCGGCGTGACGCTCATGCACGAGCACCTGGTACTCCGCACCTGGATTGATCTCCATGACCGTGAACGATGGCGTCGAGGCGGGCTCGGCACGCCGCCTTCGACGCCCGACGAGCTGGCGACGTGGCACGCTCCGGTCACAGCGGAGACGCTGGAGACACTACGCGCCCCGGCCTCGGCCCTGCGGACCATGGACGCTAATTCCCTATCCCCCGAAGATGTTCTGCCCGAGCTGCGGGCGTTCGCCTCCGCGAGCGGCGGCACCGTCGTCGATTTTCCGCCGATCGAGCCACGCCGGGACCCGCGAGCGGTGGCTTTGCTCGCACGCGCTACGGGGCTAAATATCATAGTCGGAACCTCGTACTACACCGAGGCGTGGCATCCTCCCGAGATTGACGAATGCTCCGCAGCAACGCTGCATCGAAGGATGCTCGACGACATCCAAGTGGGGATGGATGGCACCGATATTCGGGCAGGGATCGTCGGTGAGACGCCAGCTGACCGGCTCTTCACCAACGGGTCCGAGAATGCGAACGCCCGCATACTTCGCGCTGCGGCCCGAACTAGTGCCGTTTCCGGTGCGGCCCTCTCGCTGCATACCGACACTTTCGGACGACGAGCCCCAGGCGAGCTGCACCAGGCATTGGATCTCATTGCAGAAGAACAACCGGACTTGACGAGGGTTATCGTTGGTCACGTAACCGCCGTCGACGACAACTGGCAAATCCTGCGGAGCACAGCCACGAGCTTCTTGGAGCGAGGGGTGACTCTCGAGTTCGACCTGATCGGGAAGCGCGAATGGCCGTTAGAGACCACGATGTCCGCAGTCGCGGCACTGGTGCAGGACGGTTTTGGCGATCAGCTACTCCTCTCACACGACCTCTTCACCAAGTTCGACCTCCAAGAATGGGGCGGGGCCGGCCTGCTCGGGGTACACGAAATCGCAGTGCCAGCCCTCCGACAACGCGGCGTAGATCAGCGAAACATCACCCAAATCCTGGTCGATACTCCCCGCAGGCTGCTCACTTTGATAGAGCCATAAGCAAGCCCGGCCGCTACGTCATGTCAGGTGATTCGGGCTGACATGACCACGGCAGCACGGTGGGTGATGGCGAACTTGTCGTAGCGGGTGGCCAAAACTCGCCATTGTATGGCGAGGGCGAAGCAGCGTTCAACGACGTTGCGGCCGTTGTAGGTCACCGTGTTCCAGTTGCCGAACCGCTCAGGCGAGTCTCGCCACGGCGCTTCGGTCCGGAACCGTCACGCCACCGCTTCCCCCACGATCCGGCGATCGACCGGCGGGCGTCCTCTCGTCTTCGCTGGCGGGAACAGCGGACCGATCACGGGCCAGATCTCATCGGAGATCACCTCACGCGACACACCTCAGAAATAGCTCCCAGAATCTCTCCTGTGACGCCCTCATACGTGCCGCTAGAGTCGAGGCATGAGCGATGAACAGAAGCGCTTCTGGTCGAAGGTCGCCAAAGGCCCGGATCCAGCCGATTGTTGGATATGGACCGGGGCCATCGGAGATGACGGCTACGGGAGATTCTGGACCACCCCGGAGGTCGGGCGGCAGAAGATGATTCGCGCTCACCGCTACGCGCTCGGGCTGGTTCATGGTGGCCTGGATGCTATCGCCGACCGTGAGGCTTGCCATGTCTGTGATAACCCGATCTGTGTCCGGGTCGAACCGGGCGGAGGTTCGCATGTTTATCTCGGGACGAGGGAGTCGAACATGATCGATCGGGCTTCGCGGGGGCGGCATAATCTCCAGTTCGCCGCAGCGTTCTTCCGCCACCAGACACCTGCCGATCGGGGCCGCCGCTCCCGGGCACTACGTGACCTGATCCGAGACCAGGGCTATGACCATCAAGCGATCAAAACGATGATGTTAGGACTGGCCAGAGGTCAAGGCACCCTCTTCTGAACCACTGGTGCTCGTGGTGTGCTGGTCGTTGTTCTGACCCGGTCGTTCTGTGTCGCCCTTGTCATCATCAGCGTTGCGTTCACCGGCCAGCAGGAACGAACGCACCTCTTGCGGTGAGAGCTGCAGACGTTCACCAATTTCTTTGTTCGTCAGGCCTTCGTCTTTCATGGACAGCACAAGTTGACCTGCGCGTGCGGTGACCGGATCCAGAGAAGCGAGCTCACCCTGGAGCCTGTCGATCTTGTCCTTAAGAGCCTGGCGTTTCTTCTCAAAGTCGAAGGTCTCCAAGAAGAACGCTTCGGCCTTATCCAGTAGCCGCCGTTCCTTCTTGATGGAGGCTTCCGCGGCGGCTTTGGCTCGTTCGCGTGCAGCTGTCTTCGTCGCTGACTTCCGTTTCGTCCCAGCCATGTGGAACCTCCCATATCCCTAGCGCTCACCACTGAAAAACAAGGACCCGCCGGGGTACGGCTGCAAAAGGTTTCATCATGCCCCGGCGGGGTGGTTTCGATTTTACACAGTCGGCACGCTGTGCACATGAGATCAGCCTGCCAGATTCTTCTTCGTCCCTCAGTCGAGCAGGCTGATCTCATGTGCACAGCTCACGAATGCTGGATAGTTCCCGCACACAAGCTCTCCCCCGTTCCTCCTCCGATCATGTGCACGGCACCTGCCCACAATCGTGGCCTCTTGTGCAAAATCGCGGCCAGCATAGAACTGCCCGGACCCCAACAGATCGTCAAAAGTCTCCCTCATACTTCGGTCGCTTTTTCCTCCAGATTGTCGTCACACCTTTTGCACTCAGTGACTCAGGGTGCGACATCGCCTCGATGATCGCCGGATTCTCGGCTACTGTTGGGGTCATGATGACCGTGCACAAGCTCTCCACCGGGGACGGGCACCTCTACTACACCAACGAGGTGGCCTCCGGGGATCAGTTGCGTGCAGCAGACCGTGAGCTTGGTGATTATTACCAGGTCACGGGTATGCCTCCGGGTCAGTGGATTGGGTCAGGGACCGAGCATTTCGGCCTGTCCGGGCAAGCCGTGACCGAGGAACAAATGGATGCACTGTTCGGATCCGGATATACACCATTGGACCCGGAAAAGCTCGCAGAACACCGCGCGGAGACCTACCGGAGAGCATACGAATCCAAGCGAGCGCACTACGCCTCACAAGCTCTTGAAGGCTTGAAGACATACCGCAACGGTGGCAGTGAGTCGCAGATCGTGAGCTCCCTCGGGATCCACCGTTCCACGCTCTACCGCATGGTCTCCAGACACGAAGCCAACGGCAACCTGGAACGCGCTGACCAGGCGATCGCCGCGGGCGATGACCACCTCTTCCTGGACAATTACGTCATGTCGAAAGCCGAAGAACGCTCAGCAACCAGTGCAGCAAAATCGGCTGTTGCTGATGGAAACGACGACTGGAAGGAAGCCACACGTCTGGGCAAAAAGCCTGGCGAATACGACCAAGAACCGGTCAACGACTTCACGCGTGAGCTGGACGAGCAGTATCGTCGTCACTTCAAAACCAAGGACGCTCCCCCGAATGCTGAGGAGCGCAAGGAGATTCGCAATCGTGTGGCAGGAGAGCAGTTCCGCCAGTTGCACGGCCGCGACGGGTCGGCGGTGGAGATCGCCGCCTACATCGCCAACAATTCGAAGCCCCGGCAGCAGTCGGTGGCAGGTTTCGACCATGTTTTTACTCCCACGAAGTCAGTCTCGATGGCTTGGGGGCTCGGTGATGAGAGTCTGCGAACCGGGATCGAATCAGCACATGAGGCAGCGATCAACGACGTGATCGACTACCTCGATGAACACGCTATTTACGCCCGCCGTGGTCAGCACGGCCGCGAACAAATCGACACCGACAAGGGACTGGTGGCCACCAAATTCCGGCACTATGACTCCCGGTCCGGGGATCCGAATCTGCACGATCATCTTGTGATCGCCAACCGGGTCAAAGGCGCGGACGGGAAGTGGTCCACTCTGGACGGGCGGTTGCTCTACCAGCATGGTGTGGCCGCGTCCGAGCTGTACAACGCCCGGATCATGCACCACATCAACACCAAGTTGGGGCTCGAGTTCACCCCTACTGAGGTTCGTGGGAAGAGGATTTGGGAGCTGGCCGGGATCAGTCGTGACGACGTATCCAAGTTCTCCGCACGGTCGGTTTCGATCAAGGAAGCACTCGATACGGTCGAGGCTGAGTTCATTGAACGCCACGGTCACGCCCCGACCCCGGCGCAGCGGAACAAACTCGCCCAACAAGCCACCCTGGCAACCCGACCCGAGAAGAACGGCCCGCATTCACTCGAAGAACTGAACCAGCAATGGGCCACCAAAGCCAAGACAGTCACTCCTGATTTGCCGCTCGGTGAGAACCTGCACGCACACCTGAAACAGGCATCCACGCAACGCGCCGGAGAGGTCTCGGTCCAGGTGGCCGAGTCGTTGGCAATGACACCTCAGGAACACGTCAACGCCATCATGGACCGGCTGGAATCAACCCGCTCGACGTGGCGCGTCTCGAACATCAACGCCGAGGCGACCCGGTATTTCACCGACATCATGGGCGGCCACCCCGTAGACACAGACCTCAAGCAGCAGGTCGTTGAGCAGGTCATCGACACGTCCGTGTCGATGACACCGGCCCTGAATGTTCCCTTGCCCCAGGGCCGAGAGTTCACCCGCTCAGATGGCACCAGCATCTACCTTCCGGCCAACCGCGAGGTGTTCACTTCCGAGGCGATTATCGCCAACGAGGCCTACTTGGTCGACGCGGCCGTCTCGCGTCAGGTCATCCCCGCGGCCTCTGCCGAGGCTTTCGACACCGCCCTCGAAACCGCTCAACAGGCAGCCCGAGACAACGGCTACGAGATCGACGCGGGCCAACAAAACCTGGCACGTGAACTGGCGACCAGTGACAAACTGGTCGCCTTCGGCATCGGCCCGGCCGGTGCCGGAAAGACCACCGCCTCGAAGATCATGGTCAACACCTGGACCACCGAGGGTGCCACGGTCCACGGGCTGGCCCCGACCGCCGTCGCCGCCGACGTGCTGGGCAAAGACGCAGGAATCACCGCGACCACCATTGATTCCTTCCTGACCACAGACTCCCCCACCGCGGCCGCCATCCGCCCCGGCGATGTGTTCTTGGTCGATGAAGTAGGCATGGTCTCCACCCCGAAGCTGGCCGAACTCGTCTCCCTGGCTGAGGCGCGCGGGGCTGTTGTGCGTGGTATCGGTGACGACCAGCAGCTCGGTGCCATCGGTGCTGGTGGTGCGCTGCGGTTGATTGATCGGGAAGCCGGTTGCACGAGGTTGGATCAGGTCCACCGCTTCCGCAACCCGGAGAACCCGTCCGAAGCAAACCTGGAGGAAGCAGCAGCTTCCCTGGCCTTACGCGAACCACCAGAACGGGGACCGGATAAGCCCTTCGACTGGTACCTCGAGAACAACCGTGTCCAGGCCGGTGGGCACGAGACCATGGTCCAAGCCGTTTTCGCTGACTGGGTGACCGATACCGAGGCCGGGAAGCTGTCGTTGATGATGGCCCCGACCAACACCACCGTCGCCGAGCTCAACGAACTCGCCCAGGCACGCGCTATCCGCACCGGTGCCGTGGACCCGTCCAGGACAGTCACGACCCACAACGACGTCACTATCCATCCCGGTGATCGGGTGCTGACCCGCAACAACAACCACAGGCTCGGCCTCAACGGAGGCAAGGATTTCGTCAAGAACGGCGACTTGTGGAACGTCCTCGATACCCACGACGACGGCCGTTTGACCGTCCAGCACGGGAACCACCACGGCAAAATCACCTTGCCGTCCAGCTACGTCAGCGAATGGGTCGAACTCGGGTATGCCTCGACCATCAACCGGGCCCAGGGTGCCACGGTCGATGTAGCACGAGCGGTCGTCGACCAGAACACCGAACGCTCTGATGCCTACGTCGCTTTGTCGCGAGGAAAATACGCCAACCACGCCTATGTCGAAACCGGCCCGGAGATGCCCCGTGACCAGGTGCTCGAGAACATCAGCCAGGCCTACGAGACGAATCTCTCCGTCCACGAACTGGCCTCCCGTGCTCGAGCCGAGAACAGGAACCCTGCCGAGCGGATCGACCTCTACAACAACTTGAGCGTCCACGCCTCGGAGAAGGCGATGGAGCATGTAACCGGGGAAGCACTCGGCGTGACGCGTGCGAACGAGCTCAAGGCCAACGACGGTTGGGGTGCGTTGGCTCATGAATTGGCCGATGCCACCGAACACGGCCTGGACCCGGCCGCATTGATCAAGACCGCTCACGATGCCCGCGGCTTCGATGACGCCGACGACGAGGCGGCCGTGCTGCACTACCGGATCAAGAACCTACGAGCCCGGCATGAGAACATCCGGGATGCCCACGCCGGGCGGCCGCTGGCGAACATCACCGATGACCACCTGGACCGGCTCATCGAAACCGCCAAGGCCAGTACGGACACCGACTCGAAACGGGACCAGCTCGAAGACCCCCACTGGGATCAGCGCGAATTCGGCATGGTACCGACTGACCAGCTCAACCGAAGGCGCACCGGGTTGGCCGAGACCATGCGTGATGACGACAAACAGGAGTACCGCTGGTTGATGGCAGAAATGGACGCGGAAGTATCGCGCCGTCGGTGGTCCTCCCCCGCTCAAAAACAGTTTGAGGAAATCGCCCGCGGGGAAAGGCCCCGCTCCGGACACAACTTCACCATCCAGAACGCCTTGGTTCAGGAAAAGGAACTCCGCGGCTCACTGCTGCCCACCACGGACCAGCACGAGAAAGCACCAGGCGAGAGTCTGACGCACGGCGTATCGGAGCATACTGCCTCGACGTTCTGGATGAACCATGAACACACACCCCAGGATTTCCGGTCCATTCTGGAGGCCCACCACCAGGACATCGGCGAGCTGACCGTGTTGCGTGGGAAACAGATCGCGGCCGAGAAACCTGCCTGGGCCGAGGCCCTGGGCGAAGTACCGGCCAACCGGAAGAACGCCGCCCAGTGGCACCGCGTCGCCGGTGAGGTCGATGCCTACCGTGCGAAGTACAACATCCCCGACTCCGAGCAACGCCCGATCCCGAAGCAGCACGCCCGCTCCGAAGAAGGCGCGTATCTGCAAGCTCAGGTGACCGAGGTCCACAAACGCGGGGCACTGTCCAACCGGACCGGACACAGTCAAGGCCAGAACCACGTTGTGGCCGAAGAAGCCGCCATCACCCGATCGGCAGCCGAGACACCGACCGAGGCCGAAACCAAGATCGGCACCCAACCCGATGCCGCTGAGAAGAAGTGGGAAGAGGCCCTGATGGACATGGATACCCAATGGGATGAGGTCATCACAGCATGGCAGCAGGAAGAAACCGCACGCACCGAACACGAAACGGCCGAAGAGCACGTCGAGGAAGCCCGGCAACGGGTCCAGGAAGAAAAAGACAAGCTCGATACCATCGCCGAGGACCTGCAAGGCCAGGTCACCCGCGACTACGCCCCGGTTGCCCGTGCCGAACAAGGTCTGGAAGAAGCGAACTTCTTTACCCGTGGCTCCCGGACCAAGGACCTGGAAGAAGAACGCGAGAAATTCAAGACCAAGTACGGTTTCGATGATCCCGACGCGGCCTACAACCAGGACTGGCTCGAGAAGGACGATACCTACTCCGCGCAGAAGACCACCCTGGCTGAAGCCGACGAGGCACTGGAGACCGCCCACCAGCGGGCTCAAGAGACCGGGCAGGCGCTAGAGACCGCCCACCAGTCCACCCAAGAGGCCTATGATTCCTACGCCGAGGTCAGGGAAGAGAACCCGGCCACGCGTGTCGCGAGACCGGGTATGGACGGAGAGGTTAATCAGGACAAGCTCGACCGGCAGCGAAACCAGGACATGACCCGGCTACAAATGGGGACTCGTCCAACGGATGCCATGCGGAACAACCGAAGCCTTGTCCAGTCCGCTCAGGCCCGGGCTAAAACCGCCAATCCATCCACCAGGACCAATGCGGCGCGTCCGGCAGCTTTGCAAGATGAGGCCAAGCAGTCTCAGTCCCGAAAACTGTGAGGGCAGCATCCACATGAGAACACAGTAGGGGCGTCGCCGTCAGAAGACAGCGACGGCGCCCCTACGGCGGTAGTTTTTCAGTCTTGGTCCTCCGGTGGTTGTGTTCGGGCAACCTCGTCTGTGCCTCGACGGATGGCACACGGTACTCCGGCGGTGAACTCATGGGTAGCTACCGAGACACCGAAGAAACCCTCGTATATCAGCCGCAGACGTTTTCCGTCATTGAACGCGACAACGGGTTCGCCGGGAACATGCCGATCGTGGACACGAACAAGCTGATCGCCACGGCGCAGCAGATCACCATCCAATTCTTCGACCGGTGTCCCTTCCGGAGGGGCAGGCACCTTATCTCCCGTATTCTCAAAATCGCCCTCCCGCCGAGGCACTTCGGCTTTGGGCAGGTAGCACCCGTCCACCGGGAAACAGGAACCCATCGAGACGCCGCACAGCGGCGTGGTAGGAATCCCCCGGCCCCTCAGGGCGGGGAGGATGTCAAAGTCTCGCCCCTCGCCAGATAAATGGCTCAGAGGTACAACTGTGCCTGCCCACGGTCCAAAACCCACGACACAGTTCAGCCCTGCGCTCCAGCGACACTCAACGACGAGGTGGAACTTTCAGGACTCGCAGGGAAAACCTGACCTTGCAACATGAGCCCTGAACCCATCCATTTATATCCGTCTCACCTGATAAAGGGCATGTCGGCAACACGGCAGCAGAGAACCTAGCACACGTTGTCCACTCTTTGGTACGGTGAATGCATGAAATTAACACAGCAGGCACGGAACGCGAACGGGCAAGGCAGGAAACCTGCAATGCACGTTAGCTTCGATCCTGATGTGCGAGACGCCTTGAGTGAGCTAGCAGCCGAGGCAGGGGCGACAAAGGCCCGGTACCTCAGTTTTCTGATAGCTCGGGAAAAAGGCCTGCCTGGGCATGACCTGCCCAACACGAAGAAGACCACTTAAATGCGAAGTGGCCCTCCCTAGTAAGGGAGGACCACTTCTTCTTATAAGACTCTGAATCCCGCTCTAGTTTGGCGACCTGACGGGATTCTGGTGATCAACAAGGAGCCGATCTATATGTTGCAACCCCCGCCAAGGGAGGCGCGCTATGTCTAGTGTAGCAACCTCCACCGCCATTAGCACCCCTCGCAGGCGAGTCTGGTTCACCACGCCAGACACGTGCTCCACACTCCCCGAGCAGATCGGGGCATCAAAGGAGCAGTCCCTCCCCGAGGCTGCGTACCAACAGCAGCGGTTGCGGGACCACCATCGGATCAGACGCTTCGACGCAGGCCACAGCAAGACTCGCTGTTTCCGCACCTCAGGCGATCCCCGCCAATACCCATTCATCCAGATCAACGGAACAGACTGGAAAAATTTCATCGTGGTCGATGTTGATCGTTCTGATGCCTACGAACGGTTGCTCTACCCCGGCGTCCCGAGACCAGACTGGATCATCACCAATCCATCTACCGGCCATGCCCAAGCTGGTTGGGCGATCGACAGCGTTTATGTCGGCAACAAATCCACACTAGGCCCAGCCCTGTTTTACAGGGCCGTGGCCACTGCCCTGACAAACGCCGTCGGCGGCGATCACAACTTCACCGGCCACATCGTTCGCAATCCCTTCGCCGAGTCCCCGAGTGGGCCGGTTGAATACTCCTCCCGGACTGCCCCTTGGCGGCTCGGTGAGCTGAAATCTCACCTGACGACCTGGACCGACCCCGTCCTCGCAGCCTTGGGATACCAGGACGAACAACCCCAAATGTGGAACCCTGTGCCCGCCGGCCGTGCCTGCGCCCGGGTGGAACATGCCCTCACCGACCACGTTGGAGACCACTCCCTTGGCCGGAACTGCCATATCTTCTATACGACCCGGATCCGGCTCTGGAAACTACACAGCCGCGGAGAACGTATTGAAAACCACGCGCATGCCATCGCTCACCAGATCAATAGCCAGCTACCGAGGCCATTGAGTGACCGCGAGGTCAACGGAATCGCCGCTTCCGCGATTCGGCAGGTCCACCGTGGCAGAGGCCGCCCCCGTGCTGCCGCTGCAGAGGAACCCAACGCTTATCTGGCAGCATTGGGCCGCCGAGGCGGCCGTGCCCGGACACTCCCGAAAATTAACGCCGTGACTGCGAATCTGGTAGCCGCGCGAGAGGAACGATCTCGTCGATGCAATGAACGCAGAAAAGAGGCCCTCCGCCTACGCCGTCAAGGAGAAGTCGCCGAAGCCATAGCTAAGGCCCTCGGGTGTCACCTCCGAACGATCCGGCGCTACTTCCAGCAAGAGGCCGCCCGTATCCAAGCTCTCCTGCTGGATCGCGCCCTCCACAGGGGTGACACTCACAAAGCATCAGGTGTTAAGGGCGTCCCCCGCGGGCTCCCATTGGGAACCCTTGTCCACTGGCTCGACCACCACTGCGCTAGTCTGAGAGACGCTCAGGCCTCCACGATGCGATCTCCGGCAAATCCATCACCAGCTCAGCTACGGTGTCATGACTTCTCCCCTGGCTAGATGACACTTCAACATCGGGGCCCTTGTCCCCCGATGCCCTAAACCACCCTTCCGCATCGGCTCCACACACCACTGTCGGTTCCCCGGTTCCGTTACGGAGAGGGATGACAAAGCAATTCGGGCTTGCGGGAATGTAGTGCCATCAGTTTCCCATCATCTCGTCTGCTTTACAGACCCACCCACGTGTCCCTCCGAAGGAAAGCAGGCATCATCCGATGCGGTAGTGAACAAGCGGCTAGACCCCCCGAACTGTTTGCAACAGCATGACGAAGCAAACGGTGCGGGAGAAGGATAAAACCGCATAGCATAATATAATATTATGCCGTTCTGTATTGCATCACGTCATGCGATTCTATACGGTATGGAGTAATACAATATGGAAGGAGTACTGATGGCGGTCATTACCATTGCCAACGTCAAAGGCGGATGCATGAAGTCCACCTCGGCCATCAATCTCGCGGTGGAACTGCATCACCGTGATTACCGTGTGCTGCTCATTGATGCAGACAGTTCAGTGAAATCAGTCTCGCGTTGGGAGCAAGACCGCCAGGAGACGGGCCAGGACACCATCCCAGTCTTGGAAAAGACCGGGAACCTTGCCAAACAGTTGAAAGCCCTCAGTCACGATTACGACGCCGTAATCGTCGATGTCCCTGGTTTCGACTCCACCGAGATGCGGACCGCGCTCCTGGCCTCCGACGTGGTGCTGGTTCCGGTCTTCCCGTCCCAGTTCGACGTGGACACCACAACCACAGAGATGCGTCATGTCCTGGATCAGGCCGAAGAGTTCAACCCTGACCTGAAGGAGCTGGTCATCCTGACCAAGGTCGATACTCACCCCTTCGGTGATGAAGCTTCCAGCGCGCGAGAGATCCTGACACGTCATTTTCCTCTGGCCACCACGGAGCTCCATGAAAGGAAGATTTACCGAACTACGGCAGCTGACGGTAGCTCAGTCATCGAAGCTGGTTCCTCGAAAGCTCGGACCGAATTCCGATCATTGACCGATGAACTGCTCCCGCACCTGACTATTAACTAAGACCACTCGCGAAAGGATCAAAGATGCGCGACCGAACGACGAAAGACCAACGCCTCGATGACTACATCGAAGGCGCCCAAGGTGGAGCAAAGCGCAGGACTCGGCAGATGCCGACCGAGGCGACCGAACGCCTCGAGGGACGCTTCAAGACCGGGCGGAGATACAACATCCTTAACATCATGGGTAACGAATCCGTGAAAGAACTGCTCGATCATGCGGCCCAGCAGGAAGACTGCCGACCCCAGGACATCGTCCGCCGCTATCTGCTGGTCACCCTCGAAGATAAATATGGCGACGACGTTCCCTATACCGCATAATGCCGCATAACACCGCACCATACAACATCAGCCTGTTTCATACGGTTCCATATCATATCATTCCATATACTGTATGGAATTGATGCAGAGGAGTACTGATAAGCAACGAGATCCCCCCCCCTGACGATCGTCGGCAACCTCACCAAAGATCCAGAACTGAGATACCGGCCAGGTGGGGGAGAGGCAGTTCTGCGCTTTACGGTGGCTTCCGCCCCACGCTACTACTCCAAGGCCGAACGGGAGTACGTCGATGGAGAGACGACGTTCATGCCGTGTTGGATCACCTCCCGCGGCAGCGAAGCCGCCAACGGATATCTTGAGCGGCTCGCGGAGACCTTCCGCCGAGGGGATCATGTGATTGTCGTCGGTGATCTGGTCACCCAGGCCAAAGAGGCTCTTCACAATTCGGGGTGTAGGTGTGGTCTGAATCCGCCGGCTTCGAGGAGTGCGCGGGCGATGTAGTTGGTGAGGTTGCGGAAGCCGAGGGCCAGGCCACGCAGGTGCTCGAGGCGACCGTTCACGGCTTCGGTAGGTCCGTTGCTCGTGCGCGGCCGGTCGAAGTAGGCCAGGACGTCGCAGGCGCGTCTGGTCAGGGTGCGGCCGAGCTTGCGCAGTTCTACCAACGCCTCAGGCACACTGTCGGCGAGGGCGTCGATCACGGAGCTCATCTCGACGCGGCCGGCTGCCCGGTCGGGGTGACGGTAGGCGGAGATCATGCGCTGGTAGATCCCCCAGGTGCACTCGACTTGCACGTGCC
The DNA here is from genome assembly GCF_004136575.1 of Rothia koreensis. Classification (GTDB taxonomy): domain Bacteria; phylum Actinomycetota; class Actinomycetes; order Actinomycetales; family Micrococcaceae; genus Rothia; species Rothia koreensis. Next base: position 36,121 of record NZ_NOIQ01000017.1, read on the forward strand.
GGTCCCCAGCGAAGAGCTTGTCAAGGCGCTCGTGCTGGCGGTCGGTGAGCAGGTCAGCCCCGGTGTGCAGGGTCCGCCGCGCGGTGTAGAGCGGGTCGCCCTTGCGTCCGCGGTGTCCGTGCAGTTCCTGCTGGACTCGGCGGCGGCACTCATCGAGAGCGTCCCCGGCCAACCGGATGACGTGGAAGGGATCCATAACCGTGACGGCGTCCGGCAGCTCCTCGGTGGTGGCGGTCTTGAAGCCCGCGAACCCATCCATGGCGACCGCAGCGATCACGGCGGGCGAACCCGGCGAGTGACGCTACGTGCGGGACAACAGGTCTCACCGATGAGCTGAGGTGGTCGGCCCCGACGGGCGTGGCGCCACCGGTGCTCAGCCCAGATGTCTCATTGAGATATCGCCCGTCGGTCAGACCCGACTTGGCTCAGGTTAGCTTTGGATCGACCTGGGCTTCGTGTTCCAGCCCTTCGTCCGCTCCCTGATCTGCTGCCACGAGCGACCGTACCGCACGCGGCCCAATGACTGCTAAGGTCTGCCTGTCAAGGGAGGATCATGAGTTCTTTGGCTTTTCGTTTTTGCACCCTCATCGGCTCGCTCACCGTGATCGGGATCATCCTCTGGATCGACCTCACAACGAGCATCTGGCAGGACTATGCGATCATTTCCGGTCTCGCCGGTGGACTCGTGACGTTCCTGCTCACTGCGCTCGTCGTGGATAGAGTCGTGGCGCGTTCGACCCATGAGAGGTGGGCACCGGTGACCAGGATTGCTCTCGGTGATCTACGACGAATGCTCACGGCGGACATCCCTGAGGTCACGACCGGAATGCGACGGCTCCCGACCCCGGAAACCGCGCAAAGCTCACTTGCAGATCTTCGCGAGGCAGCCTCGGATGAGCGAGATCGCGTCGCTGCTGTGCTCGGCAGATGGTCTTCGTTTCTCGCGGCGAGTGCTGACGTTGTCGACGTCATGGACGCGATCGCCGAGCTTGCCGAGAAACTCGATGTCATCGACGTATTGGCTACCTCGACGCAACACGGGAGCACTGAAAGTGATATCACCCAACTACGCGCGGAGATCGATGACTACCATGCTGCATGCCAAAACTTGATCCGACGAATCGACGATGCCCTCGACACATACAAATTCTCTCGCAGAAGACGCACATCTGTCAGGCCGTAATGGTCGGCCTTTCTATCACGGCGAAACATGACAGGTTATGAGGCTCATCCGAATCGAGGGTGTAGTTGCGGTCTGAATCCTCCGGTTTCGAGCAGCGATCTGGCGATGTAGTTCGTCAGGTTCCTGAAGCCGAGGGCGGAGCCTCGGAGGTGTTCGAGCCTGCCGTTGAGTGCCTCGGTCGGGCCGTTGCTGGTGCTGGGACGGTCGAAGTAGGCCAGCACGTCGGCGGCGCGCTTCTTCAAGGTCCGGCCGAGCGTGGTCAGCTCGGTCAGCGGCTTTGGGACGCCGGCGCTGAGGTCGGCGATGAGCTTGGCCATCAGTTCCCGGCCACGGCGGCGGTCCTGATGTCGGTAGGCGGCGATCATGCGCTGGTAGATGCCCCAGGTCGCTTCGACCTCGACGTGACCGTCGTCGGCGAACAGCGCCTTGAGCCGGTCGGCTTGGCGGTCGGTGAGAAGGTCGGCGCCGGTGGCCAGGGTGCGTCGGCACTTGTAGAGCGGGTCGTCCTTGCGGCCGCGGTGGCCGTGGATCGCGAGCTGGACCCGGCGCCGGCACTGGTCCAGGGCATCGCCAGCGAGCCGGACGACGTGGAAGGGATCCATGACCGCGACCGCTTCGGGGACCTCCTCGGCTGCGGCGGTCTTGAAGCCGGTGAACCCGTCCATCGCGACCACCTCCACAGCCTCACGCCAGGCTGCGGGCCGGTCGGCGAGCCAGGTCTTGAACGCGGACTTCGAGCGGCCCTCGACCATGTCGAGCAGCCTGGCTGGGCCGGTGCCGTCACGCACCGGGGTGAGGTCGATGATCACGGTGACGTACTTGTCCCCGCGGCGGGTGTGGCGCCACACGTGCTCGTCGACCCCGATCACGGCGACGCCGTCGAACCGGGCCGGATCGTTGATCAACATGCGCTTGCCCTCGGCGAGGACTGCGTTGTTGGCGGTGTCCCAAGCGACCCCGAGCCCTTCGGCGACGCGGGCCACCGTCAGGTGCTGGACCACGATCCCGGCCAGCGCCCACCTCAGCCCGCCGCGCGAGAGCTTGGCCCGCGGTTCAGCCGCCGCGGTGGTGTCTTGGCGCCACACGTGTCCGCATTCGCGGCACCGGTAGCGACGCACCGCGACCTCGAGTGTGGTGGGACGCCAGCCGAGCGACTCGTGCGCGAGCCGCCGGATCACGGTGTCACGTGCCAGACCCTCTCCGCCGCAGTCGTGGCACCAGCGGTCGGGCTCGACGACCCGACAGGATAGAACCGCGCGATCGGGCTCGAGGCGCTGCCCGATCACCGACAGGCCGAGGCCGTCGAGTCGGGCGAAGATGGTCAGGTCAGGCCGGCCGAAGCCGGCCGGCGGGGTAGCGTCGGGCACGTCGAGGTCTTCCAGATGTCAGGCGTCAGAACCTTCATCTTCGGAAGACCTCGACCCCTACCCGGGGACCGACCCCCTTACGGGCATGCGATCTGGGCTGACGCCTGTGACCGAGTATTCAGTTCGCGCTGTATAGTTCATTCCATGCTGACTATTGCTTCGCGTCTCGACGTGATGAACCGCCTGGGTCGTGCACTGGCCGACCCCACTCGATCCCGGATCATCTTGACCCTGCTCGACCATCCCGCTTACCCGGCGGAACTGGCCCGAGATCTGGACCTGACACGCCCGAACGTGTCCAACCACCTGGCATGCCTGCGCGATTGCGGGATCGTCGTCTCCGAGCCCGAGGGTCGTCGGACACGATATGAGATCGCCGATTCGCACCTGGCGCAGGCGCTGACGGCACTGGTCGATGCCACCCTGGCAGTGGACGAAGACGCCCCGTGCATCGATCCCGCCTGCTCGCTTCCCGGATGCGACGCAGCTGGGGAGGGCGCATGATCCTCACCTCGGTCTTGCAGGCGATGGGCCTGTTCGCAGCGACCAACATCGACGACATCATCGTGCTTTCCCTCTTCTTCGCGCGAGGGGCAGGCCAGCGCGGCACTACCGCCCGCATTCTGGCCGGCCAGTACCTCGGATTCGCCGGCATCCTCGGTGCCGCGGTCCTGGTGACCATCGGCGCCGGAGCATTCCTGCCCTCGGCAGCCATCCCGTACTTCGGTCTCATCCCACTGGGCCTCGGCCTCTGGGCCGCATGGCAGGCCTGGCGCGGAGACGATGACGACGATGACGACGAGGCCAAGGTTGCCGGCAAGAAGGTCGGCGTGTGGACAGTCGCAGGCGTCACCCTTGCCAACGGCGGCGACAACATCGGCGTCTACACCCCTGTCTTCCTCAGCGTGGAACCTCTCGCAGTAGTCGCCTACTGCATCGTCTTCCTCGCGCTCGTCGCGGTCCTGGTGGCCCTGGCAAAGTTCGTCGCCACCCGCTCCCCGATCGCCGAAGTGCTCGAACGCTGGGAGCACATCCTCTTCCCCATCGTTCTCATCGGCCTCGGCATCGTGATCCTCGTCAGCGGCGGAGCCTTCGGACTCTGACGTAGCGGCAGCGATCCAAACGGCCCCGACCGGGCGCACCCCTCTCGGTTCAGACCGCGACACCTACCTGCAGCCAGTCCTGCGTGATCGCGGCAACAAGACCGCCACGGAGCGCTGCAAAAACCCCGCCACCAAGCGAACGAAGCCACAGCCCTATGGTCACCCGCGAAGCGACACAACACCCGAACCTTAAAGCCCTGGGGACGACGCTGTTCATCATCGTAGGCCCGGCCGCCGTTATAGGGCTCGGGCACCAGGTGTAGCACAATTCATCAACCGACGGTAAACTTGCACATATAGAACATGCACCGAATTAAGCACGGAACGCGGCGAAGAACGATCCACAGAATTCCGGCCTTCGTGTAGTAGAACCCTCGTCGAAGCGGAGAGCGGTGCAGGATCGACCCGGTGTCACGCCTCTATTTACCTGATGATGCTGATCGCATCTATTTCGGTGTCTCTGACGGCGCAATAATGAACCCAGGTCCCCTTGCGCGCGGCCGTCACTAAGCCTGATTCTCTGAGTTTGCGCAGGTGGTGGGAGACGGTGGCCTGGGAAACCTCCTGGTCTGGCAGGTCGCAGACGCAAACATCCCCAGGCCATGCCGCCCGGATTGCCAGATACAAGCGCAATCGAACCGGGTCTGCTAATGCCTTGAAAATTTCGGCAGCCTCCCGGATCCGATCTTCTGTGGCGGGGATATTGGACGGAGGACGGGGTGGCGGTGGAGTTGGTAAGGCGGACATACTCCTAGTTTGACAACTATCGAATCACGAGGCAACAATCGCTATATCGATATGCATCAAAGTAGGAGGCGTTCTGTGCAATCACCCACCGCGGACTTGCCGGTCATCGTTCTGGGGGCTGGCCCCATTGGTCTGACGTGCGCGGCTGAATTACGTGGCCGAGACCAGGCCGTTCTAGTGCTTGAAAAATCGGACCGCGTTGCCGAAAGCGTGCGCCAGTGGGGGCATGTACGTATGTTCTCCCCCTGGAGCGAGCTCGTCTCGGCGGCTGTGGCCAGGCAACTGGGATCGGATTGGACCATGCCCAAAGAGTCTGTGTATCCGACTGGTCGGCAATGGGTTAGCGATTATCTGGAACCACTGGGTCAAGCCCTATCCCCGTGGATCCGCTTCGACCGACGCGTTGTCGGAGTCGCCCGCCTGGATCGGGACCTCGTCGTTGAATCAGGTCGGTCCGAACAGCCCTATGTAGTGCACACCTATCGGCCTGACGGAACAATCGAGCGGGTTCTGGCCCGCGCGGTCGTAGATGCGACCGGAACGTGGCAACGGCCGAACCCGCTCGGCTCCGAAGGCTACCCGGTCACCGGGGAAAACTACCATGCCGACCAGATCGTTCACACGATGCCGGATCCTACTGATGCCACCTGGTCCGGGCAAAAGGTAGCGGTCCTCGGTTCTGGAGCTTCGGCGTTGACTTCACTGGTGGCATTGACTCGTCAGGGCCCCAATGCTTCGGCATCGGTGCTGTGGGTGTTGCGACGAGGTTCTGCCGATCAGGCCCTCGGGGGTGGGGAGAACGATGAGTTGCCCGCTCGGGCAGCGCTGGGGGATAAGGTGCGTCGCGCGGTTGCCGACGGCAGGATTACGGTCGTGACTCGTTTCAGGGCTGCTGAAGTACGCTCGGGTTCTGCGGGCACAGTGGGCCTGGTTTCTTCGAACGGTGAGGTGGTCGAAGGGCTCGACCGTATTGTATGTGCAACCGGGTTCCGTCCGGACTTGTCGTTTCTCTCCGAAGTCCGACTGGATTTAGACCACCAACTGGAAGCTCCCGCCGGCATTGCCGGAGACATCGACCCCAATTGGCACTCGTGTGGGTCAGTGCCTGCCCACGGGTATCAAGCCTTGGAGCAACCAGATATGGGTTTGTTTATCGCCGGGATCAAGTCCTACGGCCGGGCCCCCTCATTTCTGGCGATGATTGGTTTCGAACAAGTCCGCTCTATCGCTGCATACCTGGCAGGAGACCTTCAGGCTGCCAGAAGCCTTCAATTAGATGTCCCGGAGACTGGAGTGTGCGGAGGATCTGGAGATTTCGATGCGCAGTCAGGGCCCTGCTGTAGCACTTCCGACGGGAAGGCCATTGCGTGAGGAATGATGCAACGGCGGCTTCGCAACTGTCTGTCCTGGATCGGTTCTTGCCGGTGTGGATCATCCTGGCCATGCTGGTCGGACTCGGTGTGGGGCGACTTGCCCCCGGTCTAGGCTCTGCCTTATCTGCAATCGAGATCCAAGGAGTATCTCTGCCGATCGCGCTGGGGCTTTTGGTGATGATGTACCCGGTGCTAGCCAAAGTTCGCTACGACCGGCTCGGTCACGTTACTTCGGATAAGCGTCTGTTGGTGTCATCTTTGATCCTGAACTGGGTGGTTGGCCCAGCGGTGATGTTCATACTGGCGTGGGTGTTTTTGCCGGATCTTCCGGCCTACCGGACCGGGTTGATCATTGTCGGTTTGGCTCGTTGTATTGCCATGGTCATCATCTGGAACGATCTCGCCTGTGGCGATCGAGAAGCAGCCGCGGTATTAGTCGCTATCAACTCCATCTTCCAAGTCATTGCCTTCGCCGGTCTGGGCTGGTTTTACCTCGATTTTCTCCCTGGATGGCTCGGGCTGTCGCAGGCCCGCCTTGAAGTCTCTGCGGCTAGTATCGCCGGGTCCGTTCTGATATTCCTGGGAATTCCTCTAGCCGCCGGGTTCTTCTCCAGACGTTTTGGCCAACGCCATTGGGGCCGGCAAGCCTACGAAACATCTTTTCTGCCGAAAATCGGTCCGCTGGCCTTGTACGGTCTACTGTTTACCATCGTGATCCTTTTTGCTCTCCAAGGTGACCGGATCACCCGCCAACCGGCAGATGTCGCACGTATAGCCGTGCCTCTGCTGGCATATTTCGCGATCATGTGGGGTGTTGGATACCTGACGGGCAGGTCCCTGCGATTTTCCTATCAACGCACCACGACGCTGGCGTTCACCGCCGCGGGGAACAACTTCGAACTGGCTATCGCTGTCTCCATCGCGACTTTCGGCGTATCCAGCGGTCAGGCCTTGGCTGGAGTGATCGGTCCCCTGATTGAGGTACCTGTCCTCATCGGACTGGTTTATATATCCCTCGCCCTGCGACGTCGATACCCCCACCAGGAAGTCCCCACATGACCGATTGCCGGTCCCTCACTGGGACACCTGACGAAGGCTCCGGGTTAGGTCGAGTGATCGCTAGTTCCCGCGGTTGTCAGATTCCCATAAGCCCCGCCCGAATTAAAGCCCGGTGAAGGTGGGTCAAACGGTACAGTTGTTGACATGTTGATCGGTTACGCGCGAGTCTCGACGACTGAACAAGACCTCACCGCCCAAAAGGACGGTCTGGCACGACTCGGTGTGGCCGAGCCAGACGTGTACGTCGACCACGGGCTGACCGGCACTAACCGGTCACGCCCAGGACTCAGGGAAGCGATGGCAGCCGTCCGTGCCGGAGACACCCTTGTGGTGACCAAGCTGGACCGCTTAGCTCGATCGTTGCCGGACGCCCGTGACCTCGCTGCCGAACTGACGACCAAAGGGGTAACCCTCAATATCGGTGGCAGTGTTTATGATCCTGAGGACCCGATTGGTCGGTTGTTGTTCAATGTGCTGGGTATGGTTGCCGAGTTCGAAGCCGACCTGATCCGCATGCGCACCCGTGAGGGCATGGCTGTAGCTAAGACCAAGGGCAGGCTGCGGGGCAAGAAGCCGAAGTTGTCTGTTTCGCAGGAGAAGCATCTGGTCTCTCTGTATCGGGGTGGTGAGCATACGACGGCCGAGATTGCTGAGTTATTCGGGGTGGCCCGATCAACGGTATATCGTGCCGTGCAACGCGCTGGAGCATGATCGGAAAACATGCCCCCCCTCTCATCGAGGTCTGAGTGTGCGATCCGCTGAAGGCAGGGGGTCATAAGAGATGAGGCCCCCTGCCGAACCACAAAACAGGGGACCCCACCGTGTCTAGCCTTGTCAGCGAACAAGGAAATCTGGCTAGACAGCAGTTACTCTAGCCATAGGAGTAAGTTCCCAGTAGGGGCTCCTCCATTCTCGGGGGTTCTGGAGGTTTCCTCATCCGAGGTACCAACAACTGTCGAAGACTTACTTGTCCGAGCGGCTGCGGTCATCACGAAGGAAGGTGTGGATGGAATCTGGGAAATCGCGCCCCAAAGACCATCACGCCCAGCTGTTTATACTCTTAGTGATTGTCGTGATCGTAGCCATCATCCTCGTGCACGGCTCCGCCCGATGGGGCAGGGCACATCTCATCCAGGAGTCTATGGATGAAACTGGCGTGGGTGAAGTCAGTACTGGATGTGGGGTCGATCTTCTTGGCGGAGGATCCTGGAATCCGGGCGAGAAAGTGCACATCGTCATCGACTGCGATGACGGTCCGACCTATAACGACCACCTCACCCCCGGTAATAATGGAGCGGTTTCCTTCGAACGCCCCAAACGGTCCGCGGCCCGTGAACTCGGTTTGATCAGCCTCAACGCTGATGACACCGGAAGATGGAACCTGGCCCGCGCCGATAATAAGAAGACATGTACCACCGGCGGCCACTTCGGTCCTCACAAAGCTACCGCCTCGTGTGTGCTCGTGGACCCCTGAGATGGCCAGCACAGGGGAAAAGAGGCGCCTCCGCTGGACGGGTGGACTAGTTAGGATGGACGCCGGTTGCTTTGTCGGGCCATTCATGCCTTCTCTCGCCTGAAAGTGAGATGAAGGATCAACTATCTAGTGAATGATAAGCTTTACTACGACTAGTAGCTACCTTCAGTGCTGACACTTCCAATTAGGCTGCCGAGTATGCCGAATCCAGCAATCGTAAGGGACGCCCAGAAAGCAACAATAACTCCCGATAGGACAATACCAGTGATGGCCATCCCGCGGCCGGCGGGCTCTTTTCGGAGACCAACTATGCCAAAGATGAGACCGATAATTGGGAGAATGATAGTCCACCCCATTAGGATATTTACCAACCCGATGACCATAGATGCAATTGACATCCCCTTTGGCTGCGACGGAGCCTGTACTAGGGTCATGTGACTAGGGAAGGTGCTCTGTGACTGGTTCTGGCTATGCTGTGGGGTGAAGCCCTGTGTCTGATGCTGTGTCGAGTCGTTTTGATTTTCCATGAGAACATCCTTTCAGAATTTACTTGACCAGGTGTAGGTCATGTAATATTCGTCCGTATAACCTGGGTATTTTAGAATTATACCTCTAATGAAAACCAATCCACAGAGCCCCATGGGGTCACTTCAAGCTCACGCACTATCCTATTCTCATCCTTGATGTTACTCCAGTAAACTATCCGTAATGGTTTCCATCACGTACTGGTAATGGACGGTTCCTGAAGTGATCAACGATCCATGGGTGTCCCCGTACAGCAGGTCCAATCGACCGTTCCCGCCTGCCTGGAGCAGTGCTTGTATGTATCGCTGGGAATTCTGCCAGGACACCGTGGTATCGGCTGTGCCATGAACAGCGACCACGGGGATGCTGGGGTCGATGTTTTGGATGGGGTCGACATCCTCGTATCTGCTCGCTGCGGTGAGGGGAGTCCCGCCTACGGCATTGACCATGTCGAGGTCGGAGAGGTTGGTTGCGTTGGTCATGTCCAGTGGACCGGACAGGGCCACGATCCGGTCAGGTTTAAACGATGGGTACTTGCCTAGCTGGTGTTCGGGGTGCGCTGTTTGGGATCCTGCCCACGTAGCAAGTTGGGCTCCGGCGCTATGGCCGACGACTTCGGTCTTGCCGGATAGTTCAGGGGTCTGATCAACGATATCGGGGATATGGCCCAGCGCGGATGCCACATCGGTAAACGTTGTGGGCCAGCCACCGCCGGAGCCGACACGGCGGTACTCGATGTTATACACCGCTACACCGCGGCCGACGAGGTCTTGTGCAAAATAGCTGAAGTCTCCGGCTCCAATCGATCGGTGCCAAGCACCTCCATGAATGAGCACCACCAAGGGCACGGAATCAGCCTTATGGACACCGGCAGGAAGATATAGATCGCCCCAGTTCTGCGATGCATCCCCGTTGCCTGCAACCGGATATGGAACTCTGCTGATCTCCGGGCCGGATCGTTGTGATACCGGGGCTTGTGCTTGGGCCAGAGAGGACTCATCGATGGATAGAGGCTTTCGTTCCGCACCCGGAGCCGAGCCCGAGCACGAAGCCATCAGTAGGCAAGTTATCGAAGCGATACCAGTAAGGGCAAGGCGAGGCAACTGGGATCGTTTGAGGCTGGTACCACCCGACACGGACGCGCTCCTATAACAACATTCGAACTGACAGGACAGCTAACTACGTGGTTAGAGCCCACGAACTGTAGCTACGATACAGTACACAATGTTTTGTCCCCGCGTTGTGACCACAGGCTGTGATTCCACTCCACCCTGAAGGGTGGAGTGCTCTCACGACGCCCGATAGACAAAATAGGGCACGGGCCCCCTCGACGAAGGGGCCCATGCCTGAGTAAAGGAGGAATCGATAGATTGAGGCTCAATTATACGGAGGGGAGCGTTGATCGGCCACAGGCTGTTCAGGCGGGCGACTTCGACAGCCTGCCCTGAATCGAGACGAACTCATCGCAGTCTTTGCTGGTGCAGGCCCGGTGACCGTCAAACCGGTGGCAATCGGCCGAAACAGCAACGATCGGCAAGTCCCTGCCGGGTCGCCCAGGCCTTCAAGCTCGCGCAACTGTTGATCAGCCAGGACGATCTGCCAGAACTGCCTCTCCACAGATACCTGACCGATGTGGGTATCGCAGGTAGCGTCTCTGACCAGCACGACCCATCACCTCATATCTGCTTGAAACTATGCGTTGATAGCGGTCTGGTTCTGTCCTGCACCGGGGTGGACTGCAACTTTGCGTGGTTTAGCCTGCTCAGCAACAGGAATCGTCAACGACAGCACACCGTTCTGATAAGTGGCCTGAATCCTCGAGGTATCCAAGCCTTGGCCCAGGCTCAATTGACGGCGGAAGACCCCTCGAGGCCTCTCTGCGGTGGTCAACTCCCGGGAATCATCCGGCCCATCTCGTCGTGCTTCGACCGTGAGAATATTCTGTTCGACATCGACGTCAATGGACTCTGCGCTGACCCCTGGCAGATCCAGCTCAATGTGGAACTGGTCCTCATCTCGCCAAGCATCCATCGGCATCATCGTCGGATGCGCCAGGGTTCCTTGCGACCCGAAAAACTGCTGTGAAAGGCGTTCCAGATCACGGAATGGATCGGTGCGCAACAGCATCTGTCATCACCTTCCTCAAACAAGTAGCACGTGTTCTTTCCAGTGATCTCAGACAACCTTGAATCTATGTCATCTGATGTAGATAATGTCTATCACCAGATGTTGACTGTGGCAAGCTCCCTCTAGACAAGGAGTCCTTATGGCAGGAAGCGCTACGGGTCCGCCGGCCCACCAGGGCATCTATGGGATATCAGTGGCGGCGGAACTGACCGGTGCGGGAATCCAGACTCTGCGCATGTATGAGCAGCGCGGACTGCTTGACCCGCAACGAACCAGTGGTGGTACGCGTCGTTACAGTCGACAGGATCTGGCCCGGGTCCACCGCATCACCGTTTTGTTAGAAGAGGGACTGAACTTGGCCGGGGTGAGCCAGGTCATGGACCTTGAAGATGAGAACGAACAGTTAAAGCAAGCTCTCAAGGAGGCGCGATCATGAACTCGCAGGCGAAGAACCCACACTACGAAGCTCCTGAATACGACTACCCGGTTGTTGATGATCTGCCGGTGAATCGGCCCTCGGGAACGATCTGGCAGAACATGATTGACGACATCTTCTAGCCCAGGGGATTCCTGGGCTAACGCGACTGCACCCGCACGTATGGTCGGGCAGGGCTTGAACATCCTTGCCGGAGAAGGAGCAACGATGGCAGAGACTAACAAAGACTTCGCGGAGCTGAAGGAGGCCATCGAGTCGATGCAAGCTCAGATCATTACTTTGGAGCAGCGTCTCGTGGTGACCGAGCAGTCCATTGCGCAGATCGAAGACGCTATAGAAGCTCTCAGCGTCGACCCGTGACCGTGCCGCCTCTTCGCGGAGGGGCTTGTCATGAGGCTTGAGAGAACAGGGATTGTACAGAGAGGAGTGCTCTTGTCTGTTCTGAGACCAGAACAACAGTATGCCGGCACACCGACTTCTTCCCTGCTGCGGATTATCAGGGCAGAGGCCCTGACCACGGCCCAGACTCACGCCAGAACAGCTGTCTGCTCCGAGATCATCAGTGATACCTGCATCGTCATCGCCGGGGAACTATTCTACCGGCATGGTGCATGGATGGCCGCTGAGGCTTTATACACGTATTGGGTTGAGTACAACCAGCACCTAGGCCAGCACGGAGCCCACTCAGTGGCTGACGAAGAATTCTCTACGGTGATCGGGCCCCTGTTGGGTGTCCGGCTTGTGGACCACCAGGTCTGCGCGATCCTCGACGAGTTGCATCGGCTTCAACATCCAGATTCAGCCCGGAGGACTGATGACACGCTCCTCTGCACCTGAGATCCAGTCGAGCTATCGAGTTAAGGTAGTCGCAAGTTGCAAAGCCGACCTGCATTCAGCGTTGGCCTACCCTTGAGGAGTATCCCATGGCCCGTCACGTTGAAGTTCGCCTTACCGATGATCTGGATGGGACCGAAGCTGCCGAGACCGTCCGCTTCAGTCTTGAAGGCAAAAACTACGAAATCGACCTCTCTGCGGACAACGCCGCTTGGTTGCGTTCGACGCTGCAGCCGTTTATTGCCGTTGCCCGTCGAAACACCCAGCGCAATGCCGGCAAGTCGGGGAAGAGGTCTCCCCGCCGGAATCCGGAAACAGCCAAAATTCGACGGTGGGCGCGGGATAACGGTTACACGGTGGCCAACCACGGAAGCATCAACGCCGAGGTGAAGGACGCATACTACGCGGCCAACCCCAAGAACTAGCCCATTCCTCCAGCGGCCATGACCCATCCGGATCCACAGTATGCAACGAGCAGAACATCCGACTGTCTGGACTTCGAGGGTCACCAGTCCCATGAGGCTCCCCAACGGTGGGAGACGCCCCTCTTATGCAACTGCCCACCCCGTGACAGCGGCGCAGTCGTGGATCCTAAGCAGCGCCTGAATCAATGAAAGAGACACGGATACGCAGATGAGCATAGCCAGACGATCTGTCATTCCCCTCCTGGCGCTACTGACACTGATGAGCACCGGGTGTCACCGGGGCAACGAAGCTACCAATAGCACCGCGTCACCATCGAGCTTGTCAGCCCACACAGCTGAACAAGCGCTGGAGAAGTGTCCTAATCCGGATGAAGCGGTCCGCGCTGATGCCACCTCTGTGGCCGTGACCTACGAAAACATCGCCTACTGCTGGGACTCCACCAAGGACCCGAGCGCTCAAGCAGCAACGACCCGAGCCCTGGCCCTGGCTTCTGGCCCCTGGAAAGATACGCAGGCGGAAGCAAAGCCGCCCAATGCCTTCCAGGAACAATTCGACACCGCCGCGCACTTCAACGGGGTCACCGACGTGACAGTATCCCCGGCCGGCGACGGTATGGACGCTGGCACCGACGCCGAGACAACCCAACGAACGGTAGACATCACCTGGACATGGGTAGGTGATGACGGGCAGAAAGCACCAGGCGGGAGAGCCCAAGATATCGTGTATCTGGAAAAGAACGCCGGTCAATGGGAAGTCATAGCCACAGAAAACACCCACATGCGAACCAACGAATAGTCCCGAGCAGAGAACCGTAAGATGGAAGGTTGTCGTGTTTTGTCGAAAGCGAGTCTCGAAACCACAGGTTCGCCCTCGACCGGAACTAGCAGTGTTGATGGTCTTTCCGCATGAATACCCAGCGCTCGAAGACGACGCACAGCGCCTCGACCCTGGCTACGTGATCAGCCAGGCACAGCGGCTGGAGGAGACACGAGTGAGCCTGGAACAGCGCTTCATCAGGACTCGTTCGGAGAGCAAAGCCGAAGCTCTGGAGGAAGAACTCCGTGATGTCGAATTCAGATTGCACTGGCTGCTGTTGGTTCGTCGAGAGCAACGGGGAGACCTGCCTCGGGTCAGTTTCCCGTCCCCGTTGCCTCCTCCCGACTGAGCCCTTATCTGCTGCATTCTGTGGCTCAGCCCCGGTCGGCTCCAGAACGGGGGGGTAGCGGATCCTGTGGTGGCTCTGGGTGGAATATCCTCATCACGAGACGCCAAGAAGGGGTAGAACAAGCTTCGCAACGCGAGGAGATCGTTCTTTGCGCTTTCTCAGGCCGATGGAGATCAAGGAGAGAGACGATGGGCAGTTACGACAATGCATGGGTCATCGATGCTTTAGGGGAAGCAGCCGATGAATTGGCGGAGCTGATGGACCAATATGAGCAGCAAATCCGGCAGCTGGAGATCCTACGGGAGTATCTCCAAGACAGGTCAGATGCCGACCCGGTTCTATGTACCGTCGCAGACAAGGGAATCGCAGAGACCCTGGGCTACCTCCATCGAGGCGAAAATGGCATGAGACTAGCCTCGAAGCGCATCGTGCGGCTTCAGGATCAGGCCGAAGGCGACTGGCAGTAAGCCACCAACACACCGTTATCGGAAAGACCCCAGCACTGCTGATGGAGCCGGCAGAGGCTCTCAACGTCCTGCGCCTTCGATGGCCTCAGTTTCCACGACGTTGTGCGCGGTCGGTGACCCGGTGGCGTTGGATTCCCGCGGGTTCTGCTCCAAGCCGTACTGGGCCACCGCGGTGGTTCGGTGGTGAAGTGGCGCTCTCGCACGTACTCTTGGTATATAAATCTGTATCACCCTGGGTGAGCCTCCAATGGGCTCATGCCTGTACCGCCCTGGTTTAGCTCCGAGGAGAATTGCTTGTGAAGATCAGCCGCCGGACCGCCGTCATCTCCGCATCAACGTTCGCAGGTGCCGCAATACTGACCGCGTGCGGGTCCAAGGATTCCGAACCCGCCAATGATGCTTCGCCCTCCGCCTCGTCGGGTGCCTCGGGTTCGGCCTCGGGGTCTGCGTCGTCGTCGGCGTCTCCGCAGGGTCCTTTGGTCACCTGGGCCGATAACACCATGGTCTCGCACCTGTTCTTCCACTCCCTGGTCGCGGACCCGAAACGAGCCTTCGACGGCGACGACGAGGCCAAGGGCTA
>NZ_NOIQ01000018.1 GCF_004136575.1 Rothia koreensis
CAACACCCCGCCCCACGGCCCCGGCGTCGTCGCCCACCCGGCCGATAAACCCGCGAAGTGGCAATCCCGTGCGGAAATCCTCCCGAAGTGGCAATCCCGTGCGGTTTTGACCCCAAATTCCGCACGAAACTGCCACCTCGCGGGCCGAAACGCACAAAACTGCCACCTCGCGGGCCGAAACCCAGGCAGGAAGGAAGGATCTTCGACGACAACTACGTGGCGCGCGACGCCGAAAGACCGAGACAGGCAGCGCATCACGGAAGCGAAGCCCCGCCCCCGCCCCCGCTCCCGACCCGCTTCACACCACTGCCCAGATTCCCGCCGCCACTGCGAACCCGGTCAGTGCCAGCACCGTCTCCAGGACGGTCCATGTCCGCAGGGTCTGGGCCACCGTCATGTTGAAGTAGCGCTGGATGATCCAGAACCCGCCGTCGTTCACGTGGGATGCGATGACGGAGCCGCTGGCCACGGCCGCAACGAGAAGCGCGAGCTGCACCTGCGAGTATCCGCCCGATTCCACGGCCGCCTGCAGGATCCCGCCGGTGGTCACGATGGCTACGGTCGCCGATCCCTGCGCGATGCGCAGCCCCGAAGAGATCACGAAGGCGGAGAGGATGATCGGCCAGCCCAGCGAACTGAGCGACCCGGCCACGGCTTCGCCGATGCCGGTCGCGGAGAGCACCGCGCCGAAGAACGCGCCCGAACCGATGACCAGGAGCAGCATCCCCACCGGGTTCAATGCCTTGGAAATGATCGAGGTGATGTCGGAGGATGAGCGCCCGCGACGCAGCCCCAGCAACCACATGGACAGCAGCACCGCGAGGGTCAGCGCGATGGCCGGCGTACCCACCAGCGTCAGGAAATTACGCAGCGCCCCCTCGGGAAGCAAGATGTTCCCGAAGGTCCCACCGAGAATCAGCAGAAGGGGCAGGCCGATCACCAGGGCCACCACGCCCATGCTCGGCGGTGTCCGCTCCTCGCCCTCCTCCTGGAGCTTCGCCGAGGTGGCGGGTATGAAGGAGTGCACGCGGTTGCCGATCCAAATGCCCCACAGCAGACCCGAGACGATGAACGCCGGGATGCCCACGGCGAAGCCGATCAGCAGCATCCACCCCAGGTCCACACCGAAGAGGCCGGCGGCGGTGACCGGGCCGGGGTGCGGCGGCAGGAAGGCGTGGGTCACGGAGAGGCCGGCGAGCAGCGGCAGCGCATACTTGACCAGTGAGCCCCCGCCCCGCCTGGCGGCGACGTAGACCAGGGGCGCCAGGACGAAGATGCCGATGTCGAAGAACACCGGAATGCCAAGCACGAACCCGCAGATCCCGATGGCCACCGCTGTGCCCCTGGTGCCGAAGACCTTGGTCAGCCGGGCCAGCAGCACCTCGGCCGCCCCGGAGGACTCCAACAGCGCGCCGAGCACGGTACCCAGGCCGATGATGACGGCGATGTGTCCCAGGGTCCCGGCGTAGCCCTTCTCCAGGATGGACTCCGAGGCCCCGGTCGCGGACCCCACGAGATCGGCCACGGAGACGCCGCCGGCCAGCGCCGTCAGAATGCCCACGATCAGAAGGGCAATGAACGGCTCCAGCTTGACCTTGATGATGAGGACCAGGAGCAACGCGACGCTGGCCGCGGCCAGCAGGAGAAGCCCCAGGGTGTCGTTCTGCAACCAGTCGACGAAAGCCATCGTCGTCACCGCCCCTCTCCGCCCGCGCCGGACCCGGAGGCGGGAACGGCTCCGGTGGTCCGCTCCACGAAATCGGTAGCATTCGCGGTGATCTTCTCCCACGCACCGCCCTCGACGTCGGCGGCCGAGACCACCGAGGAGCCGCAGCACACGGCCGTAGCCCCGGCGTCGATGAAGTCCCGAGCGTTCTTCTCGTCGATACCCCCACTGGGGACGGTGGAGAGGCCAGGGAATGGCCCCTGGAGGTCCTTGACGAAGCGGGAGCCGACGACGCCGGCCGGGAAGATCTTCACGTGCTCCGCCCCGAGTGCCCGCGCCCGGAGGACCTCGGTGGGGGTCATCGCGCCGAGGAGCATCGGGACCCCAGCCTCGCGGGCAACCTCGGCCACCTCCTCGATCACGGAGGGTGTGACCAGGAACCGCGCCCCGGCCTCGACCGCACCGCGGGCCTGCGCGGCGTCGAGGACCGTACCGGCGCCCACCAGGGTGCCGGGTGCACCGGAGCTGATCGCGCGCAGGTGCGTCTCGACGTCGGGCGTGGTGTAGGTCAGTTCCAGGATGGAGATGCCGCCGTTGGCGAGGGATTCGGCCAGGGCGACGGCGTCGGGGATGCGCTTGGCGCGCACCACGGCGACGACGCGGCTGCTGCGCAGCTGTTCGGTGAACGTGGTCATGGATGGGTCCTTGTCTCTCAGGATTTGTCAGGGCGCCGGAGGGCGCCGGGAGGATGGAAAAGCGAGCGGGCGGTAGGCCCGGTGGGGTTCACCGGTGCGGGCCGTGCTCGGCGACCCGCGGGGAGAGCGGATGCGGCGACTCGACTTCGCCGCGCAGGGCGCGCCCCGCGCGGCGGCCGGTGGCCCCGTCCTCCCCGTAGGCCAACGCCCCGTTGACCCACACGGCCCGGATGCCACGGGCGGGCTGCCGGGGCTCGGCGAAGGTGGAGGCTGCGTCGACCGTGGACGGGTCGAGGAGCACGAGGTCGGCGGCCCATCCCTCGCGAATCTCACCGCGCTCGCGCAGCCGCAGCCGCTGCGCGGGACGTCCGCTCAGGTGGTGCACCATCTCCTCGAGGCTCATGAGCTTCTCGTCCCGGACGTAGTGGCCGAGGAATCGGGGAAATGTGCCCCACGCACGTGGATGAGGTTTGGCCCCGATCAGGATGCCGTCGCTTCCGCCGGTGTGCGCGGGGTGGGCCATGATGGTGCGCACATTCTCCTCGTGGCCCACGTGCTGCAGGATGCCGGTTCCGAGCCGATCGGCAGCCATGATGCGCAGGGCGGTGTCGAAGGGTTCCTCGCCGGTCTCTTCGGCGATCTCCTGCACCGTCCGGCCGACCAGCCCCGCGAGCTCTGGGTTGCGGACGCCGGAGATCTCCAGAGTCTCGTACTCGACGGTGACTCCATGGCATCCGTCCGAGCCGTTGATCTCCATGTCCTCTCGTATCCGCGCGCGGTCCGCCGGATCCTGGAAACGGGCGAGGATCGCTTCGGTATCCCCGGCAGCGGCCCACGAGGGAAGTACTGCGGAGAGCATCGTCGCACCGGGAAGATAGGGGTAGGTGTCGAGGGTGATGTCGACGCCGCGGGCCAGGGCCGCGTCGACCAGTTCCAACAGTTCGCCGCCGCGTCCTTCGTTCTCGCCAAAGTTCATCGTCGCGTGCGTCAGGTGCAGGGCACAGCCGCTGACCTCCGCGAGGTCGATCATCTCGGCGTAGGCCTCCAGTGCCCCGTGGCCGTAGGATCGCGTGTGCGGCGAGAGGTAGCCGTCATGCCGCGCCAGCACGCCGCACAGCGCGGCCAGCTCTGCCCGGTCGGCATACATACCGGGCGTATAGGTCAGCCCGGTGGACATTCCGGCGGCTCCGTCCAGCAGCCCCTGCTCCAGGATCGCGCACATACGCCCGATCTGTTCGGCGTCGGCGGCCCCCTCGTCGAATCCCATGACCTGGGCCCGGACGACGCCGTGCGGCACCAGGTACGCAACGTTGGCCGCGATCCCGGCCGTGTCGAGCTCGTCGAGGTAGGCGCGCACGGTGGGCCAGCCGATCTCCCGGTCCCGCGGATCGTCGTTCCACCCCGCGATCTTCTGCCGCACCACGGCCAGCACCTCGGGAGTGATGGGCGCGTAAGAGAGCCCGTCCTGGCCCAGCACCTCGGTGGTGACCCCCTGGCTCAGCTTGGCGGTGTGCTCGGGAGTCAGGAGGACCTGCAGGTCAGAGTGGGCGTGCATGTCGATGAATCCCGGCGTCAGGACCAGCCCGGCGGCCTCGAAATGCTCGAGGTGTTCCGACGGGTCCAGCGAGCCGGGGCGCGCGATCGCGCGTATCCGCCCTGCCTCGAGCACGACGTCGGCGTCCCTCCCGGGCGCCCCCGTCCCGTCGACGACAGTGGCGCGGGAGATGAGGGTACTTGCAGTGTCCATGTCCATGGGGTCTTCCCCTGCCGGTCCCATGTTCTAGAAGTAGGTGGTGACGAGGTCGGCGACGGTGCCCTCGGCATCGAGCACCGGCAGCACTGCCCACTTGTCCAGGACGGTGCAGGGGTGGGAGAGGTTCAGCCGGAGCACCTCGCCGACCCGCGGCGGATCCTGGTCCTCGCCGTAGACCACGTACCCGTGCTGGTCGTTGAGCTCGACGACCTCGCCCCGGAAGGCCCGCTCCGACCCGCCGGGGACCTCGCAGGCGGCTGCGACCGTGGGCAGCCCGACATCGAAGGAGACGTCCCGCCGCCCGACGTCCACGATCGCCAGCCCGGGCTCGGGCTGCGAGACGACTCGCGCCCACCCGGTCATCGCGCTTGCGAACTCGTGCTCGGTTCCGGTCAACGGGGAGACCCCGCGACAGAAGCCCGCGTCGTGCACCAGGTAGGCGCCGGCGCGGACGATCACGTCCGCCCCGGTTTCCTCCGCGGCCGGGCGCAGGACCTCGGCGACCACGTCGAAGAAGGCGCTTCCGCCCGCGCTGAGGAAGCTTCTTTCGACGTCGTACAGCTCAACTGCGGCGCGATGCAGCTCGGCAACCCGGCCGAGGTACTCGCGGGCGATGCCCAGGTCAGTCTCGGTCCTCTCGTGGGCCAGCGCGCCTTCGTAGCCACCGACGCCGGACAGCAGAAGGTTGGGCGCCTCGTGGACGGCGCGGGCGACCTCGAGCGCTTCCTCGACGGTCCGGGCGCCGGTGCGGCCGCCGACCCCACCGAGTTCGACCATCACCTCGAGCGGCCCCTGCTCCGCGTGCTCGTGCAGCAGCTCGACGGTCCCCAAGGAGTCGGCCCAAGAGACCAGTCGCACACCCTCGGAGGCCTCGGCCGAGGCCCACGCGATATCCGCCGGCGAGGTCAGCGAGTTGGCCAGCATCAGTCGACGGTGCCCGAAGCGGCGGGCGACGCGTAGTTGCGGCACGTTGGCCAGGGTGATGCCCCAAGCTCCCTCGTCGAGCTGCAGCTGCCAGAGCTGAGGGGACATGGTGGTCTTTCCGTGCGGGGCGAGAAGGACGCCGTGATCACGGCACCACTCGGCCATGGTCCGGGCGTTGTGGGTGAGGGCCTGCTCCTCGAGGGTCACCAGGGGCGTGTTGAGTTCGGTCACGGGGGTGCCGAGGACGTCCCGGTCCCCGAAGGCAAGGTCCCGCCCTCCGAGGGCCTTGTTGGCACCGTGCGAGGAGTGGTCGAAAAGCTGCTGGGGGACGGGGAGCATGATGCGCACCTTCACTGCCGATGGATTGTGTTGCATATGTTGCAACGGCTGTTGCAAAAACCTGATTCCATGTCTAGTGTCACAGGCAACAGTTGTCAATGACTCAAAAACGGAAGGCACTTTATGCCCCACGCTGTCTGCCTCGGGGAGACGATGGCCGTCATGTCGCCTCGCAGTCCGGAGAACGAGTCGGTCCGCCTGCTCACCTGCACAGCAGGCGGCGCCGAGTCGAACGTGGCCGCTGGGCTGGAAGCAGCAGGCATACCGACGTCGTGGGTCTCCCGTCTGGGGGAGGATCCTCTGGGCGACCTAATCCTGGAGGAGCTAGGGGCCGCCGGCATCGATATCGAGGCAGTGGTCCGAGACCCGGAGCGGCGTACCGGGCTGTACCTGAAGTCGCGGCGGGGCGAGAACGAGGTGTTCTACTACCGCGAGGGCTCGGCAGCCTCGGCGATGTCGCCCGGGCTGCTTGAGGAGCCAGAGACAGCCCGACGCCTGGCCGCAGCGGATCTGGTGCACACCTCCGGTATCACTGCCTCGATCTCCCCTGGGTGCTCGAAGCTGTTGGACACCCTCTTCGGCCAGCCGCGGTCTGCCCGCCTCTCCTTCGACGTGAACTACCGCCCCTCGTTGCCAGGGGTCTCCCCCACCGAGCTCCTCGGGCTGGCGCGCCGGGCCGACGTCGTGTTCGTCGGCGCAGACGAGGCGCGGGCGGCCTGGGGCGCGGAGGGCGTCGAGGACATCCTGGCCGCACTGCCGGACGTTCCGTGCGTGGTGGTCAAGGACGACTCCCGTCGGGCGCTGTGCCGCCTCGACGGCGAGGTCAGCGAGGTCCCGTCCCTCTCGGTCCGGGTGATCGACGCGGTCGGCGCCGGCGACGCCTTCGCTGCGGGCTTCCTGGCCGGCCTCCTCCACGGGGACGACCCCATCCGATGCCTACGCCGCGGCCACCTCCACGCCTCCGCCGCACTGACCACCACAACCGACAGAGCTCTGCCGCCCTCCGCGGCGACGTTGGACGCCCTGCTCGCCGTGACCGAAGATGAGTGGGAAAGCATCCGCGTCGACGAGTCGGGTGCGCATCGTGGAGGTCGACTGTGAGCCAAGTCCTGGGCCGTGCGCTGGACATCCTGGAACATCTAGCAAAAGAGCCGGCAACGCTCGCCGAACTGAGCCTCGCATTCGACGTGCACAAAACCACGATCATGCGCCTGCTGCATGCTCTGGAAGAGCGCCATTACGTGGTGAAGCACCCGGACGAGCGATATCAACTGGGGCACGGGGTCTACGCGCTGGCTTCGGCGGCCGCCGCGAGCGGCCGGGGCATCCAGTCCGCGGCTCATCCACACCTGGTGCGGCTGAACATGGACATCGGCCATACCGTGCACCTCGCCGCGCTGGAGAACGACGAGGTGGTCTACATCGACAAGATCGAGCCGAGGACACCGGTCCGCATGTACTCGCGCGTGGGCCTCTCCGCCTCGTTGAACTCGGCCGCGGTCGCGAAGATCCTGGCGGGCAGTCTGGACCGGCCGGATCGGGAGCGCCTGCTCGGGCGCGCCGATCTCACCGAACGCACGCCCCACACATTGACGACGCCGGAGCAGGTGCTCGATGCCTGGGACGAGGCCAGCCGCCGCCACTGGGCCGCCGACCGCGAGGAGCACGAGCGGTTGGTGCACTGCGTCGCAGTGCCGATCTACGGGGCGGACGGCACAGTGTGGGCGGCGATCTCCGTCACCGTGCCGACCGTCATCCTGGACTTCGAGCAGTTGAAGGCGATGCTGCCGCGGCTGCACGAAACCGCGTGCGCGATCTCTGCGGACCTCGGCTTCCGGGGCGAGGTCCCCGCGCCGGACCTTGCCGAGCGCGCGGCCCACTAGGGCCTCGCCCCGACCACAGAGTTTTCCGTCAAACAACATCGACAGAAGGGAATCGCCATGAACGACAAGCAGATCGTGGCCACCGACCAGGCGCCGGCCCCGGCATACGTATTCTCCCAAGGGATCCGCATCGGCAACATGTTGCAGATCTCGGGACAGGGCCCGAAAGACCCTGAGAGCAACGAGTACATCGGAGCGGACGATGTGAAGGCCCAGACCACCCGAACCCTGGAGAACGTCCGGGCGATCGTGGAGGCCGGCGGAGCCTCGATGGAGGATGTGCTGATGCTGCGCGTCTATCTGACCAAGCGCGAGGACTTCGCGTTGATGAACGAGGCCTACGCCGAGTTCGTGGAGAAGTACGTACCGTCCAAGAAGTTCCCGTCCCGCACCACGGTCTTCGTAGGCCTGCCGGACGATCCGATGCTCGTGGAGATCGACGCCGTCGCCGTCGTGGCGTAGTACTGCGCCGACGACGCCGGGGCCGCTCCCCGGCGTCGTCGCCCACCCGGCCGATGAACCCGCGAAGTGGCAATCCCGTGCAAAACCCCCACGAAGTGGCAATCCCGTGCGGAAATCCTCCCGAAGTGGCAATCCCGTGCGGTTTTGACCCCAAATTCCGCACAAAGCTGCCACCTCGCGGGACAAAACGCACATGATTGCCACCTCGCGGGCCGAAACGCACAAAACTGCCACCTCGACCGCCGCACCCCGCCATAGACTGAAGAAACCCCAGCGAACGACGGGATCACGGCGCCCGGGAGGCGAGGACCAGCGATGAACACCGACCGGGCGGCAACGACCGACCAGCCCGAAGACCGCACCGAGCGGCTCGACCTGCACGTCCCACGCATGACTGACCTGGACGAACTGCACCGACTGTATTCGGACCCGCGCGTGTGGACGCATTTGCCGAGCGGCAGGTTCGCGGACGTCGGGACCACCCGCAATGTCCTGGCGGGCTGGATTTCGGCCTGGGATGCCGGCCTCGGAACCTGGGTAGCGCGAGAGGACGGAAAGGTGGTCGGTCACGGAGGCTGCGCCCTGCGCAACGGCGTGTTCTGGAACCTGGGGTACCGGTTCTCGCCCGAGGCCCAGGGGCGAGGACTGGCCACGGAGCTGTCGCGTCGAGCCCTCGATCGGGCGACGACGCTTCGCCCGGAGACCCCGATCGTGGCCTACCTGCTCGAGAACAACCGGGCGTCGGCCGCGGTGGCCGAAAAGTTGGGGCTCACGCTCCGCCACCGCGGACCGGACGCGGGAAACCCGGACCCGTCCGCGATACGCCTGGTCTACGCCGACAGGCCACTCCAGCCAGAGGTGCTGAAGGCGACGCAGAAGTAGCAAACGGGCGACGCCGGGATCGGACCTGACCGGCAGGGACTACTGGTAGGTGACCACCCACGGCTTGGGCTCCATCTGGTAGGTCTGCTCCGGGGTGAACATCGGGGTGTCTTCGTCGTAGAAATTTTTCCACGACATGCGGATACCCTGGGGCAGCCCCTTCTGCAACGCTTCCCAGGTCTCCTTCTTGAGCCCCGGAGTGCCGTGGCCGTCAGCGTGCAGGGTCAACGCGAGTTCCGGGTGGGATGTATCGATCTGTTCCCGGTTCGTGATCATGAATCCGGCGAATTGGTGGATGACTACGGCCTTCTGCGGCAGGTTCTCGCGCTTGGTCAGGTCCGCGATGTAGCGGAGGGAGTCGTTGACCTCGGAAGCGCCCACGGACCCGATCTGCTCGAGAGGTTTCTGACCCGGCGCCAGTCTCCATTCCGCATCCAGACCGACGCCGACGTTCGGGTCCTTGAGGATGTCCTCGTATTCCTTGATCTGGCTCGTGAAGTCCTGCAACCCGGGCTGGAGATCCAGGATCACGTAGACGCCGCTCTTCTTGGCCTCGTCCAGGAGCGGTCGCAGCTGCTCCGGCGTCATCTCGTTGGAGTAGTCCCCGTCCTCGCCGGGGGCCGCATCCGCGACCGAGGCGATGACTTCGAAGGCTGGAACAACCGGCTCTTCGCTGTACGGCTCGTACTGTTTGGCCAGGTCCTTGACCCGCTTGACCGAGGCCGCGGGACCCTGTTCGCCGAGCACGCCCAGGGAAGGATTTCCGGGTGCCCCGTACAGCGCAACCATGCGACGATCCGGGAACACGGTCTTCCCGCCGCCGATCAGCTCATTCTTTTTTGCTTTCTTGGGTGAGGAATCGCCCTCCGCCGTCGAGTCCTTGGACGATCCCTCGGAGGCTTTGCCGGTGGGCTGAGTCTGCGAGGCGTCGGACGACGAGGTCTTGTTGTCCCCCGAATCCGTGGAGCACCCTCCCAGGAAGAGTGCGGATGCAATGAGAAGCGCGGCCGAGGCGCGCGCGGACAGGGTCTTGCCTGTGCAGGTCATAGTGAGGTTCCCCAATGGTGCAGAGAGTGGTTCAGTACGCCAGAGTACAGAACCGTGAAGGTCCACCACAATGGCGGAATGGCCGGTCCACCAACCTACCATTCGCGCCAAACATTCGCCTGACTAGGTGAAACGTATCAGTTGAAAACTCAAGAAAACATATCTCCTTCGAAGAGCCACCGTGCGCGAAAGTTCTGGTGAACATTTTCCGAACTGTCGTAACGGCGCTCATATACCTATGCATTGATGCATAATCAACCATTCGCTGAATCTTTCACGAGGGCTCCGTTTTCTCCTCACACTTCCCGAACGACGCCGCGCCTGGCGTCATCGCATGCAGGTGTCATCTATTACAAATTGCTCATTAAGGGGTTTGCCGCGGTATTCAAACATTTTGAGTGACGTCATCGACTCGGAACACACCGCCTTCCTACGCTCAGTTCTGCCCGAAACAGTAGAAACAGACGGTAAGGAACATTCGACGATGAATAACTTCACGCGCAGGTTCGTTGCAGGTGCGGCTATCGCTTCCCTGGCCACCGGTGCCATGGCTGGCGCCGCGAACGCGACCACCGCGGCCCCCGAGGGTGCCGACACCGCCCAGGCGTCGACCCAGGCACAGCACAAGTTCCAGTACATCAGCCAGGTCCAGGGCCAGGACTCGCAGTACAACGATTGCGGCCCCGCGAGCATCCTGATGGCTCTCCTGCAGGGCGGTGGCAAGCTGCCGAGCAACTACTCGGATTCCGATCAGAGTGCAGCCATGAGCCAGATCCGCGATGAAGCCGGACGAGGCAACTCCGAGTTCCTCCAGAGTGACGACGTCGCCACGATCCTGAGCAACCACGGCGTCAAGGGCACGGCCCATGTGAACGGCGAGGCCACCAACTCGATCGAACAGATCAAGGACGGCAAGGGCGCCGTGGTCCTGACGCAGACCGGGGTCATTGAGGGCGAGGACGCCGCGCCGGGATACGGACACTTCGTCTACATTTCCGGCTACAACAAGGACAAGGGAACCTTCACGGTCAACGACCCTCTGAAGACCTCGAAGAAGTCCTACCAGGCCACCGAGACCCAGCTGACCAACATCATCACGACGTCGGCCGAGGGCAACACCCCCTGGGTCTACACGGTCTGAGTTTCCGACCGTGATCTCCCACCGGAAGTGAGCCGGTGAGAGTTCGGCCAGAACAGGCGCCGGTTTCCGTCCGTCGGAGACCGGCGCCTTTCCGCGTTCACCGCGGTGTGCGTCGGTCGGGATTCGCCCATCTCACAGCCTCGCTGGGTACAGTTGGGAAGCGAAGTGTTGCCGCAGCGACCGAAACACACCTCGCTGAGATGAGCCACCGAGAGGACGTTCATGCCCCAGAACCCGTACGGCCCGCCTCCGGGCCCCGATTTCGAGAGGGACGCCCACAAGTACGGGGCGCCCGGGGTCCATCCGCCGGAATCCGCGTTGCCGTCGCAGCCGCTGGCCGACGACGTCAGCAACGGTTGGGTCCCCGAGGACTCCCGTCAACGAGCCCGCAGCCCTCTGCCGGGGCCTTCGTTGTTCTCGACGCAGTCCCTCCTGGGGGAAGGACTGCGCGGCAAGCTGCGGCACCCCGGGGAGATCCCGTGGCTCATCGTAGGGATCTGCTTCACGATCGCGGCCTACACCTTCGCTTTCTGGGTCCTCTTCATCCGTACGTTCATGCCGATGATCACGACGCCGACCACATACACGGAGGCCGACACCGCGTCGACCTTCGACCAGTTGCTGGCCCTGATGTGCATCGTTCCGATCGCGATTTTCATCGGTCGCGGCATGCTGTACGGCCAGATGCGGCTCAGCGGCGTCCGTATCACCCCCACACAATTCCCCGAGGCCTACGAGATGCTCGTGGGCGCAGCCAAAGCCCACGGTCTGCGCCGTGTACCGGACGCCTACGTGGTGCTGGGCAACGGCACGATCAACGCTTTCGCCTCGGGCCATGGTCATCGTCGTTTCGTCGCGATCTACTCCGACCTGTTCGAGGTCGGCGGCGAGGCCCGTGACCCGGACGCTTTGCGATTCATCATCGGCCACGAGGTCGGCCACATTGCGGCCGGCCACACCTCGTACTTCCGGCTCCTGGGCGTTTCGGCCTTCCAGAACGTGCCGTTCCTGGCCTCGATCCTCTCCAGGGCACAGGAGTACACCGCGGACAACTTCGGTTACCGGTATTGCCCGCGTGGTTCGGAAGGCACGATCCGTACCCTGGCGGCCGGCAAGTACCTGAACAAGGACGTGAATTTCCAGGAGTTGGCCGACCGCGCCGTCTACGAGCGCGGATTGTTCACGTGGCTCGCCAACCTCAACATGTCCCATCCGGCGACGACGTGGCGCGCTCACGCCCTGCGCGATCGTTCCCGTCCCGGCCGCCTCATCTGGCGTCCGCGACTCAACCCGGCGAACAACCCGCTCTCCATGGTTCCCGCCGCGGAACCGGCGGCCTCCTGGCCGGACCCGCTCCAGAGCACCGAGTTCCTGGGCACGTACCCGGAGAAGCCGGGCAATGCGCACTGGGGCGTCAACGTTGTCTCCGACAAGGAGGTCGCCGACCGCCGCGACCGCGTGATCCCCGACCTGCTGGACATCTATTGGGCGGGCCCCGGTCGGCGCGGATTCGGCGGTCCGAACGGCCCCGCAGGACCGGAAGGCCAGACCGGCCCGAACGGGCCCACCGGTACCACCGGTTCCGCGGACGACGATTCGGCCCGTCCCCGACGCTCGAGCGGATACGGCATTGACCCCGAACCCGGTGACCGGCACCGGCAGGCCCCTCCTGAGACCCGCGATTCGCCGGATTCCTCGGGAGACAACCCGCGCCCGCCCGAGAACGGCTGATTCGGACTGCGGTATCGCGCGAAGCGCCCCCTGCCTCGTGAAGGCAGGGGGCGCTTCGCGCATCTGTCCGTCTCCCGCCATTCCCATCGACTCGCATCGCATGCTACGCTCATCTCGCTTCTGCCCCCGAACAAAGGAAATGCATTGGACAGTGCACCTCTCGCCCCCATCGGCTGAGCAGGACCACCGCGTCCGCTCGGCCTGCCATCACGCTGAGAGGACGCCATTATGCCTATCCAACACAACATTTCCCTCGTCGGAATCGGCTTTTCCTGGCCGGACGGGACCCCGTGCCTGACTGATGTCGACGTCGTGTACGACGCCGGCCTGCATGGCCTCATCGGGTCCAACGGCTCCGGCAAATCCACCCTGGTCGACATCATCACGGGTGGCCTCGACCCCGCGCACGGCTCGGCCACGGCCCCGCCGAGGACTCATGTCCTGCGGCAGGATCTGGGCCTGGAGACCGCGACGACGGTCGCCGATCTGCTCGGCATCTCTCCTGTTCTCTCCGCGATCGACGCGGTGACGCAGGGCGACGTCGCTCCACAGCACTTCGACGCGATCGGTGACGACTGGGACCTCCGGGACCGCCCCGAGGCAGCGATGCACCGAGCCGGAATGCCCGGCATCGGCCTGGACCGCGAGGTCGGCACGCTGTCCGGGGGCCAAGCCGTCAGGACCGCGCTGCTCGGGATCCGGCTTGCACGGCCGGAAGCGCTGATACTCGACGAACCCACCAACAATCTCGATGCCGAGGCCCGCGAGCAATTGGCTGGCCTCCTGGACGGCTTGCGACATCGCATACCGGTACTCGTGATCAGCCACGACAAGGCGCTCCTGGAACGATGCGACTCGATCAGCGAGCTCCGGCAGGTCGACCCGCGAAACCCGGCGTCGACTCTGCGACGGTTCGAGGGAAGTTTTTCCGCGTGGGAAGCCACCGTGGACGCCGAGGAAGAGACCAAGCGTCGCGACATTCGCGATGCCCGGGCGACCGCGGACAAGGAGAAGCGCGACCGGATCAATCAGCAGATCAGGCAGTCGCGGGACGAACGGCGCGGCAAGAAGTTCGCGGAGACCAAGCGCAAACCTCCCATCGCCATGGGCGGGGACAAGGAGAATTCGGAGAAGTCCTCCGCCCGGGCGCGTGCCCTGATGGCCGACCGCGAGCGCGCCGCCAACGACAGGCTCGCCGCGGCGGAGGACTCGCTCCGCCGGAGCGAGGACGTCTACCTGGACCTCCCGGACACTGCGGTCGGCAACGGCACCAGAATCGTGGAATTACAACTTCTCGAGGACGCCGGGGTGGTCGGCTCCGCGCAGGAGTCCGAGGACGACGTCGTTCCCTTGCCGACGGACGAAACCCACGTCATCGTCTCCGGGCCCGAGCATCTGCGGATCTCAGGACGCAATGGTTCGGGCAAGAGCACGTTGCTCGAGCGTGTGGTGACCGGCGCTCCCATGTCTTTCGTATCGGCGCCTGGCATGGGCCGGATCTACGAGGTGATCGGGAGGACCGATCGCATCGGGTACCTTCCCCAGCGGATCCGGCTGGACCCGGAGGCAACGGTTCTCGAAACGGTGGCCGCGAGCAACCCGGGGGCCAGCGACCAGCGGCTCCGGGACGACTTGGCGCGTTTGCTGTTCCGGCGCGACACGGTATTCGCGAAGGTTCGGACGCTCTCCGGCGGTGAGCGTTTCCGCGTCGCACTGGCCAGGATCCTGCTCTCGGCGCCCGCGCCGAGGCTCCTGGTGCTCGACGAGCCGACCAACAACCTGGACATGGGCACGGTCGACTGGCTGGTCAACGCCCTGGGCGGATTCCGGGGCGCGCTCCTGGTGGTCAGCCACGACCAGGACTTCCTGGACCGGATTCGCATCGACCGGACCGTGCCGTTGGACGCATGACGCCGCCCTCTGCGCGAAGCGGGCGGAGAAACGTCTAGAGCAGGATCGCGTCGATCGCGGAGACCAGGGCGATATGCGCGAGCGTCTGGGGGAAATTCCCGGTCATGCGCGAGCGGGCCAGGGAGTATTCGGAAGAGAGCAGGCCGACGTCGTTGGCCTTCTCCAGCACTCCGTCCAGGATGTCGCGGCCGCGGGCGATGTTCCCGGACCGGATGTGCTGCTCGGCAAGCCACAACGAGGACGCGAAGTGGGCGTTGTCCTGCCCCTCGAATCCGTCCAGCCGGTCGGCGTTGCGGTAGCGGTAGATCAGTCCGCCGCCGGCATCGAGTTCGGTCTCGATGCGCTCCACGGTGCCGCGCATCTCCGGCGAATCGAAGGAGACGAACCCCGTGTGGGCGACATTCAGCAGTGCGGAGTCGACGCTCGTTCCGCCGTAGTACTGCACGAACGAGTTGAGTTCCCGGTTGAAGCCGTGGGCCCAGATCTGTTCGGCGAGTCGGTCGCGGGCGGCCGCCCAGAGGTCGGCGTCGCCGGACAAGCCGTGAGTCCGGACGCCGCGAACCCCGGCATCGAGCGCGGCCCACAGCATGATCTGGGAGTGGGTATAGATGCGCGTTTCCCCGTGCATTTCCCAGATGCCTTGGTCCTCTTCGCCGACGTGGTCCACGGCGGACCCGAGAAGCGCCTGCTGAAGGGGCCACGAGAGGTGGTCTTCCGCGTAGCCCAGGCGGCGCAGCTTTTCGAACGTCACCATGAGTTGGCCCATGGCGTCTCCCTGCAGCTGCATGGCCGCGCCGCTCCCACGGCGAACGGGCACGGAGCCTTCATAGCCGGGCAGATCGATCTTCCGTTCGAAGTCGTCGCTCTCCCCGGCGAGACCGTACACGTTGTGCAACCGGGTCGGGTCGTTGGCGATGGCCCGGAGCAACCAGTTCCGCAGCTGGGTCGCCTCGCGGTCGTGGTCGTGGCCGATCGCGACTCCGACCGACTGGGCGACGTCGCGCAACCAACAGAACCGGTGGTCCCAGTTGCGTTGGCCGCCGATGACCTCGGGCAATGAGGTGGTCGGGGAGGCAACCATGCCGCCTGTCTCGCGGTTCATGAGCGCGCGGATCACGAGCAGGGACTGGCGCCGCGCTTCGCGATAGGTCTCGAGCTGCGGGTCCTGCTGTTCCTCTTCCTCGGTCTCGCCGCCCGGCACAGCGCCGAGCGGGATGGCCCCGGAATGGCCATCGACCACGGGCATCGCCGTGGTGGTCGGGACCGGTCCGGTGCTGGTGGGAACGGGTTCGCTCGGATCGTTGTACAGATCGGACCATTCGCTCCACTGGTCGGCGGTCCGGTGCAACGAGTCGTTGAAGTCCACCGGCGCCGGCGGATTCCGGTGGGAGGCAAAGTAGGTGAGCGAAAAGTCCCTCACCTGACCGGCGGAAATGTCGAATTGACCGGCGTGGCAGCGATGAGCGACGTCGGGAATGGGGTCGCCGCGGAACACCAGCGCGTCGGGGCCGGCCATCGCGACGAGCATCCCGTCGGCCGGGTCGGGGTATCCCGTCTGCGGGTCGGGGGCGCCGTCGTATCGGGTGACCCACGGGACGGTGCGGCCGTAGTTGAATCGCAGGGCGAGTTCCTGGTGCATAGTGACTTCGCCCGTGAGCCCCTCGACGCGACGAACGATCTCGGTCCTGTTGCCCAGCGGCATGAAGTCCGTGACCCTGACCGACCCGGTGCTGGTGGACCAGATGGTGTGGAGCACGAAGGAGTTCTCGCCGTAGAAGCGCTCGGCAACCTTGGCGGGCGCGTCCTCCTGGGCCGTGTCCTCTGCCGGTGCGCCGGTCACCGTGTCCGGGAATACCGCGGCGGCGGGGGCCAGCAGCCAACGACCGTGATCGTCGGAGCCCAGGAGTGCTGCGAATGCGGCCTCGGAGTCGAACCTGGGTGCGCAGAACCAATCCACGGATCCGTCCCGCGAAATCAGTGCGGCAGTGCTCATGTTGGAGAGCAGGGCATAGTCCTCAATCTTCGAAGCCATAGGTCAACTCTCGCACAAACAGGCCCGAGCGTTCGCCCCTTCGGCGTCAAACGCTTCAATTCTCACAACCAACCCCTTGTTTTATACCCCTAGGGGGTATACATTCGGTGCCATGAGCGAGACATCGAGCCACCAGGCCGCGGACCCCCATCAGCCTCCCCACGGGTACACCCATGACAAGGAGGCTTACCTGAAGCGACTCCGTCGCATCGAGGGCCAGATCCGCGGTGTGCAGCGCATGGTCGAGGAGGACACGTACTGCATCGACGTGCTGACCCAGATTTCGGCCGCCAACAAGGCACTGCACGCCGTCGCGATCGGGCTGCTGGACGAACACCTCAACCATTGCGTGGTGGGCGCGGCCGAGGCCGCCGCCGGCGGGGGCGATCCCGCGATCGTCCGGGACAAGGTCTCGGAGGCGACGGCGGCCATTTCACGACTCGTTCGGAGCTAGCAGCCCGGCCTTCGCGGCCCGGACCGAACACCACTCTTCGAAAGGACAGCACATGAACACCACAGACATCACGGTCCGCGGCATGACCTGCCAGCACTGCGTTGCATCCGTGACCGAGGAACTCCAGGAGATCGGGAACGTGCAGGCCGTCGAGGTCTCGCTCGAAGCGGGCGGGGACTCCCCCGTTCGCGTGACCCACGAGGGAGAACTGGACCCGGCGGCGGTCAACGACGCCGTCGCCGAAGCCGGGTACACCCTGGTCGACTGACCCCAACCATCACTACTCGCACGAGAAGGACTCATGCCCACCGCAACACCGTCAGCGAACAACCCGTCAACCGGTGAGGGCGACCGCGTCGTCGACCTCACCGTCGAGGGGATGACCTGCGCTTCCTGCGTCGGGCGGGTCGAACGCAAGCTGGGCAAACTCGACGGCGTCGAGGCCAGCGTGAACCTTCCGCTCGGTACGGCGAAGGTCACCGCCCCCGCGCACATCTCGGACGAGAACCTGCTCGAGGCCGTGCGCAAGGCCGGTTACACGCCTTCCCTCGCGACCCGCGCGACCGGGAAACGCGGGTCCGGCACGGGGACGGGTGCGCCTGCCGGCGCGTCCGCGAAGACTGACGCCGCCGCACCCGCCGACGCCGCAGCCCCTACCGCTGCCGCCGCTCCCACCGGCCACCGCTCGGAGGACGCCAGCGGTTCCACGCCCGTCCACGCGCAGCACGGACACCACGCCCCCGAAACAGAGCAGGGTACGGAGAACAGTCACGGTGAGGGCCACGGTCACGCCGGCCACGCCGGCCACGACATGGCCATGCCTCCGGAGTCGTCCCTGATCCGGCGCATCTGGGTCTCAGCGATTTTCACGGTGCCGCTGTTCGCGATATCCATGATCCCGTGGTTCCAGTTCCCGCACTGGGCCTGGGCCGCGGCGGTTCTCGCCCTGCCCGTGGCCACGTGGTCGGCGTGGCCGTTCCACGTCACCGCAGCTCGGGCTGCGCGTCACGGCGCGTCGACCATGGACACGCTGGTCTCGCTCGGCGTCGTCGTCTCCTACCTGTACTCCCTCGGCAGACTGATCGCCGAGCCGGGCATGACGGCGGGCGCCCACCCTGGTGGTCACATGGACATGTCTTCCCACCAGGTCTACTTCGAGACCGCCGCCGTGGTGACGTTCTTCCTGCTGATCGGCCGGTACACCGAGACCCGGGCGCAGTCCCGATCCAGCGAGGCGCTCCACAAGCTGCTCGACCTGGGCGCCCGCGAGGTCGACGTCGTTCGCTCCGGAAGCGCCGAACCGGTCCGCATCCCGGTGGAAGAGTTGCGTGTGGACGAAGAATTCGTGGTCCGACCGGGTGAAAAGATCGCGACGGACGGCGTCGTGGTCGATGGCGACTCCGCGGTCGACGAGTCCATGCTGACGGGCGAGTCCGTACCGGTCGACGTCGGCCCGGGGAGCAATGTCACGGGTGCGACCCTCAACGCCAACGGCCGCCTTCTGGTGCGCGCCACGCGAGTCGGAGAAGGAACGACGCTGGCGCAGATGGGTCGCCTGGTCGCGGACGCGCAGGCGTCCAAGGCCCCGGTCGCCCGCCTCGCCGATCGGATCTCGGCGGTGTTCGTCCCGATCGTGCTGGTCCTGGCCGCCCTCACGTTCATTCTGTGGTGGACGATCGGCGGCGCTCTGACACCGGCGTTCGTTGCCGGCGTCTCGGTCCTGGTGATCGCCTGCCCGTGCGCCCTCGGCCTCGCGACCCCTACCGCACTGTTGACCGGTACCGGCCGCGGTGCCCAACTCGGGATCCTCATCAAGTCGGCCCAGGTCCTGGAGGACACGCGACGCGTGAACACGGTCCTGCTCGACAAGACGGGAACGGTCACGAGCGGGGAGCTCTCCGTGGAGGGCACCCGGGTGCTCGGGTCGTCGGCCGCCGTCCGGGATGGCGATTCCCTGTTGGTTCTGGCCGGCGCCGTCGAGGACGCCTCCGAACACCCGATCGCGCGCGCCATAGCCGATGCCGCCCGGCGGGCGCACGGCTCGCTGCCTCGGGTCGACGACTTCACGAGCGCGGCCGGTGGCGGCGTGCGGGGGCGCGTCGTCGTGAACGGCTCCGCGCACGACGTCGCCATCGGGCAGGCTTCGTGGCTCGCCGACGTCGGTGTGGATGTGCCCTCCGACCATCTCGATGTCGTGTCCCGAACCCAGGAGCGTGGCGAAACGTCGATCCTCGTCGCGGTGGACGGGGCATCGGCCGGGATGCTTGCCCTCCGCGACAGGCCCAAGGACGACGCCGCCTCCTCCATCGCGGAGCTTCGCAAGATGGGGCTCCGGCCCGTCCTCCTGACCGGCGACGCCGCCCCCGTGGCACGCGCTGTCGCGACGGAGGTCGGCATCGACCCCTCGGACGTGATCGCCGGAGTCAGCCCGAGCGGCAAGGTGGAACAGGTCGAACGGCTGCAGGGTCAGGGAAAGGTCGTGGCCATGGTCGGCGACGGGGTCAATGACGCGGCCGCACTGGCACGGGCCGATCTCGGTGTCGCCATGGGCGCGGGCACCGACGTGGCCCTCGAGGCATCGGATATCACCCTGGTTCGAGGCGAGGTGGGGGCCGTGGCCCAAGCCATCCGGCTGTCCCGGGCCACGCTCCGCGTGATCAAGTCCAGCCTGTTCTGGGCCTTCGGGTACAACGTCGTGGCGATTCCCGTTGCGGCCCTCGGCCTGCTCAACCCCATGGTCGCGGGTGCCGCCATGGCGTTCTCCTCGGTCTTCGTGATCCTGAACGCCCTGCGGCTCAAGGGGTTCGGCAGGTAGCCCCTCGGCCGGTCTGTTCGGGGACCCAGAAGAAAATCACCGCCGAGCCTGTTCACGGCTCGGCGGTGATTTTCTTGCGTATGGCCCCAGGATCTCCTGGGGTCAGTTGTGTTCTTCCGGATGTGCGCGTTGGCCGTAGTCGGGGCCGTCCTCGGAGCTGCCGGACTCGGAGCCGCCGGACGCGGCGTCGGACTGTTCCGAGCCGCCTTCTTCGCGAGCCTCGCGTTCGCGGGCTTCGCGTTCGCGGGCATCCTTGCGCGCTTTTGCCTGAGCGTAAAGATCGGCCGATCTCTTGTTGATGCCTGTGCCCTGACCCAGCTCTTCGTCATTCGGCTTCTCGACGATGATCAGGGTCGCGCAGACGACGAGGGTCCCGACGAAGACGCAACCGGCCACCGACAGAGCGAGACGGAATTCGGGGGCGTTGTTGGTACCACCCGTGGCGAAGATCAGGATGCACACGAATGCGACGACGGCCAGGACGGCCGCGATGATGAGCGGTCCCTTGATGTC
Source organism: Rothia koreensis (assembly GCF_004136575.1). GTDB lineage: Bacteria > Actinomycetota > Actinomycetes > Actinomycetales > Micrococcaceae > Rothia > Rothia koreensis. Next base: position 20,249 of record NZ_NOIQ01000018.1, read on the forward strand.
GGCCTTGATTCCGCGCTTGGGGCGCTGTGCCACGTGTGTTCCTCCTGGTGTCTGCGGATGCCCCTTCAGTCTACGTCCCGAAGCAGGATCGCGCCGTCCGAGCCCGCCAAGGTTTCGCCCTCCGGGGACTAGTCGCCGGGGTTCTGTTGCTCCAGTGCCACGGCGTCATGCCGGAAGGTCAGCGCCGCGAGAAGCAGGAAGATGCCGACGATGATGGCTCCTCCGCCGGTGACGCCGAAGCTCGCCTTGGGGCCAATTTCACCGACGAGGAAGAGGGCCGCTCCCGTTAGGAAAGTCACCAATCCCGCAATCTTCCAGTCCTTGGACATCGCAGAGGTCGAGGTGGTTCGCATTCCTTGGAGCAGTTCGGTGATTCCGCAGACCGTGAGGATCAGGCCCGCGATGAGCACAAGGATCGGCAGTGATGCCGCGAAAGCGACCGTGAGCACGCCGCCCAGCAAGTACAGGATCGCGAACGACTGGATCACGGAGCTGCTGGATCCTCGACTGCCGTAGACGTGTTCGTTGAGGCTGCGTTGCATGTAGATCAGCCCGATGCCCTGGGCGATCAGGTAGAGACCCAGGACCCAGCGCACGAGCATGAGGCTCGGCTCCTGCCAGAAGACCGTGATCAGGCCGTATACGAGGCAGATGAGGGAGCGGACCAGCACCGGTCCGAACAGAGCGCGAAGCTCCCGAACCGTCTGGCGGATTTCCTGAGCGGGCATTCGGCGGCGTGCCTTTCGCAAATTGGGTGTCGCGACGGCGCACGAGAGGGGCTCGGCGCAGGGTTTCAGCTTACCGCCCGGTTCGGTCACCGGAAACGTGAGGCTTCTCCGATACAGCGCTCGAGCGACTCCCGGAGCAGGGTGAGGCCCCGCTCGAAGCGTTGCTCGGAGAGCCCTCCGAAGCCGACGACGACCCCGGCCCGCCCGCTGCCACCGCTCCAGTAGGTGCCGAGTGCGCCCACCGCGACGCCGCGCCGTCGGGCGTCGTCGATGACCTGTTCTTCGGCGGCGGCCGTGGGCAGGCGAATGACTGCGTGCAGACCGCCGTCCATGGGCAGGACCTCGACGCCGGGGTGGTCCTTCGCCGTGTCGAAGGCCGTGGCGAGCATGTCCCGCCTGCGTCGGTAGCTCCTCCGCATGCGCGCGGTGTGCCTCTGGAGGCCCCCGTCGGCCATGAACCGAGTCATCGCGTCCTGGAGGATCCCGGAGACCGGCGGGCCGGCGTCGCCCTTGAGCCTGACCAGCTCCTTCCTCACGGGGCTCGGCATGAGCAGATATCCCAGGCCGAGCCCCGGGGTCAGGACCTTCGCGAAGGAGCCGAGCGTCACGACGGAGGTTCCCTGCTCGTCGAGGGCCGCAAGTGCCGGCAGCGGGTCACCGACGTAGCGGAGTTCGGAGTCGTAATCGTCCTCGACGAGGATCGCCCGGTTCTCTGCGGCCCACTGGATGAGTTCGAGCCTCCTCGGGGCGGGCATCGAGGCACCCATCGGGTACTGGTGCGAGGGGGTCACCAGCACGACGTCGGGGCGGTCCGCGCCCGACGGGAGGCGGGCCGGGTCGACCCCCTGGTCGTCCAGGGGGATGGGAACGATGCGGTGACCGAGCGCTTGCGGAACCTTGTGGAGCGACGGGTACCCCGGGTCCTCGACGGCGACGACCAGGGGTCGCCCTTCCCTCTCATGGAGCGTCATGAGCAGGATGCGGAGCCCATCGCGCGCACCCGCTGTGACCAGCAGATCGTCCGGGCTTCGAATCACCGATCGCATGAGCCGCAGATATTCGCTGAGTTGGTTCCGGAGATGGGGAGATCCCTGGGGTTCGTACCCGAGGGACGGGTCGGCCGCGGCGGCTCGCCACGCGGCCCGCCAGGTCGTATTGGCCAGCGACGACGTATCCGGGGTTCCCGGACGGAGGTCGAGGAGTGCGAGATCCCGGCTTTCCTTCGCGACTCCCGCGATCGAGTCGCGGTTCTCGGTCCAGGTTCGCGCGCGTCCTGACGCGGGCGACGACGGCGCGTGGGGTCCCCTCCTTGGAGACGCTGACCCGACAGTGATCGCGGCGGAGTTGTTTCCCGTGAAACCTTCCGCCCCCAGGCCGGAGAGTTCGGTGGTGATGCGCGTACTGCCGCGATCGGCTTCGAGATAGCCCTCCACGGCGAGCTGGTCGTACGCCGAGGTCACGGAGCCGCGCGAGACGCCGATCCGCGTCGCAAGAGTCCGACTGGACGGCAAAGGGTCGCCGGGGCGAAGACGCCCCTCAGCAACCAAGGAGCGGATCTGGTCAACGATCTGGCCGGGGATGGTTCCCTGCCCGCGCATGACACTGAGGGGCAGGTCGGCCTCGGAACGGTATCTGGGCATCGAGCTCATTCCGCCTGCGGACGGCGGGTCGAAAGGCCACTGTGAGCCAGGAAGGGAGACCGGGACATGCAAAAATCCTAGAAGATTTTTGACGCGGCACCGGACGGAATCGGCTCGAAGTGGCAATTTTGTGCGGATTCGGCGTCGAAAACCGCGCAATATTGCCACCTCGCGGGGCCGCCTTGCGTTCAACGTCCACACATGTAAAGGTTGCTTGACACGTTAAGGACGCTTTACAAGGAGGATTCATGGCACAGGACAACGACGCTCCCCTTCTGCCCCGCTGGGGATACACCAAGCTCGGCCGCCGGAAGATCCCGGCGTGGAAACCGGCTCTCGCGCTCGGATTGGTGACGGACGGCGTGGCGAGCCTACTCGCAGCCTTCCTCACGACTTCCGACCCCTTCAACGCTCTGGCCTTCTTTGTTTTCCTGGTTTTTCTCTGGGCACCGCTGACCATGCTGTGGTGGGTCGCCCTCGTGGACAGAAAGACGGTACGGGGCGCTACCCGGGATCCTGAGAAGTCAATCGAGTCGACCTGGTACTCCGGGGCCGCAGAAGGGGTCTTTCATGACCTCATGATCATCATGGGACTGGGGGCGGTGGCGACTACATGGTGGAAGCCCTCCTTCGATACATCCTGGTTCTTCCTCGGCGCTTGCGTGGTGATGATGCTCGACTTCTCCCTGCGATACGCCATCCTCAGAGCCAGGAGCTGACCATGGAGAACCGGGTGCGGGAGTACCGAAACTCGCGGGAGTGGTCCCAGCAGCACTTGGCCGACACGCTGGGCGTTTCCCGGCAGACGATTCTCTCGATCGAAAAGGGAAAGTACGATCCTTCCCTGCCCCTGGCCTTCCAGATGGCCTCCGTCTTCGAATGCATGATCGAGGATCTCTTCCTCCCGGAACTCTGAGGCCCCTGCACCCGTTCGAGACGACGGGCCCGTGAGTTCCGCTGCAAGGGACCCGCACGCCGCCCCCGAGGTGCGGGGAAGGCCGCAGGAAACTGGACCAAAAATTTTCGGCAATTCTGGCCCTTACGATGATCCACCCATTCGGTGGACGATGGACCCCATGACTGATTCAACGAACGAAACCTCCGCCCGCACCGGTTCCCCTCTCGTCAAGAGGGGTCTGGCCGACATGCTGAAGGGTGGAGTGATCATGGACGTGGTCACCCCGGAGCAGGCACGCATCGCCGAGGATGCGGGTGCGGTCGCCGTCATGGCTCTGGAGCGTGTGCCGGCGGATATTCGCGCCCAGGGCGGCGTCGCCCGGATGTCGGACCCGGACCTGATCGACCAGATCATCGACACCGTGTCCATCCCGGTGATGGCCAAGGCCCGCATCGGCCACTTCGTGGAGGTCCAGGTCCTGGAGTCCCTGAAGGTGGACTACATCGACGAGTCCGAGGTTCTTTCCCCCGCCGACTATGTCAATCACATCGACAAGCAGAAGTTCACGGTTCCGTTCGTCTGTGGCGCCACGAACCTCGGCGAGGCCTTGCGCCGCATCGCCGAGGGTGCGGCGATGATCCGGTCGAAGGGCGAGGCCGGAACCGGCGACGTGTCCGAGGCGACCAAGCACATCCGCACGATCCGGGCGCAGATCGCGGATCTGCAGGCCGCGTACGCGGCGTCGCCCGATGCCCTGTACGTCAAGGCGAAGGAACTTTCGGCCCCGTACGACATCGTTCTGGAGGTCGCTCGCACCGGGAAGCTGCCGGTGGTTCTGTTCACCGCGGGCGGTGTGGCGACGCCGGCCGATGCGGCGATGATGATGCAGCTCGGCGCGGATGGCGTGTTCGTCGGCTCCGGCATCTTCAAGTCCGGGAACCCGGAACAGCGCGCGGCCGCCATCGTCAAGGCCACCGCCTACTACGACGACGCCGCGGCGGTCGCCGAGGCTTCTCGCGGTCTGGGCGAGGCGATGGTCGGTATCAACGTGGGTGATCTGCCCGCGCCGCACCGCCTTGCCGAACGCGGTTGGTAAGGCGGCGATGAACAGCCCGACGATTGGGGTTCTCGCGCTCCAGGGCGGGGTGGCCGAGCACCAGCGCATGCTCGGCCACCTCGGGGCGGAGACCGTACTGGTTCGCAAGCCCGAGCAGCTGGACGCCATCGATGCCTTGGTACTTCCCGGTGGTGAATCGTCCACGATCGACCGCCTGACCCGAATCTTCGGGTTGCGAGATCCTTTGATCGATGCGATTCGGGGCGGCCTGCCGGCCCTGGGGACGTGCGCGGGCCTGATCCTGCTCTCCTCCCACATCGATGACCCCGCGCCGGGGCAACAGTCCCTGTCCGTGCTGGACGTGGGGGTTTCCCGGAATGCCTTCGGTTCACAAGTGGCCTCGGCGGAAGTCACGTTGACGTGGTTGGGCACGGCATCGCCGTCGGTCCGTGCCGCGTTCATTCGCGCACCCGTCGTCACGAGCCACGGTCCGGAGGTCGAGCCGCTGGCCGAGCACGAGGACCGAGTGGTCGCCGTGCGGCAGGGCAACGTTCTGGGTATCTCATTCCACCCCGAGCTGACGGGCGACACCACGGTCCATCGGGAGCTCCTGGAGATGGCTTCGACCTGACCGGCCAGAACCCCAGCGCGGCGAAGACGCGAGGATCTTTCCCCTGGTCCCGGCCCATAACCCATCGTCTGGCAACTTATTTCGTGGGCGGAGTATCGTGGGCGACAAGACGTCGATCCGACCGCTCCCGGGCCGGCCGGACGAGGGAACCATAATCCGGGCGAGGAGAGAGCATGACCGTCCATCCACACGTCAGGGGACAGTCCGACGAGACTGCCAGCGCTCCCGGCGCACACAAGGGCCCGCTCGGAAGTTCTTACCTTCGGGGGCTGACCGGTCAGCTCGTCACCGAGTGGAACGCCGATGGCGAGGAGGGCCAGGGCGGTTACGGTCCTCGCACGCACCGGCCCTTCTCCCACAAGGCGTACCACCACCCGGCGGCCGGCTATGGCGCCGCGCTCTCCGTGAGCCAGGTCTTGGCCAAGGAGCGCGAACCTATCGAGGGTGCCCGTTCGATCTTCACCATGAACCAGACGGACGGCGGTTTCGACTGCCCAGGGTGCGCGTGGCCGGATGATCCCGATGTTTCGATGGATATTTGCGAGAACGGGATCAAGCACGTCACGTGGGAGATGACGCCGAAGCGGACGACGCGCGAGTTCTTCGCCAAGCACTCCGTGACGGAGCTCGAGTCCTGGACCGACCATGACCTGGAGAAGGTCGGTCGGCTCACCGAGCCCATGTCCTACGACGCCGAGTCCGACCACTACATCCCGATCACGTGGGAGGATGCCTTCGCGATGGTCGGGGACACCCTCCGGGGCCTGGACAGCCCCCACGAAGCGACGTTCTATACTTCGGGGCGCCTGAGCAATGAGGCCACGTTCCTCTACCAGCTCTGGGCACGCGAGTTCGGCACGAATAATCTGCCCGACTGCTCGAACATGTGTCACGAGGCATCCGGCCGTGCGTTGACGGCTTCGCTGGGCACGGGCAAGGGAACTGCCGACCTGAACGACTGGCTCCAGGCGGACCTGCTGTTCGTGATGGGCGTGAACGCCGGGTCCAATGCGCCGCGCATGCTCACGGCGTTGGCCGAGGCCGAGCGCAAGGGCACCAAGATCGTTCACATCAACCCGATCATTGAGGGCGCGACCAACGGAACGATCGTGCCGCACGAAATCGATCAGATGATGATGGCCAAGGTCACGCGGACTTCCTCCCTGAATCTCCAGGTGCGGCCCGGTGGCGACATGGCGCTGATGCGCGGCATCGGCAAGCGTCTGGTCGAACTCTCCGAGAATGACCCGGAGGCCATCGATCACGCATTCCTCGAGGAGTACACCCACGATTTCGAGGCGTACCGCACGCTCGTCGATCAGACCTCCTGGGAGGACATCGAGGAGCAGTCGGGTGTTTCCAAGGGCCAGATCATGCAGCTCGCGAACCTGTACCGCGAGTCCAACAAGACGCTGATCTCCTGGTGCCTCGGTGTTTCCCAGCACGAGCACGGCGTGGACACGGTCCGTGAGATCGTCAACCTCCTCATGCTTCGCGGAAACCTGGGCAAGAACGGCGTCGGCCCCTCCCCCGTGCGCGGACATTCCAACGTCCAGGGCAACCGGACCTGCGGCATCGACCACCGTCCGAGCAAGGACTTCATTGAGAAGATCAACAACGTTTTCGGCCTGAATGCGCCGACCGAGCACGGCCTGGACACGGTCAGCTCGATCGAAGCCATGCACGAGGGTTCGGTCAAGGTATTCGTTTCTCTGGGCGGCAACTTCGTCCGGGCGGTACCGGATCCGGAGTACACCGAGAGGGCCATGCGGAAGCTTGATCTGAATGTGCAGGTCAGCACCAAGCTGAATCGCAGTCATATTGTGCACGGCAAGAAGTCGTTGATCCTCCCCTGCCTGGGTCGTTCCGAGAAGGACGTCCAGGCCTCCGGCGAGCAGTGCGTTTCTGCCGAGGACGCGATGTCCATGGTCCACGCCTCCTTCGGTATGAAGAAGCCGGCGTCTCCGCATCTTCTGTCGGAAATGGCGATCCTGGGCGGGATGGCACGCGCGACTCTGCCCGATTCGACGACGCCGTTCGAGAAGTACGTGGACAACTACGACGAGATCCGTGACGTGATGGCCGAGGTTCTGCCCGGTTTCGAGAATTTCAATGAGCGCGTCCGCCAGCCGGCCGGGTTCCGGATCTACCAGGCGGCCAGGGAACTGGACTTCTCCAAGACCCCGACGGGCAGAGCGAATTTCTCGACCGCCGAGCTTCCCCAGGTCGATCCCGGTGAGGGCAAGCTGGTGCTTCAGACGATGCGCTCCCATGACCAGTGGAACACCACGATCTATTCGAACAATGACCGTTACCGCGGAATCAAGAACATCCGCACCCTGGTGTTCATGAACCCGGACGATATGCGCGCACGGGGGATCCAGGAGGGAGACTTCGTCTCGATCACCTCGACGTCGAAGCTCGGGATCATGCGACGGCTGAACAAGTACCGGGCTTTCGCAAAGGATATTCCGCAGGGAAGCGCGGCCGGTTACATGCCGGAGATGAACGTGCTGATCGGAATCGAGGACTACAGCACGCAGTCCGAGCAACCGCTGATGAAGAGCCAGCACGTAACGATCGAATTGGAGAAGTAGACCCAGCAGACCTGCCCACAGGTTCCGCCCGGTCAATCCATGGAGCGGCCCGTCACCTCGACGGGCCGCTCTTCTGCATCTGGCCACGCCCAACCACCCGGGTCTCAGGCATTCAGGAGCTCGCGTGCTCGGCCGTATTTGGCGGCCAACCGCTCCCTGGTCTCCTTGCCGAGTCGGGCGGTTCGTTGAGGATCCGTGTTGTCGTCCAGATCGGCCTTCTTGACGAGTATCGCTGCGGGCACTGCCCTCACACGCTCGAAGTAAGTTTCGAGGCTTTCGCCGGGATGTTTGGTCACGGCGGCCACCGCGTCCACGACCTCGTCGGGAAAGCTTTCCCGCAGCTGGGCCTCGGTCACGGTGGTGTCTTCAAGGACGTCGTGCAACCACGCGGCAGCGATCACGAGGTTCGCTTCATACCCGAAGACGCCGCGTTCCTCGCACCGGCGAGCCGCATGTGCCGCTACCCGCGTGGGATGCCCGATATACGGCTCTCCCGCCTTGTCCTTCTGGCCCTCGTGCGCAGCCGTGGCCAGCATTTCAGCACGCGGGACCAGCGAATGGTCCTTCATGCTCTCCCACATCGATTCGTCCACATGGTGTTCGCTCATCATGGTCAGACCCTCTTTTCCGATGATCGTGGTGATGAGTCCGAGCCTAGACACCCCGACTGACAAGTTAAGGATTTTCACGCGTGCATGAGCGTTTCCACCGGATCTGTTCTTCCAGCCCGCCAGGCCGGGTAGGACCCTGCGAGCAGACCGACAGCCAAACCCGCGATGGCCCCGCAGAGTACCGTGTCCATCCGGAGGACGGGTTGCCAGTGATTCACCAAGCTGATGGGAACGACCTCCCTGAGGACGCGTTCGGGTTATCCTCCCCGACCAGGTGTCCCCGCAGCGTCGCGGCGTCGTAATCCGTCCGGAAGCGACCGCGCCTCTGGAGCTCCGGGATCACCAGGTCCACGAAGTCTTCGATGCCTCCCGGCAGGGTGGGTGGCATCAGGTTGAACCCATCCGCTCCCCCGCGGTCCAGCCAGAGTTCGATCCGGTCAGCAATGGTCTCCGGTGTGCCGACCATCGTGCAGTGGCCGCCGCCGGCTGCCAGGCGGCCAAGAAGTTCACGCACCGTGGGCTTCTCGGACTCGACGATGCGCAGAATCGTCGCGTATCGCCCCTTGGGGCCGGTGAATTGTTCGAGCGGCTCAAGGTCCGGAACGGGCGCATCGAGTTCCCAGTCGCTGCAATCGCGCTGCACGAATTTCCCCAATTGGCGCAGGGAGGCCTCGACCGGCAGGAGCGCGTCCAGGTCCTTCCGCTTCCGTTCGGCTTCCTCCACGGTCGAGCCCACGTACGTCACGAGACCGGGCATGACGACGACGTCGTCCGGGCGACGTCCAGCAACCTCGGCCCTCCGACGGATGTCGGATCGGTATTCCTCACCCTGATCCAGGTCGTAGGCGACGGCGTATATGCCTTCCGCGCGACGCGAAGCAAGGTTGCGCCCGGGCTCCGAGGCACCGGCTTGGAACAGCACCGGCCGCCCTTGGGGCGGTTGGGGCACGTTGAGCGGACCGGCCACCGAAAAATTCTCGCCCGCGTGATCGACGCTCCGGATCATGGTCGAGTCCGCATAGCGTCCCTCACGGTCGGCAAGGATGGACTCCCGCGGCCACGAATCCCACAGGGCCTGGACGGCGTCGACGAACTCCTCGGCCCGACCGTAGCGTTCCTCGTGCCCGGGCAGGGACTGGCCACCGTGGTTGCGCGCTTCGGCGTCGAACATGGACGTCACGACGTTCCAACCAACCCGCCCACCGCTGATGTGGTCGAGGCTCGCGAGGATCCTGGCCGCGTGGAACGGCGTCCAGAACGAGCTGGACACCGTGCTGACGAGGCCGATTCTCGACGTCGCCCGCGCCATCGCGGACAGGCAGGTGAGCGGCTCCAGAAACCACGCGGGTGAGTCCTCGAGTCCGCCGGGGCTCAAAGACTGCCCGTCGGCGAAGAAAACCGCGTCGAGCTTGCCGCGTTCGGCCACTCTCGCGAGTTCCTCGTAATAGGCGATGTCCCCGAGCCTGTCGACCGATGAGCCCGGGGCGCGCCAGGCCGCGTTGTGGTGCCCGCAGCCGTAGATGAACAGATTGATGTGTGCCTGCTTTTTCCGGTCGCTCATCCTTTGACCAGCCCTCCGTCGACGATCAGGTTCTGACCGGTCACCGCACGTGCCCACGGGGATGCGAAGAACAGGACGGCGTCGGCCAGTTCGTCCGGAGTGGTGACGGAGCGCAGGGGCGTGCCTTCGGCGATCGCGTCGAAGACTTCGGCCGGCGTCGCCGAACTCGCGTCGGTCTCCCGCAGCAGACCGCCCGAGACCATGTTGACGGTGATGCCCTCCGGCCCCAGGTCATGCGAGAAGGTCCTGGTCAGGGACAACAATGCGGCCTTGGCGGCCGTGTAGTCGTGGTACGGGACCACGGGGTTCTGAAAAAGGTTCGTACCGATGTTCACGATTCGCCCGAATCCCCGTTCGGCCATCCCCGGCCGGAGCGCCTGGATCATCGCGAGCGGCCCGTGGAGGGACCCGTCGAGTTGCGTCCGAAATTCCTCGGCGGAGATGTCTGCAGCCTTCGGCCGGGCCTCGCCGTTGAAGCTGAAATCCACCAGGGCGTTGTTCACCAGCGTGGTCGGGGCGGCGCCGAAGAGTTCGGAGGACGACGCCGCAAACTCCTGGATGCTCTGCCGGTCGCGAATGTCCAGGTGCGCGCATCGGGCCCGGTCGGGGTACTCGTCGACGATGCGCTGGGCATCGTCCTGACTGCGGTGATACCCGATCACCACCCGGGCGCCTTCCCTGAGGAACGCTCGGCTGATGCTCGCCCCCAGGCCCCGTGCGCCGCCGGTCACGACGACGATGTGCTCGTTCAGGGGAATCGCGGTGCGTGCTTCTGTCATGGTCTCTGCCTCTCTGCCGAGGCGAAGGCACCCCAAAGAGCGAAGCCTCCCTCGACGAGAGCGGAGGTGCGCGGGTGCGCGAGCGCTCTGCGGACATTCCCTTCGCCAGTGCTAACTGCATCAGGTTCGACGGGTCTCATCTCAGCCTCCCTCGGAGGCACCCCGTGTCGCGCGTCTCATCGTAGCACCGCTATTCGAACAGGCGCTGGCCCACCAGGGCGTCCCCTTCCCGAATGCCCGGCGGTACCGCGAAGAGGGCCGAGGCCTGGTGCTGGAGATATTCCGTGAGGGCGTCCTTCTCGGTCATCTTCTTCAAGACCGGGTAGAAGCCCGTCCGCGGATCGCGCACGAACGCGACGAAGAACATCCCGGCGTCCAGACGGCCGAGCGAGTCGTTGCCGTCGGTGTAGTTGTAACTGCGGCGGAGCATCCGGACGCCCTGGTTGTTGTCGGCACCGACCACCGCCACATGCGAGTCGGCAGGAATTGCGGTGCCGCCGTCTCGGCCGGGAGCGGCGAAGTCGGGGCGGGCGAATTCGTCCGAGTCCTGCGGGTCGGAAACCGACAAGGGCGCACCGTGGTACTTGTCCCGACCGATCACCTCCTGCTGTTCGGAGAGTCGGACACGATCCCAGACCTCCAGGTGCATGTGGATCTTGCGCGCGACGACGTAGGTCCCGCCGTTCAGCCACGAGGCCGCGGCGTCGTCCTCCGGCTGGACCCACACGTGGCGGCGAAGCAGCTCGGCGTCGTCCTCCGCCTTGAGGTTTGCGGTTCCGTCCTTGAAACCGAGAAGATTTCGCGGGGTCCGCTGCTCCTTCGACGTCGACGAGCTGCGTCCGTATCCGATCTGGCCCCACTTGAGTGTCGCGGACCCGAAGGCGATGCGGGTCAGGTTTCGAACCGCGTGGACGCAGACCTGGGGGTCGTTCGAGCAGGTTTGGATCAGGATGTCCCCGTCGCTGGCCGCCGCCCGCAGGGCCTCGTTCGCGAATTTGGGAACGCCGTCGGCCAGGACCCGCGGCATTCTGTCCTTGAGGCCGAAACGGTCGCCGCCGTGCTCGTCCACGAACAGGGAACGCCCGAACCCGAAGGTGATGGTCAACCCGCTCGGCGGATACCCCCACACCTCGCCGGTGTCGGACGGCGGCAGCTCGACGTCGTTCTCAGCGCCTCCCACCGGTTCGCCCGCAACCATCTTCTCCGAGGCGGACGTCCATGCGGTGAGCAGTCGGCGGAGCCCGTCCCGATTGCGGGTCGTGACCGTGTAGGCGACCGTATACATGGTGTCCTGCGCGGGAGTCAGGATTCCTTGTTGGACCTCCCCACGGAAGGGGTACCGGAGTTCGTCCGGGCTGGAGGCCGAGGCGGCGTCGAGCCCCCTCCGGCGCCCCAGGACCTCGCCGCCGAAGCCCGAGACGCCCATGAGACCCGCGACGCCGGCCGCGCCGACCAGCCTGCGCCGGGTGAACCCCCGGTCCCGCCCGCCGGCCGACACGGCCTCATCCCCTGTCACGGCCTTGATCCCGTTCCCGGCATGCTCGTGTGCTGACATCGTCGCGGTCGTGTCCTAGTGGAGAACCGTTCCGGCGATCTTCGACAGCGGCTCGCTCAGAGCGTTGACCGCATCGGAGAACTTGCGCTGCGTCTCGGTGTAGGCGGAGGCATCTGGCGCCTCCCCGGCGTCTTTCTGGACCGCGGCGACCAGGGAGTAGTCCCGGAAGGTTTCCGTGCCGTCGTCGGTCCTGCCCGAGACCTGTTCCTCGATCAGGGCCTTCACGGTCTCGATATTCGATTCGATCGACTCCGCCAGGGCGGGGTCCTTCTTCCGCACCAAATCAGCCACGTTGCCGTAGGCGACCTCGGCCCCCTCGACGTTGGCCCTGAAGTCGTACATGTCGGTGTGGGAGAAGGTCTCTTCCTCGCCGACGATCTTGGACTTCGCGACCTCCTCCAACAACGACGACGCCCCGGTCGCCACGTCCGCCAGCTTCAGTTCGAAGTCGCCGTCCACGCCCTTGATCTGCCCGTAGACCAGATCGTAGAGCTTCTGGGTGTTCTCGGTCAGGTCGTCAGCGGCCTGCTGGCGTTCCTCGTCGCTGGCAAAATGGAAGGGCGAGTCGTCGTTCCCGAACAGGTCCGCCTCGATGCGGTGCCATCCGGTCCACCCCTTGAGGACCTCGGGGTCGGTGGGCTCCTTGTGGGCATCCGTCGAAAGGTCCTGGACTCGGGCGTCCAGGGCGGCGTCGAGGTCCCCGGCCTCTTCGATCCCGAAGGCCTCGGCCGTGGGCTCGATGCGCTCGTAGTGCTGGCGCGCCAGCGGGTAAAGGGTTTTGGCTTTCTCGACCTCGCCCGAGGTGTAGGCCTGCGCAAATTCCTGGGTCGCGGTCAGCAACTGGCCCGTCTGGTCCTTGACGTAGGACGTGTATCCGGCGATCGCCCGATCTTCTGCGGCCTTGGTGTCCTCGGAGACGTCGACGTCGTCGCCCTGGGAGACCTCCAACTCGGACAGGCCCACGAAGTTGCCCACCATGTTGGGCTTGCACGCGGTGTAGTAGGTCCCCTGTTTGAGCGCGGTCGTGAGCTCGGCGGTGGTACCGGGGCCGATGTTCTCTTTCTCGGAGGCGATCTGGAGTTTGTTCTCCGTGAGGATCTCGAACTCATTGGGCTTGGTTCCCTTGTTCGAGATGCTGAATTCGACCTTGCCGGACGGGATCTGCGAGGGGTTCGTGGTGCACGTGTCGTCGGTGATGTCCACCGTGACCTTGTGGGTGTCCCCCGCGCTTGCGGACGCCCCGGACGAAGCCTGGGGATTGTCGGCGCAGGACGCCAGGCTCAGTGTCAGGGCGAAGGTTGCGGGGACGAGCAGATATTTGGTGTTCTTCATGATTTCCTCTGGGTGCGGTGAGGGCCCGAGCGACGTCGTCCGGGCCTGCGGTGTGGAAGAAAGCCTGTGGGGCGCCAGGTGGCGACGGGTCCCCGCGGATCAGTGGGGTTTCGCCGCCGGCACGGTCTCGGAGGGGGCTCTTCGTACGATCCCGGAGCGGTAGGCGTACAAGGCGGCTACGGGGGCGAAGTACGCGATCCACGCGATGACCTGAAGAATCGTGGGCTGGAGGTTCACCTGGAAGATGGCCTGACCGAGGACGTACAGCCAGAACAGAGGGGAGCCCGCGGCCGGGAGACTGCCGCTGAGGTCCCACGCGTGATTCATGACGCCGGGAAGAACGCCCGCCTCCTGGAGGTCTCCGACCCCGTAGGAGCAGATGCCGGCCGCCACAAGAATCAGGAAGCAACTCGTCACGGAGAAGAACCTGCGGAGGTCGATGGTGCGGGCCCCGCGGTAGACGAGGTGGCCGAGCAGGAGGGCCAGGAGCAGGCCGGTGACAACTCCGGCGGTGGTCGCCACCGCGTTGGTCTCGATGGAGGAACGAACCGTGGCCCAGATGAACAGCGCGGTTTCGACCCCTTCCCGGCCCACGGCCAGGACAGCGATCCCCACCATCCCCCAGCCCGAGGACCGTTCGACCAGGGATCGCCGCGTGGACGATTCCAGCTCCTGCTTGAGACCCCCGGAGTGTCGCCCCATCCAGAAGATCATCCACGTCACCATCGCCACGGCAACCAGAGACAGGCCACCACCGATGATTTCCTGGGCCTGGAACGTCAGGGTCTTCGGCCCCCAGGTCAGCGCGGCGCCGATCGCCAGTGGAAACAGGGCCGCCAGGCCGACTCCGAGCCAGAGCCGGGGAAGCACGTCCCGTCGATCGGCTTTGACCAGGCATGCGACCAGAATCCCCACGATGAGGGACGCCTCGAAGCCCTCACGGAGGGCGATCAACAGGTTTGCGAGGAACACAGAATCTCCATGACACCGTGAATCGTCGAATGCCTCCTGCGGACCCCCGACGGCCGGATAGACAGAAGAAGTATACCCTAATTCACTATGTAGCGTACCCTATCCACATAGTATCCCGAACCTTCTACGGGGACATCGTGTCAACAGGACGGTGCCTCAAGCCCGGATCCACACGTCGGACCGCGAGCGCCATCCCAGGGTGATACCCCGCAGACCCATGAAGCCCATCGCGTAGGCGAGCCATATGCAGACGAAGCCCCAAGGGTCGACGCCGTCACCCCGGTCGCCGCTCACGGCCAGAATCCACCAGAGCAGCGGAGCGTAGACGATCAGGCACACGAAGGAGGCCAGCGCCAAGTACTTGACGTCCTGGGCCCCGATCAGTACGCCGTCGAGAATGAAAACGTACGAGGCCAGAGGCTGCCCGATGGCCACCACGATCATGGCGATCGCGAAGAGATGCTGGACCTGGGGGTCGGGGGTGAAGGCCCAGCCGAATCCGTAGCCCAGGATCGGGCAGATGAGTCCGGTGATCACGCCGAAGCCCAGCGACCACCGGATCAGTCGGTGCATGAGCCCCCGGACGTGCTGCTTCTCGGAGTCCAAGGTCAGATCCCGGCTGCCCATTTCCTTCCCGAGCAGTGCCTGTGCGGCGATCGCGAGCGCGTCGAGCCCGAAGGCCATGAACCCGAAGAGCGACATGGTCAGCTGGTAGCCGGCGAGGTTGACGGGTCCCTGGTGGGTGACCACGAAGACGGTCAGGAGCATCGCGGCACGCATCGAGGCCGTCCGCAGCATGAGCCAGGATCCGACCGAGAGGATCTCGCCGATCCGCCGCGACGTCGTCCTCCACGAGATGCCGTGCTCCCGAGACCCGCCAATGATCATGCGCAGATAGATCGCCGCCATGCCCCACTGGACCAGGGAGGTGCCCATGGCGGAACCCGCGACCCCGAGGTCGAGGAGGAACACCAGGATCAGGTTGAGGACGATGTTCACGCCGGCCCCGACCGAGGCGACGTACAGCGGCGTCCTGGTGTCCTGGAGGCCGCGCAGAATTCCCAGTGCGGCCAGGACGATCAGCATTCCGGGAAGGCCGGGCATCGACCACCGCATGTACGCCACCGCGTGGTCCAGGGTCTCGCCCTGCGCGCCCATGTGTCCGAGCACCGTCGGCGCGAGGATGGTCCCAGCGACGGCGAGCACGACGCCGATCCCGAGCGCGACCCAGAGACCGTCCCGACCTTTCTCATAGGCGGCCTTGAGATTCCGTGCGCCGAAGAATCGTGCGACGGCCGGGGTGGTCGAGTAGGACAAGAAGATCATGAGTCCGATGACGGTCTGGACCACGGTCGATGCGACGGAAAGACCGGCCAGTTGCTTGGTTCCGAGGTGACCGACGATCGAGGTATCGGCGAGGATGAAAATGGGCTCGGAGATCAGAGCTCCGAAGGCGGGGAGTGCGAGGGCCAGAATCTGCCGATTCAGGCTTTTCGCGGACGTCTCGGCAGGGCTCTGGTCAGGAGGATTGTTCACCTGATCAGTCTAGGAGGACCCTGGGTCCCGGGTCATCTGGTTGAATCACATCATGAGCACCCCCTCAGCCCAGGTCCACCCCGCCGACTCCCACGACCTCATCCGGGTGCATGGCGCCCGGGAGAACAATCTCAAGGACATCGACGTCGAGCTCCCGAAGCGACGCCTGACCGCGTTCACGGGCGTGTCCGGCTCCGGAAAGAGCTCCCTGGTCTTCGGAACCATCGCCGCGGATTCCCAACGACTCATCAACGAAACCTACAGCGCTTTCATCCAGGGCTTCATGACCAGCCAGGCACGGCCCGAAGTGGATTTCCTGGACGGTCTCACCACCGCGATCATCGTGGACCAGGAGCGGATAGGCGGCAATGCCCGGTCCACGGTCGGCACGGTCACGGACGCGAACGCCCTGTTGCGGACGCTGTTCAGCAGGGTCGCGGAGCCCTCGATCGGCGGGCCCAAGGCGTACTCCTTCAACGTGCCCTCCGTGAAGGCCTCGGGCGCCATCACGGTCGAGAAGGGACACAGGAAAGCCACCAAGGCGACCTTCTCGGTCACGGGTGGCATGTGCCCCAGGTGCGAAGGCATGGGGTCCGTGACCGACGTCGACCTCGAGGAACTCTACGACGAGGACAAGTCCCTCGCCGAGGGGGCCATCAAGGTCCCCGGGTACACCGGCGGCGGATGGAACGTCCGGCTCTTCAGCGGGTCGGGGTTCGTGGATGCGGACAAGCCGATCAAGGAATTCACGCAACGGGAGATGCACGATTTCCTGTACAAGGAACCCGTGCGCATCAAGGTCGAGGGCATCAACATGACCTACGAGGGTCTGATCCCCCGCATCCAGAAGTCGATGCTGTCCAAGGACAAGGAGTCGATGCAGACCCATGTGCGAGCTTTCGTGGATCGCGCGGTCACCTACGTGGCCTGCCCCGATTGTGGGGGAACGAGGCTCACGCAGGGCGCGCTGTCCTCCACGATCGAGGGCAAGAACATCGCCGACCTGTGCAGCATGCAAATCAGCGACCTCGCTGACTGGGTTCGGAATCTGGAGATTCCCTCGGTCGAGCCGCTGATGGCCACCCTGCGCCATCTCCTCGACTCGTTCGTGGAGATCGGTCTCGGCTATCTCTCCCTCGACCGCTCCTCCGGGACCCTGTCCGGCGGCGAGGCCCAGCGCGCCAAGATGATCCGGCACCTGGGGTCGTCGCTGACGGACGTCACCTACGTCTTCGACGAGCCGTCCATCGGTTTGCACCCGCACGATATCGAACGCATGAACAAGCTCCTGCTCCAGCTCAGGGACAAGGGCAACACCGTGTTGGTGGTCGAGCACAAACCGGAGATGATCCGCATTGCCGACCACGTGGTGGATCTCGGTCCCGGCGCCGGGACCGACGGCGGAGAGGTGTGTTTCGAGGGCGACGTCGATGGGTTGCTGGCCTCGGACACGATCACCGGGAAGCACTTGGAGGACCGCGTCAGCCCCAAGGAGACCGTGAGGACGCCGACCGGGAGGCTCGAGATACGCGGTGCGAACCGAAACAACTTGCAGAACGTCGACGTCGATATCCCTCTCGGGGTACTGACGGTGGTCACCGGCGTCGCCGGCTCCGGGAAGTCCTCGCTGCTTCACGGGTCCCTACTGAAAGGCACCCGCGCCGAGGACGAAGGGGTCGTCGCAATCGACCAGTCGCCGATCAAGGGGTCACGGCGCAGCAACCCGGCGACCTACACCGGGCTCCTCGACCCGATTCGCAAGGCGTTCGCGAAAACCAACGGGGTCAAGCCGGGGTTGTTCAGCTCCAACTCCGAGGGTGCGTGCCCGACCTGCAACGGAGCGGGCGTCGTCTTCACCGACCTCGGCATGATGGCGGGGCTCTCGACCGTGTGCGAGGACTGCGGGGGCAAGCGCTTCCAGCCGGAGGTGCTGGAATACACCTTCGGCGACAAGGACATCAGCGAGGTCCTGGCCATGTCGGTCGCGCAGGCTCTGGAGTTCTTCGGTTCGGGCGAAAGCAAGGTGCCGGCGGCCCACAAGATCCTCAAGCGGCTCGACGACGTCGGCCTCGGCTACCTGAGTCTCGGCCAGCCGCTGACCACTCTCTCCGGCGGCGAGCGCCAACGCCTCAAGCTGGCCTCCCACATGGGGGAGAAGGGCGGGGTGTACATCCTGGACGAACCGACCACGGGGCTGCACCTGGCCGACGTCGAGCAGCTTCTCGGCCTCCTGGACCAGCTCGTGGACTCGGGGAAGTCGGTCATCGTGATCGAGCACCACCAGGCGGTCATGGCTCACGCGGACTGGATCATCGACCTGGGACCGGGCGCCGGGCACGACGGCGGCCGGGTGGTCTTCGAAGGGACACCGACCGAGTTGATAAGGTCCGGATCGACGACGACCGGCCGCCACCTGAAGGAATACGTCGAATCATGAGCACCCGCCACGGAACCTCGGAGCGCGGACCAACGGCTGACGTGATCGAAGGGTCCGGGCCCGGGGCTTCTGGGGCGGAGGTCCCCGGGCGGCGGGCTCTTGGGCGACGTCCGGGCCGGCAGCGCCCGGGTCGGCAGCGTCCGGGCCGGCAGCGTCGCGACACCACGCCCGCTTTGCGCGCTCCGCGGCGCTTTCCGGTTGACCCGGGGCACGCTCTTGGCGGCGCCGGCGGCCTTCAGCCTCGGTGGCCCCAGAGCTTTTCGAGCTCGCGCCGTTCCTTCTTCGTCGGACGACCTGCGCCCGGTTCACGACGTGGCACCGGTGCCGACAAGGCGCTCGGCTTCGGCGGCGAGTGGTCGACGTAGCACGTGCGAGCGATCGGCGCCCCGACCCGCTTGGTCAGCAATTTGGTGACCTCGAAGACCCGTTCCCAGCCGGGAGTCCTGACCTTGACGACGTCGCCCACTCGAATCGCCTGCGAAGCCTTGACGGGCTGGTCGTTCAGCCTCACGTGCCCCGCCCGACACGCTGTCGTGGCCGAGGACCGGGTCTTGTAGAGCCGGACCGACCAGAGCCACGCGTCGAGCCGGACGCTCGACGGCCCTTCCTGCGGAGCCTGGTTCTGGGAAGTCATGGTCACCATTCTAAATCGCGCGGTCGAGACCACCCCAGCGGCCTGGGGTCGGGGCCGGGACGCCGGTTCGGGTTGGCTGGACATAGTGGGGGGACGGTTGGTTTGGGTGGCTGGTTTGGGCGGCCGTTGAGGCGGCGGTTCGGACGGCCAGCTCCGGTGGCGGTGTGGGCGGCCAGCTCCGGTGGCGGTGTGGGCGGCCAGCACCGGCGGCGGTTACCGATTTCGGAGGCGGTTCCCGACGCCGGCCCACGCTTCCTGCTCTCGTGTGCTCCCCGTTGGGTGGCGGTTGCCCACTTCGGAGGCGGTCGCCGACGTCGACCCACCGTCCTTTACCTCGTTGATTCGCACGTTGGGAGGCGGTTGCCCAATCCGGAGGCAGTTCCCGCCCTCAACCACCGATTTCTGACGCCGTTGGCCGCGCCGCTGGGAGGGGGTTAGCCAATCCGGAGGCATTCCCCGTCGTTAGGTGGCGGCTAAGCCCCCACCTAACGACGGAGAACGCCACTTATGCGGGTAACCGCCACCCAACCCGCGGTCGGCCAATCACACAGACCGCATCCGCGGTCATCGGAGCTTGTCCATCGCGGCCGCGATTCGCAGACGCAGACCGGCCGGATCCCGCGTAATTTCGTTCCAGTTCGTCCGCAGAATCGTCCAGCCCTCAGCGACGATCAGTTTCTCCCGATGCCTCTCCTTGAAGACCACCTGGTCCGTGGGCGCGAAGTCGAAGTACTTGGACTTTCCGTCGACCTCCAACCCCAGCTTGAAGCGGGGCCACCCGAAATCCAGATGCTTGGTCCCCTCTCTCGTACGAACGGGTTGCTGCGAGACGGGAGGGGGCAGGCCGGGCAGGCACAGAACGAATCTGGTCATTGTTTCGGCGACGGACTGGCACCGTGGGTCGGCGAGCTCAAGAACCTGGCGCGCCCTTCCGATGCCGTGCCGACCTCGCCCACGTACCACCATCGACTCGACCTCGGACTTGTCCACTCCACGTGCCAGGATCTGGTCCATAACGATCAGCCCCTCGCTCACCGGAAGGATCAGCGAGCACTCGAAGGCCGTCCTCGCCAGCGGTGTCACGTGTGGCCCTTCCCTGTATCTGACCCAATCAGCCAGTGCATGCGGGCGAGCATGCGCCCTCACCAGAGGGTTGCTCGGGAAGGTGCGCTGCGGCGTCGTGATGTGGATGCGGTCCGGAAGACGAAGAAGGCTGATGTCGTGAAACAGCGCCGCCGACGCATGAGAGAAGACGAACGAGAGCTGAGTTGTCTTCCATACCGCGAGGTGCCGGGCGATTGTTCTTTCACGCTCATTCGCCTGATGCCACCGGTCGGCGCGGACATAGACCCCGCGCGAGATCCGGGTGAACTCCCCTGAGCGAATCTTGTGGCTCAGTGTCTTCTCCGTCTCGCCCTGAGCCAGCAGAAATCTGGTTGTCATGACGTCCGAGGACGTTATCGGAGGGCATTTGTCGTTCATACGACCACTATCGACGCCGTTGACTGCCCCTGGCACCCGTTCCGGCAATCTGTGGAAAACGGAATGGGAGGACGACGCCGCGACGATGGGCGTCGGCACGCGTCGGACGGAAGCTCCTTCGAGGATCAGTCGCCCAATTCGGTGGCGTTCGCCCGGTTCGGTGGTAGTCGCCCGATTCAGTGGCGATTCCCGGCGTCAACAACCGGTGCTCGACTCCGCCCCGACCTCAGTCAGGTGGTGGTTCCCCGCTCAGATGGCGGTTTTCGACGTCAATCGGCGGACTGGCCGAGGACCCGACCCCACGCTGGGAGGCGGTTGCCCAATTCGGTGGTGGTTTCCGTCCCCAAACGCGATTCCGGACCCGAGTTTGGCCCCCACGTTGGGAGGCGGTTTCCTGCAAAAGTGGCGTTCTCCGTCGTTAGGTGGGGTTTTGGCCACCACCTAACGACGGTGAACGCCGCGCAATCGGGTAACCGCCACAAAACCGAACCCGCGGCACGCAAAGAACCACGGGCCGCAGCAGAACCGTGGGACGGCGCAGACGCGCGGCGCGCAAAGACGCATGAGCTCCGGTCGAACGTTGGGGCGGTGCCGGAGCGCGGGCCGCAGCAGAACCGCGTCCCGAAGCCGCCCCGTTAAAAACCAACGGCCGGGAGTGGAGCTATAGGGAAAACGCTCCACCCCCGGCCGATGATCCGAGACGGATTCGCGGTCCGCCTCTCATCAATCACTCGCACCTTATGAGGTAGTTATTAACCTAATCGCCCCGACTGGAACACAACCCCACATGGCCTGAAAGCCTCCTGTTAAACAGATAACGACTTGGACACGAAGCTGAACGCCGCGCCTACCTTGTGACCAGGTTAAATGGAACGTCCCGCTCGAGTGCGAGCACGAGCGGGACGTCAGCTTCCGCAATTCCCCCATATGGAGGGGCGCCGTACGACGTCGGTCGCCAACCTCCGTGCGGAAGCAGTTCCGGTCGCACGTGTTCGGCCGGAACAGCGTCGGACACCCTGGGTACAAACCTGACCCACTTCCGGGCGTTGGACGGTGCCCGATGCTCCGCTGCGGAAGTGACTTTCCCCAGGACAGGAAAAGGATCACGGAAAGTCGGGGGACCGCCTCGCCGGGCAGTTTGTACAAGGACTTGTATCCGTTGCTGGTACTGATAATAACGGATGGAAGGTCGATGGCAACACGCTCGACACGCAGGTATTCATGATTTGTAGCACCCCGATTCCCGCCCCGTGCGGCAGCGATTCCGGTCACCTCTCCCCTTGATCACCCCCTGGCCGTAAAGTGACATGCATGAACGATTCGACCGTCACACCGAACACCGTGTCCGAATCCCTCGAGAGGATCCGAGACCTCACCGCATCCCACGAGAACCACCCCGTCGTCGTCGTGACGGGTGCTTCCGGCGGGATCGGCTCCGACGTTGCCCAGGACCTCTCCCGCGACCGTTTCGTCGTCGCCATCGGGCGCAATCGGGAAAAACTTGCAGAGCTCGCCGAATCGGGCGGCCCCGAGGGCGGGATCGTGCCGCTGGTCATGGACTTGAACGACGTCGACGCCATCGCGGGGGTGCTCAACCTCCTGCCGCGCGTCGATGCTCTGGTCAATGCGGCGGCCGTCGCGCCCCGGTTCACCCTCGAGGACGCACGCCCCGCCGACTGGCAGGATGCATTTCGGACCAACGTGACCGCGCCCGCCGAGGTCACGCGGGCCGTGCTGCCGCAACTGCGTGAGAGTCAGGGGACCGTGGTGTTCCTCGGTTCGGGAGCGTCCCGGGGGTCGAACCAGTACAACGTAATCTATTCGGCCACCAAGCACGCCCTTCAGGCAACGGCCGACGGATTCCGCAAACAGGTCGCGGAGGACGGCGTCCGGGTCGCGACGGTCGCCCCCGGACCGACGGATACGAAAATGGTCCAGTGGGACGACGACTACCCCAAGTCCGAGCCGCCCCAGTTCATCGAGCCCTCGACCGTGGCCCGTTCGATCCGCCACGTGATCGACGCCCCGACCGACACGCAGATCACCGAGGTCTGGGTCAGGCCCCGAGTCGAGGCCAAATAGTCGGGACACGGCCTCCGAACCCCTGCCGACGACGCCGCGCCGTCGCCCGCCCTAGCAGACGGGAGGGCGATCGCGGCGTCGTCGGACACAAAAAGCCACAGACATCGCGCCCGGCGGAATCGACCGTCATCGTGACAGATCGTTCACACGCGACGTCCAACGCCTGGTAGGGTTGAATCCGCACACGCCGAGCCGCAGACGCACAAAGAGGTCCGTCAGCACCGCCGGCAATTACCGTCGAAACCACCGCTCCCCTGAAAAATACCGCGAGCATCCCATCACCAACCGAAGCGGAGACAACACTATCCCGCTTCAGCACCCCCAAAAATTTTTGAGTTCTTTAAAGCAGTACGTCTGCGTTCAGCAGCTCAAGAACCGCGTCGGCAGAATCGTCGCGGAGTACATGGTCACCCCAGGTGACCGCCACGAAGGAAAGTTAGAATAATGGCTACAGGCACCGTCAAATGGTTCAACAGCGAAAAGGGCTATGGCTTCATTGCCCCGGATGACCATTCCAGTGATCTCTTTGCTCACTACAGCGCTATCGAGGGCAGCGGCTTCCGCAGCCTCGAAGAGGGCCAGAACGTCGAGTACCAGGCCGAGCAGGGCCCCAAGGGTCTCCAGGCCACGAGCATCCGCGTTATCTGAGCGTGATTCCCCCTCGTCAGGGGGACTGCCGAAGGGCCGTTGGCGAACGAGAGTTCGCCAACGGCCCTTTTTTGTTTGCCGCATACCCCCGGAATGTACTTTGGAAACCCTGACCTAAATTCAGCCGATGCACACCTGAAGTCTGTCTGAGGAAAGGCTGTACACGGCTGACAAGCCGCACAAACGGGCATATTCTCGAACCTATGAAGATGTCTACAGATCTTGAAAAGAAGTTCCAGGACCAGATCACCCTCGAGTTCGAAGCGTCCATCACCTACCGTCAGCTCGCCATCGAGGCGGACGAGCAGGACCTTCCCGGCATCGCCTCGTGGCTGCGCCACCAGGCCGATGAGGAAATCGTCCACGCCAACAAGTTCATCGATCACCTCTCCGACCGCGGCAACCACGCCGAAATCGGTCAGATCAACGCACCTGCCGTGAAGACCGGCCTGTCCGTTCTGGAAATCTTCGAGGCCGCACTGGCCCACGAGGAGAAGGTTTCCCAGTCGATCCGCGATCTCTACCGCGAGGCAGAGGCGGAGGGCGATTTCGATTCCCGCCCGCTGCTGAACTGGTTCGTCGACGAGCAGATCGAGGAAGAAGCCACGGCTTCGGAGATCATCGGCCGCGTCAAGCTCATCGATGGCGAAGGATCCGGAATCCTCCGTCTCGACGCCGAGCTCGGCCAGCGCCCCGAAGAGGGCACCGAGGACTGATCGCCCGGTCCCCCACGCAACCAAGGGCCCCGAACATCCATTGATGTTCGGGGCCCTTTTTCGGTGCAGTCACTTCTCGGAGTTCTTGCCGTCCTTGTCGATGCGCTGTTCCTCGGCCTCCTGGGTGGTTTCGCCCTGGCCGGGAACCTCCTCGGACAGTTCCTTTTCTTCCTTGTCACCATTCGACGTGGTCATGGTGTCACTCCTTTCGTTGCGACGTTCCGGCCCGTTCCGGACCGGCGGCGTGACCCGGGGCCGATGAGCCCGGGGCGAGGGAAGGAAACCGCACCCGCTCGGTCGCGGTGGTCGGGTCCCTGGGCACACGATTCCAGAGGATCCCGGCGCGGGGATCGCTCCTGTCCTTGGGGATGATCCACCCCAAGGAGATCATGGTTCTGGTCAGTTCCTTGATGTCCTTGGCGAGGAGGTTTCCCGCGGCGTCGCGGACCTCACCGCTCGTCGGGTGGAATTCCCAATGGTATTTCGCGCACACCTGGAGGGCCCATTGGGACTCGTGGCGCACGTATCGTGCGGGAATCGTCAGCGCAGTGACCGGTATCTGTCGTGTGTTGTACAAAATGCTGAGCTCCTTAGCTCGGCAGAACAGTCACGCGATCCCGACCGCAGGGCGACTTCGGTGCACCCTGGGGGCATCCTCGCCCCGTCGGCGGGTGAGGGAACGCGTTCTCATGTACTGGTCAGCCATTATCGTTCTTCTCGTGATGTCACGGCTGTACGCTTCACTGTCCACTCAACCCTGCCAGAGCCGTCAGCGCAAGTATTTTCCCTTGTCAACGCCCTTTTATTCCGTCTTGCGCACCTTCTTGGCGACACTGTTCCGGCCGGCGTCGCTCCGCCGATCCATCTCACGCATGTATGCCGAGAACCCATCGGGCACGCGTCCCTCCCGTCTCGCGGAGGTCACCACCCGGGTGATATCGGTCGCTGTCCACCGCGCGCCCGATGCCTTCAGGCGCTCGACGGCGTCCACGTCCTCCCCCAGGCGCAGGTCACGAAAGTTTCCCACCGACAAAAGGCTCGACATTCTCACACCCAGGTTTGCGCCATGAATCGCCGAGTGGCCCTCGCCCGGAGGATGCCCCTCGAGCCACAGCCTGTACGTTGGCGCCCCGACGGGTTCGTCTGGCTCAACGCTCCCGATGACGACGTCGTGGCCCGCTTGCGCCAGGTCAACCTGACGACGCAGCCAGGTCGGGGGGACCCGGGTGTCGGCGTCGGTGTGGGCCGTCCAGACAGCCTCGGGCGGCAGGCCCGGAAAGGCCTCCACAAGGCTGCGCGTGCCCGCGGCCCGGGCCGCCCCGACGCTCGAATACTGCCCCTCGAGCACCGTGATCACGGCCGAGGCCCCTCTCGTTCCGGCTGGACCGATCAAGGACGCGACGACGCGGGCACTGGCATCCGTGCACCTGTCCAGGACCACGACCACGCGAACCGGGAGGACAAGGTGCTCGGTCGCCGCCAAAAGGGAGGCGAGGCATGGGCCAAGATGCTCTTCCTCATTGTGCGCGGGAACGACGACGCCGACGGCGCGCACGGCGTCGGGCAGCCCCAAGTCATCACGCCCCATCAGGGCCACCGCCCCACGAGGACGTCGTCGACCACACCGCGAGATCGAAGTCAGGGTCAGTCAGCGTGACCGTGCGCGGCACAACCATTCTTTCGTCGAGGATTCGATGGACCTCGCGCGCGGTCAGGGGCCACCCGACCACGGGATGTACCCAGTGACAGGCCACAACGGTGTGTGCTCCGGAATCAGCGATGCATTCGGCGAGACGGGCCAGGCGGTCGGGGCTGAGGAAGTATCCGACCTCGGACAGGATCACGGCGTCGAATGGCGCCCTTTCGGCCACCCTCTCCCAGTCCTCCGGGACGGAGGCCTGCACCCAGTCGATGTCGGGCGAATCGGAGACCCGACGGGCCCGTTCCAGCGCCTTCGCGCTCTCGTCGACGGCGACGACCTTCTCGCACCGTTCGAGCAGGTCGCGGGCCAGTGTTCCCACGGAACACCCGAGCTCGAGCACAGTTCCGTACCGGGGGACCGGCAAAGAAGCCACGGTGAGGTCGCGCTTGCGCCGTTCGTACCAGCTGCTCCGGGTCCGCCAGGGGTCCCCGGAGAGACGATGAAGCTCGTCGAAGGGGCTTTCCGCGTCATGCCGCGGGCTCACGAAAATCTCGAACGGCCGCTCGAAGTGGCTGGTGACCTGCGGCGGCAGCAGGACTTCGTTGCCCGGTTCGCTCCCGAGCGGGCTCGTCTGCGACGCGTGCGCGACCATGGCGGAGCGTTTGGCCGC
Organism: Rothia koreensis; assembly: GCF_004136575.1. GTDB lineage: Bacteria > Actinomycetota > Actinomycetes > Actinomycetales > Micrococcaceae > Rothia > Rothia koreensis. The sequence goes on from NZ_NOIQ01000018.1 coordinate 46,457, forward strand.
CAGGGCTGCGGCGTCGAGGTCGAGGCGCAGAAGTGCCCGGTCACCGGCCAGCGCGGACAGGTCCTCCGGGGTTCCCCAGTGCCAGAGCCACAGGGGCGCCTCGAGGTGAGTCGCGTCGGTCCGCCATGCGGCGGCCGCGGCCGCCTGACCCGCCGCCTCGTGGTCGGTGTGTCCGTCCGTACGGCACGTCGAGACGACCAGCGTCCGACCTGCCGTCTGCCCGATCACGTCCACCAGCGCGGCGACCAGCTGGTGGATGCTCTCCCGAAGGCGGCCGTCGCCCAAATCGAGGCGATGGACGCGAGCGCTCGGGTCCAGCGTACCGACGGCTTCTCGCACTTCCCGGTCCCGGATACCACGCAAATCGTCCGGACCGTGTGTAGGAGAGGCCGGGTGGGATGCCTCGCCGGCCGTCGCGACGACGACGTCGACCCCAATCCCGTGTGACGAAGCGGCGGCGATGAGGCCGCCCGCTGTCAGGGTTTCGTCGTCGGGGTGGGCGGCCACCACCACGAGGTTGTCGAAGCAATCGAGCCGCAACGGGTCTGCACGCTCGAGCAGCGGCTCTGAGGCCCACACGGACTCCGGTGTCCCGGCGTCGTCGTGACGGAACGCGGGGGCGCGACGCGGGGTCAAGGGAGACCCCCAAAGGTCGAGGGACCGTCCAGAATGGACTGGCCAAGGGCGGCGACGTCGCGTTCCGGCTTGTACTGTTGCAGGTATATCTGCAGGTCAGCGACGCGGCGGGCGTATTCGTCGTCCTGCGTCAGGGGCCCAGGGCCCAGCGTGTGGCCAACGGCGGTCAGGACCACTTCGCAAGCGCGGTGCACCGACCCTCGCACTCGCAGGGCCGTGGCCCAGGCGGCCTCCGAGCCTTCCGCGGTAGAGCCAACAGCCAGGTCGAGGGCGTCCGCGCGGTGTGCGGCATCGGCCAGCACCGACTGGGCGGCCTCCAGGGCAAGTGAGCATTGGCCCAGGTGAAACTGGGCTATCTGGTCGGGAGTGCGCGAACGGCAGGAGCTCTCGAGCTGCGCCGCCAGCTTGCACGCCGCACCCCACCACACTGCCGCGACCCCGATGCCGCCGAAAGCGAAGCCGGAGCGCGTGAAATACCATTCGTCGTCGCCGACCGGCGCCGCGGGAGCCGCGTCGAACTCGAGGGATGACGTCCGGAGGCGGCTGAGCCCCCTGGCGACCCAGCGGTCCTCACCGGCACGAACCTGCGACGACGCGAGATCCACCGCGAAGAGCCTGCGCGCCGTGGTCGACGTCCAAGCCGTCACGAGAGCATTCGAGACGGACCCCGCCAGGGAACACCAGGGCTTGTGACCCGTGATCCTCCAGCGGCCGTCATCCGACTGATTGGCCTCGAGCCGATGGTCCGGGGACTCGGCGGCGTAGACACCCCAAGTCCGCGCTCCACCGGCGTCTTCCGGCACCAGCCCTACGTCTCGTGGTTGCCCAGGTATCTCTGCTTCGGGATCCCCGACGAACGAACCGGCTTGATCGAGGATTGCTCGGGCGTCCAGATCGGGTTCGAGGGTGCGGGCCACGGTCAAGTCGATGGCGCCCAGCTCGGCCAAGCCGCGCCATAGGTGCCGGGTGTTGCCCCCTCCCGGCCGCCCGAGGGCCTCCGCGACGTCGGGAGCGAGCCGCAACGCGGCCTCCGGGTCGCCGGCCGCCTCGCGCGCGGACCGAACGAGGGCGGGTGGAAGTGATGGACTGTCAAACACGATTCACCTCGAGTGTGGTTCGTTTTCCCTAGTCAAACCGAGGTTACCAGTACCCTGACCGGCCCTGTCGCTAGTGCTCGCCGGGCGTCACCATCGATACGGCGTCGTGCGCCGCGCTGTACTTCAGGAAGCCGAGGTGGGCCTCGAAACGGTCCAGGACGTCGTCGATCACCTGTTGCTGCGTGAGCCCCATGAGGTCGTAGCCTTCCGAGCCGGTCTGGGTAAAGACCTCGAGCCGGTAGTACACGTCGACCTCGCGGGACATGCGGCCACCGAACATCGGGACGGGCGCCTCGACCGCGGCAACCTCGTACCGGAAGGTGCGGTGATCCGGGATCTCGACCAGGAGCGTGCGCTCGTCCACGCCCGTCTCCTCGTTGGACTGGGCAGACAGCGTCGCCGCATATCCTTGCTCCACGAATTCGGCGGCCACGGCCTCGAGCGCGGGCCCGATCGTCTGCTTCTCGAATTCCTTGACGGCTCGCTGGGATGGGTAGGAACGCATCCTGGCCAGTCGTTGCCGCCAGGTCTTCTCGGGCTTGACGCCGCCGTCGGGCGCTATCGACGACCTCATCAGCAGACGTCCCTCGCGCTCGGCGCGTTCCATGCGCAGAACCTTGGAGAACGAAGCCATGACCAGGTAGGCCACGATCGTGACGGGCAGGGCGAAGATCAACGTCGCGTATTCCATGGTCGTGACGCCGCCGGCGACGAGCATCGCGATCGTCAGCAGTGCGGTCAGGACGGCCCAGAAGATCCGCAACCACTTCGCGCCGTCCTGGGAGGGGTCGGGAATCGTCGAGGAGAAGTTCGACATGACCATCGCGCCCGAGTTCGCGCTGGTCAGATAGAACAGCAAGCCGGACAGCGTGGCCAGGCCGATCAGGAAGGCCGCCCCCGGGAAATTCTCCAGGAGCGCGTACCACCCGGCTTCGGGCGAGTCCATCGCGAGCTTTGCGAAGTCCTTGTCACCGCTCATGACCCGGGAGAGAGCGCTGTTGCCGAAGATGGTGACGATGAAGAAGTCGCACATCACCGGAGCGGTGATCGCGGCGATGACGAATTCTCGGAGCGTGCGGCCCCGGGAGATGCGTGCCAGGAACAGCCCGACGAAAGGCCCCCAGGCCAGCCAGAAAGCCCAGAAGAACAGGGTCCACATGGACATCCACCCGGACCCGCCGTCTTCATAGGCCATGGTCTGCATGGTCCGCTCGGGGAGGGACCACACGAAGCGACCGATGTTTTCGACCATCGCGTTGAGGAGGAAGGCCGTCTTGCCCGTGACCAGGATGTAGATCATCATCGCCGCCGCGGACCACAGGTTCAGCTCCGAGATCAGACGAATCCCCTTGTCCACGCCGGAGGTGCAGGCAGCAATCGTCATGACGACCGCAACCAGGACCAGTGCGATCTGGAGGGCAAGCCCTTCGGGAAGTCCGAAGAGCCAGGCGAAGCCGACATTGAGGAGAACGACGCCGATACCCATCGACGTCGCCACGCCGAACACCGTGCCCACCAGGGCGAAGATATCGATCACGTCGCCGGTGGCCCCGCGAACGCGCTTGCCCAGCAACGGGTAGAGCACGGCACGAATCGACAAGGGCATGCCCCAGCGGTAGGCGAAGTAGCCCATGGCCATACCGAGCAGCGAGTAGGTGGACCACCCGGCGACGCCGTAGTGGAACATCGTCCAGACGACGGCCTCGTGGGCGGCCTCGGAGCTCTCGGGAGACGCGTTGATCGGCTGGATGTACTGGGTCACCGGACCGGTTACGGAATAGAACAGCATGTCGATCCCCACGCCCGCGGCGAAGAGCATCGACACCCAGGTGAAGAGTTTGTACTGGGGCCTGGAGTGGTCCGGCCCAAGTCGGACGCTGCCCTGCTTGGAGAAAGCCACCCAGAGGACGAAAAGGATCACGCAGGTGACCGTGAGGACGTAGAACCACCCCAGGTTCTCCGAGATCCAAGCGACCACCTGGCTCATCGTCGATTCGGCCGACTTCGGTACGACGATGGCCCACAGCGAGAAGGCCAGGACCACGGCTGACGAGATGAGCAGAACTTTCCAGTTGACCTTCGGATCCGCGGCCTTGCGCAGTTCGGAGGGGCCGCGCCGCATGTCCTCGCTCGAGCTAGGAGGTCGGTTCTCCTGGCGTTCGACCACGTCCGCGAAGGAACGCTGGGAACCGCCGAAGCGTTCGCGCTCCACCCCTCGGGACGTCGCGTTTTCCGGCGAACTGAACTCCTGCGAATCCGACACTTCTCTCCTGACTGCTTGGGGCACGGTCCACGAGCCGTGGGCGGCAGGCACACACGTGCCCGGAGTCCCACGGGATCTCGATCGCGCACTCGCTCTCGGGCTCCGTCCGCGAGGCGATGTGAGCCGGTTTCTCGGCTCCGGGTGGCGGCCCGACATACGGCCGCACACGAATAGGCGCACTATTCAAATTAGTAGCCTGTGAATTTTCTGGCAATTTCGTGACGGCCGCGGGGTCGGTGGGGCGGAGATCGTCTGGCGAGGCTGTCCGGGCGGTGCGGGGG
>NZ_NOIQ01000019.1 GCF_004136575.1 Rothia koreensis
ACCCCACCCTGCGGGGAACCCCGCGGGAGCCCCCGCGGGAACCCGACACCCCCAATCCGCCGCACCTTTCCGCGGCGTGCGCGACTGTGGGTCCGGAGATGAAGTTCCACGAAGAATTACTAAGGTCACCCTGACCTGTCCCACGTCATCTCGTTAGACTGAAAGACAGTGTCTCCGTACTGCTCCGTGTCCGGGCCCAGCCCTGACATCGGCAATGAAAGGAATCTCTGTGTCTGAAAACCCCGCTCGTCCGCTGCGCGTCGCCGTGATCGGATCGGGTCCCGCCGGCGTGTATGCCTCGGACCTGCTGACCAAGTCCGACGCCGTCGCCGACGGCGAGGTGGATGTCAGCATCGACATCTTCGATCGCTACCCCGCTCCGTTCGGCCTGATCCGCTACGGTGTCGCCCCCGACCACCCGCGCATCAAGGGCATCATCACCTCGTTGCACAAGATCATGGAGAACCCGAAGCTGCGGTTCTTCGGCAATGTCGAATACGGCACGGACGTGACTCTGGCCGAGCTGCGCGAGCACTACGACGCCGTCATCTTCGCGACGGGGGCGTACTACGACGCGTCCCTGCACATTCCGGGCATCGAGCTCGAAGGGTCCTACGGCGCCGCCGACTTCGTGGCCTGGTACGACGGCCACCCGGACGTGTCCCGCGAATGGACCCTCGACGCGAAGGAGATCGCGGTTCTCGGGAACGGGAACGTCGCGCTCGACGTCGCCCGTGTCCTCTCCAAGCACGCCGAGGACCTCCTGGTGACCGAGATTCCCGACAACGTGTACGAGGGACTCAAGAAGTCTCCGGTGACCGACGTCCACATTTTCGGTCGTCGTGGTCCGGCGCAGATGAAGTTCACCCCGCTCGAGCTCCGGGAACTGGCGAAGTCCCGCGACGTCGACATCGTCCTCCACGAGGAGGAATTCCAGTACGACGAAGCCTCCGAGGCCGCGATCGAGTCCAACAACCAGATCAAGGCCCTCATCAAGACCCTGGACAAGTGGCGGGAGGAGCAGAAGGAGAACCCGGGAACCGCTTCCCGCAGGCTCCACCTGCACTTCCTGCAGTCCCCGGCGGAGATCGTGGGCGACGAGAACGGCAAGGTCCGCGCGATCCGCATGGAGCGCAACGAACTCGACGGTGCCGGCGGAATCCGGCCCACGGGCGAGACGGTCGAGTACCCGGTCCAGGCCGTGTACCGCGCGATCGGTTACCACGGTTCGGAGCTCCCGGAGATCGGCTACGACGTGACCCGCGGCGTCATCCCCAATGAGGAAGGCCGAGTTCTCGACGAGACCGAGTCCCCGATCCCCGGCCTGTACGCGACCGGCTGGATCAAGCGCGGCCCCGTGGGGCTGATCGGCTCGACCAAGTCCGATGCGCTCGAGACCATCACGCACCTCCTGGAGGAGCGCGAATTCACTGCGAGCGACGCCGACGCCGACAGCATCCCCGGATTCCTCGAGTCCAAGGGCATCGAGTACACGACGTGGGAAGGCTGGCACACCCTCGACGAGCACGAACAGTCGCTCGGGCAGGAAGCGACCGACGCCGAGGGCAACCCCCGCAAGCGCGTCAAGGTCGTGCCCCGGGAAGACATGGTGCAGATTTCCCGCAGCGGACAGTAGCGGCCGACGCCGCCCGGCCCCGGCTCCGACGCCGCCTGGCCCCGGCTCCGGGGCCGTCGCTCGGACCTCGGGGCCTGGGTTCCTCGGGGCCCGGGCCTCTCGGGTTCCGCGCCTCTCGGGTTCCGGGGTCGGCGGCGGCAGCCGGTCCCGGCCGGTCGCGCTCGATGGTGCGCCGGACTTGCCGCGTAATTGGCCCCTGGCCAGGGACAAAGTGTGAGGGACGTCCTAGAATGAGGGTAGGTACTACCCGAGGAGGGACGCCATGTCAGACACGAATGGTTCGAATTCCAACAGTACGTTCGGAGCCCGCGCCGTCGCGGAAGGCTCCGGTCATCAGGACCTGGGGCACATACACGGCGAGGTCGTCGTCGGGATCGACGGTTCCGACCAGAGCTATGGCGCCCTGACCTGGGCGGTCGCCGAAGCGAAACGGCGGAAAGTGCCGGTACGGCTCGTCACCGCTTACTCCCTGCCGGTGTTCACGGGGACGGGCTTCGACTCAGGCTATTCGGTCATCGACGACAAAGCCCTCGAGGACGGCGTCACCCAGATTCTCGATGAGGCCCACCGTCGTGTCGAGGGCGACGACGTCGAGCTGCGCGCCACCGTGGAGACGGGCGACGCATCCGGAATCCTGCTCGAATTGTCCAAGAGGGCCGAACTGATCGTGGTCGGGTCCCGGTCGGCCAAAGGATTCCTCGGACGGTTGCTCGGTACGGTCTCGACGGCGCTGCCCGCCAAGTCGCACTGCCCTGTCGTCGTCGTTCCCCTCAACTGGGCCAAGAGGCACGCGGAGGATGCCACGATTCTGCAACCGAGCCACGGCGTCGCCGTGGGTTCGGACGGTTCCGACCAGGCCCGTATCGCGATCCTCAAGGCCGCGGAGCAGGCGGAGCGCATGGGTGTGGGGCTGAAGCTGGTGAACGCTCTCGCCCCCTTCACGGGCGCGGTGAACTGGGTTCCGGCGGCCGTCGACTTCGAGGCCATGTACCGCGAGGTCGAGGATCTGCAGAATCAGGCCAAGGAATGGATCAGCGGCTTCTACCCGAAGCTCGAGGTCAGCGCGGAGCTCATTGACGGCTCCCCGGTCAAGGTTCTGATCGAGGCGGGCCAGGAGGCCGACATGATCGTGGTCGGTACTCGTGGTCGCGGTGGTCTGACCGGCATGATCCTCGGTTCGACCTCCCAAGGCGTGCTGCACAGCTCCGACAACCCGGTCATGATCGTCCCCGAGCTCGAGGACGAACGCATCGATTCCGCCCCGCGCCCGGGCGTCGTCTGGGGCTGATTGGTCCGAAACGCAGGACGGCGGCCGGTTCGGAAGTCCCCGGATCGGCCGCCGGTTGTGATTCGGGACGCTTTTCGCCGATTCGATTTGTGCTCAGGCTCCGAAGGCGATTATGCTTATGGAGGTCCAAGCGAGGAAACTCCCGAGCTGGCCTAAGCCCCCATCGTCTAGCGGCCTAGGACACCGCCCTTTCACGGCGGCGGCACGGGTTCGAATCCCGTTGGGGGTACTGCAAATCACCGATTTGCACACCTGAGTTTGTTCCAATAAGGTTTTAGCTCGTTGGAAAAAACTTCTAGGCCCTGTAGCGCAGTTGGTTAGCGCGCCGCCCTGTCACGGCGGAGGTCGCGGGTTCAAGTCCCGTCAGGGTCGCTCTGGCGGCGTATTTCTTCTGATGAAAGTCAGGCGAGACGCCGTCGTGGCATATCTGCAGAAGATGTGCCTGGCTCTGTAGCTCAGTTGGTAGAGCGTACGACTGAAAATCGTAAGGTCACCGGATCGACGCCGGTCGGAGCCACTGAAAACCGCCCCGTAGGCTTCTATGCGGGGCGGTTTTCTTTGTTAACAGTCGCTCGATCGAGCCGTGGACAAGGCATTCGGGGCATCTCGGAAGCTCAAGACAGAGGACCAGCGTAGAGGTCCCGTTTCGCGACTATAAGGAGCTGACATCGAGCTGCATCATCGGACCGAGTTCGGTCGATCTCGGACGATACCGACGCAATACCAAGAATTTCAGCTGCATCGGAATGCGCGTTGGAGATTGGGGAGCCACGATCATGCAGACCCCAACCAACGTTTCGCTGACTCCAAGCCCGACGAGATCGTGGAACGGTGGGAAGACCTACAAGGACCAACCACAGGGATCATCACACTGCCGTAATGCTTGTGCTGGCCACCTTACCGAATCCTGGACCTATCAACCATCGGTGGCCGCCGGCCACCTGCAGGCGATGGGCCACCAAATTTCCTGACAAACTCTCCGAAGCTGACACGTAGAACTAGCCCTCAAGTAGTCAGCCCACCTCTGCCGCAGCGGTGATCAGAACACGAAAACGACGATCGGAAACGGAGGTGGGGTCCCTCGGGTGAACCGAGCGTGGATTATTCGTAGTGATACCGGCAGGCTGCAATCCGTATGTCGTCGTCGCTGATCTTGTAGACGAGTCTGTGCTCGTCGGTGATGCGGCGGGACCAGTACCCGGAGAAGCCGTGCTTGAGGGGTTCGGGCTTGCCGATACCCTCGTTGCCGTTGCGTTGAATGTCTTTAATAAGCGCGTTGATGCGCTTGAGGGTTTTGCGGTCCTGGGCCTGCCACCAGAGATAATCCGCCCAGGCGGCCTCGTCCCAGACCAGACTCATTCAGCCAGCTCCTGCCGAGTCCCGCCCCCGTTCTCCAGGCGGTCGATGGAAGCCAGGAGTCGACGAGCATTTGCCGGGTTCCGGAGGAGATAGGCGGTCTCCTTCAGCGATTCGTAGTCATCGAGGGAGACCATGACTACCGGGTCGTGGCCGGCGCGGGTAATGATGACCTCTTCCCGGTCGTCGGTGACTGCATCCAGGGTTTCGGCGTACCGCGCCCGTGACTCTGAGTACGACATCGTTCTCATGCCTCTACACCTTTCTAACGTACAGAATATTGTACGTTTCCACACGTTGCGGGGTCAATCGTCGTCGTTGGCGCTCCTGCGTGGTTGGGGTGCCGCCTTGAGGACAGGCCCTTAAGTTGTCAGACCCCCTCCCTACAGTGGAGACCAGAACACGGACTCAATGGACAGGCACGGAGGTGGAGCATGGACACGGAACAGGCAGAACCCGATCTGCGGGCCTACAAATACCGACTGGATCCGAACGCTGACCAGATCCGTGCCCTGTCCCAAGCGGCCGGGGCGGCCCGGGTCTCCTGCAACATGCTCATCGCCCGCAACCTGGATGCGTTGAAAGCCGGATGGGCTGCCGTACGGGAACTGATCACAGCAGGCACCGACGCCGCCGAGGCCCCGGGGAAACCCGTGATTGTCACGAAATCCAAATCGTCAGGTCACCGGATCGACGCCGGTCGGAGCCACTGAAAACCGCCCCGTAGGCTTCTATGCGGGGCGGTTTTCTTTGTTCGAAGGCCGACGATTCTCCATGGGCCTTCCGGCGCGCTTCGGCGTCATTCTTGCAGATGAGCCTCTCCCCAGCGCGAGAGGCTTGTGAAAACGGTGTCAAGAGACTGCCCTTTGGGAGTGATCCGGTAGGTGACCTGCGGCGGAACGGTCGGATTGACTTCTCGCTCGACCAGGCCGGCTTGGACGAGTGTTTTCAGCTCGGCCGAGAGCACTTTCTGGGAGACGTCACCAACCTGGCGTTGCAGGTCGGCGTAGCGGTGTTCGCGCTCCAGGAGTCGCCAGAGGATCAGCATGGTCCACTTGCCGCCGATCAGGCTGATCGTTCGGTGCACGGTAGATCCACAAAAATCCTCCGGGGTACGTTCTGTCATTCTCGGCCATCTCCTACTTCTGGGTAAGGTCCTGAATTTCAAGTGCTGTCTTCCGGAACGTGATGGTCACGCGCATCCTTGAGACTGAGGGCAATCACATCGAGGAGGAACTCTTATGCCTATCGTCAATCTCGCCATCGTTCCGGAGATGATGAACGGTGACCGAAAGGCCCAATACCGTGATGTGGTCCAGGGTATTACTGATGCCATCTCCAAGGTCACCGGAGCCCCGGAAGAGTCGGTGCACGTGCTGATCGAGGAGGTCCACTCTGACATGTACTCCGTGGGCGGCACCATGCTTCAGCAGGCCATGACGCAGCATGACTGACTGGACCAGCGCGGGTGCACGGTGAAGACTCGTTGACGAGGTCATTTCCCACGGCGCGTGATCGCGGCCACTAGCATCGAGGTCATGACGGATCTTTCGAGCGAGACCTGGTTGTTGACCGGGGCGAGCGGCAGAATCGGCAGGCAATTGCGCAGTTGTCTGCGTGAGCGGGTGGCGCATCTCGTCATCGCCGACCTGGAAGCCCCATCCGACCCCGCTTCCAATGAGTCGGCGATGGCATTCGATCTCGATGACCCGCACTCGGTTGCCGCATTGTTGCCTGGTTGCGACGGCGTCGTTCATCTGGCGGGCATTCCTGACGAAGCGCCGTACGCTGACCTGATGCGCGTCAATGCGCTGGGAACTTACCACGTGTTGGAAGCGATGCGCAGTGCCGGGGTCCCGCGTCTCGTCTATGCGTCGAGCAATCGGCTCACAGGATTTCACGCCACGAGTGAGCTGCTCGATGATCACTCAACCATACGGCCAGACGGCCTGTACGGTGCCAGCAAAGCTGCGGTCGAAGCTTTGACCCGGCTGTATGCGGACAAGTTCGGCATCCAGGTGTGCAATATTCGCATCGGTACGTACAAAGAGCGGCCCACGACGGATCGTGACGCGGCCACCTGGCTCAGCCCTGGCGACGCCAACCTCGCCTTCGAGGCGGCCATGACCACACACGTGCCGTACAGCGTCTTCTACGCGGTCTCGGCCAACCGGCACCGGTTCTGGTCGCTCGAGCCGGGGCGGGCTATTGGGTACGTGCCGAACGACGACGCAAGCGCAGTCCTCGGCGCCGACGTCCGGCCCCCGGAGGAAAGCCCTCAAGCCGGCGATATGGCGAGCCCCGAATTCACGCTGCCATACCTCTGAACCCATACCGGCTGCGCGGTCGACGGGTGCACACTGGGTGCATGACGACTCCAGACCATCCGGATTTTTACGACGCCGACGTCGACGCCCAGCTCAGGGCCTTCGTCGAGGAGCATCGCGAGATGATCGCCTCGAGCCTTGACGGCCTGAGCGAATCCGAAGCGCGGAGACAACTCGTGTCTTCGAAGACGACGCTCCTTGGCCTGGTCAAGCACGCCACTTTCGTCGAGCGGGTTTGGTTCGAGGAAGCTCGCACCGGCATATCGCGGGCAGAGTCGGGCCTCCCGGCAGGGCCCGACGAGTCCTTTGTCCTCGCGCCGGATGACACGATCGAGTCTGTCAGGTCCGCGTTCGAAACCGCGTGCGAGGCCTCGCGCGCGGCGGTGCGTTCAACGCATGGCAAGGACATCTGGTCCGGTAACCGGCGAGGGCCCCTGACGTTGCACTGGATCACGATGCAGATCCTGCGGGAGCACGCACAGCATTGCGGACACGCGGATATTCTGCGCGAGCAGATTCTCGACGCGAGGTAGCCAAACCGACCGGACCATGGCCACGATCAACCACGTTCGGGCGTGAGCGGGCGACGGGGTCGACGTCGTCGGCACTTCCCTGGCCGCGTGAGGCGTAGGCGGCAAGCGCTCAACTCGAGCTTCCCGAGGCCGGGTGTCAGCTCTCGAGCCCCTGCCCGGTCGGGGACACCAGAATCTTCACGGCCGTCTCGTTGTGGTTGATCAACGTGTCGAAGCCCTTGTCGATCAGGTCGTCGAGGCCGATCTTCCCCGTGATGAACGGACGGAGATCCACTCGGCCTTCTTCAACGAGCTTGATGGTCGCGGGGTGGTCGTACGAGTACCCGATGGTGCCCCGGAGATCGATCTCCTTCATGACCAGTTTGTGCAGCGCGACCTTGGGCTCGTGCCCCCAAATCGATACGTTGACGATCACGCCGGCCGGGCGAACGGCGTCGAGAAGCATATCCAGCACGACGTCGACCGAGCTGCACTCGAAGCCGACGTCCGCCCCCTTCCCCTCGGTGAGCCCGCGGACCTCCTCGGCCACGTCCACTTCCCGGGGATCAAAGGCATAATCGGCCACCCCTGCGTCCAGGGCCTTCTGGCGACGCAGATCCGACAGTTCCGAGACGACAACGGTCAGGCCTTCCGTCTTGGCCACGGCGGCGGTCAGCAAGCCGATGGGCCCGGCGCCGCCGATAATGGCGGTATCTCCCCGAGTGGCTCCGGACCGCATGAAAGCGTGGTGTGTGATGGAGAGGGGCTCGATCAGGGCCGCTTCATCGAGCCCCACCGAGTCCGCAATCGGGTGGACCCAGTGGCGGTTGACGGCAATCTGCTCCCCGAGGCCGCCGCCTCCACCGCCCAAGCCGATGAAGTTCATGTCAGGGCTGAGCTGATAATGGGGGTCCTCCCAATCGCGCTCGCGGACGAGAAGGGGCTCGACGACGACCTTCTGTCCGACCTGGAGATCGTCAACGCCCTCACCGAGGGCGGCGACGGTGCCGCTCATTTCGTGTCCGAGCGTGACGGGCGCTTCTTCACCGGAAATCGGGTGGGGCTGGCCCTTCGGCGGAACGAAGATCGGCCCGTCCAGGTACTCGTGGAGGTCGGTGCCGCAGATACCGGACCACGCGACGTCGATGAGAACCTCGCCGGGACCTGCTGTCGGCGGTTCGACGTCGTCAATTCGGATGTCGTGGTTCTGGTAATAACGGGCGGCGCGCATGGTTTCTTCTTCCGTTCGGAGTCAGTGCACGATCAGTCTAGTGGCCTGGGTCACTACGTCGAACGTCCAGACTCACCGAGTGAGAATCCACCTCGGGGATGGGCGGCGTCTGTGGTTCGGTCGTCGTCCTCCCGGGGCCGCGGCTATTGCCCAACACCTCAACCAGGCGCGATCCGACCCCACAGTCTTCCAAGACGTGAGAGACCAGGGAGCACGAGGGAGTGGTCGATCCCGTGTACACGTCCGGACCGGTTGGTCTGTACAGAATCAGCGCGTGCGACTGAGATGGCTCGTGGCGCGCCAGGGCATGAACGAGCGGAGGCGCATCAGTACCTGTTGACGATATCGATGCCCACGGTGTCCCGGTCCGCGCGTTTGTCCCACCGGGTGACCATCAGGCTGACGAGAGCCAGCACCAAGCCCGATGCGGCGAGTCCGATGCCGATCCACCCGGGGGACAGATAGCCGAAACCGGCGGCAATCGAAGCGCCGCCGAGGGCCGCCCCGAGGGCGTTGCCGATATTGAATGCCGAATGGTTGACCGCCGCGCCGAGGAGCGCGGCCTTGCCCGCGATGCGGATCAGCCGGGCCTGAATGGACGGGATCAGAATCGACTGGGTGATGCCGATGAGGAATACCGAGGCGAAGAGGCCGACCTTGGATGAGGCGAGCAGCGTGTACAGGACCAGAGAGACGATGAACGCGCTGAAGCCGAACAGGACCGTCTTGGTCAGATTGCGGTCGCTGGCCCAGCCACCGATCATATTGCCGATCGTCATGCCGATGCCCAGGACCGCCAGAACCCACGGAACGGTCGACGTCGACAGGCCCGCCACCTGGGTCGAGACCTCGGTGATGTAGGAATAGACCGCGAAGAACCCACCGAATCCGATGGAGCCGACGGCGATCATGATCCAGATGCGGACGTTCTTGAACGCTCGCAATTCGGAGCCTGCAGTGCGAGTTCCGTCTCCGGCGTGGCGTGGGAAGGAAAAGAACGCGAGAACGAGTGCTACGGCGAAAATCACCGCGACCATCAGGTAGGCCGAGCGCCACCCGAAGTTCTGACCGAGCCACGTCGCGATCGGAACGCCCACAATGTTCGCAATAGTGAGTCCGGACAGTGCCAGGGCAATTCCTTTCCCCTGGTTGCCCGGGCCCATGAGACGGGCCGCCAACAAGGAGCCGACGGCGAAAAAGGCGCCGTGGGGGAGTGCCGCGATGAATCGGAACAGGGAGAGCAGTTCGAAGGTCAGCGCGAACGCGGATGCGAGTGTCCCGAGGATGAACAGGGCAAGGAGCAGAAACGCCAGCCGCGTTTGGGATGCTTTCGCACCGAGAGCCGCGATGGTCGGGGCTCCCACCACCACACCCAACGCATACATCGTGATGAGCGTTCCGGCCCTGGCGATTTCGGTCTCCGGGGATTCGCTGAATTTCGGCAGGAGATCCCGCGCGATATCCGGAAGGAGGCCCATGGAGGCGAACTCGGTCACTCCGATGCCAAACCCACCGAGGGCGATGGCAAGGAGGGCAATGCTCCGGCGGGTGGATGTGAGACTGGTCAAAGGTGACCTTCCTGAGTGGAGGGGGATGGGTGCGAGGCAGTCGCCCTGCTCGAGCGCAGACTAGGCTAGCCCGTTCCTCGCAGGAGTGTCGACTGCGATGCTGTCCGTTGCTATATATGACCTGACGGGTCATCGCACAGGTTCACAAGCGCACATACCGGTCGTCGTGCGTACACCGGTCCAAGGCCTCCGTTGATCGGCCCTCGCGATGCACAACGCGGAGGAGGCCGTGATCGGGGGATCCTGGCATGCTCAGTTCCGGGACCCGGAGCGGCGAGTGCGTGCCGCATGGGCTCGGGCCTTCATGCGGTTGCCGCACGTCGCCATGGAACACCACTTGGCGGTCCCTGGGCGCGTGTGATCAATGAGGTAGAGATTGCACTCCGTGTTCGCGCAGGCTCTGAGCCGCCCCGGTAGGTGCTCGTTGACCCGCGACCATGCCTGCAGGACGCGAGCCGCGAGCTGCACGTCCGAAGGTGCGGACAGCTTCCACTCGACCCCAGATGGCGTGACGTCTGCCCGCATCGTCGCCTCGCTCATCAGCTCCTGGAGCGATTCAACGGCAACCTCGTTGCCACGGATCAGGTCCTGCAACCCGTCCCGGGCGATCCGCAGGCAGCGCAATTCCGCGTCGTCGCCGGACCCGCCGTGGGCGCGAGCCAGGTCGACGCCGCGCTGACCGTGCAGATACTCCATGGGCTCCCCACCGTCCCGCGGCGCGGAGTTGAGAACGTCCAGCAGAAGTTCCTCGTCTTCGATCACGTGTGCCCTCCTTCGCGGACCCATGCTACCGTGACCGTAACCAGTAAAGCTAATTTAGGAGGTTAGTCATGGTCGCTGTTCACCACCGCGAATCCATCGTTGATGGCTGGAAAGTCTTCTACCGCGAGGCCGGTCCTGCCGACGCGCCGGTGATGCTGCTCCTGCACGGATACCCCACCAGTTCGCACATGTTCCGGCACCTCATTCCCGCTCTCGCGGACCGTTATCGCGTGATCGCGCCGGACCATATCGGCTTCGGAAGGTCCTCCGCCCCGGGCGTGGAAGAATTCGAGTACACCTTCCGGGAGCTGGCTCGGATCACGCGTGCCTTCCTCACGTCAGTGAGCGTGGATCGCTTCACCGTCTACGCGCAGGACTACGGGGCGCCCATCGCATGGCGACTCGCCCTCGAGAACCCGGGCGCTGTGGAAGGCGTGATCTCACAGAACGGCAATGCCTACGACGAGGGATTCGTTCCCGATTTTTGGGCACCCATCTGGGCCTACGGGCAGGACCCTTCGCGGGAGAACGAGGAGGCCCTTCGTCCCGCGTTGGCCAGGGAAGCGGTGGAATGGCAGTACCTGCACGGAGTCCCGGACCCGTCCGTGGTGGATCCGGATGCCTGGGAGCACGACATTGCCCTTCTGGGGCGCCCGGGCAACGACCTCGTTCAGCTGGCCCTCTTCGCCGACTACCACACCAACCGCGCCCTCTATCCGCGGTTCCACGAGTGGCTGCGCACTTCCCAGGTTCCGGTCCTGGCCATCTGGGGTCGCAACGACCAGATCTTCGGACCGGCCGGGGCCGAAGCCTTCCGCCGAGATGCTACTGATCCGCGGATCGAGCTTCTGGACGGTGGCCACTTCCTGCTCGAATCACACCTGGACGACGTCGTGGCCGCTGTCCGAGACTGGAGGGCTTCCTTCTAGCTCGCACACGGTGGGGGTCCGCAGGCCCCCACTGCGCTCGCTACACCAGATGCTTGGTCGAGGTCTCCGGGGCATACCTGATGGTGAAGAGCAGGCCAACCAGCAGCACAAGGGCCAGCGCGAACATTGACCACGAGATTCCCCACGCGGAAAGCATGAGGGGAAGAATGAATGTCCCCGCGGCCGAAGCGATCCTGCTCAAGGCATTGAGGAGCCCCACGCCGGTCGCGCGCAATCTCGTGGGGAACAGTTCGGCCGGATATACCTGCGTCAGGTTCGACGCGGCGGACATCACGAAGGTGTACACGACGAACGGGATCATGAGGACGCCGATGGAGCTGTCGACCAGCAGGCCCAGCAGGATCAGCGATGCCGTGAGGATCAGGAAGGAGATGATGCTGGCACTGCGTCGCGATAATTTCTGGACGAACCACAACCCTGCGATTCCTCCAAGGAGGAGGAAAATGTTCAGGACAATTTCCTGCAGGTGCCCGCCCGAGACGTCCAGGCTCTCGAAGATGGTCGGCATGAACGTGTAGATGGCGAAGTAGGGGAGCACGAGGGCGCTGTAGAACACGATGCCGAACCAGGTGTACTTCGCCTGCCCTGAAGCAAAGACCTCGCGGAATCCGCCGCCGTCCTCGGGGCTGGAGTTCGTGGCCAGGTCCGCCGTCGAGATATCTGCCTTGAGGTATTTCCCCACGATCTTCTGGGCCTCCTCGACGCGGCCCTTGCTGATGAGCCACCCCGGCGATTCCGGGGCGCCGATCCGCACCGCCAGAACCACGAGCGCGGGAATGGCCCCGCTGGCCAGCAGCAATCGCCACGATTCCTCCCCCGCGAGGAACAGGCTTCCCAGAATATTGGCGACGACGTATCCGACGGTCCACATGACGGTCAGGGAGGACAGCATGGTGCCGCGGGACTTCCTCGGGGAGAACTCCGAGAGCAGCGTCGGTCCGACGGCGTAGTCCGCGCCGAGCCCGAAGCCGATCACAAGCCGCAGAATGAACAGGCTCAGAAACCCGTCGGCCCAGAACTGCAGGACCGAGGCGACGGTAATGATCACGAAATTGAGGACGAAGACGCGCTGGCGCCCGATGAGGTCCCCCACGCGTCCGAGCACCAGGCTCCCGAAGAACAACCCAATGAGCGCCGAACTGGCCAGCAGCCCCGATTCGAGACCGGTGAGCGACCATCCCGCCGTCAGCGCCGGCAGGAGCGCCCCGATCATGCCGAGGATGTAACCGTCCGTGAAATTGGCACCGAAGGTCATGACGGTGACTCGCAGGTGAAACCGGTTGAAGGGGATCTCGTCGATGGCCTGCGTCGTGGGCGAGTCCGATGTTTTTACCATTCGAATTCCTGATCGTTCGTGCGCTCCCGCGACAAATCGGCGGGATGCTGTGTGGTGCTGGCCAGTCCTAGTGCGACGTCGTGCGCAATTTCCTGGAGACTTCGGATGCGGCATGGCGCAGGAGCGCCCCGTCGCTTCGGTTCTTCTGCCGGGTCGCCCTGTAGGTGGGCACCAGAATGCTCATGGCCGCGATGGGCCCGTTTCCGCCGTGGACGGGTGCCGAGATGGCGGTGACGTCCTCCTCGACGATGTTCTCCGAAACCAGATAGCCCTCGTCCGGGGTGTGCCCCTGGAGGACTCGTCCCGCCGCGGATCCGGTTGCCGGGATCGTGTGGCCGACCCAGCTGACGTGTCGGACCGAATGGTTGCCCTCGACGATGCTGATGTACAGGACCGTGTCACCGTGCGCCTCGACGCTCAGGTACACGGACTCCCCGGTCTCTGCCGCGAGGTCCTGCATCGGCTGCCTGGACAGATCGGCCAGGGAATCGTTGCTGAAAGCCTGGGCACCGACCTGGATCAGACGGGTGCCGGGCCGATAGATTCCGGCGTCGTCGCGCGTGAGCCACTTGCTCGCTTCCACGGTCCGGAGCAAACGCAGGGTCGTGCTGACCGGCAGGTCCGCTTCGCGGGCGGCTTCCGCCAGCGTCATGGCGCCTTGGTCGCAGACGATCCCCATGAGATCGAGCGCTCGCTCAACGGTTCGGGTCGACGTCTCGGCCAAAGGAGCCTCCGGGTATTGGATGGGGGTGAGCCAGGTAACAGTTTTATCTAGTGAAACATTAAAACCGCCTAGTGAAAACCATAAATTTGAGGAAGACTGGGCCGCATGCGAGAACATGAGCAGCACGATCGTCACCACTCTCGGAGCGACCGCCCCCGAGATGCTCACCAGCCCGTTCAAGCGGAGCCGCCGATCGAGGTGGACGGGGCCGGGCTGACACTCACCGATCTCGACAAGGTTGCCCGTGGTGCAGGGGCCCGCCTCGCGCCGGGGGTGCTCGACCGGCTTCGCCGTCAGTATCGAGAGGCTCGAGGGATCAGCGCGCGCCAACCCGTGTACGGCCAGTCCACGGGCGTGGGTGCCAACCGGTTCGTCGAGGTCGACGAGCACGACGACGAACACGGACTGCGTTTGCTTCGGAGCCACGCCGCCGACGCCGGCCCCCACGTTCCCGAAGAGACGGTCCGAGTCATGCTGGCGATCCGTCTCTCGCAGCTGGCGGCCTCCGGGAGCGGGATCAGTCCGGACGTGGTTCAGGGCCTGGAGCGAATGCTCCGGGACGATGCCTTGCCCAGCATCAGGACGATGGGAGGCATCGGGACGGCGGATTTGGCGGCGTTGGCATCCACTGCTCTGGCGATGGCAGGGGAGCGCCCGACCACGAATCCGTGGCCCACGCCCGTCTCCTTCGGCAAGGACAGTGCCTTGCCGTTCATGAGCAGCAGCGCGTTGACCCTGGCGCGGGCCGCCCGGGCCGTGACCCGACTCCGAGACCTCGAGGGCTCGTCGCGAATTGTCACGGCCCTCTCGGCCACGGCCGTCGGAGCCAATCGGCAAGCATTTTCGCCGCAGGCGGGTCGGGCCGCCGTGATTCCCGCAGCTGCTCGAGTCGCGGAAGAAATGCGCGGTCTCCTGCAGGATGAATCGGAGCCGGCCCGCATCCAGGATCCCTTCGGTCTGCGCGCGTACATTCAGGCCCAGGGCGCCGTGGTCGACGCCATGGATCGACTTGGGCGCCTGGTCGAATCGTTGACCGCGACGGCCCAGGAGAATCCGCTCTTCGACTTCGAATCGCAGAGAGCCGTGCACCACGGTGGGTTCCACCAGGCTTCACTCGGCCTCGCCATCGACGGGCTGAACCTCGCCCTGGCCCAAAGCGCACCCCTGGTGATTTCACGCATCACCATGCTCCACGATCCGGCGTACACGGGCGCGCCCCCGTTTCTGGCCGACGGAACCGACGGCTCCTCCGGGCACATGATGGTCGAGTACATTGCGGCCAGTGCCATGGCCCAGCTGCGGAATGCCGCTCAGCCGGCGTCGCTCAACACCGTGGTCCTGTCGCAGGGTGCCGAGGAGGATGCGAGTTTCGCGACCCAGGCGGTCGAGCAGCTCGACCGGGCGGTCGACAGCTACCAGACGATGCTGTCCATTGAGCTGCTGTCGGCGCACCGGGCCATCAGCGTGCTGGGGCGGCCGACGTCGTCGTCGCTCCGCCGGGTGGTGGCCAGCCTGCGGGAGGTGCTCCCCATCGTCGCGGCCGACCACGATCTGCGCCCCGACATCGAGGCGGCCGGTCGTGTGCTTCCGGGACTGGCTCGCGGGGTTCTTCCGGAGGCTTGAGCCGGACGACGTCGGGCGCGGCTGTTTGCGGGTCGACGCCGCGTCCGCTCACTCGGTGATGGTGGCCTCGAGGACGTCGAAGGCCGAGTTCCAGCCCTCGGTGATGCCGTTGAGGACGCCGGAATCCTGCGGCAGACCCGTCAGGGTGAAAGTCATGCGGGTCGTCGCCGCGTCGATCTCCTCGAATACGATGCGCACGAGGGGAGACGTGTCCTCTTCGCCCTGATTCCCCCAGCTGAAATCCAGGCGGAAGGGCCGTTCGACGCGGTGGTACTTGCCTCCGGTGGGGAACTCTTCCCCGGTGTCGTTGTCGACCATGGTGTACGTGTAGAGCCCGCCCTCTCGCAGGTCCACGCTGACGGATTCTCGCGGTGTGTGCAGGCCCTTCGGGTGGTACCAGAGGGCCATGATGTCGGGATTGGTCCAGGCGTCCCAGACTCGGTCGCGGCTCGCCGCGAAATCGCGGACGATCGTGAATCCAGGTTCTTCGTCGCGGGGTGCGACGGCGTCGGTGTGGGTGGCGTCCGAGTTCATGATGTTTCTCCTCTGCGGGTGATCATGCTTTGTCCGGTGGAGTTTCCTCTCGCGATTCACTGGCCAGGGCGCGATCGAGGTTGTCGAACTTCTGCTGCCATTCATCGTGTGTTGCCATCAACCATTCGGCGACCGACGTCAGCTCGTCGGTGGAGAGCGAGACAATTCGTTTCTGTGCGCTCTTGGACCGTGTGATGAGCCTGGCCTCCTCGAGCACTCTCAGGTGCTGGGAGACCGCGGGCCGGCTGATCGGCAGGGGCTCGGCGAGCTCTCCGGAGCTGAGATCCCCGCCGCGGAGCCGATCAATGATCGCTCGTCGGGTGGGGTCGGCCAGCGCTGCGAAGGCCCTGTCAAGGTTCATTTAAGCCATCCCTTCATTAAGTAACCCCTACAATACGGAAGCCTGTTCGTGTGTCAAGGGGGCGGAGGGACGGCCGAGACGGTTGCGTATTTTAGGTCGAGATCTGAGACCCCGGAGCTGTCCGCGCTTCACTGTTGTACCCTGCCCGCATGAGCCTTGTTGTGCGTGACGCCGCTGTTGACGACGTCGAGGGGATGGCCAGAGTCCACGTGGAATCGTGGCAGGAGACCTATAGCCAGATCATGCCTCGCGAAGTTCTCTATGCTCCTGACCGGTGGGAGCGTCGAACGCAGATGTGGAGGTCTTTCTTCACACAGAGCGCGCAGGAGGGGCGCAAGGCCGCGGTGGCCGAGTTGGATGGCCGGATCGTCGGCATCTCCATGGCCGGACCGGCGTCAGACGAAGATCGCCGAGGGCAGCAGTTATTCGTGCTGTATGCGTACCAATTCGTCCACGGAAGCGGGGTCGGGGCTCGTCTTCTCGACGCCGTGATCGAACCTGGCCGGCCAGCGTCCCTCTGGGTTGCGGACGCAAATCCACGGGCGCAGGCGTTTTACAGAAAACAGGGATTCGCCCCCGATGGATGCGTCAAGGAAGAGGGCAGCCACGGGGTGAGGGAGATTCGTATGGTGCGTGGCGGGTCGAGGCATTGAGCGTGAATGACTGGGACAAGTGCACCACAGTCTCACCTGGTTTCCGGGGGAGGGGCGGTACTCGAACGCACGACGAGGACCGGCTCCTGACGATGGAGGACAGGTTCGGCGTTGGGGTCCTGTATCCGAGCAACGAGGGCATCAACGGCTCGTTCGGCCAATGAGGTCGGGTCGTACGCCACGGTCGTCAAATCCAAATACGGAACTTGGGCCAAGCTCGCGTTGTCGAATCCCGTGACTGACATGTCCTCCGGTACGCGAATTCCACGGCGCAGAAGGGTCCCGAGGGTCCCCATGGCGACCCGATCATTGCCGCCCACAATCGCCGTGGGCCTGTTCGGCCGATCAATGAGGCGACTCGTTGCATGTCCTCCACCGGTTTCGGAGTAATCGGCTTCAATCACATCCACGAACACTTCGAGGCCTTGCGCGGTCATAGCCGATTCGTAGGCCACTGCCCGGTCATGACTGTTCGGGCCGGCACCGCCGGTGATGTGGCTGATCCGACGGTGCCCTAGGCCGAACAAGTGGTCCATGACCAGCGCAATCCCTGTTGTATCGTCCACACGCACGTCGTCCGCCGATTCGTCAGACTTGGGACCACCCAGCATCACACTCGGCACCTCCTTGGGCAGATCGCGGATCCGAGCGGCCCCATTATCAGTGCCGAGGACCAGAACGCCTTCCACACGTTGTCCCAGAAGCTCGGCGAACACGCTGCCCTGCCCGCGTTGGGGCGTGATCGGAGCGAGAACGAGCGTGAATTCCCGCTCTTTAGCCGCGTCGAACAGAGCTTCCACCAGGTCCACTTCGAAGGGCTGGCGCATGGTAAAGACGACGCCGAGGCGCCGAGACCGTTTCCCGCTGAGGGCACGGGCCGAAGCGTTCGGGTGATACCCGAGTTGCTCGGCCATCTCGGCGACTCGTCGGCGCGTTTCCTGGCTGGCCCCGGGCTGATTCCGCAAAACCAAGGAGACGAGTTGGCGTGAAACTCCCAGCTTGTCCGCAATCGACTGCATCGTGGGAGGCCCACCCGCGGAGGCATGGACGGATGAGCTGTGCGGAACTCTGGGCTCTGGACTCATGGCTCTCATCTTGACATGACAAGAACAACTTTCAGAGTGAGAAGGCCTCGCGGAATCTCTCGAGCGCCCTCACGGAATCCTCCTCGGAAGCCCAAGCCTCCAACGCAATGGTGCCGCTGAAGCCCATGTGTCTGAGAGCGTCCGCGACGCCGGGGTAGTTAATCTCGCCCGTGCCCGGCTCTCTGCGGCCGGGTACATCGGCGACCTGGATCTCTCCTACCCAAGGCAGAACCTGACGGGTCCGTTCAATGAGGTTCCCCTCATCGACTTGGCAATGGTAGAGATCGAAATTCATCTTCAGTCCCGGGCTGTCGACTGCTTGCACAAGGTAGGCGGTTGCCTCTGACGACGCGAAAGGGGTGCCCGGGTGGTCGACACGAGTATTGAGATTCTCTATGGTGAAGACCTTGCCGGCTGCCTCCCCCAAATCAGCGATTTTCCGGAGGGTTTCCACCGCGCTTGACCATTCCTGGTCTTCGACAGCGTGTTTCGGCGTGACTGGTAGCCCCTGCGTGTCGAGGCCCGTTCCATGAAGATTGAGTCGAGGACAGCCCAGTCGTTCCGCCACGTCCAAGGAGTGCCGGGCGGAGTCCAGCAACTCGGCCGCGCCCTGCTCATCGACCAGATCTCCCGTGACATAGCCGGTCATGGAAGAGAACCTCGCACCCGTGGAGCGGAGCTCTTCCACGTCCTTGGTAGTCCAATTCCAGATCTCGACGTCGAAGCCCGCATCGCGGATCAATTCGACTCTGTGCCTAAAAGGTTGATCGAGGAATAGCATTTCGGCGTTGGCCGCCAACGTGAAAGTCATAAGAATCCAATCGGGTCAGAGCTGGACGGGGCGATTCTGGCGATACGAGTCGATACAGGCCAGAGCAATGGACAAGGCTCGGCGAGCGTCCTCACCTGTGGGGCCGTCCGGGGCGCCGGCACGAACGGCTTCCACGAAGGCGGCCAACTCATCGGTGTAAGCCTGCCGGAACAGTTCCACGTTGACGCGCGTCGTTTCTGCGGAGTTTCCGTCGGGTCCGAAGTACCGTGCACTGGTGGTCCGGACGTCACCGACCGTGACCATGCCTCGGGAGCCGAAGACTTCGCCCCTGACGTCGTAGCCATAGGTTGCGGAGAAGCTGGCCTCCGCCGTTGCGATGGCTCCGTTGTCATACCGAATAGTGACCGAGGAGGTGTCCAACAATCCTTGGTCCTTGAAATCCGGGGCTACGAGTGCATCCGCAACCGCATATACCTCGACTGGTTCGGACTCGTCGTTGAACCAGTTCAGCGTGTCGAAGTCGTGAATGAGAGTCTCCAGGAATACCGTCCACGGTTTGACCGCACCGGGGTCTGCCAATCCCGGATCCCTGGTGAGAGAACGCATCAACTGCGGAGTGCCAACGCGCTCCTCATCCACAAGTTTCTTGGCAGCCAGGAAATCAGGGTCGAATCGGCGGTTGAAACCCACCTGGAGGGGAACTCCGGCTGCCGAGGCCGCAGAAATCGCTCGGTCGGCGTCGTCGAGCGTCAATGCCATCGGCTTCTCAACGAAGACTGCCTTGCCAGCTCTTGCGGCGGCGACCACCAAGTCGGTGTGTGTGAACGCAGGAGATGCGATGACCACGCCATCGACGCGACTGTCCGCGAGCAGTTCGTCCGTATCCAGGTATGTTTTGTCGACTCCCAGCGGAGCCGCAACGCGTTCTGCCGCACCGGGTTGCGGGTCAGCCACGGCCTCGAGGGTGGCCCCGGGGATGCGCCGGGCGATGGATTCGGCGTGAAAGCTGCCGATCCAACCGGAGCCGATCAGGCCCAATCGCACCGGGGACGAGGGATGTGAAGAGAGTGTCATGGAGTATTCCTTATGTGTTGGGATTGATGACAAGAACTGCCGTCGGATCAGCGAGTCACCGGTGTCGTGACCGAGATCTGATGGTGAAAATTGCACCCGTGGTGACGCCTTCTTCGACGGCTTCGAGGGTTCGCCCCCGTGTCTCGGGCAGGAATCGGATCATGGCCACTAAAGCCAATGCGTTGACAGCGGCGAATCCGAAAAAGGAACCAGTGATGCCGAAAGTGCCGATGATCGTGGGAAAGTACAGGCTCAGTAAGGCATTGGTGACCCACAGGCAGAAGACCGAGATGCCCATGCCGAGAGCTCGGATGCGCAGCGGGAAAATCTCGCTCAACAACACCCACGTGGCGACGTTGAGGAAAGTTTGCATCGAGCCCACGAATGCGACGATCAGGATCAACAGGATGTACGGGCGGGCGGCGCTATCGGTGGGGACCGAGACCGATGCAAATCCGATAAGGAAATGGCAGATTGCGGTGAGGGCGTAGCCCGTGATGAAGGTCGTTCGTCGGTTGACCCTTTCCATCATCCACAGGGCGACGAAAGCGCCGACCACGCCGATGATTCCAGGCGCAATGTTTGCGATCAGGGCGGCTTGTGCACCGAAACCTGACTCCGCGAGAACCACTTGCCCGTAGTACAAGATCGAGTTGATGCCTGTCAGTTGCTGGAAGACGGCGACTCCGATGCCGATCACGACAATCCGAACCAGCCACTTGTTCCGAAGCACTTCTCCCAGCCCCGCCGTCGTCGTCCTTTCCTCCAGGGCGACTGTCGCGCGGATATCCCGGGCCTCGGCCTCGGCGCGTTCGGGTGAGCGGATCGTGGACAAAACCCTGACAGCGTCCTCGTTGCGTTCCTTGGACAGAAGCCAGCGGGGAGATTCCGGCATGCGCAGCATTCCGAAGAACAGGGCGATGGCGGGTAGCGCGGCGACGGCCAGCATGATGCGCCAGACTCCGTCGACGTGGCCCAGCACATTGCCGATGATCGCGTTGACGACGAATGCCGCGAGTTGGCCCGAGACGATCATGACTTCATTGCGGCCGGAGAGCGAGCCGCGGATCTCGTAGGGAGCCAGTTCGGCCAGAAACACCGGGACCACCGCCGATGCGCCTCCGACTGCCAACCCGAGCAGTACCCGCCCAATGACGAGAACCTCGAAGGACGGCGCGGAAACACAGTTGATCGTCCCCACGAAGAAGAGGACTGCCAACAGAAGAATGGTTCGACGCCGGCCCCACGCGTCGGAGAGGCGGCCGATGGTCACGGCTCCGAGTGCAGCGCCGAACAAGAGAGAGCTGGTGACAACGCCTTCGGTGATTGAGGTGAGACCCAGTTCCTGGGTCATTGGCAGGAGTGCGCCATTGATGACTCCCGTGTCGTAGCCGAAGAGCAAGCCACCCAAGGTGGCAACCAGGGCGACGACACCGAGACGGCGCTCGTGCGGTCCTTTGATCAGTGGCGGAAGAGCGCTCGTAGCAGTGTCAGTGGATGGGTGTGTCATAGCGACTCCTTCGTCGGGCTGCACACGGGACGATCGGGTGAAAGCGGCAACAACTAGCGCGCGCTAGTATGAATGTCCATACAATCTAGCGCGCGCTAGTGGATTTGTATAGCTCCCCCTCGACTTTTCTCGGAGACCACCGGTTGGCTTGTTGCCTGGCACGTGCCCCATTCGACGGGGATGGTCGGGATGGGAGAGGGACTATGCCCCTACCCACTGCTGGAAGCCGCCGACGCTTTGGGGTATCGGCGACCGGCGCGACGTCGTCGCCCCTCAGCTAAAAATCTTCACCAGTCGCCGTTCAGGCCTGTCGGGTCGGGGAGAAACGTGCGATATTGGTCCCAAGGCCGACTTCGGGCAGGGGGGAACACCATGGTTTCGTCCATCGCAACGTACATTTCGCTTCCGGGTCATACGGCCGAGGCGATGACGCACTGGCACGAGATATTCGGCGGTGAATTGACGATCCTCCGGTACGGCGACACCGGAATGGAGGGGTTGCCGTTCACGCCGGACCCGGAAGCAGTCGCCCACTCGACGCTGACGCTGCCGAACGGCGCAATCGCGGCCGGCGACTCCATGGGTGACGGCACCGACTATCCGATTCGGGGAACCGCGTATTCCCTGCTGGTCACCACCGATACCGCAGACGAGGCCCGCGGCTACATTGATGGGTTCCTTGACGCGGGCGGCACCACCAACATGCCTTTCGAGAAGGCCCCGTGGGGAGACTGGTACGGCCAGGTCTTCGACCGGTTCGGCGTGATGTGGGCCTTCTCCACGTCGGACGCTTAGCCGAGCATGTTTGCGGTCCGGCGGAGGGTTGGTCCGCCGGGCGGTAGGGGCTAGTCGAACTCGATCTCTTCGTCGTCGTCCAGGCTTTCGACCCAGTCGGTGAAGGACGTGTGGGTGATGCTCATGTCCCCGTCCGGGTCGTAGTGGATGACCTGACCGTGCGTGCCGTTGGGCCCAGGGGCGCAGTCGACGACGTCGACGGCACCGGTTCCGTCATCGTAGAAGGGGACCCAGCCCTTGACGAAGGTTCCCTTGCCGACGCGGCCGGCCTGGTAGTCCTCCTCAAGGAAGGTTTCGACCTCGTCCATTTCTTCGGCGATTTCGAGGAACTCATCGGCGTTGTCCGCCGCTTCTTCCGTGGAGCAGAATTCACGGTCGTCGGTTCCGTTGTGCCACTCGAGGAACTCTTTGTAGTCCTGGGGCAGTTCGACGCCCAGTTGTTCTTCGAGTTCGGCGATTTCTTCGGTGGTTGCGGGCTCGTTCCACTCGAGGTCTTGTTCCGCGGCGAAGAGCAGCAGCGCTTCCTTGTTCATTTGTTTCCTTCCTTGAACGGGTCGGGAGTCAGCCGAGTTTGATGTCGGAAATGGGGGTTCCGGGCGGAAGATCCTTGACCTGGTTGTAGATCTGCGCGTTGAACGACCAATAGACGTCCATGTCGGAGGGGTCGAGGTTCTCCAGGGTTTCTTCGCCGCCCAGGAACGCGGGGATTTTGAGGCCGATGCACCGATCGAACTCGATGCCGAACATGTCGAAGCGCTGGAAGGCGGCATTCATGGTGTCTTCCTCCAGAAATTCCGGGGCGTCCGGGCTCTGGAGGAGGAAGGCGATCGTGTCCTCGTAGGAGGTCAATGGGCTGGCTTCGGCGAAGGCAGAGTCGGTTCGTAGCGCCATGTCGTTTCCATCCATCTGGACGCGGCAGAAGTGACGGCCTCTCCAGTCGACGGCGAACGGGGTCAGCTCGGCGGCTCGATCGCCGAAGAATTCATGGAGATTCTCCTGGGCCAACGCGCCGGACTCCGCATTGTGAAACCGAAGAAGGCCGTTGTTGAAGGTGGTCCCGGGGAGTCGGTTGTCCTCGATGACCGGTCCAAGCACCTCGGGCTGGTACGGCCTGGTGTCCGGGTGGGTCGCGCTGAGATTCAGGGGCATGGTCGGCCATTCCAAAGGTTTCCTAGCGAATGCAACATTACCGACGACGATCTACGTGTTCCACGACAGGCGCGGCATGCGCGTCATGCCTTCGGGGAGGTGGATTTCTGGGTTTTCGGGGAAGGTGGGCATGTCGGGTGTGAATCCGAGGCGGGCTCGTGCGAAGCGGGCGTCTTCGCGCAGTTCGGCGTCGTAGTCATCCAGACTCCATCCGAGATCGTTGAAATAAGGGTATTGCCGGTAGGTGGCTGTAATACACATGTCTCTGAGGAGATGGTCTAGCCGGGGCACGGGAGAACGCACCCAGGTGGGTGCTGGTTCTTCGACGGTTCCCAGCCAGTCCATGTTCATGTAGGGATCGCCAGTGATGTGCCGGGTGATGTTTTCTGATGCGGGGAGGCGGCCGAAGCCGTTGTATTCGATGGTTTCGTCGAAGAAGTTTTGGTAGCCGGTGAGGTTGAGTTGTTCGGCGCACCAGCGGAAGGGCCCGGCTGTTTCGTAGCCCATGAAGGTGATTTCGCGGAGGTGCTTGATCTCTTCGAGGAAGGCGTGGAACAAGCTGATGGTGACGTCGGGTTGTTCCGTGACGGTTGCCAAGACAGCGACCTGGGGGAACATTGTGGGGATTGTGAACTGGTTGTTGAGTTCTTTGCGGATACCGCGCCCGAGGTATTTGGTGGCCAGTTTGGATCGCTTCTTGTCCCAGGCTGCTAGGGCCTGGTCGACGTAGGCTGATGCTGCTGGGCAGATGCGGTCTTTGCTCATGGCCTTTCAGGTAATTCTTCCTTGTGTTGCTGATGGCATGGAGTGTGCCGACTCAGCTGTCCCACAACAAAGGCGGCATGCGCGTCATGCCTTCGGGGAGGTGGATTTCTGGGTTTTCGGGGAAGGTGGGCATATCGGGTGTGAAGCCGAGGCGGGCTCGTGCGAAACGGGCGTCTTCGCGCAGTTCGGCATCGAAGTCATCCAGACTCCAGCCGAGATCGTTGAAATAGGGGTATTGCCGGTAGGTGGCTGTAAGACACATGTCCCTGAGGAGATGGTCGAGTCGGGGCACGGGAGAACCCACCCAGGTGGGTGCTGGTTCTTCGACGGTTCCTAACCAGTCCATGTTCATGTAGGGAAACCCAGTGATGTGCCGGGTGATGGCTCGTGAAGCGGGATGTCTTCGGGCGCCGTTGTATTCGATGGTTTCGTCGAAGAAGTCGTGATAGCTGGTCAGGTTGAGTTGTTCGGCGCACCAGCGGAAGGGTCCGACGATTTCCCAGCCAAAGAAGTTCAGCACCTTGAACCGGCTGATATCGATCACAAAGGCACGGAAGAGGTTGACGACGACCTCGGGTTGTTCGGTGACGGTTGCCAAGACAGCGACCTGGGGGAACATCCGGTTCATGAGTTTGCGGTTGTTGAGCTCTTTGCGGATGCCGCGCCCGAGGTATTTGGTGGCCAGTTTGGATCGCTTCTTGTCCCAGGCGGCTAGGGCCTGGTCGACGTAGGCTGATGGTTCAGCAGCGAGGGTGGAGATGTCAGTGTTTCCTTGTGTCAACGGTCAAACGTCGGGTTTCGGTTCAGGTGAACCATTTCAAAGGCGGCATGCGCGTCATGCCTTCGGGGAGGTGGATTTCTGGGTTTTCGGGGAAGGTGGGCATATCGGGTGTGAACCCGAGGCGGGCTCGGAGGTAGCGAGCGTCTTCACGCAGTTCGGCATCGAAATCATCCAGACTCCGACCGAGATCGTTGAAATAAGGGTATTGCCGGTAGGTAGCCGTAATGCATATTTCTTGAAGCATGATGTTGACTAGCGGTACCGGGTCCATAAGCATTGATGCTTTTGGTTCTTCGACGGTGCCGACCCAGCCCATAGTCATCCGGTCTTCGCGGGTGACTGGTCGGGTGATCTCTCTTGATGCGGGCAGGCGTCGGAAGCCGTTGTATTCGATGGTTTCGTCGAAGAAGTCGTGGTAGCCGGTGAGGTTGAGTTGTTCGGCGCACCAGCGGAAGGGCCCGACGATTTCCCAGCCGAGAAAGTTCATTTCCCTGAGGTCGCTGACATCGATGATGAACGCACGGAAGAGGCTGATGACGACCTCGGGTTGCTCAGTCAAGGTGGCAAGGACCGCAACGCGAGGGAACATCCGGTTCATGAGTTTGCGGTTGTTGAGTTCTTTCCGGATACCGCGCCCGAGGTATTTGGTGGCCAGTTTGGATCGCTTCTTGTCCCAGACGGCTAGGGCCTGATCGACGTAGGCTGATGGTTCAGGGGCGAGGGTGGAAATGTCCATATCTCCTTGTAGCGATCAACAGGTGCAGAGGTCCATCGAGGTGGGTCTATGTTGAAGCTCGAAATCTTTGCGGTCTTGCGGGCAGCGGCGTCGCCACGGACGATCTCTCCCTTTATACGCTGGTTCCGCAGTTGAGCACTAACGCTCCAGTTGGCGGATTTCTGCAGTCATTGCGGATTCGGGCCCCTCAGCCCGCCGTGGTTGTGCGACCGAGGCCGACGGGAGAAGAATCGAGCGTGGGAACACTGGTCATCAACGAGCGGTACGGGCCCTGACGCCTCACGGCGCCGAGTGGTCCGCCGCGGAACGGAAGTGCAAGCATGACTGTCCTGAACGAAACCTACGCACTCTCGAACGACGTCGCCATCCCGCAACTGGGGCTGGGCACCTGGTTCATCCCGGACGACGCCGCGGCGCAAGCCGTGCGCGACGCGGTGGAGATCGGGTACCGCAACATCGATACGGCCCAGGCCTACGGCAATGAGGCCGGAGTCGGCGAGGGCGTTCGCACCGCGTCCGTGCCCCGCGACGAATTGTTCGTCTCGACCAAGCTTGCCGCGGAAATCAAGGATTACGACGACGCCGTCGCGGCGATCGACGGTTCGTTGGAAAAGCTGGGACTGGACACGATCGACCTGATGCTCATCCACAGCCCGCAACCCTGGGACGACTTCCGAGGCGGCGACTACGCCGAGGGAAACCGCCTGGCATGGCGTGCCATGGAAGAGGCGTACGAAGCCGGGAAACTGCGCTCGATCGGCGTCTCGAATTTCCTCCAGGAGGATCTGGACAATTTGCTCGAAGGCGCAAACGTCGTCCCGCACGTCAACCAGTTGCTCGTGCACGCGGGCAACACCCCGGTGGATCTGTTGGACTACTGCGAGAGCAAGGGGATCGTCGTTGAGGCGTATTCGCCCATCGCGCACGGTGAGATCCTGAACAATCCGGAGGTCACGGCGATGGCCGAGACATACGGGGTGTCGGTCCCGCAGCTGTGCATCCGCTACACCCTTCAGCTGGGTACCGTCTCGTTGCCGAAAACCGCCAACCCGGACCACATGCGCTCCAACGCGGAGGTGGACTTCGAGATCTCCGCGGAAGACATGCAGGCACTCAAGGAACTGCACGACCAGGACTACGGCGAATCGAGCGAATTCCCCGTCTACAGCGGGAAGTGACGCCCGAGCGGATCCCGCGAACTCGGGCCGTCAACTGGCCACGAAGTACATCCTCTTGTTGACGAACTCGTCCATTCCGAGGGGCCCGAGTTCGCGGCCGTAGCCGGAGTTCTTGACCCCGCCGAACGGGAGCTCCGCGCCTTCGCCGCCCGGGACATTCACGCTGGCCATGCCGACTTCGAGTCGCTGAGCCACGGCCTGGGCCCGTTGGGAGTCGGTGGAGAACACGCATCCACCCAGGCCGTAGCGGGAATCGTTGGCGAGGCGGACGGCGTCGTCGTCCGAGTCGGCCTGGTAGACCACGGCCACCGGGCCGAAAAGCTCCTCGTAGTACGTCTCGGAGCCCGGGGTGATTCCGGTGATGACGGCGGGGGAGAAGTAGGCCGAGGAATCGTCCCGCAGCTTCCCGCCCACGTGGAGGGTCGCCCCTTCGGAGACCGCCTTTCCGACTTGCTGCTCGAGTTTCTCCGCAGCACCTCGCGAGGACAGGGGCGAATAGACCTGGGGAGACTCGTCTCTGGGATCGCCCGGCTCCATGGCCGACGCCAGGGAGACGAGTTCCTCCACGAACTCGTCGTAGACCTCGCCCGCGACGATCATGCGTTTGTTCGAATCGCACGCTTGGCCCGTGTTGTACATGCGGGTTTCCCACGCGGTCTGGGCGGCCTCTTTGACGTCGTCGGTGTCCAGGATGATGTACGGGTCGGATCCTCCCAGTTCCAGAACCGCTTTCTTGAGGTGCTGGCCCGCCGTGGCGGCGACCGTGCTGCCGGCTCGTTCGGACCCGGTCAGAGAGACCCCCTGGACGCGCGGATCGCCGATGATCTCGGAGGCCTGATCGTGGGTGATGAAGACGTTGTTGTAGACCCCTTCGGGGATTCCGGCGTCGTCCATGATCTGCTGGATGGCCCGGGCGGACCGCGGGCAGATCTCGGCGTGCTTGAGAAGAATCGCGTTGCCCAGCACCAGGTTGGGAGCAGCGAACCGCGCCACCTGGTAGTAGGGGAAGTTCCACGGCATGATGCCGAGCAGGACGCCGATCGGCAGCCGCTGGATGTAGGCCTTGCCCTCGGACTCCGTCGGGATTTCCTGGTCGGCGGCGAAGCGCGGGCCGTTGTCCGCGAAGTACCCGAAGATTTCGCCGCAGTACTCCGCTTCCTCACGGCCTTCGTTGACGGGCTTGCCCATCTCTTCGGCAATGATCTCGGCAAGGTCGTCCCGCCGCTCGGTGAACAGCTCGCCCACGCGTCGGACGACGTCGGCCCTCTCCTCACGGCTCTTCGCCTGCCAGTCCCGGTATGCGGTCTCGGCGCGGCTCAGGGTCTGCTCGACCTCTTCGTCGCCGATGGTCTCGAAGGTCTCTGCGATCTCGTTCGTTGTGGGGTTCTGGACCCGGAAACCTGGTGAATCGTTCATCGTTCAAGCCTCTTTCGAGATTCTGAGGGCGCCGTGCATCGCCGTGGCGACGGCACGGATGCCGGCGCGGGTGTCGGGGCGTATGTCTGGGGCGTATGTCGGGCGGGGAATGTCGGGGTGTGTCCTGGGCTACATTCCTCATCGTAGGCGGGCCGTCGCGTCGGCTGTCAACGGAGGTCGCGGGCGGGTGCGGCGGACTGAGGTGGGATGAGGCGGGCGAGTGCGGGCGAGTGCGGCGGGCTGAGGTGGGATGAGGTGGGATGAGGCGTCTGCGACCGCCGAGGTGGCAATCCCGTGCGGGTCCGCCGGTTGAGGTGGCAGTATTGTGCGGTTTTTGCGGGTAAAAGCGCACGAATCTGCCACTTCGCGCCGGGATCTGCACGGGATTGCCACTTCGCGCCGGGATCCGCACGGGATTGCCACCTCGCGCCGGGATCCGCACGGGATTGCCACTTCGTGGGGGAGCCCGCCGACGACGCCGCGTTCTGGTGCGGCCTGGGAGGCTCAGGGGCGCTTCGAGGCACTATCGGGGCGTTTTCGGGGTGAGTCCAGATCGCCGTCGAGTGGCGGTTACCCGGTTGAGAGGCGTTCTCCGTCGTTAGGTGGTGCTGTAGCCGCCACCTAACGACGGAGAACGCCACCGAATCGGGTAACCCCCTCCCAATGTGCCTCCGTCGTCATCCGCCAACGCCCGTCCGAGCCAAAACCGATGCCCAGGAAGAGGCCAACGATCCGAGGGGAGGCCCGAGCCCGGACAACTGCCCTCGAAGCACGGCCTGACTTCGCAAGCCGGCCCGGTCGCGGGGCTTGATCACCAGTCGATACTCTTGTGGACTCGTGAGTATGGACATCATGTTCGCAATAGCGCTGTGGCTCGCAGGCGCAGTGATTTTGACGTGGAACGATAGGCGTCTCCGTGCCGCGAACCCTCACGAAAAGTTGCCGTGGGTCTGGGGCTGGCCCGCGGTTCGCCCGCGCGGAACGAGAACACTCAATGGGCTCGCCGCCGGGATGTTGGGCGTTGCCGGAACCTTGGTTACCACCGCCACCGCCAACACCCCCACCCAAACCACCCTCGGGCGCGGATGGTGGTGGATCATGGTGCTCCTGGCGGTTCTGCCCCTGCTCATCGGTCGCATGGGTCACAACCACCGCGTCAACCACCGCGTCAACCACCGCGTCGGTCGCGAGGAGGAGGGAAGCACCTCTGCACCAGACACCCAGCACGCAACGGCAGGAATCGGGCAGGATGGGTCCCATGCACCACGCGACGTACGTGATTGAGACGCCGGACGGCGAACGCGAATTCGCCAGGACGACGTCGGCCGCGGACTACTTGCTGGACGGAGGCTTCGCGAATTCCGACCGGGAGCCCCGCTGGCACCTCGTGTGGTGCCTGGAGCGCATGGATCCGGGCGAGCCGATCGACGTCGGCGAGGCCCGGGTGCACCTCATTCGGGGGTGACGATCAGCTCGAAATCGACGACGTCCACGGGGTCGTCGCCGTCCAAACCGGGGTAGTGGGTGTCCAGGGCCGTGTGAAGCTCGCGCAGGTCCGCGAATCCGTCCTTGTGCGCATGCTCTTCGGTGAGCTCTTGTCGCCTGATCGTCCTGACCCCGCGGACCGTGCCATCGAGTGACGTGGTCTCTCCGGATTCTTTTTCGAAGACAATCCGGGCCGGGCCGACGGCGAAGGGGTCGTCGACCCGGATCGTCTGAGTCTTGTCTCCGGAACGAATCGACTCCTCGTAGCCCTCCCACATGTAGATCGTCTGTGCGCTCTCGAGGTGGCTCGGGTCGAAGGCGTGGGGCAGCAATTCGGCTGCGGTGCGCGTTTCCAGGCCGTTGTGCCCACGGATCACGAATTCAATGCGCGGATCGATGTCGTGGAAAACCTGGCGGCATTTCCCGCACGGCGGGATGACCTCGTCCCGTGGCCCGTACACCGCGACGACGCCGACCACGGGGTCATCCGGGGCGGTCGAGGCGTGCTGGGCCAATGCGGAGATTTCCCCGCACGGGCCTCCCAGAAAATGAAAGGCGTTGATTCCCAGTACTGTCCGACCGGATGCCGTCAGGAGAGCTGCGGAAACGGTGTGATCGGTGTCGTCGTGAAAATGGCGGGCATGATCCCGAGCGGATGACACCAGGTTTCGAAAGGCGGAGGAAATCATGCATCCAGTTTAACTTGACCGTCAGTGCGAAATGGCGGAAGGCCATGATGGATACGGGATCCTTCCGAAAAGATTTCCGCCGCTGATATGTAGCACGGCAATCTGGTACATTCTGCGGAACGTTGTGTTGAACGACGCAAGTAATTCGAGTGAACCGTGGGTCACGGTGCGAATTTGCGCAGATCATATGGGCGACAGTATTCCGTCAGTCTGTTTATACTCAGGTGTTGGCAAACACATTTTTTGAGGAGGGTCACATGAAAGCGCGTGTTCTGACTTTGAGTGCGGCGGTCGTCGCTCTCGCGCTGGCCGGTTGCGGCCAGGATGACAACGGTGGTGGATCCGATTCGTCGGGCTCGGCCTCGGCATCATCGTCGAGTTCGGCCGGCAGCTCGGGTTCGTCGTCGGGCGGCTCGGGCGACTCGTCGAGTAGCGACGGAGCCAACGGCGCCGCGGGCGCCAACGGTGGCGAAGGCGCCAATGGCGGCGACGGTGCCAATGGCGGCGACGCCGCCAACGGTGGCGAAGGTGCCAACGGTGGCGAAGGTGCTAATGGCGGCGACGGTGCGAACGGCGGCGAAGGCGCCAATGGTGGCGACGCCGCCAACGGTGCAGACGGCGCCAACGGTGCTGATGGCGCGAATGGTGGCGAAGGTGCTGCCGGTGACGGCGCGAACGGCGCCGCCGGTGACGACGCTGCCGCCGGTGGCGACCAGTCCGGCTCGGCCGCTTCGGGTGAAGACGCCGCCAACGCCGAGGCTGCCGCCCAGCTGGACAATTACTGGGGCACCGGTGGTCAGTGCACCGTCGACTGGACCTCGTCCGAGCCCTACAGCCTCTCGACCGATCGCCTGGTGAAGTCCTACTGCGCTTCCAACGGCATCGGCGAACTGTCCGATGGATACGACCCGCTGGCCGGGATCCAGTACCCCGTCGAGCAGTAAGGGAACGCGCGCTGATCACGATCAGCCGGCGAAGGGCCCCCGCGATGCACCGCGGGGGCCCTTCAGCGTTTCTGCACGTCCGGACCGTGGAACCCCTGACCCCGTCCGGGGAGGGGCCTACTCGATCTCGACCACCACGGGCAGGTGGTCCGATGCGCCCTTGCCCTTGCGTTCCTCACGGTCGTAACGCGCACCCGTGACCCGTTCGGCCAGGGCGGGGGAATAGAGCTGGAAGTCGATCCGCATGCCTTCGTTCTTCGGGAAGCGCAGGGACGTGTAGTCCCAATACGTGTAGTCCTTCTCGCCCTGGGTGTACGGGCGGGCGACGTCGGTCATGCCCGCATCCTGCATGAATGAGGAGAAGGCGGCGCGTTCCGGTTCGGTCACGTGGGTCATCTGATTTTCGCGGAAGAAGTCGATGTCCCAGACGTCGTCGTCCTGGGGAGCGACGTTCCAGTCCCCGACCAGTGCCAGCTGTGCCTCGGGATCTTCTGCGAGCCACTTTTGCGTGTTCTCCCGCAGGACCTTGAGCCACTCGAGCTTGTACGCCATGTGCGGGTCGTCCAGGCCCCGACCATTCGGGACGTAGAGGCTCCAGACGCGGACCCCGCCGCACGTCGCGGCGATCGCCCGTGCCTCCTGGATCTCTTCCTTGCCCGGTTTGCCGAACGCGGGCTGGCCGGGGAAAGTGCGTTCGACGTCGTCGAGACCCACCCGGGAGGCGATGGCGACGCCGTTCCACTGGTTGAGCCCGAAATGGGCGACGTCGTACCCGAGCCGCTCGAACACCGTGAACGGGAAGTTCTCGTCCTTGGCCTTGGTCTCCTGGATCGCCAGAACGTCCACGTCCGAACGATCCAGCCAGGCCTCGACGCGGTCGGCGCGGGCGCGGATCGAGTTCACATTCCAGGTCGCAATTCTCATGCTCACCAGGCTACCGGCTTGAGCGGACTCGAACCGGAGCGGCGGGTTTGGGGTGAGCTGGTGCCCAGGCTAGCGTGATGGTGAACACATTCTGGTCTGGGCGGCGCGACGTCGTCGGACCGCGACCCATCGTGGAAAGCAGGACCATGTCCGAACAGTCGAATCCTCACCAGCCCTCCTCGTCCGGCCCGGTCTCCTCCGGTGACAGCCCGACGCCGCCGACGTCGCCTTTCCGTCCGGATGTCCTTGCCGGGCAGAGCATCCTCGTCACGGGCGGGGGAAGCGGCTTGGGCAAGGGTGTCGCGAAGCATTTCGCCGAGCACGGGGCGACGGTCCACATCTGGGGTCGCCGCGAGAGCGTCCTGAAGGAAGCGGCGCAGGAGATCGAGGAATCGGCCCAGGCCGGCGGCACGGTGCACTTCCAGGCCGTCGATGTTCGGGACCCGGACGCCGTCGACGCCGCCGTCCAAGAGATCTGGGCGCAGCACGGGCCGCTCACCGCCGCGATGAACAACGCGGCAGGGAACTTCATTGCCCAGACCAAGGACCTGAGCCCTCGGGGATTCCAGGCCATCACCGACACGGTCATGAAGGGGTCATACAACGTGACCCACGCCGTCGGGCGACGGTGGATCGAACAGGGACTCCCGGGCAATATTCTGTCGACCCTGGTCAGCTGGGTCTATACAGGCTCCGCCTACGTGGTCCCCTCGGCGATGGCCAAGTCAGCAGTGCATGCGATGACCATGTCCCTGGCGGTCGAATGGGCCAAGTACGGGATCCGTCTCAACGCGATTGCTCCCGGCCCCATCCCGACGGAATTCACCTCGGTTGTGCTGAGTTCCAACAAGGACGGCCAGGGTGCCATGACCGACGTCGAGTCCGTGCCTGCGCGTCGCGTCGGAACCGTCGAGGAGATGGGGAACCTGGGCATTTTCCTGCTGTCGGGGTCCTGCGACTACATCACGGGCCAAACCATCACGATGGACGGCGGCCAGATGCTGGCCGGCCCCTCGACGTTCTCCGCGCTCACCGATCTCGACGACGCCGACTGGGCCGAAATCGCGGACAAGGGCAAGAAGGCCGCCGCGGAATCCAAGAAGCAGCGGAACACCTGATCGCGTCGATGTTACGCGTCCGGTGCGCTGCGCACTGGCACGGCCCGAACCCGGTCGATAACCTGTGACGTGGAACACGAATTGCGTGCGGGGTCGACCCCCGTGGGAAGGAGTCCTCGAGCATGGCCGGTGGACAGGTCCAGGAACTCACACATTTCGTCGGGGGTCGCGAGACACCGGGAACCTCGGGGCGATTCGGGGACGTGTACGATCCCAGCACCGGCCGGGTCACGGCCAGGGTTCCGCTCGCGACAACCGACGAGGTCGACGCCGCCGTCCGCAACGCCAAGGAGGCGCAGAAGGCCTGGGCCGCGACCAACCCGCAGAAGCGGGCGCGCATCCTGGGGAAATTCGTGAACCTCGCGAATGAGCACGCGGACGAGATCGCGGAGGCGCTGTCCCGCGAACACGGCAAGACCGTCCCGGACTCCCACGGCGACCTGCAGCGGGGACTGGACGTCGTCGAGTTCGCAATGGGTGCACCGCACCTGCTCAAAGGGGAATTCAGCGACTCGGTGGGCACGGGAATCGACGTCTACTCGATGCGGCAGCCCCTCGGCGTCGTCGCAGGAATCACTCCCTTCAATTTCCCGGCCATGATCCCCCTGTGGAAGGCGGGACCGGCGATTGCCGCGGGCAACGCCTTCGTGCTCAAGCCCTCCGAACGCGACCCATCCGTCCCGCTGATCCTGGCGCGCCTCTGGAAGGAAGCCGGCCTGCCGGACGGGATCTTCACCGTGGTCAACGGGGACAAGGAATCCGTCGACGCCCTGCTCGACCACCCGGACATCGAGGCCGTGGGATTCGTCGGTTCGACGCCGATCGCCCAGAGCATCTACGAGCACGCGGCTCGGAAGGGCAAACGGGCCCAGTGCTTCGGCGGGGCCAAGAACCACATGATCATCATGCCGGACGCCGACCTGGACCAGGCCGCGGACGCCCTGATCGGCGCGGCCTTCGGATCCGCGGGAGAGCGCTGCATGGCGATCTCCGTGGCCGTCCCGGTCGGCGAGAAGACCGCGGACGCGCTGATGGACAAGCTCACGGAGAGGGCCTCGAAGCTCCGCTTCGGCCCGTCCCTCGAGGAGTCCTCGGACTTCGGACCACTCGTCTCGGCTGCGGCCAAGGAGCGGGTCGAGTCGGCCATCGCCCAGGGCGTCGAGGCCGGCGCCGAACTGGTCCTCGACGGCAGGGGCGCCCGGGTGGACGGCCACGAGGACGGGTTCTTCGTGGGCCCGACCCTGTTCGACCGGGTCACCCCCGACATGGACGTCTACCGTGAGGAAATCTTCGGGCCTGTGCTGTCCGTACTGCGGGCCGCCGACTTCGAGGAGGCCCTCGAGCTTCCCACCCGACACGAATACGGAAACGGCGTCTCGATCTTCACCCGTGATGGGGACACCGCACGCGAGTTTGCCCGGCAGGTCGACGTCGGCATGGTCGGAGTCAACGTGCCGATCCCGGTTCCGATCGCCTACTACACCTTCGGTGGCTGGAAGGCTTCGGGCTTCGGCGATCTCAACCAGCACGGCCCCGATGCTTTCCGCTTCTACACCAAGACCAAGACGGTGACCCAGCGGTGGCCTTCGGGGATCAAGGAAGGCGCCAGCTTCGTCATGCCAACCGGAAACTGATGTGCGGGCGGGGTCGTGGACCGGCGACGTCGGACAACCGGCCCCGCGCACAATTGCCCACCACTGAATCGTTGCAGGAGGAGAATTCATGGCCGATCAGCCTCAGGAGCCCAGTGTCCTGACCGAAATTCGGGGACACCTCGGGCTCGTCACCCTCAACCGCCCCCGCGCGGTCAACGCGCTCAACGTCGAGATGATCCAGCTCATCAACCGCGCACTCGACGAATTCGAGGCCGACGCCAACGTCACGTGCGTGGCCGTTGTCGGCTCGGGGGACAGGGGGCTGTGCGCCGGCGGCGACGTCGTCGCCCTCTACAAGGCGGCCAGCGGTGGCGACGAGGCCATGGGCATCGACTTCTTCCGCCAGGAGTACGACTTCGACTACCGGATCTCGCGTCTCTCGAAGCCCTACATCGCGGTGATGAATGGGCTCGTTCTGGGCGGAGGCATCGGTCTGTCCGTCCCCGGGTCGCACAGGATCGCCACCGACACGACGCGTACCGGCATGCCGGAGACCGGCATCGGTTTCTCGCCCGACGTCGGGGGCCTCAACTACCTCTCCCACGCGCCGGGTCACGCGGGCCGGCACATGGCGTTGACGGGGCTCCACGTGGATGGGGCGGACGCCGTCCACGCGGGCCTCGCCGACTTCTACGTCCCCGACGCCTCGATCGGCGACCTGCTCGCGGCGCTCGAGAACATCGAGAACCCGGGGGAGGCGGCCACCACGATCCAGGGCTTCGGCATCGAGCCTCCGGAGTCCGAGCTCGAGGCGGCGAGCCGGTGGATCGACGAGGACTACGCCGCCGAGACGGTCGAGGAGATCCTGCACAACCTCGAGACCAGGGTCGAGAAGGAGCCCGAGAACGACCTCGCGGCCAAGGCCCTCAAGGCACTGCGGAGGAACAGTCCCACCGGGATGAAAACTGCGCTCGAGGGGCTCGTTCGCGCCGCCGACCAGTCGCTCGCGGAGACCCTCATTCAAGACTTCCGCACCAGCGGAAACGCGTTGTTCGCCCACGACATGGCCGAGGGCATTCGCGCACAAGTGATCGACAAGGATCGCAACCCCCAGTGGCAGCCGCAGGCGCTCGAGGACGTGGACAGGGAGCTCGTGCTGAGTTTCTTCGGACCCGTGCCCGGACACGAGGACCTGCAACTGCCCCGTTGAAGGAGTATTGGCATGAAGATCGCATTTCTTGGCCTGGGAAACATGGGTGGCCACATGGCGAGGAACCTCAAGGAGGCGGGCTACGACGTCGTGGCCTACGACCTCGTGGACGAGGCGCGCCGCGCAACGGAGCGCGACGGGATCGAGATCTCCGCGTCGGGCGAAGAAGCCGCGGCCGGAGCGGACGTCGTCATCACGATGTTCCCCGCCGGCAAGCACGTCATCTCCGCCTACCGGGGCGAGAACAATGACGGCTTGCTCTCGGCGGCACCCGAGAACACCCTGTTCATCGACTGCTCGACGATCAGCGTGGACGAAGCCCGAGAAGCCGCTGACCTGGTGCACGACGCCGGGCACCGTGCCCTGGACGCCCCGGTTTCGGGCGGAACCGCGGGGGCCGAAAACGGGACGCTGACGTTCATGGTCGGTGGGCCCCAGGAGAACTTCGACGCCGCCCACCCGTTGTTCGACGCGATGGGCAAGAAGGTGGTCCACTGCGGAGACAACGGGGCAGGCCAGGCGGCGAAATGCTGCAACAACATGTTGTTGGCGATCACCACGATCGGTGCGTGCGAAGCCTTCACCCTGGGGGAGAGGCTCGGCCTGACGGACCAGGCCCTGTTCGATGTGATGTCCACGTCCGCCGCGCAGTGCTGGTCCGTGACCACGAACTGCCCGGTCCCCGGACCGGTTCCCACCAATCCGGCCAGCAACGAGTACAAACCCGGGTTCGCTACGGCCCTGATGGCCAAGGACCTGGGACTCGCGGTGTCCGCCCTGGAGTCGACCGGGACCGAGGCCTCCTTCGGCCGCGCCGCCCACGAGGCCTACACGAAGTTCCTGGACGAGGGGCACGGCGACCTCGACTTTTCCGCAATCATCCGAACGATGGGAGAGAACCAAGCATGAGCGACCAGACAGCAGCCCAGGATTCGGGACAGCACGAGGGCGTGATCCGGACCGAGACGCGCGACGGCGTCGGCGTCATTCGGCTCAACCGGCCGAAGGCGCTCAATGCGTTGAACTACGACACCATGGTGGCCGTCGTGGACGCCGCCGAGGCTTGGGAACGGGACGAGAGCATCTCGGCCATCGTGCTGACCGGGTCCGAGAAGGCCTTTGCCGCGGGCGCGGACATCAAGGAGATGTCCTCCAAGAGCTACACCGAGATGTACCAGAGCGACTGGTTCGCCCAGTGGCAGAGGCTCACTCAAGTGCGGCTCCCGATCGTCGCCGCGGTCAACGGGTACGCGCTCGGTGGCGGCTGCGAGCTCGCGATGATGTGCGACATCATCGTTGCCGGTGAGGGCGCGAAATTCGGTCAGCCTGAGATCAACCTCGGCGTCATTCCCGGCATGGGTGGGTCCCAGCGACTGACCCGTGCCGTGGGCAAGGCCAAAGCCATGGACATGATCCTGACCGCCCGGAACATCGGCGCCGACGAGGCCGAACGGGCGGGGCTGGTGTCGCGGGTCGTCGCGGACGACGCCGTGGTCGACACCGCCCTGCAGATCGCGGACACGATCGCGCAGAAGTCCCGGCCCGCGGCCATGCTCGCGAAGGAAGCGGTCGGGGCGGCCTTCGAAACCCCCCTCGCCCAGGGACTCACCTTCGAGCGGCGGGTCTTCCACTCGCTCTTCGCGACCGAGGACCAGAAGGAAGGCATGGCGGCCTTCGCCGAACGCCGCGACCCGACGTTCAAGAACAGGTAGCCTGCGCCCGCGCCCGCGCCGCCGCCGTGAGGTGGCAGTTTCGTGCGGGTCCGCCCGGCTCCGCGCCGTGAGGTGGCAGTCTGGTGCGGTTTTTTCCGCGAGGTGGCGGTTTTGTGCGGTTTTGGGGTGGTTTTGTGCACGGGATTGCCGTCTCGGCGGGCCGGTCGCACGTGGTTGCCACTTCGCCGCGGGGAGTTGGGTTTTGAAGGCGTGAGGTGGCAGTTTCGTGCGGGTCCGCCCGGCTCCGCGCCGTGAGGTGGCAGTTTCGTGCAGGTCCGCCGGCTCCGGGCCGTGAGGTGGCAGTCTGGTGCGGTTCTTTCCGCGAGGTGGCGGTTTTGTGCGGTTTTGGGGTGGTTTTGTGCACGGGATTGCCGTCTCGGCGGGCCGATCGCACGTGGTTGCCACCTCGGCACCCCAGCGTCCCAGCGCCCCAGCGCCCCAGAGCCTCGCCACCGCAGCCCACCGCCGACTAGACCTCGCCACCTCGCCGCCAGGCCGGCTTACGACTTCGCGGGCAGGTCCCGGGCGACGTCGTCGTGATCGGGGTAGACGACGCCGATCTGCCGGCGGATCTCGTCGATCATCTCCATCTGCGCAATCGTGTCCTCCCACGGCATGATCGGCGACTCGAGAGCACCTTCCTGGATGCACCGCGTCGCTTCGCGCATTTCGTACGAGTAGCCCCGCCCGACCAGCGGCCACGACTCTTCGCGCACGGAACCTCGGGCGTCCGTCACGGTGAAGGACTGCGCCTGGTGCATCGGAGATCCGATGGTGATGAAGCCGTCGTGCCCTGAGATCACCGCCTGCCGAGGTCCCTGCGAGACCAGCGAGATCGTCATCTGTGCGGCGGACTTCTCGAAAGTTCCCGTGATCTGCGTCAGGGCGTCCACGTTTCCGCGTTTGATCGTCTGCGCCGTGAACCCTGTGGGCCGTCCGAGGGCCAGCCACGGCCAATGCAGGACGTAGCAGGCCATGTCCAGGAGCCCGCCCCCGCCGGCATCTTCGCGCCACAACCGGTGCGACTTGTCGGCGGGACCGCGGAAGCCCAGGTCGGCCTGGACCCACCGGGGCATCCCGATTTCACCGGCCTCCAGCAGCTCGGACACTCGGGTACGCAGAGGGTGGAAGCGTGTCCAGAGCCCCTCCATCACAAAGACGCCCTTCTCGCGGGCGGCCTCGAGCACTTCCCGGGCTTCGTCGGCCGTGATCGTGAAGGCCTTTTCGCACACGATGTT
This sequence comes from Rothia koreensis, assembly GCF_004136575.1. Taxonomy (GTDB): domain Bacteria; phylum Actinomycetota; class Actinomycetes; order Actinomycetales; family Micrococcaceae; genus Rothia; species Rothia koreensis. Next base: position 39,038 of record NZ_NOIQ01000019.1, read on the forward strand.
CTTGCCGGCGCGAATGGCCTCGAGCATGGTGGCGTGGTGCTGGCCGTGGGGTGTTGCGATGTAGACGACGTCGACGTCCGGGTCGGCGACGAGCTTCTCGTACCCGGTGCGGGCGTCGTCGTCGGCATAGGCCCGTTCGACGCCGAAGTCCGTCGCGAATTCGTCGGCGCTGGCCTGGGAACGGGACGAGACGCCGACCAGTCGGGCATCTTCCAAAGCGGCGATGTCCGGGGTGACCTTTCGCGCGATGGCACCCGTCGCGACGATGCCCCATCCGAGGGTTCGGCCGGTTGCTTCGAGGGGGTTCCGTGTCTCTGCCATGCATCCATCCTAGGCACAGCGCGTATCCGGAGTCGGGCGGTGGCCGGCAGCCGGTCGGTGGCCCGGCTTTGGCCGCGACAGGTGGCCTCAGGGGCCACGGGCCAGTGGCCCGGGGCGGCCGCAACGCGACCGCCCCGGACCGCTGGTGGGACAGCTCGGATGCCCGTGTGGGCGATCCGGTCTGTCCCGCGGGCGACCCGGCTGTCCGATCAGGACCGGGCGGCCGGATCACGAGGGGTCCGGCCCGATCCGCCGGATCTCCGCGAGCCGACAAGGGCAAGGACGGCGTCGACGACGACGAATGCCACCAGCGGGATCCCCACCAGCGGCAGGAACCAACCGACGACGGCGGCCGGAACACCGACGGCGAGCCAACCCCACCAGGGCGCATCCCGAAGACCAGGAGTCGGCGTCTTGAGACGGGGCCACGTCGGGCGCCGCTTGAACCACATCCAATACCCGGTCACGACCATGCCGACGATGCCGATCGCGATCACGAACAGCACCACCTGATTGAGCAGACCGAACCAGAGGCCCATGTGGATGTCGACTCCCCACCGGGCCAACTTCGCGGGCAGGGAGTAGTCGTCCTGGAAGGAGACCTTGTCGACCTGGTTGTACGTCACCGGGTCGATCGTCACGCTGTCCACCTGGGTGGGGAAGTGCCGGTCGATCTCCTGGACGGTCCACGCCGTGTCCTTGGAGGCCGAGGGCAGGATCTCGACGCGGTTCGAGTCGATACCGAGACGACGGGCGGCGCGCAGGATGGCGTCGTGTCCGGAGTCCACGGGCATGCTCGCGGCGGCGTCATGGGAAGAAGCACCCGCGTGGCCGGCATGTCCCGCATGACCCGCATGGCCAGCGTGCCCCGCATGGCCAGCGTGTTCGTCGGTGGGGGCCTGCTCACCCGACAACGACGTCGAGGCCTTCGGCGTCGACCAATTCAGCGCGGCCCGCAACTGGGTCACGTGCTCGCCCGCATGGGCCGACCACGTGATACCGGTTGCCGAGAGGAACACCATGGCGACCATGAGCCCCAAACCGGCCGAATAGTGCCAGCTCAGCAGCCGCGTCCGCCCACGTGCGTCGGGCAACGGCAAGGCGGCTTCCCGGATCGCGCGTCGTCGTGCGTGACCGGCGCGCAGACGACGCGTCAGCTGCGGTACCCAAAGAATGAGGCCGCCGACGGCGATCACCCACATCCACGACGCCGCGAACTCGGAATACAGACGTCCGGGCTCGCCCAGGTGGAGGTCGCGGTGGAGCTGGTCGATCCATGTACGGAGTGGAAGCGCGCCCGACGAACCGTAGGAGATCAGGTCGCCCCGTATTTCGCCGTCCGCAGGACTCACGAAGACCGCGCGTTGGTCGGACTCGGACGACCCTTCGGGCGGGGCGAACATCACGCGGGTCGTAGCTCCCGGTTCGGGCGCGGGCCGGACGGCCACGAGCGCCGGAGGCTCGGAATCCTTCACCTCGGTTCGGACGTGGTCCGTCGCGCGCCGAACCTGTTCGTCCAGGGACAGATTCTGCTCGGACGAGCCGGCATGCAGCTCATGGGAGTAGACCATGCCCTCCAATTGTGGAGCGAGCGCGTACAAGGCGCCCGACAATGCGGCGACCAGGATGAACGGGCCGACGATCAGCCCGGCGAAGAAATGAAGCCGACGGGTCATGTCCCGGAACCAGCCGGTCCGACGTCGGGGTGGAGAGGTGGTTTCGTGACCCGATGTCGGGTGCGGTGTATTCAAGGTTTTCATTGTGTTCCTCACGTTCGATGCGCGCTCGAAGGGCACGCAGAATGGCGCCGGGACCTGGGGTCGGACCGGCGTTGGGTTCAGTCGAATGCGAGGTATCGGGGCGGGCCCCGGACGGGTTCCCTGGCTCGGGGTTTCCGCCAGCGGGGGACGAGCTGCTCGCCCTCCGGGCAGGTCGCGGTCGATTCCGGGATCCCGAGCGCAACCCGGAGCAGACGGGCCACCCACGGAAGCAGAAGGACCGTGAGGGCCCAGAGCACGGCGTCGACGGCACCGACGACGGCGGCCGCGAGCAGCGTCCCGACCACGTGCGCCACGAGCATCGGCAACGATCCGTCGTGCATGTGCATGGAGTCCATATGCATGGAATCCATGTCCATGGTGCCCATGTCCACGGTGCCCATGGGCATGTCGCCCATCGACGGGGAGTCCATGGGTGAGGCTGCGGCCGGCATCGATGGGGTTCCCCCGCCGGAGGCGTGGCCCGAATGCAGTGCGGCGTCGTGATGGGCCGAACTGGAACCGGCGGGAGCGCCCTCGAGGATCGACGCACGCGAGCCGTGGCTGGCCGACCCGAGCATGAGGAGCTGGTGCACGGCAAACTGCCCGGCACCGAGCAGAGGCACGCAGGCCGAGAAACCGAGCCGGAAACGAGTGAGCGCAAAGACGACGCCGATCAAAGGCAAGGACAGCGCCAGGGCCAGCCCGGAGCGCGGGATATGGCCACCGCCGACGACGTGCGAGACCGAACCGAGCCACGCGGTCACACCAACCAGCATGAAGGTACGCGTGAGCCGCCAGCCTGTGGACCGAAAGTCCACGCCCGCAGCGGTCTCCGTCGTGGTCACCCCACTAGGTTATATGCGTCGGGGTGATCCGGTTCGACGCCGAGCCCGTGTTCCGCGCCCCGCCCTGATGCGGCGTCCGCCCCGCCCACGCCCGGCGCCGCACCCGCCGCGCCCGGCGCCGCGAGGTGGCAACCCCGTGCGCCCGGCGCCGCGAAGTGGCAATCCTGAGCGCCCGGCGCCGCGAAGTGGCAATTTCGTGCGGTTCCCGGCCCGATTTCGTCCCAAATCTGCCACCTCGCGACGAAATACGCACACCACTGCCACCTCGCGGGACAGCACGACAATCCAGACCGACGAGGCGGCACATTCGTGCAACCATGGCCCACGAGGTGGCAATCCTGAGTGCCCGGCGCCGCGAAGTGGCACTTTCGTGCGATTCTCGGGCCGATTCCGTCCCAAAATTGCCACCTCGCGACGAAACACGCACACCACTGCCACCTCGCGGGAGGCGCCGAGTACCTCAGCTCGCGCGTGCGGTCGTCCACAAATCGTGTGTTTATCAGTCGGGCCGAGCCGGCTTGCGGCCCGATCTTCGCTAAAACCTTCTGCATGACTCCCAGCAAGAGCATTCCGCCGCACCTACGACGTCGGGTCCTGACCGAACGAACGCTCGAGAACACCGACCTGACCCGGTTTCGTTTCCGCGCCGCGGACATGACCCGGTTGCGACCAGGCATGTACACCACGGACCCCGACGCAGTCTCGTCGGTGGACATAGCGACGGAGCTCGCTCGTGGCCTGGACGACGTCGTGGTCTACGGCGTTTCGGCCGCGCAATGGCATGGGTTGAGACTGCCGACTCGCCTGCTACACGCGCCACGGGTCCACCTCGCCTCGACCGGCGGCAAAGACCGAATCCGAAGAGTCATGGTCAAAGGTGCCAAGGCGTCGTTCCTTCCCGGCGAAGTCGCAGAGTACGACGGCGTCCGGATCACGACCCCCGAACGCACCTTCTTCGATCTCGCGAGAATGGTGAGTCCCATGGAATTGGTGGCGATCGGGGACGGCATCGTATGCTCCCACCGATTCGGGATCTACGCCGGCCGCCCGCCGATGAGCACGATTCCGCAGATCGAAGCGCTTCTCTCCGCGCATCGGCGAGCCCGCGGGGTCGCGTTGGCCCGTCGGGCTCTGAGCCGGGTTCGAGTGGGGTCGGACTCGGTCATGGAAACGCGGATGCGGTTGATCGCTGAGGACTACGGGATTGAGGGGTGGGACTTGGATGTCGCCGTCGAGGTGGACGGAAGGCTGGTGCAACCGGACTTGCGGCATCGGCGGAGCGGCCTGTTCGTCCAGTACGAAGGCGCTCATCACAACGAATCGTTCCAAGTCGAACGGGATATCGAGCGGCTCAGACGCACCGAGAGAGCGGGCCACCGCGAATTGCGGATCTACGCGAAAGACCTGGTGACGGTGGACCGGTTCGGGCGGAACACGACTCCGAGACTGATCCCGCTCCTTCGGCAGGCCATCGATCAAGCCCTCCATGGGCGAGTCGGCTGAAAACCGGCGACCGAGGTGCGTCCGGGGCCTGTCGTCCGGCGAGGTGGCAGTGGTGTGCGTATTTCGTCGCGAGGTGGCAGTTTTGGGACGGAATCGGGCCGGGAATCGCACGAAAGTGCCACCTCGCGGGGCCGGGTGCTCAGGATTGCCGCCTCGCGGGGCCGGGTGCTCAGGATTGCCACCTCGTGGGGTCGGGCGTACGGGGTTGCCACCTCGTCGGGTCCGGCTGCACGAAATTGCCGCCTCGTCGGTCTGAATTGGCCTGTCGTCCGGCGAGGTGGCAGTGGTGTGCGTATTTCGTCGCGAGGTGGCAGTTTTGGGACGAAATCGGCCCGGGAACCGCACGAAAGTGCCACCTCGCGGGGTCGGGCGCTCAGGATTGCCACCTCGCGGGGTCGGGCGCTCAGGATTGCCACCTCGCGGGGTCGGGCGCACGGGGATGCCACCTCGTCGGGTCCGGCTGCACGAAATTGCCGCCTCGTCGGTCTGAATTGGCCTGTCGTCCGGCGAGGTGGCAGTGGTGTGCGTATTTCGTGGCGAGGTGGCAGTTTTGGGACGAAATCGGGCCGAAAATCGCACGAATGTGCCACCTCGCGGCGCGGGGTGCTCAGGATTGCCACCTCGCGACGCCGGGCGCACGAAAGTGCCACCTCACCGCCCTCA
>NZ_NOIQ01000001.1 GCF_004136575.1 Rothia koreensis
GGAGGTCCCGCGACTGCCGCCTCGGTGGGTGACGCCGCGGGTGGGTCTCGGTTCTGCCGCACTGTGAGACAACGTGGCACGAATCGTTATCGAATCGTCACCCGATTCCTGTGGTCCTCACAGGTCCGCATCCCACACTTGAATCATGAACACCTCATCGAGATTCAATGGGAGTCCTCGCGGCTCGTTGGCCGGTGCGAGAAAACGGCTCGCCGCCGATGCGGCCACGCACCGCGTCGTCTCGGAACGGTCGGTCGTGATCTCGCACAGCCGCCGGGCCTGGTCATCCAGCGAGCCCCAGTCCTTGATGGCGACGCCACGTGGCAGGCTCGTCGAGCCGGACCTTGTCCGGCGCCTGGACGGAGTCCGTGAAGACTTGGAAGCGTCTCTGTCTCGCGGTGAAATCACGCAGGAGCAGCTTGAGAAATTCCTCGATCGCATGGAGGGCCGGCTCCTGGAGGAACAGGGCTCGAATCCCAACTCCTAGCCCCGCTTCGCCCCTGCGACGCAGCGGGTGCCTTTGATCACAATGGAGATCCGGGCCCGCCCTCGGTTTGTGCATCCCGCGAGTCTTTGGGTACTGTTGAACCCGCTCCCGTTGCCGGGGGCATGGATCCTTCCGGGCCGAAACGGTTCGGTGGAACACTCGGCAGATTACCCGAGCGGCCAAAGGGGGCTGACTGTAAATCAGCTGGCACTGCCTACGGGGGTTCGAATCCCTCATCTGCCACCGCAGCACAAGCCGCGAACTCTCCGAAGAGTTCGCGGCTTGTTCGTTTTAAGACGTCGTCGGCCGGACAACCGTCCCGGACCCGGCACCTGATCACTGGTTCGCGTTGCGAATCGTACCCAGGAATGCGGCGGCCCGATCCTGCACCTGCAGAAAAGTCCCGGCGGGTGAGCCGTGGGTGAACGTCCTGGGCTGCTGGAATCTCGAAATGTAGTGTCGGGGCCATGCCGACTATTGAATTGACGCAAGACAACCTCAACGACACGATTTCGAACAACGACATCGTCCTGGTGGATTTCTGGGCCGAATGGTGCGGGCCGTGCAAGCAGTTCGCTCCGGTCTTCGAATCCGCATCGGAAAAGTACGAGGACGTCGTCTTCGGAAAGGTGGACACCGAGGACCAGCAGCAGCTTGCTGCCGCTGCGGGAATCACCTCGATCCCTACTCTGATGGCCTTCCGCGAGCAGACGCTCGTCTTCGCCCAGCCCGGCGCCCTGAACGGGTCGCAGCTGGAACAAGTGATTGAGGCCGTTCAGGGCCTCGACATGGACGACGTGCGCCGCCAGATGGCCGAGGCCGAGAAGGAAGCCGCCGAACAGCAGGGCCAGCAGGAGGCCGACCCCGGCCAGGCCTGATCCTTCCGGGGCGGTAGGCCCCGGGTCACAGACTTTTCATCACCCGGCGAGCGACCGAGGGGCGACCCTTGGTCCTCGCCGGGGTTCTTTAACGGTGGACAGACCCAGCAGACGGACCACACGCTGCCGATTTCCTGCCCAGGGTCTGAGCAATTCGAGCATGCGCGTGTCGTCGCCTCGACGTCCCTCCAGGGCGTAACAGACCCCGTGGGCCAGGTGGTAGTCGCCCACACTGATCGCGTCGGGCAACCCGTGCGACCTCTGCATTGCTTCGGCGATGGTCCACGCTCCGATCCCCGGAACGGCGGAGAGTTGGCGGGCGACGTCGCCCGGCCCGGCGGACTCAGCGAACCGCAGCAGCGACGGGGCCCGTTCGGCGAGGGAACGAACCGCGCGTACTCGATGCGCGTCCACGCCCGCACGGCGCCACTCCCAGGACGGGACGGACAGCCACTCCTGCGGCGTCGGGAACGCGACCATGCCTTCCGGTGGGTGCGGTACGCCGTGAGGGGCAGGCGCCGGATCGGAGCCGATCCGTCGCACCATCCGCTGCCAGGCACCGATGGCCTCGCTGCCGGTGACCCGTTGCTCGAAGATCGCAGTGACCGTCTGTTTGAAAATCCAGCCCGTCGAGCACAGACGCAGCCCGGGGTGCAATCGGTAGGCCGCCCTGGCATGGTGCGGGAGCAGGCCGAACTCGGGGGAGGAGGCGAAAACGGACCAGTCGTCCTCGAGACCGACGAGACGGCCTGCCGACGCCAAGAAGACGTCGACTTCGTCCCGATCCTGGCCCCAGGCCACGACGTCGATCGGAGCCCCCGCCAGGAGGCCGGACGTGGCCGACTGATCGAGAACCGCAGCGATCCCGTGCCCTTCGTGTTCCGGCACGCGCGCGGTCAGAAAGACTCGGGTCCGGTGAGGCGAAGTCTGCACGGAAATCGTCGGATCGTGGGAACCGCGACGAAGAACCGACACACTGCGTGCCAGGTCCACCGGTGCCTCGAAAGTCAGCCGGCGTTCGGCGCAGTATACGGTGGACATGCGCTCCATCATCGCACGAGCAGACAGGGACCGGGCAGTTCTTCGCCCGAGCCATGCCTTGCTCGACGAACCGACATATCCCGATGTCGCCGCAACCACGCCCCGACGACAATCCGCAGGCCACCCACATGAGCGATACCTCAGCGACACGAACCACCCACGGGCAGATCACCCCCACCTCTCCAGTGCGGTCGCATCTCTCGCGCCGAATTCCACGAGCGGTCGCGTGCGTGCTCGGCCTTGCGGCGGCGGCCGTCTACACGGCGATCTCGCTCGTGCAATGGGGGCTGATGGAGACGCCGTCGTGGGACCTGGCGATCTTCACCCAAGCCCTCAAGCAGTACGCCGGCCTCGCCCCGCCCGTGGTCAATATCAAGGGGTACGGCTTCAATCTCCTGGGCGACCATTTCCATCCCATCCTGGTGCTGCTGGCACCGCTCTACGCTCTCTTGCCTTCCGGGCTGACCCTGATGGTCGTCCAGGACCTCTTGCTGGCACTCGCCGTCGGCGTCTTCGCGTGGTACGGGACCCGGTACCTCGGTGTTGTGCGCGGTGCGTGCCTGGCTCTGGGATTCGCCGCGAGCTTCGGGGTCCTGGAAGCGATCCGGGTGCAATTCCACGAGGTCGCCTTTGCTGTGCCGCTCATGGCCCTGGCCCTGTGCTCGGTCGCGACCGGACGGTTGCGTGCCGCACTCTTGTGGGCGGCACCGCTGGTCTTCGTCAAGGAAGACCTGGGCGTTACCGCCGCCATGGTGGGGGTCCTGGTCGTCGCCCGTTATATCCGCGACGGCGGTCTGGGGATACGGTCGGGCCGGATGACGTACCGCAGGGCCATCGGCTCGCCGCTCGTTGTCCAGGGCATCGGGCTCATCGTCTGGGGACTTTCTTGGAGCGCGACCGCCGTTTTCCTGATCCTTCCGGCCCTGAATCCCCGCGGACACTTCGACTACGGCGGATCGGTGGACGTGTGGGGTGCGCTCGCCGACCCGTTGCAGGCCCTGGGGCTGATGTTCTTCCCCTGGGCCAAATCGCAGACGCTGCTCCTGCTGGCGGTGACCGGTGCCCTGGTATTCCTCAGGTCCCCGGTGGTGTGGGTCGGCGTCCCGACCCTGGTGTGGCGATTTCTGTCCGACAACCCCGGGTACTGGGAACCGACCTGGCACTACAACCTCGTGCTGATGCCGGTGGTCTTCGCGGCGGTGTTCGACGCCGCGCTGCGCGTTCGACCGATCCGGGCGACAAGTGTCGCGAGGGCTGTGGAGCGCATGACGGCGGCGGGCCCCGTGCTTGCGGCCGGGATCGCGGTTGTCCTGGTCGCGGGGTCGACCGCGAGTCCGCTGCTTTCGCCCGACCAGTCGCGGTCACCGGGCAGCATTGCGGCCAAACAAGAGGCCCTCCGCAGGATTCCCCAGGGCGCGAGCGTCGCGAGCGACCTCTCGGTGCTGACCTACCTGGTTCCTGACCATGACGTCCGGTGGATCGGGCACCGGTCGGACCCGGCCCCCGACTACCTCGTGCTCGACCGCACGACCGGAACGTGGAATGGGGCTGGCACGGAAGAACTCGAGGCGACCGCGGCGTCGATGTACGGCGGTCGTTACGCTGCGCTCCAGGACGATCACGGCGTCGTCGTCCTGGAGCGGAGGAGGTGAGCGATGCGTCACCATGGAGCGGAAAATCCCCGTGGATGCGGTAAGCTGGCGAATACTACCGGGATTCCCCGTTTTGTGCCGAGTCAGTCCCGAACCTTTTGAGGGACCCGGCCGTTGCATGACGTGTATTAGCTCGCCGCCGTGCCCACCCGAGACAACCGATCCTTGAGATCGACAGAGGTGCGCCCAGAGAAGAAACACCATTTCCTGAATGCCTCAGGAAGTGTTTGCGGGCAGATTCAAGGGGACAGAACCGGCCGCCGCCCATGAGGGACGGTGCGTGAAACCCCAACTCCATAAGGACCAATTGGTGACTCAACCCAACCAGACCCTGCCCGAAAACGCTTCCGCCGCCGCGACCGACGTCGCCGAGCCCGAGGACAACACCGTTCGCTTCACCGATCTCGGCCTCGACGGCCGCGTTCTGGGGGCTCTCGAGAAAGTCGGATACGAGAAGCCCTCACCGATCCAGGCCGAGACCATCCCGTTGCTGCTCGAAGGGCGCGACGTCGTCGGCCTCGCGCAGACCGGTACCGGGAAGACCGCTGCCTTCGCTGTGCCGGCCCTGTCCCATCTCGCCGAGCTTTCCGACGTCAACGGGACCAACCGCGACACCCAGGTGCTCGTCCTGGCCCCGACGCGCGAACTCGCCCTCCAGGTGGGCGAGGCCTTCTCGTCCTACGCGAGCGAAATGCCCGACTTCACCGTCCTGCCGGTCTACGGCGGTTCGCCCTACGGTCCGCAGCTGGCCGGGCTCCGTCGGGGCGCGCAGGTCGTCGTCGGCACTCCGGGCCGCGTGATCGACCACCTCAAGCGCGGCTCGCTGGACCTGTCCAACATCAAGCACCTCGTTCTCGACGAGGCCGACGAGATGCTTCGGATGGGCTTTGCCGAAGATGTCGAGCAGATCCTGGCCAAGACGCCCGAGGAAAAGCAGGTCGCCCTGTTCTCGGCAACCATGCCCAAGTCGATCCGCAAGCTCGCGGAACAGTACCTTCACGATCCGGTCGAGGTTCGCGTCGAGTCCAAGACGACGACGGCGGCCAACATCCGCCAGCGCTACATGCAGGTCATGCACTCCCACAAGCTGGACGCCATGACTCGCGTCCTCGAGGTCGAGGAGTACGACGGCGTCATCGCCTTCGTGCGGACCAAGAAGGAGACGGAGGAAGTCGCCGAGAAGCTTCGCGCTCGGGGCTTCCAGGCCGCGGCCATCAACGGTGACATTCCCCAGAACCTCCGTGAGCGCACCGTTCAGTCTCTCCGCGACGGTCGTGTGGACATCCTCGTGGCGACCGACGTCGCCGCCCGAGGCCTCGACGTCGAGCGCATCAGCCTCGTGGTCAACTTCGACATCCCGCACGACACCGAGTCCTACGTCCACCGGATCGGCCGTACGGGCCGCGCCGGCCGTGAGGGCGAGGCCATTCTGTTCATGACGCCGCGCGAGAAGTACCTGTTGCGCCAGATCGAGAAGGCCACGCGCCAGAAGGTCGAGCTCATGCACATGCCGAGCGCGGACGACGTGAACGCCACTCGTCTCCAGCGCTTCGCCCAGCAGATCACCGACACGATCGAGTCGGAGGATCTGACGGTCTTCAAGGACCTGGTCGAGAAGTACGAGAGCGAACACGATGTTCCTGCGCAGGACATCGCGGCCGCGATCGCCGTCATCGCCCAGAACGGCCGTTCCTTCCTCGTCGAGGAGCTGCCGACCAAGGCGGCCCCGCGCGGGCGCGAGGACCGCGGGGGTCGTCCCGAGAAGTCCGGTCGGAAGCGCAGCGACGAAGGCTTGACCACGTACAAGATTCAGGTCGGTCACGAACAGCGCGTGTCCCCGGGATCCATCGTCGGTGCCCTCACGAACGAAGGCGGCCTCGACGGGTCGCAGGTCGGGAACATCGATATCCGGGGCGGTTTCTCCCTGGTCGACCTCCCGAAGGACCTGAACCTCGGCGATCTGAGCGATATCCGCATCAACGGCAATCCGCTGGACATCCAGCCCGACCGTGGCGGCAACCGTGGTGGCGGTCAGCGCGGCGGACATCGTTCGGGCGGGTACCGTGGCGGACGCGGCGGCAACCGTGGGGACCGCGGCGGTCGCGACGACCGTGGCGGCTACCGCGGGGACCGTGGTGCGCGCAAAGGCGGCTTCCGGAAGTTCTAGACTTCCTTGTGAGTAACGGCACCCTGTACGGATTTGTCGGACTATCCGCTCGTCTGTATAGTTTTATGTCGTTGCCCCGATAGCTCAGTGGTAGAGCGCCATCTTGGTAAGATGGAGGTCCCGGGATCGATTCCCGGTCGGGGCTCTCATGTTGAGGGCCTGCGTCGAGCTCATGCTCGGCGTGGGCGCTTTCATGCCTGGCGGTGTAGCTCAGCTGGTTAGAGCGCACGACTCATAATCGTGAGGTCGACGGATCGAGCCCGTCCACCGCTACCAACAACGAACCCCGTTCCGCGAGGCGCCCAGCCGCGCAGGGACGGGGTTCTTCTGTGTTCGGGCGGTCCGCGACGAAGCACGGCAGCCCCGAGGACGGGCAATGGGCCGGGCGGTAAAGTGTTGGCGGAAGACTCATGCACCGTGGCCAGACCACATGCGGGTTCGGCGCACACGTGGTGCATCACGCCATGAACGACACAACATGAGGAGCAGCATGTCCGACACGAAGGGCATCGCCGAGGACCTCCAGGGGCGCGTCTACTCCAACGCCCCGGTCTACTCGGTGTCCCGCGAAAAGATCCGCGAATTCGCCCGAGCCGTCAAGGCCCAGTCCGCGGCACACCACGATGTCGCCGCGGCCCGCGAACTGGGCTACGCCGACGTGGTCGCTCCACCGACCTTCGCCATCATCGTGAGCCAGGCCGCCGACGCCGAGCTCATTCAGGATCCGACGGCCGGGATCGATTTTTCGCGCGTGGTTCACGCCGACCAGCGTTTTACGCACCATCGGCCCATTGTGGCCGGTGACGAGCTCTCGGCAACAGTGCACGTCGATTCCGTGCGAACGATGGGTGGTGGGGCGATGGTCACCACTCGAGAAGAGATCGTGGACCAGGAAGGAAACCCCGTGACCACGGCCCTTTCGTCCCTGCTGGTACGAGGCGAGGAATAGTATGCAGACACCGAATGCAGCATCAGTCGAAAAAGGCCAGTCCGTCGGCCGCCGGGAAATCCAGGTCAGCCGGGCCGATCTGGTTGCCTACGCGGGAGCCAGCGGCGACTTCAACCCGATCCACTGGAACGAGCGTTTCGCGCGGGCCGTCGGACTGCCGGGAGTCATCGCCCACGGCATGTTCACCATGGGTACGGCCGTCCAGCTCGTGACGGACTGGGTGGGGGATCCCGGGCGGATCCTGGACTACCAGACCCGATTCACCAAGCCCGTGCCGGTTCCGGACGCGCAGGCGGATGCGAGCCCGGCATCCGGTGGAACCACCATCACCGTCGAAGGAAAAATCGGTGCGGTCGACGAGGAGAAGGGAACCGCGCGCGTGGATCTCACGGTCTCGGCCCCCGACGAAGACGGCAAGGAGCAGAAAGTCCTGGTCAAGGCCCAGGCGCTCGTTCGCCTGTAGGACCCGAGCAGATGGCCGGGACATCTTGACTGGCCTCCCTGGGCTCGTCTGGAATTGAGTACCGACACATCGACGTGCCGGCCCCACATCGCGGAGTGGCCGAACGGCCATTTTCGCCCGTCGGGGACGGCACGTTCGTTGTCTGACCGGCCATGGTCCGGAAGCATCCACTCGCAGGCACACCAGAGGGAAAGAAGCTCGCCTATCTCATCGCACCAGATCACCACCAAGTCCTGGTTCTATTCCGTCCTGGGTATCTACCTGGTCAGCGGGCTCTCCATCTCCGCCTGGCTCGTTCGAGTGCCCGCGATCGCCCAGGAGCTGAACCTGTCCGCCGGGCCCCTGGGTCTCCTGCTGCTGACCCAGACGGTCGGTGCCTTCTTGTCCGTTTCCGCCTCCGGCATGGTCGTGATGAAGCTCGGTGCGCAGAAGACTCTGTGGCTCACCTTCGCCCTGATGATGGTCGGCGGCCTCGGCCTCGCGGTCGGGGTCTCCTTCCTGCACTCGGTCCTCGTGGCCGGAATCGGCCTGGGGCTCTTCGGCCTCGGCCAGGCCACCTATTCGGTCGGTGCGAACGTGCAGGGCGCGGCCGTTGAGCGTGCCCTGAAGAAGCAGCGTATGCCCCTGATGCACGGGTGCTTCTCGATCGGCACGGTCATCGGATCGATCGTCGGAACCGCGATGACAGCGGTGGGAGTCTCGGTGTTCTGGCACATGCTGAGCGTCTACATCGTGGCGATCATCCTGGTCGTCCTTTCCCTGCGCAACACCAGGCACGAGGGCGAGGACATCCACCCCGGCACCACGGGTCTCATGGCCATCGTCTCCTCGGACGAGGGACAGGGCACCTTCACGATCCGTCATGCCTGGTCCGAGAAGAGGACAGTCCTCCTGGGCATTTTCGTGCTCGGAATGGCCCTGGCGGAAGGTTCCGCCAACGACTGGGTGGCCCTCGCCCTCACCGATGGGTACGGCGCGAGCGCCTCCGTCGGCGCCGTGGGGTACGGGCTGTTCGTGGCGGCCATGACCACGGGTCGGCTCCTGGGCACCGGGTTGCTCAACATGTACGGGCGCGTCGCCGTCATGCGGGTGGCGTGCATCCTTGCCGTGATCGGCCTCGGGACCTTCGTCGTCTCACCATGGATCGGGCTCGGAATGGTCGCGATCTTCGTGTGGGGTACCGGCGCGGCCCTCGGATTCCCGGTCGGTATGTCCGCAGCCGCTGACGATCCCTTCCGGGCCTCCGCGAGGGTCTCGGTGGTCTCGACCGTGGGCTACGGCGCGTTCCTCGGTGGGCCGCCCCTGCTCGGCGTTCTGGGGGAGGCCCTGGGGGTCCGGAACGGCCTCGCCGTGGTGCTTGTGCTCGTGGTCGTGTCCCTGTGCCTCGTCCCTCAGCTCACGTCGCCCGACCGGCGCAACCGTCCCGAGCCCAAGGACGAGCCCGCGCGATGGGTCAACGAGGGCGAGGACCTGGCAGACGAGGACACCACCGAGAGGCCCATGTCCATGGACGATGCCCTGCGCGCCAGAAAGCGGCACGGGGACAAGAACGGGGACGAGTCCTGACGTTCTTCCTCACGTCACCGCTGGTCCGTTGCGGGTCGAGCGCTGGTTAGACTGGACCACGTGACTGAAACCCTTTTGAGTGAATTGACGACCCTCGGTGTGGGCGGACCCGCCGGATCCTATGTGCGTGCCGATGATGAAGAGAGCATCATCGACGCCGTCCGGGAAGCGGATGCGAGCGGCAAACCGTTGCTGGTGCTGGGTGGCGGATCCAATCTCGTCATTGCGGACCGCGGTTTCGACGGCACGGTCGTGCACGTCGCCTCCCGCGGATTCGACGTTCTCTCGGAGGACAACGGCCGGGTCAGGCTCTGGGCCGCCGCGGGCGAACCATGGGACGATCTGGTCCGCAGCAGCCTCGACCAGGGACTCAGCGGTCTGGAGACACTGTCGGGAATTCCGGGGATCACGGGCGCGACGCCGGTACAGAACGTCGGTGCGTACGGGACCGAGATCTCCCAGCACTTCGGGGCGGCCCACGTCTACGACCGCCGCACCGGAACTCGTTGCCGATTCACCGGGGACGACCTCGCCTTCGCTTACCGCACGTCCATGCTCAAGCGCGAGATCCATGACGGCTCACCCCGGTACGTGGTTCTCGCTGTCGAGTTCGTGCTCGAGAGAGCCCAGAACTCCCAGCCGATTCGATACGCCGAGCTCGCGCGCCGCCTGGGCGTCGAGGTCGGGGACCGCGCCCCGGCACCCACGGTTCGTGAAACGGTCCTGGAATTGCGTGCCGGCAAGGGCATGGTTCTGGACCCCGCGGACCGCGACACCTTCAGCACCGGTTCTTTCTTCACGAATCCGATCATTCCGGCGGACACGCAGCTTCCCGTGCCCGACGACGCCCCACGCTACCCCGTCCTGGATCCCGCGGGCAGGGTCGACGAATCCAAGACCAAGCTCTCGGCCGCGTGGCTCATTCAGCACGCGGGTTTCGACAAGGGTTTCGGTCTGGAAGGAGAGTCCGCCCGCATCGCCGGCGGGCGTGCGTCCCTCTCGACCAAACACACGCTTGCCATCAGCAACAGGGGAGCGGCAACCGCGGAGGACGTGCTTGCCATCGCCCGGGCTGTCAGGGACGGTGTGGCCGAGACCTTCGGCGTCCGGCTCGAGGCCGAACCCGTGATCGTGGGTGCGGAAATCTAGTAGCCTGCGACCTTTCCTGGTCAACTGTTCGCCGAGACTCGGGGAAATCACAGGTGGATCGGTCAAGCTGGGGTTTGAGCCCGGGGTTTGGTCACAGATCGACGGATTCTGGGACGGAAGCCAGTATGCTGGTCGTAGAAGTACAGGTCCCGCGGATCGTTCCTCCCTCAAGGAGTGGTCCAGGGTCCCGCACATCGGATTCCACTCAGGAGCAGGGGGTGCCCGTGGGAATCGAAAAGGAAATCGAACAAGGCCAACGCGAAGGCCGTTTGCACCATGCGCTGACACGGTTTCGTGCCTTCACCGGACGCCATCCGGTGCTTCGCCTGGTGCACAAGGTGTTGGTGTCCTTCCTCGGAGGCGTGATCGTTCTCGCCGGCGTCGTCATGCTCGTGACGCCGGGGCCGGGGTGGTTGGCGATCTTCCTGGGTCTGGGCATTCTCGCCACCGAGTACCCGATTGTGCACCGTTTCAACCAATGGGCGAAGTCCAAAGTGGTGGGCGTCTGGCATCGTTTCTCGGCGTGGCGCGCGGAACGCTCGGTGCGTCGTGCACGAGCCCAGGAACAACGGTCTCGGGACCGCATCGCGAAGAAACAGAGCAGAGAACTCCTGGAGGCCCAGTTCCGGCGCAGCCACAATTGCGCTCCGCACCGCCCGCTGGCGTCTCCCCGTCTGGTCATGCCTCGATCCGCGGGTCGAGCCCGCCGCATCGGCCGTATGCCGAGGGTCTAGGGGGAACAAAGCAGGTCCGGGTGGGCCCCAGTCACCCGGCTTGCGGTCAGGACCGAGAGCTCACTGCTCGGAGCTCAGCGGTGTCTCCTCGTCGATGACGCGACGAACCAGGGCCTCGGCCTCGTTCTGATTGAGGCCGATGTTCTTCAGTTCCGCGAGGAACTTGTGGGTCAGTCTCAGAGCCTTGTCTTCCACACTGGAACCCGCCCGGACGAAGCTCCCGGCGCGTCCCTTCGTCTCAACGACCCCCGCCGCCTCCAGCTCCTTGTACGCCTTGGCCACCGTGTTGTTGGCCAGATGGAGCGACGCCGCAAGTTTCCGCACCGGAGGCAAGCGTGTGCCCGACTCCAGCTCTCCCGTGTGCCGGGCCTCGACCACGCGGCGTCGAAGTTGGGCATACGGTGGTACCCCGGAATCGAGGCGCACGGAGAAGAACTCGCGAGCCGCGCCGTCGTCGGTCCAATCGATGGTCCTGGGCGCTTCCTGACCGGCCCTGGGTTCCTGATCCTTCACGGTGGTCTCCTAGAGGGTCCCGGTAGCGATGGCGAGCATGCGGCGGACGGGTTCGGCCGCGCCCCACAACAGCTGGTCACCGACGGTGAAGGCCGAGATGTACTCCGGCCCCATGGCAAGCTTGCGGATGCGTCCGACCGGGATGGAGAGCGTCCCGGACGCCGCGACCGGAGTCAGGGCGTCCATCGTCGCTTCCTTGGTGTTGGGGATGACCCGCGACCATTCATTGTCCCGGTCGATGATGTTTTCGATCTCTTCGACCGGCAGATCGTCGGTCAGCTTGATGGTCAGCGCCTGTGAATGGGACCGCATGGCGGCGATGCGGACGCACAAGCCGTCCATGATGACCCTGTCCTCGTCGGACAGCCCCAGGATCTTGTTGGTTTCGGCGTCGGCCTTCCACTCTTCGCGGGACTGCCCATTGCCCAGGTCGGCATCGATCCAGGGGATGAGAGAACCGGCCAGGGGCACGCCGAACTGTTCCGTGTCCATGCCGCCCGAGCGCTGGATGTCCAGGGCCTTGCGATCGATATCGAGGATCGCGGAGGCCGGGTCGTCGAGTTCCGCGGCCACGGACGCCGAGATGTCGCGGAATCCCTTGAGGACTTCGCGCATGTGCCGGGCCCCGCCACCGGATGCGGCCTGATAGGTCATGGCCGTGGTCCAATCCACGAGACCTTCCCGGAAGAGCCCACCCAGGCCCATGAGAAGACAGGAGACCGTGCAGTTTCCCCCGACGAAGTCCTTGATGCCGCGATCGAGACCCTGATCGATGACGTCGCGGTTCACGGGGTCGAGAACGATGACGGAGTCATCGTTCATGCGCAGCGTCGACGCGGCATCGATCCACAGCCCGTCCCAGCCTCGTTCGCGCAAGCGAGGATGGACCGATTTCGTGTAGTCGCCACCCTGCGTGGTCACGATGATCGGGAGCTTGGCCAGCTCATCGATGTCGTAGGCGTCCTTGAGCGTACCCGTGTCCGAGACGCCCGAGAAGCTCGGGGCAGCGCCGCCCGCGTTCGACGTCGAAAAGAACACCGGGTCGATTTGCTGGAAGTCCTTTTCTTCCTCCATGCGCTTCATGAGCACGGAACCCACCATGCCGCGCCAACCGACAAAACCTACAGAATCTCCGGACCGAAATGCCATGATGCTCAGTGTACCGACAGACCGAGGACTTGGGCCTCCGGTCGTGACACATGTCAATCTGCATCGTCACGCCCGGTCGGGCCTGTCTCGTTACCTGGTGAATTCGAGGAATCTGTAGGCGATGTGCGCCGGATGAAGGACGCCGTCGGCATCGGCGAGGCGGCCCCTTTCCTCGACTCCGGAGCCGAGCTCGGTCATGGCCCATTCGGAATCGAGTTCGGGGGCGCACCGGTCCCCGGGAACTGTGACGTCGAGTTCCGTGACCACGGCCCGGGTCAGTCGGCCGTCGATCACGCCCGGAAGGTCGGCGAGCCCCAGAGCCTGCTCGTAGACCCGCGAACCGCCGATGATCCACAGGTCGTTTCCGCTTCTCGGCGCTTCATTGGCCACGGAGAGGGCCTTGGCGATCGAGTCGGTCCAGATGGCGCCGTCATGATGAGCGTGTCCGTCGACCGTGTCGGCCGCCGTCGGGATCGAGCCTGTCAGGACGATGTTGGTCCTGCCCGGCAGCGGGCGGAATCGTTCGGGAAAGGACTCCCAGGTACTGCGGCCCATGATGACGGGACAACCCGACGTCGTGCTCTTGAAGAAGGCGAGGTCGGCGGGAACGGACCACGGCATGGCGCCGCCGAGGCCGATGACGCCGCCGCGGGCCTGTGCCCAGATGGCGGAAAGACGTGGGGGCTCCGTGCCGGCGGGGACTGATGTCATACCGCGATGGGAGCCTTGATCGGCGGGTGGGGATCGTAACCGTGGACGGAGAGGTCGTCGAGTTCGTAGAGGTCGATCGAGCTGCGATGGCCCACTTCGAGAGTGGGATACGGCCGCGGCTGCCGGGAAAGTTGTAATTCCACTTGTTCCCGGTGGTTGTCGTAGATGTGGCAGTCGCCGCCGGTCCACACGAAGTCCCCCGGAACCATGCCGACCTGGTCGGCGACCAAGTGGGTCAGAAGTGCGTAGGAGGCGATGTTGAACGGGACGCCGAGGAACATGTCGGCCGAGCGCTGGTACAGCTGGCAGGACAGCCGGTCCGGTCCACTCTCCACGGGCTCGACGTAGAACTGGAACAGCGCGTGGCACGGGGGAAGGGCCATCTCATCCACTTCGGCAGGATTCCAGGCGCTGACCACGTGGCGGCGGGAGTACGGGTTCGTGCGCAAGGACTCGATGACCTTGCCGATCTGGTCGATGGATTCCCCGTTCGGGGCCGGCCACGACCGCCACTGAGCGCCGTAGACCGGACCGAGGTCCCCGTTCTCGTCGGCCCACTCGTCCCAGATGTGCACGTTGCGGTCCTGAAGCCAGCGGATATTGGTCGAGCCCCGGAGGAACCACAGCAACTCCACGGCCACTGCTTTGAAACGGACCGTCTTGGTGGTCAGGAGAGGGAAGGCCGTCGAGAGATCGTAGCGAATCTGGCGGCCGAAGACCGACGTCGTGCCGGTTCCGGTCCTGTCTCCTCGGTGATTGCCGTGGTCCAGGATGTCTCTCAGAAGGTCTTCGTACGGAGTCGGTACGAGCTGCGGGCTAGTCGTCAAAGGGATCAATCTTCTCCAGGGATACGACACGGTCACGGTGCTTGAGGCTGATGTTCAGCACCAGCATCTGTCCCGGTGTCAGGTACGGGTCCTTGGTCGGTAGAGATTTACGCAGGTCCTTCGGCAAATGATGGCCGATGACCTTGAGGATGGTGGGCAGCACCGGCCGGTGCGTGCACAAGACCGTCGAGTGGTTCGACTCGAAGAGCGATTCCATCAATTTCGCGGCCTTGGCCGGCTTGCGCTTGTGCTCGGCTTCGGTCAGTCGGTTCTTTTCCTTGATGCCGAGACCGTTGGCCTTCGCGTAGCCCGCGACGGTCTGCATGCATCGTAGCCAGGGACTGGAGACGATCTTGCCGGGCTTCCAGGCGTCGAGCAACCTCCAGACGGCGTGTGCCTGGCGTTTGCCGGTCGCGGCCAGAGGGCGGTCGCTTTCGGCTCGTGACCACGTGGAACGCGGCTTGGCCTTGGCGTGCCGGACCACGATGATCTGTCGCGTCCTCAGGTCGCCGGCCTCGTGCAGCTCAAGAAGACAGTCGAGGGGCAAACGGTCCGAGGAATTCGTCAGCCGTTCCCTGGCGACGTCGGGGCGGACCCACTCGAGCCGGTCGACCTCACCGGCGTCCTCTTTCGCCGTGGTCCCCGGGGAGATCTCGGAGGCCCAGTAGTGGACTTCCTTCTTTCCTCGGGAGACCTTGTACTTCGTCCTGGCCAGGGGCGGCCCGAGAAGAATCTTGAGGCCGACTTCCTCACGAACCTCGCGCACGGCCGTCTCGGCGATGGACTCGCCGTCGTCCTGCTTGCCCTTGGGCCACGACCAGTCGTCGTACTTGGGGCGGTGGATGACAAGGACTTCGAGGCCCGCGCTCGACTCGCGCCAGCATATGGCGCCCGCGGCGACCACCGCCGGGGAGTTCTTGGAATCGTCTGACATCGAGTGTGAATCCTTCGGTGAAGTGCTGTGATGATGCGTGGGCGAGATCGGTCGACGACCCCGGTCACTGACCCGGGTACATGCCTCGTTGGGAGCGCGATTCCAACAACCTGGACTGGACGTCACGCAGGGGAGTCCCGTCCGCCGCGCGCGAGAATCGTGTCCAGGTTCCGTCCGATTCCAGGTGCCAGTTGGCCGTCTTCTCCGACATGTACATCCCGATCATGTCCAGAAGGTACCGGATATGCACCGGGTCCTTGATCCGCACCAGGGCCTCGACCCGTCGATCCAGGTTACGGTGCATCATGTCGGCCGACCCAATGTAGGCGACCGGTTTGCCTCCGTTCTCGAAAGTGAAGACCCGCGAGTGCTCGAGGAACCGGCCCAGGACCGACCTGACACGGATGTTCTCCGAAAGCCCAGGAACGCCGGGTCGGAGCGCGCAAATGCCTCGGACCACGATGTTGACCTCCACGCCGGCCTGCGAGGCCCTGTACAAGGAATCGATGATGGCTTCGTCCACCATCGAATTGCACTTGATCTGGATCCTGGCGTTCAGACCGGCGCGCTTGTGCGAGATCTCGCGGTTGATGCGGTCGATCAGCCCGGAGCGCAACGACCTCGGCGCGACCAGCAGCGACTTGTAGGCCGTCTTGGGCGCGTACCCCGAGAGCTGGTTGAACAGGCGCGAGACGTCCTCTGCGACCTGGGGGTCGCAGGTCAGCAGGCCCAAATCCTCGTAGAAGCGGGCCGTCGACGGGTGGTAGTTGCCGGTGCCGATGTGGCAGTAGCGGCGCAGGCCGTCCGATTCCTTGCGCACAACCAGGGACAACTTGCAGTGGGTCTTGAGCCCCACGATCCCGTAGACGACGTGCACCCCGGCTTCCTCAAGTTTGCGGGCCCACGAGATATTCGCTTGTTCGTCGAACCGAGCCTTGATTTCGACGACGGCCAGAACCTGCTTGCCGGCCTCCGCGGCCTCGATGAGCGCATCGACGATGGGGGAGTCTCCCGACGTCCGATACAACGTCTGCTTGATGGCCATGACCTGGGGATCCGACGCCGCCTGTTCCAGAAAGGCCTGGACACTTGTCGCGAAGGAATCGTAAGGATGCTGCAGGAGCACGTCGTGCTCCCGCGTCGCGGAGAACACGTCGGCCGCCTTCGCGGTCTCGGCGGCGTTGAGGAAACGGCTCGTGTGCGCGATGTGCTTGGGATAATGCAATGACGGCCGATTGACCTTGACGATGCCGGTCATGCCGCGCAGATCCAAGGGCGCGGGCAGACGGTAGACCTCGGCGTCGTCGACCCTCAATTCGGAGACCAGGAGGTCGAGGATGGCCGGATTGATGGTGTCCTCGACCTCGAGTCGCACGGGCGGTCCGAAACGACGCCGCAACAACTCCTTCTCCAGAGCCTGCAGGAGGTTCTCGGCGTCGTCCTCTTCGACCTCGAGGTCCTCATTGCGCGTCACGCGGAAGACGTGGTGCTCCACGACCTCCATGCCCGGGAAGAGCTCGTCCAGATGCTCGGCGATGATGGCTTCCAGGGGAATGAACCGTGCCGACCGAGACGGGGAATTCGCATGGCGGGAACCATCGACCGAAATCATCCGGTCCAGCTGGTCCGGGACCTTGATGCGGGCGAACAATTCCTTGCCGGTCTGGGGGTTGCGGACGATGACCGCGAGGTTCAGGGACAGACCGGAGATGTACGGGAAGGGGTGGGCCGGGTCCACGGCCAGCGGGGTCAGGATCGGGAAGACCCGTTCCCGGAACTGGCCCGAAAGCCTTTCCTGCGCCTGGGCTTCGAGATCGTCCCAGCCGACCACGTGCAATCCGGCTTTCTCCAGTTCCGGCAGGACCTGGTTGTGGAAGACTTCGGCATGGTGCTGTTGCAGGCGGTGAGCCGATTCGCTGATCAGCTCCATTTGCTCGTCCGGGGTCAGGCCGGAGGCCGACGGGACTGCGATGCCCGTGGCAATCCTGCGTTTGAGCCCGGCGACTCGCACCATGAAGAACTCATCGAGGTTGGATGCCACGATCGACAGGAAATTCAGGCGCTCGAGCAGGTACAAGGACGGGTCCTCGGCCAGTTCGAGGACTCGGGTGTTGAAATCCAGCCACGAGGACTCGCGGTCCGCAAACCGTTCCGGGCCGAAGTCCCCCTGGAGCAGCGGTGTCGAGAACTGCTCCGGAGCGTCGATGCGATCTCCGCGAGTTTCGGCGCGCTCGATCTTGGCGATGTTTGTGGCCTGGCCGGGGTGGGTCAGATTGTTCTGCCCGGTCTCCGTGACCGCCTCGGGGTCGGCATGGACCGTGTCCTCATCGGTCACCGCGGACGACGGCGCGTACATCTTGTCCACGTCCCACGGACGGAATCCGAGGGACTCGTACAGCCCGACCGCGGCCGTGTTGTCCGCATCCACGTAGAGGACGATCGCGTCCAGGGGTTCCTCGGCGGAGTCGTCCTCACCGAAGCGGGCCAAGTAGTCCATGCCGATGACGGTCAGAGCCCGACCCAGCCCGGTTCCCTGTGCGTCCGGTGAGACGCCGACGGCGTAGACTTCCCCCTCCCGGGAGCCCTGGTCGGTGTCCTCGATCTTGGTCCAGTGGAAACCGAGCAGCGCCGGATTGCCGCTGGAGTCCTGTTCCGTCTCGGCCAGGAAGAAGCCTTCCGGCCTGAACCAGGAGTCGTTCTGCCGGGCGCGGAGGTCCTCGATGCCCAACTGACCCTGCTCCGGGTGGTCGGCGAAGGCCCGGGAATTGAGATCCACCCAGGCCTCGGCGTCCGAGTCCTGGAAGGTCCGGACGTGGACGGGCGGTTCGGGGGCGTGTTTCTCGGCGAGTTCCCGGATGCTCTGGCGGGCCTTGGCGGTGAGGTCCAACCGCATTTTCCACAGTTCGCGCACCGGGACATAGCCGAAGCTGTCGGCCAGAGACATCGCGGCCAACGGGGCCGAATACTCCCGCGAGCGACCGGCCACGCCCGAACCGTGAACCCACACCCGGTAGTCGTTGACCTGTTCTCCCAGGCCGCTATCGCCCAGAAGCATCTCGGCGACGGCACGCCCCAAACCGGAGCCCCGGTGCTTCGGGTCCACCATGCCCTCGACGGTTCCGGTGGACTCCGCGTCCTCGGGTGGGGTCGCGATTGCCGCGGCAACGAGGGCCTCGCCCTCGAACGCCGTGATGACCAGGGGTGCTGCGGATGCGCCGTCGCTCTGCTCGGCCGCCCGCCTGAGTTGGACCAAGGTTTGCTCGGACAAGGGCTGGGCGCCGTCGGCCGAATGTGCGCGCTGGGCCAGATTCTCGATCTGACCGACCAGGTTCGAGTCCGGACGTGTGCTGTCCAAGGAGTATCGAGAAGCCGCATTTCCGAGCGCTGAAGTCACCGCGTACCTGCCCATTCCGGTTAGCCTGCTGGTAGGCGGTGCCGTGGCACCGCCGTGTCTTTCTCCACTCTACAAGCCGGCACCAGGGCCGGCCCCGCGAAGCGTGCTGCCCAGGGAGAAATGTGGACGAACATTTTCTGACTGGCATCGGCTGATTCCGCAGACGGTCACTCCTGCGGCGTCGGCCGTGCCTCGGTGAAGCTGTATCCCACGTTGCGCACCGTCGTGATCAGCTGGTCGTGGTCAGGGCCCAATTTCGCGCGCAGCCGACGGATATGGACGTCCACGGTTCTCG
This sequence comes from Rothia koreensis, assembly GCF_004136575.1. Taxonomy (GTDB): domain Bacteria; phylum Actinomycetota; class Actinomycetes; order Actinomycetales; family Micrococcaceae; genus Rothia; species Rothia koreensis. The sequence continues at coordinate 18,910 of NZ_NOIQ01000001.1, forward strand.
TTCCCCCGTAATAGTCGTATCCCCAGACCTCGGAGAGCAGCTGCGCCCGGGTGAACACGCGGCGAGGATTCTGCACCATGAACTTGAGGAGCTCGAACTCTTTGTAGGTGAGGTTGAGCGTGTGCTGACCGGCGCGTGCGGAGTAGGTGGCTTCGTCCACGATGACGTCCCCGCACCTGATGACGTCTTCCTGAGCGGCCGGCCCCTGGGGACCCGCCGCCGCGAGCCTGATGCGTGCCTCGACCTCGGCCGGACCCGCCGAGTCCAGCAGGATGTCGTCCACCAGCCAGTGGGGTGAGACGGCGGCCAGGCCTCCTTCGGCAAGGACCATGACCGTGGGAGTCTCCAGGTCGCTTCCGCCGAGCATTTGGACGGTATTCCGGGCGTTCACCAGGGCCCCGGTGCCGTCGACGAGAAGCAGTTCCGGGGAGCGGGAGGCGATTTCTGCGGGCGAGGCGGCCAGAGGGCGGACCTCCGCCTCGTGCGGCAACAGGGCCAGGGCGGGAACGACGTCGGCGGGCGAGCTCGCGCCGTCGCTGAGCATGAGCATCTTGACCATTGGCGTCGTCCCTTCCGGAGGTTTCACTCGTTCCGGACGCGCGGATCCGGGAGCTTTCTGATCGTTCCCGGTGCCGTTCGTGCGAAACGGGCCGGGACACGGGGAGGCTCCGTTGCCATGTGATCGCCAGTATAAGGCCAGATTGCCGAGCGGGCGGCATGCTACATGTCGTTGCCGCGTCCCACCCCACGGATAGACTGGGCGCAAACGACGGGCAAACGCCCTGGCGGGGGCTCAAGCTCCGTCCCACTCATGAACGACCCTGGAGGATCTGTGGCTCCCAGCGACGTGCCGACCGGAACCCACGCATTGCGGACCGTGGGGACGGAAGGAAGGCAACGCTATTGGCTCGTGGCGTTGTCGAGCCTGATTGCCCTCGTCGTTTCCTTGGTCGGGGCGGTTCTCTCGCCCGTGGTCTCCCTGGTGGCAACGGTTCTGCTGGTCGCTCTCATCGCGTGGGGGTGGCCCGCTGCTTCCGGTATCGCCGAATTGCGAGGAATCAAGAACGTTCTTGCGCACAGCGTGATCTTCGCGCTCTGTGGCTGGGCAGGTTGCGCACTGGTCTATCTTGCGCCGACGGGCAAGCTGCTGACCCTGTTGCCCGCGGTCGTGGCCGTCGGCGTCGTCGTGGTGTTTCTGGCCGAATTGGTTCGGGGAGAGGGCGCCGCCGCCCGGCTCGAATCCACGATCAGCGGAGCCGTGGGCGTCTTCACTGCCGTGAGCGCCTCGGGATGGGTGGGGATGGCGTTGATCCACCATCGCACCGAGACGGGGGCCAGCGTTTGGGGCGCCGGCGCGATTCTTGCCCTGTGCATCGGCATCGTGGGAGCGCGAATGATCGCTGCGGGGCCCGAGGGCGGATTGCGGCGCGGGGCCATGACACTCGGCGTCACACCGGTCGCATTCTTGGGGGTCCTCGGGTATGCGGGCACGCTGGTCATCGATCGCGTGATAGCTTGGTTGCCATGATCATTGCACTCGAAATCCTGTTCCTCACGTTGTTGGGGCTGGCATCGTTGTCCATCCTGGGCTGCGCCGCGCTCGTGGTCGGTGGGCTCTTCCGAGGCCAGAAGTAAAGCACTCAGCGTAGTCAACGGCCCGGGCGTGGATGCTCGGGCTTTTGGCGTTTAAGATGGGTGCATGGCTATTGAAATCCCCACGGATCTGACCCCTGAACTTGTGCCCTTCGCGTGGCTGCTCGGCCACTGGGAAGGCGTCGGAGTCCTCGGCTACGCCGACGAAGAAGAGAGGCAGTTCGGGCAGATCGTCGACTTCTCCCACAACGGCCTGCCATACCTCGAGTACCGCGCCGAGTCCTACCTGTTGGACGACCAGGGCAACCGGACCCGCCAGATCAGCGTGGAGACCGGTTTCTGGCAATTGGACCGCAAACAGGGCGATGAGGACTCCGGTCCCGGGTTGTTGCCCGGCGCGGAGAAGCCGCTCCTCCAAACCGCCGCAGATGTCGAGAAGATGCGGAATGACGACGAAGCCTTCGACATCCTCGCAACGATCAATCATCCGGGTGGGGTGAGCGAGCTGTACGTCGGCGTCATCGATGGCCCCCGGATCCAGATGGCCACGGACGCTGTGATGCGCGGCGCCAACGCGAAGGAATACACTGCCGCTTCGCGTATGTACGGTCTGGTGAATGGGGAACTCATGTGGGCCTGGGACATGGCGGCAGCCGGTCAGCAGATGAGCTCGCACGCATCGGCGCGTTTGCGCAAGGTTGACGTGGCCGCATGACCTGGTCCTCACCTCTGCTCTCATTGGACGGTGCCGTCGAAGCCGGCGGCCAGGACAGCGGCGTCGCCGCGCACTATGGGGATCCCATCCGCGAGCAACGCGGTCTCGCCCGGGCAACGGTCGAACGGCCCGTCGCCGTCGATCTGTCCAACCGCGGCGTCGTCTCCGTGTCTGGGGAAGACCGCGCCAGCTGGCTGACAACGTTGTCATCTCAGGTCATCGACGGTCTGCCGGCGGGGGCGAGCACCGAGACCACGTTGCTGTCCGGCCAAGGACGCATCGAGTACCAGCCGCACGTTGTCGTGTCCGAGGACATGGTGTGGCTCATCGTCGAAGCGGGCCAGAACGAGGGCCTCGCCGAATTTCTCGAGTCGATGCGTTTCATGCTCAGGGTCGATGTCAGGGACGAGACGGCCGACGTCGCCGTCATCGGATCCACGGTCGACCTCCGCGGACGCGCAGGCGTCCCCGCGGAAGCCGTGGCGTGGCAGGATCCCTGGCCCCAGATCGGCGTCGGGGGCACGACCTACGCCGGCACGAGCCCGCATCCCGGCGAGGGCTGGCAGTACTGGGAGATTCTCGTCCGGAAATCGGATCTCGCATCGCTCCGTCCCGAGTGGGCAGGAACCATGGCGCTGGAAGCGTTGCGGATCGAGGCCTGGCGGCCCCGGTATGCCACCGAGGTCGACGCTCGAACGATCCCGCACGAACTCGACCTGATGCGGACCGCCGTGCACATGTCGAAGGGGTGCTACAAGGGGCAGGAGACCATCGCTCGGGTGCACAACCTGGGGCACCCGCCGCGGCGGCTCGTGTTCCTCGACCTGGACGGTTCCGAGCACACGCTCCCCGAGCCAGGCTCCGAGGTCTTCGCCGTCGGAGGGAAAAGGGCCGTGGGTCGAATCACGAGCGCCGCGTTGCACCACGAGGCGGGTCCCATCGCCCTGGCGGTGATCAAGCGGACGGTGGATCCGGAGGCTCAGCTGGTGGTCCGTGACGACACCTCGCACGTGGCAGCGGAGGACGCCGGAGACGACTCGCCAGAGCCTGCCGTCGTCGAGTACGCGGCCGCGCAAACCGTGATCGTCAGCCCGGATGCGGGACAGGCCGTGGGGCGGCGCAACAGGGACGACTTCCTGAAACCCTGAGAACCGGTCGTCGCGGCGGGGGCTTTCGGCCGGAGCCGGACGCCGCGCCGTCCGGAGCGGTCGGGGTCACCGCCCGAAGAGCACCTTGGCTTCGTCCCACCGCGCCTGGGGGACCGTCTTGAGCCCACTCAACGCTTCCTCGAAGTCCACGCGGGTGATGTCGGTGCTGTCCAGGCCGACCATCTTGCCCCATTGGCGGTCGTGCACCAGGTCGACCACGGCCATGCCCATGCGCGTGGCGAGCACTCGGTCGAAACCGGTCGGTGCACCGCCCCTCTGAATGTGACCCAGGGTCGTGTTCCTGGCCTCGATGCCAGTCATCCGCTCGATCTCGTGGGTTACGTATTCGCCGATTCCGCCGAGGCGAGGCCGGCCGTCCTGCTCGAGGCCCTTCTCGTGGACGACCTCGTCGAGCCCCTCGGGGATGAATCCTTCAGCCACGACCACCAGGGGAGAGCGCCCGCGTTCGTGGACCTCGCGAACCCAGTCCGCGACCTGGGTCATGGGGACTTTCTGTTCGGGAATCAACACGGCGTGAGCTCCCGCGGACATGCCGGAGTGCAACGCGATCCACCCCACGTGCCGGCCCATGACCTCCGCGACCATGCAGCGGTGGTGGGATTCGCCCGTGGTCCGCAACCGGTCCATGGCGTCGGTCGCGATGGAAACGGCCGTATCGAAACCGAAGGTGTAGTCGGTCGCGTTGAGGTCGTTGTCGATCGTCTTGGGCACGCCGACCACGGGGAGGCCCGCATCGGAGAGCCTCTTGGCCCCTGCAAGCGTTCCCTCGCCGCCGATCGCGACGATCGCGTCGATCGCGTGGCGCTCGAGCATCACCGAGATGTTCTCCGGACCGCCCTGCGGCCCATCGAAAGGGTTGGTGCGTGACGTCCCCAAGATGGTTCCGCCCGTACGGGCCAACCCGCGAACCCGCGTTCGGGGCAGATCCATGATGTCGCCCTCGACGACCCCACGCCATCCGTCGCGGAAACCGACGAACTCGTCATCGTAGGTCTTGACCCCATTGAGCACCGCACCACGAATCACCGCGTTGAGCCCGGGGCAATCTCCGCCACTGGTCAGAAGTCCGATTCTCATGGGGTGTCTCCCTCGCTACGAGTCGAAGTATTCAACGCCTCTCAGTGTAGCGAATAGTTGGGAACTTGTGGATGTCCACATCGAGCGAAAGCGGCAGGTCTGCCCCGGAGTCCCGAGAGGCTTCCGGCTCACCTCGTCGGGCCAGTGTGGGTTTGTGTTGGTTTCTGTTCTGGTTCCGCAAACGTCGGCCCCGGGCCACGGAACGGCCCGGGGCCGCGGATTGTCAGCGCGACGCGGTCGCCAGCAATTTCTGGATTCTTTCCACACCCGCGCGGAGGTCGTCATCCGCCAGCGCATAGGAGAGTCGGAGGTATCCGGAAGGGCCGAAGGCTTCGCCCGGAACTACCGCAACTTCGGCTTCGTCCAGGATCACGTCCGCGAGGTCCGCGGACGAGGAGATCGTGCGTCCGGCGATGTTCGACCCGAGCAGGCCGGTGACGTCCGGGTAGGCGTAGAAGGCGCCCTGGGGAGTGGGGCAGGTGATTCCGTCGATCGCGTTGAGCCCCTCGACAATGGCCCTGCGCCGCCGATCGAAAGCGGCCCTCATCTCGTCGACGGCGTCCATCGGTTGGGTCACGGCCGCCAGGGCCGCCCTCTGTGCGATGTTGTTGACGTTCGACGAAAGGTGCGACTGCAGGTTCGACGCGGCCTTGACGACGTCCGCGGGGCCGATCAGCCATCCGACGCGCCATCCGGTCATCGCGTAGGTCTTCGCGACACCGTTCAGGATGATGACGTTTTCCCGAAGCTCGGGGGAAGCGGTGGCGATCGAGGTGAAGGGGGTGCCGTCGTAGGTCAGGTGCTCGTAGATCTCGTCGGCGATCACGAAGATCCCCTTGTCAGCCGCCCAGCGTCCGATGGCCGCGGTCTCCTCCGGGCTGTACACGGCGCCCGTGGGGTTCGACGGCGAGACGAAAATCAGCGCCTTCGTCCGGTCCGTGCAGGCCGCCTCCAATTGATCGACGGTGACCTTGTAGCCTTGCTCGGACCCCGCAAATACTTCCACCGGGTTGCCTCCCGCCAGACGGATGGCCTCGGGGTAGGTCGTCCAATAGGGGGCCGGAAGAAGGACGTCGTCGCCCTCGTCGATGACCGTCGCAAAGGCCTCGTAGACGGCCTGCTTGCCGCCATTGGTCACGATGACCTGCGAAGGATCCACGGAGTATCCGGAATCCCGCAGTGTTTTCTCGGCAATGGCCTGGCGCAGTTCGGGGAGGCCGGCAGCCGGCGAGTACCGGAAATTGGCCGGGTCGTCCAGCGCCTCGCGGGCCGCTTCCACAATGGGGGCCGGGGTCGCGAAATCGGGCTCTCCCGCACCGAAACCGATCACGGGGCGCCCTTCGGCCTTGAGTGCCTTGGCTTTGGAATCCACGGCCAAGGTGGCGGACGGGGCAATGGCGGCGATGCGTGCCGAGATGCGCTCCTGGGACGGCATGGTGCTCACTTTCGTTGAGAACGGTTCCGGAATCGCGGCCCGTCGGGGTGTGCCCGCGGGTGCTGCTCCAATCCTATGCGCAGCCCGGTGCCGAGGACATGCGCAGAACATGCTTGTGGAAACATTGCTCAAGACCGGGCCGGCGGGATCCACGGAACCCGTCTCCGTCCCCAGCGAATTGCGGGCACTCGACAAAGTCGCTAAAGTTGAACTCCGGTGCTCGCCACCGAGGATCGCTTATGCCCGAGGGCACCAGCGCGGACCTGAAGAGCTGAGGGCGGTATCCCGTCGAAGGGCAGTGGCGCAATTGGTAGCGCAGCGGTCTCCAAAACCGCAGGTTGCAGGTTCGAGTCCTGTCTGCCCTGCATTTTCATCCCCTCACGAAGACCCATTCGTGGCATATAGTCGACAACGTTGTACAACGTCCAAGCCATAACGTCAGAAAGGGGCGGTACCGAATGGCTAAAGCTGCTGCTGCGGGAGCCGCCGATCAGGAGTCCAGTACCGAGAAGCGAGGCTTCTTCGGGAGGATCGTCCTCTTCCTCAAACAGGTCATCGGCGAGCTGAAAAAAGTCGTCAGCCCGACTCGTCGGGAACTCCTCAATTACGTGATCATTGTCCTGGTTTTCGTCGCGTTCATGCTGTTGCTGATCTTCGGCCTCGACTACCTGTTCGGGCAGGGAGCCTTCTGGCTCTTCGGTGACGGCGGCTTCGGTCAGAAGCCGCAGGGCCCCCAGGGCTAAACTGAGAATTCAGACGAATCCGCCTCGCGGCCGTGCCAATGGGTTGCGGGGATGCGAAGACCCCCAAGAAAGCAGGAAACGCAGTGTCCGAGCAGGAACTCGATAACTCCGCCGAGGAGAACCAGGTCGATCAGACCTCTCCCGAGCAGGCAGAGCAGGCCGACGCCGCGGAGCAGTCCAGCCAGTCCGGCTTCGAACAGACGGAGTCCGCGTTGGTCTCCTCCGCTCAGGATGATTCTGAGAACGCGGAGGACGCATCCGGCGACTTCGACGACACCGTCGAAAAGGTCTCGGAAGCGGCCGAAGAGGACGCGGACGTCGACCCGATGCAGGAATTCCGTTCGAAGCTCCGTCGCCAGGAAGGCGACTGGTACGTGATCCACACGTATGCCGGTTACGAGAACCGAGTCAGGACCAACCTGCAGACCCGTGCCCAGTCGATGAACATGGAGGACGATCTCTTCGAGATCCAGGTCCCCATGGAAGAAGTCGTGGAGATCAAGAACGGGCAGCGCAAGACCGTGCGCCGCGTGAGGATCCCGGGCTACGTGCTGGTCCGCATGAACCTGACGGACGAGTCCTGGGGCGTCGTGCGCCACACGCCCGGCGTGACCGGATTCGTGGGCCAGGATGCTTACAACCCGGTGCCGCTCCGGCTCGATGAGGTTGTCGACATGCTCGCCCCGGTTTTCGAGGCGGAGCAGGCCGAAGCGGCCAAGGACGCCGGCGAACCGATCCCGGCCGAGGTTGCTCCTCAGGTCAACGTCGGCTTCGAGGTGGGCGAGTCGGTCATCGTCAAGGAAGGCCCCTTCGAGACCCTCCCGGCGACCATCTCCGAGATCAAGCCCGAAGCGCAGCAGCTCGTGGTTCTCGTTTCGCTCTTCGAGCGCGAGACCCCCGTGAGCCTGGGCTTCAATCAGGTCACCAAGATCTGATCAATTTCTTCTCGCACGCAATGCGCGGTCCCGCCCACAAAGCGGTGACCGCGCATTCGTTCGTGATGCAGTGATATTGCTCCCCCTGAGTGGAGAAAACCATTCGTGCGGGACTACACTGAGATTTTGCGTGTGCTCGTGCGCTTTGGCGTGCTCACGCGCGGTCGCCGCGCCACGGTGACCACCCGCCGTCGTACGCTCCTGTGCGTCGGTCAGCCCCAGAAGAAAAGGACCTCAATTGGCTCCCAAGAAAAAGGTCGCAGGCCTCATCAAGCTGCAGATCCAGGCAGGTGCCGCCAACCCGGCGCCCCCGGTTGGTCCCGCGCTCGGTCAGCACGGCGTCAACATCATGGAATTCTGCAAGGCGTACAACGCCGCCACGGAATCCATGCGCGGCAATGTCGTGCCCGTCGAGATCACGGTCTACGAGGACCGCTCGTTCACCTTCATCACCAAGACTCCTCCGGCCGCCGAGCTCATCAAGAAGGCCGCCGGCGTCGCCAAGGGCTCCGGAGTTCCCCACACCAACAAGGTCGGCAAGATCAGCATGGACCAGGTCCGTGAGATCGCCGAAACCAAGATGCCCGACCTCAACGCCAACGACATGGACGCGGCTTCGAAGATCGTTGCCGGTACCGCTCGTTCGATGGGCATCACCGTCGAGTAGTCCCGCGGGATTTCCGACGTTCATTCAATAAATCATTCAGCCCGCTCTCGCAGCGGGGGTCCGCCACATGAGCGGGCCAGTGGCAGGGCCGGCGCGGTCCGACAGACCACAACTGCACAAGGAGAAACAAGCAGATGGCAAAGCGCAGCAAAGCGTACCAGGCAGCCGCAGAGAAGATCGATCAGGACAAGCTCTACGGCATCGGTGAGGCAATCCGCCTCGCTCAGGAGATCAACTCCTCCAAGGCCGACACCACCGTGGAGGTCGCATTGCGCCTCTCGGTCGACCCCCGCAAGGCCGACCAGATGGTTCGCGGCACCGTGAACCTCCCGAACGGCACGGGCAAGACCGCGCGCGTCGTCGTGTTCGCCCAGGGTGACAAGGCTGCCGCGGCCGAGGAAGCCGGCGCCGACTACGTCGGTTCGGACGAGCTCATCGGCAAGGTCGCCGACGGCTGGGTCGATTTCGACGCCGCCGTGGCCACTCCGGACATGATGGGCAAGGTCGGTCGCCTGGGCAAGGTCCTGGGTCCCCGCAACCTCATGCCGAACCCGAAGACCGGCACGGTGACCATGGATGTTGTGAAGGCCGTGGGCGACATCAAGGGCGGCAAGATCGACTTCCGCGTTGATCGCAACTCCAACCTCCACTTCATCATCGGCAAGTCCTCCTTCGACGCCGCCCAGCTCGAGGAGAACTTCCAGGCAGCGATCGAGGAGATCGCGCGCCTGAAGCCCTCCGCCTCGAAGGGACGTTACGTCTCCAGGATCACCGTGGCCACGACCTTCGGCCCCGGCATCCCGGTCGACCCGTCGGTGGCCGAGAAGTAGGAATCCGGATTCGATCGGAACGGTCACGAAGACCTTGACGATCGTGCCGACCACGAGGCCCCGCACCGTCCTTGGCGACGGTGCGGGGCCTTTGTGCGTGCCCAAGGGAGTGAAGCCCGCGCGAGGCGCGTGCACCAACGGCGAAGGAGCGAAACCGCTGTGAGTCTGGTCTTCGAGGCAGTCAGCAAATCGTTCGGTGGCGAGCCGGTCCTGCGAGAGCTCGACCTCACCGTCGGTACTGGTCAGCTCATGACGGTGCTCGGTCCGTCAGGTGGGGGCAAGACCACCATGCTCAGGATTGCGGCGGGGCTCGAATCGCCGACGTCGGGCGTCGTCCACCTGGACGGGAAGCCGGTGCGACTGGGCGATTCGTCGGTCGCGTTTCAGGACACCCCGCTCTATCCCCACCTCTCGGTCCTGGACAACGTCCTGTTCCCGCTCCGACTCAAGGCGGCCCGGGGAAAGAACTCGCGGTACAGGACCGACCGGGAGCGCCGCGCCGCGGCGTCGGACGCCCTCGAGATGATGCACATCCCGGACTTGGGGCCGCGGCGGATCAATCAGTTGTCCGGCGGCCAGCGGCAGCGCGTCGGTATTGCCCGCGCGCTCGTGCGCGACGTCGGCCTGTACCTGTTCGACGAGCCGCTCGCGCATTTGGACCAGGCGTTGGCCCGCGACATTCGTGAGGACCTGCGTGCCGTGCAGCGAGAGAAGGGGCTGACCATGGTGTACGTGACGCACCAGGTGGAAGAAGCCTTCGCTCTCGGGGACACCGTCACGATCCTCAATGACGGCCGTCTCGAACAGATCGGCCCGCCCCAGGAGCTCTGGCAGAGGCCTGCGACGCGATTCGTCGCCGGATTCCTCGGCGGACATTCCATGAATTTCGTGCCCGGCGAGGACGGGATCGTGCGAGGTTTCCGGCCTGAGAACTGTCTCCTCCAGGACTTTGCCGGGGTGCGGACCGACCGGGGCAATGAGTCCGTTCTGCGCTTCAACGGCACGGTCGTGGGGTCGTCATTCCTGGGGGAGCAGACGCTCGTCGTCGTCGACGCCGGGTCCGGAATGCGGCCCCTTCGGGCGTTGCTGCCCTCGGTGCGTTTCGGTGAGCCGGTCGACCCGCCCGCCATCGGGGAGAAGGCCTGCGTGCTCGTCGATGGGGTGAATGTGCACGAATTCGACGCGGCAACCGGGCAACGGGTTCTTGCGGCTGACTCCCGCGGAGGAGCCATCGCAAAACCCCAGTGATGTGCGTCCCATCGGGCTCCTCCGGGTGGCTCCGTCGCCGGACGTGTGGTTTACTGGAATTACCAAAGACCGCCGGTCGTAGGTTTTGCACGCCCCCGGGCGTGTTTATCCGCCATAAGAGTTCCCGCAAGGAACGGCCAGCGCAGGTGAACGTGACACAATCGGACTCCGTGCATTCTCATGCGCGTTGAGATTTCGCTGTGCCCCGCCATCTGCGCGGGGCATTTTTTGTGGGCTCATGGGCGCCCGGCAATCAGACCGGAAGGAGTACCATGGCGACACCGGAAAAGGCGGCCGCTGTATCGGAGTTGAGGGAGCTTTTCTCCAACTCGGACGCTGCTGTTTTGACTGAGTATCGTGGTCTCACCGTGAGCAAGCTCGGAGAGCTTCGTCGCTCGCTCGGTGAGAACGCTGAATATGCCGTGGTGAAGAACACGCTGACCGCCATCGCGGCCAGGGAAGCCGGCGTCGAGGGCCTGAACTTCGACGACCTCAACGGCCCCACCGCAATCGCCTTCATCACCGGGGAACCGGTTGAGGCGACCAAGAGCCTGCGTGACTTCGCCAAGCAGAATCCCCAGCTGGTCATCAAGAGTGGTTACTTTGAGGGTAAGACTCTCGGTGAAGCTGACATCCAGAAGCTTGCGGATCTTGAATCTCGCGAGGTGCTGCTCGCCAAGGTTGCGGGTGCCGCAAAGGGCTCCCTCTCCAAGGCCGCCGCACTGTTCCAGGCACCGCTGTCCAAGACTGCTCGTACCGCAGAGGCTCTGCGCACGAAGGTCGAGGAGCAGGGTGGAGAATCCGCTGCCTGAGACGTCCTCGGACGTCACCAACGGGAACCCGTTGGCCCTGCGCCTCAGCCTGGGGAGCAGGAGAATCCAAGATCCGTTGCAGGAAACCTCTGCAACCAGACATAAGAAGGAGCCAAACACATGGCCAAGCTGACCACTGAAGAACTCATCGAGGCTTTCAAGGAACTGTCCCTGATCGAGCTGTCCGACTTCGTCAAGGCCTTCGAGGAGACCTTCGACGTCACCGCTGCTGCCCCCGCCGCCGTTGCCGCTGCACCGGCCGCCGGTGGTGATGCAGGTGCTGCCGAGGCTGAAGAGCAGACCGAATTCGACGTCGTGCTCGAGTCGGCCGGCGACAAGAAGATCGGCGTCATCAAGGAAGTTCGTGCCCTGACCTCCCTCGGCCTCAAGGAAGCCAAGGACCTGGTCGACGGCGCTCCGAAGCCGGTTCTCGAGGGTGCTTCCAAGGAAGACGCCGAGAAGGCCAAGGAGCAGCTCGAGGGCGCTGGCGCTACCATCTCCCTCAAGTAATTCCTTCCGGAATTCTTTGGTCGAAGGCTCTCCCACCCGCGCGGTGGGGGAGCCTTCTCCCGTTTAAGGCCCTCGAGTCAAAACCCTTGGCATGAGCTGCGGTCGGGCTCAGACCCTCTCACGCAGTTCGGAATACAGGAGGAGCGCGGATCAGTCGAGGGGTAGGCAGTCGATGCGCTGCCCGTCTGTGGCCCCCTCCGGTGGTATGACGGCCAGAACATCCGCGGCAGCGAGGCCCGAGAGCATGTGGGACCGGGTTCCCGCGCAGGGGCGAGCGACGTCGTCGTCCAGAACGCAAGGGGCAAGGGTCGTGACCGCCTTGCGCGAAGGAGGCACGTCCCGGCCCAGCACCGCGGTCCGAAGGCGGGGCATGGTCCGACCCAGGAACCCCGCCAGGGCCACGGGCGCCAGCCCGTAGAGGGATGTGTGCGCCGCGAGAGGATTCCCGGGAAGGCCCAGAACAAGACGGTCGCCCGGCAGGCGTCCGACGATCGTCGGGTGTCCGGGGCGGACGGCGATCGACGTCGCGACGAGCTCCGTGCACATATCCTCGAGGATCTGCCGCACGAAGTCCTGGCTCGAGGACCCTGAACCTCCCGTGAGAATCACCAGGTCCCCGCTGGCCCAGGAGATCCACTCGCGGATGACGTCGTGGTCGTCGTGCAGCCTCGTGCGTTCGCTGATATCCGCGCCCCAGCCGCGCAGCAGGTGCGGGAACTGGGCGGAGAAGGCATCACGGACCTCCCCGGGCTGCGGAACGCCCGAGTCGATCACTTCGTTGCCTGTGAAGGCCATGCTGACGGACATGGGCCGCCGGGCGGAGACGACGTCGATGCCGCAGGCCGCGAGCAGAGCAACGTGTCTGGGGCCGAGAACGGTGCCCGCGGCGACGAGTTCGGCACCGCGTTCCATTTCCTCGCCGCGTCGCCTCATGTCGCGGCCTGGGTTGTAGGGATGGTCCGGGAGGCTCCGGACCGTCGTCCCGCGGGTTTCGGCGTGCTCGATACGGACCACACCCTCGGTTCCTTGGGGCAGAACCGAACCGGTCAGGACCGGCCAGGCTTCCCCGACGCCGATGCTGCCGGATCGACGATGGATATTGCGTTCCCCCGAGGACCGCACCGGATCCGAGACCAGGCGCCACGGACCCGGTCCGGCCACGGCGTATCCGTCCATGGCAGAGGACTCGAAGTGGGGAACCGGTATGGGGCTCACGATCGGTGCGGACGTCGTCGTGCCGAGAGCGTCCTCGAGCCGCAGATTCTCCGGACGATCCAGGCTCCGGCCGATCTCTCCCGCCAGCTCGTACAGATCCTCGCGGACCGTGGTCCAGTCCCGCCTCACGTTCGACTCCCTGAGAAGCGTCCGGCGGTCCCGTCGACGAAGCCCAGCGATACGGCGTCGTCCCACGTGTCGATGTCCTTGCTCGAGCCGGTCGGAAGCTCGACGTCCACGGGGGAGAGGCGTTTGAGCCGGGACATCACGGACTGAGATTCCGCGGGTTCCGTGAAGGCTTCCAGGGCGCGGTCGAGACGCAGAACCGACATGAGCGGTTGCCACCTTCCGTCCTCCACCCCGATGAACGCGGTCTCCTCGGAGCCGTGGGCGAGGACGGCGCGGCGAAGTTCGGCCAGGCCAGGGCCGGGGTGAGGCATGTCAGCGGCCACCACGAAGACCCAGGCGCGTCGGGCGGCGTCGGGGCCGCTGTCCCGCACATCCGTGCCGTCCATGAAGGACAGGCCGGCGCGGATCGCCGCGGCCGGACCCGAGTAGGGCGGATCCTCCCGAACGAGTCCCGCGTCCGCCGGTAGTGGGATATTCTCCGGGCCGACGACGACGCATTCGGCGGCGCCCACCTCGGCGAACCGGTCCAGGTCGGTGAGCACGGCGTCCACCAGGGTCAGGCCGTCTCTGGACAGGAGGGGTTTGTCAGGAGTCGGGCCGGGGGCCGACGCGTGGAGCCGGGAGGATCGGCCACCCGCGAGGACGATCGCTCGGAACCGGATCGGAAGGAACGGGGCCATCGGTCAGCCTCCGGCGAAGGGCGGCATGATATCGATGCGCTCGACGTTCGCGAGAGGAGCCGACGGTTCGGCTCTGCGCCCATCGGCCAGGAACGTGCATCGTCCGAAGACCTCCGCCAGCGTCAGGCCTGCGGCTCGGTGCTCGGTGTGCTCTCGTCCCAGCGTCTCGACCAGATCCGCGAGGGTCACGAGACCGTTCGCCCCGGCGTCGACGGTTTCGGTCGACTGGCCGCGGGCCGCCCGCGCAGCGGCGAAGTAGTGGATGTCGACCAATTCTCAGCCTCCGATGGCGCTCATGCTGCGATCGGGCTGAACAAATTCGGGCGTACCCAGACCGACCTTGGTCTGCCCGTGGGCCTTGGGCTTGGTCCACATCGCGGCCTGCCAGATTTCGGCTATCCGCTCGTCCGTCGACCCGTCCCTGAGCGCCTCCATCAAGTCGGTTTCCTCGTGGGAGAACAGGCAACTGCGGATCTTGCCGTCGGCCGTGATCCTGGTCCGGCTGCAGGCTTCGCAGAAAGGCTCGGTGACCGAGGCTATGACGCCGACCTGGCCGAGGATCGGTGCCGGATTCCCGGCGTCGGCCGCGCCCAAGGGATACACGTCCCACAGCTCGGCGGGCGCCGATCCCCGGGGCTCGGCCTGGGGCACCAGGTCGAAGTCCTCGGAAATGCGATCCCTGACTTCCCCGGCCGTCACCATGCCGCTGCGCGTCCATTCGTGGTCGGCGTCGAGCGGCATCTGTTCGATGAACCGGAGCTGGAAGTCGTGGCGCAGGGACCACTCGAGCAACTCGCCGGCCTGGTCGTCATTGACCCCGCGCATCAGGACTGCGTTGATCTTGATGGGATGAATCCCCGCCTCGGCTGCGGCCTCGAGGCCACGAAGCACGTGAGGGAGCCGGTCCCTGCGCGTGATCTTCGCGAAGGTTTCGGGGCACACCGTATCGAGGGACACGTTGATCCTGTTGAGCCCTGCCTCGACGAGACGATCGATCTTCTTTTCCAGCCCGATGCCATTGGTGGTGATCGACATCGGCAAAGTGGGGTGGAGTTCGCGCAAGTCACCGAGGATCGTTGCCAGATCGGCGCGAACGAGCGGCTCGCCGCCGGTGAATCTGACCTCGCGGACTCCCAGGAGCCTGACGCCGATGTCAGCGATGCGGACCGCTTCGGAGGCACTCAGGAGCTCGTTCTTGCCGAGCCAGTCCAGCCCTTCGGCCGGCATGCAGTAGGTGCACCGCAGGTTGCACTTGTCGATGAGTGAAAGTCGGAGATCGTTGGCTACGCGACCCCATTGGTCTTCCAAGAGTCCCAATGCTGCCTCCTCGGATGTATTGCTCCACTACCCACGGTACTCGGGTTCACGGCTTCCTTGGAACCGAGCCGGCATTCACCCTCGGTGTTGACCAGGCGGAACAGAAAGAAGAGTGCGGAGCCGGGCTGCCCCGTATTCGATAGGAAGGTGATGTACATTTCCATGGGGAGCCATGTCACACGATAATTCACTCGAGAGGAAGCACCTATGAGCAACGCACAGCAGCCCACGTCCGGGAACCGGGTGCGACGCGGCCGTCGCACGAGGTTTGGTGCCGGCCTTTCGGTGGCCGCAGCCGGTGCCCTGTTGCTCGCGGGCTGCGGCGGGTCCTCCGGGGATTCAGGATCGGATGACTCGGAGACGGTGACGGTGTTCGCTGCCGCCTCGCTGAACAAGGCGGGTGACGAGCTGGCCTCCAAGTACAAGGAAGACCACCCGGAGACCGACATCAAGTGGAACTACGCAGGATCCTCCAAACTGGTCCAACAGATCGATCAGGGCGCCTCCGCCGACATGTTCATCTCCGCTGACCAGCAGAACATGGACAAGGCCCTGGCTCTGGACGCCTTCAAGGACTCCCAGGACACCTCCGTGATCGCAACCAATACGTTGCAACTCGTGACCGCACCCGGCAACCCGGGTGACATCCACTCGATCCAGGACGCCTCGGGCAAGCCGGTCGCCGTCTGCGCGCCCGAGGTTCCGTGCGGGACCCTCGCTCAGCAGGCACTGGACGCCGCGAGCGTCGAACTCGACGACGCGAGCCAAGAAGCCAACGTGTCCGCCGTCTCGACCAAGATCAGTCAGGGCGAGGTCGATGCCGGATTCGTGTACTCGACCGACGCGTTGAACATGAAGAAGAACAGCGAAGACGTCGAAGCCATCGACCTCAAGGGCATCGAGAAGAACAAGTACCCGGCAGCCATCACCGATTCTGGCTCGAAGAACGACGGTGCCAAGGACTTCTACAAGTGGCTCGAGAGCGACGACGCCAAGAAGATCCTCAAGAAGTACGGCTTTGGCTCGGGGCAGTAATTCCAACTACACGTTCCCCGCGTGGCTGTACGTCCCCGCGGGGATCGCGTTGCTCCTGGTCCTCGGGCCTCTTCTCGGCCTCGTCGTCAAAATTCCCTGGTCCGAGGCCGGAAGCCTCCTGTCCGAACCGTCGGCGGTTCAGGCCCTCGAGCTGTCCCTGACCACGTCCTGCATCTCCACGGTGTGCTGCATTCTGGTGGGTATTCCGCTGTCCCTCATGCTGACCAGGTCGGGGAAGGCGCGTGCCTCCGGGTCGGGGAGGGCCGGCTCCGGTGGGCTGGCTTCCGCGTTCAGCGGCCCCATGGCCTTCATCGTCTATGCCCCGCTCGTGCTGTCTCCGGTGGTCTCGGGCCTGGCTCTGATGTTTTTCTGGGGTCGCAACGGGTTGCTCGGCAAACTGTTGGCCGAAGGCAACGTGACGATCGCGTTCACCTCGTGGGCGGTCATCCTCGCCCAGGTCTTCGTCTCGATGCCCTTCTTCGTCTCCACGGCCGTCACCGCCCTCACCGCGATTCCCCGAAGGTACGAGGAGATCGCCGCGACGGAAGGAGCAACGCGCAACGAGGTGGCCCGCAAGGTCCTGTTGCCGCAAGCCCTTCCCGGCCTGCTGACCGCGGGGCTCCTGAGCTTCGCACGGGCCCTGGGCGAGTTCGGGGCGACCATCACGTTCGCGGGGAATATCGAAGGAACAACCCGCACCATTCCGTTGAACATCGAAATCGGGCTCAGCTCCAACGACGTCGACGCCGCGCTCGGAAGCTGCATCATGCTCCTGGCCCTGTACGTTCTGGTCGTAGGACTTTTGCTGATGGCCCGTTTCCTGTCCTCGCTCCGAAAGGCGGACACATCCCATGCATGACGCGGAACCCTTCGCTCCTGCGGAATACCGTGAACACCTCGTCAGCCTGGCCCGCGACCTGGGAGCCGGGCCCAGGGCCGAACGGGTCGAATTGGCCGCCGCCGTGGGGCGTGTGCTGGCCGAGGACGTCGTCGCCCCGGCAGACTCGCCGCGTTTCGACAATTCGCAGATGGACGGGTATGCGCTCAACGCGGACGCGGTGGGCCGCGAGGACAGGTTCTTCGGCGCCGGGCCCGTGGTTCCTGCCGGGACCGATCCGGCGAAGGAATACCCTCTGGGACTCGACCGGGCGGATACCGTCTGCCCGATCATGACCGGGGCCAAGCTGCCCGAGGGAACCTGCGCCGTCGTCCCCGTGGAAAAATGCGATCCGCCCGAATTCGCCGCCCTCGGTGCCCAGGTGCGTGTCCCTCGGCCTCCGGAGGGGCAGTTCGTCCGTCCCGCGGCGTCGGACCTGCGGCGCGGTGAGACCCTGGTATCCGAGGGGCGAACCGTGACCCCTCAGACCGTGGGGGCTCTGGCCAGCCAGAACGTACGCTCTGTTGAGGTCTGGGCCAGACCGCGCGTGCTGATCTGCACCGGAGGAGAGGAAATCTCCCAGTCCGAAGACCTGGACCAGGCGCAGCTTCCGGACGCCAACGGCCCGATGCTCGAGGCGCTCGCCGGACACCACGGACTCGAGGTCGTCCAGAGGATCGTGACGGGAGACGACCCGCACGACCTGAGAAACAGGCTCGACGACGCCATGACGCGAAGGCGCCCGGACCTCGTGGTGACCTCCGGCGGAATCAGCCACGGCGCCTTCGAAGTGGTGCGACAAGTTCTGGAGGGCCGACCCCGGGCATGGTTCGGGCATGTGGCACAGCAACCAGGCGGGCCCCAGGGTTGCGCGGCGCTCGCGGGCGTGCCCGTGGTCGCCCTGCCGGGAAATCCGGTCAGCACCTTGGTCTCATTCCGCCTGTTCGTGGCGCCCCTGGTGGCGCAGGTCTGGGGCGCCGCCGCGGAACCAACGGTCCTGGCAGCACGCTTGTCCGCCGATGTCGAAGGCGTTCCCGCCAAGACCCAGTTCCGCAGGGGGCGACTCGCGCTGGGAGAGGACGCGACCGTATCGGTCGAGGTCGTCGGTGGGGCTGGCTCTCACCTGCTGGCACAATCGGTGGGAGCCGACTGCCTGATCGAGGTACCACCGGCGAGTCACCTGTCCGGAGGAGACGTGGTCAGCGTCCACCCACTGGCACCGCACCCGCATCACGAGGAGCAAACATGACGAACACCGAGCAAGGCCTGACGCACGTCCGGGAGGACGGGTCCGCGCACATGGTGGACGTGACTGGGAAGGACGACACCAGCAGGGAAGCCGTGGCGGTCGGCGTCCTTCGGACCAGGCCCGACGTCGTCGAGCTCATGTACGCGGCCGACCTGCCGAAAGGCGATGCCCTGCCCGTGGCCCGCATCGCCGGCATCATGGGGGCGAAGAAGACCCCGGAGCTGATTCCCTTGTGCCACCCGCTGCCGTTGGGCAAGATCACGGTGGATTTCGAGCGTCTCGACGACGGCGTGCGCATCGAGGCCAAGGTCAGGACGCGGGGAGCAACCGGCGTCGAGATGGAAGTGCTCACCGCGGTCAGCACCGCCGCGCTCGCCCTGTACGACATGATCAAAGCCGTCGACAAGCACGCCGTGATCGGCGACATCCGTGTTCTCGCGAAGTCCGGCGGCAAGTCCGGTTCGTGGACTGTTGAGGAGGAGCGATGACGAAACGCACGGCGTTGGTGTTGGTTGCTTCGACTCGGGCCGCGCAGGGGGTCTATGAGGACCGCTCGGGGGAAATCCTGGTCGACTGGCTTCGATCCGAGGGATTTGAGGTTCCCGACGCCGTCGTGGTCGAGGACGCTCGCTTCGGGCAGACGTTCGGAGACGTCGTCCGGGAACCGGAGGAACGACCGCGGCTCGTCCTCACCTCCGGAGGGACGGGGCTCAACGCGGACGATCGGACGGTCGAGACGGTGACCGAGTGCCTGGATTACGAAGTCCCCGGGATCATGCACGCGCTGTGGCAGAAGGGCCTGGAATCGACCCCGACGGCCGTGCTCTCCAGGGGAGTCGCCGGAGTCATCGGCGAGAGCCTGGTCGTCACGCTTCCCGGGTCTCCCGGCGGAATCAAGGACGGCATCGCGGTGCTCGGCGGCCTGTACGAGCACGCCCTGGACCAGTTGGAGGGCCGACGTGGGCACTGACAATCCGCAGGATCCCGCCTACGTGGCGGAACAGACCGGCGTCATCGTGCGCGCGGACGTGATCGGAGAACCGCTCGAGGACCTGGCCCGCGAGGCCCGCGACGCAACGATGACGCGTGCGATGGGTGCGCTCGTGGTCTTCGACGGGGTCGTCCGGGACCACGACCAGGGGCGCGGCGTCCAGGGCCTGACCTATAGCGCGCATCCGCAGGTCGTGGACGTCATGCACGACGTCGCCGGCCGCGTCTCTGCCCGGCACCCGGACGTCCGATTGTGGGCCGTGCACCGCATCGGCCCGCTCGAGATCGGGGAATCCGCCCTGACCGTGGTCGCCGCGGCGGCCCACCGAGGTCCGGCGTTCCGGGCCTGTGAGGACATGGCCGACACGATCAAGGCGGAGGTCCCGATCTGGAAGGAACAGGTGCTCGACGACGGCACGGTCGACTGGGTCGGGCTGCATTAGGCGACCCCGGGAGGCAACCGCGGGTACGGTCCCTACCTTTCCGGGACGGTCGGCGTCTCTTTGGTCAGCGGGTCGGCGACGTCTTCCAGCCCCTTGTTCTCGGCGTCGATACCCAGGAACCAGGCAACCAGACCGCCGGCCATCATGATCGCCGAGCCCATGAGATAACCCCAGACCAGAGGACCGCGCGCCTCGCCGGTGCCGATCAGGACGCCGTAGATTGCCGGGGCGAGTGCGCCGGCGATCTGCGCGATCGAGAAGAAGTAGCTGATCGCCTGGCCCCTGACCTCGATGGGGAAGATCTCGGACACGGTCAGGTAGGCGGCCGAAGCACCCGCGCTCGCGAAGAAGAACGCGACGCACCAGAAGATCGTGTGGGTCACCGGTCCCAGCACGTTGATCGAGAAGAGGACAGCAGAAACGGCGAGGATCACGGCGGAAATCCCGTAGGTCGCGAAAATCATCTTCCGCCGGCCGATCGTGTCGAAGAGCCGGCCCAGGAGGATCGGTCCCAGCAGCGAGCCCAGGGCGAACGGGATCATGTACTTACCGGCCGAGGAATGGCTCACCCCGTAGAACGTCTCGAGCACGATCGCGTAGGTGAAGAAGATCGCGTTGTACAGGAACGACTGGGTGACCATGAGCGTGATGCCCAAAACCGTCCGTTGGGGATAGAGCTTGAGGAACACGTGGGCGAGCTGTCTGAACGGCAGTTTCTCCTCGGGTTTGATGGTCAGGGCCTTGGACTCGTCCACGGCGGGGATCTCGTGGCCCTTGTCCTGCACGTCCTTCTCAATGCCTTCGACCACTGATTCGGCCCTGTCGCCCTGGCCGTGGGTCAGCATCCAGCGGGGAGATTCCGGGATGTGGCGGCGAATCATGATGAGGATCAGCCCGAGCACGGGTCCGATGAAGAACCCGATGCGCCAACCCCAATCGATGGGGAATATGGCCGGATCAAGCAGGAAGATGGTGGCGATCGCGCCGATCATGACGCCGCCCCAGTACGTGCCGTTGACGATCAGATCCACGCGTCCCCGGTATTTGGAGGGAATCAGCTCGTCGATGGTCGCGTTGATCGCGCTGTACTCGCCGCCAATGCCCGCGCCCGCCACGAACCGCCAGATGTAGAGGAACCAGACGGAGTTGGACAGGCCCGCGATGCCGGAGCCGACGAGGTACACGGCCAGAGTCAGGATGAACAGCTTCTTCCGGCCGATGCGGTCCGTGAGGGCACCGAAGACCAGAGAACCGACGACCTGGCCCACGAGGTAGACCGTCGCGGCGCGCGTGATCTGCTCCGTGGACATGTCGAGCGTCTCCGCGAAACCGTTGGCGGCAACGATCTGGACTTCGAGGCCGTCGAGGATCCAGGCCGTTCCCAAGCCGACGATGATCATCGTGTGGAATCTGCTCCACGGCAGCCGGTCCAGGCGGGCCGGAATCAGGCTGGTTACTGTCTTCATAGTGACCAACATAACGTCACTATGTGTCCTGGGCCAGGTTCCGCGGGCGACGGGTCGGTGCGGCGGGCGCTGGGCCGGAGTGGCGGGCCGGTGTGGTGGATCGGTGTGGTGGGCCGGAGGGGTGAGCCTCGAGGTGGCAATTTTGTGCGTCGGCGGTCGGCGAGGTGGCAATTTTGTGTGCCGCAACTCGCGAGGTGGCGGTTTCGTGCAGGGGCGCGCCACGAGGTGGCAGATTCGTGCGTCGGGCCTTCGCCGAGGTGGCGCATTTGTGCGCGGCATCCGGCGAGGTGGCAATGCCGTGCAAGATTTCCGGCGAGGTGGCGAATTCGTGCGCGAATTGGCCCGTTTAACGCACGCCACTGCCACCTCGCGCTCGGATCCGCACGCCATTGCCACCTCGCGAGCTGCTGCGCTAAAAACCGCCACTTCGTCCCGGAACCCGCACAGAATTGCCGCCTCGACCTCCCGACCGCCTGACACTGCCAGGATGCCGGCGGACCACCGGCCGAACGACGCCGCCACCCCAGCCGCCGAACGATGCAGAGACCCACTCCACCCGCCGTACGACGACGCGGCCGCCACACTCACTCACCCCGCCATCCGCCGAGCGACGCCGCGGCCGCCACACCCGCCCCGCCGAACGACGCCACGCCCACCAGCGCGTTCGCATCCGGGTCGCTCGTGTCCGTGGGATGTGGCACACTTAAGTCCAATTGCCGCATACGCACTGCGGGAGAGCCTCGGCTGGTCCGAGCGCCGAAGGAGCAAACCCTCCCCGGGAAACTCTCAGGCCAATGAACCGTAGTGCGAGGCAACTCTGGAAAGGGGTCCCATGACCCCGCCGAAGGGGCAAGGTTGGGCGAGCACCGGCCGAAAACTCTCAGGTCGAGGCACAGAGCGGGGAGGACAGTTCAGCACACCCTCGGAGAGATGATGTCCTTCCTCGAACGCCACCTCGGACCCCGCGCCGAAGAGATCACTTCGATGCTCGACGTACTCGGATACGACTCGCTGGATTTTCTGGCCGACGCCGCCGTGCCGGGGTCCATTCGCCGTGGCACACCGCTCGAGCTGCCGGGGCTGCCGGAGGCCCTCAGCGAGCACGAAGCCACCGCACGCATCAGGTCCTTGGCCGACCGCAACCAGGTCAAGGTCCAGATGATCGGCCAGGGCTACTCCGAGACCATCACGCCGGCCGTGTTGCGGCGGAATATCCTCGAAAACCCGGGGTGGTACACCTCCTACACCCCGTACCAGCCGGAGATTTCGCAGGGCCGGCTCGAGGCCCTGCTCAACTTCCAGAACGCCGTCATGGACCTGACCGGTATGGACATCGCGAACGCGTCGATGCTGGACGAGGCCACCTCGGCGGCCGAGGCGGTCGTGATGATGCGTCGCGCCAATCGGAAGGTCAAGAACGGCAAGGTCGCGGTCGACTCCCGCCTCCTTCCTCAGACGCTCCGGATCATCGAGGGTCGTACGTCCACCTTGGGCATCGACGTCGTCGTCGCGGATCTGTCGCACGGTCTGCCCGACGAAGACCTGTTCGGGGTGCTCGCCGCGCAGATCGGTTCGGAGGGCCAGGTCATCGACAACACCGATCTCGTCGAGGCGGCGCATGCCCGCAACGCATTGGTTGCGATCGCGACCGATCCGTTGGCACTGGCCCTGCTGGTCTCGCCCGGGACTCAGGGGGCCGATATCGCCATCGGCAGCACCCAGCGGTTCGGCGTTCCGCTGTTCTTCGGCGGCCCCCACGCAGCATTCATCGCGGTTCGGCGCGGCCTCGAGCGGTCTCTTCCCGGACGGCTGGTCGGGGTCAGCACGGATTCCTCGGGCCGGCCGGCGTACCGTTTGTCGTTGCAGACGCGCGAGCAGCACATTCGTCGCGAGAAGGCGACGTCGAACATCTGCACCGCCCAGGCACTCTTGGCCGTGGTCGCGGGCGCGTATACGGTCTACCACGGGCCGGAAGGCCTGCGGAGAATCGCCGAGGAGATCCACGACAAGGCCGCGTATCTGGCCGCCGGTCTGGCGGCGGGCGGCATCGAACTGGCCCACACCGCGTTCTTCGACACCGTGACCGCGGTGGTTCCGGGACGTGCCGACGACGTCGTCGCGGCGGCTCTGGACAAGGGCATCAACCTGCGTCGAATCGACGACGATCGCGTCGGGGTGAGCGTGGGGGAGCCGCACACCTTCGACCAGCTCGACGACGTCCTGGCCGCTTTCGGCGCCGGACGTTCGGACTCGCAGCAGGACTTCGATCTTCCCGCTTCCCTTCTCCGCCAGGACGAGTACCTGACCCACCCCGTGTTCCACGGCCACCGCAGCGAGACGTCAATGATGCGTTACCTGCGAGAGCTCGCGGACAAGGACCTCGCCCTGGACCGCACGATGATCCCGTTGGGCTCGTGCACGATGAAGCTCAACGCCGCCTCCGAGATGGAGCCGATCTCGTGGCCGGAATTCGCCAACATCCATCCGCTGGCCCCAAGAGACCAGGCCCAGGGCTGGCTCGAGCTGATCGATGATCTCCAGCGCTGGCTCACGGCAATCACCGGCTACGATGCGGTCTCCCTCCAACCGAATGCCGGATCCCAGGGCGAATACGCGGGACTTCAGGCGATCCGTGACTACCACCGCGACCGTGGGGAAGGGGACCGGGACATCGTCCTGATTCCCGCCTCGGCCCACGGGACCAATGCCGCGTCCGCGGTCATGGCGGGCCTCCAGGTCGTCTCGGTCGCGACCGCCGAGGACGGCTCGATCCTGCTCGACGATCTGAAGGACAAGCTCGACAAGTACGGTCAGAGGCTCGCAGGCATCATGATCACCTATCCGTCCACGCACGGAGTCTACGAGGAGACCGTGACCGAAGTGTGCCGGTTGGTCCACGAAGCCGGTGGGCAGGTGTACCTCGACGGCGCCAACTTGAACGCCCTCGTGGGCCTCGCATCGCCGGGAGAGTTCGGCGGCGACGTGTCCCACCTCAACCTGCACAAGACCTTCTGCATCCCGCACGGCGGAGGCGGCCCCGGCGTCGGTCCGGTCGCCGTGGCCCCGCAGCTTGCGCCCTACCTCCCGGGCGACGCCGCGGAGATCGACGCCGAATCGGGAGCGGACTCCAAGCGGGTCGAAGCCGTGTCCCAGGCCTTCTTCGGCTCGGCGGGCGTGTTGCCGATCTCCTGGATGTACATCGCGATGACCGGGGGAGAGGGCCTGCGCAGCACCGCGCAGGTCGCGGTGCTCAACGCGAATTATTTGGCCAAGAAGCTCAACGACTTCTTCCCGGTGCTGTACACGGGACCCTCGGGCCTGGTGGCCCACGAATGCATCCTGGACCTGCGGCCGATGACCCAATCGTCCGGGATCACCGCGGAGGACGTGTGCAAGCGCCTCATCGACTTCGGGTTCCACGCTCCCACTCTGGCTTTCCCCGTGGCGGGGACGCTCATGGTCGAACCGACGGAGTCGGAGGACCTGGAAGAACTCGACCGGTTCATCGAGGCCATGGCGCAGATCCATGCAGAAATGACGGACGTGGCCGAGGGGCGGGCGAAGGCGGAGACCTCGGTTCTTCGCATGGCTCCCCACACGGCCGAAGTGTTGACTGCGGACGAGTGGGACCGGGAATACTCGCGAGCGTCGGCTGGTTATCCCGTCGCTCGGTTGCGGCGCGCCAAGTACTGGGTTCCCGTCGGTCGCATCGACGGTGCTGCGGGCGACCGCAATTTCGTCTGCGAGTGCCCGCCGATCGAGGCCTTCGACATCGAAGTCGACGAGTCCGCGGCCGAGTGACCCTCACGAAGGAGAGAGTGAGTTCATGACTATCCAGAATCAGGATTACATTCCGGAGACCGAAGGCCCTCGCCGGACCGCGCTGTACGAGGTGCACGAATCGTTGGGGGCTTCCTTCACCGACTTCGGCGGCTGGGAAATGCCGCTCAAGTACGACAACGACGTCGCCGAGCACAAGGCGGTTCGCGAGGCCGCGGGTCTGTTCGATCTGTCCCATATGGGTGAGATCCGCATCGCGGGTCCCGAGGCCTCAGCGCTTCTGGACCACGCCCTGGTCTCCTCGTTCGGGAAGCTCGCGGTCGGACGCGCCAAGTACTCCGTGATGGCCAACGACCGGGGCGGGCTCGTCGATGACCTCATCACGTACCGAGTGGCCGACGAGGAGTATCTCGTGGTTCCGAATGCGGCCAACGCCGACGCCGTTCTGCGCGAGTTCACGGTCAGGGGCACGGATTTCGAGGCAAACGTTCACGAGGAAACAGCGGCAACGTCGCTCATCGCTCTTCAGGGCCCGGTCGCCGCGTCGGTGATCGCCGAAGTCCTCGACGACCTCCGGCTCGCTGACGGCGGAACCGATCTGGCCGGGCTCAAGTACTACGCCGCCGCTCCGGCCGTCCTGGGAGGCATCGAGGTGCTCCTGGCCCGGACGGGGTACACGGGCGAGGACGGCTTCGAACTGTACGTGCCCAATGAGTCAGCTCCAGCACTCTGGGCCCTGTTGGCCGAGGCCGGCAGGGACCGCGGCGTCGTGCCGGCGGGTCTCGCGGCACGTGACTCGCTCCGCCTCGAGGCCGGCATGCCCCTGTATGGTCACGAACTTGGGCCGGAGCTCTCGCCCTACACGTCCGGACTGGGAAAGATGGTCGACGCGGCGCTGCGGAACAAGGAGGAGTTCGTCGGAAGGGACGCCCTGGAGAAGGCCCAGTCGGCGGCTCAGGACGAGGGGCACCGCATCCTGGTCGGCCTGAAAGGACTGTCCAAGCGCCCCGCACGCGCTGGGTCGGTCCTCGTCGAAGGCGAGGGGGAGGACCGTCGGGAGATAGGAACCGTAACCTCGGGCATTCCGTCGCCGACGCTGGGGCACCCCATCGCGATGGCCTTCGTCGACTCCCGGAACGCCGAGACGGGAACCACGATCGCGGTCGACATTCGCGGACGGACCCAGGACTTCGAGGTCGTTGACCTCCCGTTCTACCGGCGGTCCGAATAGACGCATGACCGACGTCGCGAGCAACGGAGCCGTACCAACCTGGGGAGGTGTGGAAAGCCATGATGAGCACCACAGACATCAGCATTTTCGATTTGTTCAGCATCGGGGTGGGACCGTCGAGCTCCCACACCGTCGGCCCGATGAGGGCGGCCAACCGGTTCGTCACGGAGTTGATCGCGGGAGGTCGCCTGAACGACGTCGCCGGCATCAAGGTCGACCTGTACGGTTCGCTCGCCGCGACGGGTGCGGGGCACGGAACCATGTCGGCGACCATCAAAGGGCTGGCGGGCTGGGTCCCCGAGACCATTGATGTCCGCGAGTCCGAACAGATGGTCGCCGACAACCAGGCCACGGGAAAACTCGTGCTGGCCGGTTTCGGCCCGGACTGCGTCAGGTCCGAAGCGACTCGGGATGACCTGGTCGAGGGTCCGGAGGTCGCCATCAGCGAGAAGGAGATGGTCCTCCGCCCGCTGACGGTCCTCGAACGCCACACCAACGGTATACGCTTCACCGCGACCGATACCGACGGCCTCATGCTCGACGAACGGACGTATTTCTCCGTGGGCGGCGGATTCGTGATCGAAGAAGGCGAGGAAGCCGCCGGGGGAGACAGTCTGACGGATGTGCCCTACCCGTTCGACTCGGCCGAGGAGCTGGTCAGCCAGGCCAACGAGGCCCGGATCTCGATCGCGGAACTCAAAATGGCCAATGAGATGACGGCGAGATCCCGGGACGAGGTCGAGGCCGGGATCCTCCACATCTACACGGTGATGAGGGAATGCATCGGTTCGTCGCTGTCCCGCATCGGTTACCTGCCCGGTGCGCTCAAGGTCCGGTGCCGTGCCCAACGGTGGCACAGGGAGCTTCTGGAAGAGGATCCGAACAAGGACCCGCAGTACTCCATCGACTGGGTCAACCTCATCGCGCTCGCGGTCAACGAGGAGAACGCCTTCGGTGGCCGGGTCGTGACGGCGCCCACCAACGGCGCGGCCGGCATCGTGCCCGCCGTGCTGCACTACGCCGTGCACTACATTCCCGAGATCCGTCACGGCGGCCGCAAGGCCAAGGAGCGTGCCGTCATCGACTTCTTCCTGGCGGCGTCCGCGGTCGGATCCTTGTACAAGAAACGCGCGTCGATCTCGGGGGCCGAGGTCGGTTGCCAGGGCGAGGTCGGCTCGGCGTCGTCGATCGCGGCCGGCGGTCTGGCCCAGGTCCTCGGCGGCAATGTCGAGCAGGTCGAGAACGCGGCGGAGATCGCAATGGAGCACAATCTCGGGCTGACCTGCGACCCGGTGGGCGGTCTGGTCCAGATTCCCTGCATCGAGCGCAACGCGATGGCTGCGGCCAAGGCGGTGAACGCCGCCAAGATGGCGATGCGCGGCGACGGTGAGCACCGCGTGTCTCTCGACCAGGTCATCGAGACCATGCGTCAGACCGGCGTCGATATGTCCAACAGATACAAGGAGACCTCGCTGGGCGGGCTGGCGGTCAACGTCGTCGAATGCTGATCTCCGTTCGACGGAGGCGCCCACTGGACAGACCCCCGGAAAGCATGTAGAGTAAAAATTTGCGCTTTCCCTAAATTTTTGTGCCTTCATATAGCGGTGGGTACAACTGATGGATCCAGCTCACGCTTCCAGGCAACCACGACCACCGACACGCAGAGACAGCTCGCCTCCGAGCGCGTCTCGTGCGCCTTGAGATCGCCCGCCGGAATGCGTGAACCCCGTGGATCCGGGCAAGCCTTCGTGTACAGACAGGTCTGTGGAAGGATCCAATCTTGGTCGCCTCGAGCACCTCCAATTATGATGCCGCTCACGCGGAGGGAAACCCGCACGACGGTTCCGCCTCACGCATTTCATTCGCAAAGATTCACGAACCACTCAGTGTTCCCAACCTGCTGGCCCTGCAGACGGAGAGCTTTGACCGCCTGGTCGGCAACGAGCGCTGGATCGAGCGCCTTGCCGAGGCGGACGAGAAGGGCGACAACTCCGTCTCCCGCGTCTCCGGCCTGACCGAGATCTTCGAAGAGATCTCGCCGATCGAGGACTTCCAGGGCACGATGTCCCTGTCCTTCTCGGAGCCGGAATTCGCCGATCCGAAGTACTCCATGGAGGAGTGCAAGGACCGCGACGCAACCTACTCGGCGCCGCTGTACGTCAAGGCCGAGTTCATGAACAACGAAACCGGCGAGATCAAGCAGCAGACCGTGTTCATGGGCGACTTCCCGCTCATGACCGAGTCCGGAACCTTCGTGATCAACGGTTCCGAGCGCGTCGTCGTCTCGCAGCTGGTTCGTTCTCCCGGCGCATACTTCGAGAAGGCCGTCGACCGCACCTCGGACAAGGACATCTTCTCCGCCCGCATCATCCCCTCGCGCGGTGCATGGTTCGAGCTCGAGATCGACAAGCGCGATCAGGTCGGCGTCCGTCTGGACCGCAAGCGCAAGCAGTCCGTGACCGTTCTCCTCAAGGCCCTCGGCTGGACCGACGCGAAGATTCTCGAAGAATTCGGCGAGTACGACTCGATCCGTGCGACCCTCGAGAAGGACACGGTCGAGACCCGTGACGAAGCGCTGATCGATATCTACAAGAAGCTTCGCCCGGGTGAGCCGCCGACGGTCGATGCGGCCCAGTCGCTGCTCGACAACATGTACTTCACCCCGAAGCGCTACGACCTGGCCAAGGTCGGTCGGTACAAGATCAACCGCAAGCTCGGTGTGGACAAGCCCATCGAGGACAACGACTCGTCGGTCCTGACCCAGGACGACATCGTCGCGATGATCCGCTACCTCGTGACCCTGCACGCCGGCGGCAAGTCCATCAAGGGCAAGCGCGACGGCGTCGAGCAGGACATCCTGGTCGACACGGACGACATCGACCACTTCGGCAACCGCCGCATCCGTGCGGTCGGCGAGCTGATCGAGAACCAGATCCGCACGGGCCTGTCCCGTATGGAGCGCGTGGTCCGGGAACGCATGACGACCCAGGACGTCGAGGCCATCACGCCCCAGACCCTGATCAACATCCGACCCGTCGTCGCCTCCATCAAGGAGTTCTTCGGCACCTCGCAGCTCTCGCAGTTCATGGACCAGAACAACCCGCTGGCCGGGCTGACGCACAAGCGTCGTCTCAACGCCCTCGGCCCCGGCGGTCTGTCCCGTGACCGCGCGGGCATGGAGGTTCGCGACGTGCACCCGTCCCACTACGGACGCATGTGCCCGATCGAATCCCCCGAAGGTCCGAACATCGGTCTGATCGGCTCCCTCGCGACCTTCGCGCGCATCAACCCGTTCGGCTTCATCGAGACCCCGTACCGCGAGGTCTCGAACGGCAAGGTGACCGAGAAGGTCGTCTACCTCACCGCGGACGACGAGAAGGGCAAGACCATTGCCCAGGCCAACGCCCCGTTGACCGAGGACCAGACCTTCGTCGAGGACTACGTCCTCTGCCGCGCCGCCGATGGCTCGGGCGAGGCCGAGGCCAAGCCGGCCGGCGACGTCGAGTACATGGACGTCTCCCCGCGCCAGATGGTCTCGGTCGGTACGTCGCTGATTCCGTACCTGGAGCACGACGACGCGAACCGCGCCCTCATGGGTGCCAACATGCAGCGTCAGGCAGTGCCGCTGCTCGAGTCCGAGTCCCCGGTCGTGGGCACCGGCATGGAAGGCTACGCCGCGATGGACTCCGGCGACTCCGTGCTGGCACAGAAGGCCGGTGTGGTCCGCGAGGTCTCGGCCGACATGGTCGTCATCGCGAACGACGACGGCACCACGACGTCGTACCCGATCGCGAAGTTCCTGCGCTCCAACCCCGGCAACTGCTACAACCACCGCGTTGTGGTCTCCGAGGGCGACCGCGTGGGTGCACGCGGCCTGATCGCGGACGGTCCGTCGACCGACCAGGGCGAATTGGCACTCGGCAAGAACCTGCTCGTGGCCTACATGTCCTGGGAGGGCCTCAACTACGAGGACGCGATCATCCTCTCGCAGCGCATGGTCTCCGACGACGTCCTGACCTCGATCCACATCGAGGAGCACGAGATCGACGCCCGTGACACCAAGCTCGGTGCCGAGGAGATCACTCGTGACATCCCCAACGTCTCCGAAGAGGTCCTCTCGGCCCTCGACGAGCGCGGCATCATCCACATCGGTGCCGAGGTCGAGGCCGGTGACATCCTGGTCGGGAAGGTCACGCCGAAGGGCGAGACCGAGCTGACCCCGGAGGAGCGCCTGCTGCGCGCCATCTTCGGTGAGAAGTCCCGCGAGGTTCGCGACACGTCGCTCAAGGTCCCGCACGGCGAGTCCGGCACCGTCATCGGCGTCCGCGTGTTCGACCGGGACGAGGACGACGAGGACATGCCTCCCGGCGTCAACCAGCTGGTCCGCGTCTACGTGGCCCAGAAGCGCAAGATCACCGACGGCGACAAGCTCGCCGGCCGTCACGGGAACAAGGGCGTGATCTCCAAGATCCTGCCCGTCGAGGACATGCCTTTCATGGCCGACGGAACCCCCGTCGACGTGATCCTGAACCCGCTGGGCGTTCCCGGCCGTATGAACATCGGCCAGGTCCTGGAGGTGCACACCGGCTGGCTCGCCAAGCAGGGCTGGAAGATCGAGGGCAACCCCGAGTGGCTCGACAACCTTCCGAACTTCCCGAAGGAATCGGGCCCGACCAAGGTTGCGACCCCGGTGTTCGACGGTGCGGACGAGCAGGAGATCTTCGATCTGCTGGACCACACGAACCTCAACCGCGACGGCGAGCGTCTGATCGACAGCACGGGCAAGGCCCTGTTGTTCGACGGTCGTACCGGCGAGCCCTTCCCGGAACCGATTTCGGTCGGTTACCAGTACATCCTCAAGCTGCACCACCTGGTGGACGACAAGATCCACGCGCGTTCGACCGGGCCGTACTCGATGATTACCCAGCAGCCGCTGGGCGGTAAGGCCCAGTTCGGCGGTCAGCGTTTCGGTGAGATGGAGGTGTGGGCACTCGAGGCCTACGGCGCTGCCTACACCCTGCAGGAAATCCTGACCATCAAGTCCGACGACGTCCACGGACGCGTCAAGGTCTACGAGGCCATCGTGAAGGGCGACAACATCCCCGAACCGGGTGTTCCCGAGTCCTTCAAGGTGCTCATCAAGGAAATGCAGTCTCTGTGCCTGAACGTCGAGGTCCTCTCGACCGAAGGCAATGCGATCGAAATGCGCGACTCGGAGGACGAAGGATTCCGGGCTGCCGATGAATTGGGTATTGACCTCTCCCACAACGAGCCCAGCTCGGTCGAGGAAGTCTAGACCTCACTCATCCACCCCAGATCCTTCACGAGTTTTTGAGAGAAAAGGACCCCATGTCCAACGAATCTTCACTTGGCCTGATGCGGATTGGCCTGGCCACCGCGGAAGACATCCGAAACTGGTCGTACGGTGAGGTCAAAAAGCCGGAGACCATCAACTACCGAACCCTGAAGCCGGAGAAGGAAGGCCTGTTCGACGAGCGGATCTTCGGACCCACTCGCGACTGGGAATGCTACTGCGGCAAGTACAAGCGCGTGCGCTTCAAGGGAATCATCTGCGAACGCTGCGGCGTCGAGGTCACGCGTGCCAAGGTGCGCCGTGAGCGCATGGGCCACATCGAGCTCGCCGCTCCCGTGACGCACATCTGGTACTTCAAGGGTGTTCCCTCCCGTCTGGGATACCTGCTCGATCTGGCGCCGAAGGATCTCGAGAAGATCATCTACTTCGCCGCCTACATGATCACGTGGGTCGACGAGGAAGGCCGTCACGACGACCTGCCGAACCTGCAGGCCGCGCACGACAAGGACAAGAAGGCCCTCGAATCCGAGCGCGACACCGACATTGCGGCGATCGCCAAGGAGACCGAGGAAGAGCTGGCCCGCATCGAGGCGGAAGGCGGCAAGGCCGCCGAGAAGCGCAAGCTGCGCGACTCCTCGGAGCGTCAGATGGCCCAGGTGCGCAAGCGCGTCGACGCCGAGATTGCCCACATGGACCAGGTCTTCGAGCGCTTCAAGAACCTCAAGGTCAGCGACCTCGAGGGCGACGAGGCGCTGTACCGCTCCATGGTCGACAAGTACGGTATGTACTTCGAGGGTTCGATGGGCGCCGAGTCCATCAAGAACCGTCTCGAGAACTTCGACATGGCGGCCGAGGCCGAGGCCCTGCGCGAGGTCATCCAGAACGGCAAGGGACAGCGGAAGACCCGTGCGCTCAAGCGCCTCAAGGTCATCAACGCGTTCCTGACGACCAACAACTCGCCGCTGGGCATGGTCCTGGACGCGGTCCCCGTGATCCCGCCGGAGCTGCGCCCGATGGTTCAGCTGGATGGTGGCCGCTTCGCGACGTCGGATCTCAACGATCTCTACCGCCGCGTGATCAACCGCAACAACCGCCTGAAGCGTCTTCTGGATCTCGGTGCCCCCGAGATCATCGTGAACAACGAGAAGCGCATGCTCCAGGAGGCCGTCGACTCGCTGTTCGACAACGGCCGCCGCGGACGTCCGGTCACCGGACCGGGCAACCGTCCGCTCAAGTCGCTGTCCGACATGCTCAAGGGCAAGCAGGGTCGTTTCCGTCAGAACCTGCTCGGAAAGCGCGTCGACTACTCGGGTCGTTCCGTGATCGTCGTCGGACCCCAGCTGAAGATGCACCAGTGCGGTCTGCCCAAGCAGATGGCCCTGGAGCTGTTCAAGCCGTTCGTGATGAAGCGCCTGGTCGACCTGAACCACGCGCAGAACATCAAGTCGGCCAAGCGCATGGTCGAACGGTTCCGCCCCCAGGTGTGGGATGTTCTCGAGGAGATCATTACCGAGCACCCCGTGCTGCTGAACCGTGCACCAACCCTGCACCGTCTGGGCATCCAGGCGTTCGAGCCGCAGCTCGTCGAGGGCAAGGCCATCCAGCTCCACCCGCTCGTTTGCTCGGCGTTCAACGCCGACTTCGACGGTGACCAGATGGCCGTGCACCTGCCGCTGAGCCCCGAGGCCCAGGCCGAGGCGCGCGTCCTGATGCTGTCCTCGAACAACATCCTGAAGCCCTCCGACGGCCGCCCCGTGGCGGTTCCCTCGCAGGACATGATCATCGGCCTGCACCACCTGACTACGGTCCGCGAAGGCGAGAAGGGCGAGGGCCACGCGTTCTCGTCCCTGGCCGAGGCCCTCATGGCCATGGAGCGCAAGGAGATCCACCTCAACTCGCGCGTCAAGATCGTGCTCACGGACTTCGTGCCCTACGAGGGCTGGGAAGCTCCCGAGGGCTGGGAGCAGGGCCAGCCGGTCCTGGTCGAGTGCACGGTCGGGCAGGTCCTGTTCAACGAGACCCTCCCCGCCGACTACCCGTGGTTCACCGGCATCGCCGACAAGAAGGGCCTCGGCCAGCTCGTCAACGATCTGGCGGAGAACTACCCGATGGTCGACGTCGCCCGGACCCTGGACAACCTCAAGGACACCGGTTTCTACTGGGCCTCCCGCTCGGGCGTGACCGTGGCCGTCTCCGATATCGCGACGCCTCCGGCGAAGCGCGAGATCATGGCCGGCTACGAGAAGCAGGCGGACGAGATCCAGGGCCAGTACGAGTTGGGCCTGATCGACGACGACGAGCGTCGTTCGGAACTCATCGACATCTGGACCAAGGCGACCGACGAGGTCGCCGAGGCCATGCGCGAGAACCTGACCGATCTGAACACGATCAACCGCATGGTTTCCTCGGGCGCCCGAGGAAACTGGATGCAGGTGCGCCAGATCGCGGGTATCCGTGGTCTCGTGGCCAACACACGTGGCGAGATCATGCCCCGCCCGATCAAGTCCTCCTACCGCGAGGGCCTGTCGGTTCTGGAGTACTTCATCGCTACCCACGGTGCCCGTAAGGGCCTCGCGGATACCGCGTTGCGTACCGCAAACTCCGGTTACCTGACGCGTCGTCTTGTCGACGTCTCGCAGGATGTCATCGTTCGCGAGCTGGACTGCCAGACTCGCCGCGGCCTGAACCTGCCGCTCGTCCAGATCGACGAGGACACCGGTTCGGTCATGCTGCACGAGGACGTCGAGAACTCGATCCACGGTCGTATCCTCGCGGTCGATGCCAAGGACGAGAACGACAACGTGCTGGCCAGCGCGGGCGACGACGTCTCCGACGCCGTGATCCGCAAGCTGTACCAGGCCGGCGTCCAGAACGTGCGCGTGCGCTCCGTGCTGACCTGCGAGTCCGCCGTGGGTGTGTGTGCGAAGTGCTACGGCCGGTCGATGGCCTCCGGCAACCTGGTGGACATCGGCGAAGCCGTGGGCATTATCGCCGCCCAGTCCATTGGTGAGCCCGGTACCCAGCTGACCATGCGTACCTTCCACACCGGTGGTGTGGCCTCCTCGGAGGACATCACGCAGGGTCTGCCGCGTATTCAGGAGCTCTTCGAGGCGCGTACCCCGAAGGGTGTCGCCCCGATCTCAGAGATCGCCGGACGCGTGTCCATCGAGGACACGGACAAGGCCCTCAAGATCATCGTCACCCCGGACAACAAGGACGACGAGGCGATCGCTTACCAGATCCTTCGCCGTGCCCGTCTGCTCGTGGACGAGGGCGACCGCGTCGAGGTCGGCCAGCAGCTGGTCTCGGGCGCCGTGGACCCGAAGGAAGTCCTTCGTATCCGCGGACCGCGCGAGGCGCAGAAGCACCTGGTGGACGAGGTCCAGGGCGTGTACCGCTCGCAGGGTGTGGGCATCCACGACAAGCACGTGGAAGTCATCATCCGCCAGATGACGCGTCGGATCACCGTCATCGAGTCCGGTGACACCGCGTTGCTGCCGGGTGAGCTCGTCGAGACCGTGGCCTTCCAGCAGGCCAACAAGACGGCGATGATCAACCAGCAGCGTCCCGCCGCGGGCCGTCCGGAGCTCATGGGCATTACCAAGGCTTCGCTGGCCACCGACTCGTGGCTCTCCGCGGCCTCCTTCCAGGAGACCACTCGCGTCCTGACCCAGGCCGCGATGGAGGGCAAGTCTGATCCGCTGGTCGGGCTCAAGGAGAATGTCATCATCGGCAAGCTCATCCCGGCCGGTACCGGCCTCGATCGCTACAACACGATCGACGTCGAGCCGACCGAGGAAGCACGCGAGAAGCTGTACGCCAATTCGACAGGGTTCGGCGACTTCAGCTACGCGGCGGAGAACGACGCCTCCGTGGCCGCCGAATTCCAGGCCATCCCGCTGGATGACTACGACTTCGGCAGCAACTGATTCGACCGCAGAATCGAAGCGGGCGTTGAGGCACTGAGCCCTCGCGTCCGATGACAACGGCCGGTTCCCTCCCTACGGAGGGGACCGGCCGTTGTCGTTCGCATGGCGTACATCGAGTCACATCACGAACGGGCTGCCGGTAGATTGGCGACGGGGCGAGTCAGGCATCACAGTTGCCCCGGAAGGAGATCGACATGGCGGTCGAAGACCACGCAGAGAAGAACCTGGATGAAGAGAACTTCACCGCGCCGACGGTGACCGGCCCCGACGCCGCGGCCGACCGTCAGGCAGACATCAACAGGGAAGTCCGGCAGCACCAGGAGCAGTACCGGGTGTCCGGTGCCCGCGAGAGCCAACCGCGGCTCGACTACGCCCCATATCGCAGTTCGGTGCTGCGGCACCCGACCAAGGACCCGCACCACACGGACCCGGAACTGATCGAGCTGACCTCTCCGGCGTTCGGCCACCGCGATGTCCACGACCTGGAATCGGATCTGACGGTTCAGGGCGGGGGAGAACCGATCGGGGAGCGCATCAAGATCCGCGGTCGTGTCATGGACTCCGCGGGCCGCCCCGTCAGGAACCAGCTCGTTGAGATCTGGCAGGCCAATGCGGCCGGACGCTACATCCACAAACGAGATCAGCA
Organism: Rothia koreensis; assembly: GCF_004136575.1. GTDB lineage: Bacteria > Actinomycetota > Actinomycetes > Actinomycetales > Micrococcaceae > Rothia > Rothia koreensis. The sequence goes on from NZ_NOIQ01000001.1 coordinate 54,945, forward strand.
CCCGGCACCGTTGGACCCCAACTTCACCGGCGTCGGCCGCTGCCTGACCGGTGATGACGGTTCCTACGAATTCACGACCATCAAGCCCGGTCCGTACCCCTGGAAGAACCACCGCAACGCGTGGCGCCCTGCCCACGTGCATTTCTCCTTGTTCGGGACGGATTTCACGCAGCGGATGATCACCCAGATGTACTTCCCGGGTGACCCGCTCTTTGCCCTTGACCCGATTTACCAATCGATCGTCGATCCCAAGGCCCGGGAGAGACTGGTCGCCTCGTACGACCACGACGTGTCCGAGCACGAGTGGTTGCTCGGCTACACCTGGGACATCGTGCTGGGCGGGAGCAACCGCACCTGGATGGAACCGGAGGATGAGAACTGATGGCACGCGAAGAACTACGAACCCCCGTCAGCCGTGGTCGGACCGTCGAGAACCCGCCCGCCGACCTGACCCCGACGCCGGGACAGACGATCGGCCCCTTCTTCGGCTACGCGAACGCGCACGAGGAGGTGGGCTTGCCCTATCGGGGAGGGCCCGAGCTCGTGAGCCGCGCCCACCCGGAGGCGTCACGACTTCACGGGCAGGTGTATGACGGCGCAGGTGATGTCATCCCGGACGCGATGCTCGAAATCTGGCAGGCGGATCCGCAGGGGCGGATACCCGAGGAAACCGGTTCACTGAACCGGGACGGGTACACCTTCACCGGGTGGGGCCGTCAGGCCGTCGACCGGTTGGGCACCTACAGCTTCACGACCCTCGAACCGGGCGCACCGGGACAGGGCCACGCGCCGTACTTCCTGATGGTGATCTTCGCGCGCGGACTGCTCAACAGGCTCTTCACCCGCGTCTACCTGCCCGACGACGAGCAGGCTCTGGCGGACGATCCCTTGCTGGCCTCGCTTCCTGCGGAGCGCCGCCGGACCATGATCGCGACACGCCTCGACGACGGCTCCCTGCACCACGACATCCGTCTCCAGGGCGACCGGGAGACGGTCTTCTTGGCCTACCCCGGGATCGAGAGCTAGTCATGGTTTTCACCGATCTCCTGGTCCCCGGCGGTCAGCGGGCCGAGCCCGTGATCGGCGACGCCGCCGTGGCGCGCGCGCTCGTCCGAGCCGAATCGGCCTGGGTTCTGGCCCAGGCCGACCTGGGGTGCGCGGATGCACCGACCGCGGTGCGGGTGGCTTCGGTCCTCGACACCGTGGGGGACGAAATCCTTGTGGAGATTGCCTCGGAGGCCGAGGGCGGAGGCAACCCCGTGATCGGTCTGGTCCGGCGCCTCAAAGCTGAGGTCTCGGACCCTGACGGCGGGCAGGACGCCGCCCGGGAGCTCGTGCACCGGGGGCTGACGAGCCAGGACGTCATGGACACCGCGCTCATGCTGCTGGTTCGTGATTCGCTCGGGGCCGTTCACGAGGCTCTCGGGTCCGCGGCGGACGAGCTCGAGGGGCTCGCCTCATCGCACGCCGAGACCCCCATGGCCGCGAGGACTCTCGGTCAGCGCGCCCTCCCCACGACCTTCGGGGCTCGGGCGGGACGCTGGCTGGATGCCGTGGCGGCGGCCCATGCCGCGACGGACCCGGATCGTTTGTGGCTCCCGGTGTCAGGGGGAGGGGCCGCCGGGACGAACGCGGCCGTGCTCGATCTCGCGGGGAGCTCGAACGACGACGGGCTCAGCATGCCAGTTCCCGATCGGCTGGGGCTCATGTGGGCCCAGCGGTTGGGGCTCAATGCCCCGGCCTCCGAACAGGTCTGGCACACGCGGCGTCGGCCTCTGATCGACGCCGTTGAGCCGCTCGCGAGGGCAGCCACCGCGTGCGGCAAGATCGCCGGCGACGTCGTGATCTCATCCCGCAACGAGATCGCCGAACTCGCAGAGCCGGCGGCGAAGGGGCGAGGGGGATCCTCGTCGATGCCGCACAAGCGCAATCCGAGCATGTCGATCCTTGTCCGTCGCTCGGCGGTCGCCTGTGCTCGGGCCATCGGCGAACTGCTCGAGTCCGAGGCCCTCGCGGTCGAGGAACGATCGGACCTGGCCTGGCACCTGGAGTGGGAACCGATTCGTACTGCCGCCCGGCACAGCATCATCGCGTCCACGATGACGGCCGAAATGCTCGCGGGCCTCGAGGTGGATGCCCAAGCCATGAGGTCCCATCTCGGCCAGGATCCCGTCGAAACGGCCGGCTCCCCGGGGACGGGGAACAGTGCAGACCAGGCCCGAGCGGCCGCACGCCGTTGGAAGAACGCGAAGGAGAAGAAATGACCGTACCGGACCTGACTCCCGTCGCACTCGGGGACAACCTCACGGGCTCGCAGCCCGAGGACCACGCCCGCCAGGACAAGCCGCTTCTGATTCTCGGACCCTCGTTGGGCACCGCCGTGACTCCGCTGTGGGCGCCGGCCGCGGCTCACCTGAAGGATCGCTTCGAGCTGATCGGATGGGAGCTTCCCGGGCACGGTCGCGGAAGCGTGGTCGCGGACGAATTCGATGTCGAGGATCTCGCGGAGGGCGTGCACCGCCTGGCCGATCGTCTTCGCCAGGAGCGCGGCACCCCGGACAAGAAGTACTTCTACGCGGGGGTCTCGGTCGGGGGTGCCGTGGGGCTTGCCCTGTCCCTCGCTCATCCCGACGCCGTACAGGCCGTGGCCGCGATCTGCACGGGTGCCAAGATCGGGGAGCGCGCCGGGTGGATCGAACGGGCCGAACTGGTCGAAACCTCCGGGACACCCACGCAGGTCATCGGATCCGCGGAGAAATGGTTCGCGCCCGGTTTCCTGGAACGGCAGCGCGTCATTGCAACCGAGCTCCTCCACAGCCTCCAGGAAGCCGATCGGAACGACTACGGCCTGGTGTGCCGGGCCCTGTCACGATGTGATCTGCGTGATCGTCTGGGCGAGATTTCGGTCCCGGTGCTGACCCTGGCTGGTGCGCACGATGTGGCAACGCCCCCGGAAAGTCTCCAGCAGGTGGCCGACGGCGTCGCACAGTCCGCGTCCGTGGTCTTCGACGATGCCGCCCATCTCCTCCCCGCGGAACGTCCCGAAGATACCGCCCGGGAGATCGCCGCGTTCTTCCTTCCCGACGACGGCCGGTCCGGTGGGTCGTCCGACGTTCGGTCGGAGAATGCGGCCTCTGGGACGGAATGGCCGGCCCTTCCCGACCCCGTTGCACCTCGGTCCAGGGTCAAGGAAGAAGGCATGACAGTGCGCCGGGAGGTCCTCTCGGACGAGCACGTGGACCGTGCCGAATCCCGGACCACGGAGTTCACCGCACCGTTCCAGGACCTCATTTCCCGATACGCCTGGGGAGAAATCTGGACCCGCCCCGGGCTGGACCGGAAGACGCGCAGCGCGATCACCCTGACGGCCATGATCGCCCTCGGTCACTGGCAGGAATTCGACATGCACATCAAGGCCGCGCGCAGGAACGGCGTCGGGATTCCCGAGATCCAGGAGATCATTCTCCAATCCGCGATCTACTGCGGTGTCCCTGCCGCCAATACCGCCTTCTCCCGGGCCCAGTCGGTCCTGGACGATCTGGGCGACCTCTGAATTCAGAGTCACGACAACAACCCCTCCGGAAGGAACCCATGAACGAGTTGCATCCCGCGTACGTCTACGACGCGGTCCGGACGCCCTTCGGCAAATACGGCGGCGGGCTCTCCGGCACGCGCCCCGATGACTTGGCGGCCTTCGTGGTTCGTCGCATCGTCGAACGCGCCCCTGGTCTCGCCGGCGAGTCGGTCGATGAAGTCTTCCTCGGAAACGCCAACGGCGCGGGGGAGGAAAACCGCAATGTGGCACGCATGGCGACCCTCCTCGCGGGCCTGCCGGAATCGGTGCCCGGGACCACGATCAACAGGTTGTGCGGATCCTCGCTCGATGCCGCGATCCAGGCGAGCCGGGCCATCAGCCTGGGCGAGGCCGACGTCGTCGTCACGGGCGGCGTGGAGTCCATGTCCCGGGCACCGTGGGTTCTGCCGAAGACCAGCAAGCCTTTCCCCGCGGGGGACCTGAACCTGGCGTCCACGACCCTGGGCTGGCGGCTGGTGAACCCGGAGATGAAGGATCGTTGGACGGTTTCTCTCGGCGAGGCCACCGAGCGCTTGGCCGAGAAGTACGGTGTGCGGCGCGAGGCCATGGACGAGTTCAGCGCCCGCTCGCATCGGTTGGCAGCCGAGGCCTGGTCCTCCGGTTTCTACGACGACCTGGTCGAACAGGTCCCCGGGACGGACCTGGAGCGCGACGAGTCGATGCGGCCGGACAGCACGCCAGAGACTCTTGCAGGCCTGCGTACGGTGTTCCGCAAGGACAACGGTCAGGTCACCGCGGGCAATTCGTCGCCCTTGAACGACGGCGCCTCCGCGGCCCTGCTCGGCAGTGAGAAGGCCGCGGAGACGGTTGGCCTCGATCCGCTGGCGCGTCTTGCCGGCCGGGGCGTGGCCGCCAACGAGCCACAATATTTCGGTTATGCCCCCGTCGAGGCAGCGAATCGTGCCCTGGAACGGGCCGGGATCACCTGGGACGACGTCGGCACCGTCGAACTCAACGAGGCTTTCGCCGCGCAGTCCCTCGCGTGCATCGACGCATGGGGCATCGATCCGGAGATCGTCAATCCGCACGGTGGCGCTATCGCGATCGGGCACCCGCTCGGAGCCTCGGGAACGAGGATCCTCGGCACCCTGGCCCGCTCCATGAAGGCCTCAGGCACCAGATGGGGCGTGGCCGCGATCTGCATCGGCGTCGGTCAGGGCCTGGCCGTGGTGCTCGAGAACGAAGAAGGAAGGTGAGAGGCCAGTGGTGAACTTCGTGACGAGCGCGGAAGAGGCCGTTCGAGGGATTACGGACGATTCGACGGTCATGATCGGCGGATTCGGGGTCGCCGGCCAACCGGTGGAGCTGATCGACGCCCTGATCGACCAAGGGGCGACCGGACTCACGGTGGTCAACAACAACGCGGGAAACGGTGACGTCGGATTGGCGCGCCTGATCGCCCTGGGTCGGGTCAGGAAGATCATCTGCTCCTTCCCGCGGCAGTCGGATTCGTGGCATTTCGACGAGAAGTACCGGGCGGGGGAGATCGAGCTCGAAGTCGTGCCGCAGGGAAATCTGGCGGAGCGGATCCGCGCCGCCGGAGCGGGGATCGGGGCCTTCTTCACCCCGACCGGATACGGCACGGAGCTGGCCGAGGGCAAGGAAACCAGGGAGATCGACGGCGTCCACTACGTCCTCGAGTACCCTCTTCGGGCGGACTTCGCGTTGACCAAGGCCTGGACGAGCGACGACGTCGGCAACCTGACCTACAGGAAGACGGCGCGGAATTTCGGCCCGATCATGGCGGCCGCTTCAAGCCATTCGACCGTTCAGGTCTCCCGCAGGGTCTCCGCCGGAGACATGGACCCGGAGGCCGTGGCGACCCCCGGAATCTATGTGGACACGGTCGTGAACATTCCGGAAGCATCGACGAAAGGCCAGGACTCATGAGCGCGCTCAGCACGACTCCTCGCACCAGTGACAATGCCCTGGACCGTGAGGCCATGGCCCGATTGGTTGCCGAAGACATCCCCGCGGGGGCCTTCGTGAATCTCGGCATCGGTCAACCGACCAAAGTCTCGAACTACCTGGATCCCGAGCACGGTGTAACTCTTCACACCGAGAACGGGATGCTCGGTATGGGTCCCCAGGCCCACGACGAGGACATCGATCCCGATCTCATCAATGCTGGAAAGATCCCGGTCAAGGAGACGCCAGGAACCTCGTATTTCCACCACGCCGATTCGTTCGCGATGATGCGGGGAGGTCACCTGGACATCTGTGTTCTCGGTGCATTCCAAGTCGCCCAGAACGGTGACCTCGCGAACTGGTCCACGGGGGCACCGGGAGCCATCCCTGCGGTCGGCGGGGCGATGGACCTGGCCATCGGCGCGAAGCAGACGTTCGTGATGATGAACCTGCGGTCGAAGGACGGCACCCCGAAATTGGTCCGTGAGTGCGATTTCCCGTTGACCGGGGTCGGATGCGTGTCCCGTGTCTACACGGATGCGGCGGTGTTCGAATTGGCCGACGGCGTCGTCCACGTCCGGGAGACCTTCGGCATCGACGCGCAGGACCTCGCCCGTGAGCTCGACGTGGACTTGCAGGGCCCGCTGGACACCGAGGGCACGGGCAACACTTCCGGTGCCGGAACCACGACGGGCACCCGATGAGCGAAGCCTATGTCCAGTCCCTGGCGCGCGGCATTTCCGTGCTGCGGGCCTTCGACGCCGACCACGCCAGCATGTCCCTGTCCGAGGTGGCCCAAAAAACCGGGCTGACCAGAGCCACGGCCCGCAGATTCCTCCACACTCTCGTGGAACTCGGATACGTCCACGCGGACGGCAAGGTCTTTCGGCTGAGCCCGACGGTCCTGGGCATCGGGTATTCGTATTTGTCCAGCCTGTCCCTGCCGGATCTTGCGTATCCGCACCTGAGGGAACTCTCCGGGCGGGTGGGGGAGTCCACCTCGATGTCGGTCCTCGAGGGCGACGACATCATCTACGTCGCTCGGGTCCATGCCCGGCGCATCATGCACGTGGCGATCAGCGTCGGGACCAGTTTTCCCGCCCACGCGACGTCGATGGGCCGGGTCCTGCTCGCGGGGTTGGACGAAGAACGGCTCGAGGCGTACCTCGAGCGGCAGGAACCCGAAGAGCTGACGGGGCACACGGTCACCGATATCGACGAGCTGCGTGCGCGCATCCTGCGGGTCCGGGAACGCGGGTGGGAGATCGTGGACCAGGAACTCGAAATGGGTTTGCGATCGGTAGCCGCCCCGGTGACGGACGCCAAGGGCCGCCACATTGCCGCCGTCAACGTCTCGATGCGGGTCGGCACGGAGAATGCCCGAGCCGACAAGATCAAGGAGAAGATCCTGCCGAGGCTCAGGGAGACGGCCCTCCGCATCGGCCACGCCTATCGGTCCGGGGCCGGGCTGAGTCTGCCGTCCTGACGCGGAGGGACCAGTCGTCGCGTGCCTCACAGTCATTCGCCAACGGGCCGATTCTGGGGTATCGTTGATGTCGAAGTACTCAGTCTCAGTGCGAGTGTGCTGTGCGCGAAGGCTTGTGACCCCGTTCGACGGACCGCTGAAGGTCTGTTGGCGCAGGTCGGGAAGACCGCCACGGTATGCGACAGAGGCGGGCTTCGGAATCAATGGCAGGTATGGATACGGTCCTCTGGCACACTTTTTATTTTTTTGTGCCAAAATGCCATCGGTTAACCGTGCCCATTTCTCGAAAACGCTAGACCGGTTTATCAGTGCTCTCAGCGCGGTCGCACCGCACGAGGCATACATTTCAAGGCCCTCCTTGGTGAGGGCCAAGATCAAACGGAGAACTCAACAGTGCCTACAATTCAGCAGCTGGTCCGGAAGGGCCGGACTCCCAAGGTCGTGAAGACCAAGGCGCCCGCTCTCAAGGGCAGCCCCATGAAGCGCGGTGTCTGCACCCGCGTCTACACCACTACCCCCAAGAAGCCGAACTCTGCTCTGCGCAAGGTTGCTCGCGTCAAGCTCAACGGCGGCGTCGAGGTCACGGCATACATCCCCGGTGAGGGCCACAACCTGCAGGAGCACTCCATCGTGCTCGTCCGCGGCGGTCGTGTGAAGGACCTCCCCGGTGTTCGTTACCGGATCGTTCGCGGCGCTCTCGACACCCAGGGTGTCAAGGGCCGCGGTCAGGCACGTTCCCGCTACGGCGTGAAGAAGGAGAAGAAGTAATGCCTCGTAAGGGCCCCGCTCCCAAGCGTCCGCTCGTCGTCGACCCCGTCTACGGGTCGCCCCTTGTGACTCAGCTGATCAACAAGGTTCTGCAGGACGGCAAGAAGTCCACCGCCGAGCGCATTGTCTACGGCGCGCTCGACGGCGTCGCCCAGAAGACTGGCACCGACGCAGTGACCACCCTCAAGAAGGCGATGGACAACATCAAGCCTTCGCTCGAGGTTCGTTCCCGCCGCGTCGGCGGCGCCACCTACCAGGTGCCGGTCGAGGTCCGTTCCGGACGCGCGACCGCTCTCGCCCTCCGCTGGCTCGTGGGCTTCTCGAAGCTCCGCCGCGAGAAGACCATGACCGAGCGCCTGATGAACGAGATCCTGGATGCCTCCAACGGTCTCGGTGCCGCTGTGAAGCGTCGCGAGGACACCCACAAGATGGCCGAGTCCAACAAGGCCTTCGCCCACTACCGCTGGTAATTTCTTCCTGTGGGCCCGCCGCTGTCCGGCGGGCCCGATGGTCGATCCACCTGAAAGGGAAACATCGTGGCACTTGACGTGCTTACCGACCTGAACAAGGTCCGCAACATCGGCATCATGGCCCACATCGATGCCGGCAAGACCACCACTACCGAACGCATCCTGTACTACACCGGCATCAACCACAAGCTCGGTGAGACCCACGACGGTGCATCCACGATGGACTGGATGGCCCAGGAACAGGAACGCGGCATCACCATCACCTCCGCGGCGACGACGTGCTTCTGGAAAGACACCCAGATCAACATCATCGACACCCCGGGCCACGTCGACTTCACCGTTGAGGTGGAGCGTTCCCTGCGCGTGCTCGATGGCGCCGTTGCCGTCTTCGACGGCAAGGAGGGCGTTGAGCCGCAGTCCGAGACTGTCTGGCGTCAGGCCGACAAGTACGAGGTGCCCCGCATCTGCTTCGTCAACAAGATGGACAAGCTGGGCGCGGACTTCTACTTCACCGTCGACACCATCGTGAAGCGTCTGGGTGCGACCCCGCTCGTCATGCAGTTGCCGATCGGTGCCGAGAGCGACTTCGTCGGCGTCATCGACCTTCTCGAGATGAAGGCCTACGTCTGGCCCGGCGACGCCAAGGGCGATGTTTCCTTGGGTGCGACCTACGAGATCCGCGAAATCCCGGAGGAGCTTCAGGAACGTGCCGCGGAGTACCGTGACAAGCTCGTCGAGCAGGTCGCGGAGTCCTCCGAGGAACTCATGGAGAAGTACTTCGAGGGCGAAGAGATCACGATCGACGAGCTCAAGGCCGGTGTGCGTGCTCTGACCGTCGCCAACGAGGCCTACCCGGTCTTCTGTGGTTCGGCGTTCAAGAACCGTGGCGTGCAGCCCATGCTCGATGCTGTCATCGACTACCTGCCGTCCCCCCTGAACGTGCCCCCGATGGTCGGTCACGACCCGAGGAACGAAGAAACCGAGCTGGTCCGCCGGCCGGCGAAGGACGAACCGTTCTCGGCTCTGGCCTTCAAGGTGGCCGCACACCCGTTCTACGGGCAGCTGACCTACATTCGCGTGTACTCCGGCATCGCAACCTCGGGCCAGCAGGTTCAGAACTCGACCAAGGGTCGTCGCGAACGTATCGGCAAGCTCTTCCAGATGCACTCCAACAAGGAGAATCCGGTGGAGGAGATCCAGGCCGGTCACATCTACGCCGCGATCGGTCTCAAGGAGACCACGACCGGCGACACGCTGTGCGACCAGGCCAACCCGATCGTTCTCGAGTCGATGACCTTCCCGAAGCCCGTGATCTACGTGGCCATCGAGCCCAAGACCAAGGGTGACCAGGAGAAGTTGTCGACCGCGATCCAGAAGCTCTCGGCCGAGGACCCGACCTTCACGGTCTCCCTCAACGAGGAAACCGGTCAGACCGAGATCGGCGGCATGGGCGAGCTCCACCTCGACGTGCTGGTCGACCGCATGAAGCGCGAATTCCGCGTCGAAGCGAACGTCGGCAAGCCGCAGGTTGCCTACCGCGAGACGATCAAGAAGGCCGTCGAGAAGGTCGACTTCACCCACAAGAAGCAGACCGGTGGTTCCGGTCAGTTCGCGAAGGTGCAGGTCGATTTCGAGCCGATCGCTCTCGATTCCGAAGAGCTCTACGAGTTCGAGGACAAGATCACCGGTGGCCGCGTGCCCCGCGAATACATTCCTTCGGTGGATGCCGGCATCCAGGGTGCGATGCAGCTCGGTATCCTCGCGGGATACCCAGTGGTTGGCGTGAAGGCCACCCTGGTGGACGGCGCCTACCACGACGTCGACTCCTCCGAGATGGCCTTCAAGATTGCCGGTTCGATGGTGTTCAAGGAAGGCGCTCGTCGCGCCAACCCGGTGCTGCTCGAGCCGCTGATGGCAGTCGAGGTCCGTACTCCCGAGGAGTACATGGGCGATGTCATCGGCGACTTGAACTCGCGCCGTGGACAGATCCAGGCCATGGAAGACGTCGCCGGCGTCAAGCTGGTGACAGCCCTGGTTCCGCTGTCCGAGATGTTCGGCTACATCGGTGACCTGCGTTCGAGGACGCAGGGACGTGCGGTGTACTCGATGACTTTCGACAGCTATTCAGAGGTCCCGAAGGCAGTTGCCGACGAGATCATCCAGAAGAGCCGCGGGGAGTAGATCTCCGCACGGCGGCTCTTCCGGGCCGCCTTCCCATCCAAATAATCAAAGCCTAGAAACTTGCGCTGGTTTTCGTGCGGGATGAATTTTCCGTTATTGTTGATCAGGAATCCGTCTTCAACCACGGACTGCGCAGAAAGCCAGCGCAAGTTTCCATCAAACGTTCTAGGAGGAACATAGTGGCTAAGGCAAAGTTCGAGCGCTCCAAGCCGCACGTCAACATTGGTACCATCGGTCACGTCGACCACGGTAAGACCACTCTGACTGCTGCGATCTCCAGTGTTCTCGCGAAGAAGTTCCCGGACCTGAACGAGCAGCAGGACTTCGGTATGATCGACGCCGCTCCCGAGGAGCGCCAGCGCGGCATTACCATCAACATTGCTCACATCGAGTACCAGACCGACAAGCGTCACTACGCTCACGTCGACGCCCCGGGTCACGCTGACTACGTCAAGAACATGATCACCGGTGCCGCTCAGATGGACGGTGCGATCCTCGTGGTTGCCGCAACCGACGGCCCGATGGCCCAGACCCGTGAGCACGTTCTGCTCGCGCGCCAGGTCGGCGTCCCCACCCTCATCGTTGCGCTGAACAAGGCCGACATGGTTGAGGACGAAGAGCTTCTCGACCTCGTCGAGATGGAGGTCCGCGAACTGCTGTCCTCGCAGGAGTTCGACGGTGACGAGGCTCCCGTCGTGCGCGTCTCCGCTCTCAAGGCGCTCGAGGGCGACGAGCAGTGGGTCAAGTCGATCGAGGACCTCATGGAGGCAGTCGACGACTACATCCCGGACCCGGTTCGCGACAAGGACAAGCCGTTCCTCATGCCGATCGAGGACGTCTTCACGATTACCGGCCGCGGCACCGTCGTGACCGGCCGTGCGGAGCGCGGTACCCTGGCCCTCAACTCGGACGTCGAGATCATCGGCATCCGTCCGGTCCAGAAGACCACCGTGACCGGTATCGAGATGTTCCACAAGCAGCTCGACGAGGCGTGGGCCGGCGAGAACTGTGGCCTGCTCCTGCGTGGTCTCAAGCGTGACGACGTCGAGCGTGGTCAGGTTGTTGCTGCTCCGGGTTCGATCACCCCGCACACCAACTTCGAGGCGAACGTCTACATCCTCTCCAAGGACGAGGGCGGCCGTCACAACCCGTTCTACTCGAACTACCGTCCGCAGTTCTACTTCCGCACCACGGACGTTACCGGCGTCATCACGCTGCCCGAGGGCACCGAGATGGTCATGCCCGGTGACAACACCGAGATGAGCGTTGAGCTGATCCAGCCCATCGCTATGGAAGACGGACTCGGCTTCGCCATCCGTGAGGGTGGCCGCACCGTTGGTTCGGGTCGCGTTACCAAGATCACCAAGTAACATTTCTTTGTGATCCCGACGGCCGGCGCATGACACCGCGCTGACTACCGTCCGAAAGGGCCCCGGCTTTTGCCGGGGCCCTTTCTTTTGCTTTTCTATCCTTTTTCTCGGTCACCTCGGAAAATGGTGCAAACCTTGCCTCCGAAACCGGTTGGATTCTGCCGCAGAGATATGCGTGACGGCCAGAGAATAGCGTCCCCATGCGGATTCGGCGCCGGCGGGAGAGGGGTTCCGCTCGGAAATTTTCGGGTGAAGAATTCGAGAAATGTATAAAATAAGAGCGACTCGTTTCTTACGAGGTTCACCTATTACTCGCACTTCAAAGGGTGGAACTATGTCGTTCAACATAACTCGCAGAACTCTTCTCAAGGCTTCGGCCATCGCCGCGGCCGCCGCACCTGCCGACGCCGTTTCCGGACAGCCGGCCGTGGCCACCGGGGGCTCCAACCGGATCGCCATCATCGGCTCCGGATACGGGGGAGCGGTCGCCGCGCGGAAGTTGGCGCAGGCGGGCAAGCAGGTCGATCTCATCGAGATGGGCACGGACTGGGAAAAGATGAGCCCCATCAAGGGCCGGATTTTCACGACGATGACCTCGCCGTCCGCCCGTTCCATGTGGTTCAAGACCCGCACCGACATGCCTTTCAGCTATCTGGGCGGAATGGACCTGGTCAACCGGCGCATTGACCGGGGCGCAGGTGCACTGGACATCGAATACTTCGCCAACATGAAGGTCTACGTGGGGCGGGGCATCGGCGGCGGCTCCCTGGTCAACGGCGGCATGGCCGTGACTCCGCGTCGTTCCTTCTTCGAGAAGGTTCTGCCGCAGGTCGATGCGGAGGAAATGTACAACGTGTACTTCCCGCGTGCGAACAGCGGCCTGCGGGTCAACGATCCCGCGATGGACGTGGTCATGAACTCGCCCTGGTACCAGTTCGCCAGGGTCAGTGCCGACCAGGCCAAGCGGGCCGGCATCGGCCATGTCATGGTCCCGAACGTGTACGACTTCGACTACATGCGCAAGGAAGTCTATGGCCAGGTGCCGCGATCGGCACTCGACAAGCAGGTCATCTTCGGCAACGACTACGGCAAGAATTCCCTGCCCAAGACGATCCTGAAGGAAGCTCTGGCCACGGGTCGGGTCAACGTGATTCCGATGACCGAGGTGCGATCCATCGAGCGCGCTCCGGAAGGGGCCTTCCGGCTCCAGACCAAGACCATCGATTTCAACGGGAATCTCATTGAGAACCGGACTCGGGAGTACGACCGTGTGGTCCTGGCCGCTGGGTCGATCGGCACCACCCGACTGCTTCTCTCCGCTCAGGGGGAGGGCACCATCAACGGGTTGCCGGATGCCATTGGCCGAGGTTGGGGCCCGAACGGCAATACCATGCTCGCGCGCAGACTCAGGACTCGGTCCGGGTGGCGCCAGTCCACGATCCCGGTCATGGGCCTGTCCAACTGGGACGACTCCACGGACTCGGTGTTCGCCGAGATCGCTCCGTTCCCGGCAGGCATCGACCTCAGGACTGGCGTCTACCTGGCCCTCACGAACAATCCGCACACGGGAACTTTCACCTGGAACCGCGGCAGCCAGAAGATGTTCTTGGACTGGGGGCCGAGCCACGCGGAGCCTTCGGTGCGTGCGGCCCAGAAGTTCTTCGATCGGATCAACCGGGCCAACCCGGGGACCGGATACCGCTCCGATTTGTTCGAGAAGCACAAGACGTTCTCGGACTACTTCACGTACCACCCGCTGGGCGGAGCGGTGCTGGGGGAGGCCACCGACCTGCAGGGCGAAGTCAAGGGCGTGCCCGGTTTGTTCGTTATGGACGGTTCGTTGATTCCCGCCAAGATCGGGGTCAATCCCTTCGTGACGATCACCGCCCTCGCCGAGCGGAACATGGACCGTCTCGTCGACGCGCAAAGGTTCTAGTCGACATGGGGAATATGGCAGAACCCCGCCATACCCGGCTCAGGCGGCGGACCCTCGTGGGGTCGGCCGCTTGGGCCGTGCCCGTGCTCGTCACGGCGAATGCCGTACCCGCGGTCGCGAGCAGCATGAAGACCGACCTGGCCGTCGACGTCGTGGATCCCCCATACGATCTGGATCATTGGCGGCCGAAGGACGAGGTTCCCGTCTACAGGGGGCCCAGGGGACACAGGATCGCAGCGCGAGGCTCGCTGCCTCCATCGATCCGTATCACGAACGTCGGTCGGTTGACCGCCGTCGACCCGAGCGGCAGCGTCGAGATCATCATCCGAGACTACGGAAATGACAGGGCGTCCTCGGCGCCGGGCCGGCTCAAGGCGGGAACCACCAACCCGAGCGTGATGTGGACCGACACCACGAACCAATCCGGCGCCAAGTACAAGTACACGTGCCGCGGGGAGCTCCGACCGGGGCAGAGTATCGACATACCGCTGAGATACTTCGTCAACCCTCCTTTCCTGCACGCCGAGTTCAATGTGCTGGTAGCCGCCTGGGTCGAGGACCAACAGGAAGGCGACTACGACGACAACAGCCTCAGAATCGGACATGTACCGTGGATCAGCGTGTTCTGACTGCTTCGCTATGACGTCCGACGCGGACGGTCCGAGGCACGGCGGCCCCTGACCGAGAACAGGCAGGGGCCGCCGTGCCGCCACCGGAGTGTCTTTCGCCACTTCGCCGGTCCGGGCTTGCGCCTTCTCGCGAGCCTCTGGCAGGATAGACAACGTTGTTCAAGCGCTTGTCGGCGTTGACCTGCCCGAATCCCAGGGATGCGGGGCAGTTCCGTCCAAGCCCAAAATGACCCGGTCCGAACGACTCTGGAATGTCGTGCGCGAACACTTCGCGACACGCCCGAGTGCGGGGGTCGGTGCTTCAACGGATTGAGGAACCCGGGAATGCCGGATTCAGTTCGTGTGAGGCGGCGCCAGGAATCGAACGCCGGAATGGCTGGAGCGAGACGATCGCAACGCCGTTCGCATCGCCCGGTTTCTGCCAGAAGACGCCATACAGAGGAGTCCCCAGAGACTCCTACACAGGGAAGTACTTGAAGAAAGAGAGTCCGACAGATGGCGGGACAGAAAATCCGCATCCGGCTGAAGTCGTATGACCACGAGGTCATCGACTCCTCGGCTCGGAAGATTGTTGAGACGGTGACGCGTGCTGGTGCGACGGTTGTCGGCCCCGTGCCGCTGCCCACCGAGAAGAACGTGTACTGCGTAATCCGCTCGCCGCACAAGTACAAGGACAGCCGCGAGCACTTCGAGATGCGTACGCACAAGCGGCTGATCGACATCGTCGACCCCACGCCCAAGGCCGTTGACTCGCTCATGCGCCTGGACCTGCCGGCAGACGTGAACATCGAAATCAAGCTGTAAAGAGGATCGCATCCCAATGACTACCACATTCGAGCGCCAGGTGAAGGGCCTGCTGGGCACCAAGCTTGGCATGACCCAGGTCTGGGACGAGAACGGCAAGTTCGTGCCGGTTACCGTCGTCAAGGCCGATTCCAACGTTGTCACCCAGCTGCGCGACCAGGCCACCGATGGCTACAACGCCATCCAGATCGGTTTCGGTGCGATTGACCCGCGCAAGGTCACCAAGCCCCTCGCCGGACACTTCGAGAAGGCCGGAACCACTCCGCGCCGTCATCTCGTCGAGGTTCGCACTGCGGACGCTTCCGAGTACTCCCTCGGCCAGGAGCTGACCGTTGAGCTCTTCGAGACCGGCCAGCACGTCGACGTCGTGGGCAAGACCAAGGGCAAGGGCTTTGCCGGTGTCATGAAGCGTCACGGCTTCAAGGGCGTCGGTGCCTCGCACGGTCAGCACAAGAACCACCGCAAGCCGGGTTCCATCGGCGGTGCCTCCTACCCCGCACGCGTGTTCAAGGGAATGCGCATGGCCGGGCGTATGGGCAACAACCGCCACACCACCCAGAACCTCACGATTCAGGGTGTCGACACCGAGAACAATGTTCTGCTGATCAAGGGCGCCATCCCCGGCCCCAAGGGCGGAGTCGTTCTGGTTCGCACTGCTGTGAAGGGAGCCTAACTCCAATGGCTACTGAAACCGTAAAGGTTGAGCTGCCGGCCGATGTCTTCGGCGTCGAGCCCAATGAGGCTCTGATGCACCAGGTCGTCATCGCGCAGTTGGCCGCCGCCCGCCAGGGCACCCACAAGGCGAAGAACCGCGGCGAGGTCTCCGGTTCGGGACGCAAGCCGTTCAAGCAGAAGGGCACCGGCCGCGCCCGTCAGGGTTCGGTCCGCATGCCGCAGCACACTGGCGGCGGCATCGTGCACGGTCCCGTGCCGCGCAACTACTCGCAGCGCACGCCCAAGAAGATGAAGGCCGCCGCCCTGCGCAGCGCCCTGTCCGATCGTGCGACGCACGGCCGCATCCACGTGGTCAGCTCGCTCGTCGAGGAGATCTCGACGAAGGCCGCCAAGGCAGCCTTGAGGGATCTGACCTCTCGCAAGAACGTGCTGGTTGTTATCGACCGCAAGGAAGACAACGTTGCCCTGTCCGTTCGCAACCTTGAGTTCGCCCACGTCCTGTACGCGGACCAGCTCAACACGTACGACGTGTTGCGCGCCGACGACGTGGTCTTCACCAAGGATGCCTACGACGTGTTTGTGGCAATCGCCAGCAAGGCTGGAAAGAACCAGGAGGACGCCAAGTGAGCGCCACCATCAAGGATCCCCGTGACGTCATCATCGCGCCTGTCGTCTCGGAGAAGAGCTACGGGCTGATCGACGAGGGCAAGTACACCTTCGAGGTCGACACTCGCTCGAACAAGCTGGAAATCAAGGACGCCGTGGAGCGCATCTTCGGCGTCAAGGTTTCCACCGTGAACACCATCAACCGTGCCGGCAAGCGGAAGCGTACGCGCTTCGGCTGGGGGTCTCGCAAGAGCACCAAGCGTGCCATCGTGACCCTGAGTGAAGGCAGCATCGATATCTTCGGCGGTCCGCAGGCCTAGCGCCGCGGAGACCACTTTAACGAGGAACTGAATTATGGCTATCCGTAAATACAGGCCGACAACGCCGGGCCGCCGCGGCTCGAGCGTTGCCGACTTTGCAGAAATCACGCGATCGACTCCCGAGAAGTCGCTGTTGCGCCCGCTGAACAAAAACGGCGGACGCAACAACAGCGGTCGCATCACCACCCGTCACAAGGGCGGCGGACACAAGCGGGCCTACCGTTTGATCGATTTCCGCCGTCACGACAAGGACGGCGTCGATGCCCGCGTTGCGCACATCGAGTACGATCCCAACCGCACGGCGCGTATCGCGCTGCTGCACTACGTTGATGGCGCCAAGCGCTACATCATCGCCCCCAACCGCCTGAAGCAGGGCGACGTTGTCGAGTCCGGCCCGAACGCGGACATCAAGCCCGGCAACAACCTGCCGCTGCGCAACATCCCGGTCGGTACCGTGATCCACGCCGTCGAGCTCCGCCCCGGTGGCGGCGCGAAGCTCGCCCGCTCGGCCGGTGCCTCGGTGCAGCTCGTCGCCAGGGAAGGCAAGTACGGACAGCTCCGTCTGCCCTCCGGCGAGATCCGCAACGTGGACGTTCGTTGCCGCGCGACCATCGGTCAGGTCGGCAACGCCGAGCAGATCAACATCAACTGGGGCAAGGCCGGTCGTAACCGCTGGAAGGGCGTTCGCCCGACCGTTCGCGGTGTTGTCATGAACCCTGTCGATCACCCGCACGGTGGTGGTGAGGGCAAGACGTCCGGTGGTCGTCACCCCGTCAACCCGAACGGCAAGCCCGAGGGACGCACCCGTCGCCCCAACAAGGAAAGCGACAAACTCATTGTGCGTCGTCGTCGTACTGGCAAGAACAAGCGCTAAGGAGCCTGAAACATGCCTCGTAGTTTGAAGAAGGGCCCTTTCGTTGACCAGCACCTCTTCCTGAAGGTTGCCGCTCAGAACGATAAGGGTTCCAAGAACGTCATCAAGACGTGGTCCCGCCGCTCGATGATCGTCCCCGACATGCTCGGACACACGATCGCCGTGCACGACGGACGCAAGCACGTTCCCGTGTTCATCACCGAGTCGATGGTCGGGCACAAGCTCGGCGAATTCGCTCCCACGCGGAGTTTCCGCGGCCATGTGAAGGACGACCGCAAGGGTAAGCGTCGCTGATTCGGTTTCGACCGATCCAGCAGCGTGTAACTCTTCGGCATTAGACGAAAGAGAGATAGGCAATGGAAGCCAAGGCATCTGCGCGCTTCGTACGCGTGACGCCTATGAAGGCCCGGCGCGTCGTCGACCTGGTTCGTGGCAAGCAGGCGAATGAGGCACTGGCGATTCTGAAGTTTGCTCCGCAGCAGGCTTCGGACCCGGTTTTCAAGGTCGTCGAGTCGGCTGTGGCCAACGCCCGCCAGCTCGCGGAACGTGACAGCGTCGCGTTCAAGGAAGAGGAACTCTTCATCAGTGAAGCGTTCGTCGACGAAGGCCCGACCATGAAGCGGTTCCAGCCGCGAGCCCAGGGTCGCGCATACCGCATCAACAAGCGAACCAGCCACATCACCGTGGTTCTCGCTACCCCGGACAATGAGGAGGACCGCTAAGTGGGACAGAAAATCAACCCGCACGGATTCCGACTGGGGATCACTACGGACCACAAGTCGCACTGGTTCGCTGACTCCAACAAGGAAGGCCAGCGCTACAAGGACTTCATCCGCGAGGACGTGAAGATCCGTGAGCTCATGTCGAACGGCATGGAGCGCGCAGGCATCGCCAACGTCGAGATCGAGCGCACCCGCGATCGCGTCCGTGTGGACATCCACACTGCGCGTCCGGGCATCGTGATCGGCCGCCGCGGAGCCGAGGCCGACCGCATTCGCGGCGAGCTCGAGAAGCTCACCGGAAAGCAGATTCAGCTGAACATCCTCGAGGTCAACAACCCCGAGATCAACGCTCAGCTGGTTGCCCAGGGAGTTGCCGAGCAGCTCGCTTCGCGCGTCGCCTTCCGCCGCGCGATGAAGAAGGCCATCCAGTCCGCTCAGCGGGCCGGGGCCAAGGGCATCCGCATCCAGTGCTCCGGACGACTCGGCGGCGCCGAGATGTCCCGCTCGGAGTTCTACCGAGAGGGCCGCGTTCCCCTGCACACCCTCCGCGCCAACATCGACTACGGCTTCTTCGAGGCCAAGACCACCTTCGGTCGCATCGGTGTCAAGGTGTGGATCTACAAGGGTGATCTGACCGATAAAGAACTTGCTGCTCAGCAGGCCGCACAGGGCAACCGCCGTGGCAACGACCGCCGTGGAGGCGGCGAGCGTCGTCGTCGCAACGCCGGTGGAAACGCCGGTCGCCGCGGTGGGCGCAACGAGCAGCAGAACAGCGCTTCGGAGGCCCCCGCCGCTGAAGCCAAGACTGCAGAAAACGGTGAGGCATAAATGCTGATTCCCCGTCGCGTAAAGTACCGCAAGCAGCACCACCCGAAGCGCACCGGCGTCGCCAAGGGCGGCACCACCGTGTCGTTCGGTGACTGGGGCGTTCAGGCGCTGGCACCCGCGTATGTGACCAACCGTCAGATCGAGGCTGCCCGTATTGCCATGACCCGCTACATCAAGCGTGGCGGCAAGGTCTGGATCAACATCTTCCCGGACCGCCCGCTGACCAAGAAGCCTGCCGAAACCCGTATGGGTTCCGGTAAGGGTTCGCCGGAGTGGTGGGTTGCCAACGTCAAGCCGGGCCGTGTCGTGTTCGAACTGGCCGGCGTGAGCGACGAAGTCGCGAAAGAGGCCCTGCGCCTGGCAATCCACAAGCTCCCCATGAAGGCACGCATCGTGCGTCGCGAAGGTGGTGAATAGAAATGGCAGTAGGATCCAAGGATCTCTCCATCGACCAGCTCGCCGAACTGGACAACGGGGCTCTCACCGAGAAGCTGCGTTCGTCCAAGGAGGAGCTGTTCAACCTCCGTTTCCAGAAGGCCACCGGGCAGCTCCAGAATGCGGGCCGCTTCAAGGCTGTCAAGCGCGATATCGCGCGCATCTACACGGTGTTGCGCGAACGCGAGCTGGGCATCCGACCCGAGGCCGAGGGCAACGCCCAGGCTTCTGACAAGAAGGCCGACAAGAAGGCTGCAAAGGCAGCGAAGAAGGCCGATACGGCTAGCGCTACCGAAGGTGATGCCAAGTGAGTGAACAGAAGACGGAAGAGCGCAATCTCCGCAAGACCCGTCGTGGATACGTCGTCTCGGACAAGATGGACAAGACCATCGTCGTCGAGGTCGAGGACCACGTGACCCACGGTCTCTACGGCAAGGTCATGCGCCGCAGCCACAAGGTCAAGGTGCACGACGAGCAGAACACCGCCGGAATCGGCGACCTCGTTCGGATCATGGAGACCCGCCCGATGTCAGCCAACAAGCGTTGGCGCATCGTGGACATCGTCGAGCGCGCCAAGTAAGGCTCGCTGGGCGTCCCGCTCCTGAGAACCCCCTCCCGCTTCGCGCGGGAGGGGGTTTTTGCGTTTAAGAAGACCAGGTGGGTTCTTCGGACCGGGGCACGACGGCGATTGCGCCGTCCTGCTCAACCGCATCGCAACGTCTGCCCATGCCAGGTACGCAATGACAAGAGGCGCGAAATCGCAGTAAACTTAGGGGTGCCATATCGGGGGATAAGGGGACGTTTAATAATGGATCAACACGTGCGCCGGCGTGATGGCAATCCACGGACGTGGTTGAGGACGATCATTGGCCTCGTGGCCGCCGCGGCCATCCTGTGTGGCCTCACCGGATGCGGCGTCTTTGCTTCCGGAGGGTCCACCGAGAACGCCTCGGAGCGCGTGGTCAAGGACATCGACGACGCCGAAGTGCGCGTCCCAGACAACCCGAGTCGCGTCGTCGCGCTCTCGGAGCCCACCCTGGACGCCGCACTTGCGCTCGGAGTGACCCCCGTGGGCACCGTCTCCGGCCGAGGACAGAATTCCGTTCCGGGCTACCTCGCGGACAAGGCCAAGGACATTCCCTTGGTCGGAGGCATCGGGGACCTGGATTACGAGAAAATCTCCAGCCTCGAGCCCGACCTGATCATCGTGGATGGGACGAGCGTCAACAACAGGCCCGACGTTCTGGAGATCCTCCGGCAGATCGCCCCCTTGGTTTTCTGCGGGTACGCAGGCGGTCCATGGGAACTGAATTTCGACACCACGGCCCGCGCGCTCAACCTGGAGGCGAAGGGCGAAGAGGTCAAGTCGGCTTTCCGGGACAAGGTCAGCAAGGGCAGAGCCCAACTCGCGCCCACGTACGGGGACAAGACCTTTTCGATCGTGCGGTGGCAGGGGAGCGGACCTTCCCTGATCCTCAAGGAGCTTCCCGCGGGGCAGGTTTTGGAGGGGCTCGGTCTGAAGCGGCCGCAATCCCAGGACCGAGAAGGGAGAGGGCATTCGGACCCGGTCTCCTTGGAGAACCTCTCGACCATCGACGCGGACTACATGTTCTTCGGAACGCTCGGCGGCGCAAGCCAGGCGAACCCGCATTCGGACTCTACGTCCGATCGAGAGGGTGCGGCTCAGGCGCTTGAGACGGCCGAGGAGACGTCGGGCTTCACGGATCTGTCCGCCTACAAGAACCACCACATCATCACCGTCGATGGGTCCCGTTGGACCTCAACCGGTGGCCCCTTGCTGCTGAACGGCATCGTCGACGACATCCTGGCCGAGCTCGCCTGAGCGACGCCATCCGCCGGGGCCCACAGTCTCCGGCGCCCTTCCTTCCAGTGACCGAAGAAACTCCATAACCCATGATGAACATCGGAATCTCTCGTACCAGCGCGCGATCTCGCACCCACATCAGACGGCTCCTCTCGCTCCTCCTCGCCGCGGTTCTCGCCCTGGCCGCGTGCCTGATTCTGCCCAGCGCCTCGGCCGACGACGCATCGAACAGGCAAACCGTCACAACCAACGAGAAGACCGCCGAAGTCTCCGGGCCCCTCACGGTCGACGTCGCCGGCACGATTCATGTCGAGGGCCGGGACTGGAAGAATTCCCTCGCCGGGGGAGCGCGGATCGCCGTGAAATACGACAAAGGCACCGTGGCCGTGAACGGCGAGAGCGTGGTCACCCAATTCGAGGCCAGGACCGACGGGACCTTCTCTGCAGAGCTTCCCGTCCCCACCCAAGCAAACTCGGACAAGCCGTGGTTGCCCGGAACCAAGCACACGATTCATTTCCTGAGCGGAAGCCTCAAAGAGGGGGACCTGCCTCGCAATGCGGTTCTGAAGGTGTCAGTGGCTGGACAAGCTGAGTCGCCCGCACAGACGCCGTCGTGGGTTTCGGCGACGTCGACGGTGAACTCGGGTTCGCCCGCGACCATCGACGTCGCCCCGTTCACCACCGGGAAAGACGCTGCCCTCCACCTGATCGGCAAGGGATGGAAGACGGCGGACGGGAGGTCCGGCTCCATCGTCTCGATCAAGGTCAACTACCAGACGCCGACCGGGAAAATCGACCAATACGCCAGGGAAGACCAAGTCATCAGCGATCATTTGGCTTCTCTTGGAAAATCCAAGGATCCGACGTCCTGGGTCCTGCTCGTCCCGAAGGGCACGGCCACGCAGGATCCCGAGCACGGCTTGTACACGATCGACCAGACCGGTTCCTTCGACATCACGGTCAAGGCGCCCGAAGAGCTGCGCCATGGCAAGCCGGGGCAATACGTGACCATCACGGCGCAGTCGGGGCGGAACCTGGAAGGGGACGTGCAGCGTCGGGCAGTCACCGACCCGATACCGGTCGATGGAGAGGCAGCGCAACCCATTCAGGACATTTCGGAGGTCCGCTGCAGTACTCAGGCGCCCCAACCGACCGCACGGGTGGAGAACCAGTTCATGCAGCGGGGCGACAAGCTTCACCTGGTCGGCGAAGGGTGGTGCAACCCTGGGGGCAGGACCGGCGCCCCGAAGGTTGCGGTGAAGCTCGACGAAGGCGAAATCTCCCATCCGGACACGGCGCTCCACTCCAACAGGAGCATCTGGGCACTCGTCGACCCTGATCCGGCCACGGGTGTTCTCGATGCCTGGATCGAGTTGCCGGACGGTACCACCACAACCTCCGTGCCCGAGTTCCCCGAGGGCGCCCACAGCCTGCGCCTCCTTTCGGGCTCCCTTCGCCATGGTGATCTTTCCATGACCTTCGGCGGTCGCGGCACCCTGGACTTCACCGTGGGCGAGTACCGCCCCAATGGAATGGCACCGGCCCTGGGCCTCGATGAGCTCACGGAGGATTCGCGTCACGATGTCCGGGTCAACCGCGACGGCCCGCGGATCACGGTGGAGGTTCCCGGAGCACGACCTGGGCAATGGGTCAGGGCAACGCCCTACGCCGAGGCTGCGCCTCGCAACCAGTGGGGAAGCGGATGGGTGCGCCTGGACGACCACCGTTCGTTGAGCTATGACCTGCCCGATGACGCGGCGGCAGGAGACTACCGGCTCGTTGTCCAGAACGGGGAGCGCGAGGACTTCGGGACGTTGCTGGGTTGGGGTCAGCTGACGATTCCCGAGAACGCACGCGGTTCGCGCGCGGAGGTCGGCCCTGCCCACGGCCGCGGCGCCCAGGGAACGTCCGCGCGCCGGTCTGCGGCGCATGCGGCACCGGCGTCGGGCCTCAACACCGGATCGGGCCAGACCAGCGCTGCCCGTGCGGTTCCCGCGAGCCCGGCGGCCGTGCGGGAGATGACGAGTCTGGGCCGGGTCCGGAGCCGGGCCCCGCACCGTGCCCGCGTTCTCCGCGCTCCGGGCGTACCTGTCTATCCCTGGGTGCGCGCGGCCCGCCACCCAGTCCATCGAGTGGTGGCTTCGCTCCGGGACGCGGAGAAGGACGCCCACCATCACGCACGTCCCCTAGCCTCGCCGTCCGCCCGGAGTCAGGCTCTGGATTCGGAGTCCGACTCTCAGGGGACGAATGCGGGACGGGAGGAAGCAAAGGTCACCCTGAAGATCCTGACCTGGAACAACGTGTTGCTCGCGCTTGCGGGCGCCTTGCTCCTGGCCATGGTCCTGTACCTGACCCACAAGCCGCACCAGGCGGCGTCACAGGCTTCCGAGGCTTCGGCGACCCCAGAGGCAGAGGCTTCGGACGACTAAGGAAGGAACCGAAAGCATTATGAACACCTTGTACTTCCGGCGAGCCCTCATGGCACTGATAGCCGCGGTGGTGGCGTTTCTGGTGGGATTCAGTGGCGTCTCCGCGCTCCCACCGGGCGGCGCCAAGGGAAGCAAGCCAGGCACCTCCTCTACCGTTTCGCCGGGGACCCTCAGGGCGGGCGACACTCTTCATTTCACCCTGAGCGGCTTCCCCCGAAACGAACAGGTCTTTATCAAGATCGACAACGGAGACGCGTGCCCCAAAGACGCCCGTCAAGGTGCCTGCGTGGTGCACCAGCAGAAATCGGATGGGAATGGACACGTGGAGGGTTCGTTCGTCCTGCCCAAAGACCTGAAGGACGGCAAGCATACCCTCCGCTTCCTGGCCACGGAGGTCATCCCAGGCTTGGGAAGCCAGGGCTTCACCAACCTCAGTCCCGAGTTCACCACCGCGGGCGTCAACCAGAACTCCTCGGGCGGCCAGCGGTACAACGTCACGTCCGAAGACATCCTCTCCGGAGGGACGCGACAGGATTCCGGCTCCGGTGGAGCCCCGGCGAATCGAGGCAACGGCGGAGGAACGGCCGGGAACGGCCAGCAGTCGAATGGCGGACAGCCCGGAGGACAAGCTGGGGGATCCGGCGAGAGCGGTCAGGGCGACGAAGCGGTCGAGTACGTCGACGCCGACGGCAACCCGATTTCCAAGGAGGAATACGACCGGCTGATGGCAGGTTCCTCGGGTGCGGGAGAGGAGTCCGGCTCGGAAGACCAAGCCGCGGAGCACAAGGATGCGGAGAGCGGAAAGAACGACGGCTCCAAGGGCACGAAGAAGCGCAAGGCCACCGCGAGCCCAGGGGCCAAGGCCAAGAACTCCGGGGACCATGCCGAGAACGCTTCGGCCGAAAGCGCGAAGGACTCCGCCGGATTCCCCTGGGTCGGCACCATCGCGTTCGTCGTCATGGCCTTGACCGCCGCGACCGTCTGGTATGTCAGGCACCGGCGCTCAGGTTCTCAGGAATCCTAGGCGGTGATGCGAGGTGATCACCCCTCCCATCGCGCCGCCGTCGAGATCGAGCCCATGACGGCGTCGGTCGTGCGGAGGCGGTCGCTGGCCCGAGTCGCGTGGTGCGGACTGTTCGCCGCCTGTGCCGCGGCGGCCGTTCTGGCGTCGTTGCGCTTCGGTTCCAACGGGCTGTCAGGTTCCGACGTCGTCGAGGTCTTCCGCGGCGCGGGCTCGGCAACGGCTCGAACCATCGTGATGGAACAACGGATACCCCGCACCCTTCTGGGCCTGCTCTGCGGTGCGGCGCTCGGAGTCGCCGGATCCCTCATGCAGTCGCTGACGCGCAACCCTCTGGCGGAACCAGGGCTGATGGGCGTCAACGCGGGTGCCTCCGTCGCCGTCGTGCTCTCGGTGGTGCTCTTCGGCCCGCAGAACATCCACGTCTACATGTCGGCGGCGCTCGGAGGAGCGGCCGTGGCCGGCGCCGGGGTCTTCGTCCTGGGTCGTGGGGAAACGGGGTCAATCGTCCGGCTGGCGCTCGCGGGTGTCGCTCTCTCCGCGGCCCTGGCCGCGGCCAACCAGGCGTTGGTCCTGTCCAACCGGGACGCCTTCGATGAGTTCCGGCTCTGGGTTGCCGGCTCCCTCGAAGGGCGGGATGTCACGGTCGTGGAGTCGATCGGCCCCATGGTCGCGGTGGGTTTGGTCTTGGCCGTGGCCATTGCCCCTTCGATCAATGCGTTGGCTCTCGGGGAGGAGTCCGGCGTCGCCCTCGGCGTGCGGCTCGCCAGGACTCAGACGATCACTCTTGTCTCCGTGGCTCTGCTGACGGGTGCGGCCACCGCGGCGATGGGGCCGGTGGCCTTTGTGGGACTTGCCGTCCCGTTCGTGGTCCGCCGGGCGGTGGGAAATGACGTCCGCTGGGTCAATGCTGGGTCCCTGCTCCTGGGCCCCGCGTGGTTGCTGGCCGCTGATGTTCTGGCTCGAGTCGTCATCGCCCCTGAGGAAACGCAGGTGGGAATCATCGCGACCCTGGCCGGCGGCCCGCTGTTCATGGCGATGATGTCCGGTCGGCAGGTGAGGTCGCTGTGAGTGCCGCAAGGAACCGCTCTGGCGGCGGCAGAGGGCTGTTCCGCAAGGACATGTCGGGCCGATCCGTTGTCTCGATCAGGCGGGTCATCCACGCGGACTTCCCGGTCCGCCAGCTGGTCGTGCACCTCCTTCTGGCTCTGCTTCTGGCGGCGGTCGCGGGTTGGGCCATGACACAGGGCGAACGAAACCTTGGCCCCTCCGGCGTCTACGAGGCGCTCATGGGCAGGGGAGACCGTCTCAACGTCTACTTCGTGAACCAAGTCCGGCTGCCCCGGGTGGCCGCGGCGATCGCGGTGGGTGCCGCGCTGGGTCTTTCCGGTGCGACGTTCCAGATTCTGTCCGGGAACCCCCTGGGCAGCCCCGATGTCATCGGCTTCACTCATGGCGCGGCCACGGGGGCGTTGCTGCAGATTCTCGTGTTCGACGCCGGCCCGTTCGGCGTCGCGGCAGGAGCGATCCTCGGCGGATTCGGCACGGGCCTCATCATCTACCTGTTGACCCGGCACACCGGTCTGCGAGGATACCGCCTCGTTCTGATCGGAATAGGCACCGGTGCGACCTTGGGGGCAGTCAACTCACTCCTGGTGGTTCGGGCGTCGTTGACGCAGGCGCAGACGGCGGCCTCCTGGCTCGCCGGGTCCCTGAACACCATGAATTGGAGCAAGACGCTCTTGATCGCGTCCGGGCTCCTGATCCTGTCGCCGGTCCTGATGAAGGCTTCCGGTCCGCTGGCGATGCTCCGGTTCGGGGACCAGCTCGCCGTCGGAAGGGGAGTGCGAGTCAACGCGTGGCGAGTCACGGGCATGTTCGTCGGAGTTCTCCTGGTCGGTCTGGCCACGGCGATGACCGGTCCGCTGGCGTTTGTGGCCCTGGCAGCCCCGCACATCGGCAGGAGCCTCACCGCGTCGCGTGGCGCGGGACTCACGACCGCGGCACTGATGGGCGCGGTCATCGTTCTTTGCTCGGATGTCGCGGGCCAGCACCTTCTCCCCGTTTCGCTCAATGCGGGCGTGGTAACCGGCGCTCTGGGCGGGCTGTATCTGGTGTATCTGATCATCGTGGAACGGAGACGAGCGTGAGCAGCATGAACGCACGGGCGAGCAGATTGCGCGCAGAGGGGATGACCGTGGGCTACGGCCACGACGCCGTGCTCTCGAAACTCGACTTCCAGGTTCCCGACGGCGAGCTGACGGTGATTCTGGGGCCGAACGCTTGTGGGAAGTCGACCCTGCTCAAATCGTTGTCACGGGTGCTGACCCCATCGGCGGGGAAGATCTTCCTGGACGACGTCGCCATGGAAAAGAGCCGCACCAAGGACATCGCCCGGGTTCTGGCCATGTTGCCGCAGATTCCGGAGGCTCCCTCGGGGGTGAGCGTCGCCGACGTCGTCGCTCGCGGGCGCTACCCGCATCAGTCTCTATTGCGCGCGTGGACCGACGACGACGAACGCGCGTGTGTCGACGCGATGACCGCGGCGAATGTTCTACCGCTCAGGGAACGGTCGCTGGAAGAGCTCTCCGGCGGTCAACGCCAGAGGGTCTGGATCGCGATGACTCTGGCTCAGGACACGCCCCTGATCCTCCTCGACGAACCCACCACGTATCTGGACATCACTCATCAGATCGAGGTGCTCAATCTGACTCGCCGGCTCCACGGGGCCGGCCGCACGATCGTCATGGTTCTCCACGACCTCAACCTCGCGTTCAGATATGCCACGCGGGTCGTGATGATGCGGGACGGGCGGATCATCTCCGAGGGCAGCCCCCACGAGATCGTGGACGCTGACCTGATCGCCCGGGTGTTCGACCTCGAGGCCTTGGTGGTGGCCGATCCGGTGACTGGTGCACCCATGGTCGTCCCCGCGGAAAGTACTTTGTAACCGATACTAAGGTTACCTTAAATGCGAGAGTAGGCTACCTTAAGCATGTACCAAGGGTCGGCGTTATCACGGTCTGGTTCGACCGCGCGAGTGCGGGTCGCGACCGGACACCGTTACGGCCTCTGGGCACCATTCGCATTCAGAAAACTATGAGGATCACTATGTTTTCCTACAACAACTTCCGCCCTCGGGGCTTCAAGGTATGGGCGACTGTCTCCGCGGCAACGGCCCTGACTTTCGCAGGAACGTTGACCGCGGCTCAGGCCGACGGGGCAATGTCTCCGGCGGCTCCGGCTCACGGCTCTGCTTCGGCAACGTGCGAATACCGCAGTTTTGACGTCCGTGCCGAACAGACCCAAGGTCTGCCAGGGCAGTACCAGCTGGCGTATTCGAAAAAGAACGACGCGCTCTGGGCAACCGGTACCGTCCTTGGCGGAGCAAGCACCACGGCCACTCTCGCCAAGATTGATCCGCAGACCATGAAGGTCGAGAAGACCGTTGCTCTGGACACCGTGCCCTACGTTCCGAAGCACGCGACCGAGCCCGCCGGCGTCCAACTCAAGGGAGCCTTCGGGATCGATGTTGACGATGCGAACAACACCGTATGGGTGACCAATACCGTCGCGAATGAGGTCACGGTATACGACCAGGCCACCCTGAAGGAGGTCTTCTCCACCTCCAAGCTCTCGCAGGACGAGCGTGCGAAGATCGACTTCGCCCATCCGCGCGAAGTTCGTGTTGCCGACGGCAAGGCATTCGTGGGCGTTCGTGGTTCCGTGCTGGTCTTCGACACGAAGACTTACGCATTCCTGCAGAAGATCACCGTGGCCGATGTTGAGGACAAGACCACCGCCGTGATGAATATGTGGGTGGACGAGTCGGAGGGGAGGGCCTACTTCCCGGTGCGTATGAGGGATGAGGTCAAGATCTATGACCTGAAAGATCTCTCGCAGCCGCTTCAGGTGGTCAAGCTCCACAAGCAGGACCCGGGGGCCAATCTCTACGCATCCGATGTTGTGGTGGATCACTCCCTCAACGAAATATACGTTTCGTCCCAGGGCGACAAGGGGAAGAACTCTGGTGTGGGCGTCTATGACAAGACCACGGGCGAGTTCAAGGCGTGGATCGATCTTGGTGGAAGGGCGCTGTCTCTGGATGCGGATGAGGACAACGACGTCGTGTACCTCACCGATTTCGATGGCAAGTCTACGGACAAGGGCGTCTACGTGATCGACGGCCGTACCCACACGGTTGCGGCCTCCGTCGCCAAGAATTCCTCGGATGCTCCCTTCGGCGTCAACGATGTTGTTGTGACACCCAAGGGCGTGTTCGCCGTGGACAAGGGCGGGGCATACAAGAACGCGGAGGTTCCCTTCACGATCGATTACCGCACCGGAAAATTCACCACCGCGTCGACGTCCGTCAAGGGCGTGCAGAACAAAGCCTCTGAGGGTGCACCCGCCGACTGGCAGCCCGCCGAGCCGACCCCGATCAACGCTGACACTCTCGTCAAATTGACCGCGTCGCCGACTGGAACCGTCAAGGGCCAGACGAAGACTGTGACGGGCTCCGAAGCGAACGTCAAGACGGTCGAGTCCAGGCAGGATGCAGAGGCCAAGGTCACGGGTGCCACCGTGGTCTCCGAGGGTCAGGCCATCAAGGTGTCGGGGACGGGGTGGAAATACCCGAAGGGGGCTGAAGGGTCCACGATCGCCGTCAAGTACGACCGCGGCAAGGTCTCCATCAACGGCGATGCAGTGATTGGCACCGTGGAGGCAGACGCCGAAGGCAATTGGTCTATCGAGCTACCTTACCCGACCGCCGACAATTCCACCGTCAAGGACGCGTCCTGGGGCCCGGGAACCTCGCACACGCTCTCCTTCCTCTCGGGCTCCATCAAGGAGGGTGATACGTCCCGTGGCGCGAACCTCGACATCACCATCGCCCAGCCGACCTGTGGCGCACCGGAAACGATGCACGTGACCCCAACGAACAGGGACTTCCAGGGATACGGAACACTGGTCGATTCGAAGGTCGGTGAAATGGCGCCTGCTCCTGCCGACCCGGTGAAGCCGGAACCGATGCCGGCTCCGAGCCCGAGTGAGCCGGTCAAGCAGGAACCGATGCCGAACCCGAGCCCGAGCGAGCCGGTCAAGCAGGAGCCGATGCCGAACCCGAGCCCTAGCGAGCCGGTCAAGCAGGAGCCGATGCCGGCTCCGGCGTCCTCGACCGACGGAGATTCGAAGGGTTCTGGCGCAGGAAACACCGAGCAGGACCCCGGGAAGAGGGCTTCCGAGGCCGGTGGCCAGGCCCAGGGCCAGCCGGGCGCCGGGCAGCAGGGCGCCGGGCAGCAGGGTCCCCAGGCCGGTGGCCAGGGGCAGACCCAGGTTCAGCAGGACCCCGGGCAGAAGACCCCCGAGGCAGGTGGCCAGGGGCAGACCCAGGGTCAGCAGGGCTCCACCACGAAGTCCACCGGGGCGGCCCCCGGTGAGACCGGAGATGGTGCCAGCACGAAGGAAGGCGGATCGTCCGCCGCCACGGGAGATCCTGCAAGCGCCGGCGATGACGGCCAGAAGGCTCCGGAGAACAACGCTCCCGAGAATTCTGGCGATCACGGTAACGCCGGTGCCGCCGCAAGCGGCAACACCATGAACAACAACGGCGGGGCGTCGGGCACCTCCGGCTCCCCGAGCCAGAGCGGGACGAACGGGTCGGGAACGGCTTCCCAAACCTCGACCCCTTCGAACAACTCCGCGCCTGCCGCGCAGTCCAGCCTGGCCCACACCGGTGCCGGGAAGCTGATGTGGGTTGCCGGATTGGGTGCCGCGGCACTGGCCACCGGTGTTGCGGTGGTGGCGCTCCGACGCAAGAAGGCCCACTGATCGGGTGACGCGCTGAGCGCACCCGACGCATCCCTCTGGGCGTCCTGAGAATCGGGGCCGAGGCGGTTCGTGCTGTTCCGCCTCGGCCCCGGTCATCGTTTCGAATGAGGCAGGGGTGACGAACGTCAAGTCCTTCCCGGCGTCTCGGCTCGTCTGGCCCTGTCCGGGTGGAGTTCGCTTGTGATAGCCTTGAATACTTGTGTGGGCCCACTCGGCCTGCGCTCAACCACGGGTTTTTCGTGCCAGTGCATAATGCCGCTGTCAACGGGCGCATTCGCCCGCCATCGAAGCGGGACCAGATGTTCCTGGCATGGACGGCCCCAGGCGCAACCGCCAACTTCCGTTCCTCGAGATACGGCAGACCGGTGCGTCAACCATCCCGAACACAGTGTTCCGCAAGGCCCACGTCGCGTCAGTCGGGCAACCGACGGCGTCGTGAGAACCAGCGAGACGACAGGAGTACTCAGTGATTCAGCAAGAGTCACGGCTCAAGGTCGCCGACAACACGGGAGCCAAGGAAATCCTTGCTATCCGTATTCTCGGTGGATCAGGCCGTCGCTATGCAGGTATTGGTGACATCATCGTCGCCACCGTCAAGGACGCAATTCCTGGCGGAAACGTCAAGAAGGGTGACGTCGTCAAGGCAGTCATCGTTCGTACCAAGAAGGAGACCCGTCGTTCAGACGGTTCCTACATCAAGTTCGATGAGAACTCGGCAGTGATCCTCAAGAACACCGACGGCGACCCCCGCGGTACCCGTATCTTCGGGCCGATCGGGCGCGAGCTGCGCGAGAAGCGGTTCATGAAGATCATTTCGCTTGCTCCGGAGGTGCTCTAACTTATGGCCAAGATCAAGAGCGGTGACCTCGTGCAGGTCATTTCTGGTTCCGAGAAGGGCAAGCAGGGCAAGGTCCTGAAGGTGTTCCCCGCAACCAACCGCGTGCTCGTCGAGGGCGTCAAGGTTGTCACCAAGCACACCAAGGCCAACCCCAACACCGGTGAAGGTGGCGGCATTCAGAAGGTCGAGGCCGCGATCCACGTTTCGAACGTCGCGATCGTCGACCCCGAGACCAAGAAGCCCAGCCGCGTTGGCTACCGCGAAGAGACCGTAGAGCGTGACGGACGCAATCGCACCGTTCGCGTGCGCGTGTCCAAGAGCTCGGGTAAGGACCTCTAATGACCGAAACCAAGATCACCCCAAGCCTCAAGACCAAGTTCAAGGACGAGGTTGTCCCCGCACTGCAGGAGCAGTTCAACTACGGCAACCCCATGCAGTCGCCGAAACTCGTCAAGGTCGTCGTCAACATGGGTGTCGGAGAAGCAGCACGCGACTCCAAGCTCATCGATTCGGCCGTCCAGGACCTGACCCTGATTACGGGTCAGAAGCCGCAGGTGACCCGCGCCAAGAAGTCGATCGCCCAGTTCAAGCTGCGCGAAGGCCAGCCCATCGGCTGCCACGCGACTCTTCGCGGCGACCGTATGTGGGAGTTCCTCGACCGTCTGATCTCCCTGGCCCTCCCGCGAATCCGCGACTTCCGCGGCCTCTCGGACCGCCAGTTCGACGGCAACGGCAACTACACCTTCGGTCTGACCGAGCAGTCCATGTTCCACGAAATCGATCAGGATTCGATCGATCGCGTGCGCGGTATGGACATCACCGTGGTCACCACCGCCAAGACAGACGACGAGGGTCGCGCGCTGCTCCGCCAGCTCGGCTTCCCGTTCAAGACCAACTAACTGCTACGTTTCAGGTCCGCCTTCGGAACTCCGGAGAGCGGAAACCGTAACGGGGAAGGGCAAGTGCCCACATGACCATGACAGATCCTGTCGCAGACATGCTGACGCGTCTGCGCAACGCAAACTCGGCACACCACGATTCCGTGTCCATGCCGTACTCCAAGCTCAAGGCCCGGATCGCTGACATCCTCAAGGCCGAGGGCTACATCAAGGACTGGCACGAGGAAGAGGCCCGGGTCGGCAAGACCCTGGCCCTCGAACTCAAGTTCGGTCCCAGCCGCGAGTCCTCCATCGTCGGAGTTCGTCGCATTTCCAAGCCGGGCCTGCGCGTCTACGCAAAGTCCACCAACCTGCCCCAGGTTTTCGGTGGACTCGGCATCGCCATCCTGTCCACCTCTTCGGGGCTGCTGACCAACAAGCAGGCCTCCAAGAAGGGCGTGGGCGGCGAAGTCCTGGCGTACGTCTGGTAGTCGGTCACAAGAGAAAGGAAGAGAATAATGTCACGTATTGGACGTCTCCCCATCTCGGTGCCGGCTGGTGTTGAGGTCAAGATCGACGGCTCCCTCGTGAGCGTCAAGGGTCCCAAGGGAGAACTCTCCCAGGAGATCGCCTCGCCGATCACCGTCTCCCTCGATGGAGACACCCTCACTGTCAACCGTCCCGACGACGAGCGCGAATCCCGTTCGCTGCACGGCCTGAGCCGGACGCTGATCAACAACATGATCGTCGGCGTCTCCGAGGGCTACACCAAGAAGCTCGAGATCGTCGGCACCGGTTACCGCGTGCTGGCCAAAGGCACCGACCTGGAATTCGCTCTGGGCTACAGCCACCCCGTCTTCGTGAAGGCTCCGGAAGGAATCACCTTCACCGTGGAGGGCAACAACAAGCTCACCGTTTCCGGTATCCACAAGCAGCAGGTCGGCCAGGTGGCCTCCAACATCCGTAGCCTCCGCGCGCCCGACCCCTACAAGGGCAAGGGTGTTCGCTACGAGGGCGAGCAGATCCGCCGCAAGGTCGGAAAGGCTGGTAAGTAAACATGGCTAACAAGACGAAGTTCGCCGCTCGCAAGCGTCGCCACGTGCGCGTTCGCAAGCACGTCTCGGGCAGCGCCGCGCGTCCCCGTCTCTCGGTGTTCCGGTCGACCAAGCACATGTTCGTGCAGGTCATCGACGATACCCAGGGCAACACGCTGGCTTCGGCCTCCACTCTGGAAGCCGAACTGCGCTCCGCAACCGATATGGACAAGACCGCAAAGGCCAAGCGCGTGGGCGAACTGATCGCCGAGCGTGCCAAGGCAGCCGGTATCGAGTCCGTCGTATTCGATCGTGGCGGCAACAAGTACCACGGCCGTGTGGCCGCTGTTGCTGAAGGCGCCCGGGAAGGTGGGCTGGCACTGTGAGCGAGCAGACCGCAAACGAAAAGGAAAATCAGGTGGCAGAGAACAACGCTGCAACCGAGAACTCCGAGAATGACAACTCCTCGAAGCGCGACGACCGTCGCGGCGGCAACCGCGGTGAGCGCGGCGGCCGTGGTCGCAATGACCGCAATGATCGGGGTGGCCGCGGTGGACGCGGTGGCCGCGATGAGGAGAAGGACAAGTACATCGAGCGCGTGGTGACCATCAACCGCGTGTCGAAGGTCGTCAAGGGCGGCCGTCGCTTCAGCTTCACCGCTCTCGTCGTCGTCGGCGACGGCAGCGGCCTGGTGGGCGTCGGCTACGGCAAGGCCAAGGAAGTTCCCTCGGCCATCGCCAAGGGCGTCGAGGAAGCGAAGAAGAACTTCTTCCGCGTTCCCCGCGTCGAGGACCGCACCATCCCGCACCGCGTGCAGGGTGAGGCGGCGGCCGGCGTCGTCATGCTCCGTCCCGCAACCGCTGGTACCGGTGTTATCGCCGGTGGTCCGGTGCGTGCGGTACTCGAGTGCGCCGGCATCCACGATGTGCTGTCCAAGTCCCTCGGTTCCGCGAACCAGATCAACATCGTGCACGCGGCCATCGAGGCCCTGCGTCAGCTGGAAGAACCCGCTGCTGTTGCGGCCCGCCGTGGCCTGCCCAACGACGAGGTCATCCCCAGCTACCTTCGGCGCGATGAGAAGGCAGGTGCGTAATGTCCGGTAAGCGTATTCAGCCCAGCGATTCCCAGCTGGAGATCACGCAGATGAAGTCCTATGTCGGCCAGAAGCAGAACATGCGCGATACTCTGCGCTCACTGGGGCTCAAGCGTCCGGGCAACAAGGTTGTCCGCACCGCCGACCCGGTGACCTGCGGTATGGTCAACACCGTCGCTCACCTCGTGAAGGTTGAGGAGGTCAAGTAAACATGGCAGATACCAACGAAGAGCGCCAGGCCATCAAGCTCCATGATCTGCGTCCGGCCCAGGGATCGCACAAGGCCAAGACCCGTGTGGGTCGCGGCGAAGCATCCAAGGGCAAGACCGCTGGTCGTGGTACCAAGGGCACCAAGGCTCGTTACCAGGTCCCGGCAGGTTTCGAGGGCGGGCAGCTTCCGCTGCACATGCGCCTTCCGAAGCTGCGCGGCTTCAAGAACCCGTTCCGTGTCGAGTACCAGGTCGTGAACCTGGCTCGCATCGCGGAGCTCTACCCCGAGGGCGGCGACATCACCGTCGAGTCCCTCGTGGAGAAGGGCGCGGTTCGCAAGAACCAGCCCGTCAAGGTTCTGGGCGAGGGCGAACTGACCGTCAAGGTCAACGTCACCGCCGACAAGTTCTCCGCTTCCGCTGCGGAGAAGATCCAGGCCGCCGGTGGTACCGCCACCGCGACAGGCAAGTAGAACTGCGATCGAGCTGATGCTCGAAGCCAGTATGTAGAGGCGAGGTCCCTCCCCGGACGCCCCGGGGAGGGGCCTCGCCTTGTCTGCACCCGAACGTGGTTCAACGGGGTGACAGACGCAATCGACCCCCTGCGACGCATTGCCGTTAGACTTACGGGGGACATGGGGGACTGATGTCTGCTCCACCTGGAGCATCGACACCAGTCCCAATGAACGAATTCTTACAGGAGGCCAAGTGCTCGGCGCTTTCGGACGGGCGTTCAAAACCCCCGACCTACGACGCAAGCTGCTGTTCACGCTCGCGGTCATTGTGATTTACCGCGCCGGTACTTTCGTGCCAGCGCCGGGCGTTGACTACGGGAACGTGCAACAGTGCATCGCCATGGGAGGCACCACCGGCGGCATCTACGACATGGTGAATCTCTTCAGCGGTGGCGCACTCCTCCAGCTGTCGATCTTCGCCCTGGGTGTGATGCCCTACATCACGGCGTCGATCATCGTGCAGCTCCTGCGCGTGGTCATCCCCAGATTCCAGGAGCTCCACGAAGAGGGCGGCCAAGGGCAGCAGAAACTGACCCAGTACACGCGCTATCTGACCATGGGGCTCGCGCTGCTGAACGCGACGACGATCATCTCGTTGGCTCGCTCCGGCGCGCTGCTGGGGAACTGCCCTCTGCCGGTCATTCCCGACGACTCGATCATCATGATCCTCGTGATCATCGTGACCCTGACCGCCGGAACGGGCCTCATCATGTGGCTCGGTGAGCAGATCACCGAGAAGGGCGTCGGCAACGGCATGTCCTTGCTGATTTTCACCTCGATAGCTGCATCCTTCCCGTCGGCCCTCGGCCAGATCTTCAAGACCCAGGGCTGGGGAGTCTTCGCCGCCATCCTCGGAATCGGCTTGCTGGTGATCATTGCCGTGGTCTACGTGGAGCAGTCCCAGCGCCGAATCCCGGTGCAGTACGCGAAGCGCATGGTCGGCCGCAGGACGATCGGCGGTACGACCACGTACATTCCGCTCAAGGTCAACATGGCCGGCGTGATCCCCGTGATCTTCTCATCGTCGCTGCTCATGTTGCCTGGGCTCGTCGGCCAGTTCGCAACCCCCAAGGACGGCACTCCGCCACCCGAATGGGTCAACTGGATCAACTCGAACCTCGTCAAGGGCGACCATCCGCTCTACATGATCCTGTACTTCCTGCTGATCGTCGGATTCGCGTACTTCTACGTGTCCATCACGTTCAACCCGCAGGAAGTCTCGGACAACATGAAGAAGTACGGCGGCTTCATTCCCGGCATCCGTGCGGGCAGGCCGACCGAACGGTACCTTGGTTATGTTCTGAATCGCATCACGCTTCCGGGCTCCCTGTATCTCGGGATCGTTGCGCTCATCCCGCTGATCGCATTGGTGATGTTCAACGCGAACCAGAACTTCCCGTTCGGCGGCACTTCGTTGCTGATCGTGGTCGGCGTCGGTCTGGACACCATCAAGCAGATCGATGCCCAGTTGCAACAACGACACTATGAAGGACTTCTGCGATGAATCGTCTGCTCATCGTCGGGCCGCCAGGCGCCGGCAAGGGAACCCAGGCCGCCAGGATCTCGGAGGAGTTGTCCGTCCCGGCCATCTCCACCGGGGACATCTTCCGGGCCAATATCAAGGAAGAGACTGACCTGGGCCGCGAGGCCAAGCAGTACATGGACGCCGGCAACCTGGTTCCGGACTCGGTCACCAACCGTATGGTGCGTGACCGTCTCGGTCAGGAGGATGCCCAACAGGGTTTCCTGCTGGACGGATACCCCCGAAACACCGCGCAGGTCGAGGAGCTCGATTCGATCCTCGAGGACCTCGGCCAGAAGATCGACGGGGTGCTCCTCCTGACGGCCGACACCGAGGAGCTCGTCCAGCGTCTGCTCGGACGTGCGGAACAGCAGGGCCGCAGCGACGACACGGAAGAAGTCATCCGGCACCGCCTGGACGTCTACGCCGAGGAAACGGAACCCATTGTGGGACTGTACGAAGCCCGCGGCATCGTGACCCGGGTGGACGGCCTCGGAAGCATCGATGACGTGACCGACCGACTGCTGGCCGCAGTCCGGTAGTTTCGACTGCGCGCTCACGAAGCGCCGGCTGCGGGCCCCTGACCCTCCTGGTCAGGGGCCCGCAGGTCTTTCTGGCCGTCCGTTGCGCTGTCGAGCTCAACCTGGCGGTCACAGCCAAACCATCCCTACTCCCGGAAAGCCGCACCCATGTTCGGTCGACGAAAAATCCAGTACAAGACCAACCAAGAATTGCGCGCGATGGTGCGCGCCGGCGTCGTCACCTCCCAGGCCCTCGACGCCGCCGTGGAGGCCACGGCCCCCGGCGTCACGACCGCCGAACTGGATCGCACCTTCCGCGACGTTCTGGACCGGAACGGCGCGACCTCCAATTTTCTGGGGTACTACGGCTTCCCGGCGACCATCTGCGCCTCGCCGAACGACGTCGTGGTGCACGGCATCCCCAACGATCGGCCGCTCGAGGACGGTGACATTGTCTCCATCGACGGGGGAGCGATCGTCGATGGATGGCACGGTGACTCCGCGCGTACGGTCCTCGTCGGCGAGACAAGCCGCCAGGACGCAGAGCTGTCCGAGATGACGCGGGCAGCCATGTGGCGGGGAATCGCGGCCGCGGCCACAGCCCAGCGTGTCGGAGAGATCGGAGCGGCCATCGAGTCCTTCGTTCGCAAGGAAGCCGGCGGAACCTACGGAATCGTCGAAGAGTACGTGGGCCACGGCATCGGAACCGAAATGCACATGGCGCCGGACGTTCCCAATTACCGGACTCGTGATTCAGGTCCCAGGATCAAGCCTGGAATGGCTCTGGCCATCGAACCTATGCTTGTGACAGGATCGACGCAGACCGAGGTCCTCGACGACGACTGGACGGTCAAAACCGTTGACGGCTCGCATGCCAGCCAATGGGAACACTCGGTCGCCTTCCACAGGGACGGCATCTGGGTTCTCACCGCAGAAGACGGCGGCGCGAATGAGCTGGCCGCGCTGGGGGTCACCGTGGCCCCGATTCCCGACTGATCATCGCATCACACACCGCACACAGGAAAAGGGGCACCTCCGTGTCATCCGAGACTTCTACCCCGGTAGAGATCACCGCCAAACCCGAACCGGGAAAGATCCTGCTCAAGGCACCCCGTCGGGGCAAGCCGCCGCGCCATATCGCCGACATGGATCTCGCCGGGCGCAAGGAGTTCCTCAAGGAACTGGGCCACCAGCCGTTCCGTGCCTCCCAGCTCTCCAAACACTACTTCGAGCGTCTGGTGGACGATCCTCAGGAAATGACGGATCTCCCGGCGAGCTCGCGGGAGCAGATTGTCGCGGATGCGATGCCCAACCTGCTCACGACCGTCAACACTCTCGAGGCCGACGGCGGCGACACCCTCAAGATGGTGCACCGCCTCTTCGACGGTGCCCTGGTCGAGTCCGTGATCATGCGCTATTCGAACAGGGTGACGATGTGCATCTCCTCCCAGGCGGGGTGCGGCATGAACTGTCCCTTCTGTGCGACCGGTCAGGCCGGCCTGACGCGCAACCTTTCGACCGCCGAAATCGTCGAGCAGGTGGTTGCGGGGGCTCGCATGGTCAAGAAGATGAGCGGACTGGACGGTGCCGAGGACGGTCCGGAGGAAACCAAACCGCTGCGCATCTCCAACATCGTGTTCATGGGCATGGGGGAGGCCCTGGCGAACTACAAGTCCTCTCTGGGCGCAGTGCATCGATTGATCGACCCGTCCCCCGAGGGAATGGGGATTTCGGCCCGGAACATCACAATGTCCACGGTTGGTCTCGTCCCCGGGATGTACAAGTTCACCCAGGAGAACATCCCCGTGACGCTCGCATTGTCCCTCCATGCTCCGGATGACGAGTTGCGTGACGAGCTCATTCCCATCAACAACCGGTGGAAGGTCGATGAGGCGCTGGACTCGGCCTATGACTACTACCGCAAGACCGGTCGTCGGGTCTCGATCGAGTACGCGCTGATCAGAGACATCAACGATCAGGGCTGGAGAGCGGACCTGCTCGGAAAGAAACTCGCCCAGCGCGGCCGTGGGTGGGTCCACGTCAACCCGATCCCACTCAACCCGACGCCCGGATCCAAGTGGACGGCGTCGCGCCCCGGCGTCGAACAGAACTTCGTCGAGCGTCTTCGCGCACACGGCATCCCGACCACCGTTCGTGACACCCGTGGTTCGGACATCGATGGTGCCTGCGGGCAGCTCGCTGCCGCGAGCTGACGGACTCGCCGTCTGGCGAGGAACGTCACAGCCCTTCGCGGGGTAGCTCGGAGTTAACATACCGCCAGGTATGGCGTACACTTGTGTGTTGGTTGTGTCTGCCGTGTGCGCGCACTGCGCGCCGAGGCGGCAGAAAGAATCATTCAATTGCTCCTCGCCCACTGCGTGGAGCACCGACGTTAGCGGAGGATATGGCCAAGAAAGACGGCGTAATCGAGATAGAGGGCTCTGTGCTGGAGGCTCTGCCCAACGCGATGTTCCGCGTTGAGCTGGACAACGGCCACAAGGTTCTCGCACACATCTCCGGAAAGATGCGTCAGCACTACATCAGGATCCTTCCCGAGGACCGTGTTGTTGTTGAACTCTCTCCGTACGATCTCTCGCGTGGTCGCATCGTCTACCGCTACAAGTAGATCTCATGCCCGCCTCGAGCGGAGTGTGAAGGGCACCGCCCCTCAAGGGTGGTGCCTGTCTGCGTGGACGGGATTCGACGACGCGTGGAATCCCGTAACAACTACAAGTTGCAACAACGCAAAGGAAAGCGATGAAGGTTCAGCCGAGCGTGAAGCCCATCTGCGATAGCTGCAAAGTGATCCGCCGCCACGGCGTGGTCATGGTTATCTGCAGTAACCCGCGCCACAAGCAGCGTCAGGGCTAATAGCTTTCGACGCAGCCGGTCACCGCCGGCACCCAGGAAAAGGCACCGCTCCCCATCAGTGGGATACCTCCGGATACAGAGGCCGGAGACCGGGGAAACCCGGGCAGTGATGCTGTAAACCTCTGGATCAACTACAAGGAGAACCGCCACTATGGCTCGTCTCGCAGGAGTGGATCTTCCCCGCGAAAAGCGCGTGGAAATTGCTCTCACGTACATTTACGGCGTGGGTAGGACCCGCGCACTCGAGGCCCTGACCAGCACCGGCGTCAGCCCGGATATCCGCGTCAAGGACCTCTCCGACGCCCAGCTCGTTCAGCTGCGTGACTACATCGAGGAAAACCTCAAGGTCGAGGGCGACCTCCGCCGCGAGGTAGCCGCCGACATTCGGCGCAAGGTCGAGATCGGCAGCTACCAGGGACTCCGCCACCGCCGCGGCCTTCCCGTGCACGGACAGCGCACCAAGACCAACGCGCGTACCCGCAAGGGACCGAAGCGCACGGTTGCCGGCAAGAAGAAGTAATCACACTTTCGCGTAGGAGAAGTTTTTAATGCCCCCAAAGACTCGTGCTGCGGCCGCTCGTAAGCCTCGCCGCAAGGACAAGAAGAATATTGTTGCCGGTCAGGCGCACATCAAGTCCACGTTCAACAACACCATCGTTTCGATCACCGACCCCTCGGGTGCCGTGATTTCCTGGTCCTCGGCCGGTGAAATGGGCTTCAAGGGTTCGCGCAAGTCGACCCCGTACGCCGCCCAGATGGCTGCCGAGTCCGCTGCAAAGCGCGCTCAGGAGCACGGCGTCCGCAAGGTTGACGTGTTCGTCAAGGGTCCGGGCTCGGGCCGCGAAACCGCTATCCGTTCGCTCCAGGCCACTGGCCTCGAGGTCGGGTCCATCTCCGATGTGACCCCGAGCGCGCACAACGGTTGCCGCCCCCCGAAGCGTCGCCGCGTCTGATTCAGGCGCAGCCGTCCGCCAGGCTGGTGTATCCCGTGTTTGGGAAACGCAGGCCTGGGTCTCATGGCTCTCGTCATGAGGCATCCGGGTGCCGCAACCGCGGCCCCTTATCCCTTGTTTTCCCCAACCTGTGTTGCGTCATATAGCGGATGCTCGCTGAAAGGAAACATCAGTGCTCATTGCACAGCGCCCCACCCTGAGTGAAGAAGTTGTAGCGGACAACCGCTCGCGCTTCACGATCTCGCCCCTCGAACCCGGATTCGGCTACACGCTGGGCAACTCCCTGCGTCGCACGCTCCTGTCCTCGATCCCCGGTGCCGCCGTGACCAGCATCCGCATTGACGGCGTGCTGCACGAATTCTCGACGGTGGACGGTGTCAAGGAAGATGTCACCGAGATCATCCTGAACATCAAGCAGCTGTCGGTCTCCTCCGAGAACGACGAGCCGGTCATCGCCTACCTGCGCAAGCAGGGCCCGGGCGAGCTGACCGCTGCAGACATCGAGGTTCCGGCCGGCGTGGAGATCCACAACCCGGAGCTGCACCTCGCAACCCTGAACGCTCAGGGCAGCTTCAACGCGGAGCTCACGATCGAGCGCGGTCGTGGTTACGTTTCGGCATCGCAGAACAAGGCCGGAACCGGTGAGTCGGAGGTCGGCAGGATCCCCGTCGACTCGATCTACTCCCCGGTCCTCAAGGTCACCTTCCGTGTGGCCGCGACCCGTGTCGAGCAGCGCACCGACTTCGACAGCCTCGTGCTCGACGTCGAGACCAAGGAAGCCATCGCCCCGCGCGATGCCGTCGCCTCCGCAGGAAGCACCCTGGTCGAGCTGTTCGGTCTTGCTCGTGAACTGAACACCGAGGCCGAAGGCATCGAGGTCGGACCGTCCCCCGCGGACGAGTCCATGGCCGCCGACATGGCACTGCCCATCGAGGACCTCGACATGTCCGTGCGTTCGTACAACTGCTTGAAGCGTGAGGGCATCCACACCGTGGGTGAACTCGTGACGCGTTCCGAGGCAGATCTGATGGACATCCGGAATTTCGGTGCCAAGTCCATCGACGAGGTCAAGGACAAGCTGGCTGAGCTGGGGATGTCCCTGAAGGATTCGCCCGCGGGCTTCGACCTGGCGGCCCGCGCGGCCGAGGCCGAAGAAGTCGACGAGGAAGACTCCTTCTGACCCCTCGGGCGGTGACCAGCCGACCACAGCCAACATCAAATCTTTGGTCCCCGCGAGGTGAGTTCGCGGGAACCATGACCAATGGAGAGAAACTGATATGCCTACTCCCACCAAGGGGCCGCGCCTCGGCGGCAGCCCCACGCACCAGCGCCTGATTCTGGCGAACATGTCCCAGCAGCTCTTCGAGCACAAGCGCATCACCACCACGGTGACCAAGGCCAAGCGTCTTCGCCCCGTGGCCGAGCGTCTGATCACCTTCGCCAAGCGCGGGGATCTGGCCGCCCGCCGTCGTGTGATGCGTTCCCTGACCGACAAGTCGGTTGTGCACGAACTGTTCACGACCATTGCCCCGGCCATGGCGGATCGCCCCGGTGGCTACACCCGGATCACCAAGATCGGTGCTCGCCAGGGTGACAACGCTCCGATGGCCGTCATCGAGCTCGTCATGGAGCCCGTTGCGTCCAAGTCCGTGGTGGACGAAGCCACGCAGGCGGCCAACGCTGCCGCGACCGCAAACCAGTCCGGCGCCGCTGAGTCCGCTCAGGCTCCGGCTGAGACTGCGGCCGCAGAGCCCGTCGTCGAAGAGGCAGCCGCCCCGGCCGCCGATTCCGACCTCCCTGCAGGTGCCCACGCTCCACTCGAGTCCGGAGAAGCCCCCGAAGGGTTCGAGGTCAAGGGCAACCGCGATTCCATGAAGTACCACGTTCCCGGTTCGCGCTGGTACACCAGCACCCGCGCCGAGATCTGGTTCGACAACGCTGAGTCCGCCGTGGCCGCCGGTTACGCGCCGGCAGGCGGCGCCGCAGCCCAGAAGGTCTCCGAGTAGGGACCGCTATCGCGTGCACTGCACGCGGCCCTCATGGCCCCGTCCACCCGTGGTGGACGGGGCCATTTCTTCGATGGTGTGAAACCCCAGCATGAAGGAAGAACGATGACCCCTACGGAGAACGACGGCGGGCCTCCCGAGATCCGAGCCTCCACTCGCCTCAACGAGGCTCCGGAGCCCGGCCGGAGCCTTGGAGCCGAGTCGCCCCTGGGCGCCGACGAGCGACCTGCGACGCAGCACGCCGCCGGCGACAATGGTCCATTGATCCGTCGTATTCGTATGGACCTTGCCTACGACGGTTCGGTCTTTTCGGGATGGGCCAAGCAGCCCTCGCTCGTGACGGTCGAGGGCTCCTTGGAAGAAGCGGCCCGCCTGGTCCTGCGTCATGATGTGAGATTCACGGTCGCGGGACGCACCGACGCGGGTGTGCATGCAGATCACCAGGTCGTGCATTTCGACGTGCCCGACTTCGTATGGGAGGGGCTGGCCGCGAGACGGGCCAAGAGCGGCGACGGCCAGTCCGATACGCCCGAGCAGGCCCTGGTGCGCAAGATGAACGGTGCCCTGGGCCGGGTCCTGTCCGCGGTCGCGGCTCCGCTGCGTCCGGGAGCGCGAGGAGCTGCGTCGGGCGCCGTCGTCGTTCGTTCGGCCAGAGCCGTGCCGTCGGATTTCGACGCCCGCTTTTCGGCGCTGTCGCGCTCATACACCTATCGGATCGCGGATGGCCTGGAGAGACAGAGCCCTCTGAACAGGACGACGTCGTATTGGTGCCGTCAGCCGCTGGAGATCGATGTGCTGAATGCGGCAGGGGAGCGCCTGCTCGGTCTCCACGATTTTCTGTCCTTCTGCAAGCCCCGTCCTGGAGCCACGACGATCCGGGACCTGCACTCGGTGCGGTTCGAGCGCAATGACCAAGGGCTCATCGAGGCGAGAATCAGCGCCGATGCCTTCTGCCACAACATGGTCCGGTCGATCGTGGGGTCTTGCGTTCTCGTGGCTCAGGGAGTGCGCGACTTCGACTGGCTCGATTCCAGGATCGAGACGCCCGCCCGCGATTCCAGCGTCCGCTTGGCGCCCCCGGAAGGCCTGGTCCTCGAATCCATCAGCTATCCGGCCGATCCGAACGAGTGGGGCCCGCGGGCCCGAATGACTCGTTCCCGGCGCCCGGAGCGTTGAGCGGCCGACCATGAAGCGTGGTCTCCGTGCGACTGATGTGGGCGAAATCGCCATGGTATGGCTCCTGGCTGTGGATTAAGCGCAGATACTCCGGTATAGTTACTAGCTGTTGTGCGTGTCCCACCTCGGTTCATGCGTTGTGTCTTGTCCGCCCAGTTGCAGGGCAGAGGGATGAGCCCAACGGCGAGACTTCGGGACGGAACGGATGTTGTCTGGCCCTCACCCAGACCCCTTCGAGCGCACCTGATCTGGCGTGACACCCAACTAGCGCCAATGAAGTAATTCCGACACGAAGGCAAAATAACGTGCGTACGTACACTCCGAAGCCCGGCGACATCGATCGCCAGTGGCATGTCATCGACGCCACCGACGTTGTCCTGGGTCGCCTTGCCAGCCAGACCGCAACACTGCTGCGCGGCAAGCACAAGCCGACCTTTGCTCCCAACATGGACACCGGTGACTTCGTCATCATCATCAATGCCGAGAAGGTTGCTCTGACGGGTGCCAAGCTCGAGAAGAAGCGCGCCTACCGCCACACCGGTTACCCGGGTGGCCTGCGTTCC
Source organism: Rothia koreensis (assembly GCF_004136575.1). Lineage (GTDB taxonomy): Bacteria > Actinomycetota > Actinomycetes > Actinomycetales > Micrococcaceae > Rothia > Rothia koreensis. Next base: position 99,838 of record NZ_NOIQ01000001.1, read on the forward strand.
GTCTCCTACACCGAGTTGCTGGAAAAGAACCCGGTCAAGGCCGTCGAGAAGGCCGTCAAGGGCATGCTTCCCAAGAACAAGCTCGCGGCCGAGCAAATCAAGAAGCTCAAGGTCTACGCCGGTGCCGAGCACCCGCACGCTGCCCAGCAGCCCAAGACCTACGAGTTCGAGCAGATCGCCCAGTAATCGGGCCTACGAAGACAACTACAAGGAGAAATCGTGGCTCAGGATACTGAAGACCAGATCACCACCGAGGGCGTGGAGGCGACCAGCTACACCTCAGAGTCCTCCGCCCCCGTCGTCGAGACCGCTCCGACCGAAAGGCCGGCCCTGACCGTTTCGGGCGCTGCCGTCGGTCGTCGCAAGCAGGCCGTCGCCCGCGTTCGCGTCGTCCCCGGATCGGGACAGTGGACCGTCAACGGCCGCCCGCTGGACGTCTACTTCCCGAACAAGCTGCACCAGCAGGAAGTCAACGACCCGTTCAAGCTCCTCGAGCTCGAGGGTGCCTACGACGTCATCGCCCGCGTTCACGGTGGTGGCCCCTCCGGCCAGGCCGGTGCGATGCGTCTCGGCGTTGCTCGTGCACTGAACGAGATCGACCTCGAGAACAACCGTCCGGCCCTGAAGAAGGCCGGCTTCCTGACTCGTGACGCCCGCGTCATCGAGCGCAAGAAGGCAGGTCTCAAGAAGGCCCGCAAGGCTTCGCAGTTCTCCAAGCGCTAAAGCTTCCGGAGTACTCCTCAACCCCTCGCCGTCCTCCGGGCGGCGAGGGGTTTTGCGTGTTCAGGGACCTCCGAAGCTCTCGGCCCCGGCGTCGGTTCGGCCCCCGGTGCGAGGTCTGTGCCGCGGGACCGCATAAAATGGGCGTGTCCGCACTGGGGAAAGGAAAGAGGTTCAATGTCGAACACTCATCGAAACAAGGCGTCCAAGTCTTCCGGCACGGAAGCGACGAGCCACGCTGCTGAACCGCAGGTTTCCGAAGCGAGTCGGCGCGCTGCCGAACAGGTCACGGTCCGGGGCACCCGAGACCGAGCGAGCGGTGAGGAAGCCACGCCGGCGGTGGCCGAGGCCCTGAAAAAGCAGGAGAGGCGAGTCTCGGTCACGGAGGACTACGCCGCCGAGCTGGACGAGATCGCCTCGCTGCAGCATCGGCTCAAGAAGGAGCACTCGACGTCGGAAGTATGGAAGATCGGCTATCCGTACGAAGAGAAGCTCAAGCGCAAGGAGTACGAGAAGGCCAAGCGCGCCCTTCAGATCGAGTTGCTGAAACTCCAATTGTGGGTCAAAGAGACCGGGCAGAAGATCCTTCTCATCTTCGAGGGCCGTGACGCCGCCGGAAAAGGTGGCTCCATCAAGCGGTTCACGGAGCATCTGAACCCGCGTGGGTCGCGAGTGGTGGCTCTGGAGAAGCCGACTGAGATCGAACAGACCCAGTGGTACTTCCAGCGATACGTCCAGCACCTTCCTTCCGGCGGCGAAATCGTGCTGATGGACCGTTCCTGGTACAACCGGGCCGGTGTCGAACGTGTGATGGGGTACTGCACCCCGCAGCAGTACTACGAGTTCATGAGGCAGGCCCCGGAGCTGGAGCGGATGCTGGTCAACTCCGGAATCAAACTCATCAAATTCTGGTTCTCGGTCACCCGCGCCGAGCAGGTGGCCCGCTTCGAGGCGCGACGGACCGATCCCGTGCGCCAGTGGAAACTTTCCCCGACGGACTTGGCGTCCCTGGACAAGTGGGACGACTACACCGAGGCCAAGGAAGCCATGTTCTTCTACACGAACACCGGCGATGCCCCGTGGACGATCGTGAAATCCAATGACAAGAAGAGGGCCCGGCTCGAAGCGATGCGGTACGTGCTGTCCCAATTCGAATACCCGAACAAGGATCACGAGGTGGTTGGGTCTCCCGACCCACTGATCGTTGGCCCCGCCTCGGACGTCTTCGAAGCGGAAGAGGGCAACAACCGGGATGGGTTTCCGGTAGTCAAATCGGAGGATAGCGGTTCACATGCGTAGAATGTCTTGCGATGTCTAGATTATTTGGAACCGACGGTGTGCGTGCGCGCGCCAACAGCGAGCAGATGAGCGCCCGCTCGTCGCTCGAGTTGGCCCAGGCCGCCGCCGTCGTACTCGGATTCGACCAGGTTCCCGGTGGGGAACGACCCAAGGCAGTCATCGCCCATGATTCCCGCGTCAGCGGTGAGTTCATCGGGGCGGCCATCATGGCGGGACTGGCGTCCTCGGGGGTCGACGTCTACGACGCCGGGATGCTTCCGACACCCGCGGCGGCCTACCTGGTGGCGGATCTGGAGGCCGACTTCGGCGTCATGATCTCCGCCTCGCACAACCCCTTCTACGACAACGGGATCAAGTTCCTGGCGCGGGGCGGGAAGAAGCTTCCCGACGCCGTGGAGGACAGGATCGAGACCCTCTTCAGGTCGCAGGATTTCCGGTTCCCGGACGGCGGCCAGGTCGGCAAGATCTCTCGATTCTCCGACGCCGAGGACAGGTACGTCACGCACCTGCTGTCGACGTTGCCCGGTCGGCTCTCCCTGGATGGGCTGAACATTGTGGTCGACTGCGCGAACGGTGCTGCCTCCGGATGCTCTCCGGACGCCTTCCGCATCGCCGGCGCGCGGGTTCACGTCGTCGCTGCCGAACCCAATGGTACGAACATCAACGACGGCGTCGGATCCACTCACTTGGAAGGACTCCAAGCCAAGGTCAAGGAGCTGGGCGCGGACCTCGGGATCGCTCACGACGGCGACGCCGACCGCTGCCTGGCCGTGGACGAACGCGGTGAGGTCGTGGACGGGGACACCATCATGTCAGTTCTCGCGCTGGCTCGCAGGGACGCGGGCAAGCTCAAGGACAACACACTGGTGGCGACCGTGATGACCAACCTCGGCATGGAGAAGTACCTGGAATCCGAGGGCGTGAAGATGGTGCGCACCAAGGTGGGGGACCGCTACGTCCTGGAAGCCATGAACGACAACGGCTACACCCTGGGCGGCGAACAGTCTGGTCACGTCATCATGAGCGACTATGCCACCACGGGTGACGGCATCCTCACCGGGCTCCACCTGGCGGCCGAGGTGAGCCGCACGGGGCTCTCCCTGTCGACGCTGTCCCACAGGTTCGAGCGTGCGCCCCAGACCATGATCAACGTCCCCAACGTCGACAAAACCGCGACCGGCACCTGCGAGCCCGTCCAGAACGCCATCAAGGCCGTGGAAGACGAGCTCGGCAAGGACGGTCGCGTTCTTCTGCGCCCGTCCGGTACCGAGCCCCTGGTTCGAGTCATGGTCGAGGGCCCCGACCAGGAGACCGTGGACCGTCACGCGGCACGATTGGCCGACGTCGTGGCCAAGGAACTGGCGCTGGTGACTGCCCCGTAACGGACTCGCCCCGGCGACTGTCCACGACTAAGGCCCCGCACCGACGAATCGGTGCGGGGCCTTCTTGGTTCCTGACTGTGAAATGCGCCGCGGCTACAAATATTCTTCGACGACGGCGTCCGGCGGAGGCTAGTTCTTGTTGGCCTCAGGGTCGACGTAGGAGGACGCACCGGTGACGTTCTTGTTGGAGATCAGTGCGTCGCGAATCTCGGTCAGCAGGGCGACCTCCGGCTCGGTCTCGTCCTCCTCCTCGAGTCCGAGCTTGCGGGCACGACGGGCGTTCATAGTGTTGATGGGCATGACGATGCAGAAGTACAGGGCCGCCGCAACCAGCAAGAAGTTGACAAGGGCCGTGAGGAATACCCCGACCTTGATCTGACCGAAGACCAGGAAATCGTCGAAATTGGGCGAGCCAACGAGCATGGAAATGGCCGGCATGATGACCGACTCGACGAGGGCGTTGACGACGGTGCTGAACGCCCCGCCGATAATGACACCGACTGCCAAGTCGATGACATTGCCGCGCATGATGAAATCTTTGAAACCTTTGAGCATGCGGACAATCCTAGCCAAGACTTGGGCAAATGCGCATGGGGAAATGCAGAATTCTGTGTCGGTGCGTCACACACGGCCCCGTCGAGAACCGACAGTACGGGAATCGGGCGGGTCGATCAGTTTTTTCGCAACAGGACGCGTCGCGTCGAATGGTCCGCATCCTTCGAAAGAATCAATTTGGCCCTGCCTCGTGTCGGGCGCACGTTGTGCAGGAGATTTGGCTCGTTGATCCGACGCCAAATATCGAGTGCGGTGCTGCGTGCTTCGTCGTCGGAGAGGTTCGCGTACTTGCGGAAGTAGGACTCAGGATCCGTGAAGGCCGATCCGCGCAGCTTGAGGAACCGGTCAACATACCACTGCTCGATATCGCTGGTTCGCGCATCAACGTAGATCGAGAAATCGAAGAAGTCACTCAAGGCGAGTGCGGCCTTGTCATCGGGGCGCAATTGCGCCGGTGCCAAAACATTGAGCCCTTCGACGATGAGGACGTCAGGTCGGGTGACCACCGTTTCGTCGTCCTGGAGAATGTCGTACGTCAGATGGGAATACTTGGGGGCCGTGACCACGGGGGCCCCGGACTTGATCTCGGAGACGAAGCGGAGGAGTGCTCGACGATCATAGGACTCCGGGAACCCTTTCCGTTGCATGAGTCCCCGAGCCTCGAGCTCCGCATTGGGGTAGAGAAATCCGTCCGTAGTGACGAGCTGAACATTCGGCGTCGTCGGCCAGCGACTCATGAGGGCACGGAGGAGACGGGCCGTGGTGGACTTGCCCGCTGCCACCGAGCCGGCGACGCCGATCACGAACGGCGTCCGCTGATGGTGCTCGTGAAGGAAGTCATTCGTTTTCTGGTTCAGGTCGCCGACCGAATTCACATACAGATTCAACAACCTGGACAGGGGGAGGTAGACCTGACGGACTTCCTCGACGTCGAGGGTCTCGCCGAGGCCACGGAGTCTTTCGATCTCGGTCGATGAGAGTGGTACATCGATTTCGTCCGAGAGTCGCGACCAGGTCTCCCGGTCCAGCGACACGAACGGAGAAGTGCGTGATACTGCCGTCGCTTGGCTCATTGAAAAGAGTGTACGGCGATTCACGCGCCATGTCCGAATTCATTGCGGGGAGATATCCGGTCCACAGGTGTACTTCGCCAGGTGTGCAAGCGGTTATGCTACTCCCAAGCCGGAAAACGTATAGCCCATTCGAAAGCCGGTGAGTCCGCAGCCGCTGTCTCGGCTTCGGAGCGCGGTATCCGTGCGGAACCGGTGGCGCTTCGGAACCCCAGGCCGCATGCCCGTCGAATCTGGAGTCATCGTGTCAACCGCATCCACTGAAGCCACCGAAAAGAAGAAGGTCGGGGCGCGCGTCCGCGTGCAGAAATTCGGAACCTTTCTCTCCTCCATGATCATGCCGAATATCGGTGCCTTCATCGCGTGGGGGCTGCTGACGGCATTGTTCCTCTGGTCGGACGATCCGGGCGGGGGACAGGGTCCCTTCGCCAACGAGCACATCAACGCCGTCCTGAACCCGACGGTCACGTACCTGTTGCCGATTCTGATCGCTTACACCGGCGGCAAGCTGATCCACGACGTCCGGGGCGGCGTCGTTGGCGCCGTAGCCACCATGGGCGTGATCATCGCGACCTCGAGCCCGGTCTTCATCGGCGACAACCCCGGGTCGCCGATGTTCCTCGGGGCCATGATCATGGGGCCACTCTCCGCGTGGGTCGTCAAGAAGTTCGACCAAATCATGGAGGGGCACATCAAACCCGGGTTCGAGATGTTGGTCAACAACTTCTCCTCGGGAATCATCGGTGCGGCACTGGCCATTGCCTCGATGTTCTGGCTCGCTCCGATCATGCATCTTCTGATGAATGCCGCCGGTGTGGCCGTCCAGTGGCTCATTGACCTTCGTCTCCTGCCTTTGGCATCGATCCTGATCGAGCCTGCCAAGGTGCTGTTCCTCAACAACGCGATCAACCACGGGATCCTGACCCCGCTGGGCACGGATCAGGCGCTTCAACAGGGCAAATCGATCCTGTTCCTCCTGGAATCAAACCCGGGCCCCGGCTTGGGCGTTCTCTTGGCCTACATCATTTTCGGCCGTGGCAGCGCACGGGCATCGGCACCGGCCGCTGCACTGATCCACGCCTTGGGCGGCATCCACGAGATCTACTTCCCGTACGTTCTGATGAAGCCCCAGCTCCTCCTGGCCACGATCTTCGGAGGAATGTCCGGGGTCTTCGTGGAACTGCTGTTCGACGCGGGGCTGCGCTCGCCGGCCGCACCCGGGTCATTGATCTTCCTGTACGTGAATGCGCCCCCGAACGCGATGCTCGGGGTCACCTTCGGGTGGATCACCGCGACCATCGTCTCTCTGGTGATTGCCTCCGTGATTCTCAAGGCGTCGAAGCAGGGCGAGGACGACCTGGCCCAAGCGACGGCCGACATGGAACGCATGAAGGGCAAGAAGTCCTCCGTCGCCGGAGCCCTCGGGGGCGACCAGGCCAAGAACTCGAGGATCGAATCGATTGTCTTCGCGTGCGACGCCGGTATGGGGTCCTCCGCGATGGGCGCTTCGGTTCTGCGCAACAAGATCAAGGACGCGGGGTTCGGCAGCGACGTCACGGTGGTCAACAAGGCCATCAACTCGCTCACGGACGACTACGACCTGTTGGTCAGCCACGAGGACTTGGCCGACCGCGCCGCGGCGCCTACTCCCTCCGCAACGCACGTGGCCGTCGACAACTTCATGAGTTCGCCGCGTTACGACGACATCGTCGACCTGATCAGCCAGCAGCGAGGAGGCGACAACGGGCAGACCGCGGCTGCATCTGCCGAAACCTCCGCAGCATCCGCTCAGGGGAGCGAGGACCAGGAGATACTGGCCACCTCCTCGATCATCCTCGGCGGGACCGCGGACGGCAGGGACGACGCCATCGACGAGGCCGGCAAGCTCCTCGTGAGCACCGGGAAGGTCGATGCCTCGTATATCGACTCGATGCACGAACGCGAAGGATCAGTCTCGACGTTCATGGGCAATGGCCTCGCCATTCCCCACGGAACCAACGACGCGAAGTCGGCCATTCATTCTTCGGCGATGTCCTTCGTGCGCTATGACGAAGGGATCGACTGGAACGGCAAGACCGCGCGCTTCGTCATCGGCATTGCGGGTGCGGGGGGAGAGCACCTCTCCCTGCTCCAGAAAGTCGCCAAGATCTTCTCGAACAAGGAATCCGTGGCCCAGCTCGAGGCCGCCAGCACTCCGGAGGAGATCCTCGAGATCTTCGGAAAGGTCAACGCATGAAAGCACTCCATTTCGGGGCCGGGAACATCGGCCGCGGTTTCGTCGGCGTACTGCTCCACGAGGCTGGCTACGACCTCGTGTTCGCCGACGTCGCACAACCCCTGATCGACTCCCTCAACACCGAGGAGTCGTACACGGTGCATGAGGTGGGCAACCAAGCGCGCGATATTCGTGTCACAGGGTTTTCCGGCGTCAACTCCGCTGCGGACCCCGAGGCTCTCACGGAGCACATCCGAACCGCGGATATCGTGACCACGGCCGTGGGGCCCACGGTGCTTCGGCTCATCGCGCCCGCGATCGCCGAAGGTCTCAGGGCGCGTGCCGCCTCCGGCGCAGGCAAAGTCGCCGTCATGGCCTGTGAGAATGCCATCAACGCGACCGACGGCCTGGCCGAAGCGGTACGGGCCGTATATCCGGAAGCCGACGAAGCAGCGATCTTTGCGAACACCGCGGTGGACCGCATCGTGCCGAACCAGGAACCCGGACAGGGTCTCGATGTGACCGTGGAGACATACCATGAGTGGGCCGTCACCTCAGCTCCATTCGGCGGGACGACACCGGACATTCCCGGAGTCACGTGGGTCGACGACCTGGCTCCGTACATCACGCGCAAACTGTTCACCGTCAATACCGGCCACGCCGCGACGGCGTACTTCGGATTCGGGGCGGGAATATCCAAGATCTCCGATGCACTCGAGAATCCGGGTGTGCGCGCAAAGGTCGAGTCGGTTCTGGCCGAAACGAAACAATTGCTGGTTGAGAAATTCGGGTTCGCCCCCGAGGTCCAGCAACAGTACGTGGAGAAGATCCTGACGAGGTTTACCAACCCGCACCTCCCGGACACCGTGGATCGTGTGGGACGCGCACCGTTGCGCAAGATCTCGCGCCAAGAGCGTTTCGTCGGGCCGGCCGCCGAACTTGCCGAGAACGGGCATCCGGTTGAAGCGCTCGTTACGGCGATCGGTGCGGCCCTGGCTTTCGACGTACCCGAGGACGCCGAGTCGGCCGAGATGCGCAGGCGTTTGGCCGAGGCGCGAGGCGACCGTTCCGCGACCAATGCGTTGGTGACGGAATGGACGGGGATTGATGCGGCTCACCCGCTGTACGAACCTCTGTCCGAGGCTTTCTCCCGGGCCTGAATCGACCCGTGGACCAGTTCGACGCGGTCCCGTTCCCACCAGGGGAGCGGGGCCGCGTTCCGTGTCACTCCCGAGCGGACGGCATCATGCTCTGGCGTGGGATAACATGAGCACATGTGTGGAATCGTTGGATACGTAGGCGAGCCCGGCTCGTCCGAACGTCAGTACTATGCACTCGACGTCGTTCTCGAAGGGCTTCGTCGACTCGAGTATCGCGGTTATGACTCGGCCGGCGTCGCCGTGGTCGCCGATCACCGCATCGGCAATCGCAAGAAGGCGGGCAAGGTGGCCGCCCTGGATGCCGAACTCGAGGCGAATCCGTTGCCGAACGCCGTGCTCGGCATCGGTCATACCCGGTGGGCCACCCACGGCGGACCCACCGACGCGAACGCCCATCCGCACGTCGTCGACCACGGTCGTCTGGCTGTCGTGCACAACGGCATCATCGAGAACTTCTCCGAGCTGCGGTCCGAACTCGGCGGCAAGGGATACGACTTCGTGTCGGAAACCGACACCGAAGTCGCCGCGACCCTCCTCGCGGACTACTACAACAACGACGCCGACCACGATCTGTCCGTGGCGATGCGCATGACCTGCCAGCGCCTGGAAGGCGCCTTCACCCTCTTGGCCGTCCACGAGGAGCACGAGGACCGGATCGTCGCGGCGCGACGCAACTCGCCCTTGGTCATTGGTCTCGGGGAGAACGAGAATTTCCTGGGATCCGACGTCTCGGGCTTCATCGACTACACCAAACAGGCCGTCGAGATGGGCAACGACCAGATGGTGACCATCACGGCCCAGGACTTCGAAATCACCGACTTCGAGGGGAACCCCGCCGAGGGGAAGCCGTTCGAGGTCAAATGGGATGCCACCCAGGCCGAGAAGGGCGGGTTCTCGTCCTTCATGGACAAGGAGATCCACGATCAGCCGGCGGCCGTGCGGGACACGCTGCTCGGCCGCTTGGATGAGAAGGGGCGTCTGACGCTGGATGAACTGCACATCGACGAGTCGGTGCTGCGTTCCGTCGACAAGATCGTCGTCATCGCCTGCGGCACCGCGGCCTATGCCGGGCACGTCGCCCGTTACGCCATCGAGCACTGGTGCCGGATCCCCACCGAGGTCGAGCTGGCTCACGAGTTCCGCTACCGCGATCCGATCGTGACCGAAAAGACCTTGGTCGTGGCGCTTTCCCAGTCCGGCGAGACCATGGACACGCTCATGGCCATCCGCCACGCCCGCGAACAGGGCGCCAAGGTCATCGCCATCTGCAACACCAACGGTTCGTCGATTCCCCGCGAATCGGACGCATCGCTGTACACCCACGCGGGTCCCGAGATTGCCGTGGCCTCCACCAAGGCGTTCCTCGCCCAGATCACCGCCGCCTACCTGCTCGGCCTCTACCTCGCCCAGCTGCGCGGCAACATGTACTCGGACGAGGTCATCGAGATTCTCGACGAGCTGCAGAAGATGCCTGAGAAGGTCCAGGAAGTCATCGACAACGAGAAACAGGTCCAGGACCTGGGCACGCAGATGTCCGATGCATCCTCGGTGCTCTTCCTCGGTCGCCATGTCGGCTTCCCGGTTGCCCTCGAGGGGGCGCTCAAGCTCAAAGAAATTGCCTACATCCATGCGGAGGGTTTCGCGGCCGGGGAGCTCAAGCACGGTCCGATCGCCCTGATCGAGGAGGGCCAGCCCGTCTTCGTGATCGTTCCGTCCCCGCGGGGCCGCGATTCCCTGCACGCGAAGGTCGTCTCCAACATCCAGGAAATCCGCGCTCGTGGGGCAATCACGATCGTCATTGCGGAGGAGGGCGACGAGGACGTCAAGCAGTACGCCAACCACATCATCTATGTGCCGCAGGCGCCGAGCCTGATGCAGCCGCTGCTGGCCACCGTGCCGCTTCAGGTCTTCGCGTGCGCTCTCGCCGGTGCGAAGGGCTACGACGTCGACCAGCCGCGTAACCTGGCCAAATCGGTCACCGTGGAATAAGTGGTCCCTGGAGAACGCCCGTTGCAGTCATGCGGCGGGCGTTCTCTTGTATCCCGGGTATCCGAACCAGAAGAACAGGAGTTCCGCGTTGATCATGGGAACCGGAGTCGACGTCGTGGACATCGACCGATTCGCCGAAATCATTCAGCGCACACCCCGGTTGCGCGATCGGCTCTTCACTCGGGAGGAACACGACCTTCCGGCCCGTTCCCTGGCCGGTCGTTTCGCGGTCAGGGAGGCGGTGGCCAAGGCCTTGCACGCCCCTCCCGGGATGATCTGGAGGCATTGCTGGGTCCGCAAGGATCGGTACGGTGCCCCGAGGCTCGTGGTCACGGGCACGATTCGGGAAACCGCCGAACACCTCGGCATCAACAGGTGGCATGTCAGCATTACCCACGATGGCGGGGTAGCCATGGCGAGTGTGATTGCGGAACGCTTGAATGAAGAAGAACTGCTTCTTGCGCAACGACTCGAGGAGACGACGTGGGGCTGAGGACGTACACCGCCGAACACATCACGCAGACCGAGAAACCGCATCTGGACGCGGGAGTTCCCCTCATGGACCGGGCCTCCCACGGGCTCGGAGAGACTGCGTCACGGCTGTTGGCCGAACGCACGGGCACATCCTTCGGGAAGCACGCGCTGTTGCTGGTCGGCAAGGGCAACAACGGTGGTGACACTCTGTATGCGGGGGCGTACCTGCGATCGGAGGGCATGAAGGTCACCGCCGTCCTCCTGGCCGACGGTTGTCACGATGAGGGGCTGGAATCCTTCACTCGGTCTGGGGGACACGTGCTCCGGGTATCGGACATGTCCGAATCGGATGCTGTGCGCAGCGTCGTCGACGAATCGGATCGGGCGGATCTGATCATCGACGGAATTCTCGGTACCGGCGGTCGCGGCGGCCTGAGGAGCCCCGCGCGCGACGTCGTCGCGGCACTCGGTGCGCGGCACGGCACGTCGGAAGCAAGGAATCGCGACCGGAAACCCCTGGTCATCGCGTGTGATGTTCCTTCGGGGCTGGACGCGACCACCGGCCAGGTTCACGGTCCGGTTCTCCCCGCGGATGTCACGGTGACTTTCATCGGCGCGAAGACCGGGCTCGTCGCCACCCCGCGGCGTAGTCTCGTCGGCCGCATCGTCGTCCTGGACCTCGGAATCGGCGAGGACCTCCCCGCAGCCGACGCCGAGGTCATGCAGAATTCGGATTTCCCCAGCGTGTGGCCGATGCCGCGTGAAGGGGACCAGAAGTATTCCCGGGGCGTCCTGGGCACCGTGGTCGGCAGCGACGATTTTCCCGGCGCGGGACTCATGTGCCTCAGGGCTGCGATCAACGCCGGCGTCGGGATGGCCCGGTATACCGGAGGCGACTTCCTTGCCGGAACCGTCGCGGTGGCCTGTCCGGAAGCCGTGCGGACTGAGGCGGTCGGCGTCGACAGGGTTCAGGCCTGGGCCATCGGATCCGGAGCCACGGGGTCGGTTCGAGAACACGATATCCGGGCCGCGCTGGACTCCGGGCTTCCTTTGGTCGCCGACGCCGCCGCCATCGATATCCTCGCCCGCGACGCCGCCGACGACTCCCGATCCGCCCCACACGTTGTCATGACGCCCCACGCGGGCGAACTCGAGCAGGCACTCGAATGGTTCTCTCGACTCAACTCCAAGGGCGCCGAACCGTTGAGACAAGCCGCGGAGGATGCGGGATGGCCTCGCGAGGAATTCCCCGAGGAGGGGTATCCGTCTCGCGAGACCATAGAATCCAGCCCGCTGGTGTGGGCCCGTGCAGCACAGACAGTCCTCGGCGGGACGATTCTGCTCAAAGGCCCGACCACGGTTGTGGCGGGTCCGGGGCGCACGTGGGTGCATTCCGGAAACAGCTTCTGGCTTGCGACAGCCGGTTCGGGTGATACTCTGACCGGCATCCTCGGAGCCGGCATCGCCGCGTACGCGGCACGCGTCGAGAACGGCCAGGCGGACCCCGCCGACCATGACGCCTGGGCGCGTGTCACCGCTGCCGGTCTGCTGGTTCAGCGTGCGATGAGCCGGGTCGCTCCCGGACCGGTGCCGCCGACCGTGGCCGCGGAACGGATTCCTCAGGCGTTGGGCAACCTGGCCGGACGCTGACCCAGCCGGTCAGTGCGCTCCCACGGCGGTGAACACGGCTCGGACGGTTTTGCACAGCACGATGATGTCACCGATGACGGACCAGTTTTCCACGTAGTACAGGTCCAGCCGGGTTGACTCCTCCCAGGAAAGGTCGGAGCGGCCCGAAACCTGCCACAGGCCGGTAATGCCGGGTTTGACCAGAAGGCGGCGGTGGACATCCTCCTCGTACCGACGAACCTCATCGTCCAGGGGCGGGCGCGGGCCGACGAGAGACATGTTGCCCGTCAGCACGTTCCACAGCTGGGGCAACTCGTCGAGCGAATAGCGACGCATGAATCGCCCGACACGGGTTACTCGCGGGTCGTCCGCGATCTTGAACAGAACTCCCTGGCCCTCGTTCCGGTCCATGAGTTGGGCCTTGAGCTCCTCCGCATTGGGGACCATCGAGCGGAATTTGTACATCGAGAACGTGGAGCCGTGGTGCCCCACGCGCTTCTGGGCGAAAAACACCGGCCCCTGCGGGGAATCCAGCTTGACCACGAGGGCCAGCACTGCCAGCAGGGGTGAGAGCAGCAGCAGCCCGAGCGCACTTCCGACGATGTCGAGCAGGCGTTTGACGAATGCGGCGGGTCCCCGCATGCGGGGCGTCGACACGTGAATCAAGGGAAGGCCATTGAGCGGCTGCGTATGGAAACGCGGTCCCGCAATGTCCGTGAGCGCGGGGGCCATCATGAGGCCGACATGCTCGTCGGCGAGCAACCACCCCAGCTTGCGCATGTTCCGCGGCCAGATGAGATGCCCGGTCGACATGGCGACGACGTCGATCGCGTGCTCCCGCACCACGCGCAAGATTTCCTCGGGGTCCGTGCTGTGCCCCAGCAGAGGGACGTCGCGGTGAGCGGCAAGCTTCTGCGCATCGGGCAGACCTGCGAAATAGATGCCCGCGGGAACGTAACCGTAATTGCGGGCGCCGTCCATGGTCTCGACCAGGTGCGCCGTGGACTTGGCATCGCCGATGATCAGGGCCCGGATCAGAGCCCGCCCCAGAGTGCGGCGTCGAACGATCCACGTCCGGAACATGAGGCGTTGCATCAACAGCAAGAGGATGCCCAGGGGAGCGGCGATCAACACGTACCCACGTGCCAGCTGGGCGCCGACGGCGTAGGCAAGAATCGCGATTGCCGCGAAGACCGCCAACGAGGACGTGACGACTTTCCGGTATTCGTCATTGCCGGCTCCGAGGATGCGCGAAGTCCGTGCGCCCCCGAGCCACAGTGTGACCCACCAGATGACTCCGAGGCCCGAGGAAATGATGCCGTACGCGATCGGATCGTTGCCCCTGATGGGCAGCGTTTCATCGAGGTCCGTGCCGAACCGAAGTGTCTGGGCGACGAACACGGCGATCGCGATCGCGATCGCGTCCGTAACGGACAAAACCTGGACGGCCTTGGTGTTCCACGTCATTCGGTGAGCCCGAGGCGACGCCGTCGACGCCTCGGCCACCGAGCCGGCCGCCGAATCAGAATCCCCCGAAGCGATGGCCACCGGCACTTTTTTGGGCGCGCCTGAGCCCCTCATTGTCGTCATTGTCAGCGGATCCCCCTACCGCAACATGTCGAAAGGCAACAGATCGCCGTGTTCGTGCGAGACGGCGAAAAATTACCGAAGAGTATGCATCGCTACTATAGCCCGACGTCCTTCGAGGGGAGGAGTCCGTCCACTATGTAGTTGGTTACTTTCGAGTAATGATGCGGGACAACATTGTCGTCCATCGGGACGCAGACTTCGAGCGCCCCCTGCGCTTCGGAGACAAACAGTCCCGGATCGTTGCAATCCGCGATGCCGATGGTCGGTATTCCGGCCGAAGCGGCGGCTCCGGCCCAACCGTGGTCCGCCACCACGACATCGGGGCGCGAACCTCGGGCGGACAGCTGCTCCAGGACCAGGCGCATCGGGTGCGGGAAGTGAGTATGCGCCAGCGAGCCGTACTGCTGGAACATGACGACGTCGTTGATCTGGCGGATGTCGCCCCCGTCGAACGCCATGCCCTCCTCGATACCGATCACGGAGGCGCCGCCTTGGCGGGCGGCGTCGGCCATGTGCTGGTAGATCGGGAACAGGCCTGCAGGATGACCGGTGGCGAACAGGATGGCATCTCCGGCCTCCACGGCCTGGCGGAAGCGCTCGCGGTAGCGGTTCAGGGCGCGAAGGCACAGGTCTGTCCCGATGGTGTCCTGGCCTTCGACGTGACTTCGGTCGGCGACGATGCCGCACCGCGTGACCATCAGGTCGAAGACCTCGTCCCAGCTCCACTCCCGTGTGAGATCGACTCCGAATTCGAGGTGTTCGTTGCCGTCGAGAAAGCCGGTGATGTGAGCGAGGTTGACCTCTCGGGCGGTAGCGACCTCGCCCGTGATGCGAGTCGTCTCGAGGTGCTCGGCCAGGGCGGTCAGGTCTTCGGCGGTCATGCTTCTCCTTCGCGGACGGTGTGACGTAACGGTGTGTACGGTGCTGATCAGTGGCGGCGCAGGTCCTGATACAGGCCTGCGGTTCGTCGAGCGGCGTCGTCCCACGTCAGCGTGCGCGCGTGGGCCAATCCGGAGGCGGACAGCCGCTGCAACAGGTCGGGCGAGCGCGCGGCACGGACGAGTTCCCGGGCCCACGTCTCGGGAGTCCGGCGCCCGACGAGGATTCCGGCTCGTCCGTCGTCCACGGCGACTCGCAATCCGCTGACGTCCGAGGCGAGGACCGGAGCGCCCGAGGCCTGGGCCTCGAGGGCAACCAGGCCGAAAGTTTCCGAGGAGGAAGGGCACGCGACCACGTCGCACCGACGGAAGGCCTCCGCGAGCTGTTCCCGGCCGCTGGCCGGCACGAAGAGGCAACGGTCCAGGATCCCGCGTTCGCGTGCCAGGGCGCGAAGGGAGGACATGTAGTCCTCCGGCGCTGTTCCCCGGATTTCCAGGCGGATCGATGGAACGTGTTCCGCCGCGAGGGCGACGGCCTCGATCAGGATTTCAGGGCCCTTGAGGGGTTGGGGGCGGCCGGCGAACAGCACGGTGAATGGGCCCGTGGTCACGGCCCCGCGGCGTCTTTCTTCCGACGTGGGCCGGAATATCGCCGTATCGACACCCGGCGGGATGACTCGCAGTCGTTCGGGGGCGGCGTCGTAGAGGTCACGCATTTGCTCCGCCTCGTACCGCGTGTTGACGACCACCGCATCGGCGAGGGCAGTAAGACGCTGTTCGGCCGACGCGCGTGCCTCCGGTTCGGGGTTTTCACCGCCACGCGAGTGCAGGTTCTTGACGCGTGCGGTCGTGTGGAAGGTCAGCACGAGTGGTGCGCTGGTGCCCAACTCCCCGCGGTAGGCCGTGGCGGCCTCACCGGAGAGCCAATAGTGGGCGTGAACGATACCGGGGGACAAGGAATTCTCCCGTGCGTACCGTGCGCATGCCCGTCCGAAGTCTTTGGTCAGGACGGGCAGGTCCTCCTTGGCCGCGCCCAGAGCCTTGGGCAGGTACAACGTGTGTACGACGACGCCGGGTTCGGGCCGGGCCGTCGCGACCTGCTCCATCGATGGGTCGGGATGCGGATCGTTGGTGACCTCCGCGGGATCGGTCGCGAGGGTGAAGGCCTCGACTCGAAAGCCCTGGGCCGCGAGCGCCCGGGAGAGACACGCGATGTAGACGTTCATGCCCCCCGCGTTGCCGTCGCCCGGCTGGGCCAGGGGAGAGGTGTGCATGCTGAAAAGGTGTACTGACTCTTGCTCGCCCGCGCCCGAAATGCCCACGCTCTCAACAGTACGTCACCCGACCGCTCGCTCGCCGGGCAGGCGGTCGCTCGACCTCGTCCGGAGTTCACATCATCGGGCGGAGGGCCGCAAGGTGAGAGAATGACCCCATGCCATCCGCAGAACTGAACAGTGGCCCGACCACGGGCACGTCCGCCGTCCCCGGACCGGGGCAGTCCATCGATTTTCCTGCCGAGCAGGCGCTGCCCGAGCGTGCGGCCCTGATTGATCTGGCGGCGATCGCGTCCAACGTGGCGCGCATCAAGGAACTCGCGGGCGCGGCGAAGCTCATCGCGATCATCAAAGCGGACGCCTACGGCCACGGGGCTCTGCCCGTAGCGCGGACCGTCCTGGGGGCCGGGGCCGATGCCCTCGGGCTGGTGCATGTTCGGGAAGCCCTCGAATTGCGAGCGGAAGGGGTATCCGGGCGGATGCTTGCCTGGCTCCACACGCGGGCCACGAATTTCGAGGCGGCCATCGAGCAGGACATCGAGCTGGGCGCGTCCGGGTGGGACCTTGAGGCTGCCGCGGAGGCGGCGTCCTCCGTCGGTGCGCCGGCCAAGGTCCACCTCAAGATCGATACGGGCCTCGGTCGCAACGGCTGCACCATGGAGGAATGGCCGGGGCTGGTCGGGCGGGCCGCACAACTCGAGGCCGACGGCCTGGTCAGGGTCACCGGTATCTTTTCGCATCTGGCCGTCGCCGACGAGCCGGATCGTGCCGAGACCCGGGAGCAGCTCGACAAATTCGACGATGCCGTGCACCAGGCCCGCGCCGCGGGGCTGGCTCCCGACCTGTTGCACGTCGCCAACAGCCCGGGCATCCTGACCGCGGATCGTTATGCCAGTGGCGGGACCAACCGCATGACGGCCGACGCCGTTCGCGTCGGCGTCGCGCTCTACGGGCTGTCGCCGGTTCCCGGGACTCCGCCTGAGGAATTCGGGCTCACACCGGCCATGACACTGCAGACCTTCGTCAGCTCCGTCAAAGAGGTTCCCGCCGGGCAAGGGGTTTCCTACGGGTTGCGGTACTCGACGTCTCGACCCACGACCTTGGCCCTGATACCCCTTGGATACGGGGACGGCGTGCCGCGGGTCGCCACCGGTGGACCAGTGAGGATCTATCCCTCGGGCGCGGAAGCGGCCACCTACCCGGAGGTTGGTCGGATCGCGATGGACCAGCTCGTCGTCGACCTGGGCCGACCCGGTCTCTCCGACCCGTCCCTGGGGTACCTGCACGCGCCCGTCGTCCTCTTCGGATCCGGCGACAACCCTTCCGTCAATGACTGGGCCGACGCCGCCGGGACCATCAATTACGAGATCGTGACGAGAATCTCCCCGCGGGTCGACCGCATCTATCTGCGAGAGGACAACGCGTGAGCCACGCGAACGACCAGTCACCATCCACACGGCCCCAGAAGGCCGAACTCGATGTGCAGCTCGGCAGCCCCGAGGCGACGGCCCGGGTTGCGCACGCGCTCGCGGGGAATCTCCGGTCCGGTGACCTGGTGGTGCTGACCGGGGAATTGGGAGCGGGAAAGACGACGTTCACCCGGGCTCTCGGCGACGGACTGGGTGTTCGTGGTGCGGTGATCTCCCCGACGTTCGTCCTTTCCCGGATTCACCCGAACGATTCGGACGGTGCCCGCCCCGGTGGGCCGGACCTGGTGCACGTGGACGCCTACAGGCTGTCCAGCCCGGAGGAGGTCGACGACCTCGATCTCGAGTACACCATGGACCGCTCCGTGACGGTCGTCGAATGGGGCCGGGATCTGGTGGAACACCTGAGTGATTCCCGGGTCGAGATCACGCTGATCCGCTCGCAGGGGTCGGATGCGCCGCTGGTCGAGGGCGAGGAGGAGGACCGTGATCCCCGACGTGCCGTCATCTCCTTCATGGGCGACAGGTGGGGTGAGCCGGAAATCGAACAGCTCGTCCACAAAATCCGGGCAGCGGCCGAAGAATAGTTCCTCGCATTAGACTTGGGGGCGTGCTCATTCTCGGTTGCGATACATCTTCCATAGCCAGCGGCGCCCTGGTTCGGGTCCCGGTCGTCGATGGCGCCCCGGACGCCGGTCACCTCGAAGTGCTCGGCAGCTTCCGGACCCAAGACACCCGATCGCACGCGGAAGCCATGGCTCCGGGCGTCCGCGACCTCTTGGAGACCGCCGGAATCCGTGGGCAGGATCTGGACCTGATTCTCACTGGGGTGGGCCCCGGGCCATTCACGGGACTGCGCGCGGGCATCATGACGGCCAGAGCCCTGGGGTGGGCCTGGAAAGTCCCCGTGCGCGGTGTCGTCAGTCTGGATGCCGTGGCCGAGGGCAGTTTTCACGACGCCGCTTCCGCCGGGCACACCGTTTTCGGCGTCGCGACCGACGCGCGGCGTCGCGAGGTTTACAGCGCCGTCTATCGCCTGGCCGACGACGCGACCGGCGCCACGGGGTATACGAGGGCTCACGGACCCGTCGTCGGACCTGCCGGGGACTTGGAGCCCCAGATCCCCATGGCCGGTCGCGGCGCCGAGCTCTACGCCGACGTCCTCACCCCCGTGTCCGGACACGACCAGGACGAACCCTTGGCGGAACTTCTGGTCGCCTCCGCGCTGCGCACGGGACTGGACGCGACCCTGGAATCGACATCGCCCCTCTACCTGAGGGAATCCGATGCCCGTGTGCCCGCCGACAGGAAGAAGGCCACCAGATGACCCGGCCCAGCATCGGCCCGCGGCCCACTCCTTCCGTGTCTGATACCGAAGTCCCGGTCGAGTCCGAGACGCTTCCGGCCGGATACTCCGCTCGCACCGCCGAACTGGACGATCTCGAGGCCGTTCACGAACTCGAGTCAGCGCTGTTCCCCGAGGACGCGTGGCCCATCGACATGTTCCTCGCGGAGATCTCCCACCCCGCGCGTCGCTACACCGTGGTCGAAGCAGGCGGAGAGCTCATCGCCTACTCGGGGATGATGGCCGTTGCGGACACGGGGGATGTGCAAACCATTGCCGTTCGACCCGGCCACGAAGGGCGTGGGATCGGCCGATGGCTCATGAACAGAATGCATGAGCAGGCACGGGCCATGGGAGCCGAGACCATGATGCTGGAGGTCCGCGCCGACAACCCCAGGGCCCAAGGGCTGTACACGGTCCTGGGCTACGAACCGATACACGAACGCCGGGGCTACTATCAGGGCGGCGTGGACGCCGTCATCATGAGCCTCGATCTGAGAGCCGGCGCAGACCGCACGGAGGGATCCAACCGTTGACCACCACATCCGCACCGCGCGAACCGATCGTCCTCGGGATCGAGTCATCGTGCGACGAAACAGGTATCGGGATCGTGGCGGGCCGACGACTCCTGACGAACACTGTCTCCACGTCAATGGACGAGCACGCGCGATTCGGAGGCGTGATCCCGGAAATCGCGTCCCGCGCTCACCTGGAGGCCATGATCCCGGCACTGGACGCGGCCCTCGATGAAGCGGGCGTCGGCATGGACGAGGTGGACGCCATCGCCGTGACCAGCGGGCCCGGTTTGTCCGGCGCCCTGATGGTAGGAGTCAGCGCCGCCAAGGCGCTCGCGGTCGCCACCGGCAAGCCCCTCTACGCCGTCAACCATCTCGTCGCCCACGTCGGAGTAGGTCTCCTCGAGGACAGCGCGAGTGCTGCCGGAGACACCGAGAGCGAGGCCTCCCTGCTCTCGGGGCTCGGGGCCCTTCTGGTCTCGGGCGGGCACACGGAGATACTCAAGGTCTCGGACATTTCAGGCGATGTGACGCTGCTGGGATCCACGCTCGACGACGCCGCGGGCGAAGCCTATGACAAGGTCGCCCGGGTCCTGGGGCTGTCCTATCCCGGCGGACCCGCGATCGATCGAGCCGCCGCATCGGGGGACCCCCGGGCCTTCACCTTTCCACGAGGGCTGACGGCCGCCAAGTACATGGGAACGGTCCAGGACCCCGGGAGCCACCGTTACGACTTCTCCTTCTCCGGCCTGAAAACCGCCGTCGCCCGCGTCGTCGAGGGCCTCGAGGCACATGACGAGCCCGTGCCCGTCGCGGACATCGCGGCTTCGTTCCAAGAAGCTGTGGCCGACGTCGTCACGTCCAAGGCCATGCTCGCTTGCACCGAAAACGGCATCGATACCTTGTTGCTCGGTGGCGGGGTTGCCGCGAATTCGAGGCTGAGGCAGCTCGTCTCCAAGCGGTGTTCGGAGCACGGAATCCGGCTTGTCGTACCGAAGCTTTCTCTGTGCACCGACAACGGCGCGATGGTCGCGGCGTTGGGAGCACGACTCGTGCAGTCGGGTGTGGCACCCAGCGGACTCGACTTCACCGCGGATCCGTCGCTGCCAGTCACCACGGTGTCCATCGGGTCCTGACCGGGAGAAGAGCGCCCGGAACAGGATCTGCGATCCGATCCGTCCCGGTCGGACAGATTGATCGGGCTAGGAATCCCGGTATCCGTACCGCGTCAGATCGACCGTGTCACGGACCACTGCCCTGAGATCGTGGTCGTTCTCCTCGAAGACACGGCGCTGGCGCTCGTACCCCGGTCCGCGTTCGATCATCCGGTGCACACCGGCCAGCTCCGCGGCGCAGTCGAGGTCCTGGGCAATGGGCTCGAGCCTGGTCACGAGGTCGGTGCAATGCTCACGGAGGGGCAGGACCGTTCCGGCGGCGTCGGCGATCACGGTGGCGTCCAGTCCGTACCGTGAAGCCCTCCACTTGTTCTCCTCCGAGAGCCACCGGGGCATGAGCTCCACGTGACCGCCGTCCTCCACAGTGCGGGAGACTTCCTCGACGATGCACTGGGTCAGGGCAGTCATCGCCCCGATTTCCTCCGTGGTCGCCAGCCCGTCGCAAATTCTCATCTCGACTGTTCCGTACCGGGCCACGGGACGGACGTCCCACCGGTTCTCCGATTCTTCGGCAATAATTCCTGCACCGATCGACCGGTCGATGTAGTCCTCGTACTCGGACCATTTCTCGAACGGGTACGGAATTCCGCAGGTCGGTATCTGCTGGAAAACCATGGCCCTCTGCGAGGCATAGCCGGTATCCACGCCCAGCCAGTACGGAGAGCTGGCCGACAGCGCCAGGAGATGGGGATAGTAGTTGACGAGCTGGTTCACCGCGGGGAGAGCTTTGTCGCGGGAGTCGATGCCCACGTGCACGTGGACTCCGTAGACCAACATCTGCCTGCCCCAGTACTGGGTGCGCTCGAGGACCTTCTGGTACCGGTCCTTCTCCGAAACCGGCTGCTCGCTCCATTGGGCATACGGATGCGTCCCCGCCGAGTAGAGGTCGACTCCCAGGGGATCCGCTTCCGCGCGGAGTGCATCGGCCAGCCGAGTGAGCTGGTCCATCGCATCGGCGACCGTGGGGCACACGCCCGTGACCGCCTCGACGGTATTGGACAGGTACTCCCGCGTGATCTGCGGCGCGAGGCCCTCGGGATCGATGAATTCCGGGTGGGAGGACTCCAGTGCCCGGATGAGCTCGGCGGCTGCCGGAAGGAGATCGCCCGATTCCCTGTCGGCGAGGGCAATTTCCCATTCGACGCCGAGGCTCGACTGACCGGAGCTGGAAAAAGTGATCATGGTGGTCCTCCCGTGTCGGGGTCAATTCATCTTAGCGGGGAGGGCGGCGAACGGTGCAGCGTACATCGCCCGGACGACACGCGGCTTCACGCAGAATTCAAGGCCTGCCCCCGGCGCGGTGTCACGGGTGCGCGCGGCGAACCACGAAGGCCGCTCGGTGCTCCGAGTCGGGGGACTCCCACCGAGTGAGGATGAGCGTCGCGTGGCGATTGCCGGCCGGCTTCTTCTTTTTCGAAGAGTTCCCGGCGAGCAACTGACGTCGCAACGTTTCCGGGACGACGTCGACCCCTCGCTTCTTGATGGTCAGACCCGTGATTCCGTTCTCCCGGACCCAGGCTCTGAGCGGTTTCGTGCCCATCGGCAGAATCTCGTCGACGACCCAGCAGGTAGCTCCGGCCAGATCTTCGCACCGGTTCGAAGCAAAATAGGCGATCCGGGGGTCGAGGAGGTGACCTCTGACCTGGGACACCAGTTGGTCAACGAGCCCGGCCCGAATGGCCGCGCCGTCGGGCTCGTAGAGGAAATCAGCCGGGGGACCGACGGGAGGAGCCTCCCCGGCGTCCTGCCCGAATCCGGAATCCGACGTGTACTGGGCCAGGACGTCCGGTTCCAGTGGATCCGCGCCGAGCAGGGTCGCGGAACGCTTGACACCAGGGCGGGCGAGCGCGTTGAACCACAGAACGACCTCGACGACGTCGCCCCCACAACTGACCCACTCGGCCTCGGCATTCTCGGGAATCTCGGACCGATCCATCCCGGGGCCCATTTTGACGCCCATGGGCATTCCCGTCTCGGCCCAGCGACGTATCACGGAGAAGGGAGGCGCGAAGGCCTCCGGATCGAACAGCCGGGAAACCCGGCCGTCCGTGGTGTCCCGACGCGCGGGATCGAGCCACAGCGAACGGATCGCCGTGCCGTCCTGGGTGCGGAGCGACGCGGGATCGAGCTCGGTCACGTCACCCACGCGAACCTCCGACTCATGGTGGACGGAAAGGTTGTGCCTGGCCATCGACGCGGTATCGGGATCGATGTCGTAGGACATCACCGGGAGACCTTCGCTGAGAAAGGCTGCCGAGTCCGCCCCGATGCCGCAGCCCAGGTCGGCGACCGGCCCGGCGTCGGCGTCCCGAAACCTTCGGGCGTGCCACAGCGAGACGGCACGGCGCGTGGCCTGTTCCAACCCGGAACGGGTGAACAGCATGCGCTGGGCGTCCTCCCCGAACTTGGACCGGGCCTGCACCCGGAGTTTGGCCTGGGTCAGCATGTCGGAGGTCTGCTCCGGAGTGAAGCCTCGTTTGCGGAGGGAGCTCGAGAGGGCCAGTGCGTCGCTTTCGCGGTATTCCATCCGGTCCAGGGCGGAGAGCTGATCGGGGGTGAATGAATGCGTCACGCGACCACTGTATCGGCCGTCAGTGCCACCCCGGTCGGCGTCATCCTTACCGCTGAGGGCGAAACCTGGCACTCGTCTTGACCCTCTGCTAACCCTCCGAATAGAGTCATGTTTAGCACTCTGGCAGTCAGGGTGCTAAATGGGCCTGGCGCTCAATCGGCACCGCGACGACGGTTGGCACGCCCTTCACGGCTCACGCCAAGAATTGATCCATCCAAGGAAGAAGGTCACTCATGTCCGTCTCCATCAAGCCTCTCGAGGACCGTATCGTCGTTCAGCCCGTGGAGGCTGAGCAGACCACCGCATCCGGCCTGGTCATCCCGGACACCGCCAAGGAAAAGCCCCAGGAGGGCAAGGTTGTGGCGGTTGGCCCCGGTCGTGTCGATGACAAGGGCAACCGCGTCCCCGTCGACGTCCAGGAAGGCGACGTCGTCATCTACTCCAAGTACGGCGGAACCGAGGTCAAGTACTCGGGCGAAGAATTCCTCGTGCTCTCGGCACGTGACGTGCTGGCCGTCGTCGAGAAGTAAGACTTCGGCGAACCCGCACTTTTCTAGACCTGTGTAAGGAGTCATGTAGTTCATGGCAAAACAGTTGGAATTCGACGACGCAGCCCGCAAGGCCCTCATGGCCGGCGTGGACAAGCTCGCCAACACGGTCAAGGTGACTCTCGGACCCCGCGGTCGCAACGTCGTTCTGGACAAGCAGTGGGGCGCTCCCACGATCACCAACGACGGCGTCACGATCGCCCGCGAAGTCGAGCTTGACGATCCGTACGAGAACCTCGGCGCACAGCTGGCCAAGGAAGTCGCCACCAAGACCAACGACGTGGCAGGTGACGGCACGACGACCGCTACCGTTCTCGCTCAGGCCTTCGTCAACGAGGGCCTGCGCAACGTGGCCGCCGGTGCGGCACCGAGCGAAATCCGCGCGGGCATCGAGGCGGCCGTCAAGGCCGTGTCCGAGCGTCTGCTCGAGAACGCCCGCGAGGTCGAGGGCGCCGAGGTCGCGCACGTTGCTGCCATTTCGGCCCAGTCCGAGCAGATCGGCGAGCTTCTTGCGGAAGCATTCGAGAAGGTCGGCAAGGACGGCGTCATCACCATCGAGGACGGCTCCTCGACCGAGATCGAGCTGTCCGTGACCGAAGGCATGCAGTTCGACAAGGGCTACCTGTCGCCGTCGTTCGTGACCGACGCCGAACGGCAGGAAGCTGTCCTCGAGGACTCGGCCATCCTGATCTATCAGGGCAAGATTTCGGCCATCGCCGACCTCATGCCCCTGTTGGAAAAGGTTGTTCAGGCGAAGAAGCCGCTGACCATCATCGCCGAGGACGTCGACGGCGAGGCCCTGTCCACCCTGGTGGTCAACAAGCTCCGCGGAAACCTGAACGTGGTGGCCCTCAAGGCTCCCGGCTTCGGCGACCGTCGCAAGGCCATCATGCAGGACCTGGCGGTCCTGACGGGCGGAGAGGTCATCACGAGCGAGCTGGGAATCACCCTGGATTCCGTGACCCTCGAGCAGCTCGGGCAGGCCCGCCGCGTCACGGTGACCAAGGACAACACGACCATCGTGGACGGCAACGGCTCCGCCGATGACGTCGCCGAGCGCGTGGCACAGATCCGCTCCGAGATCGAGCGCGTGGATTCCGAATGGGATCGCGAAAAGCTCAAGGAGCGTCTGGCCAAGCTGTCCGGCGGCGTATCCGTGATCAAGGTCGGAGCTGCGACCGAGGTCGAGGCCAAGGAGCGCAAGCACCGTATCGAGGACGCCGTGTCCTCGACCCGGGCCGCGCTCGAAGAAGGCATCGTCGCCGGTGGCGGATCTGCCCTGGTCCACGCGGCCAAGGCGCTCGATTCGGACCTGGGGCTCCAGACTGAGGGCGCGCGGACGGCGGTCGACATCGTTCGACGCTCCCTCGTGCAGCCCTTGCGCTGGATTGCCGACAATGCCGGGGAAGACGGCTACGTGGTCGCGTCTCGCGTCCAGAGCCTCGACGCCGGCCAGGGGTACAACGCCGTGACCGGAGAGTACGAGGACTTGATCAAGGCCGGCGTCATCGACCCGGTCAAGGTCACTCGTTCCGCGCTCGAGAACGCGGCGTCCATCGCTTCGATGGTCCTGACCACGGAAACTCTGGTCGTCGACAAGCCGGAGGAAGAGGAAGAGGCCTGATTTCGGATCCTCATCCCAACGCCCCCGTGCTCTCTGTGAGAGCGCGGGGGCGTTCCTGTATGTGAGGGGTCATGCCACGATTTAGTTGCAATGCAATGTATTGTCTCTTCTGGCCATCTCGCGATGGCGAAATGCTCGGTTTCGTCGCCGCGTGGCGCGTGCCGCGCGGCGCGTGACGCGGGTCGTTGGCCGACGCTGGAGTCCACCCTGAGGGCGGACGTCCCCGACGTCGGACGGTGGCACGCGACACGTTCTCGGGTCTCCTCGAGGGACCCGGGTGGCGAGCCTGAGCACGGGTACAAAATTTTGCGCGCCAGACGAATAGGATGAAAACTCGTGTCTGCCCGCGGGTCGCTCGTATCCGCTCCACGGACGTCCGTGACCGAGCGCTGGGCTACGGGCCGACCCGCAAACCGATACCGATCGCTGGCATCGCACGAATCAACAAGAACACCGCCTCTGCCGAGGCCGACACAGGATCTTGAATGACTGAATCGAACGGGACGACAGGACAGGTCCCGCCCCCGGAAGGCGGCCAGGCCCCAGAGGTCGCACCTCGCAGAAAGAGGGCTTTCCGCCCCGAAATCCAGGGACTGCGCGCCTTTGCCGTGCTCCTGGTGGCGATCTACCACATCTGGTTCGGCCGGGTGTCCGGCGGCGTCGACGTCTTCCTGATGATTTCCGCGTTTCTGATGACCCTGTCCTTCACGGGCAAGATCGAGCGCGGAGTCCGCATCGGCTGGACGGAACTGACCAAGTACTGGTTCCACGTCTTCAAGCGCATCATGCCGCTCGTCGCGATCATCGTGGCGGGTTCCCTGGTGCTGACCCGGCTGTTCGTGTCCCCGGATCGATGGCTGTCGATCATGCACGAAGCATTCTCCGTGACGTTCTATTACGAGAACTGGTTCTCGATCGTGAACGCCGTGGACTACTACGCGTCGGACTCGGGTGCAGCCTCGCCACTGAGGCATTTCTGGTCCCTGTCCATCCAGGGCCAGATCTTCATCATGTGGCCTCTGCTCTTCGCGCTCGGCAGCCTTCTGGTCCGCAAGATGGGGACCAAGGTCCGGCCGGTTCTGGCGACCATCTTCGCCGTCGTCTTTGTGGCCTCATTCGCTTTCTCGGTCTACTACACGTACTCCAACCAGACCGCGGCCTACTTCAACACCTTCGCCAGGCTCTGGGAATTCGCGATGGGTTCTTTGGCGGCCATTGTGCTTCCCTGGATCCGTGTTCGCACCGGCGTGGCCGCGATCCTGAACTGGGTCGGCCTGCTGGCCATTCTGACCTGCGGCGCCCTCCTGGACGTCGAGGGCCAATTCCCTGGCTTCATCGCCCTGTGGCCCACATTGGCCGCGAGCTTCATCATCATTTGCGGGCAGTCCACCACCAAGTGGGGAGCCGATCGCCTGCTCAAGTGGAAGCCGCTGGTCTGGCTCGGCTCCAACTCCTACGGCCTGTACCTCGTCCACTGGCCGCTGCTGGTGTTCTATCTGACCATCACGGGACGGGAGAAGGCCGGGTTCTTCTCCGGCGTCGTGCTCCTGGCGCTCTCCATCGGCCTGGCGTACGTACTGACGAAGTTGGTCGATACCCCCATCCGCAAGTGGAAGTGGGCCGAAACCAAGCGGTGGCGTGCTGGTGTGGTGATTCTCGGGTGCATCGCCCTCGGGGTCGGATCCGTTCTGGCGTGGCAGGCCCGCATCGCCTACGTGACCCACAAGATCGAGGCCAACGCCGACAAGAACAACCCGGGCGCCGAGATCCTTGATCCGGATTACACCTACAAGGGCGACGACAATCCTGGGCTGCTTCCGACCGCACTGACCCGGAGCAACGACTTCGCCGAGGTCAACGGTCTGGGGCAACAGTGCGACAAGGACAAGGACTTCAAGAAGGACATGCACGGCCTCTCCGGGGGAGAGTGCTACCGGGTGGTCAAGCAGGACCATCCGAGCAAGCACGTCGTCGCGGTGGGCAACAGTCACACGGAACAGTGGATGACCGCTCTGAAGCAGAAGGCCCAGGACGACAACTGGGACCTGACCTTCGTGCGACACCCCGGCTGCTTCTTCACGAGCACGCAGGACAACTGGTTCTCGGGTGCGTGCCAGGAATGGCTCCCGCAGGCGGAGGACGCCATCCAGGACTGGCACCCGGACAACCTGGTTATCCAGTCCACCTTCTCCAGCTATGATGGCGCCGCCGAAGGTATCCGCGAGGGCACCGAGGACCAAGTGCGCAAGTGGACGAGCGAAGGCGTCGGCGTCATCGGCATCAGGGACAACGCACGCTTTGCGCAGTCCCACACGGAATGCGAGAACAAGAACAGCTTCGAGGACTGCACCTTCCCGCACGCGACAGCCGGGACCGAGGACCCGACGTCCGCGTGGCGCACGGAGATCCCCGGTTACGGGTCGTTGGACATGGACGATCTGGTGTGCCCCGACGGGGCCTGCCCGCCCGCGGTGGGCAATATTTACACCTACATCGACGACAACCATCTGACGGCCACCTACGTGCGCAGCATGCAGAAGTTCTTCGACCAGAGGTACGACGACGCTGCGCAGGTTTCCGAGGATGCGATGGCGCAGGCGGGCGGGCAACCCTCCTGACCTGAGTACGACCGTTTGCGGCCGCGCCGGAAGCCTCGCGGGCTTCGGGTGCGGCCGCAACTACGGAATTTCCGGACCGGCGAGTACAATTCACCTGTCCAGCGCCTCCCTTCCGGGGAGGAGTATCAGTCGTGCAAATCCTTGCGGGTTTGCAATCGCACCGAACTGAGGAAAAACCGTGCCCTCGCCCAGGCAAGTCAAGGGGTCCACCGCGCCGTGGCACCGACGTACCCCGCGCCAACAGAACACAACGCTCCGCAAGCGCGGGTTCCGCCCCGATATTCAGGGATTGCGGGCCTTCGCCGTCGTGCTGGTCGCCGTCTACCACGTCTGGTTCGGGCGGGTGTCCGGCGGCGTGGATGTTTTTCTGCTCATCTCCGCGTTCCTCATGACCACGTCCTTCGTGGGCCGCATTCAGAGGGGCGCCGCACTGGGGTGGCACGAGGTGACCCGGTACTGGGTGCATGTCTTCAAACGCATCGTCCCGTTGGCCGTGGTGACCGTTGTTCTGACCCTGTTCGGGTCGAGACTCTTCCTTGGGGCCGATCGGTGGGTCCCGGCCATCCGGGAGGCCTTCGCCGTCCTCTTTTATGGCGAGAACTGGTACTCGATCAGGCACGCGGTGGATTACTACGCCTCGGACTCCGGGGCGGCGTCGCCCTTCCGCCATTTCTGGTCCCTCTCGATCCAGGGCCAGATCTTCCTGGTCTGGCCGTTGCTGTTCTGCCTGACGAGCCTCATGGTTCGCCGCCTGCAGGCTCGGGCCCGCAGGATCCTGGCCCTGATGTTCGTAGTTGTTTTGTTGGGCTCACTGGCTTATGCGGTGCACCAGACCGCCGTCGACCAGAGCGGTGCCTACTTCAATACCTGGGCTCGGCTGTGGGAGTTCGCGTTGGGTTCCCTGCTGGCGATCGTCTGCACGCGCATCACCATCCGTGGCCCACTCGCCGCTGTCCTGTCCTGGACAGGCATGGCCGCCATCCTGCTCTGCGGCGCGCTCCTGGACGTGCAGGGCAAGTTCCCCGGAATCGTCGCCCTGTGGCCGACCGTGGCCGCGTGCCTCGTCATCGCGTGCACGCCGTCGGGCACGCGCTGGGGAGCCGAAAGAATTCTCACCTGGAAGCCGTTGGTGGTCCTGGGGTCGGCGTCCTACGCCCTCTATCTGGTGCACTGGCCTCTATTGGTCTTCTACCTGGCCGTCACGGGGCAGGAAAAGGCCGGATTCTTCGCGGGAACGGGGTTGCTCACGATGGCGACGGCGATTGCGCTGGTCCTGACCCGAGTTGTCGAACGACCACTGCGTCGCTGGTCATGGGCGGACGCGCGGCGCCGGCGAGGCCTGCTCGTCATTGCAGCGAGCATGCTCCTGGCCGTGGGGCCGGCCTGCGTGTGGGATGCCCGCATCACCTCCGAAGCGCGGGTCGCCCAAACCGAAGCCGCGAACAACAATCCTGGGGCACGGGCTCTCCTTCCGGGATTCAGGTACGAAGGGGCCGACGACGCCGCCATCCTCCCGACGCCGGCCCGGCGTCCCGACGACTGGTCGTGGCAGGTGGTCCGTGGGACGCCATGCCGCGACGTCGATCCGCCGTCAGCGCTGAAAGGACTCGAGGCCGACCAATGCCTCACGTACCACCGCCCCGATCGACCGAGCCGGCACGTCGTCGCGGTGGGCAACAGCCACATGGAGATGCTGCTCCCGGCGATCGTCGATGCCGCCCGGCGCAACGGGTGGGCCCTGACCTTCGTGCGTGCACCGGGGTGCGAATTCACGAGCGTGGCCCTGAACAACAGGATTTCCGCACCATGCGGGCAGTGGATGAGGCGCGCCGAAGCGTATATCGGCGCTCACAAGCCCGATGTTCTGCTGATGCTGGCCACACACTCGACCGTCGGTGGGGAAGGCGAGGTCGTCCGGCCGGAGACACAACGGCAGGTTGAGCGGTGGACTCGGCGGGGCATCGACGTCGTGGGCGTGCGGGACGTGCCGCGTTTTGCGGAGAAGCATGCCGACTGCGAGGCCCGCAACGGGATCGCCGGCTGCGCGTTTCCGAGCCCCATGGGGCAGACCAATCCGACCGCGGAATGGGCGCAACAGATCCGCGGGTTCGCGCCGCTGGATCTGCTCGACCTGGTCTGCCCTGACCGCAGCTGCCCGGCACAGATCGGCAACGTCTACACATACCTGGACAACAACCACCTGACGGCGACGTACGTGGACTCGATGAAGCACATGGTGGCGGACAGGCTCGATACCGCGATGCGGACCGCGAGCTCCCGGTGACCTTCGCGCAGCCGGCCGCATGGTCTCCGTCACCTGGGCGGGCACGGGGGAGCGTTCGGGTTGCCGAACGTCCTATGATGAGAGGCAACAGCTCGGGGCGCCGAGAGGCTCGTACCGAGACGCGCGACGTGAAAGGTCCCATTCTCTTGACCCAGCCCACAGCCCTGTCCGATGACCCCTTCGGCCTGACCGGTCTGACCTACGACGACGTCCTCCTGCTTCCCGGGAACACGAGCGTCAACCCCTCGGACGCGGACACGACGACGAGGCTGTCCAGGAGGATCAGCCTCAAGTCCCCGATCATCTCCGCCGCGATGGACACCGTGACCGATTCACGGATGGCCATCGCCATGGCCCGGCTCGGCGGTATGGGCGTGATTCATCGCAACCTTTCGATCCATGACCAGGCGGAGCACGTGGACCGCGTCAAGCGGAGCGAATCCGGCATGATCACCAACCCCGTGACCATCTCGCCGGACGCAACTCTGCGCGAGCTCGATGATCTGTGCGGCCACTACAAGGTCTCGGGGCTGCCCGTCGTGGACAGCGACGACAAGCTCGTGGGCATCATCACCAACCGGGACACTCGGTACCTTTCCGAGCAGGAGATCGAATCGCGATCCGTCGCCGAAATCATGACGAAGATGCCCTTGGTCACCGGCCACGAAGGCATGACCAAGGACGAGGCCTTCGGTCTGTTGGCCTCCCACAAGATCGAGAAGCTGCCGCTCGTCGACGACCAGGGACGACTGACCGGTCTCATCACCGTCAAGGACTTCACCAAGACCGAGCAGTACCCCAACGCGACCAAGGACGAGGAGGACCGGCTGCGGGTCGGTGCCGCAGTGGGATTCTTCGGTGACGGTTTCGAACGGGCCATGACCCTGGTCGACGCCGGTGTGGACGCGTTGTTCATCGACACCGCCAACGGACATTCGCAGGGCGTGCTGGACATGATCGCCAGGTTGAAGAAGGAGCCGTCCGCCGCGCACGTCGACGTCATCGGCGGCCAGGCGGCCACGCGCGAAGGGGCGCAGGCCATCGTCGATGCCGGCGCGGATGCCGTGAAGGTCGGAGTGGGCCCCGGGTCGATCTGCACGACCCGCATCATCGCCGGCGTCGGCGTCCCGCAGATCACCGCGATCAACGAATCGGCCAAGGCCACGATCCCCGCCGGTGTTCCTCTCATCGCCGACGGAGGCCTCCAGCACTCCGGAGAGATCGGCAAGGCCATGGTCGCGGGCGCCGACTCCGTGATGCTCGGATCCATGCTGGCCGGTTGCGATGAATCCCCGGGCGACCTCATTTTCGTCAACGGGAAACAGTTCAAGGCCTACCGCGGGATGGGGTCACTCGGAGCCATGCAGACCCGTGGCAAGAAGGCCTCTTTCTCCAAGGACCGCTACTTCCAAGCGGACGTCAAGAGCGAGGACAAGCTCATTCCTGAGGGCATCGAAGGGCAGGTCGCCTACCGGGGCCCCCTCTCCGCGGTGTTGCACCAGCTCGAGGGCGGTCTGCGCCAGACCATGTTCTACGTGGGCTCGATGACCATCGAAGAGCTCAAGAACAAGGGCAAATTCGTGCGAGTGACGCCGGCCGGTCTCAAGGAATCGCATCCTCACGACATCATGATGACCGTCGAGGCCCCCAACTACCGCCGCTGACTCGGCCACGCCCGTGCAGGGGCGTACGGAAGGAAGATCTTGACCAACGACATCGAAATCGGGCGCTCCAAACGTGCCCGCCGGACGTACTCGCTCGACGACGTCGCCCTCGTGCCCGCCCGGCGCACGAGGGACCCGCGGGACGTCAACACCGAATGGCAGATCGATGCCTTCAAATTCGCGACACCCGTTCTGGGTGCGCCCATGGACTCGGTCATGTCGCCCGAGACCGCTATCACCCTGGGCAAACTGGGAGGCGTCGGCGTTCTCAATCTCGAAGGTCTCTGGACCAGGTACGAGGATCCCGAACCGTACCTCGACGAAATATCCTTGTTGGCCCGTGACGACATGTCGCATGTGACCCGTCGCATGCAGGAGATCTACGCGGAACCCATCAAGGAGGGGCTGATCACCGAGCGGCTGGCGCAGATTCGGGACGCCGGCGTGGTGGTTGCGGGATCCCTGACCCCGCAACGGACCCAGGAGTACTACAAGACGGTGGTCAATGCCGGCACGGATCTTTTCGTGATCCGTGGGACCACGGTCTCCGCCGAGCACGTGTCCCAGAATCAGGAACCGCTGGATCTGAAGAAGTTCATTTACGAGCTCGACGTGCCGGTCATCGTCGGGGGAGCCGCCGGTTACACGCCCGCTCTCCACTTGATGCGGACGGGCGCCGCGGGTGTTCTCGTGGGCTTCGGCGGGGGCGCGACCACCACGACCCGCAGGGCACTGGGTATCCACGCGGCCATGGCCTCAGCGATCTCCGACGTCGCCGCCGCGCGCAGCGACTACCTGGACGAATCGGGCGGACGGTATGTGCACGTCATCGCCGACGGCGGCCTCGGCCAGTCCGGCGACATGATCAAGGCCATGGCCATGGGTGCCGACGCCGTCATGATCGGGGCGCCCCTGGCCCGAGCGAAGGAAGCACCCGGACGCGGCTACCACTGGGGACCTGAGGCACACCACCACGAGTTCCCCCGGGGAACCCGGACTCCCATGAACCAGGTCGGCTCGCTCGAAGAGGTTCTTTACGGCCCGTCGCACCACGTGGACGGAACATCGAACCTCATGGGCGCCGTGAGGCGTGCCATGGCGACCACCGGTTATTCGACGCTCAAGGAATTCCAACGGTCCGAGGTTGTCCTGACGGGACGCCCCCAATACTGAACGACCCATGGACCGGGCGCCGCGACGAGGTTGCCCGGTCCCTGGATGACTTGGGGAAATCCCAGGCAGGACAGATAGGCTGGACGCCGTGCTCAAACTAGCTCTTACCCCACGATGGCTGGGTGCGCTTCTGCTCGCCCTGCTGATGTCAACGGGGTTCATGCTGTTGAGCAAATGGCAATTGGGATCCGCGGATTCGGGACAGATCAATGCCGATCCGGGCAAGGAAGTGGTCAAGCCGCTCCGCGACGTGGCCGACCCGCAGGATCCGGTGCTCCAGTCCGAGGCCGATTCGATGGTCCAGGCCAGCGGCCACTACGTCGAGAACTCGAGCCGATTGGTCGAGGGACGCGTCAACGACGGAACCAAGGGGTATTGGGTCGTCAGCCAGTTCCGGCTGGACTCCGATGCCGCATCCGAGGGCCAGGACTACTCCGTTCCGGTCGCGCGAGGGTTCACCACGGACAATGACACCCAGGCGCTCAGTCCCGAACCGTCCGGCGACGTGACGGTGATCGGCCGTCTGGTGGCCAACGAAGCCCCGGTGACCTCGAAGGACACCAAGACCAAGGGCGCACTGGGATCTGCCGCGACCGCCCAGTTGACCAACATATGGGACACACCGTTGTACGCCGGCACCGTGGCCGCGGTCTCCGAATCACCGGCCGGTGAGACGTCCCCCGTCGATGCCGACGGACACGTGGACAAGGACGCCGGGCTGGCCGAGCCTCACGACAAGCTCAGCCGGATCCACACCGAGCAGGTCGTGGACCATTCCGTGGACTGGCTCAACATTTTCTACGCGATCGAGTGGGTGGTCTTCGCTCTCTTCGCGATCTATCTGTGGTGGCGCATGCTGGCCGACTCGCACGAACGCATGATTCACCCGGAGAAGTACTACGAGATCCTTCCTGCCGGGGAAGGCAACATGTTCTACGAGGAGTCCACGGGCAGGTACTTCTACTACGACGCCGATGATCGGCAGTACTACTACTTCGACGAGCCCGTCGCCGAGGAGACCGATGAGCCCGACGGCGGGCACGCGTCCGCCGATGCCTCGGTCGGGACCGCACACGAGAATCAACGAGGTGACCAAGGTGGCCGATAAGCCAACGCCCAAGAACCAGCCCCAACCCGTGGAGCGCACGGACGGCAAGAGGGTCCCGCTGCCCGCGGACGCCACACCGCAGAAGGCGGGCAATGTCCGGGCGACCCGCAGGAAGTTCGGCGGGACCCAGGCACAGATCCGAGGAGCTCTCGCGATCTACAAGTACTGTGCCTGGATCTCCGGAACGTTCCTGCTGCTGCTGGTCGTCGAAATGGTGACCAGGTACATCTTCGGGTACGACCTGATGGCCGGCGCCACCAACGCATCGACGGGAGAGAGCGTTGCCCTGGGGTGGTTGAACAGAGACACGGGCAACCTCACCGGGGGCCTGAACATCTCGACCGGCGTCCTGATCATTCACGGTTGGTTCTACGTGATTTACTTGCTTGCGTGCTTCCGTCTCTGGCTGCTCATGAGGTGGCCGCTCCCGCAGCTGATCGTGATGGCGCTGGGCGGCGTCGTCCCGTTCCTGTCCTTCATCGTCGAGCGTCGCATCCATCGGGAGACGGTCGCCCAGGTGGCCGCGAACCCGAAGTCCGCAAAAAGATACTGATCGCGCAGGCAATCCGTGCCAGCACCAGCGGTGCATGCCCAACCGGCCCGGATCCGATCGACATCGTGTTCTAAACTGAAAATATCGGGCCCCGAATCAGGGGCAATTTCTCCGCACCCGACAACATCGAAAGTATGGCAGTGACCCAATCCGATTCCTCGGCGACATCCGAGTTGGAAGATCGCCCCGTTCTGGTCGTCGACTACGGGGCGCAATACGCCCAGCTCATCGCACGCCGTGTGCGTGACGCCAACATCTATTCGGAGATCGTGCCCCACACGATGCCGACCGAGCAGATCCTTGCCAAGAACCCCGCAGCCATTGTGCTCTCCGGAGGCCCGTCCAGCGTGTACGCCGAAGGAGCCCCGGCCGGGGACCGTCGGCTCTACGAGTCCGGTGTTCCGGTGTTCGGCATCTGCTACGGCTTCCAGGTGATGGCGCAGACTCTCGGCGGCAACGTGGCCCACACCGGTCTGCGCGAATACGGCGCAACGGATGCGACCCTGACCGGCAATGGCGTCTCCTTCCTGGCAGGCACGCCGGTGGCGCAGAACGTGTGGATGAGCCACGGCGACTCCGTGACCGAGGCGCCGAGTGGTTTCGAGGTCCTGGCGAGCACCGAAGGGGCCCCCGTGGCCGCATTCGTCAACGAGGAGAAGAAACTCGGAGGCGTGCAGTGGCATCCCGAGGTCAAGCACTCCGATTTCGGTCAGCAGATCCTCGAGAACTTCCTGTTCAACGTCGCAGGTCTCAAGCCGACCTGGACCACAGGCAACGTGATCGACGAGCAGGTCGAGAAGATCCGTGAACAGGTCGGTGACGCCAAGGTGATTTGCGCGCTGTCCGGCGGCGTCGACAGCTCGGTCGCGGCAGCACTCGTGCACAAGGCCGTCGGCGACCAGCTGACCTGTTTCTTCATCGATCACGGTCTTCTGCGCGACGGCGAGCGTGAGCAGGTCGAGCAGGATTACGCCGAAACCATGGGCATCAAGGTCGTGACCATCGACGAATCGGACCGGTTCGTGTCGGCTCTGGAAGGTTTGACGGACCCCGAGGACAAGCGCAAGGCCATCGGCCGTGAGTTCATCCGCTCCTTCGAGGACGCCCAGCGCAAGCTCGTGGCCGAACTCGGAGGAAACGGCGAGGACATCAAGTTCCTGGTCCAGGGAACGCTGTACCCCGACGTCGTCGAATCCGGCGGAGGCGAGGGCGCCGCCAATATCAAGTCCCACCACAACGTGGGTGGCCTTCCCGAAGACCTGGCATTCGACTTGGTCGAACCCTTGCGCACGCTGTTCAAGGACGAGGTTCGTGCCATCGGCCGAAAGCTCGGAGTCCCGGAGAAGATCGTGGCACGCCAGCCGTTCCCCGGTCCCGGGCTTGGGATTCGTGTGATCGGTGAGGTGACCCGTGAGAATCTGAGTGTTCTGCGTGCGGCAGACGCCATCGCTCGCGCCGAACTGACCAAGGCCGGGCTGGACAACGAAGTCTGGCAGATGCCGGTGGTGCTCTTGTCGCAGGTGCGCTCGGTGGGTGTTCAGGGCGATGGTCGAACCTACGGGCATCCGATCGTTCTCCGGCCAGTCTCCTCGGAAGACGCGATGACTGCCGATTGGTCCAGGCTTCCCTACGATCTCCTGGCCAAGATCTCCAACAGGATCACCAACGAGGTCCAGGAGGTCAACCGGGTGGTTCTGGACGTGACCTCCAAGCCTCCCGGAACGATCGAATGGGAATAATTTTCTGAGACCGTCTCGGTCTCGGACGCACGTGTGGCCCGCCCCGGAAACCGGGGCCGGGCCACACGTGTCTGAGCACAACGACATCGGGTTCTGCAACGCAATCCGCTCGGTGTGCTTCTACTATAGAGAGGGCGCGCGGTTTCCGCGCGGCAACCACGTGCGAAGATGACGCCGACCACACCGGAAGCAGAGACAACGTGACGAAGCCACACTCCGCCGACCAGAACGATCAGGACAACTCGGGGGCCGAGGACCGCCGCACCTCGTCCGTGCCCTGGGCGAGCCCGCAAGGGTCTGAGGCTGCTGACAAGGGCCGTGAATCGTCGGACCAGGACGCCTCGCGCACGCCGTCCCAGGAATTCCAGGTCGAGCAGGTAGGCGACGACGCATCCGAGGTCACACGGCCTGAGTCCGTGGCATCGCTCGGCGTCGTCACGGTCACGGCGGCGACCGACTCGGAGGCCAGTGAGGAAGAAGCAGCCGCGGAGGCGGACCACCTCGAACCGAGCACGTCGGGCACGGAGACCACCGATGGGCCACCGGTTGAGGAGGAGTCGGACGGCGAAGATTCGCCCGTGGGGGACCCTGGAACTCGAGACGAGCACGGTCACTCCGGTGCGAAGGCGAATCCCACCCCGGACGCGTCCACGGACGATGCCTCCGCCGATCGGGACGAATTGCGTCTCGGTCGGTGGCTGAAACAAGTCGATGTGTACACCGGACCGGATGCGCTCCTGGACTTCAACCCGGTCGACAATGTGCATATCGACCTGTCGAATTCCAATCCCTCGGGTTACGCTCAGCTGTTGTCCGGGCGCAGAACCCGCTTGTCCACGATTCTTCGCGACCGAGCTGAGTTCTCGAACGGGATCCGGTCCGCGCACGCTATTCGAGGAAAGGTCTTCGAGCTCGACGCAGACCATGGTCTCGACGCCGGCTTCCTCGCGGCCGGAACGGCGTCCTGGTTCGCGACCAAGAATCCTTCAGGGACACCGGACGGCGCACGTGGTGAGCGGCGGCATATAGCGCCCATCCTTCTGGCCCCCGTGACGATCAACCCTCACCCGGACGGCGACGATTTCGAATTGCGCATCAACGGGCCGGCTCGCCTCAACCCGGCGATGGCCCGCCAACTGCGCAGAGAATTCGGCATCGATCTGTTCGAGCAAGGTGTGCACCGAACGGCGACCTCGGGCTCACGGCTGACCCCGGATGCGGTCCTGGAGGCCATGCGTTCGGCGTGCATGAAGGTTCCCGGCATGCACATCGAGTCCCGGACCGTGATCTCGACCTTCGCGGATCTCGCGGACACCGTGGGGGAGCTGCCGAGCACCGCGACCTCCGGACTGCTTCGCGAGCTCTCGGACCTGAACCGGATTCGGCTCGACGAGTCCTATGAGAAACGGGAGTTCACGTCGTCGCCGGCTCCGGCGAACCAGGTGGATCCGGCGGAAGAGACGCTGGTCTACGACGCCGATGACACCGTCTCCGAATTGGTTCAGAGGGCCAGGGCCGGCGAGTCGATGACGGTCACCTCGCCAGCAGGAACCCAGCACCTGCGGGCGGCTCTCAACGTCGCCGCGGGTCTCGTCTCCGAAGGAAAATCCGTACTCTTCCTCGCCGAACGCAGGGAGACGCTTCAGAACGTGCGGCGCAGGCTCTCGGAACTCGGGCTTTCGGACCTCACCCTCGACCTCGGAGAAGACCCCGAACCGGAGGAACTGCACCGAAAATTCGTCGAGACCATCGTGAGCCACGAGCGTGCCGTCGAGCCGCGGTTGTCCGGTCTGCACGATGAAATCCGCAGCACGCGGCGCCAACTGATCGAGCACATCGACTCCTTGCATTGGCGCGACGAACGCTGGGGTGTGACGCCGTTGCAGGCGATGCAGACCCTTGCCGAGCTGACCTCGCAGGACGAGGCGCCGTCGACCCGGGTGCGGTTCAAACGTGGCGTCATGGACGCGACGGTCGATCGTGCCGAGACGGTCGCGCAGCTGGAGAGGGCCGCAGAGCTCAGGGCCTTCAACCCGTCGACGCGCAAGGCCCCTTGGTTCGGGGCGACCTTGGTCAACACCGAAGAGACCAAACAAGCACGTGCACTGGTGCGCAGCCTCCTGGAGACCACTCGAACCCTGCGCAAGGAGATCACCGAAGGCTTCGAGAGCATCGGCCTCCGCCCCGAGAGGACCCTGGCCGGGTGGAAGAAGCAACTGGACCTGCTCGAAGGAATCCGAGTTTCCCTCTCCCGGTTCAAAGGTGACATCTTCGACCGGCCCGTGACCGACTTGATCGCGGCGACCGGTACGTCGACCTGGCGGCGTGAACGCGGCATCGATATGTCGGCGATTCAGCGTTCGCGGCTCCGCAGGGCAGCCAAGGAGTACATCGTTCCGCAGGTGCACATTTCCGATCTGCACCAGGCCCTGATCGAGGTCCAGGCGCAGCGGGAGCAGTGGCAGACATGGGCCGTGGACGAGCGAACGGTCAGCTTGCCCGGAAACCTCGAGACCATCGGGCGGTCCTACGCCCAGGTGGCCGACGGACTGTCCGACGTGTCGATCGTCATGGAAGAGAGCCCGGTCCGGAAGGACTACTTCACGCTGCTTCTTCCGGATCTGGTCGAAACGCTGGAGGCCATGGCGAACGACCGCATCCTTCTGGACACCCTGCCCGAGCGGGAGCAACTGCTGCACATCCTGCGTGGCAAGGGTCTGGAGGAATTGCTGTCCGATTTGGAGGAGCGGCACGTCGCTTCGGACCGGGTTGCCGCAGAATTGGACCTGGCGTGGTGGCAATCTGCCTTCGAGATCATGCTCGAACGCCCGGAGGTCAACCTGGTCAGGGGCAAGACTCTGACCGAGGTGGAATCCTCGTTCCGTCGGGCCGACGTGGCGCACATTGCTTCCGGGCCCGCCAGGGTCCGTTACGACGCGGCCCGCGGATGGAACCGTCGCGTCTCTCTCAAACCTCTTCAAGCCAAGGAATTCCGGCGGATGCTCAAGGGCGCGCCGTGCGCTCTCGGCGAGTACTTGGATCAGGCGCCCGACATGGTGGCCGGACTGCTCCCTGTGTGGTTGTCCAGCCCCTTCGGCGTCGGCCGCACCCTGCCCCAGTCGGCCCACGTTGATGCCGTCATTGTCCTCGACGCCGAGTCGACACCGCTGGGGGCTTGCCTTGCCGCCTTGTCCCGCACGCGCCAGGTGATTGCGTTCGGAGACGACCACGCCGGCTACCCGCAGCCGTTCATCGTGTCTCCAACCACCGGAAACGAACAGCCGCCGTCGGAGGAGCCCGTGGAATCTGCCATGCAGGTTCTCGGCGAGATGCTTCCGGGCCTCACCCTCGACCGTGTGCATGAGTGCCGGGACCAGTCCCTGGTCTCGTACCTCAACAACCATTTCTACGGCGGTGCCCTGTCGACCATGCCGTACGGTGAGGAAGCAGTCAGCAGAATCCGGTCGTTGGACGTCGACTACCTCACTCGGAAACAACCCGACGACCGGGTGGGGGCACCCGTTATCGAGTCGCCCAAGGCGGAAGTTCTCGCCGTGGCCGAGATGGTCTTCGAGCACGCGGCTCAGAACCCGCGACAGTCCCTGGCCGTTCTGACCGCCGGAACGCGCCACGCGGCACGCATTGCCGAGGCCGTCCGACGAGGTCTCGAATCCCGGCCTGATCTGCGGGAATTCTTCGAGCCCGGCCAAGAGCCCTTCCGAGTTCTGGATCTCGCTCGGTCTCAGGGGCTGCGCCGCGACAGGGTCATTTTCAGTCTGGGCGTTGCCGCCGAAGCCGGTTCGCGTTCTTCGCACTTCGGGCAGCTGGCTGACCAGCACGGACGTCAACGCTTCGTGAAAGCAATGACGACTGCCCGTTTCCACACTCGAGTCGTGACCTCCCTGAGCCTGGAGCAGCTTCAGGCCGCGGACCTGACAACGGGAGTCAAGGATCTGGCACGTTTCCTGGCCTCCTTCGAGGCCTCACGGGACCGCGAGAATTCGGGACAGGCGGCCATTCTTCCTCCGGAGCACGCGGGCAGCGAGTTCTTGTCCGTGTACGACGCCGCAGAGGATGAACGCAAGGCTGATTGGCTTCTCGCCGATCTCGTGCGGCGGCTGAGAGGCGCGGGGGCCGAAGTGTCCGTGACTCCGGGCAAAGAAGTCGACGCCGTGGCCACGGCACATGCCGAGTCGATGTCGGCCGGGGCCGTCATCAGCCCGAGAGCGCGAACCTCCGGGGATCCCGAGACTCGTGACTCCTCCGCGATGCGTCTCCCCGTGGCGCTCTCCAGCGACGGGACGGAAGCCTATGCGGCACTCTCGGTGCGCGAGCGGTCCCGTTTGAAGCCCGAGCGTCTGGAAAGAACGGGGTGGAACCACGTGTCCCTGTGGGCCGTGGACGTCTTCACCGATCCACAGTCCGTCGCGGACCGGATCCTCGGATACCTGGGCCTCGAACCTCAGGACCGCGGGTGACCCCCGATCCGAACCCGGAACCCGGGAAGCAGAGGCGCTACCGCCATCGGGGACCGCGGAGGGCCACGGGCGGCAGCACGGTGAGCCAAGGAGAACCCGAGCGGCTGGCGGGACTTGGGGACTCACCCGGGACCCCTGGAACGGACGGCCGCGATTCGCGGCGTGGCCGAAGCCGGGGCGCGAGCGAGCCCACGGAGCAGACCTCCCCGAGTCGGGGCGACGACGCCCGCGGACGCTGGTTGCGCGAACAACGACCCCCGCACTGGGACTGACCGTGATGTGACGGTTCGGTGCCCCGCCACGGATTCACTGGGTCGCCACGTCTGGACTCCCGGGCGTCGTCGCCGCGACGACGATTTCCTCGTGCACACTGGCAAATTGCTCGGCAACATCGGGCCGGACGGCGAAGAATGCGAGATTTCCCCCGGGTGCGGCATCCGGCGCCCGGTTCGAGAAGCCCGCGCCCGCGTCCGCGTCCGTCGTGCTGTCCGGGGGCATGATCAGAAAGCCTTGCGCACGCAACCGCTCGTGCTCGTCCCCATGGGCGAACAGATCAACGGGGGTCAGCCTCCCGAGGTGCCGCAACGAGGCTGCGTCCCGGACAGGCAGGGCAACCGCCACGGTTCCCTCGGGAAGATCGCGCGTCAGATCCGTGGCGACCGTCATCGACCCCGTGACCTGATGGCCTCGGTCCACGGCGACCGCGAGCCTGGCCCCGACGACGGATTCGAGTGGGGGAGCGCTCTCACGCAATGATTCGACCCCCTCGCCGCGAACCGCGACCACCTCGACGTCGTTGGAGGAAAGATCATGGCCCGCCGGGAGCCGACGTTTCGCGATCAGGATCTGGGCCTCAGGATTCGACGGATGGGTCGGCAGGAACCAGCTGCCAAGGGTCGCCGCGATCAACAGGACAGTGCCGAGCAGGCGTGCCCGGCGGCTGAGATGCGAGCGAATTCTGACGCCGATCGGAACGGTCGGACGCACGCGGCGGAACGGTGGGCGGAACCGGAACAAGAGCATGGACCGAAACTGTCACAACAGAGTGACAATCGGCGTGCGCGCGGCCCGGGAAAACAGGGCACTGTGCGTTCCACGGGTCATCCGGACCGGACAGCCGTCACTGTGGACGGACCAGCGCTCTGGACACGCTGGACCTGCGAGAGGTTCAGGAGCCGCTGCCTGCCGTCGAGCTGGATGACGACGAGCTGGACGCCGACGAGCTGGATCCTGAGGCCTCCGACGAAGAAGTCGTCGATGTCGAGCCGCCCGAGGTCCCGGAACCGGAGGACTTGGAATCGGTGCTGTAAAACCCGCTGCCCTTGAAACTCACGCCCACGGTGTTGAATTTCTTGCGCAAGGACTCGGTCCGGCATTCGGGGCATTCCTTGAGCGCGTCGTCCGTGAAGGCCTGTCGAATATCGAATGCGTGCTGACAGTTCTTGCACACATACGCGTATACGGGCATGAGCATTCTCCTCTGGGTTCGTGGGATGCGGCGGAACTATATTACGGCCAGTTCCCGATGCGAGTGAATCCGCGTTCCGTGCACACCAGGTCCAGCCGCGCGTCATGCGGCTCCGTCGGAACCGACCCCGCCTCCAGCAATTCGTCCGCGAAGCACACACCCACATTCGACGTGGGCCGCGGACCGCTCGACACGGCAGCGAGGGCGGCGTCGTAGAACCCGCCCCCGTAGCCCAGGCGAAACCCTGAGAGGTCGATCGCGAGAGCCGGTATCAGCCGAAGATCGGCACGCACGAAAGCCTCGGGACCGTACCTCTCTCCGACCGGCTCCCTGATACCGAAGCGGCTCTCGACGACGTCGACGGCCGGGGTCCACGCGGCCCACTCCAGGAGGCGTCCGGGCCTCGTCACCGGCACGAGAATCCTCCGCTCGGAAGCGTGGACTTCCTCGAGGGCGGGCTCGATCGGTGGTTCCCCGGCGGTCGGAAGGTATGCGCACACCGTCGCCCCGGACGGCGTGGACCGCACGATGTGCTCCGCCAGCAACCGACGAAACGCCTCCGATGCGCTCTCCTCCCCGGGTGCGGAAGTCTGCCTGTTGTGGGCACGGGCATCCAACAAACGGGCTCTCAGATCGCTCTTGGAGCGAGTGACACCCGAATCCTGCATGAGTGCTCCTCCTCGCACGGGTTGGGCAGGGGCTCAGATATTCAGGGTAATGGTTTCCAGCACGACGACGACGTGTCCGGCGCACTGGACCCACACGTGAGAAACAGTGGCCCGTTCTTCACAGCAACGACTTATCCTGCACTACAAACCTGCTGTGACAAA
The DNA here is from genome assembly GCF_004136575.1 of Rothia koreensis. Classification (GTDB taxonomy): domain Bacteria; phylum Actinomycetota; class Actinomycetes; order Actinomycetales; family Micrococcaceae; genus Rothia; species Rothia koreensis. The sequence goes on from NZ_NOIQ01000001.1 coordinate 143,194, forward strand.
CCCAAGGTTTTTCGCAGGTCCTCAGCTATTCTGAGAGGTATGACCGCAAATGATTCACAGAAACCAGTCACCAAGGCTGTGATCCCGGCCGCAGGACTGGGCACTCGGTTCCTGCCGGCCACCAAGGCCAGCCCCAAGGAGATGCTTCCGGTCGTTGACCGACCGGCCATCCAGTACGTGGTGCAGGAAGCCGTTTCCGCTGGCCTCGATGACATTCTCATGATCACGGGCCGTTCCAAGCGCGCATTGGAGGATCATTTCGACCGGATCCCCGACCTCGAGGCGTCACTCGAGGCGTCGGGCAAGAAGGAACTTCTCGCGTCGGTTCAGCACGCCACCGCGTTGGGGGAGTTGCACTACCTGCGCCAGGGCGATCCGAAGGGCCTGGGGCACGCGGTACTTCGTGCGAAAACCCACGTCGGCGATTCGCCGTTCGCCGTGCTCCTGGGCGATGACCTCATTGATGAGAACGAGGATCTCCTCGAGCGGATGATCGAAGCCCAGCAGAAGACCGGCGGCAGCGTCGTCGCTCTCATGGAGGTGCCCCAGGACCAGATCAGCGCCTACGGATGCGCCGCGGTCCAGGCGGTCGAGGGCGAGGACTACGTCAAGGTCACCGGCATGGTGGAAAAGCCCAAGCCGGAAGAAGCCCCGTCCAACCTGGCGATCATCGGCCGGTACGTGTTGCATCCCCGAGTCTTCGATGTCCTCGAGGAGACGCCTCCCGGACGCGGTGACGAGATCCAGCTGACGGACGCCCTCGAGACCCTGGGACAGGGTGAGGGAGAAGGCGAAGGCGTGTACGGCGTGGTGTTCAAAGGACGCCGCTTCGACACCGGAGACAAGCTCTCCTACCTCAAGGCCAACGTCATTCTCGCCGCGGAGCGCGAGGACCTGGGCCCCGGCCTGCGCCCCTGGCTGAAGGAATTCGTCGCGTCACTTCCGGACGAATAGCCCTCTGATCGAACCACAGGTTGAATCCGGAATGCGGGGTCTCGAACGAGGCCCCGCATTCTCCGTGAGATCCGGGTTTGCTGAGCCCCGGACTCAGGGTTTGTATCGAATGAATACGGCGAAATATCAGGTGACACGCCCGGTCGCAGTGGGTTGGACCACGCTTCGACGCCTGTAAACTACAACCGTGTTGTTGTCATGGGTTTCGACGTCCAGTCTTCTGTTGATCGTCGCTTTCGTCCTCGTCGCGTGGTCGGTGCGCAGTTTCGAACGCCGCCGTCGACCCGCCGTGATGGCGCAGGTCGTGGCCCCGGATATCATGGACAACACAGAGCCCGCCTTCCCCCGGGACAACGTGCTACTGCGTCAAAGGAATGACATGAACAGTACCCAGTCCCCGAAGAATTCCTCGGCGGCAGCCCCCCATGCCGTGCCGCCGGAGTCCTCCGTGGTCTACGAGGAGGAGACGCGCAGCGAAGGTGTCCGTGTGCCTCGCCCGAAGAAGTCGAACGCCGCAACTGAGCGGCCGGCCACTTCGGCACCGCGCATTCGTGTCGGGCGCACAGCCACCGCCGTGGTCGGCCTCCTGGCCATTCTGGTCGGCATCGTCACGGCCATCGCCGCACCCTTCACGGCCATCGCCTGGCCCGTGCCTGTTTTTCTGCTTCTGGTCGGGGTAGGTGCCTTCGGTGGCCTGCGTTATCTGGCGCTCGCCGACAGAGGCCTCCTGGGCTCCGCGCGCCCCGGCAGATCGACGTCCTCCGCGACGGAAGGCCGGAACGCTGAATCGTCGCGGTCTCGCGGCGAAACACTCTCATCGGAGGCGCCGTTGACGACTGCGGGCAGTGACCCCAGCTCGGCCGACGTCGCGGCTCTGTCCCCTGAGTCCGCCCCGGCACGCGGCCAGGAAAACCAGAGGGCCGCCGAATCGGAGGCTCGTCCGGAGCCGACGGCGAGGTCCGCAGAACAGGACGAGTCGACCGAACGCGCTGGCCAAGCCCCCGACGTCGGTGGCGAGGGCCTGGTCGTCAGGCGGCCACGCAATTTCCTCGACGACGGGGGAGCGCAGACCGGTTCCGCGGCATCCCGCGAGCCCGAGGTGCAGGCACCGTCCGACTCGGCGTCGCCCATTGCCACGGTCGACGAGGTGCCGTTCGTGGACGACAACGGCAGGGAAGGCATGGACATCGAGTACCTGCGTGAGCAGGCTCGACGTGTGGCGGCGGGCAAGCCGGTGGCCTTCACACCGGTCGTCAGCGAATGGTCACCCGTCGAGGTACCGAAGCCCACGTACGTCGATGCCCCGGAGGTTCGGCGCGAGACACCGGATCCGATCGAGGTCCCGGAGGAGCCGAAGTCCTCTTCCTCGACGTTGGAAGAGGCAGCGCGCAAGGGGGACAGCGTGCTGAATCTCGACGACGTCCTGTCTCGTCGTCGCGCCTGAACCGTCACACCGAAACGTGCAGAGCCCGTCGGGAAACCGGCGGGCTTTGTGGTATCCATGAGAGGCTCCACCATTCCTGAACCACGGGGCTTCGTCTCAGGACAGCCCAGATCGGAGAGTACTGACACGCCATGAGCACTACACAGCAGGAAATCGAGCGGAAATACGAGGCGGTCACGGCCGACGCCGTGAGTCCGGACCTGACCGGACTCACGAGGCTCGTCGCGGATACCGAAGCAGAGACCCAGAACCTGGACGCGACCTACTTCGATACCGCCGCGGGGGCCCTGGCTCGTCACCGCGTCGTCGTCAGGCGTCGCCTTGGCGGCCACGACGAAGGCTGGCATATCAAGTTCGCCCTGGGCGACGGCCGTCAGGAAGTGCACTTCGATCTGCTCAAGGACGCCGAGTCCATGCCCGCCGCGGTGAAGAACATGCTGTCCGGGGTGACCTTGGGTGCATCCCTGGAGCCCGTGGCGAGGCTCTCGACGCGCCGGCTCCGTACCCTTCTTCGTGACGGTGACGGGCGCGCCGTCGCAGAGCTGTGCGACGATACGGTGCGCGCGTACGATCACGCGACCGGGGTGGAACGATCGTGGCAGGAGTGGGAGGTCGAGCTCCTCGTGGACGACCTCGGCCGGAAGAAGCAGGAGAAGATCTTCGGCGACGTCGAAAACGTCCTGGAAGCAGCCGGTGCGGGTCCCTCGACGTCGGTCGCCAAGATTTCTCGTGCGCTGGGACAGGACCGGGCTTTCGACGAGGCCGCAGGAATTGAGGCGCCGGAACGTCGACAAGACGGCGACGAGGGACCGAAACTGGGCTCCGCACAACGGCTGATCGCCCGCCTCATCGGTGAGTACTTGGACGACGTGCCGACCCTGGATCTGGGCGTGCGCGCCGGGGTCCCCGACGCCGTGCACCAGCTGCGGATCCGGCTCAGGGGGATCCGGAGCCTCCTGAGGGGCCTGCGAGGCGTGATCGACGACGACGCTGAGAGGCGTCTCTCCGCAGGCCTGCGGGCAACCGGGGAGAACCTGGGCCCTGCTCGCGACCTCGAAGTGGCTCGGGGGATCCTCGAAGGGCTGTACCAGTGGGACGGCCTGACCACCGGAACCAGACAGGAAATCCTCGAGGTGTTGAGCGAGGACGAGGACGCCGCTCTGCGCACGGCACGAAACCGTCTGTCCTCGCCCGAGCATCTCGACCTGATGAAGGACCTCCGTGCGTTCGTTCTTCAACCCCGTCTCGACGAGGTCGCTTCGGAGTGGTCGCAGAAGAAGGTCAGCAAAGCGATCCTGGAGAACCTGGAATCGCGTCTGCACCGGCGTCGCTCCCGTGTGATGGACCTGGACGAACCGACCATCGACGAGGCCCTGGAACACGTCCACGATGTCCGGAAAGCGGCCAAGTCACTGCGATACGCGGTCGAAGCGCTCGATGCGGAATCGGCTCTGCCGAAGAAGCGCGCGGACAAGGCGAAGAAGTCGGCCAAGAGGGCCAGGTCGTTGCAGTCGAAGCTCGGGCGGTGCCTCGATCTGCACGCCGCCCACGAGTGGCTTTCGCGGGCGGGGCGGGTTTTCCAGCGCCGGGAGCTCGACAGGTACGGCGTGGGGCTCCTGGAAGGAGAAACCATGCTGCGGCTGAGGGAGACGCTGTCCCAGGGGATGGACCGCATCGAGAAGACGGATTGAAGCTCGTGAATGCGGCCGGTGGGCCGGAGGCGGTTTAAATCGAATGGGCCCCGGGGGACAACCCGGGGCCCATTCTTTGCATCACACACAGGAAGAAGGTCTTCACTCACTGGAGGCGCCGACCGCTGTGAGTCTGCTGTTCAGCAGACCGTCCCAGGTTTGCCTCCCGGCTATTTGGTAATAAAAACATTACCTAATGGTCTGCGTGTGCGCTACCCCAAAATTAGGTTTGCCTGTGTTTTCTTGATGACGTGCTGTGCCTAAGCAGCTTTTCGCCTGCTGTCGTGGGGATGTGCGTGCCGTGGAACGCATATGAACGTGAGCAAGCTCATATGTGGCGACGGTTTCGGGTCTCGGCGGACAGCAGTTTGTCGGGTGCCCACGACGAAGGGTTGGCTCAGTAGGTGGCCCATCGCACGCCAGGGGCCGGGCGATGTTCGGTAGGCTGGTTCTCATGCGAGCGTGGATCGAAAACCTTGATCTGGGAACAGCGATCCTCTTTTTCTGGGGTGTCGGAGTCCTCAGGACCAGCCTCGTCTATGGGGTGGGTCGTCTCGTTGCAACCGGCGGCCGCCATGTGCAACGGCTCGCGCCCGCTTTCGAAACACCCGTCTACAAACACGCCGAGGCTTTCGTCAATCGGTGGGGGATTCTTGCGGTGCCCGCCTGCTTCCTGACGGTCGGATTTCAGACCGCCGTCATCGGGGTCACGGGGTTCACCCGCATGCCGCTCGTCCGGTGGATACCCGCAATGCTCGTGGGAACCCTGATCTGGGGTGCCATCTACGGCACGGTGGGCATGGCCGTGGTCTGGGCCTGGCTCCAGAGGCCGTGGCTCGCGGCGATCGCGATCGGCGTCGTACTTCTGGCCGTTCTGACGCTCAAGTTCTGGCCCCGTCGGGCGAGGCTCGAGGCGCGGGAAGCCCAGGATTCCTGATGGGTCCGGTACCCGACCCGGGGCAAGAAAAAACCCTGCCCCGCGGCATGCGGGACAGGGTTTCGACTCTTGTGGAGTGGAGCTAAGGGGAATCGAACCCCTGACCTTTTCATTGCGAACGAAACGCTCTACCAACTGAGCTATAGCCCCAAGCAACCCCTCTACCGTACTCCGCCGCTGCCGTCGGCACAACTCGGGACGAGACGGGATCCGCCCCGCGCCGCTGGTAGGTTGTCAGCATGACAGACACCCCCTCAGGAGGATCCACCGAGCCCGACGACGCCGCACCGGCCGATGCGTCCCCGGAGCGGGACGAAGTCCTCGGCCCGCCGCGGGACGGACTGACGGTCGGTTTCGTGCCCGGGATCATGCCCGACAAATGGTTCTCCAGGTGGGACGAACGATTCGGGACCACCACGCCCCTGACCCGGGTGGCCCTCGATGAAGGTTCCGGGGTGGAAGCCCTTCGATCGTCCGCCGCACACATGGCCTTGCTCCGGCCCGACGACGAGCGCGGCCGCCCCGACGCCACGGAATTCCACGCGGTTCGCCTCTTCGAAGAGAAGCCAGTGGTGGTTCTTCCCGTGGACCATGTGCTGACCTTGCTGGACGAGGTCCCTGTCGAAGAGCTCGCCGAGGAGTTCATGTTGCAGGACCCCACGTCGATCCCCGAATGGGCGGACGCAAGCAGCACCTATCGGGCGCACCACCCGAGGAAACTGCCGAGCATGAGGGACACCTCGGACGGCATCGAATTGGTGGCCGCGGGGATCGGGCTGATGATCGTGCCGATGTCCGTGGCGAGGCATCACCACCGGAAGGATCTGACCTACCGCGTGGTCGAAGACATGCCGTCGAGGCCGGTTGACCTCGTGTGGCTCCGTGACGACGTTTCGGACCGGGCACCGGCGGACGAGGAGATCCTCCAAGAGTTCGTGGGTATCGCCCGAGGCCGCAAGGCGTCCAGCTCCCGAGGCTCCTCGGGCACAGCGGAGAACGCGCACCGGGAATCAGGGAGAAAGAAAGAAGGCCCGGCACCGGTTCGGAGAAAACCGGGCCGGGCGCCGTCGGGCCGAACTAGTTCGACGAAGAATCGTTCTGGGAAGAGGTCTCGGACGTCGTCGCGGGGGAAGAAGCGGTAGGCCCGTTGGACCTCGCGGAGATGATCGGCATGGTCTGGGTTCCGTGAACCACCGATTGGTTCTGCAACGGAATGTGCAGGCCTTCTCTGTCCAGGGCCGACTTGACGTAGACGCGAAGCACGCGGGCCACGTCCCATTGCTGCAAGGGTGCGGTGCGCATCGCGATGCGCATGGTGAGGTATTCGCCGGTCATCTCCTCGACGCCCCATACCTCGGGCTTGCCCCGAACGGAGTGACCGACTTCGGTCTCGTTCTTGACCTTCTTGGCGGCCTTGAGCAAGAGGCTCGTCACGTGGTCGATGTCGCAACTGTAGGGGACGGGGACGTCCACGATGGTCCGTGCCCAACCCTGCGACTTGTTGCCGACACGAAGGATCTCGCCGTTGCGGACGTGCCACAGGGTGCCTTCGACGTCGCGCACCTGAGTCACGCGCAAGCCCACCGATTCGACGGTGCCGCTGGCTTCACCCAGGTCGACGACGTCGCCGATGCCGAGCTGGTCCTCGGCGACGATCGAGACGCCCGCCAAGTAGTCCTTGACGAGCGATTGTGCACCGAAGGAGAGCGCAACACCGGCGATCCCGGCGCTGGCAATGACCGGGGCGATGTTGAACCCGAGTTCCGAGATGATCATGAGGACAGCGATGGTCCAGATGACGATGGTTGCGACCGAACGCAGCACCGAACCCACCGTCTTGGCCCTCTGGGCCTGACGCTGACGGGCGGTGACCGCGTCCTCGACCCACTCTTGGGGGCCATTGCTGTTCTTCTTGGAAACGACCCGCGCCTTCGTCCCCTTCGCGATGCTGTCCGTGACCTTATGAATCACGGTCCTCGCCAGGAGATTGACCAGGACGGAGATCAGGAAGATCAGGACGATGCGAAGTGGGTGGTCGAGCCAGAAGTCCAAACTCGAGACGTCCGTGAGGAGGTTGCCGGAGTCTGCGGCGGAAAGATTCATGACCAAAATTTTAGGAGACCACCGTGTGACGGTGCCAAATATCGGCTCAAGAGATCCTGGACGCGTGCCCTTCGCGGGACAACTAGGATTGTGTCCATGGCTCTCGACATGGACACGCGACCCGCCGCCTATGCGGTCATCATCGAACAGGGCAAGATCCTGCTGACCCATTGGACGGGAGAGACGCACCCCGAGAGAGCCGGGTGGACCCTGCCCGGCGGCGGCTTGGAAATCGGTGAGACGGCCGAGGACGCCGTGATCCGGGAGGTCTACGAAGAGAGCGGCTACACAGTACGCCTCGACGGAATCCTCGGGGTCGACAGCAAGTATTACGACGACGGGCGCGACCGTCCTTTCCACAGCCTTCGGATTCTCTACCGGGCGTACATCACCGGTGGCTCTGCGGAGGTGATCGACGTCGGCGGCTCGACCGACGACGTCGCCTGGGTCCCCTTGGAGGATCTGCCCCAGATTCGGAAAGTATCCTTGGTCGAGGTCGCGGCCGAACACTACGGTCTGGCCCACTGAAGCGGGCCGCGAGCCCCCGTCCCCAAGAATTCCGCGAGGAGATTGAAGTGAAGCGTTGGATCCTGCCGATCCTTGCCATGATGGCCGCACTCGTGACTGTCCTGAGCGCGTGTTCCGGCGGCGGGGAAGCGACCCCCGATCCTTCGGCGTCCGACTTCCGGACGATTCGCATCGGGAAGGGGACGACGCACGAGTCGGAGGTCATTGCCAACCTGTACGCCGGGGTGTTGCAGAAATCCGGGTACAGCACGGAGGTCGTGGATTCTCCCGACGATCGACTCGACGTCGTGAACCAGATGGCCAAGGGGGACGAGAACTCCGTCGATCTCGTCCCGGACTACTCCGGGAACCTGCTGTTGTCCCTGACCGACGGCGGTCGCAAGAACCCGAAGGCCACGGCGTCGCCCTCCTCCGACCAGAGCGACGCGAGCGATCCTCGGGCCAGCAAGTCTGCGACCCCCACACCCAGCCCGAGCGCGGCCTTCAACGTGCACGGGATGTCGAGCAGCGACATTTCGTCCACGCTGCCGAAAGTGCTTCCCGATGGCGTGACCACCCTCAACGCATCCTCCGCGGAGAACAAGGACGCGTTGGTGGTCAACCAGATCACCGCGGCGAAGTACAAACTCTCGACGATCAACGATCTGGCGGAGCACTGCCAGGACCTCAAATTCGGTGTACCGAACGGTTTCGAGGACACGTCGTACGGCAACAAGGGGCTCAACGAGCTCTATGGGTGCGCGCCCAATAATTTCAAGCACGAGGACGATCAGGAGAAGCTCTCCAACGACCTCGACGACGGCAGCATCGACGTCGCGGACCTGTACACGGCATCGGCGGTGGTCAAGGACAACAATTACGTGGTTCTGGAGGATCCGAAAGCGAATTTCATCGCCCAGGAGGTGGTTCCCGTGGTTCGTTCCGGGGAGTTGCCGGATTCGGCGAAGTCGGCGGTCAATGACCTCTCCGCCAAGCTGGGGACGGGGGATCTGGTGTTCCTCAACCGGCTCACGACCGGGGACAAGCCCATTTCTTCCAAGGACGCCGCCGACTTCTGGCTCAAGGAGAACGGCTTCTGACGAGTCGGGCCATGTCGAAACATGCGTGCACAGCGCTGTGCGGCGGCCCCGGTTCGGATAATCTGAAACCTTCGCGAAGGCTAACGTGACACACATCAGTACACGTTCGGACGAAGGGTACGCTGAATCGCATGGCACAATTCCGGCAATCGACGAAACTGAACAACGTCCTGTACGACATTCGAGGACCGGTACTCGAGGAAGCCCAGAGGATGGAGGCGCAGGGTCATCGAATCCTTCGCCTGAACATCGGCAACCCGGCACCGTTCGGTTTCGAAGCGCCGGACGCGGTCATGATGGACATGATCCGGCACCTGCCCGAGGCGCAGGGGTATTCCGATTCGCGAGGCATCTATTCCGCGCGGACCGCCGTGGTGCAGTACTACCAGACTCGGGGGATCCGGAACCTCGATACCGACGACGTCTACATCGGCAACGGCGTCTCGGAAATGATCACGTTGTCCCTTCAGGCCCTGTGCAACCGGGGTGACGAGATCTTGGTTCCGACACCGGATTATCCCTTGTGGACGGCGTCGGTTGCCCTGTCCGGCGGAACCCCGGTGCACTACCAGTGTTCAGAGGAGGACGGCTGGAACCCGGATATCGAGGACATCGCCGCGAAGATCACGCCCAATACCAAGGGCATCGTGATCATCAACCCCAACAATCCGACCGGGGCCGTGTACTCCAAGGAAACCCTGCAGCAGATCGTGGATCTCGCGAGGGAGCACGACCTGATCCTTTTCTCGGACGAAATCTACGAAAAGATCACGTACGACGACGCGGAGATGGTCAATACCGCGACCCTCACCGGTGAGGACGTGCTGTGCCTGACCTTCTCGGGGCTGTCCAAGGCATACCGTGTGGCGGGCTACCGGGCCGGGTGGTTGGCGATCACCGGCCCGATGTGGAAGGCCGAGGACTATGTTGAAGGCATCAAGCTCCTGGCCAACATGCGCATGTGCGCCAACGTGCCTGCGCAGCACGCCATCCAGACGGCCTTGGGCGGGTACCAGTCGATCAACGACCTGATCCTGCCTGGTGGCAGGCTCCGCGAGCAGCGGGACATTGCCTATCAGAAGCTCAACCAGATTGACGGTGTGAGTTGTGAACAGGCCAAGGGCGCGTTGTACCTGTTCCCCAAGTTGGACGCGGAGAAGTTCGGGATCGTCGACGACGAACAGTTCGCGCTGGACCTGTTGAAGGAACAGAAAATCTTGGTCAGCCACGGAACGGCCTTCAACTGGAAGGCCCCCGACCATTTCCGTCTCGTGACCCTTCCGGACGTCAAGACTCTCGATACGGCCCTGGACCGGATCGGGGAGTTCCTGAGCGGCTACCACCAGAGCTGACGGACCGCGGGTCCGTCAGGTGAGGGCCCCGAAGGTCGATTCGGAGCCCTCACCCGTCACTCGCTGGTATCCCCATTGGACTGGGCGCGGCGTTCTTTCGCCGCGTCCAGTCTCTTTTTCGCTCCGTCCAACCATTCCTCGCAGCGTTGGGCCAGAGCTTCCCCTCGTTCCCACAGGGCCAGTGAGTCCTCGAGACTTGAGGCACCGGATTCGAGCTTGGAAACGATTCCCATGAGTTCCTCTCGTGCCTGCTCGTAGCTGAGATTCTCGACGGGGGTGAAGTCTTCGTTCGGCATGGATTGTCCTTCCGGCGGTAGCGGATGTGCGAATACGGTGTGTGGTTGGTCTGGGGGATCTAATCGGGCTGGTCGCGCGGATCGTCGCGTTTGATACTGGTGACCGAGGCGTCGAAACCGCCGGAGGCCACGCGAACGGTGACCGTGGAATCCGGGGTGAGGGATTGTGCATCGTGCACCACGGACCCGTCCGAGTCCTGCACCACGGCGTACCCCCTGTCGAGGGTCTTCTGCGGCGAGAGCGATCTGACGCGAGAGCGCAAATGCGCGATGGAATCCACGTGACGGTCCACGGCGACACGCACCGCTCGCAACGCTCGTTCTCTGGCGGTGTCCGTTTCTTCCTCGCGAGCCATGAGCATGGTTTCCGGGTTGGCCAGGACCGGTCGGGACCGGTACTGGTGCAACCCATTCGACTCGCGTTCGATGAAGATGCGCAGAGCACGCTCGGTGGTGGCTCGTGCCTGGTTGATGCGCAGGCGTTCTTCCTCCACATCGGGGACGACGGTCTTTCCGGCGTCGGTGGGGGTGGATGCTCTCCAATCGGCGACGTGATCCAGCAAGGGCTGGTCGGCCTCGTGCCCGATCGCGGAGACCACGGGAGTCCCGGCACGGAAAACCGCTCGGAGCATGTCCTCCTCGCTGAAGGGGAGGAGGTCTTCGAGCGCGCCTCCGCCTCGCGCGATGACGATGACATCGACCGCGGGGTCCGCGTCCAGTTCTTGAAGGGCCGCGGTGACCTGGGCCAGGGCCGTCGCACCCTGCACGGCGACCTCCCTGACTTCGAACTGGGCGGCGGGCCAACGCAACCGTGCGTTTCGGATGACGTCTTTCTCCGCGTCCGAGTCCCGCCCCGTGATGAGACCGATGCGGTGGGGAAGCACCGGTAATGGCTTCTTGGCGTCCGGGTCGAACAGGCCTTCGGCTTGTAGTTTGCGACGGAGACGTTCGATGCGCTCCAGCATGTCTCCCAGGCCGACCTGGCGAATTCCGCTGCCGACCATGGACAATCGCCCGGTTTTCTTCCAGAAGTCGGGCTTGAGACGCACGACCACGCGCATACCGTGTTCCAGATCGCCATCGAACCGGGCGACCTCCGACTGGAACAGGCTCACCGGGACGGAGACTTCCTCATGCAGATCCCGAAGGGTCACGTATGTGACTCGGGCCCGTTTCTTGAGTTCGATGATCTGGCCTTCGACCCAACTGGGATCGCACCGTGAGATGTACTGACTCATTTTGGTCGAGAGCACATGCAACGGCCAAGGGTTGTCCGGGGTGGTGTCCCGGGCGAGTTGCGGCAAGGGTGCCTTCTGGCCGTCCCCGTCGGCTTCTGAGGACGACGTCGCGGGATCGAATTCGTCAGGGGATCGCGGATTGCTCATGGTCAATGTTTACCAGGGCCGACCGACAGAATAAGGACCTTCGGCATTCTGTGGATGAGAATACAGCGGTGTTTCCGGTGAACGATTACGGTGGTCCCATGCCTCGTTCCGTTCCCTGGACCCTTCGCTGGGTGTTCTCTGTCATCGCTGCGGTGTTTGCGGTCTGCCTGGCGACTCTCACGCTGTTGTTGGCGTGGTTCCAGCAGTCCGTGGGAGACGAGTCCCATTTCGTATCGAGTGCCGATGACGTGATCCAGGAAGAGTCATTCCGCTCGGACCTGGCGGATGCCGCGACCCAGCAGATCATGGATTCGGATTCCGTGCAGCAGTATTTGGGCGACGGATCGACGATCGGGGGCCTGCCGGGCCTCCAGAGCTGGGCCAAGGACCGTGCTTCCGGTTTGATGCACTCGACCGTGAAGGGCGTGGTCGACTCCGAGGACTTCCGGTCGACATGGAAGCAGACGGCCAAGGAAACCCACGCGAGCAACTTCGGTGACGACCCGTCCTCGACCCTTGTGGTGGACGCGAGTCCGATCTACCAGTCGGTCAACGACACGGTGGAGAACGCGGTCCACATCGACCTGGGACTGGGAGATGATACGGCTCGGATCGAGCTGGAGAAGGCGCCTTCCTCGGGTGAGGAGGGCCCCATGGCCCACTTCCTGCACAACGCCCAGTCCCTGGCCGCCGTCGCCCCCACCTACGGGGCGGTAGCGGTGGTGGCGACTCTCGTTTCGGCACTCGCTGCTCCCCGCGGCAAGTCACTGTTCGTCGCTCTGGTTGCTGCGGCCGCCGGTCTGGTCACCTGGGTGAGCATGACCGTCTTGGCGGCCCGCTTCCATGCCCAGCTCGACACCGTGGAGGGTACAGGCGGGCTCATCGCGCAGCACATGGGTGATGCGTTGACGTCCAACGTCCAGGCATGGGCCCTGACGAGTCTGGGAGTGGGATTGGGGATCGCGCTGATCCTGGTGATCATCCACGTGATGAATGCGTCCCGCCACGCGAACCATTCGCACACCTTCTAGGAGGCCGACCGGTCCTCCGGCTCGGGCGCGGCCTCATGGAATTCCGGCGCGCTCAGAGGCTTGGGTGCCGTTTCCACGGGAGAGGCTTCGAGACGTTCGTCCGAAGCGGCGGTCGGATCCAACTCATTGATCTTCCGCGCCGTGACGAAGACCCGTGATTCGAGGGAACCCAACATCGAGTTGTAGGACTCGACGCTGCGGGTCAGCGCCCTCCCCATGCTCTTCAGGTGTCCGCCGACGCTCGAGAGCCGTTCGTACAGCTGACGCGAGTGGGCCAAGAGTTCCCGGGCATTCTGCGAGACCGCTTCCTGCCTCCACGAGAGGGCCACCGCCTTGAGCGAGGCCAGCAAAGACACCGGCGACACCAGAGCGACCCCACGCGATGAGGCATAGTCCAGCAAGTTCGAATCAGAACGCAGCGCAGCGGACAGAGCCGATTCCATGGGAAGGAAGCACAGCACGATCTCGGGGGACGTCTCACGTGCTTCCCAATACCGCTTCGAAGACAGGGCATCCACGTGGGAACGCACCGCTTTGGCATGTTTGGCCTCCCAGGCGGCCTTTTCTGATTCTTCCTCTGCTTCCTGGGACTCCAAATACGAGTCCAACGGAGCCTTGGAATCCAGGACCAATTCCTTGCCGCCGGGCAACGAAACCACCATGTCCGGGCGCAGGCGACGCGCTTCCCCGGACTCGTCCCGAACTTCGGAGACCACCTGCTCGGAATAGGAGACGTGGCGCTCCATGCCTGCCGCTTCGACGACGCGCCGCAGCTGCGCCTCTCCCCACGAGCCGCGAGCGGTCGTGGAGCGGAGCGCGCTGGAGAGATGGTGCGTTGATTCCCGCAGTTCCTCCTGACCGCGGCGGGAGACCTCCAAAGCTTCTCTCACGGAGCCGAATTGATCGGCGCGCTCGCGTTCCATCTGCCGGACCTGTTGTTCGACCGTGGCCAGCTGGTTCTTGACGGGTGCGAGAGCGCGCAGGACATCCTGGTCCGTGCGGGCGCGGTTCTCCAGGCTTTCCACGCGTTGGGCCAACTGCTCCCTGCCCTCCTGGGCCGCCGACAGATCGCTGCGCAGACGAGAGTTCTCTTCAGTGAGGTCCGCATCCGACGTGCGAGAGCGTGCACCGAGCACGAATCCGACAATGCCCCCGATCACGAGGGCCAGCAGAGTTGAAAGTACAAGAGGCAATCCGGTCATGATTCCACTGTGCCAGGACGGACTGACAACTTAAGACAAGCGATGGGTGCCGGAGTCTCTCGTCGCGGCCTGTTGCTGGTCCTTCTTCACAGCCACCCGCTGTCCTGGGCCTGACGCACGGCCTCGAACCTGTTGTTGGCATTCGTTTTCCGGATCACGGAGGACAGGTGGTTGCGGACCGTCCCGTTCGACAAGCTCAAAGAGGAGGCAATGGCCTTGACGCTCGATCCGTCCTGAGCTGCTCGACAGACCTCGATTTCCCGATCGGTCAGGGGGTTCTCGGGGCTGAAGAGAGACTCCTGTGCCAGCGACGGATCGATGACCCGCAATCCGGAGTCCACTCGCCGGACCGCCTCGGCAAGTTGGGCAGGGGGAGTGTCCTTGACGACGAAACCCCGGACTCCCGCGGACAGGGCCCGCTTCAGATAGCCCGGTCGCCCGAACGTGGTCACAATGATGACCCCGCAATCCAGGCCGGCGTCCCGCACCAGCTCGGCCGCCTCGATGCCAGTTCCTCCCGGCATCTCGATGTCCAGGAGGGCGACGTCGACCGAAGAGCTCCGGACGGCGTCGAGCACCTGGTCGCCCCGGCCGACTTGGGCGACCACCTCAATATCGGGTTCGGAATCCAACAGGACCGCCAGGGCTCCGCGGACGAGGTCCTGGTCGTCCGCAATGAGGACTCGGATGGTGCTCATGGTTCCTCCAAGGGGGAGCGATCGCCGTTCATGGTGACGAGGACCCGGGTCCCCGGGTGCTCGCCGTCGAGCAGGTCTTCGCGGGGCACCACGTTTTCGACGACGAGTACCCCGCCCGCTTGTTCGACCCGCTCTCGCAGGCCGTTCAGACCATTGCCGAAGTCCGAACCGATGCCTCGGCCGTCGTCCGTGACCTGTATTTTTTCGGGTGTGAGCATGACGGAGCAACGCGAGGCACCCGAATGCCGGACCACGTTGGTCACCGCCTCCCTCACGGCCCAGGAGAACAAGGATGCATTGACCCCCGAAACCTCTCGGGCCGATGGCGACGACGGGAGATCCGCCGTGATGCCCGCGGTCGCGAGAGCCGTGCCGGCGGCGTCGATCTCGCCCGCAAAATCGGGTTGCCGCAGGCGTGTGACGGTCGAACGAACGTCCGCCAGCGCCGTCCTGGACAACCGAGCGATCTCCAGGACCTCTTGTCTGGCGCCCTCGGGATCGGACTCCATGGTCCGCGCCGCGACCTCGGACTTCAGGTTGATCACCGTCAACGAATGACCGAGCAGATCGTGGACGTCGCGGGCGACGGTCTCGCGCTCGGTCGAGACCGCAAGATCCTGGCGGAGACGGTTCTCGACGTCTTCCCGTCGCGCAGCGATGGCGACGACCAGAACGATGATCGGGCCCAACACGGTGCCGCTCAGCACGTAGGGAAAGGCCCCGGAATCGGCGGCCAGAAGGACGGCGACGTTCGTGGCGACCACCAGCGCGGAGGTGAGAAGGATCCCGGCGCGGGACGGCAGCAAGAACAAGAACGCGGCGACGAAGAACGTGGTCAGGTTGACCACACTGAGTCCGATGAGGAGAGACAGCGCGGCAACGATGATTGCCATGAGTGCGATCCAGCACCAATACAGTCTGTACCGGCGTCTTACCAGAAGTTCGGAGTAGCCGAAGCCTCCAGCGTAGATGACGCAGAACAAGCCGATCAAGGTCAATCCCGCACCGAGTCCGAGCGGCGTGTGCTGAACGTAGAAGAGCGGAATGACCGCAAAGACCACAAAGATCAGCCAGACCCCGGCCTGCACCGCACGGATCGCCTGGAACCGGGGCCTCTCAGGTTTCACTTGCGTTCCTTCTGTCGACGGCTCAGGACGGCACACGCCCCGGAGAAGACGAGTGTCCACGCGATGACGTTGACCACGGCATACCACAACGGATCGGTCACGGTGCCGGTCCCGTCGCTGATGGCCTGGATGCCATCAGTCAGAGGATAACGTGCCAGGCTCGAGGCTCCGTAGAGCGGGGTGAAGCGTGACAGGCCCATGAGGAACTCGGGCAGTGGAGAGAACGCGTTACCGATGAAGGACAGGATGACCAACGCCGTACTGGAGATCGAGACCGCGGATTCCGACCGGAAGAGCAACCCGAACATCATTCCGTAGAAGCCGAAGGGGAGCGCGACCACCACGGCGAGCACGGCGCACGTGATCCACTCGCCGGCAGGCATATCGGCTTGGGTGAACAGCCCGGCAATGTTCACGGCGAGCACGGGGAGCAGGGCGCGAACCAGGATGATGACGCCCTTCGACGCGAGCATCGCGGGTGTCGGAAGTGGCGTCAGGGCCAACTGGCGTCCCCACCCCGTGGATTGTTCGACGACGACGTTGCCGGTCGTCGCGCAGGCCGCCACGACGCCGCCGTAGACCGCCATCCCGATCATCACGTAGGCGGCGGTATTGCCATCGTTCAAAGGAGCCTCGGCATAATCCTGCATCGCCCCGAAGAGCAGGTAGAAGACCACGGGGAGGATCACGGAGAAGACGACGCCGGAACGGTCGGCGAGGGTCCTGCGGAGGTCGATGAGTGTGAAGGCTGCGATATTCATGGTTGTCCTCCCGGTCAGTGGGTGTGGTCGGATCCGGCGAAGGAGGCTTCGGGGCGATCCGTGGTGAGGGCGAGAAATGCGTCTTCGAGGGAGCCGGCGGAAATGGTGAGGCCGGTGGCTCCCGTTCGCGTGAGCAGATGGCGGGCGAGTTCGTCCGATTGGTCGGTGGTCATCGTGGTTCGGTCCCCGTCAATCGAGACGGATTGGACGCCCGGCAGGGACGAGGCCTCGACGTCGTCGGGGAGCACGGCCGAAACCTGGCTCGGGGCGGCGTGGGCTCGCACGTCGTCGGTCGGGCCGTCGACGACGACGCGACCATTGCCGACCATGATGATCCGCTGGGCGAAGTTCTGTGCTTCTTCGATGTAATGGGTCGCGAACACGATGGTCCGCCCGCTGCTGGCCTGGGTCTTCATGGATTCCCAGAATGTGTGGCGGGCATTGGCATCCATGCCGCTGGTCGGTTCGTCCAGAATCAGCAGGTCAGGGGAGGAGAGGATCGCCAGCGCGAAGCGGATGCGCTGTTGTTCGCCTCCTGAACATTTGACGACCTTTCTGTCCGCCAGATGCGTCAAATCCGCCTGGTCCAGCACCGTGTCCAGGGGCAACGGGTTCCGGTGCGTGGCCGCGATCATTCGAATCGTGTCCCGGACGGTGAGGTTGGGCAGCAGGCCGCCGGTCTGCAGCACCGCACCGATCCTTCCGTGGGCGATGGCCTGGTGCGGTGTTCCGCCGAAGGTCCTGACCGTCCCTGACGAGGGTTTGGTCAGCCCCAGAACCATGTCGATGAGCGTCGACTTCCCGGCACCGTTGGGGCCCAGGAGCCCGATGATTTCCCCGGATCCGACCTCGACGTTGACGCCGTCCACGGCGTTGAACGTCCTCCCGGATCCGTCCTTGAAACTCTTGATGAGGCCTTGGGCCTCGATGACCGTGTTGTTCATGGTTCAAGATTCGCCGCTTCCGGTCGAGGGCACGCATACGGGATGTCACCGTTTGTCCATGACGTTTGTCAGGGGTACCGGAGGCGGGCAGGATGAGGACATGAGCGAGAACATGGATGACCAGTCAGCACGCCAGCAGGATCCCGGATACCGTTCGGTCGAGGTACAGCGGCTCGGCAAGACCCGTTACCGCGCGACGAACGCAACCGGCGACGCCGTCGAATTCGGGCAGGGCGAGGGGCTGATGAGCCCGGTCGAGTTGTTGCTGGCCGCGATCGGCGGGTGCTCGGCGATCGACGTCGACGTCGTGACGTCGCGCAGGTCCGAACCGGAAGAGTTCCGGGTTGTCGCGAGCGGGATCAAGGACAAGGACGAGAGCGGAGGAAGCCGCATGCGCGATATCGAGCTCTCCTTCTCTGTGAAGTTTCCCGAGGGCGAGGTCGGCGACAAAGCCGCGTCCATGGTTCCTCGCCTGGTCGAGCTGGCCCGGACCAAGGACTGCACCGTGTCCCGGACTGTGGAGCACGAGACGGACGTCAGCATGCGGATCGAGGACTGAACACACCTTGAGTTTTGGGCATTTCTCGCGTCCGTTGGGGGTGTGAATGCCCTTTGGCGCGAGGCACGCGTGGACCGGTCGTTTCGGGGGCTTCGAAGGTCGCCATGACCTCGGCCGACGTGGCGGGTAGGATAGGGCACCGTGGCTTTAACTATCGGAATCGTGGGGCTGCCCAACGTGGGCAAGTCGACCCTCTTCAACGCACTGACCCGCAGCACCGTCGTCGCGGCGAACTACCCGTTCGCGACCATCGAGCCGAACGTGGGTGTGGTGAATCTGCCGGATCCGCGGCTCGAGCGTCTCGCCGAGATCTTCTCCTCCGAGCGGATCCTTCCGGCGACGGTGTCCTTCGTGGACATCGCTGGAATCGTGAAGGGCGCCTCGGAAGGCGAGGGCCTGGGCAACCAGTTCCTCGCGAACATCCGTGAGGCGCACGCGATCGCGCAGGTCGTGCGGGCCTTTGACGATCCCGACGTCGTCCACGTGGACGGGAAGATCGACCCCGCCTCGGACATGGAGACGATCAACACCGAGCTGATTCTGGCCGACCTGCAGACTTTGGAGAACGCGATCCCGCGCCTCGAGAAGCAGGTCAAGATCAAGAAGGGCGACGCCGCCCAGCTCGAGGCGTACCAGCAGGCCCAGAAGATCCTGGAAGAAGGGGAGACCATCTTCCGGGGTGCCGCGGGGGCGAAGCTCGACACCTCCTACCTGCGCGAGCTCAACCTGCTCACCGCCAAGCCGTTCATCTACGTCTTCAATTGCGACGACGGCGTCCTCCAGTCCGAGGAGCGTCAGCAGGAACTCCGCGAGCTGGTGGCCCCGGCCGAAGCCGTGTTCCTGGACGCGAAGCTCGAGGCCGACATCGTCGAACTGGACGAGGACGAAGCGCGCGAAATGCTGGAAATGTCCGGACAGGACGAATCCGGCCTGGACAAGCTGGCTCGTACCGGATTCCACACCCTGGGGCTGCAGACTTACCTTACGGCCGGCCCCAAGGAGGCACGCGCCTGGACGATCAACAAGGGCGACACAGCCCCGCAGGCCGCCGGCGTGATCCACACCGATTTCGAACGCGGCTTCATCAAGGCCGAAATCGTCTCCTACAACGACCTGGACGCCCTGGGCTCGATGGCCGAAGCCAAGTCCGCCGGCAAGGTCCGGATGGAAGGCAAGGACTACGTCATGCAGGACGGGGACGTGGTGGAGTTTCGTAGTGGATTAACCTCTGGTGGGAAGAAGTAGGACTCGTTTCCCACTCGGACTCAACAGAGATCACGAAGGCAGGAGTTCGCCAGCCCCTCCGTGATGCGCAGAGTGCTAGAGGTCTGTACGAATGGAGAGTGGCCAGTGACTAAAGATCCGCTCGACGCGCCGCAGTTGACTTTCGCGCTCAATGTCAGTGGCCCGTTCTAGTGTTCGAGGTGTCGATAAGGAGGATGAGCAATGGCGCTGAGGACGTCTCTGGCTGGTCGAGTGCAGAACACCACGCTGCCCAAGACCCACGCCCTGCTGCCCCTCCTGGAAGCGGTCGTCAACGGCATCCAGGCGATCGACGCGCGCTACGGCGACGACGTCGAACGCGGGTCGCTGAGGGTGCGGATCAGGCGAGAGCCACAAGACGCATTTGACCTCTCGTCGGCGGGCCCGGGACGTGTGCCGCTGAAGTCGATCATCGGCTTCAGCGTCGAGGACAACGGTGTGGGCTTCACTCCGGACAACATGGCCTCCTTCGAGACGCTCGACAGCGACTTCAAGGCCGGGCTCGGATGCCGCGGGGTCGGCAGGCTCCTGTGGCTCAAGGCCTTCGACCGCGTCGAGGTCCGAAGCGCGTACTGCGACGACGATGGGTCGCTCCAGGGACGCCAGTTCAAGTTCTCGGTGACGCGCGAGGTCGAGCATGACGCCGCTCCCGAGGGCATCACCGACGCAGGCTCGGTGGTGAGCCTGACTGGATTCAAGCAGACGTACCAGCAGAGCGCCGCGAAGACCGTGGAAGCGATCGCTCGCGAAGTGTTCGAGCACTGCATCTGGTACTTCCTCCGTCCTGGTGGAGCGCCGGACGTGATCGTATCCGACGATGACGGTGATTCGATCTCGCTCAGGGAGCTGCTCGACGACTCGGGGTACTCAGAGACGACGAGGGCGACAATCGACATCAAGGGGGAAAAGTTCGACCTGCTGGGCCTCCGGCTCAAGTCGTCGGCGCGCAACTCCAGCCCGCGCCTGCACTGGTGCGCCGCGAATCGCGTCGTCAAAGACGAGAGCATCGCTGGCAAGGTGCCAGGGTTGTACGGTCGACTGAAGGACGAGGCATCGACCGAGTTCACGTACGTGTGCTACCTGTCATCGAAGTTCCTCGACGATCACGTTCGCTCTGACCGCACGGACTTCGATCTCCCCGAACGAGTCCCTGGGGAGACCTTGATCGACGAGCCCTCCCTCGATGACATTAGGAAAGGGGTGTTCGCGGAGATCGCGCGGAGCTTGGCTGTGCCACTGGCATCCGCCCAGCAGGCCGGGCGGGAGCGGATGCACCAGTACATCAGCACCAAAGCGCCAAAGTACCGCCCGCTGATCAATCGGATCGAGTCCCTCGGCCTCGTCATCGACCCGTCAATCAAGGATCAGGATCTGGAGCTGGAGCTTCACCGTTGCAGCCAGAAGATCGAGGCCGATGTGCTGGCCGAGGGCCAGGCCGTATTCGCGGAGTCGGACGGCGACAGGCCTGAAGGGTACGAAGAGCGCCTGGCGAAATATCTCGAGACGGTGAAGGAGTTCAACCAGTCCGACCTGGCGAACTACGTCTTCCGTCGACGGACCACGCTTGACATCCTCGACAAGCTGATCCAGGCGGACGACGACGGGAAATACGCTCGGGAGGAATCCATTCACGAGCTCCTCTTCCCGATGCGGAAGGAGTCGGCGGAGGTCGGCGCTGACGCCTCGAACCTCTGGATTCTCGACGAGAGGCTCGTGTTCCACGACTTCCTCGCCTCAGACAAGCCGTTTAAGACCATCTCCATTACGGACGACGACTCGATGAAGAGGCCCGATGTGCTCACGACGCGCGTCATCGAACCCGATTCTCCGGTCCTCACCGCTGAAGGCAAGAAGCTGCCACTGCAGTCAATCGTCGTCGTCGAGCTCAAGCGTCCAATGCGCGATGATGCGGCCGAGGGAAAGAACCCCATCGAGCAGTGCCTCGACTATGTCGCACGGGTTCGAGCCGGCGTCGCAAAGACGGCCACGGGAAGGCTGATTCCCTCGGCAGACGACCCGCCAGCCTTCTGTTACATCATCGCCGACCTCACCCCGACGATGGTGAGTCGGTGCAAGCTCTCGGGCTTGACCATGACGCACGACGGGATGGGTTACTTCGGCTTCATCGAGCCGTACAAGGCCTATATCGAGGTTATGAGCTTCGATCGTCTCGTCAACGCTGCCACCGAGCGAAACCGAGCCTTCTTTGACAAGCTAGGCCTGCCGTCGAGTTAGCCGTTGCGATGGACCAGGACGAAGATCGCGGGGGCGACTCCGAGCAGGATCGTGAGGCAGCAGAGGAACTGCCGGCTGACGATGGCGACACGACCTCGCCGGACGCAGCCTTCGAGCCCCCGTTCGGCCTTCGACTGCCGGCAGGGTTCTCGCAGTCTTTGATGCCCGGCATTGACGACGCTGCGGCGAAGATGCTCGCACCTATCCGGGCGCAATTGGAAGCAATGCTCCCGGACACCTCCGAGTACGCACGAGCGATCACGGGGCCGCTGAACCGACTCCTGCAGGATCAGATGAAGGCCGCTCTGCCGGACTACGATTCGATGGTCAAGAAAGCGATCGAGCCGTTCAACGGGCGACTCCGGGATCAGATGACGTCGATCGCAGCTACCCTCCCGAAGTTCACAGGTCCGATGATCGACTTCCCGGTGTGGAAGGGCATCGGAGTCAGTCCGGCGACCGAGTCGATGCTCAAGCAGATCATTGCCCATCAGTCCGAGATGTTCGAGGGCCTGCGCAGCTCGCTGAAGCCGCTCTTCGACCCGGAGCTGCTGCGCGGATTCAACCGGGCTCTCCTGCCGCCGAACCTGGGGGATTACGCCGACGAGATCCAGGCGCATCAGGTGCACGGGTTCCTGGAGCAGGAGGGCATCCCGCTCTACCTCGTGCCACGGGGGCGGACGGCACTGCGGCTTTTGCGGGCGAAGAATCGCACAGGACGGCGACGAGTGCTCGGCGACTGCTACGAGTCGCTCATGGAGGACTGCGCCGCCGTGCTCGAACGGGCGGAGCACGAGGCAATCAGCGATGAGCGGTCATTCGCCCTCGACGGCCTCGGCGCGATGCGGGCCGGGCACGCTCGTTCGGCTCAGGCCATGTTCACCGTCACGCTGGACACGCTGATCTATCGCTTCTACCCCGATCGGAAGGCCCGTGGGGTCATCACGAATCGCAAGAGGGGCGCTGATCTCCCCGAGGCGATCGACGAGATGGGCGTCCGAGAAGCGTTCGTGTGGCTGCCGATCTGGAACGCGCACGAGGAGTTCTGGAAGCACAAGGGCGACAAGGTGCCGCACTACTATTCGCGCCACGCGAGCGTCCACGGCGTCTCCTCTCGCCAGTTCAGCAAGCGGAACTGCATCCAGGTGCTCATGCTTGTCACGAGCCTCATCGGCTACGCCGACCGGGTGGCCCGTGAATCCGGCTAGTTTCGCACGGGCCCGCGGCAGTGAGGGCGGCGTTGCTCAGTCCCCGCTGCCCTTGATGATGTAGCCGCCGTCTCTGAACTCCTGCGACGCCGCCGCCCAGTCCTCGGGGTGTGAGACCGGCAGGAGCCTGTGCTGTTGCTCGTGCGTGCTGTCGTAGGGCGTCGTGGCCTCGAGCTTCATCCAACTATGGTCTTTGATCAGCAGCATCTCAACGACCTGCGCCGCGGTCAGCAGGTCGTCGGCGATTGTCCCCGCCGAGACGTTGGAGGGGGAGAGCACCGCCTAGCCCGAGGCGTCCAGGTCGACATAGAAGCCGGCCATCTTCTCCTCGTTGGCTCTCTTGCCTGCGACCTCAGCTTCGCTCCTCTTCTTCGCGAAGTGAGCCGTCCAGCCCTCCTGTGACTGGTCCTCCGGGAGATCATAGGACTCGTAGTCGCCCCAGAACGACGCGAGCTCCTGACCGAAGACGAAGGCCTGCATGTACTTCACAGCGTGGCGGCGACCGTCCAACGAGAGCCGCGGGACTTCTCGGACGTCGTCCGCGCCAGAGCTCCATGACTGCCCGAAGGTCTCGTAGATCCACAGCGCCTTGCCCAGCTCCTCCTGTGCGAGGACCGTGAGCGCGCGGGCGCGGCCGAACGACCCGCGCTCAAGCAGGGCATTGGCGTCGGCGATGAGTCCGGAGGCGTTGTCCATGAGCGCCTTCCAGAGCGTTCGCGCTGTGTTCGGATGCATCTCCATAAGAGGATTCTCCCGCAGTTGAGTTCCAGCCGTGGCATCGCGGATGGCGCAGCCAGCATCCCTCATAAGTGGCGGCGAGACAGGTCCGCATTCCGAGCAAAAGTAACCTCTGTCGGGTAGACTGGGTCTATGCGACAGACTCCTCATGCCCCCGTCCGAGCGGTGATCTACCTCCGCATCAGCCAGGACCGGGAGATGGACGGTCTTGCCATCGACCGGCAGCGAGCCGACTGCGAGCGGATCGCCAAGGACCGCGGCTGGGAGGTGCTCCACGAGTACGTCGACCAGTCCAAGAGCGCGACGGACAAGACCAAGGTCCGCCCCGCCTACGACGAGATGGTGCGCGACTATGAAGCCGGCTCGTTCGACGCCATCGTCTGCTACGACCTCGACCGTCTCACCCGCCAGCCGCGCCAGCTCGAGGACTGGATCGACGCCGCCGAGGACCGGGGCCTCAAGCTCATCACCGCGAACGGCGAAGCCGACCTCAACACCGACGGCGGTCGCCTCTACGCCCGCGTGAAGGCTGCCGTGGCCCGTGGAGAGGTCGAGCGGAAGTCGGCGCGCCAGAGCGCCGCGCATGTCCAGAGGGCCTCCCAGGGCCGGCCGCCGAAGGGCGTGAGGCCGTTCGGCTACGCCATCGACGGGTCCGTGGTTCCGGCCGAGGCAGAGGTCGTCGCCCAGCTGTTCAAGCTCTTCGCTGTGCAGGACGGTCCCTCGCTCGCGGCCCTCGCAGCGGGCCTCTCGGGCAAGGAGGCGAAGCACATCCCGAAGTCCCTGCACCACGTCCAGCGGTTCACCCGAACCCTCGCGGAGGAGCGCAACGAGCGCCGGGCAGTGGAGGGCCTCGAACCCCGCCCCGTGCCCGAGGACGGCCCCTGGAGCAGCTCGACGGTCCTGGGCATCCTCCGTAACCCCCGCTACGCCGGCTGGTCCGTCTACACCGACCGCCGCGACCGGACGAAGAACAAGCGCCGCTCCTGGTACGCGCAGGTGATGCGCGACGAGAACGGCGATCGGATCAAGGGGCAGTGGGAGCCCATCGTGGAGGAGGCGACGTGGCTCGCGGTCCAGGAGCGCCTGGACATGCCGGAGCGAGTCACGAACAGGGCCGGCTCCACCTCGCGCAAGCACCTGGGCTCCGGCCTCTTCCTCTGCGGCATCTGCGGGAAGCCGGTGAAGGCCCATGGGGCCCGCTACCGCTGCGCCGGCCACGTGATGCGGGTGCGGTCCAGCGTCGACGACTGGGTGCTACGGATCGTTCGGGCGAGGCTGGCGCGCCCGGACCTGAAAGACGCCCTGCCGAGTCGGGACGAGCCCCGATTGAGGGCCATCCAAGCGCAGATCGCAGCTCACGAGGGGAAGATCAAGCGCGCGCAGCACGACTACGACGAAGAGATTATCGAGAGCTACGACCTCAAGCGTGTGCGAGAGCGCGAGAACGCCAAAATCGTCGTGCTCGAGGCGGAGCGCACGGCGCTCACGGCGACGACCGACCTCGGGGGAGTGTTGAACGCGGAGAGCCCGGTGGCCGCGTTCGACGACGCAGACCTGGCGATCCAGCGCCGTGTCGTGGACTTCTTCTGCACTGTCGAGCTCCTGCCTGCGCCGCGTGGGAGACGGACCTTCGATCCGGAGACGGTGAGGGTCACGCCGAAGGGGAATGACGCCCGGGCGTCGTCCTGACGAACCGCTTGCAGAAAGCGGTGGACGACGCCGACGACCTGGGCTGAGCGTTTACGGCTCCTCCTCGAGTGCCATCGGCGACCACCCACCGAGAGCATCGGGTGAGAGGCACGTCGCGCAACAGTCGAGCCCGAGATTCACCACCTCGAGGAGTGTGTCGAGGACGTGGACGGAGTGGAACTCGCCCGTCTCGGGATCCCTGCCCGGCCAGGTCCCGCAGTACGGGAGGAGGTCGCCGGGTCGCTTGAGCAGATGGTGAGTGACGCAGTCGTCGACGGGCATGACCCCATCGTGCCACCGGCCCAGGACGTGTAGCCGACACCACCGTGTTCGCGTCGATGACCGCACTTGCTCTGACGGACCACCATCAATAGGCTCAATGAGGGTGTCTCCCAGGGAGTCCGGACGGGCAGTCGGGTCGAGCGCACGGTCATCCGCCGGCGCTGAGAGCACGAGCCCTCTCGTATCGACGGGGCGGTCGTCGCCGCTGGGCACTCAGCCTCGGATGGGCGCTGCGGCGTCGCGGTCGAGCATATGAATCTTGCCAGCCCGCGTACGCCTGCTCCCGATCCGAGAGGACAGGTGCCGCGAGGGCACCCGATTTCACATGGAGACACCAACCCCGAGACGCTTCGCCATCCTCATCGTCGACGAGGGCGACCCGCGCGGCACGACCGCGCACCTGTGCGCCGACTCCGAGCTGTGGGCCTGGCTCCAGCGCGAGGAATCGTTCCCGGACGGCGTCGAATACATCGAGTCGCCGATACCCGGCACCGATCTGCTCGCGCACGTCACTCGGTGGGAGCCGCTGACGGACAAGGCCCAGCACCTCGTCTGGTTGCCCGGCGGCAGAGGCAGGTCGCATCCGGCCCTGACGCCGGTCGAACTCGAGGTCAACGGCGCTGCTACGGACCTCGATGAGGTCCGTAGCCTGCTCGCCGCCGAGGGCGCGTCGATCGTTGAAGCACGCTGGTGAGCCGTCACCGATCCCCGAAGTCCAGCACCGCGAAAGGAACACCTATGAACGACCGCACGCCTCCGGCTGACGACATCCTCGCCATCGACCGCTCGACCAAGGCGGCAGAAGCCTTCCGAGAGCTGCTCATCGAGAGGGGGTATCCGTCCATCAACGAGTTCCTCATCGACGTCCTCCGCGACGATCGGAGCAGGAAGCGCGAGGCCCGCCTCCGCGACATCGGCAACCGGATGTTCCCGGACGGCGTTCACGATCGCAGTGACAACGGCTGACCCCGCGATGCACTGAAGTCGGCGGTCAGTCGCCCGCATCCTCGATCGTCAATAGCAGGTCTGTCGGGTGCACGCCGAGGCCACGGGCGACCTTGACGATGACATCCAAGGTCGGGTTCCGAACGCCTCGCTCGAGGCCGGAGATGTAGGTGCGGTCGAGCTCGATGAGGTGCGCGAGCGTCTCCTGCGAGTAGCCCCCGGCGCTCCGCAGCTCGCGGACGCGGTCGCCGAAGGCGCGGCGATGCGCAGGAATTTTGCTCATCCATCTAGCAGAACTGTACGATGACTATAGGTCCACGGACTATGAGTCACATTGGCAGATGAGTGCGCCGGCGTGTGCAGTCACAGGGGGATGACGATGACGACACACGGGTCGGCAGATCGCGCGTCGCTGGTCGCATGGCTGACCGAGCTGCTCGGTCTGGTGCGCCACATCGAGCAGCGCTACGAGGACAAGGCTCGGATCGAGAGCCAGTTCCCTCCTCCGAAGCAGGCTCTGAAGCCCTGGGGTTGGAAGGGGTTCGCGCTCTCGATTGTCGTCTCACTGCTCGTGCTGAGCGGGTTGCTCTCCAACCTCGGCATCCTGTCCTACTTGATCTACCCGCTCTGGCCGGCCGTCGGCATCGGCTTCCCGATCGTGTGGAACAAGGTGCTGGTGCCGAGAGGCAACGCGCAGCGCCAGCAGAGCAATCGTGAGTTGGCCGCGAGGATGCGTGAAGCGACTTCCGGAGTCGATGCTGAGCTGGAGAAAGCCGGCCGGATCTACGCGACCCGGTTCGCAGCCGGGTTCCCCGAGGCCTACGTCTACTCCGACGCGGTGGCCTACTGTCTGGGCGCGGTTCAGCAGCACCGTGCCGACACCGTCGGACAGGCGATCAACCTCTACGAGACCGAGAGGCACCGGCAGCGGCTTGAAGAGACTCAGGAGCGGATGCTGGAGGAGCAGCAGCTCGCACGTCGTCAGCAGGCGGGGCAAGCCGTCATCGGTGCCGCGATTCAGGGCGCGACGCTCGGCGCGATCCTCCACGGCAACAAGCGCCGGTAGCCTCCGGCCGATCGAAAGGACAATGACCATGACGACCAGGACTGCTACTAGGGCCGCCTCCGCTGCGGCCCTGGCTCTGGGCGCGATGCTCGCCCTGAGCGCCTGCGGTGGGGATGACACCGCCGCTGCTGGGGACAACGATGGGGGAGGAGGCGACCCCACTGCGACGCTCGAGGAGAGTCTCTTCATCTCCATCGATGACGGCGAGAACGTGCTCACGCTCCATGGCGACGAGATCGCAGAGGTCACTTACGTCGGCGAGACGTGTGAGCAGTTCAAGGACTTCATCGAGACCGCCCAGTCAACCGGGTTCGATCCTGAGCAGGAAGCGGAGAAAGTCGACGGTCGCCTCACCGGAAGCAACTTCGTCTCGTTGAAGCAGGGCCGGCTCAACGAGGCCAACACCACGATCATGTGGGGCGAAGACTCGGGAGCGAGGTCGAATGAAACCAACCCGTTCCTCGTCGATGTGCCCGATGTCGGCATGGTCTCGATCACCGACACCGGTAACGGCGAGAACACTGCCTACGCCGGGGCCAGCACCGAGCAAGGGCAACAACTTCTGGACGAGTGGACGACTGGCCAGTGCGGATGACCTACTGAACGCGTCGTCACTGTCCGCGTGGATCCGCGAGCGACTGAGGAGCATGATGTGGTCATGAAGCTCAGCGAGCTCAAGAACCACGACCAGGTCGTCCGTGAGCGCCAGGAGTCCGATCCCGAGTACGCGACGGAGTCTGATCGCCTCGCGCTGGCCAGCGCCGTGAGCCTGGCCGTCGTCCACCACCGCGGCGAGCACAGACTGACGCAGACCGGCTTCGGTCGCCTGCTCGGCTGGTCCCAGCTGCAGGTTGCCCGGCTCGAGTGCGGGGACATCCCACCGTCAATTGAGAACCTGGAGCGTCTGGCCAGCGCCGGCATCATCGATAATGGGCAAGCGCCGGGTGCTGATTCGTAGACCTCGCACTCACGCGACCGACCGCGACGATCTGATCCGAGGTCGTCACGGACGGTCGTAGATGACGATCACGGGCGCTCGGCGGGCGTGGGGTCCTCGAGCCACTCAGGCTCCTTGCGCCCGAGTCCGGCGGAGATTGCCTCCGCCGTCTCGCGCCAGGAACGCTGCACCTCGTCGAAGCGGTCGGTACCCGCAGTCGCCTCGAGTTCGCGCAGGCAGGCCTCGCGATCGGACGGCGTCAGCACTGTCGTCCAGGCTGGTTCGGAATCCATGGCCACGATTCTATGTGTCGTCATGACCGGCGGTCGATGGTCGACATGAGGACTGCCGACGTACTGTTGAGACATGGACGCGTCGCTTAACGAGCTCTTCACCGACCGCGAACTCAGCGCCGGTCTTAACCATGCCGGTAAGAAGTATGCCGCTGGTCGTGCGGCCGAGCTGCTGGCCGAGGACCCCGTTCGGACGGCGCAGCAGCTCGTTGACCTGCTCCGTGAGGAGGCACGGGCCGCGGAGGCGGAGTTCGAGCAGGTCCGCGGCAACGCTTAGCTAGCAGAGCTCTCAGAGCTCGATCTCTCCTCGGAAAAGCAAACCGCCGGCTGCCGTGGCTACACCGGGGGCCAGCCTCGCTCACATCCAGACGGTAGGAGCTAAAGCCTTTGCGGTTACCACCGTACCCCAGCGCTCAGACGCCGAGGACGAAGACGGCGACCGGAGCGGGGAGGCGAGCGAGGCGAACGGTGGGTGGAGCTCGCCGTGGCCGGAGTGGGTGGCTTCCTTTCAGCCGGGGGCGGACCGGCCAAGTCGCCAGTACCCGTAGAAGGAGACGTCCCGTTTGGGTATGCCACGGTCGTTGACTAGGTGTCGCCGAATGCCAGTGGCCAGCTTGGCCTCGCCAGCCACCCACGCATAGAGAGGGCCTTCGGGCAGTTCGGCACCAGCAACCGCCTCCAGCGCGCGGACGCCGGGACGCAGACTCTCGCTGTCGCGGCTGAGCCAGTGGACACGCACGCCGGGCTGCGTAGGAACGGCGCGGATGTCATGCTTGGTCGCCACCTCCACGAAGACTTCCGTGGGCGACGGGTTCGGATCCCTGTCTAGGATCGACAAGATGGCTGGCAACGCAGTTTCGTCACCCGCCAGTAGGCGTCCTCGGGTGTGCTCAGGCGGACCGTACATGGAACCGAGATCGAAGATCCCGGCAGGGTCTCCCGGCTGGACCCGACGTACCCACGAGGTCATGGGCGAGTCGCCGTGCAGAGCGAACTCGATGTCGAGTTCCTGCTCGGCTGGGCGCAGGCTGCGGACGGTCAGAGTGCGCACCCACGGACGGGTCGCTTTCGGCATCCGCAGGACCTGAACCATCCACGCTTCGTTCGAGGCGGTCGGCATCTGCAGCTTATGTTGCCCCTCGCGTGGGAAGAAGAGTCGCACAGCCTGGTCAGCTTCTCCTGGAACGAGGTGCCGTATGCCAGGCCCACCCAGGGTGAGTGTGGTGAAGCCGGCGGAGACCGGCTGACAGCGCCGTACCTCCAAGGTGAGCATCTTGCGCTCTCGTGGGAGGCGGACCCGGGGGCTCAACGCCACACTCGCAGGTTGTCGGTTCTGGTGTTTTCATAGCTCATGACACTATTGTGAGTAAAAGCTCAGCTATTTGCTACTCGCTTTTCACCGGCCAGGAGGAACAACGGATGACCCCCGGCGATCGCCGCCTCGCCCCACGTCGCAAGCCCCGGCAGGTTCGCGCCGAACTCACCCGCGAGCGGGTCCTCACCGCAGCTGCTCAGGTTTTCGCCGAGTACGGATACGCGGCCGGCACAACCAACCGCATCGCCGAACGGGCCCGCATGTCCATCGGCTCGCTGTACCAGTACTTCCCGAACAAGGACGCCATCCTCGCCGAGCTGCTGGTCCGGCACATCGACCGCGGCTCATGGACAGGAGCCGAAGAACTGGACATGACTCCCGGCAGCCTCGAAGGCGTCATCCGGTCCCTGGTGCGCGACGCGATCGACAATCACCGCGACGACCCCCAGCTCCTGCAGATCATGATCGAGGTAGCGCCTGTCTCCAGTGACCTGATCGAAGCGATCGACCGGCACGGCAAAGCCCGGGTGAGCCAGGTGCGCGAGGTGTTCGCCCGTCATCCCGACGTCCAGGTGAAAGATCTCGACATGGCCGCAGAACTCGTCGTGGGAACCTTAGAGATGAACACCCACAAACTCATGGCAACCCTCCACCCCGACCACGTCGAAAGGCTCGAAACGGAGCTAGTCGCCATGGTTACTCGATACCTGCGCGGCGATCGGTAACGACGAGCTCGCCCCGGCAATGCCGACAACGCTCGCCATGCTGCCTCTTGGCATCGAATCACTCAGTCACGCGTAGTGCGTCGGGGGAGACCCGAACGCACGTGTGAACGCCGCGGTAAATGCTGCCGGGGACGAGTACCCGAGCCGGACGGCTACCTCGGTGACCGACGCTGACGGGAGCATCCGGAGGCCGGCGAGCAAACGCGCTCGAGATCGCCAGGCCGCCGGGCTCGTCCCTGTCTGGGCGAGGAACCGGCGGTCGAACGTCCGCAGGCTCATTGCTGCCGTTCGCGCCCAATCGGCGTTCGACACCGCCAGGTCGGGTTCAGCCAGGTAACGACGGCACAAGGATCGGAACGGCTCATCGTGTGGCAGAGAGACCGACAACGGTGTGGGCGTCAGTCCGCGAAGCTCATGGAGGATGAGGTCGATGACTGCCCCGTCGCGCCCCGCAGCATCGTAGTCCGCGGCGAAGGCGTTCGCGGTGCGCAAGAGCTCTCGAAGCAGCGGGCTGATCTCGGCGACGACGCATCGGGTCGGCCACCAGGGTACGGCGTCAGGTTCGATGTACAGGCTCCACGTCGTCACGGCGTCCATGACCACCTCGTGCGTGGTGCCGGCCGGTATGAGCACGGCCCGGTGAGCGGGCACAGTCCACGACCCGTCGTCGGTGTCGACCTGCATGACGCCCCGCGCGCCATACAGCAGCTGAGCGCGGCGGTGAGAGTGCCGCGGGAGCAGATGGCCGGGTGCGTAGTCGGTGCCGATCGGCAGCACGTCGATCGGCAGATGGTCCACCTCAGACAGATTGACGTTGTGCACTCGGTCATCATAATGGCTGAGACTCGAAGGAAGGTGGTGCGGATTCGATTGCCTGCCGTGGGTGTCGCGTGTTCAGATGGAGGTATGAAGCTGCTGGTCCTGTTCTTCGCGATCTCGCCGTGGGGTTGATTATCGTGCTGTTCGGTTCCGGCAATGGTCTCGTCGTTGTCCCGATCAGCAGGCTTCGCATGTCAGAGCCGAAGCGGAAGGTCGATCTTTGATGCAAGGAGTAGCTGTCAGCCAAGCGTCCGTCGGAGACCAGAAGGCGATCCACGACCTCGTCGATCGCGCCTACCGTGGCTACGTACCCCGGATCGGCAAGCGGCCCGCACCGATGACGGACAACTACAGGCAGCGGATCATTGACGGCGAGGCCTATGTGACGCGGATCGATGGCTGCATCGTCGGGCTCATCGTTCTCTCACCCCGCGACGATTATCTGCACATTGGGAACATTGCGGTCGATCCTGATCGGCAGCGCGAAGGCATCGGGACTGCCCTCCTCGGGTTCGCTGAAGAGCGAGCTCGCGAACTCGGCCTGACCGAGCTGCGCCTCTATACAAACGCGGCCATGACCGAAAACCTTGACTACTACCCGAAACGTGGGTTCACGGTTGTCGAACGGCGACACGAGGACGGCTTCGACCGCGTCTACTTCTCCCGGGTTCTCTAGATCACTCGGCGACAGGCATGCCAAGGTGCCGTGCGCTGATCTTTGACCAGAAGTCGGCCGCGTAGTCGGTGACAGATCAGTTGCCGATACCGGGTTCCACCGACGAGTTGCAGCTCGCCTCAGATTCTTCGCCGAGCATGACGCGCACGAACTGCGCGGCGGGGAACGCGGCGGGAGTGCATGGTCCCCTCGGATAGCGCCGCTCCAGTGTGTCGATCGGAAGGTCCACGTTGGGCCCGCGATCGTTATGATGGCCGAAACTCAAAAGAAGTTGATGCGTAATCGATTGCCCGCCACATGCGTGTCACGGTCAGATGGAGGCATGACACTCCTGGTTCTGTTCTTCGTGGGTCTCGCCGTCGGTGTGACCACCGTGCTCTTCGGCTTCGGCGGTGGTTTCGTCACCGTCCCGATCATCCTGCTCGTTGACGCGTCAAGGGGCGGCGATGCGATACGAATCGCGGTGGCGACATCGGCGCTGGTCATGGTCGTCAACGCGATCATTGCGACCCTCTCCACGAGGCGCAGCATCTTGGAGCATCTCCGTGGTCGCCGAGCACTGTTCGTTCTCCTCGCCGTCGGCGGCGCAGCGGGTTCAGCGGCGGCCCTGTTCGTCCCGGACGCGGTACCGCGGTGGGGATTCGTCGCCTATATCGGCATCACTGTCGTCGATCTTCTGCTTCGCCCTGGGTTCCTCCCGCGACGAGCGACCGCGAGGCCCGCCGATGAGGCTGCGGGTCGTGGACTGCCGGACGCACTCGGGGCCCCGGTCGGAGCGATCGCGTCGTTCCTCGGTGTCGGGGGAAGCGTGATGACCGTGCCCATGATGCGCCGGTCCGGCATGGAGATGAGCACAGCCACCTCCCTGGCCAATCCTCTGACGATCGCCATCGCCGCGCCGGCCATGCTGGTGGCGTTCGCGTTCGGCGGGGGAGTGGCCTCGGGTTCCGGGTTGATCGGAACAGTCGACGTGGCATCGGCCATCGCTCTGTTGGCGGGAGCAGTTCCGGTCATCGTCGTCCTGCGCAGGCGACCCCCGAGGATCCCGGAGGCGGTGCATAGTTGGGCGTATCTGGTGTTGCTCGTCGTCGCCGCGACTACCGTCGCGCTCACCGGGTGATCAACTGCTCAGAACGGGGGCGGCACCGCGGAGGAACTGAGCGACTGCGTCTTCGACGAGCGCGTCCAGTCGGTCGGTGTCGAGGAGCCCGTTGTTGACCATGATGGCCAGGCCGTTGACGGTCGCGTAGAGGATCATCCCGATCTCATCGACCGGCCCGGCTTGAAGCGCGTGGATGGCCTGCCCTTCTTCGATCAGCTCGACGAGTGGAGCGAAGGCTTCCTCGGCGGCACGGGTGATCTGCGGCGTGTCGGGTTCGTGCTTGGCTGCGTTCATCAGTTCGAGGAGGGCTGGGTTCTCGGTCGCGAAGCGTGCGAAGGCGACCGAGGCTCTGCTGATTCGGGCCGCGAGATCTTCGTCGCTGTCGGCGATGGCATCGCGGATCGTCGCTCCGAGGCGCGTAAAGCCCGTCTCGGCGAGGGCGTCGAGGAGGTCCTGGCGTTCGGGGAAGTGCCGACGGGGCGCTGCGTGGCTGACGCCGACTTCCCGGGCGAGGTCGCGCAGCGACAGTTGTGCCAGTCCGCGTTCGCGCAGGCTGCGCTCCGCGGCCTCCATCAATGCCTGGCGCAGCTCCCCGTGGTGGTAGCGGCGCTGTTCGTCCTGTCGCGTCATGGCACAACGATAGAGCACCAAAGTAGACATTGACAACTTAGGTAGGCAGTGGCTACATTCGTGGCAGGGCCTCGCGCCTGTTCAACCACGACGAAAGGAACACCCCCATGTCTCATGACGCAGACCGTGCCGACATCATCGAACTCTTCGGTCGCTACGCCGACATCGCCGACACGAAGAACTTCGATGACCTGCCACCGCTGGTCCACACCGACCCGTTCACGCTGGACTTCGCATCCGTGACCGGCATGCCCCCGATGCAGGCCCCGCTGGCCGAGTACGTTCAGGTGCTGCAGGGATCGTTCTCGCCGTTCATCGCCACGCACCACACGATCACCGGTCACGTCATCGAGATCGACGGAGACCGCGCCACCGCCCACGCGCACGTGCAGGCCGAGCACTGGGTCCCGGATGAGGTCGCTGACGGTCGGGCGAACCGGTGGCTGGTCGTCGGCTTCTACGACAACGAGGCCACCCGCACAGATGAAGGATGGCGATTCAGCAGGGTCAAGCTCACCGCTGTCTACCAGGAGAACGCGCATCTCCTCGCCGGAAACGCAGAACCCGCGGACAAGAGCTGACCGGCGGGGGTACCGATCGTGAGGTCACTCGGTGGCGTCGGCGAGGAGTCCGTGCAGGACAATGTCGGTCATGAGGTCGTGATCGTCGGCATCGTCGGATCGTCCCATCAGCCTGGCCAACGGAGGTTGGCTGTAGAGGCTCGTGGGGGAGGTGGTCAGGAAATAGAACAGGTACCAGGGCATCGGGCGAATCCGACCGTCGTCCACCAGGCGCTCGAAGAGCGACTTGATGGTGTCGTTCATCGGAGCGAGCAGCTCATGCAGATGCGCCAGCCGTGGCGAATCGATCCGGGCCTCCTGGTCGATCAGCCGAGCGAAGTGGGCCGACTCCGATGCCGCCCGATGCAGGGCGCGGATCGCGCCGACGAGACGCTCGAGGTCGTCCCTGCCGTCCTGCTCCAGCTCGACCGTGATTACCTCGAGCCACGGTCCCATCGCGTACTCGACCACGTGCTTCCAGAGGCCCTCCTTCGAGCCGTACCGGTCGGAGATGAACGTGTGCCCCATGCCGAGCTCGGTGCTGAGGCGGCGCACGGACACCGCCTCGTATCCCTGGTCGGCGAACGCCTCCAGGGCGTGTTGCAAGACGGTCTCCGGCTCGAGCACAGGGTCGGTCTTGGTCGGTCGGCCCGGGCCGCGGCGCACTGAACGAGTCATCAAGCTCCTCCGTTCGATCAATACTCAGACTAGTAATCCGACGCCTGCCGGATTATTCTGATGATACGTGCTCGCACACCGCGGCCGCGATACGTGAAAGGGTCCTCATGACTGATCTGCACGGCAAGTCCGCTCTGGTCACCGGCTCGGCGCGGGGAATCGGGCGCGCCATCGCGCTGCGATACGCGTCGCTCGGGGCACGAGTCGTCGTCAACTACGCCAGCAGCGAGGAGGCGGCGTCTGCCGTCGTCAAGGAGATCGAGGCGCTCGGCGGGGAGGCGATCGCCATCCGTGCCGACGTATCCGACCTTGGTGCGCTGGACCGGCTGTTCGAAGAGTCCATCGCGGCGTTCGGCACGCTCGACATCGTCGTGGCCAACGCGGGTGTGGAGATCGTCGACCAGCCGATCCTCGAAGCGACAGAGGAGCAGTTCGACCGTCTGTTCGCGACCAACGCCAAGGGCACCTTCTTCACCCTGCAGAAGGCCGCCCGTCATGTTGCCGATCACGGCCGGATCATCAACGTCGGCTCCAGCACCACGGCGATGGTGCAGCCCGGGGTGGGCCTGTACGGGGCGAGCAAGATGGCCGCTCGCTACGCCGTCGAGGTCCTCGCTCTGGAGGTGGGGGCGCGCGGTATCACCGTGAACTCGATCATCCCGACCGCCATCGAAGGCGCAGGTGTGTTCACCGAAGTACCCGACGACCACCCGATGCGCGCCCTCCTGAAGCAGGGTCGGCCCATCGAGGGGAGATTCGGCACCGTCGATGACGTCGCCGACGCCGCCGAATACTTCGCAGGGCCCCTTTCCCGCTGGATCAGCGGCCAGCACCTCCTCGTCAGCGGCGGCGCACCCGCCTGACCGACCGAATTCCGACCTCCTCACGAACGGAGCGCACGTGGCACGCGAGAACATCGACATCACCATCCCCGACCTGCGCGGAAAGCGCGCTGTCGTCACCGGGGCCAGCGACGGCATGGGCCTGGGCATCGCGACCCGGCTCGCCTCCGCCGGGGCGCAGGTCGCACTCCCCGTGCGCAACCCGCGCAAGGGAGACGCGGCGCTCGCGACGATCCGGGAACACGTCCCGAACGCCGATGTGACCCTGCACTCGCTCGACCTGTCCTCCCTGGACTCCGTCGCCGCCTTCGGGCAAGAGATGACACAGCAGGGAGACCCGATCGACATCCTCATCAACAACGCCGGCGTCATGACGCCACCGGACCGGCAGGCCACTGCCGACGGCTTCGAGCTGCAGTTCGGAACCAACCACCTCGGCCACTTCGCCCTCGTCGCGCACCTGTTCCCGCTGCTGCGCACCGGACGGGCCCGCGTCACTTCGCAGATCAGTATCGCCGCCGACCAGCACGCCATCAACTGGGACGACCTCAACTGGGACCGCAACTACCACGGCCGGGCCGCCTACAGCCAGTCAAAGATTGCGCTCGGACTGTTCGGGCTCGAGCTCGACCGGCGCAGCCGCGAATCAGGTTGGGGCATCACCAGCAACCTCTCCCACCCAGGCGTCGCCCCGACCAATCTCCTGGCAGCGCGGCCTGAGGTGGGCCGAACGCGACAAACACCGCTGCGCCGAGTCATCACGACACTGTCCGCGCGAGGCATCCTCTTCGGCACCGTCGAGACGGCGAAACTGCCCGCCCTGATGGCGGCCACCGTGCCCGAACCTGCCGGCGGGAAGCTCTACGGGCCGACCGGATTCCGACACCTGGGAGGCCCGCCCG
Source organism: Rothia koreensis (assembly GCF_004136575.1). GTDB lineage: Bacteria > Actinomycetota > Actinomycetes > Actinomycetales > Micrococcaceae > Rothia > Rothia koreensis. The sequence goes on from NZ_NOIQ01000001.1 coordinate 180,190, forward strand.
GAGAGCAGTCCGTCTACTCCCGTCTGCGCAACCCGGAAGAAGCCGGCCGTGTCTGGAGCGTCTCGGAGCGACTGACACAGACTGCCATTCCCGACGTTCGCGAGTAGCGACGTCGATCGGGCGCATCCTCGAGTCGAGAGGCAACAGCGATTCCGGATGACCGCTCTGGTCGTCGACCCTGTCGGCTTGCTCATCCGGGAGGAGGACTTTGGCCGCGACGCAGGAACATCCAGCTCGGCTAAAGGTCGCCTTCCGTGGGGCAACCGCTGATGAAGCAGTTCCGGTCATCGTCGTCCTGCGCAGGCGATTCCCGCGGATCCCGGAGGCGGTGCATAGTTGGGCGTATCTGGTGTAGCTCGTCGTCACCGCGGCCACTGTCGCGCTCACTAGGTGATCGATGCCCTCGGGCCCCGAACTGAGGCAAACCGTCTACACGGAATCCAGTCTCGGCGGCGTGCGAGACCTCTGAGGTGGAGGATGCTGCAGTTCAGAGATCGATCTCGTCGGACTCCAACCGCTTGCCCATGCTCACAGCCTGGTAGGTCGCGTAGCCCAGCCTCTCGTAGAACTCGATAACGCTTGTGTTCTCGGGGCGCACTTGGAGCTGGACCTTGGGGCAGCCCAGGGCAGCGAGCATGGATTCGGCGCGGCGGACGAGCTCCGTGCCGAGTCCTGTCCCGCGATGGGAGGCGGCGACGGCGAGATAGTGGATCCACCCCTGTGGCCGACGTAGCCAGCCAGAGCGCTGCCGACCACGTGCCCCTCGTCGTCCTTGGCGATCAGGAACATCTCCGGCTGCGTCGTCGTCTTTCGCCAAACGTCCTTCACTGGATCGTTCCATGGCCGCGTGAGCCCGGCCTCGGTCCAAAGAGCCACAACGGCGTCGGAGTCATCGGCTGTGAAAGCGTGAATGTGGGCCATGTGGGCACCCAGAACATCTACGACGCCGGCGAACTCCCGCCCCAGAACGACCGGCAGCGTGACCGGAAAGAATGCCGCACCCGACCGGATCTTGCCGTCCATCGGATTCACCCCGGCCGCCACGGTTCTGACTCTGATCTGGCCATCACCAGGTTCCGGAATCGGTACGTCCTCCATATGGAGAACCTCAGGCCCGCCGAACTCTGACACCAAAACAGCTCGCATTATCGCTCCTTTTGACGGTGGAGCGGCACGCGCGCACACCCCGACCATCGTCGGTAGTGCCGCGGACGCAAAGCGTGGCTCGTGGTTGCAACGGCTTGGACCACCCCTCGGCCAAACCACTCAAGCCTTTTCGACAACGCATATGTTAACTCATGACGTGGCTCCTCGAAGCCGCGCCCCGCACTCGCGCGACCGTCCGTCGACCTCGGCGGACGCGCCGGACCGCGCGCGCCTTCAGCTGCGCCGCAGTCCGTCGATCATGAGCTCGATCACGCCATCGGCCTCCTGACGCCGCTCGGAGTGCACCGCCGCCACGGCGATGCCGTGGAGCGCGAGCATCACCGCGCCCGCGGGGACGTCGTCTCGAAGGTGCCCCTGTTCGATGCCCCGGCTCAGCATCCCAGTGACCGCGTCTTCGAGCACCTGCCCCTCGTCGGAGAGTGCGCCTCCCGCCGACTCGGATGCAGCGAACAGCGTTCGGGCAAGACCGCGCTGCGAATACATGTGGTCGACCATCTCGCGGAGGAACGCTCCCAGGGCATCGCCGGGCGGCAGGGTCTCCATGAGCTGATCCGCGCGGCCGCGGAGCGCGGCGACCTCGCCCTCGAACACGGCGGCGAGCAGAGCGTCGCGGTTCGGGAAGTGGCGGTAGAGCGTGCCCGCACCGACGCCGGCCCGTCGCGCGACGTCCTCGAACGGCACCTCCTTCTGCTCCTCGGAGAAGATCTCGCGCGCAGCGCGCACGATCGCGTCGCGGTTGCGCTGCGCGTCGGCGCGGAGGGGCTTGGGCTGGGTCATCGTCACCTCGGATTGACAAGCGGAGGGAGTCTCCGTATCTTCTAAGCGGGGAAGGCCCCCGGTTAATGCTAACGCAGCGAGGTCGTATGCGGATACTGATGTTCGGACGTGGCGTCATCGCCTCCGTCACCGGCTGGGCGCTGGTGGGCGCAGGACACGACGTCGAGTTCTACGTACGCCCGGGGCGTGCGGAGCTCTACGGCGACGAGATGACCGTCGACATCCAGGATTCTCGTCGTCGGCGGCGGCGGGATCAGCACGTCCGGGAGACATGGTCGCCGCGATACCGCGAGGACCTCCCGGAGGAGCACGACTTCGACCTCATCGTGGTGAGCCTTCCCCACCACCGCCTTCCCGCCGCGGTCGACTTCCTCTCGACGCGACTGGGCGAGGCGACGCTCGTGATGCTGAGCAACATGTGGGACGAGCCGCTCGACATCATCGCCCCGCTGCCGCGTGAGCAGGTGGTCTGGGGGATTCCGCCCGCCGGCGGCGGATTCGACGCGACCGGACGGCTTCGCGCGACGCTGCTCTCCACCGTCGTTCTCGGACGTGTCGGCGCGAGCCAGACGGATCGCGAGCTCGCGGTGCGCGAGGCGTTCAGCCAGGCGGGAATCCGCGTGCGCGAGCAGCCGGACATCCGCGGCTGGTACTTCCTCCATACGGCCACCGACGCGAGCCTGTACTCCCAGGCGCTCCGGCACGGTTCCATGGCCGATCTGATCGGCAATACCGCGGCCCTGCGCGAGGCGATGCTGGTCGGCCGCGAGCTGCTCCCGGTGGTCGCGGCTCGCGGCGTCGATCTGCGCCGCCATCTGTCGTCGACGCTGGCGTTCCGACTGCCGTCGTGGCTGGTCGCGGGAGCTTTCGCGCTGGCGAACTCGAAGGTTCCCTTCGTACGGCGTGCCTTCGAGACGCACGACGACCCCGCCGCGGAAGAGCCTCGGGCCGTGTACCGCGACGTCCTGTCCGAGGCGCAGCGCCTCGGCGTTCCGACCCCACGGCTGGCGGCCGCGGCTGCGGACTTCTGACGCGGCCCGAGCAACTGACTCAGCCGTCTCGCCATCACCTCTCACCTGGAAAGGAGACGCTCGCGTGGCTTCTCTGCTCTTTCGACTCGGTCAGTTCTCCGCTCGCCGTCGCTGGCTCGTCATCATCGCCTGGCTCGTCATCCTCGGCGCTTCCGCCGTGACCTTCACCGCATTCTCCGGCGCAGTGTCATCGGCGTTCTCGATCCCGGGAACGCAGACCGACAAGGTGCAGGCAGAGCTCAAAGAGAAGTTCCCGGCCGCTCAGGGCGGCACGGGAACGATCGTGTTCGCTACCGACGATGGAACGGAGTTCAGCGATCAGCAGAGGGAGGAAGTGGGAGCATTCCTGTCTGACCTCAGCGACATCCCCGAGGTGAAGGGGACCGTAGACGGGTTCGACACACAGCAAGAGCTCGATCTCCAGCGCCAGCAGATCGACGACGGCAGAGCTCAGCTCGAGGCCGCCCGTGCCCAGATCGCGCCCGGACAAGCGGCGCAGCAGGAGGAGCTGGACCGACAAGCCGCCGAGCTGGAGCAGGCGGCCGCGCTGCTGGAGCTGTCCGAAGACGCGCGGTTCGTGTCGGAGAGCGGATCCGCTGCGATCGGAACCGTCACGTTCACGAAGAACACCGACGAGGTGCCTGAGGAGACCAAGACGACGATCGCTGACCGAGCGGAGCATGCCGCGATCGACGGTGTCCACGTCTATGTGTCCGATAACCTCGCCCAGAGCAGCCCGTCGCTGATCGGGCCGGGCGAGATCGCCGGCATTCTCGTTGCCGCGATCGTGCTCTTCCTGATCCTCCGCACGCTGCTCGGAATCACGCTCCCGCTCCTCTCCGCATTCCTCGGCGTCGGAGTCGCGTCCCTGGCGGCGCTGTCATTCTCGGGCATCGTCGAATTCACGACGTTCACACCGATCCTCGGAATGATGCTCGGCCTGGCGGTCGGCATCGACTACTCGCTCTTCATCATCAATCGACACCGCACGCAACTGAAGCGAGGTATGGGACTCATCCAGTCCATCGGTCTGGCCAACGGCACGTCAGGAAACGCCGTCGTCTTTGCGGGTGCCACCGTCATCATCGCGCTCCTGGCGCTCAACGTCACCGGGATCCCCCTGCTCGGCCTCATGGGCACCGTAGGTGCCGTCGCAGTCGTCGTCGCGATCGCGATCGCCACCTCGTTCACTCCTGCGCTCCTCTCGATCGTCGGGTTCCGCATCCTCAGCCGAAGCGAACGCGGCACCATCGGACACCCGGCCACGCAGGGCGTGCCCCATACGCCGATGCCGACCTGGCGCGCGATCACGACGGTGATCGTCGGTGTCATCGCGCTCGGCGTGATGGCGATCCCTGCCAGCCAGATGCGTCTCGGTCTGCCCACGGGCAGCGCCGAAGCTCCCGACTCCACGCAGTACCTCGCCTACAGCACCATCTCCGACGAGTTCGGTGCAGGGCAGAACGGCCCGCTGCTCGTCGTTGCGAACCTCCCCGAACCGATTACTGATGACGAGGTGACAAGTTCCTCGGTCGAGATCGGCCAGGCACTCTCGCGCCACTCAGACGTTGCCGCGGTTCTTCCCGTTGGTACCTCTGCGGACCGCGACATCATCGCCTTCCAGGTCACGCCCCGCAGTGGCCCCGACAGCCCCGCGACGGAGCGACTCGTCACCGATCTCCGCGAGCAGACCATCACGACAGGCGACGGAGACGCCACGCTCGGAGTCGCCGGCAACGCGAGTGCGAACATCGACATCACTCAGAAGATCGCGACTGTCCTGCCGATCTATCTCGCCGTGGTGATCGGGCTCTCCCTTCTCATTCTGATCCTCGCGTTCCGCTCTGTCCTCGTGCCGATCATCGCGACCGTCGGCTTCGTGCTCTCTCTTCTCGCGACACTCGGCAGCCTGACCGCGATCTACCAGTTCGGGTGGCTCGGGGAGCTGTTCGGAGTGCACAACCCGGGCCCGATCATCAGCTTCCTGCCGATCATCCTCATCGGGATACTCTTCGGTCTCGCCATGGACTACCAGCTCTTCCTCGTGACGGGCATGCATGAAGCTCATGCTCGTGGGGCAAGTGCGCGCGTCGCCGTCCAACGCGGAGTGCACGCGGGTCGAGCCGTCGTGATCGCCGCCGCCGCCATCATGATCTCCGTCTTCGCGGGATTCATCTTCTCCGATACATCCACCGTGAGACTCATCGGATTCGGGCTCTCGTTCGGCGTTCTCCTCGATGCGTTCGTCGTCCGGATGCTCCTGATCCCCGCCGTCATGCACCTGCTCGGTGAGCGCGCTTGGTGGTTCCCGAAGTGGCTCGATCGGCTGACGCCCAACGTCGACATGGAAGGCCGTGCACTCGAATCCCACGTCGAACACCACGTCAGATCTCGTGCGTCACAGGAGCGACTGACGTACACGAAGGCGTAGACAACGCTCCACCCATTCTGGTCATTGGCGGACACCGATCAAGCCTCCTGATCGGAGTGGGCATCGAGCGCATCGACGATGTGCTGCGGGTGGGCCATGTACGTTCCTTTGCTCGGAGCGGGGCGGACTTGGAGCGGTGGTCGAAGGTGCTCAGGCCCGCAGAGGTCTGTATTCGTCCGTCGATTCCGCCATGTCCGTCGCTAGGCAGTCATCCTCTTTGACTATGCGTCAGGACCTTGTGCTGGTGTTTCGGTCTGCGAAGCGGGCGCGCGCTTCGGCAGAGACGGGGGTGAAGAGGTTGACGAGGTTCCCGTCCGGGTCGCGCAGCAGTGCGGAGCGGTTTCCCCACGGCATGTCGGTAGGTACTTGCACCCAGGAGTCGACCTGGTCCTGAAGGCGACGGTGCACGGCATCGACATCAGCGACACGAAGCTCGATGATCGCGGTGCGGTTGGCGCGAGGTTCAGCGACACCTTCGCCGAACAGTGGCACGGTGCTGGAGTGTCCGATCGCGAGAGTCGCCAGCGGGGTCACCAGCTCGGCGAAGACAGGTGCGGGGCGTTGAGCGCAGATGCCCGTCACGAGCTCGTAGAAGCCGACCATTTCGTCGAGGTCGTCAGTGATGATGCGTACGGAGGCGAGTTCCATGAGTGTTTCCCTTCACTACTACAGCGTTCAACGCTACGCTACAGTATCGTAGCGAAACGTGGAAAGGACGACTCATGCCTACTCAGCGCCAGGCCGACCCATCAGCTGGTACGGGCTCCAGGATCGACGCGCGGACTCAGCGCTCGCGTGCGACCGTCCTTGCCGCGGCAACGGACCTGCTGGAATCGACTGGGGTCGGCGGGTTCAGCGTCGACGAGGTTGCGCGCAGGTCTGGCGTGGCGAAGACTACGATCTATCGGCATTGGCCGACCCGAGAAGCCCTCGTGCTCGATGCGTGTGCAGGTCTCGATGATCGCTACGACCTCCCCGACACCGGGACTCTTCATGGCGACCTCAGGACGTTCGTCGCCGATCTCGTGCGCATGGTGGAGCAAGCGGGATGGGCTGCTGTGCTGCCTTCGATTGTCGATGCGGCGGAACGCAATGCCGCGTTCGCCGATATGCATGCGCAGATACAAAAGGGGCACGCGTCCCTGGTGAGTCAGATCGCCGAACGCGCGATCGGTCGCGGCGAGCTTCCTGCCGAAACCGATACGGCACTGCTCGCCTCTACCGTTCTAGGCCCAGTCTTCTACCGTCGGTGGTTCTCCCGCGAACCGTTCGATGCTGCGTTCATCGATGCGGTCACGACTCGAGCAATCCGCGGCGCACAAGGATCCGACTAATCTCGGCGACGTTGTATCGAGACGGGCACTTCAATCGGAATGGCTCCGGATCGGATGGTGTCCAACGACAATACGGTTAGTCAGGCAGTACTCGGCAGCACGAGCGGAAGGAAGATCTGATCGACGATGGCGGCGATGTCTTCGCGCGGCAACGGCTTCAGCGTCATGAGCGTTTCGTGCCGAAGGAGGTCGAATGGCAGACGAGCTGTGCGCTCCGTCAGTCGATCGGGATCGATCTCGCCTCGGCCCACCGCCCGCGATAGCACACCTTCGATGATCGACCACCGCTTTTCGACCAATCCAAGCCGTAGTTGGGCCGGGCTTGTCCCTGTCGCGCCATAGTACGCGGACAGCTCTGCGGTTAATGAGGCGGCGAACATCGCGAAAGATTCATTGAGCTGCACCATCAGCCCGATGATGTCCTCGCGGAGGGTTCCGGTGTCAGGGTCGGCGAGCAGGAACCGATCGCTCGCGTAGTGGATGGCATCCCTCACCAGGTCGGTCTTCTTGTCCCAGTGCCGGTTCAGGCCGGGCCGGCTTGTTCCGGCTCGCCGAGCGACTTCCGACAATCTGAACCCGTCATACCCTCGCGCGAGTAGCTCTTCCCACGCTGCCGACAGGATCGCGGACCGGAGGGTCTCTCCACGTCGTCGTCGAACGGGCTGAGACTCTTGTTCGTTAAGGTGCATGAATGTACCTTAACATGGTATGTTCACGAAGAACTCGCGAGGTGGCTGTCACTTCGCGAGTCGGAGAAGCGGAGAGGAATCGCTATGGAGATGAAGGCAACAGTCGTCGTGAAGACGATGGGGCGCGAGTTCGACGAAACCGCCGTCGACCAGTGGGAGCTGGCGGCTTCCCGCAGGGCGCTGCGCAATCTGAAGACGATCGCGGGCGGACAGATCATGATGGATCTGATCGCGGAGCAGGTCGCCGAGGGTGACCGCTACCAGAAGAGCATCATCGAGGAGTCAGGCGGCAGGTTTCGAGAGTCGCGCACGGAGTTCACCGTGCGCGGTCTGACCGGAACGCAACTGGCGACCTGGTTCCAGGCTCAGGCCGGGTCCGGCGAGTTCGGCGACAAGTCGTTGCTGCTCAACGCTCATCCGGAGCACTACGTCGAGCCACCAGCGTACCGAGGCGGCATGGTCGAGACGATCGGCGGATACCTCACCAGATTCAAGGTCTCTGTCGCCCGCGAACTCCCGCCTCAGGTGGCTGTGTTCCGGCAGCCCGAGTACCCGATCACCTTGATGAACGCACTCCTCAGCCTGGACGACGGAACCCCTTTCGCCTACTGCGTTCACCAGGCTCGTGACACGGACGACGGTGCCGACGTCGTCGTGCGAGTGGTCTACCCAGCCGCAGCGCCGGATGCGCTCATCGAGGGCCACTGCGAACATCTCGCCATCGAGTTCCGCAGCTGGATCAGGAACGCCGCAGCATCCCTCGCGTAGGCGGAGGCGCGAGTGCATCGGTCCCGCGACTCTCCTTCCGGACTTCTGCGGTCGCAGGCCGGTAGCTCGACACTTCATCAGAACACGATCAGTTCGACACCGCCGCGATCGGTTGGCCCACGGCGGCCGGTGTAACGGGAGCGTGAAGCTTGAGGGGCCCTGCTCGCGAGCCGAAAGGACCAGTGCATGTACGCGTCCAAGATTGACTTCCCCGTTACCTTTCTGGTTACCCCGGTGGGCCTGGCATGGCGTATTGCCCTGTCTCTCTTATGACCCGGGTCATGTTGTCACCGGGTCTGGGGCGTTGGATGATCGCTGATAGGGCGAGCTCAGCCTCGTGCGTAACCCGGAAGAAGCTGGCCGAGTCTAGAGCGTCTCGGAGCGACTGACACAGACACGGCCATTCCCGACGTTCGCGAGTAGCGACTCTGGTCGGGCGCTTCCTCGAATCGAGAGGCACAGTGATTTCGGATGATCGCTCTGACCGTCTATCCCGTCGGCTTGCTCGTCCGGGAGAAGGACCATGGCCGCGACGCAGGAGCAGCCAGCTCGGCTGAAGGTCGCCTTCCTTGGGTCAATTGCTGATGAACCGGACCACCGCATCAGGTCTCGGCGGCATTCGGTTGAGGTTCGGCATCGCCAGACGGTTGCTCGCGGCAGGTGGGGCCGCGCCATCCATGATTGATTTGACCGCGCTTCGGATCATGAGATGACGGTCAGTGGACCTTCGTCGGCGCTGGGCGGTTCGAAGTGATCGAAGTAGGAGGCCGCGAGCTCAGGCTCGAGTTGATACGCGTCCGGCTGATCGGTCCGGCGAGCGGCCACCCTTTCGAGCACGGTCGCGCGGGGCGTGTCGAGATAGATCGTCTCCGGCTCGACACCAAGCGATCTGACCAGGCTGCGCCACTTCTCGCGTTCCCGCCGCGACCAGAACGAGAAGTCCAGGACAACATCCACCCCCGTGGTGACGAGGCGGCTCAGCCGGGTGCGGAGCTCGGCCTCGATCTCTTGGTGGAGATCCGTCGGCAACGGCATCGACCGGATGCTGCGACGCCATGCTTCCTGATCGAAGGACAGCCGCGCCATGCCGCCCTCTTCGAGCCGGCGAGCGACGGTCGACTTTCCCGAACCGGCCGGACCGCACATGAAGATGACCCTGGTCACAGATACTCCTCCTGTGGTCCCGCGCAGCCTCCCAGGCTTTGTGCTCTCAGAGTCGACACGAATATGACGCGACTGCGGCATCGAGAGCACTCGGCACCAGATTAGTTGACTCGGGAGTGCCGACGTCGACACGCAACGGGTTCGTGGTCGTGCCTTGGATCCACATGCCTGATTGCCGACGGTCGCGAGCATGACGTACTCCATCGTGAAACCGCCGCCCCTGGCGTCAGTCGCGAGACCGACGGCATGCAGGATCTCCGTCTCCGGGCGTACATCGGAGGACTGTCACCAGTGCGCGCCCCGCGCCCGACGTCAAGGGGCGGCCAATCGTCATGAAGCGCGGTGACTCGGCAGGTGTTGCGCGGCTGTCTAGGTTGCCCCCGATGCTCACAAAGATCGGGAAGATGGCAAATGGACACCGTTGTTGCCCTAGTAGTGCAGTATGATGCACTCATGGATGTGAACGCAGAGGGCTTGGCCCGCGCCATCGGCGCGAGGGTGAAGCAGGAGCGAGCTGCCCACGGCTGGACGCTCGACCGGCTTGCCGAGTATGCCGGCGTGAGCAGGCGCATGGTGGTCAGCGTCGAGCAGGGCTCGGTCAACCCGAGCGTGGGAACGCTCCTGCGGCTCTCTGACGCCCTCGGCGTGGGGCTTCCTGCACTCGTCGAGCCCCCAGCTCCGACGGAGGCGAAAGTGACCCGCGCCGGCCAGGGTGCGGCCCTGTGGACAGGCGAGCATGGCGGGTGCGGCGTGCTCGTGGCCGGAACTCGGCCACCGGACGTCGTCGAGCTGTGGGACTGGACGCTCGGTCCCGGTGACCGCCATGAGAGCGGGGCCCATGCCGAGGGCACCCGCGAACTCCTCCAAGTCCTGGAGGGCACGGTCACGGTCGAGGCCGACGGGCGGTCCCATGTGCTCGCGGTCGGCGACGCGCTGGCGTTCCACGGCGATGCCGAGCACTCCTATTCCAACCCGAACGATGCCCCTGCCAGGTTCGCGCTCTGCGTCCATGAGCCGGGAGTGGGCCGCGCTCGTCGAACGGAGGCCGTCGATGACTGAGACTCAGACCCCCGATGCCTTCCTCGCTTCATGCGAGATTGCCCCTGCAGTGCTTGAGCTGCGCCCGGATTATCGCGCCCTCCTCGTCGTGGTGAGTGGGCTCGAGCCCCGGACGTCGTCATCGGCGGCCGACGAGCTGATCGACCGTGCTGAGGCTCGTGCGCGAGAGCTCCTCGCGCACTCGCCGGTGGACGAGCTGGACCACATCGCGGCCTGGCGAGAGGCGTATCGGGTGTTCGGCGCGAAGCCGCAGCGCACCCGTAACAGCGTCGAGGCGCTCACCCGGCGCGCGAAGAAGGGCCTGCCGCGGATCAACGCGCTCACCGACACCTATAACGCGATCTCGGTCCTCCATCAGATCCCGCTCGGCGGTGAGGATTTCGATCTCTACGAGGGCCACGCCCGTCTCGTCCGCGCGATCGGTGACGAGCCCTTCGATACGACCGCGGGCGGGGAGACGGTCATCGAGCATCCGGAGCCCGGTGAGGTCGTCTGGCGCGACGACGCCGGGGTGACGTGCCGGCGCTGGAACTGGCGGCAGGGCCGTCGGACCGGACTCACCGACGGCACCCGGAGCGCGTTCTTCATCTTCGACGCCCTTGCGCCGGTCCCTGATGCGCAGGTGCTCGCTGCCGCTGACGCGTTGGTCGACGCGCTCTCGGACCTCGGCCCCGGCGTCCGGGCCGCGAGCCGACTTCTCGGGACGCCGTGCCTGGACGTCCCTCGCCCGCTGACCTCAGGAGCAGACTCATGAACACCGAGTATCCGTCACCGGCCGGCCCAAGGCCTGATAAGCACGACCATGCGACACTGACTGGGGACACCTGGGCCGTTCACGGCGGCAACCGCACCGACGAGACCACCGGCGCGATCCGCACCCCGATCGTGATGGCGAACTCCTACCGCCTGCCCGCCGACCCGGCCGGCTTGGCCGAGGGCGACCCCGACCTGTTGGTCTACACCCGAGAGTCCGGAGCCAATCAGCTCGGCCTGCAGGACAAGCTCGCCCGCGCCGAGCACGGCGAGGCCGCCGCTGTGTTCAGCACAGGGATGGCGGCTCTGCACGGTGCGCTCTTCACGATCCTGAGTCCGGGCGACCACGTCATCGCCTCCGACGTCCTCTACGGGGGCACCTTCGACCTGTTCAGCTCGCTACTGCCCGAGAAGATGGGCATAGAGGTCGACTTCGTCGACATCACCGACCCCGACGCCGTCAGAGCGGCCATCCGTCCGAGCACGCGGCTGATTCACACCGAAGTCGTCGGCAACCCGGACCCGAAGGTCGCCGACATCGCTGTGCTCGCCCGAATTGCTCACGAGCATGACGCCCTCCTGTCCGTGGACTCGACCTTCACCCCGCCGCCGCTGGTGCGACCGCTCGAACACGGGGTCGACCTCGTGATCCATTCGCTCACCAAGTACATCAACGGTCACGGGGACGCGATGGGCGGAGCGGTGATTGGGAGCCGCGAGCTGGTCGATGCGATCAAGTACGGGGCGCTGCACCACGTCGGTGGGGCAATCGCCCCGTTCAACGCCTGGCTGATCATGCGCGGCTCGCTCACCCTGCCCCTGCGGCTGCAGCGCCACTGCGAGAACGCCCAGGCCGTTGCCGAGTTCCTGGCCGCGGATCCCCGCGTCGCTCACGTCGCCTACCCCGGGCTCACGGGTGACCCCCACCACGCAGCGGCTTCGGTACAGCTGTCCGGCGGCTACGGCGGCGTCGTCTCCTTCACCCTCGCCGGGGACCCCGCGGACCGGGTCCGGTTCATCGAGGATCTGCGCCTGATCACCCCCGCGGTCTCGCTCGGCCACGACGAGACGCTCATCGCCTACGAGGCGTACCCGCCCGAGCGCGCCGCCGGCTTCAGCCAGCCCTTCCGCGAGCACGGCCTGATCCGCCTGGCCATCGGGCTGGAGTCCTCACAAGATCTGATCGCCGACCTCGACGCGGCCCTCACCACCGTCTATGGGCCGGCCGCCTGAGCTTATCGCTCAGCCCCTGGCCTCGCCCGTCGACATCGCACAGGAGCAGACATGACCTGCACGTTCACCGGCCTCAGCGGCTTCCCCTTGACGCCGCTCAAGGACGAATCCGTGGACGAGGCGGCGTTCGCGGGCCTCGTCGAACGCTCGGCCGCAGCCGGTGTCGACTCGATCACGGCACTTGGCTCGACAGGCTCCTACGCCTACCTCACCCCGGCGGAGCGGGCCTGCGTCGCCAATCTTGCGGTCGAGCACGCCGGGGACACCCCGGTGCTTGTCGGGGTGGGGGCACTGCGCACCTCCCATGTCCTCACCAACGCCGAAGCCGCTCAGGCTGCTGGCGCTGCCGGGCTTCTGCTGGCCCCGATGAGCTACCAACCCCTGACCGATCACGACGTGTTCGAGCTCTACCGTGCAGTTACCGTCGCGACCGACCTGCCGGTGATCGTCTACGACAATCCCGGCACAACCCACTTTGAGTTCACCCACGAGCTCTACGCCCGCATCGCTGAGCTGCCCGGCATCGCCTCGATCAAAATCCCGGGCGTCCCCGCTGACCCCGAGGCCGCCCGAGAGCACGTCGGGGCGATCCGTGCCGTCATTCCGGAGCACGTCACGATCGGCGTCTCCGGCGACGCTTCCGCTGCCACGGGCCTCAACGCCGGCTGCGAAGCCTGGTGCTCGGTCATCGGCGGAACCCTGCCCGAGCCGGCTCTGGCGATCACCCGGGCCGCCCAGGAAGGCCGGGCCGCCGACGCCTTCGCGGAGTCGGAGCGGCTCGCGCCGCTGTGGGACCTGTTCACCAAGTTCGGTGGCAGCCTGCGCGTCGTCGCCGCGATCGCCGAGCAGCTCGCTCTCGCCCCGCGCGGCTGCCTGCCCCTGCCGATCCAGCCACTTTCCGACGACCAGCGCGCGAGGATCTCCGGCGTCCTGGACAGCCTCGTGTTGAATTAGGCGCTCTGTATCCGGGGCGCGAATTCTGGTCACCGGCACGGTGTTGGCTTGAGCGAAGGAGGTCCCTTGTCTACCTCCGGAACCGATGTGCCTCTTCGAAGTTCGTGGCACTCGCCCTACGGCAGCTTGTCGTTATCCCTGCCCAGCCGGCCGAGCCATTCGATGAGGAGCTGGGTCTCTGCCCTGCCAAGGACGTCTGGATTCGCTGCGGCAATCTCGATGGCGGTGGTGAGAGGGTCGTCGGCTCGTGTTCCCTTGCCGGTGATCGCTGAGATAACACCCTCACGGACAGCTTGAGAGAGCCCCGGGTCCGGCGCTGCCAGGATAATCTGACGCAGGGTGACGCCGATGTTGGTCACGAGGATGTGCGCGGCAGCCTGCTCAGAGGGCACCAGGAGCCGACCCTGCTCGGCGGCCCGCGCCGTGAGCGCGCGTAGGATCTCGCTGGGACGCGACTGCGCCTCGGGGGAGTGCCCAGGGCGGACCTTCCCGTACATCAGCGTGTAGAACCCGGGGTTGGCCAGGCCGAAGGCGACGTGGGCGTCCCAACCGGCGCGGATGTCCTGGATGGGGTCGCCGGAGGACTCCATCGACGACTTCTCGCCCAGGTAGAGGTCGAACCCGTGCGCGATGACAGCGTCGATCAGCCCTTGCTTGGAGCCGAAGAAGTGGTAGAGCGTCGGCATCTTCACTCCGACCGCCTCACAGACCGCCCGCAGGGAGAAGTCCTCGCCGGGAGAGGCGGCAATGAGGTCCGCGGCCGCCAGGATCATCCGCTCCCGTGTATCGCTTGTCGGCGTTCCTGTCATGATGCTACGTTAGCTTATGTATCAGAGAGATACAGTTGCATAGTGACGATACAGAGGGAGCTTCATGGCTGAGCACACACTCAAGGGCAAGAACGTTCTGATCGCGGGCGGCGCGAAGAACCTCGGCGGGTTGATCGCTCGCCAGGCGGCCGAGGCTGGCGCGAACGTGGCGATCCACTACAACTCCGACTCCAGCCGCGCCGACGCCGAGCAGACGCTCGCTGCTGTCGAAGCTGCTGGAGTCAAGGGCGCTACGTTCCAGGCAGACCTCACGGTTCCGGCGAACGTGACCCGCCTGTTCGCCGACGCGGAAGCGGCGCTGGGTACGATCGACATCGCGGTGAACACCGCCGGCAAGGTCCTGCGCAAGCCGATCGTGGAGACGACCGAGGACGAGTATGACTCGATGTTCGACATCAACTCCAAGGCCGCTTACTTCTTCATCAAGGAAGCCGGGAAGAGTCTCGCCGAGGGTGGCAAGATCGTCACCATCGTCACCTCGCTGCTGGCGGCCTTCACCGACGGTTACTCCACCTATGCCGGCGGCAAGTCGCCGGTGGAGCACTTCACCCGCGCGGCGGCGAAAGAGTTCTCCGACCGCGGCATCTCCGTGACCGCGGTGGCACCCGGTCCGATGGACACCCCGTTCTTCTATGGGCAGGAGACTCCGGAGCGAGTCGCTTTCCACAAATCGCAGGCCATGGGCAATGAGCTGACCAAGATCGAGGACATCGCCCCCATCGTCCGCTTCCTCGCCACCGAGGGCTGGTGGATCACCGGTCAGACCATCCTCGCCAACGGCGGCTACACCACCCGCTGAGAACGGAGCAGACTCATGACCGATCAGACTATTCCCGAGCCAGTGGCGTCCTTCATCGACGCCGTCAATCGCCATGACGAGGCCGCGTTCCTCGACGCCTTCACCGCCGCCGGCGCGGTCGACGACTGGGGGCGGATCTTCACCGGCCGCGATGCAATCAAGGCCTGGAGCGACAGGGAGTTCATCGGCTCCCGCGGCACGCTTGCCGTCGAGGAGGTAGACGCTGCAGGCGAGACGGTCACCGTCGTCGGCGACTGGCGCTCCAACCACGCCAACGGCCGCTCGAAGTTTATCTTCGACGTCGACGGCGACAAGCTCGCGAAGATGACGATCCGCGAAGGCTAGAACCGACACTGGCATCTCGAGCGGGCGTCCAGCCAGATGGACGCCCGCTCGGTGTTGTCGCCTTCGAAGCAAACGCACGACACGCATATACGAGGTTCGTCAACCATGACTACCGTCCCGCTCGCCCGCACCGGGCAACGTCGATCCGAGGTCGGCCCTGTCGAGCTCTTCTTCGACCTGGTCTACGTCTTCGCCATCATCCAGCTCTCGCACCTGCTCATCGAGCACCTCTCTTGGGAGGGTGCAGCCCAGACCATCGTGGTGTTCGCCGCGGTGTGGTGGGGCTGGAACTACACCGCTTGGGCGATGAACTGGCTGGATCCGAGCCGCACTCCGGTGCAGCTGCTCTCCGGGGTGCTCATGCTTGCCGCGCTGGGCATGTCGATCGCCATTCCTAGTGCCTTCGGCGACGGAGCCTGGTTGTTCGTCGGGTGCTATCTATTCATGGGCATCCTTCGTCCAGTCTTCATGATGATCGCCTACCGTGGAAACCAGCTCGCAGCCAACTACCGCATGCTCCTGCTGTGGACCCTCCTGGCCGGCATCTTCTGGGCCCTCGGTGCGGCACTGCCCCTCGAGTGGCGGCTGGGTCTCTGGTTGATCGCGGTGCTCATCGACTACGCGGCCCCGCTGGCCCACTACCGGATCCCCGGCATCGGTGCAGCACCCATGCACCTGTGGGACACAGACGCCGAGCACCTGGCCGAGCGCAACCGTCTCGTCTTCATCATCGCCCTCGGCGAATCCATCCTGCTCATGGGCGGCAGCATCGTGTCCCACGGCCAGCTTTCTCCGTCGCTCGCCCTGAGCATGCTCGTCGGCTTCGCATCCCTGTTCGTGCTCTGGTGGAACTACTTCGCCCTTGCTGGCCCTGATACTCACGGCGGGGACTCGTCGACCGGGGCTCTCCGATCGGCCTATGCCTACGCGCATGCCTTCATGGTTCTGGGCGCGATCCTCGTCGCCGTCTCCATCGAGCTGCGACTCTCCCATGATCACCTCGCGCCCGCAGTCGTTATCGTGACGGCAGCAGGTCCGCTCGTCTACCTGGCGGGGAACCTGTTGTTCCTCCGGTCCCGGTTCGGACGCCTCGCGCGGTCCCGGTTCATCGCAGCAGCCGTGCTGGTGGTGATCACGGTCGCCGCGATGCTGCTAATCGATCACGTGCCGGTGATTGCCTTGAGCGTCGCCGTGCTCGCCGTGACGGCGGTTCTCGCTGCCCACACCGCGTACACGACAGCAAAACGGTCGGCACTCGAATAGCTGGTGGTTACCTCGCATTCGTTCACGTGGGATTCTTCTGCGCCCGATCGCGGTGCTCAGGAGCGAGCGATGCGCATTGGCTCGCGACTGTGGACCCCTGCGACGACCGACCGCATCCCGCTGAGCAGCACGTCCAGGTATCCCAGGGCAGACATTCACGGCTTCGCGAAGCCTCACACCCCGAGCTCGCTGAACCTGATCATCATGTGGTCCTCACCTTCCAGCGCGAGTCGATATTCTTCGGTCGCGTAGGCGGGATCCGACTCCCGGTGTTCGCGGACGATTGCATCATGACTTGTCAGGTCGGGCAGCCTAATGACGCCCAATTTCGTCCTGGCCTGGTGGCCGTGGCAACCCCTCGGTTCGACGGGTCAAGATCGGCGCGAGGGAACACGATCCGAGTACGTTTGCCGCACGGTGTCACGTGGACCTGAAGTGTATCCGGTTCTCCACAGTCATAGCAGGCCGTGGCTGCCTGCTTGTTTACACACCAGTCCCGTGCACAACTGATCGGTTCAGCGGGGTCGGCTGTGTGCCGCGGCGGCCTCGATGAAGCGGCGTGTGAGAGCTGCGGTGCGGCTGGGCAGCCACGCCAGGCGGAGGCTGGCAGGCGGTGCTTCGTCGAGCGCGATGAAGGTGACCCCCGCTGGGGTATTGGCCGATGCCGCCGACAGGGCGGTGGCCCCGACGCCGCGGTCCGCGGCGATGAGGGCGATCCACTCGTCGTAGTTGTCGCATTCGACGACCTTCTCCGGTCGGTGCGCGGGATCCCACAGGTCGACCCGTGTGCTGCCGCTGGCCGTGTTGATGACCAGGGGATGTCTGGCGAGTTCGTTCCAGGTGTACCGCTCATTCTTGGCGAGCGCGGAGCGGCTGCTGACTGCGGCAACTCGGGGCTCGTTGAACAGGACCAGGGACGTCGCACCTGGGACGGTGAGCTCGTGCCGGACCAGTGCGACGTCGACTTCTCCACGTTCGAGCGCCGATGCCAGATCATCGCGACGCATAAGGCGCGCCGATGCGCCGGTCGTCTCCTCGAACGTTTCGACGACCTCGGTGACCCACGGGGTCGGCGGCACCCAGGAGAACCCAATCTTGAGGCTGCGCTCATTGCGGGCCTCGGCCACGGCGAGATCGAGGTCGCGCAGGAGGACTTGGGAGCGCCGCAGGAATTCACGTCCGGCGTCGGTGAGACGCACCGATCGGGAGGTGCGTTCGAGGAGTCGGACCTCGAGGCCCTGCTCCAGTTGCTGGATCGTGCGGGTCAGGGCGGGCTGGGTGACCATCAGCAGCCGGCTCGCCGCAGTGAACGACAGGTTCTCCGCGACGGCTACGAAGGCGCGTAGGTGCCTCAGTTCCACATCCATAACCCCCAAGCATAGATCATGCAAACGCGGCAATTCTCTTCTGTGCACGCCGTGCTTAGCGTTGAAGTGTTAACGAAAACGAACGGAAAAGTGAGAGTCATCCGATGGGAATTTCGGGATCAGCAGAAACTGCATTCGAGGAGCTACTCGCCGTGCGTGGGCACGGCCCGGTCGCCGCGGACGAGGTCAGGCGCACGGGAGACGACCCGCTGTTCGCCTCGCCGTTCCGAATCGGCACCACCCTCGCCGATGCCCTGGCAGCACGCGCCATCGCCGCGAACGACCTGTGGGAGCTGAAGACAGGCCGGCGGCAGAAGGTCAGCATCGACGTGCGGGCAGCGGCAGCCACCGCGCTGGGTGGAGAGGACATGACGCTTGCACGCTCTGGCGATGATCGCTATCACCCGATCCCGGTGTCCCCGGACGTCGCGCACATGGTTGCCCTGACGCAACCGTGGCCGACACGCGACGGTCGATGGTTCGTTCCGCACTTCAATCTTCCTCACCTCGAACGCCGCGTCCTGGACGTGCTGAAGGCGGAGGCCACGCCGGAGTCGGTAGCTGCCGCGGTCAGCCGATGGGACGCCCAAGATCTCGAGGACGCGATTGCGGAAGCGAAGGCCGCAGGCGGCATCGTGCGCACCCCCGAGGAATGGCTGGCACACCCACACGGAGCCCATTTGGCTGAGCAGCCGGTCGTGCGGATCACCAAGATCGCCGACGGCCAGCCCGAGCCCCTCCGCGCCGGGTCGCAGCCCCTGTCCGGCGTCCGCGTGCTCGACCTCACTCGCATCCTCGCCGGCCCGACCGCATCGCTGAGCCTCGCCGAGCACGGTGCGGACGTTCTCATGGTCACCGCCCCGCACCTGCCCCAGGTCACCCCCTTCGTGAGGGACACCAGTCACGGCAAGCGCAGCGCATTTCTCGACATCACCGACCCCGAGCAGGCCCAGACGCTTCACCACCTGGTGCGCGATGCCGACGTCTTCGTCGAGGGATACCGCCCCCATCGGTTGGCCGCACACGGCTTCGGGCCCGATCAGCTCGCACAGGAACGGCCTGGCCTCATCTACGTCACCGTCAACTGCTTCGGCTCGGACGGCCCGTTCGGCGACCGCGCCGGGTGGGACCAGGTCGCTCAGGCTGTCACAGGTGTAGCCGATATCCAAGGGACGGTGTCAGGGAAGGGCCGGCCGCAGCTGACACCTGTGTACCTGTGCGATTTCCTCACTGGGTTCATGGCCAGTTTCGGAGCAATGGTCGCGCTGCGCCGCCGTGCAACCGAGGGCGGCAGCTACCGCGTGGAAGTCTCTCTCGCAGGCGCGGCGATGCTGTTGCAGCGCCAGGGCCTCATCACCGGATTCACAGATGCGCCCGGGCAGCTGACGCCAGAGGAATTCGAGCGCTACGCCGTTCTCGACGAAGGAACGGTCTACGGCGACCTCAAGAGCCTCGGCCCGGTGATCGGCATGTCCGAGACCCCACCTGCCTGGCAGCGCACCACTCCCGCTCTGGGCAGCAGTCGCCCCGAATGGCTCGCCCGATGAACGCGCACCGGAACCGTCTCCACGAGAAAGAAGCACAGCCAATGACACCGCTGCTCCAGTCCCGCCTGCCGATCGTCGCGGCCCCGATGGCCGGTGGGCCGTCGACCACGGCACTGGCCCGGGCCGTCGCCTCGGCCGGAGCCTTCCCGTTCCTCGCCGGCGGCTACAAGTCCGCTGAGGCCCTCAGAGCCGAGATCGATGAACTTCAAGACAGCGTCCAGGACTTCGGGGTCAACCTCTTCGTGCCCTCGACTGAACCCGTCGACGAGGAAAGGTTCGCCGCCTACGCCGAGGAACTCGCGGACGAAGCCGGAGCCTACGGGGTGCTGCTGGACCCGGCACCGGTCGTCGATGATGACCATTGGGAGGAGAAGCTCGCGCTGCTTGTCGAACGTCCGGTGCCGGTCGTGTCGCTGACCTTCGGACTGCCCGACCGCGCCGATATCGCGAGCCTTCAGCGCGCGGGCACCCGGGTGCTGGCGACCGTGACCACTGTGGGCGAGGCGTGCCAGGCCCGCGAAGCCGGCGTCGACGGGCTCGTGGTGCAGGGCTCTGGTGCGGGAGGCCACCGCGCGACCTTCGACCCGGCTCGCGCCGTCGCGGACGTGGAGACCGCCGACCTGGTCGGCGAGGTCATTCGGTCAACGGATCTGCCGGTGATCGCCGCCGGCGGGGTCGACGGGCCAGACGCGGTGCGCGGGCTGCTGCATGCCGGAGCTGAGGCCGTCGCAGTCGGGACTCTGCTGCTGCGCACCGACGAGGCGGGGACCTCGCCCACGCATCGGCAGGCTCTCGGTGACGACTCATTCACCGAGACCATCCTCACCCGTGCCTTCACCGGCAGGCCCGCACGAGCCCTGCGCAACGAATTCATCGACCGTCACCACGCGACCGACCTGAGCGCCTACCCGGCGGTGCACCATCTTACCCGCGGCCTGCGCCAGGCCGCGGGTAAGGCCGGCGACGCCGACCGGCTCCACCTATGGGCCGGGACCGGTTGGCGCTGTGCTGTTACCGGACCCGCCGCCGCCGTCATCGACCGCCTCGCTGAAGGAGTCTGAACTATGCTGCTCATGACCACCGACGTGATGCGCCGGCGCGACGAAGCGCGTCTGAACACTCTGCTTGAAGCCAACGACGCCGCTGTCGTGGAGGCATTGGGCGTCCCCGACACCGTTCGTTACTGGTTTCTTACCGGCGACCTCAGCGGTGATGCACTGCAGGAGCAGGCCGTGGAGGTGCTGCCATGACCGCGACGTTCCCCGGCTGGATCGTGCGCAAGGACGATGGTGCGAGCACCGCCACCCTTGAGGATCTCGACGACTCGATTCTCGAAGACCTCGACACGACGATCCGCGTCCGCTTCACTAGCATCAACTACAAGGACGCCCTGGCACTCCACGGTCGTCCCGGTGTCGTCCGCCATACCCCGCTCGTTCCGGGGATCGACCTGACCGGCGAGATCGTCCAGACGAGCCATCCTCGGTGGAAGGCCGGCGACGTGGTGACTCTCAACGGTGCAGGCCTCGGCGAAGAGCATCACGGCGGGCTCGCCGGCATCGCCCGCGTCTGCGGAGACGACCTCGTCGCGGTCACCGAGGCCTTCACTCCGCGTCAGACCGCGGCCATCGGCACCGCCGGCTTCACCGCGGCGCTGTCTCTACTGGCGTTGGAGCGCCACGGCCTCGACCCGCAAGACGGGCCTGTGCTCGTCACAGGAGCGGGTGGTGGATCCGGGAGCATTGCCGTCGCCCTCCTGGCAAGCTCTGGTTATCGGGTCGTCGCCGCCACCGGGAGGCCCGACCGGCTCGCCGAGCGCCTGTCGGGCCTCGGGGCTGCCGAGGTCATCGACCGGTCTGAACTCGAGCAGCAGACTCGACCGCTTGGTGGGCAGCGATGGGCAGGCGTCATCGACTCCGTCGGCGGCAGCGTACTGGCAGGGGCCCTGGCCACACTGCAGCACGGTGGCGTCGCAGCGGCCTTCGGCCTTGCTGCGAGCTCCCACCTGCCGACTACTGTGCTGCCGTTCATTCTTCGCGGCATCGCCCTGCTCGGCGTCGACTCAGTACGTACCGAACCGGCGCTGCGCCAGGCGGCCTGGGAGCGGCTGGCGCGCGACCTCGACCCTGTCCACCTGGACTCCCTTATCCGCACGGTCCCACTGTCCGAGGCAAGGACCGCCGCCGAGTTGCTACTCGCCGGTCAAGGCACCGGGCGCACCGTCGTAGAGGTGACTCCGTGAGCAGACGACGAGCGATGTCCGGCCAGGAACTGGTGTGGGCTGTGACCAGCGATGTCTGAATGCTGGTACGCGACCATCTCGTACGACTCGGACCATGACTCTCCCGTTGCAGCATCCGGCCAGTGAGGCCAGAGTGCGTCAGCTACGGCGAGTGGCCAGAGATGGGGCCGGCAAGGCCGCCGCTCAGCGAGGTGAGTCTCGTGGACATCTCCTTGATGAGACGAGAACCGATCGCCGAGCTGAAGTCGATCAGTTCCGCGGAGCAACTACTTGATGCGGTGGGCGAGCAACCAGGCGTGGAGGTCCTCGACGAGGTACACGATGCGCGTGCCGATCTTGACGTAGGGCGGGCCATCGCCGGTTACTCGCCACTTCTTGAGCGTCGCGGGCGCGAGCCCGATGTAGTAGGCCGCGTCAGTCGTGGCGAGGGCGGCGCGGCCGGTCTCAGAAGAAGACGTGAGGCGAACCCTCGGGTTTCGGTCGGCTGCTTCAGACATGACGGCCCTTCTTCCTGCGTGGCACCAGGCTACATGGGCGACTTCGTTGGCCGCCTTAGACCGGACGACGACAAACGTATCCTAATAATGTACGTTATTGCGCATACATTCCGGTAGGATGGAGCCCATGGACATCGGGCTCTACGAGCCGCCGTCGACGCCTCCCCGGGTGAGCGTCAGCGCGGTGACGGCCGCTTATGAGGACGCGCGGTCCGTCGTGCCGTCGACTGTCCACCGCACCGTGGCGCTGTCCGTGCGGCGCGGGTCCGAGAAGACGGCCCGGCTCCGGCTTGAGCGACTGGCTCGCGTCGTCATGGCGACCGATTCCCGCATCGCCCACCCGGCCGCGGTCTGGTCGGCGGACTGGTCGTCGATGCCTGTCGAGGCGTTTGAGGCTCTCGATGGCGGCATTCGCTCCGCATGGTCCTCGCCATCCACCCGCAACGCCATGCGCGACTCTGTCCGAGCCGTGGTCCGAGAGTCCCTCAACGCCGGTATCCTCACCCACGACCGGGCGACCCCGTTGCTGAACGCGGTCAAGCCGGAGAAGCTGCCGCGCGACGAGGAGAAGCAGTCCCGGGGGCACGTCCCGGCGTCCCGAGTACGAGAGGTGTTCCACGAGCTCGCCCGGGACGACTCGATCACCGCCCGGCGTGACGCCGCGCTTATCGCGCTCCTGGTCGGCGCTGGACTGCGCCGCGACGAGGCCGCATCGGCGATGCTCGACGACCTCGACGCCGACCGCGAGACGCTCGTGGTCACTGGCAAGGGCGGGAATGTGCGCTCGGTACCGCTGGCTCCGGGCACCCGGCGAGCAGTCAAGGCCTGGCTGAACGTGCGCGGAGACGGGCCCGGCCCTATCCTCGCACCCCTGACCAAGACGAAACCGCGCGAGCCGATCATCGGTCGTCGGCTGTCGACCGACACGGTCGCCCAAGTCGTCGCGCGCCGGTTCGGACCCGGCATCGCGCCCCACGACCTGCGCCGGACCTTCACCGGGGATCTGCTCGACTCCGGTGCCGACCTCTCGACGGTCGCGAAGGTCCTCGGACACACCAGCACTCAAACGACGGCAGGGTACGACCGCCGCGGCCACGCCGCCCGGCGCGCGGCCGTCGAGAAGCTCGACGTGCCGTTCGAGGACTACGGCGCTGACGACTAACGCGTCCCGTGCGGTCACCGGCCCTCAGCGCATGCGCTCCGCCAGCTGGTCGAAGAAGTCGGCGAGCATCTGAGCAGCACCGTCGGCCATGAGCTCGGCCCCGCCGAATCTGTACACCTCGTAGCCGGTGAGCCTCAGCCGACGGTCCTCGGCGACCATCTCGCTGTAGAGCTTTGGGCTCGCGACGTCGCCGTGCGCGTAATGCTGCTTCCCGTCGACTTCGAGCACGACGCGGTGCCTGCTCGAGAAGAGGATGAGGAAGTCCATCCGCTGCCGGGCGAGCGGGCTGCCGTTCTGGCCCGTCGCCCGCCGCGCCAGCTGCGTGGCCGGGTCGAAGTGGAGATAGACCTGCGGGATCAGCGCCGGCACGTCGAAACGGTTGTTCCTGTAGCGCGCTGCGTACGTGTCGAAGACGAGGGTCTCGACGGGGTTAACGCCGAGCGACTCGCGCAGCCGCGCGTGGAGATGGACGCCGACCTCCCTGTCCGACGTGGTTTCGGGGAGACCTTGCCGCTGCCGCCACCAATCGATCAGGTTCTGGTAGGTCAGACCGTCTGCCGGAATCGGCTGGTCGAAGACGAGGCAGTACTCGCCGTTGCGCGTGATCTCGATGTCGTTGTTGACGGCGTCGCGCAGCACCAGCTCGGGCTTCGGCCCGTTCGCCGCGAAGATGAGGTTCTTCGGCGGCGTAACGACGCCGCCGCCTCGGTCATGAGCTGCCAGGAGCGCGTTGAGGTCGGCGAGGAGCACCTCGTTGAGATCGAGTTCGGCGACCATCCTCCGGGCGAGGGAGACGAGCTTCGGGAGGTCCCAGCCCTTCGTGTAACCCTTGATGACGTCGCGCTTGGTGTACTCGCTCTCGGACGGCTCGGTGTTCATCACGGGCCAGGAGAGCTTGAGCTCTTCGCCGAGCACCGTCTCCAGGTCCTGCCTCGTGTAGGTGCCGATTAGCGCCTCCTCGATGGCGCTCCTGAACGCCCGCGACGAGACCTTCGGCGGTGTCTTCGGGGCGGTGGTGAGCGCCGGGCTGAGGAAATCGAAATCGGCCACGGCACCATTGTCGCCGAGTCGTGTCCGATCCGGCTCGCGCAGAGAAGCCCCCGAACCCGATCTCAGTGGACGGGTTCGAGAGCTTCTTGTCGGGTAGACCCTGGTGGACAGGACCTGCTCCTCAGGCGCTCAGCCGCGCGTCGCTCGAGCATTGCCGCCCGTCTTTCCATGCTCTGGACCTTGATCTCGGTCATCCTGTCCATGTCCATCACCTCCCCTCGAGGATCGATCGGCTACGGCTGACGCCCCGCTGGAGTTCGTGGTCTCCCTGCTCCTTCGAGACCGTCTTCAACGGGACTGGCTCGTGCTTCAAGCGCTCCTTCTCGGCGCGCTCGGTTTCGCGTCCCCGGTCCTCGGCGGCGCGCTGCCTGGCCAGCACGTCCTCGCCGATGGGCTTCCGGGCAGAGGACTGGAACGTGTTCGGGTTGGGCACGTGCCCGATCGGCGTCCGAGGGCCGATGTCGGAGGCCAGCGCGTAGACGGTCTTGCCCTCGGTCTCGATCCGGTTGTCACCGGCGGCGAACCTGAGCTGCTCGTATTGCTGGCGGGTGAGCTGAGTCCATATCCGCGTGAACTCCTGCTCGGTGCCGTCGTCGCGCTTACGCGTCTTCTTCTCGGCGAGCAGGTGCAGGCCCGCCCTCTCCCGTGCGCCAGGGCCCGGTTCCGCGAGCTGGAAGTCGACGTACGCGCCGCCGTCGGCTCGCTCGCTGCGCACGACGGCGACGAGCTCGGCGCTGCGGCGCTCCTCTGGCGTGAGGTGCGTGGCCCGACGCTCCGTGCGCTGCTGGGCGCTCGTCGTGGGCGTCGACTCCGCTGCCGCGGTCGCCGGCTGCGGTTGGGACTCGACCTCCGTGCTCGGCTTTTCGGCTCGATCGGCAATCGCTGGCTCGTCGGCGCGCTGAGCCTCTGCTGCCGACCGCAAGTCGGCTGCCTCGAGATCGGCGCGCACCGCGTCGAGGTCCGGACCCAGCGAGCCGTCCATCGCATGCACGTACAGCTGGCCGTTCACCAACTGCCTGGCCACCTTCGGGTCTGCGCCCGGGTGCTGTCGGAGGTAGTCCTCGACCAAGGACTGACGCACCGTGACCAGCTCCCGGCCGTACTCCCGCTCGAAGGGCTCGAGGACCTCGGCCGTGCTGGCGAGCCGCTTCGGCGCGGGCCGCGTCCGTCGAAGCGGCTCGCTCCTGGCCCTCTCAGCCCACTGCGCCTCGAGTTCCTCCGCGGCCATGCCGTCGACGTCCTGTTGCAGCTTCGTGATCTCGGCCTCCGGGAGCCTCTCGATCTCCTTCGGCGGACCGACCTCGCCCCGCTCGTACGGCTCCCAGGTGCCGGCCGCGATGCGGTCGAGCTGCTCCTTCGCGCCGCCGACGGTCGCGGTGGCGTTGGCGTAGCGGTAGCCGAGCCTCGTGCTGCCGATCGACTGCTTCCGGCCCGGCACGGCGAAGGACCGGATCTTGACCTCGCCGGCCCTCGTCTGCCGCAGCTTGAGCTCGACGTCGCCGGTCGCCGCGGCCTCGGCGGCCAGGCGCTCGACGCGCTCGGCGTCGCTGAGGCCGGCCAGCTGCGAGGGGTCCTCGGCGAGCTTCGCGTAGGCCGTCTCGATGCCGCGGCGGGCGCGGTCGTGGTCGGAGATCCCGCCGCGCTCCTTGACCCAATGGTCGTGGTCCGTCCGGGCCACGGCGCGGTACTCGGGACTGCCGACCTCGGGCAGCACCGATCGGTCCTGCGGGCCGAGCCCGAACTCGTGGCCGTGCCGCGCGAGGAAGTCGTCCCAGGCCGTGCGGTAGGTGTCCACATGAGTGATCGCGCCGGCCACCCGCTGCCCTCGGCGGTACTGCCGGCCCTCGACCTCCATGTCGGTGTGGACGACGGCGTTCATCGCCTCGTGGACGTGGAACTTGCCGCCCTCTCCGCGCTCGATCGCGGCCTTGGACCCGCGGGCGTCGCCGTGCGCGACGAACTTCGACTGGGTGCCGGGCGTGTACTCCTCGCGGAAGGCCACGACCGCCTCGAAGGCCCGTTGCGTCTGCTCCGGGTCCTCCGGGTTCACCGTCGCCAGGTCGAAGCTGAAGACGAAGTGGTGCGCCTCGTCGCGCTTGACGTACGGCGTCTCGGGGGCGACCCGCAGGTGCGTCGCCGTCTCGGTGCGCTTGGCCTCGCGCCAGTTCTTCCCGATCTTGATGTGCGTTGCCTCGGCCGGGTCTTCGGGCTCGACGTACGTGCCGCTGACCCTGCGTACTGCGCCCTGCTGGCCATAGGCCTCGCGCAGCGCGCGGAACTCTTGAGCGGCCGTCTCCGGACGGCAGCCCTGGCCGTACTCGTAGAGGACGCGGGGCAGGTCGTTGCCCTCCTTCTCGCGCTCGAGA
This sequence comes from Rothia koreensis, assembly GCF_004136575.1. GTDB lineage: Bacteria > Actinomycetota > Actinomycetes > Actinomycetales > Micrococcaceae > Rothia > Rothia koreensis. Next base: position 207,018 of record NZ_NOIQ01000001.1, read on the forward strand.
TACGCGTCGAGGTTGCTCGACGAGGTCGATGGGATGTGCTTCACCGTGGCAGACATGCGGCCACCACCGACTCGACGTAGGCGTCCTGGTGCGCCAGCACCGAGGCGCGGTCCTTGACGTCCTCGAGCGCTCGCCCCGTCCCTTCGATCGCCGCCGTCGGGATCGTCCCCGGAGCACCGAGATTCATCTGGTGGCCGAGCCGCGCGAGCTGATTGACGTTGACGCCGATCGCGTGGACCTGCTTGATGAGCTCGTTGTAGGCACGCGTCCGCTCCTGCAGCGCTGCCACGATCGCGGCGACGTCGTCACCCGCAAGGGCCTCCTTGCCTTCGGCGGCGTCGGCCCGTACAAGGTCGTCGTCCTCAAGGGAGTCGATGAGGCGTCGCACGGCATCGGCGCGGCTCGGCAGAGCCGGCTCCATGGCCTGCACCTCGGCCAGACGCTGCGCCTGCTTCGTGGTCACACGCGTAAAGACGGCGGTGTCGTACTTCGAGTTGCTCTTGGGCTCCGCCCGCGTGACCGTGACCATCGAGATCCGCCTCCCTCGTGATGCATTTGTACGAACAGGTCGATGTATCATTCTCTCAATATTGTACCGTCTTAACTCCTGTACGTACAGAAACGAGGGATCGGTACGGCGACATAGCCAGCAAGCACCCCGGATATCAGACATCGCGCAAGCGCTCGTCTGATCCCGAGGTGTGCTGGCCAGGGGGCTTCGCCCCCGTGGACCCCCGGTACTCGTTCCTCGCGCTCCGCGCTCGGCCAGGAATACGCGACGGATGACTCCTCCGATGCGCAGCACGTGGCTCCTCCGACACGGCGCGGTGCGTAGCCGCGACGAGGTGACTGGCGGACGCATAAGGCCCCGACCACCATTCGGTGATCGGGGCCTTCGAGCCCTCGTCGACTGAGGTGTCACGACGCTCGGAGCACGTCGTCGAGGCTGTCCTCCTCGTCTGTCTCGACAGGCTCAGCGGAGTGTCCGCCGTACTCGGCGGCGGTGACCTTGGGCTCGGACGGAGCTGCTGCCACCAGTTCCTCGATGGCAGCGCGCAGACGCTGCATCCGCAGAGCTTCATCGGGATCGGGATCGACCGTCTTCGGCCGCCCATCACGGTCGCGGAGGATCTCCCCGGTCCGCTTGTTGCGGCGCGGCTCAGGCGCGGCGGGCTCGATGCCGAACATGTCGAGCAGGTCCTCGACGAGGGCGACGCGCGCCCGCCCCGCCCTCGCCAGGGCGTCGTCGATGGTCTTGTCCTCGGCCTCCTGCTCGGCGCGGATGGCGTCGCGCTCACGCTGGAGCTCGGCCTCCTTCTCAGCCAGCCGGCGGGCGAGCTCAGCCGCCTTCGATGTCGTGTACGTGGTCATGATCTTCTCCTTCGTCCTGGTGCTGTACTGGGGTTCCTTCTCGCCCGGCCTGACGGCCGGGTGGTCTGTGGGGAGGCCCGCGCTCCGCGCACGAAAGGGCGGCTTGTCGTGGAGAGGGACGGTGCTCGTCAGGGTTGTGGAAAGCCGCTGGGAAGGTGCCTGTGGCAAAGTGGGCGTGTACCGATTCGCTACCTGCCCGTCCGTCGAAAGAGCCCCATGCCGAGCACACCCGACCCCTCGACCAACGAGGCCCCGGACCTCGATGTCCCAGCGGAGTCCGTCCTCCTGCGCACGATCTACAAGCAGTCCGGGGTCAAGGTCGCTGACATCGCCAAGGCCTCTGGCCTGAGCGTCAGCGCCATCCACATCGCCTTCAACGGCTTCCGCTACCGAGACGGCGTGGCCAAGGTTGCGGTGCCGCCCGACCGCACGCTCGTCAAGCTCGGCGCGGTTCTGGGAGTAGAGCCCGCAGCCCTGCGCGAGGTCGGTCGGGATCGCGCAGCCGAGCTGCTGGCCGAGGTCGGCGAGTCCGATGAGACCCTGTCGGCCACGTTCGGTTCTGATGCTGAGGCCAAGGCGCACGCGGCGGGCCGTGTTGGCCTCGCCCGCCAGGTCCTGGCCGCCTTCTCGTCCGAGGAATTGCGTGCCGAGCTGATGCGCCGCACCGCTGCCGAGGACGACGCAAGGGACACTGCTGAGGCGGGAGCACGGAGCGGCTCCCATCGTCAGGAGTCCGCGCTGCGGGCGGGAGATCAGGGTCTCCAGGAGAGCTGACCGGCTTGTCGAGGACATGGACTGAGGCGTCTGCTGTGCGTCGGCGCTACCAGGAGTGGACATGGATGGTCCTTGTCGGGTCATCACTGGCCAGATCGTTACCGGCTGAGGACAGAGAGGGAGTCCTCCGGCCAGCAATGGACAGGATGTGGCCATTGGCGGGACTCTTGTACTCGTTTCGTCGCCGTCGATGACCAGCGCCCAGATCGCAGCCATTACCGGTCGCGTCATGGTTTGAGAACGAGTGGCATTCGGCCGGTAATGCCCGAGCGTGAGAAGCGCGGTCAGGAATGCCCCGGACTCGGCGATTATCTGGCGCATCGTGGCCTCAGCTGAGCCATGCATGACCAGCTCGTTGATGCTGACCACTCCCGGCCGACAGCCGAGCGTATGAGAGGCATTCGCCGGCCGTTGATGACCGACCACGTTGGTGGTGGTCATGACTCGACCGGGGATGACCCGTGCAGTCCCGGATCCGACCGCCTTCATGCGACGTCCCATCCGCTCGCGTGGGCGACGGCGGCCAGCACTGCTTGGGCCACATCACGGTCGAGGTCGGTGAGGGCATCGGAGAGGTCGACCGGGTGTTCCCCTGAGGCGAGGCTCGTGGCGATGTCGAGCACGCGGCGCTCTCCGCCGGAGAGATAGCCACCCTCGGCCTCAGCGACAGTCGGGTCGAACCAGAGCTGGCCACCATTGTCCCGACGGATCCACGGGCCAGCGAGAAGCGCACCGCCGCAGGCGGTGACGAGAAGTTCGACCGCCGCCTCAAGGGGCAGCAGGCCCCGCGCCCAGGCACGCAGGTCGTCTGCGCTGGTGGTCATCGCGGACCTCCCGGTCCCCGGCCGAGCAGACCTCGCTCGATGACGGCTCCGACGAAACCCTGCACGATGCGGTTGTCGTACACCGACTCACTCCGAACGCCCACCGTCGGCTTCGGCACCAGCTCGTCGAGGAGCACGAACACCTCCGGCGGAGCGGCCTGGAGGAACCGGCGCACCTGAGCCGGCGTCGCCGGAGCATCGGTCTGGATCGAGAGCGCCAACACGTGCTCCTTGACGTCTCGACGGTGCATCATTGCGTTGAGGAAGTCCTGCGGGGGACGGGGGGTTCGGTTTCTCGTGGTCATGATTGGTTCTCCTTATCGCTGGGGATTTATTCTGCGAATGCCGTGCGTGACTTGGTGTGGCCGATTTCGTCGGCGATGCTCCACGTCGCGTAGTCGAGAAGATGCCGTTACGCTGCGCTCCCATCGGTGTCCTGCATCGATGCGGTCACGGAGTCGAGCTTCGCCCGCAGGGTCGTGCCATCCCCGCTGCCGCCCGCCCACTTGTCGGCCGCCTCGGTCGCAGCCTGCGCGATGGCGGCGGCCTCCTTGGCCCTGAGATCTCGCAGGACGGCTGTCGCGATCTGGCTCGACGAGCCAGCTCCCGCGGAGGTCCACGCGTGGTAGACCTCGGGTCGCATGAGGCCCTTGGCCTGACGCGGCGCGGACTCGGACAGTTTCCCGTCTGTGCCTCCGAGCCACTGCCACCTCGACACATTGGTGTCGAAGTGGAATTCCTCGAGCACGGGTTCACGTCGGTCCAGCCAGTGCCGAACCGTCAGTCGTCGCCAGACCTCGCTCCCGTCCTTGGTGGTCAATGTGGGGATGATCCACCCGTCAGCCTCGAAGAGGGCGACGATCTCCCGCGAGAAATCATTGACATCCGCCCCCTGCGACTTCGACTTCTCCTGAAGCGACGCCTTGTAGAGAGCGAAGAGCATCCGCAGCGGCACGAATGGGCGAACGAACTCGTCCTTGTAGTCCTCGTAGAACGCGAGGACCGTGTTCGTCTCCCGCTTGTGCTTCCGGAGTGCTCGCTTGACCGCCTCCGGCTCCTCGAACTCCCAATACTTCGGGATCTCGACGAGCACCTTGTAGGCGACGTATTCGCGCACCTCACGCCGCAGAAGGTAGTCGTTCTTGATCGCCTTGTTCTTCACGCCATCGGGGAAGCGTGCCTCCATCGGGACGATGGTCAGCCGCCGGTCCATGGAGGCCGTTTTGTCCCTGAAGTTGAGAGCGCCGTTGAGGCTGAGGATGGTGAACATGCTCGGCTTGTAGGTGATCGGCTTTTCGTTCTTTCGGTCGATGAAGATTGGGTCGTTGGTGATGATGGCCTTGAGGTCGCTGGCGTCCTTGATGAAGTCGCCGACAGGGGTCTCATCCGGGGCATTGAACTGCGCGCCGATCAACCGCTCTTTGTGAAACTGCATCGAGTAGGACTTGAGCGGGATGCTCACGCAGTTGCGCTCCCCGATGATCGACCGGATGTGTGCGACCTCGGTGCCCTTGCCGTTGGAACCGGTCTCGGAGTAGAGCCCCACCATCTTCTGCCAATCGTTGCGCGGCCGGAGCGCGGCCCCGCGGATCTGGTCCATGTACGCCCGGACACCGTCATCGGGGTAGGTCTGTGCGTTCCACTCCTCGTAGTTCCAGATGACGTTGCCGTCCTCGTCGAGGACCTCGGGGACGGGATGCTGTTCGTCGATGAGGTCCGTCGCGGCCTTCTTGGTGAACACGTAGTCCGGCGAGAAGGGGATGCGCTCGTCGGTGCGGTAGTTGAAGATGAGGTTGCGCATCGGCACGAGATCGGGATCCGTGGTCTCGGTGACCTTCGGCGCGAGCCGCAGCAGCGCGCGATCGAACTCGCCGAGCCACTTCTTGTCGTGGGTGAAGCAGAGCTGGCTGGCCAGGTCGTCGAGAAGCTCGAGATCGGCCCGTCGGTAGAGGCCCGCGAACTCGCCGCTGTCCTGGTAGATGGAGAGGATGCCGAGACCGTCGTCGGAGTCGGCACCGCCGGGCGTGACCTCGGCGACATGGTGAAGGCGGGCCGCGACCATCGCGGCCTGTACCGGCTCGAGGCGCTCTGCGACCTTGAGCTTGTTGCCCTGCGCGCGATGCTGGTTCTGTAGGCTTACAGCCCCTGACCTCAGCGCGATGAGCTGCTTCTCGATGTCGGCCGATGCGGGTGGATCTTCCGGGTCGATGCTGGCGAGGTACGTCTCGGTGACGAACCTGACGATCTGGTTCTCGGGCAGCGTGCCGCTGGAGGCGAAGTCCGAGATCAGCGCCGGAACGTCAACCTCGGTCTCGTCAGTCAGCGCCGGTTCGTTGATCGGCGAATGCTTCTGTGACATAATGTAGGAGAGCCTTTCGCTCGTACATGAGCAGTTGAATCGCCTGAATGGAGTGGAGTTCAGACAGGCGGGCGAACTTCGTCGAATGCCCCGGTTCCCGCCGGGGCATTCGTGTATCAGGTTGCTGATGGAGCGAGGAGCTGACCGAGCTCGCGCTTGTGCTCCTGAGTCAACAGCGGCCACTTGTCGACCATCTGCTTGACGAGGGAATCGAGGTACTCCTCGGTCGCGACTTTGGACGGCGGGATCGTCCTGAACAGACCGCGGAGGTCGTCCTCGTAGATGAGGAAGTCGCGGCCGACCTTCTCCGCCGGCAGTCGGCCTTCGTGAATGTAGCGACGGATCGTCTGTGGATGGCCGAACCCGAGCGCGGACGCTCGGGCGACGGTGATCCGTGGCGGCTTGCCGTCGTTGAGGCGTGGAACGCTGATTGGAGGCTTGCGGGTGTCGACTCGGGGAGTGGTCCGACCCCGGCGAATGTCGGTGCTGGTGGACACAAGATTGACCTCTCGGGGGGTGGCTGGCGCGCGTCGTCTGCGTGACTGCTGGGACCGCGCTCTGCTATCCCGTCACGGCTCAACAGGACGTCTCAGTCCTGGAGCGGCACGCCCGGAGGGTTCTCGTTGACCACGCCGGCGTTGCCAATGCCGTCCGCGGTGCCCCGGGGCATCTCAGCCCTCAGGCAGCACAACCGTTACTCACCGCCCGGTTGCAAGTCGGTGCGGGAGTCGCTCGAGGTGTCTCAACCTCGGCGCAGCGCCTGGTGGTGTCACCCGAGCCGCCTGGGTTGCAAACCTTGTGCGGTCGGGATGGTCGCCGTGGGCCATGCATCCATGCTAACAGTAGTTTGTCATCAGTGCAAAAGCATGACGCGGTAGTATGGACTGACAGCATGCCGGCAATGCTCATGAGAGATCGTCACACAGAGGAAGTGCCATGCCCCGAGACCCCTGGAAGACCTTCGCTCACAGGCTCCGTCACGAGCGCCTCGCGGCCGGGATCAATCAGGCGACCCTGGCCGACGCGATTTCGGAGCACCTTGACCACCAGCTCGACGGCAGCACTGTGTCGCGCATCGAGAGCGGCAGGAGGGCGGTGCGTCTCGACGAGGCTGTGGTCGCTGCCGAGCAGTTGGGCGTGCCGCTGGCAGCGCTCCTGGAGGAGGTCGACACGCTGCAGGAGCGGATCGACAAGCAGCGCGACGAGCTGATCCAAGCGCGGGAGGCCGTTGTCGCCTACGAGGAGCAGTTGCACCGGGCCCGGGCCTCGGTCATCGCGATCGAGAAGGCCATCGCCGAGCTCGAATCGTCGCGACCGACCCCCATTTACTGAGTAGGTCTGTTTCCGACGCCCCGACTCTCTCACGCAGACCAGCCCCGCCGGCCGGGAGGCTAACTGGGCTTTCCTTGACCCGCGTGAAGGTGCGCGCGACCAGCTTCGCCTGCTCCGGCGACTGCGGTGGGGGAGTGTAGATCCTCAGGTAGTGCTCTCGAGGCTCGGGTGGGCCAGATTCGCTTCAGCGTCGTCGACACCAGTGGTGAGGAGATCGAGGGTGATGCGGAGGGCTGGCGGCGCGAGAACCCTGGGTTGTGAGTCGACGATCTGAGTCACGTGGTTGCGAACTGAGTTCCTCGCCGGCGGTCGAGACTCAACCAGTGACTCAAGCCATCGTGGCTGGTCACGGGGCAGATTCCGGGCTTCAGCAGAAGGTTTGAGTCACTGAGTCTCGGGTTTGCAAGGTTCGGCTTCGGTGTGCGCGTGCGCGTGTGCGTGGGAGAACCTTGCATTTCAGTGACTCAGTGACTCAATCTTGAGAGATACCCGTACTGACCGGGGAAAACGCTTGAGTCACACGTTGAGTCACAGGCGGCTGGCTGTGACTCAGTGACTCAAATTGATCGGGTCGATCGCGCGACCGCAGCCCGACCCTTTGCCCTGACGAGCAGCCGGGTCTCCACACGTGCCAGATGATCCTCAGGTACTGGCCGGACCCCGCGCGGAGCGCGGGTCTCTCGCATGGAAGGCGTAGCTCGCCGGCCGCCAGGCCGGCCAGGCTGCGTCTACCTCCTTGCTGCGCGTTCCCAGATCCAACTCTCGCCCCTCGGCCACCCTGGCGAGGAACCGCCGCCGTCGCGCTTCGGCGTACGCTTAAGCGAATTGCCGCTTCCGAGAGTCCAAGAGGAAGGGCTGATGGCTGTCACTGCTGCAGATGTCGACAGCAACCTGCTGGAGCGCGCCCGATGCAGGGAGGTCATGGCCCCGAGGAGGGTTGAGTAGCCTGAGCGGCCAAATAGTCCTACGTGTGGCGACTTGGTGGAATGGAAATTTTCGCTCTAGCATCTGGTCGGCGACAAGGCGGCACGACCGCGCAGTGTTTGACCTGTGCTGGTGGAACCCGTATCCTCCAAGTAACACGGCAGGCCCGCTTCTCGCGATGAGACGCGGGTCTGTTCTCTTTCTACCCCCGGGTACCGGGGACGCCAGGACGATGCACACGTGACGACCCCAAACAGCACCTACGCGAAGCCGTTCCTCACGGTCTCCGAGCAGATCCGTCGGCTGCGCGGGCGGGGCATGGACTGCGGCGACGACGCCTACGCGGCCGCCGTCCTGCAGCGCTACGGCTACTACCGGCTGTCGGGCTACTGGCACCTCTACCGCGACCGGCCTGCGCCTCCTGCGCCTCGGTTCGACGACGAAGGACGAGAGATCCGCCTGGACACGTTCGTGCAAGGGACCGGCCTGGCGCACGTGGTCTTCCTGTACGAGTTCGACCACGAGCTCCGCATGCGCCTGAGCGACGTCCTCAGCACCATCGAGACGGCCTTCCGCTTCTTCATCGGCCACCGGCTCGGCAGGGTCGACGCGTTCGCGCACCGGCATCCCTGGACGCTCGGCGCGACGAGGCAGGAAGATCCCAGCGCCCCGCCCGAGCCGACCACCGCCTACCGCGAGTGGATCGAGGAGTACGACCGGCACGAGCAGCGCGCCCGGGGAGACTTCGTCGTGCATTTCCGCCAGCAGTACGGCCCGCACCTGCCCATCTGGGTCGCAACAGAAGTGATGTCCTTCGGTGTGCTGAGCAGCCTCTACGACCTGATGCTGCAGTCCGACAAGGAGATCCTCGCAGCTCGTTTCCAGGTCCATGCCGCCGACGGCCGCGGAGACCGCGGAGCCCTCGGCAACTGGCTGAACATCCTCAGGAACGTGCGGAACATCTGCGCGCACTATGGCCGCGTGTGGAACCGCGCGTTCGACGTGACCATCGCCGCGCCGGGGAAGGCGCAGAGGAACGCCGACGATCCGCTCGCGCCGCTCGCGGACGACCGGACGAACAACAGGCTCTACGGAGTGCTGCTCGTCATGCGCCACCTCTTGCTGAGCATCGCGCCAGAGCGGGCAGACGTCGTCGACTTGGCCGACTTCATCGAGGACCAGTCCCGCACCGTCGGGTTCGGCATGGAGCAGCTCGGCTTCCCGGACGACTGGCGGAGCAGCCCGATCTGGGATCGGGCCTTCGCGCTCGACCGGTCGCCAATGGTGGCCGCGAGCCTGCTTGACCGCGTCGAGAGCCTGACCGTAGGGGACGCTCGTGCGGCGCTCACTGCTGCCGAGCCGAAGGCCAAGGCTGACCCTCGGACGCCGTGCCAGCTGGCGGCAGCGAAGCGTGGAGCTCAGAAGTCCTTGCTGCGCAGCTACCTCAAGCACGACGTAGTGATCGAGGTCGTGCTCGGAGGGACGAAGTTCTACCCGGCCTTCCAGTTCCAGGACGGAAAGATCATCGACGCGCTTGCGGAGATCAACCAGGCACTTGCTCGATCCTGCAAAGACTTGGACCCGACCGACATCGCCAGGGCGCTCCTGGACTGGTGGCAGACCCCGCACCAGGATCTGCCGCAGGACGCGGACGGCTCGGACCGATCGCCCCTCGACCTGCTGAACTCGGTCACCGAGGAGGAGTTCGCCGCGGCGATCGACGAGGCGGACGCCATGCGCAGCTTCGTCATGCCTCACGACTTTGACCAGGGCAAGGCGTGCGAGTCATCCTCCGTATCGGAGCGCCGGGGCACGAAGAACGCATCCGCGAGCTGACTCGGGTTGAGATGGAGGAAGGCGCTGGTGGAGGTCACAGACAGCCGTACGGCGACCGCGAGGAGACCGGCGACGGACTCGCGCCCAAGTGCGTGACCGACGCATGCAGGTGCAGGCTTCCAGACGTTCGCTATCCGCGGCGACGCGGTGGAGTTCCGGTTTAACGTCTAGTCGGGTTCCGCTCCAACCTCTTGCGCAAGCGTCGGATCCCCTGAGGGGTCCGGCGCTTTCGCTTTCAGTTCGCTACGGCTCCAACGTCATCCCGAGAACCTTTCGGACAGGAATGGTTCCGCCATGGTCGTCTTCTAGCCGACGCATGCCGAGCTTTCGAGCGACGCGTTCCGATGCCTCGTTCTCGGGGTGGATGATTGCGACCAGCTCGGGTGAGCCCACGACGTCACGTGCGTAGTCCCGGCATGCAATGGCGGCTTCGGTGGCGTAACCGCGGCCCTGCCTTGAAGTGACGACGTGGTAGCCGACCTCGAGCTTGAGTTCGCCATTCACTTCCTGCCAGGTGAGGCCGCAGTCGCCTACGAACTCCCCGTCGATCGTCTCAACGATCCACAGGCCGTAGCCGTGCTCCGCGTAGTTCTCTTCATTCCATGTGATCCACCTAGCTGCCTGCTCACGTGTTTTCGGTGCGGGGTAGAAACGCATGACTTCAGGATCCCCAAGCATGTCGGCCATGAGCTCGATGTCAGCAGGCCGCATGCGGCGGAGGCGGAGGCGTTGAGTGTTTGGCGGAGTCACCATCTCCTCGTAGTTGCAGGAATGCTTCGCTTTAAGGGCGGGCTGGGGCCAGAGGTTTGTATCTGCTGCGACGTAGTGGAGTGGAGGTTCTGGCTCTAGCCAGCATCTCGAGTCGGGTTTGGTGTGCAATCTGCAAGCGCTCGACTGGGAAGTGCATTGACTACTCACTGAGTACTCACTGGGCTGGTCTCGTGAGTGAGCGTAGCGATCGACGTATCGAACTTGACCTGACCCAGGCTGGCACGGCACGAAAGGCTGATGCCTCCCTGGCGACTTGGCGACGCTGGGAAGAGGATCCTGACTCGGTCAGTGCGAAGACTCGTATCGCCTGTGAGGACGTCCCCGAAGGTGCTTCTGACTTCGAGCGAGCGCTCTCGAAATCCGCTGTGGCCTTCACGGGTTCATGGCAAGTTTCGCCCCGACTGACCCCACGGCAGGCGTACGCAATCGCTGTGGAGCTGGACGGTTGGGCTGACAGGGACATCACTGAATGGATACGGGATCCGAGTGAATCACTCCACGACGTTGCCCCCTTTCATCACTTCGATCTTCGCGTCATGATGCTCGTGGGGGAGAACCGCGCCTGGGCTGAAGCTGTCAAGCAACGCTGCCGCGTTATCTCCAACGAGACCGAGGCCGGCACGCTTCCCTTTGACCGTCCGGGGCCTCTCATCGACGAGGTTATGATCGGTGCAGCCCTCGATGGTGCGCAGGCGTTGCTGGAGGACATGCCTGAACTCTTCGAGCGGATCCCGCAGCGCGAAGCCGTCGACGGTGATGGGGAATACTTGATCGGGGACGAAGACTGGGATGGCCTATCAGATGGGTTCGATGATGACTGCGAATGCGACGAGTGGGAGGTGCCGCTTCGACAGGGGCATCCACTACTCCCAGCGGTCCTGGCCCAGCGTCACCCATTCACTTGGTTCGATGCACGTGAGCCTTCCGGCCCAGGCTACCCGCAGCGGTTGGCCGGGTCTCTAGTCGCCGGTTAAAACACGCGGCGTGGTGCCCCATAGTCAAGTGCTCGCGAAGGGTCGAACGTGGTTTTGCGAGTGCTCGCGCGCTTATGTAGCGTAATTGCACTATGACCGGTTCCGCCTACTTCGGTAGGTCCAGGGCCGGTCTTCAATTTTTTCCTCAGGCGGTGTTCGTGGGCGGGGATATCAAGGCGTACAAGACGTATGTCGAGCAGGTGGAGATCCTGGCTGGTCGCGGCATGGACATGGGAGACCGAGATGCCGCGGTGGAGTTCCGGTTCAACGTTTAGCGCTGTTGACAGCTGTCGTCACAGGCCTCCCTGTGTGATTAAATCGGTTGGCAGGTAGGCTGCCGAGCGCACCTGCGTCGCGTGGAACGAAGGACCCCGAGTATGTCGAACTCATCGACTGCCACTAACGTTGCTCTGATCGAGCCGATCCATCCAGGCGAGGTCCTCATGGAGGACTTCGTCGAGGGGTTCGGCATCACCCAGAACAAGCTCGCCGTCTCAATCGGCGTGCCACCGCGGCGGATCAACGAGATCGTCCACGGCAAGCGAGGCATCACAGCAGACACCGCACTGCGCCTCGCGAAGTACTTCGGGACCTCCGCAGAGTTCTGGATCAACCTGCAAAGCCACTATGAGCTGGGTCGCGCGGAGGATCTTGCGGGGGATCAGATCTCTTCGATCACGCCTCTGCAGGTCACGTGACCGGGCAGCTCATCGCGATCTCCGGTCTGCCCGGGGTCGGCAAGACGAGCGTTGCCGAGATCTTGGCTGCGCGCACGAGGTCGGTCCACCTGTCCATCGATGCGGTCGAAGAGTCGATCCTTGCCTGCGGCCTGCCTTCAGGGTGGCAGGTCGGGGTTGCTGCGTATGAGGCAGTGGGTGCGATGGCGGAGCAGAACCTGCGGCTCGGGCACGATGTCATTGTCGATGCGGTCAACGACAGTGAGGAAGCTCGCCAGACCTGGCGTACTGCGGCCTCGCGGACCGGTGCTCATCTGTATTTCGTACACCTTGTGATTTCCGACGTGGGGGAGCACGAGCGGAGGCTCATGGGCAGGAAACGCGGGTTCGTCCATGTCGGTGAACCTAGGTGGTCGGACGTTCAACGGCGTCGCACCGAATATGCCGCGTGGACCAGTGACGTACTTGAGGTCGACACCTTGTCGCATGGAGCCGACGAGGTCGCACGCGCGCTCATTGAGCGCTTCAGCTGGAGATGAGGCAACGTCGACGCAAGTGGTTCTTCGTATCGGAATGCGACGCCGGTGGGAAGCTCCACTGCCTCGGCGGTGTGACCCACTGACAGGGCAGTGCTCGGCAAGAGGCGCAACCGTTGACGCTCGAACTAGGTTGGGCAGGCCGCCGAGCTGGCCCTGTCCGAGAACTTCAATCAGCGCGGATTGGACGGCGAAAGCTGTAGGTTCCACGACCGGTGCCCGGAAAAGGTCTATCAGGACATTGATCTTCCCCACGAGCCCCACGTCGTGGATAGGGCACAGCCGGTTTTCCTTGACGCGCTGTACCTCGGTATCGACATCATTTGCCATTGCCATGTGATCGCTCTGAACTACCATCACTACCTTTCGGAGAGCCACTGTGCAGGTGTCCCGTATGGCAACGAGAAATCGAATCTCGAGCCTCACCGGTGCGGTGTGATGCCAACTTCTAGCCAATTGGCCGCCGGGCTTCGACTGCCAGACGGTGGATCATACATGTCCATGGGTGACGTGCTGAGTCGCGGGATGCTGATGAGCCGAAACGCCTACAGGCCACTGATTCATTGTTTGATGTGTTTGACGGTTGGGATGGGGTCCTTAAACTAAAAGTGCCCCGGGGCACGCCGGGGCACTCAATGGAAGGAGGCGAAATGACGGTTGTAGTCGGACTCTCAGCCACCCTCCTAGACCTGAGGAGCGCAAGAGGAATCGTCGGACTCATCCGAGACCTCCGCGTACCCAAGGGCCAAGGACCTAGGGGGTCGAGTCACCGCTCGGCGTCCTGGTCGGTCCAATCATGAAGGAGCCAACCATGAAAAATAAGGTCACCGATATAGCGTTCGGCATGTTCATCACTGCACTCTCCTACGCAACACACCAACCCGTGTGGCTGACAGTCACGCTGGCTGGACTGACCGTTGTCCTGGCCGGCGTCATGACAGCCCGAGCGGTGATCCGTCATGACCGATGAGCCTGCGCTTGAAGCCGTGTCCACGGCTCGCCAGGAACGGGACGACGCCGACCACAGGTTCCGTCTCTCCATGGCTGCCGCCGTTGATCGGGGTATCCCGTTGTCGCGTATCGCTCTTGTAGCCGGGATGAGCCGTCAGGGCGTGTGGGCCGCCGTGCAGAAGCTCAAGGGCTAGTCACTTCCGTTGGTGGGGTGCCGAAGTCGGTGCGGAGAGTCCGCCTTCTCGATGTCGTCTCGGCCGGTTTCATCCGCGTCGATCCTTGCCCTGGACGGGCTGTGTTCTCGAGAACGCAGCACATTGCTGGGTCTGTGGTTGGATCTCGAGGCCGAATTCTTCGATGTGTTGCATGTGATATGAGACGTCGTGAAAAGAACTCACCAGATAAAAGGGCCCCATCTCAAAAGAACAAATTATCACCCTCATGCGTGGCGGTGTACTCGAGGGATTCGTAAAACCGGTGGGCATCAGGTCTCTGCTTGTCGGAAGTGAGTTGAGCAAGAGTCGCGCCTCGGCTTCGGCCCCATTCATGTGCCCAGGCAAACATGGCCGGCCCCAGGCCCGTGCCGCGGGCCCATGAGGCTGTCCGGAGCGCTTCAATCTGCGGACGTTTCGCTCCACGGCGGGCCATGCCGGGAATGACGGTTAGCTGGAAGGTCCCGCACGGCCTGCCGCTCTCGTCACAAATCAGCGCCAAGAACTGATTCGGATCTGCAGAAAGTTCGTCGAAATCGACACAGTACGCCTCGTGGCATCCTCCCTCACGGGCGTTGCCGCGGATGTCATCGGACAGAATCGCTACCAGGTCTTCGATATCCCCGCATTGATTACGGGAGATGGTGAACGATTTGTCCCCGATATCGGCTTCCTTCACGAGTTGATCCTCCGCGCTCCATATTTGACCTGCCGTCGGTGGCACCGGAAGCGCAAAAGTCTTATCCGAGGAGTCGGTTGTTAACGGACGGCTTCGTCATAGGTGGTGTTGATGAGCTGGTACAAGGCGTGGCCCTGCCAGCTTCCATCGATGTACAGGTACTTCGGGGCGAGGCCGTACTGGGTGAACCCGCATTTGGATAGGACCGCTTGTGAGGCATGGTTCGATACCAGGGTTTCGCCCTGGAGCCGATGCAGACCAAGGGTGGTGAAAGCGTATTCGATGGCCCAGCGTACTGCGGAGGTGGCAATGCCTTGACCCGTGTGTTGGCGGTCAACGGTGTAGGCGATACTGGCTGATCGGAACGCTCCGTAGACGACACTGTTCAGGTGCAACAGGCCAAGGATCTGAGTGTTGTCTTCGATGAGCCAGAAGAATCCGCGTGATGCTTCTTGGTCGGCTTTGGCATTCCTGATCGCTGTTTCCTGACCTGTCGCGGTGTAGAACGACTGGGCTCGTCTCGGGGACCCGGTGCGCATGTGGTCTCGATTGCGTCTGTAGAACATGGCCAGACGCGTTGCATCGGACAGAGACGGGGCACGATAGGTCAGGGTCATCATCACTTCTCCGTAGATGGGGTGTCGATGTCTGGCTCCAGGGTGTGAGGCGGGATGTGGAGCCAGTGCGTCTTGTCCATGGCTGAAATATAGCCGACCGCATCGACGGCCGGCTGGCGGCAGTCCCGTATTTCTGGCTGCAACGGATGCTGAAGCTGAGGCCAGTTTGCGTGGTGGATGCTCAGCGGTGACGTGACAGGTCGTGAACGTCATCGCCGAGATTCTGCTTGCTTCGGCAACCCATGACGTGTGCGCAGATACGGTGCATGAGGTCCGTCAGAATCTCTGTTTGAGGCGGTCCGCGGGCCTCGATGGGTCAGTAGAAATGGACGTGGCAACACGCCCCGGTACGGTTCATGGATCCGTCGTCCCTCATGAGGCCTCTGCCGGGACGGATTTATGGCATTCGAAATCCAACGATTGGGGGGGGCGTCACCAACCACTGGGGTTGCGATCGTGCCGGTCAGTCAAGCGACCTACCTCAGTGGGTCAGAAGAAGCAGGTCGTGACCTGATTGCGGTGTGGATCGGTAATGACTCTGTTGCGGAGGCCATTTACGTGATTATCCTTTTGGGTAATGGAGACGACGGTCCGACGGCTGAAGAGTGATAGCGCGCAGACCGCCATCATCTCCTGAACGCCATTAAAGGAGTCTGGGGGGTATTGCAGCTGACCGCGGAGATCGCGAGGTTGTTCGGGGTGACCCGGCCTACGGCGTAGAGGGGCTGTACAACGTGCCGCAACGGTGGGGGATTGATGAATTGATGCCCGGAATGGTCCCGCCAGGGTGGGCGTAGATGTGCAAGTGCTTCGGCGCCAGCCTAAGCTTTACCCCGGTTTCGTGAGCGACCGCCGCGACCGACTGGCCTGTATCGACGCCGCCCCGCGGTTGGAGTCGGTACTTCGACGTGCTGGTTTTATCCGCTGGTGGCCCTCATGGGCGTCCTCTCCGGCGGGACCACAAACACTCGGAACCTGCTAGACACTGTCAGATTAACTGGAGCAGCCTCAGAACGGTGACGAGGCAATCGATAGCACGAAGGGCTCCGGAGGCGGCAATGCCTGGTAGAACGTCCGGCCTCATCTCGGATCGGTCCCAAGGCCATTCCTCGTTGAGGCTCTTGTCTACCCGGCCTCTGCAGTATCCTTGCTGCGCGTCATCGTTGCGGAGGCTTCGCTATCCCGGATCCTGAGGGCAACAGGGGTTGAGGCGAGCGCCACCGCTGCGGCAACCAAAAACGCGAGGTGGAACGGGAACAGGGCTCCGCCGTCGTTGCCTGAGTTCACATTCGGTGCGGTGGTGAGAGTGAGGACGGAGGCGAGGAGCGCCACCCCGACAGCGCTGCCGAGCTGCTTTCCGGCGTTGAAGATCGGGGATGCCTTGCCGGTGTCGGTGCTCGAAATCGTGGCCATCGAGATCGCCTGCGACGGGATGAACACCGCTCCGACCCCGAGCCCGAGCAGGAGGAGGTCCCCACGCATCCACCATAGGCTCGTCCCGGTCCCGGCGATCGCCATTAGCGCGAGACCGGCACCGATGAGGATCAGCCCGGTGGTTGTAAGGCGGCGTGGCCCGAGGCGGTGGTAGAGGACCCGGGAGACAAGCTGCCCACCGATGATCACCCCAACTGCGGAGGCCACGCTGGTCGTGCCGGCCTCGAGAGCCGAGGCACCCAGGGCCTCCTGCAGGAATGTGGAGACAACATAGAGGCCGCCGATATAAGCGACCGAGGCCAGTCCGTAGAGGCAGGTGGCCGAGGTGAAGAGGTGATTGCGAAACAAGCGCAGCTCGATCAGCGGCCGATCCACTCGTCGCTCCACGATAACGAGCAGCACCAATAGAATTGCCCCGGCGACGATCAGTGCGAGCACCAACGGGTGATCCCAGCCGACCGATGAACCTTCCGAGACCCCGGTCATCAATGCCCCGAACCCGGTCGCGGCCAACAAAAATCCGGCCATGTCCAGGCGCCCCGGGCTCGGTTGGGTGTGGGGCTTGAGGCGCACCAATCCCCAGAAGAGTGCGAGGAGGCCAATGGGTACGTTGACGAAGAAGACCCACCGCCACGACCCGTACGTCGTGAACAAGCCGCCGAGGACAGGTCCCAGTGCGGGCCCGATCGCGGTCACGAGCGCCAGGGTCGCCGACAGTTGTACTCGCTCCGACGGCGGATACACCCGGAACAGCATGGCCAGCCCGACGGGAAGCATCACCGCGCCACCAACTCCCTGGATCGCGCTGAAGACGACCAGCTCCGGCAGGGACGTGGCGATACCGCAAAGGGCCGAACCGAGTGTGAACAGGCCAATCGCTCCCAGGAGCGCGCGCTTCCCACCAATGCGGTCGCCGATCCATCCGGAGACCGGGATAAACACCGTTAACGCGACCAAATAGGCTACTTGGACCGCCCCGACCTGGGCGACCGACACCTCAAAATCGTGTGCAATCGCCGGCAGTGCCACGGTCACGATCGTCGTGTCGAGCACCGACATAAACATTGCTGCGACATAGACGACGGCGACGACTGCGCGTTGAGAAACGTTCTCAGTAACCATGTGGTTCACCCTACCGAACAAGTTGAGTAAGTCAACTATGTGGTCGAATAAGATGACTGCATGGTTCCCTCTCATGATCATGACGACAAGACTGCCCGGGATGTGTGGCACTGCATTCGGGGGCTGATCGCGTCGCCGGATGTCGTCGCAAATGAGCATCAGTTCATGCACGAGGTCGGACTCGGGGCGGGCCCCGTCCGCGCACTTCGCGCACTGCTCGCGGTCGGCCCGCAATCCATGCGGACCCTGGCCGAATACCTTAGCTGCGACAAGTCCTACGTGACGGGACTCGTCAAACCGCTCCAAGCCAATGAGCTCGTCACGCTCGAACCCTGCAGCTCGGACGGGCGGGTCAAGATCGTGAACCTAACCCCGCACGGCACGGTGATAGCCAGGCAGGCACAGCAAGTCCATGAGACCCCACCTGAGGTCCTCGGCAGGCTCGAAGCATCCGATCTTGACCAGTTACGTGCGATCCTGGAGCGTCTGGGGGCACCTTCGCGGGGGTCCCACTCGTGCGGGACTTGAGGAATTGGGTAGTCCTGAAAACCCGTAGCAAGCCACACTGTACGGAGAGTCCCTCCAGGCCTCGGCGCGTGATTTTTACCTGTGGATCGTAGAACGGACTAACACGAATAGCTTTGAGTTTCCCGCCTCCGTAGGCGAAGCACTTCGATCCAGCGACACCAGGTGTTTCGCATGAAGTATGGACAGTTGTTATTCCCGTCCTCTGTATGGCCGTCCAATACGCGTGTATTAGCGCTAATAATACGATCGTATTGTCGATGTTGGGGGTTCCCCATGTTTCGGATCCTTGAAATTCTGCGTCTGTTGGCCCCGTTGCTCGGCGTCATCATGCTGATCAGCTACCGTCACCGGGCCTCAGAACCTGCGATGTGGGGGATTGCTGGCGCTCTGGCTGGAGCTGTCGGTTCGTTCGTGGGATTCTTCAGCCCTCGGTCGAGATTGTTGGGTGAGGGCGAGGTCTCAGGGATCTGAATTGTCGAGCGCCTGCAAGGACCAACGGCCGGAACCATCACGCTGCCGCAACGAATGTGCTGGGCGCCCTTCCGAATCTTGGTCCCGTCAGCCGCGCCCGCCAAACTCCATCGCAGATGAACTCCGTCTGCCCCTGAACCATCAACGGGCGCCCGAGAAGCGGCCCCTGTCCTGCGACAAGGTTGCCTTGAGGTCGACGGCTGCCTGGTCGGCAAGGATCTCCTGCTCTCCTGCGGCGAGGCCCTCGAGGGCAATGCGGACTACGTCGGCGGGGTCGTTCTTGGGTACATCGACGTCGGCCATCATGTCGGTGTCGGTGCTGGCGAGGAAGAGCGAGCTGACTTGAATACCGTCGCCGGAGAGTTCGGCCCGCAGCCCATTGCTCAGTGCCCACACGGCGGCCTTGGATGCCCCGTAGGTATTGGAGTGCTCGTATCCCAGCCAGGCCATGACCGAAGAAACATTGAGGAACGCGCCGCGGCCGCTGATCTTGAGGACCGGGGCGAAGGCCCGCACCATGTGGAGGGTGCCGAAGTAATTCGTTTCCATTTCCTTCCGGATGTCGGCGAGGTCGCCGTCGACAAGCCGGGCAAAAGTTGAGACTCCGGCATTGTTGATCACAAGGTTCGCGTCTGACGCGATGCGGGCGGCTTCCGCGACCTGATCGGGATCCGTGATGTCGAGGGGGAGTGGGGTTGCCCCGGGAACGTCGAGGGACGCGGGGTTGCGCGCGCCGGCGAAAACCGTCGCGCCGAGTTCGACGAGTTGGCGGGCGAACTCCCGGCCGAGTCCGCGGTTGGCTCCAGTGACGACTGCGACCGAGCTCGAAAGGTCCAGCATGGTGTACTCCGTTTCTTCTTGTCTGGTCAACGCTGCAGTCACTACGCTAAAACCTGACGCCAGCGTCAGGTTCAATACCAGAAAATGTGAGGTGCGCCATGCTTCCGATCGGTGCCGTGGCCTCTGCGGCGAACGTGACGCCGCGGGTGGTGCGCTATTACGAGCAGCAGGGCTTGCTCTCCTCCGAGCGCACCAGCGGCGGGCAACGTCGCTACCCCGAGGCGACGGTCGAACGGGTCCGTTTCCTTCATCAGCTCATCCAAGCGGGCCTGAGCAGCGCCTCGATCCGGGAGCTGCTCCCGTGCGTCGATAGCCGGGTCGCCACGGCGTCGACCCTCCGCACCTTGGAGGCCGAACGTGACCGACTCCGCGCACGCGCGGCAGAACTCGAGGCCATGGGCAACCGCCTCGACGATCTGATCGGTGCCGCTCGAGCCACCATGGACGAGGTGGCGAGCTAGGTTTTGCCGGTCATGACGCTTGGGCTGCAGTCCCGGTGCACGGCGAACAAACCGCGATACCGAGTGAGACAGAAGGAAAAGGTCCGTGACCTGATTGCCGCGTGCGCAGTGGATCTCCTGTGGCTCGAGAGCTCTGCGCAATAGTTCGACCATCAACGAGGAGGGTCACTGACTTGCCCGTCAGCAATCCTCTCCCGCAGCTGATCGGTGATACTGCGAGGTCTGCGGCCCAGCAGGCGCGTGAGCATGGGGTCCGAATTCGCAAAATGCCCGCTCCTGGTGGCCTGGAACATGGACAGGGTGAAGCGCGCGACCTCCTCGGGAACGCCGTTGTTCATCGCATCTCTCACCCACGTCTCGTCGTCGACGACGACGCGGTCGATCTGGTGACCCGTGACCTCGGATGCGGACGCGGCGAAGTCCGCCAGGGTGACCGGCTCGGGCAGCGTCAGGTCAACCGGGCCATCCAACGGCTTGTCGGCCGTGAGGATCGCGGCGGCCGCCTCCGCGGCGTCGCGCCGGTCGACCCAGGAGAAAGGACCGTCCGCGGGCATAGCGATGACCCCTGTTTCCTGCCACGCACCGAGCAACTGTGATGGGTCGCCGTAGAAGCCGTTGCGCAACGCAGTCCATGCGACTCCGGACTCCGCAAGATGGTGTTCAGTGGCCGCATGGATCCTGAGCGGCGGGTAGGGCGTGTCGAAAGCTGTCCCATGGGCGCTCGTGTACAAGATGCGATGAGCCCCCGCGTCGACGGCGGCGTCGATTGCCCTGTCATGCTGTGCGACGACGTCGGAAGATTGGTCGCTGGATGACACGAGGAGGACTTGATCCGCGTCGGCGAACGAGCGCCGCAGGGCCTGAGGGTTGTTGTAGCTCGCCTGCCGTACGCGGACTCCTCGATCTGCCAGGTGCTGAGCGCGTGCAGGGTCACGGACGCTGACGCCGATGTGGTGTGGTGGCACCCGCTTGAGGAGCTGGTCGACCGTGGCCCCGTTGAGGGCGCCTGTGGCTCCGGTGACGATGATCATGGGAAAGTCCTTTCGGGGGGGGGGGGGTACGAGAACGTGCTCATGGTTCACGCCCGGTGCCAGGGAAGAGTGAAGTTTACTCACTGAGTCAACTTTGCGTTGACCCCAGCCTGCACTAAGTTGACTATCTGAATCAAGTTAACCGTCGGCTGACAAGGAGGTTGCCTCGTGCCCGACTCACGAAGTGCGTCCGCTCTCCGTTCGGATGCCCGTCGAAACGTTGATCGGATACTGCAAGCGGCGGTACGAGTCTTCCGAGAACAGGGGTTCTCGGCATCGCTCGACGAGATCGCCGCGGCCGCCGGGGTGAGCAAGGCAACGATCTTCAACCGGCTCGGTGGGAGAGTCGGGCTCATCGATGCCGTCATCGACGACGTCGTCGCGACCGAGTTGAAGGCTGTCATCGAGAATGCGAAGTCCGTCGTCGGCGTCCGACATCGGATCCGGGGCTACATCGTTGCGCTCCGTGACCTGCAGTATGAACGTCCGGCCGTCAACGATGTCCTTCTGCAGGAATATCGCGAGTCCGAACCCTTGCTCGACCTATGCCATGCGGGGACGGACTTCCACGAAAGCCTTGTCGCACAAGGGCGTGCCGCAGGCGTCCTGGCCCATGACGTCACGGCCGAAGACTTTCAAGCACTCGCCCGAGACAATGCCCTGGCGCTCAAGCACGGTGGCCGGCCGCCCCGCGCCGACTATGATCGACGAACTGGTTTCGTGCTCGACGGGATCTGTCCATCGCGGAGTACATCCGCCTGACCTTGCGTTCAGTCGAGATCCGCTGTCAGACAGTCCGCGGATTTCCTCGGCCGAAATTCCACAGGCAGCGTGACCGGTCCGGAGCTCCGTGTGAGAATGGCCAGACGCACGGAAGGAGTGACATGGGTGACAACAGGGAACTCTTCTACCGGTGGATCCAGCAACTCTGGAGCGGGCCGGCCGACCGCGAGGCGCTGCGCGAAGCCGCCGGGGAGCTCGTGACGGACGACTTCATCGGACACTGGCCCGGCCGAGAGGTCCACGGGCCCGACGGGCTGGCCGACATCCTCGCCGAGACCAAGGGCATGTTCTCCGATCTGACCTTCGAGATCGAGGTGCCTCCGCTGGTCGATGGCGATATGGTCGCCGGGCGTTGGGCCGGCACGGGAACCATGACCGACGGGACCGTCTACGGCTTCTTCGGCAATGACATCCTCCGCGCCGACCATGGCAAATTCCGTGAATACTGGGTCGCCTCGGCGGAACGATAAATCCACTGCCCGAGGGTGCGTCCGCAGAGCGGCGGCACGCCCAGAGCGACGGCGTCCGTGGAGACCGGCGTCGATCGTTGCCGACCGACGTCGACCGTGGCGTCAGCCCCCGATGCCGACCAGGGAGGCCAGCCAGGGCAGGAGGGCGACGATCAGCGCGCCTCCGATCACGTCGAAGATTACTCCCGTGCGAATCATGCGTCCGATCGGTACGGTCCCTGACCCGTAGACGATCGCGTTCTGCGGCGTCGATATCGGGAGCATGAAACCGAAGGACGCACCGAACGTGGCTGCGAGGGCCGGAACCACGGGGTCGACGCCGGCGGCCACGGCCAAGGGGACCACGATCGGCACGGTGACGGCGGCAGCGGCCGTATTGCTGGTGGTCTCCGAAATCAGGATCGCCAGAACCACGGCGGCCGCGGTGATGACGAGGCCGCTCGAGACGCCCAGGGATGAATACAGGCCGTGACCGATCGTCTTGGCCAAGCCTGAATCTCCCATCATGGCTCCGAAGATCATCCCGGAACCAAACAAGAGGATGGTTCCCCAATCGATCTTGGCCGCGTCGGACCACTCCAGGGTGCCTTTGAGTTTCTTCGTGTCCGTCGGGAGAAGGAAGAGCAGAGCAGCGCCGATCACGGCGACAATGCCCTCGTCCAAACGATCGTCCACGGCCTTGTACACGGTCGAATCCACACCGACGAACA
Organism: Rothia koreensis; assembly: GCF_004136575.1. Classification (GTDB taxonomy): domain Bacteria; phylum Actinomycetota; class Actinomycetes; order Actinomycetales; family Micrococcaceae; genus Rothia; species Rothia koreensis. The sequence continues at coordinate 229,705 of NZ_NOIQ01000001.1, forward strand.
GGCTCAGAATCGCGGGGAACACCCACAGGACGACCGTGACGGAAAAGGCGATCACCGTGTTGATTTCCGCCCGGGACATCCTGCCCCGGGCCCGTTTCCGGTCGGCGATGAATTCCGCCACGCCCTCGATCCGGCGCGTCTCCGGGCGGTTGACCAGGAAAAGAATCACCATCAGGACCAGGAGCATGCAGACGCAGATCGGAGCCGCCGCGGCAACCCACTGCCCGAAGGAGATCTCGGTCCCGGTGGTGGACTCGATGAGGCCGCGGCCGATCAGGTTCGGCGGCGCGCCGACGGGGGTCAGGAGGCCGCCGATCGAGGCGCCGTACGCAAGCATCAGCATCAGGGCAGCGCCCACGCGCAAACGCATCGGGTCGAAGTCCTGCTTGACCACGCCCTTGTCCTGCATCAATTGGGCGATCACGGTCAGGATCCCCAGGGCTGTGGGCAGAAGCATCGCGACCGTCGCGGTATTCGACACGAAGGCGGAAAGAACACAGGTGATCACGCCGAAGGCCAGGATGATGCGCACCGTGGACTTTCCGACGCCGGGAATCCCCAGGACCAGATAGGCGATGCGCTGGGCGACGCCGTGTTTGAGCATGGCCTGAGCGAGGATGAACGCGCCGATGAACGTGAAGATCGTGGAGGACCCGAACGGTGCCAGGACATCCGATGCAGGGGCAACACCCACGAGGACCATCATCGCGACGCCCAGAAGGGCCGTGACCGGGATCGGTATCGATTCGCACAGCCAGAGCAGAATCACGCCGATCAGAACGGACGCGACCTTCTGCTGCGTCCCGTCCATGCCCTGGGGCAGGAACCACATGGCCAGAAAGCCGATCGGCGCCAGGAAGAAGCCCGATACGCGCCGAATCTTCTCGACCCGTTCCTCGAGAGGGGAGAGGCGTTGCTGGTCGAGGCCGCGATACGTACCGCCTCCGAGTAGCGCCTTGGAGACATCCGTCTTGGGGCCTGGCGATGTGACCGCCCCGGTTGCCTGAGCCAATGTGACCTCCTTGTGTGAACGATGGATCCAGCATGGTCTGCGTCACACATCAAGTCCAAGACCTATTATTGGTTACTGGCATAGACAAAACCTATGAGCGGGGAATGATGGACATCAGGCAATTGACCTACTTCTTGGGGATCGTGGATCACGACGGGTTCAGCCGAGCGGCCGAAGCCCTGCACGTGGCTCAGCCGTCTCTGTCCCAATCCATCCGGTCACTCGAGAGGAGTCTCGGAACCGAGCTGTTTCGCCGGACGGGCCGCGGCGTCGAGCTCACGGCCGTCGGCAAACAGCTCATCGGCCCCGCGCGGCAGGTCCTCCGGGACCTCGACGCCGCCCGGGCCACGGTGAGCGCTATCCAGTCCCTCCGGCAGGGCACGGTCGACATGATCGCGATGCCGAGCCCGGGCGTCGAGCCGCTGACCTCATTGATCACCGAATTTCATGAGCATCATCCGGGTGTGACCGTCAATGTTGACGCCGCCTTCACCCCCGAAGACGTGATCCATGCCGTGCACTCGGGGTCGGCCGAGATCGGGCTTCTGGGGTCTGCAGGGAAGCCCAGGAGCGCGGATCTGCAGGTGTGGCAGCTCGATACCCAGCCGCTCGTCCTCATCTCGCCTCCAGGAACACCCGCACCGACCCCGGATATCCAACGATCGGCGCTGGAGGGAATGGACTACGTGATTTCGCAGCGAGGGTCCATGATGCGCCAGCTGATCGACGACCTTTTGGTCAGCGGAATCGAGGTCAACGTCGTCGCCGAGGTGGCGCACAGGACCTCGCTGCTGCCCATGGTCCGGGCCGGACTCGGTCACACCGTCATGCCGAACTCGTGGCGCTCGATCGCAGAAAGCAGCGGATGCACGGTGCGTCGCATCGAACCCAGCGCATATCTCGACATCTTTGCTGTCTGTCGTTCTTCGGGCCTGACACCTGGGGCCGAAGCGTTGATGGCCATGATCCGAGAGCGGTACAAGATCCTCACATCATAGGGAAAACCTATACCTTTGCGTGAAAATTCGTCTTGGACGAATGGGGTATCGGGGAGTTGTCTGGTTACGGACACAGAGACAACACGCCGATTCAGGAGTAACCGCATGGCTGCCGCAACCAAGACCTTCGACATCGCTTCGATCCCGGCCGACGGTGTCGGTCACGAGGTGGTGGCCGCCGGACGCGAGGTTCTCGAGGCCATCGCGACAAATTCCGGCGGACAGTTCGGGTTCGAATGGAGAGATTTCGACTGGGGCAGCGAATACTACGCCCGCACCGGACGCATGATGCCCGAGGACGGGCTCGAGCAACTCAAGGACCTCGACGCCATCTTCTTCGGAGCGGTCGGCTGGCCCACGGTCCCGGATCACGTGAGCCTCTGGGGGCTTCGCATTGCGATCTGCCAGGGCTTCGACCAATGGGCCAATATCCGGCCCGTTTCCATGTTGCCGAACGTGCAGTCCCCGATCGTCGGTGCCCACGAGAGAGACCTTGACTGGATCGTGGTCAGAGAAAATTCCGAGGGCGAGTACTCGGGCTTCGGCGGACGAAACTTCTCCGGCCGTGAGGGGCTCGGAGAGGTCTCCACGCAATCCGCGGTCTTCACCGAGGTGGGGTGCGAAAGAATCTTCCGATTCGCCTTCGACCTGGCACGAACACGGCCCGGCAAGAAAGTCTCCAAGGTGACCAAATCGAATGCGCAGCAGTACGGCATGGTCCTCTGGGACGAGGTCTTCGACCGCGTCGCCCAGGATTATCCCGATATCGAGACGGAGTCCGTGCTCGTGGACGCGATGGCCGCCAAGTTCGTGCTGCGCCCTGAAGACCTCGACGTCGTCGTCGCCTCGAACCTGCACGCGGACATTCTCTCCGATCTCGGTTCGGCGATGTCGGGTTCGCTCGGCCTGGCCGCCAGCGCGAACCTCAACCCGGACCGTCGATTCCCTTCGATGTTCGAGCCCGTTCACGGCTCCGCACCGGACATCGCCGGGCAGGGCATTGCCAACCCCGTCGGCCAATTCGGCTCGGCCGCGCTCATGCTGGAGCACTTCGGTCTCGACGTCGAAGCGAAGAGCCTTCAGGTCGCGATCGACAGGACGTGCGAACAGGGCATCCTGACCCGGGACGTCGGCGGCACGGCCAGCACCCACGACGTGACCCAGGCCGTCATCGACAACCTGGGCTGAATCATGCCCAGGGTTCTGATCGCTTGCGACAAGTTCAAGGGCTCGGCGACGTCGCAACAGATCGCCGACGCTCTGGGCCGTGGTCTCAGGCGCGTGGCCGGTATCGAGGTCTCCGCCATTGCCGTCGCCGACGGCGGAGACGGGACTCTCGATGCTTGCGACCGTCTGGGGTACGAACGGATCACGCGCACCGTGGCCGGTCCCGATGGAACTTTCGTATCGGCGCAGCTTTCATTGGACAGGTCCCGCCATCGGGCCGTCATCGAGGTCGCGGCCGCTGCCGGGCTTGCACTGGTCTCTCGCGACGGAAGGATCCGTCCCGACGCCGAAGCCGAGCGTGCCACGACCGCCGGCGTGGGAGAACTGATCCTCTCAGCCCTCGACGAAGGAGCGCGAGACGTCATTCTCGGCCTGGGTGGCAGTGCGACGACGGACGCGGGTGCCGGAATGCTCATGGCCCTCGGCCTGCACCTGGTGGATGCATCGGGGGAGCGCGTCACGGACCTGCGGAGGCTCGGCGATGTGCGGCGCGTCAATCTCTCGCAGATGGACGCCCGGCTGGCCGAGACCAGGTTCATCGCCGCAACAGACGTGACGAATCCGTTGACCGGGCCGCAGGGTGCAGCCGCGGTCTACGGCCCGCAGAAAGGGCTGCGCCAAGACCGTATCGACGACGTCGATCGCGCGCTCGGGAGCTTCGCAACCGTCACCGAAGCTGCTCTGGGGTGCCACGGCGCCTCACACGCCGCAGGGGCAGGAGCCGCCGGTGGTCTCGGCTTCGCGGCCGTCACCTACCTGGGCGCCGAGATCATTTCCGGCGCCGACCTGCTGCTCGACCTCGCGGGATTCGACGCGCTCGCGGCATCGGCCGACCTGGTCATTACGGGGGAGGGGAGGATCGACGACCAGACCCTGAGCGGAAAGGCGCCCGCCGTCGTCGCCCGCAGAGCGCGGGACCTGGGCAAGGCCGTGGTGGCCGTGTGCGGAACCTGCGAGGCGACCGATGATTCCCCGCTGCGTGACACCTACACCTCGATCCATGCCCTGACCGATGTGAATTCCGATGTGGCTGCCTGCATCCGGGATCCCGTTCCGCTCGTGACGGAGATCGGCGCCAGGATCGGGGCTCGGCTCGGCCTCGGGGGCGAGAAGAACGTTGTCAGCGCCTGCCTGTACAGTGGTCCGCATGACGGAGATACTCAGCCCCAGCCAGCTCGTCCGTGCCCGTGAATCCGGGCGTCTGGTGGGAGGAATTCTCCAGACACTCAGGGACAGGGTCCGGCCCGGAACGAATCTCCTCGACATTGATGGCTGGACGCGAGACATGATTGTCGACGCCGGGGCCGAGTCCTGCTACGTGGATTACGCGCCGTCCTTCGGCAGCGGCCCCTTCGGCCACTACATCTGCACCTCGGTCAACGATGCGGTGCTCCACGGACTCCCTCACGATCAACGACTCGTCGAGGGCGACCTGTTGACCCTTGATCTGGCCGTCAGCCTCAACGGAATCGCTGCGGATGCGGCGATCAGCTTCGTCGTCGGCGGCAATCCGGCACCCGAGGACGAGCGCATGATCGCCACCACCGAGCGGGCGCTCGCGGCCGGGATCGCCGCTGCCTCTCCCAAGGCGCGCATCGGAGACATCTCCCACGCCATGGGAGCCGTCCTCAAGGAGGCCGGATACCCGATCAACATGGAATTCGGTGGGCACGGGATCGGCACCACGATGCATCAGGACCCGCACGTCGCCAACGACGGTCGACCCGGCCGCGGTCAGAAACTGCGGCCTGGGCTTCTCCTCGCCCTGGAGCCGTGGGTCATGGTGGATACGGACCAGTTGGCCGGAGACCCGGACGGATGGACACTTCGCAGCGCCACCGGGTGCCGAACCGCTCACTCCGAACACACGGTCGCCATCACGGACCGGGGAGCGGAGATCCTGACCCTTCCCAGCATGACCCAGGACTGATGCTGGGTCCGGCTGTCGTCGGCTAGTTGCCGAAGGACTCCAACAGCGCGAGTGCCGCCTCCTTGCCCAGCTGATGCGCGGCCAACGGGCTGTCTCCGGTCAACAGGTTGCGATCGCGCGCGGTGGCACCCGTCATGTCGTCGTTGATGATCGTGAGACCGGCCTCCGAGAGCCTCTTCCCGAGCCGCCAGGGCATTTCACCGGGCAGGTATCCGATATCGACGTTCGCGCCGAAGTCCAGAGAATCCGGGAAAGCGGCAATCTCGTAGCCGGCGAACGGGTTGCTCTGCCGATCGATTCCGGCCGCGAGCAGGGCAGCGGGCCCGTGGCAGAGCGTGACGACGAGGCGGTCGTTCCGAAGGAAGAATTCGAGGACATCCCGAACCTCGGTGCTGTTCGGGATCCCGTTCATGGCACCGTGGCCACCCGGAACGAACACGGCGGCGTAGTCATCCAGGCCGTCCGCGATCACCGTTCCGAGCTTCTTCGGAGACTTGAACTTCTCCTTGGTCGCCTCCCACGCCGAGGCGACGGCGTCGTCCTCCTGGGGATATGCCCACCACTCGAATTTGCCGGGGCCGCCGCTGGTCGTCGCGACGTCGATGCCGTAGCCGGCCTCCGCCATGTGATGAATCGGCAGGAGCGTCTCGACCGGGTGATTTCCGGTGGAGAAGAACGTCCCGTTCCGCATGTGCATGTACCGCTCATCGGTTGCGATCACGAGCACCCTCCATCGACCGCCGGTGTACTTCTCCTCCGTCGCGAGGCCGTCGAAGTCGGTCTTGGGGGCCGTGTACTGGGAGAGGGAGTAAGGGGACGGGAAGAACGCGTTGTCTTCTGCCCGGTCCGGTGTCGGCTGGCGATCTTGGTTGTTCTCGCTCATGCTGAGGTTCCTTTCGCACGGTCGAGGGCGGTGAGCCATTCGATCAGCAATCGTGTCTCGGTGCTCCCCAGCGTATCGGGTTGTGAGGCGGCAATTTCAATGGCCGAAGCGATCGGGTTCCGTTCCGGCCCCGCGGTATTCGTGATCGCGGCGAGAACCCCTTCGCGCACGGCCGCCGAGAGCCGCGGGTCCGCTTCGGCCAGGATGATCTGCCGGAGGGTCACCCCAATGTTCGTCGACAGAATGTGCGCGGCCGCCTGCTCAGATGGAACGGCCAGCCGATTCTGGTCGGCCGCCCGCGCCGTGAGCTCGCGGAGAATGCGCGCCGCCTTGTCCTGGGGCGCGGGCGAGTGTCCGGGACTCACTGTTCCGTACATCAGCGTGTAGAAGCCCGGATTCGCCAGCCCGAATTCCACGTGTGCGTCCCAGCCTTCGCGAATGTCCTGGATCGGGTCACCGGACGACTCCATGGACGACTTCTTGCCCAGGTAGAGATCGAAACCGTAGTCGATGACGGCGTCGATGAGCCCCTGCTTCGATCCGAAGAAGTGGTACAGCGTCGGCATCTTGACGCCGGCAGCATCGCACACGGCGCGCAGTGAGAACTCCTCGCCGGGTGATGCGGCGACGAGGGCCCCCGCCGCGAGGATCAATCGATCCCTGGTGCCTCTTTCCGTCATGTCAGCCATGCTGTTATGGTAACGAATGTAGCAACGTTATAAGAACATGTAACACAGATATGGAGGTGCGCGATGAGCGAGCACACATTGTCAGGAAAGAACGTCCTCATTGCCGGCGGGGCCAAGAACTTGGGCGGTCTCATCGCCCGACAGGCTGCCGAGGCCGGGGCCAACGTGGCCGTCCACTTCAACTCGGACGAGACCCGCTCCGATGCGGAACAGACCGTGGAGGCCGTCAGGGCCTCCGGGGGCCGTGCCGAGATGTTCCAAGCGGACCTGACCGTTCCGGCGAACGTGACCCGACTCTTCGACGACGCCGAAAAGGCCCTGGGCACCATCGACGTCGCGGTCAACACCGTCGGCAAGGTTCTGCGCAAGCCGATGGCGGAGACCACCGAAGAAGAATACGATTCGATGTTCGATATCAACTCCAAGTCGGCCTACTTCTTCATCAAGGAAGCGGGACAGCACTTGGCCGATGGGGGCAAGATCGTCACGATCGTCACGGCGCTTCTCGCCGCCTTCACCGACGGGTACTCGACCTACGCCGGCGGCAAGTCTCCCGTTGAGCACTTCACGCGTGCGGCCGCGAAGGAATTGTCGGAGCGCGGTATTTCGGTGACGGCCGTGGCGCCGGGGCCCATGGATACGCCGTTCTTCTACGGACAGGAAACTCCGGAGCGCGTCGAGTTCCACAAGTCCCAGGCCATGGGCAACCAGTTGACGCAGATCGAGGACATCGCCCCGATCGTGCGGTTCCTGGCCACGGACGGCTGGTGGATCACGGGTCAGACGATCTTCGCCAACGGCGGTTACACGACCCGGTAGTCACTCCGGACGGGACCTTTCCCCGTCTCAGCTGCAAACCGAGGCCTCGGGTCGGCGCGATGTCACGTGTCGGCCCGGGGCCTCGCCTGCGTGGGACCGGTGGGGGCCGAGGACTCCCAGACGGCGCGCCATTTCTCGGCCAGAGAGCCCACGGTTTCGTGGGCGTTGAGACCGCTCGGGTTGGGGAGAACCCACAGCTCGACGTCGTCGGGCCAACCTGGCGGCGCGACGCCTGCCTCCTGGCGGCCCATGACGGCCTTCGGCATCGAGAACGCCTGACGGTACGCGGTGATACCCACGACCGCGACGGCCCGTGGCCCGATGGTGCTCACCCGCGTGACGAGTTCGGCACCGCCGTCGATCAGTTCCTCGGCGGACAGCTCGTCGGCACGGGCCGAAGGACGAGGAACGACGTTGGTGATTCCGATCCCTCGGTCCACCATCATCCGCTCGTCCTCCCGTGAGAGCCCTCGCGACGCATCGACGCGCCTGGGAAGAATCCCCGCCTCCTCGAGCGAGGGCCAGAAACGATTTCCTGGTCGGGCGAAGGGAGCATTCACGGCAGCGGTCCATGGGCTGGGGTTGATGCCGACGATGAGCAACCGGATCCATCCGGAGTTCTGTTCGTCCCGGGGCCAGGGGAGGACGTCCTCGCGCCCGAGACCGGATTCGATCGCGTCCCGGAGCTCCTCCTTCGATGGCCGTCGGCCGTCCAGGGGCGATGCGGCCCGCCACGGTTCCCAGGCGTTCGACGACGGCCGTTCGCGGTTGGCCAAGCGATCAGGGAGGTTGGGGCTCATGGCCCCACTGTACGCGGGGTTCGCAGCTGCGACGCGGACTCTCCGGTTGCGCGGGATGACCGGCAGCCATTGAGGAGTGGCGGCTCCGGTGCTAGACCGAATACATGCGTGCATACGGAGTAACCCAGTACGGAGGGCCCGACGCCCTCCACCCCATCGATGTTCCCCAAGAAGACCTCGGGCCGGGAGAAATTCGGGTCGCAGTGACGGCCTTCGCCGTAAGCCCGACTGATACGAGCGTCCGCGCCGGGCAGCGTTCGAAGGACGATCGGGCCGAGGACCCCGGAGATGTTCCCGGTATGGATGTCGCGGGAACCGTCGTCGAACTCGGCCCGGACACCGACACCGATCTCGAACCGGGAGACCGCGTGGTCGGCATCGTCCAACCGCGAGCACAGCACGGCGCCTATCGGGAAGAGATCGTTCTGCCACAGGGATCGGTGGTCCGAGCGCCGTCGAACGCTTCGGACGCAGCGGCCTCGACCCTGCCCATGAACGCCCTGACCGCACGGCGTGCGCTGGACCTCCTGGGTCTCGAACCCGGCCAAACCCTGGCGGTGACCGGAGCGGCCGGAACCCTGGGCGGGTACATCATCCAGCTCGCCAAGGCCGACGGGCTCGAAGTCGTCGCCGACGCGGCGGAGAAGGACGAGGACCTCGTGCGGACCCTCGGCGCGGACCACCTCGTTCGGCGCGGCGACGATGTTGCGGATCGCATCCGCGAACTCTACCCCTCCGGCGTGGACGGCCTGGCGGACGCCTCGATCCAGTCGGAGCAGGTCCTCCCGGCGGTCAAAGACGGCGGAGCCGTGGCCACCTTCCGCGGCTACAAGGGCGACGGCGCCCGGGAGATCGATGTGCACCCGGTCATGGTCTGGGACGTGGCGGAGGACCGAGAGATGCTGTCGACCCTGCGTGACCAGGCGGAGAACGGAACTCTCACCCTGCGCGTCGCCGAAACCCTTCCGGCGGCCGAAGCGGCGGAGGCACACCGCCGGCTCGAGGCCGGGGGAGTGCGCGGCCGGATCGTGCTGGACATGACCGCCTGATTCGTCCGGTCATCGGGGGAGACGGCGACGTCGGCCGCGGCACGCCGAGCGGAGTGGACGTGTCATCTCCGGACCTCAAGGTCACTTGGGACGATACAGTCAACCCATGATGACCCGGAGACTGCATATCAAATGGCTGATGTGGGGCGTTGGCCTGGCCGCATACATGCTGGCCCTGATCAACAGGAGCTCGTTCTCGGCCCTCGGGCCCGCGGCCCAGGACCATTTCGGGGCCGAAGCAACGGTTCTGTCCTCATTTCTGGTGCTTCAGCTCGTCGTGTACGCGTTGTGCCAGATCCCTGTGGGAGTGTGCCTGGACCGCTTCGGCACCTCGTGGGTCATCGCTTCGGGCATGTTCCTCATGGCCGTGGGCCAACTCGTCCTGGCCGCGACCAGCCTGATTCCCGTCGCCATTGCCGCCCGTATTCTCCTCGGTGCGGGGGACGCGTGCATCTTCACGTCCGTGGTTCGCCTGGTCGCCGAGTGGTTCACGCGGAAGCAGACGCCCCTGGTCAACCAGATCACGGGTCTCGCCGGGCAGGTCGGTCAGCTCGTGGCCGTGGCACCGCTGGCCGCCGTGATCGGCGCTTTCGGGTGGTTCTCGGGGTTCGCGAGCCTGACGGCCATCGGCGTCGTCATCCTTCTCCTGGTCGCGCTCACCATGCGGGACGGCCCCGGGGCCGGAACCATCCTCGAGCGTCTGACCGGCAGGAAAACCGACATCCAGACGGCCGGAACCACGCTCCCGGCCGATACCGGTCCGATCATTCTCACGGAGGTCCTGCCGGTGGTCGGGCCGGGATCCAGCGGCATCCGACCGGCCGTGGTCTCCCTCATGAAACGGCCGGGCGTTCGTCTGGCCTTCTGGGTCCATTTCTCGACCATGTTCGCGCCGGACAGTTTCCTGCTCCTGTGGGGCACCCCGTTCCTGACGGGCGGCTTGGGGTACTCCGACGCCGCGGCCCACACGATCCTCAACATCGCCATCGTGGCTTCCATGGTCGGCGCGCTGCTCTTCGGACCGATTCTCTCCAAGTATTCCGAACACCGTGTGATGCTCGCCCTCGGTGGCGTGCTCGTCATGTTCGCGTCCTGGCTGGTCCTGCTCATCTGGCCCGGTACGGCACCCTTCGGGGTCGCCGCCGTGTACGGCGTCATCATGAGCGTCGGGATCCCGCTGTCCATGGTCGCTTTCGACATCGTGCGAACCCACGCACCGAAGCGCCAGCGCGGCGTCGCCACCGGGCTGGTCAACATGGGCGGCTTCAGCGCGGCGCTGATCACCGTGTTGGGCATCGGCCTGGTCCTGGACCTGATGCACGCCGGAACCCCGGACACCTATTCCCTCGAGGGGTTCAAGGCGGCCATGTCCGTGCAGATCCCGTTGTGGGTCCTCGGTGGAACGATGATCTTGATCGAGACCCCGAAGGCCCGTCGGTACCTCCGGGAGCGCGCTCGCTGAGGCAGAGACCCCCTACAGTTCGGCCTGGGCGCCCATGACCGTGGTCCGCTCCGGAGGAAGATGAAGGGCCTGCGTCCGATTTGCCGAGAATTTCTCGAGAAACCGGAACAGGGTCTTCTGCGGCCGCGGCATGCAACTGTCCTGCCCGGGTTCGATGCGGAACACCGAGAGCATGTACATCGCCTCGGACGGATCGAAGCCGAGTTCCGGGTATTCCATGGTCGCCAGTCGAAGCGCCTGGGGGACGTCCTGGGAATCGTTGAATCCGACCTTGCACAGGATTCGCACGATGCCGTTGCCCGGTTCACCCAGGTGGGTGACCGTGATCCGCTGGTCGGCACGAACATGCGGGACGCCGATGTTCTTCATCGTGATGACGACGCAGTTCTCGTGCAACACGTGATTGGACTCGAGATTTCTCCGGAGAGCCAGGGGAACCGTGGCGGGATTTCCGTGCGGGTACACGGCCAGCCCGGCAACGCGCTGGACGGTGGACTGCGCGAGCTGCTCAGCGAAGGCTTCGATGGGCCCTTCCATCGAGGCCCTCCGGCCCCACATGATGCGTGAGCCGCGCTTCCACGTCATCATGACGACGACGAAGCACGCCGCGATGAGCAACGGCAACCAGCCGCCGGAGAGAACCTTGACCGCATTCGCGCCGAACAGCAGAATCTCGAGGCCGCCGACGAAGACCGCCAGCGCCGCGACCTTGGCGAACGGCCATTTCCACACGGCCTGGGCCAGCAGCAGGAACAAGGAGAGTTCGAGCAGCAGGGTCCCTGTCACGGAGAGTCCGTACGCCGCCGCCAGGTTTCCGGAGGAACGGAAGACCAGCACGAGCGTGAGGACGCCCAGGAACAACAGGATATTCACGGTGGGCATGTAGATCTGGCCCCCTTGCTCACGGGACGTCTGCACCACGCGCAAGCGGGGAAGCAGGGATGAGCGCGTGGCCTGGCGAGACACGGAGAATGCGCCGGAAATGACCGCCTGGGAAGCGATGATGGTCGCGCAGGCGGCCAGAGCCACGAGAGGGATTCTGGCCCACTGCGGGGCCAGGTTGAAGAACGGGTTGGTGATGGTCGAGGGATTGTCGAGGATCATCGCTCCCTGACCGAGGTAGTTCACGGCCAGGGCGGGGAGCACCAGATACAGCCAACCCAGCATGATGGGCCGCCGGCCGAAGTGGCCCATGTCCGCATAGAGGGCTTCCACGCCGGTCACGGCCAGGACCACCGCGCCCAGAGCGACGAACGCGATGAAGGGTCTGTCCAGAGCGAAGGCGATGGCGTAGGTCGGCGAGAGCGCTCGGAGTACCGAAGGATTCTCGACGACCTTGGGCACGCCCAGAACCAGCAGGACGAGGAACCACACGACCATGACCGGGCCGAAGGCCTTGCCGATCTTGCCGGTTCCCCATCGTTGGGCGACGAAGAGGCCGGTGAGGATCAGTGCGGAAAGCGGAACGATGTACTCGGCGAATCCCGGATCCACGACTTCGATCCCCTCGATCGCGCTCATCACGGAGATGGCGGGCGTGATCAGGGAGTCGCCGTAGAAGAGGGAGGCCCCGATGATGGCGAGGACGACGGCGGCGCCTGCGCGGTGCGAGGTCTTGCCGAGTTTGTGTCGGATCAGGGCCGCGAGGGAAAGGATGCCGCCCTCGCCGTGGTTGTCCGCGCGCATGATGAAACCGATGTACGCCAGGGTCACGATGAGCAGCAGGGACCAGATGACCATCGAAATCACGCCCAGGACGTCCTCCGACGTCGCACGGACCGCACCACCGTGAATGCTGAAGACCGTCTGCATCGAGTAGAGGGGGCTGGTCCCGATGTCGCCGAAGACGACGCCCATCGCGGCGACCACGAGAGCGGCGGGCGCCTTGGACCGAGGTCGAGGCGCGTCGAGAGGGAGGGCCATGGTCCGGTTCGTGGCGGCGGCCTCCGGGTGGGGGTCATTGCCCGGGTGCTGGCCATCCTCCGGAAGTGGTTCGTCCTCCGGTGAAGAATCGCTATTTGACGAGGGAAAATGGTTCGAATGAGAACCACATGTCGTATTCACGAAGGATGATTGTGCCACCACCGTGAACGGGCGGCAATGCAGTGATCGACCGTCCGAGTGTGATTTGGGTCAAACTTGTTTCGAATGTGTCGGCCGCCGACCAGCGACAGCAGACCCGTGCAGTACCTGGTTGCGCGTGCCGCCGCCTCGCCGGCCGCGTCCGGGCCCAAGCGTCGCCGTGCCCCAGGCGAGACGGCGTTGCCCACGAAGCCCCATTCCCACGCGAATTCGCCCGGGCCGGCTCGCGTCGGTCGGGCAACAAGATAGGGTAAGAAACCTTCCTCAGATCTTCGCAGTCGACCAGCAGGCAGGCACCACATGACTCCCTCACGCGCCGGGGACGGCCTTCGACTCGTTCCCATGCGACCACGCGATCCTTCCGAGCCGAATCGGGCCGCGAGCACCTTGGAACTCTTCTTCGACCTGGTGTTCGTGGTGGCGGTCAGCACGGCCGCACAGAATCTGCACCACCTGATGAGCGAAGGGGACGTGGTCAACGGCCTGGTCCACTATCTGATGGTCTTCTTCGCGATCTGGTGGGCTTGGATGAATTTCACCTGGTTCGCGACCTCCTTCGACACGGACGACTGGCTGTACAGAGTGGTCACCTTCGTCCAGATGGCCGGAGTGCTGGTTCTGGCCGCCGGGCTGGAGCCTGCCTTCGCCGAGAGCGAGTACACCATCCTGGTCGGTGGGTACGTGGTGATGCGCGTTGCGATGGTTTTTCAGTGGGTCCGTGCGTCTCGTCGCGGGGACGTCGCCTCCCGGGCCGCGCGCTGGTACGCGGCGGGCATCCTCGTGGTCCAGGTGCTGTGGGTCGCCTGGCTGACCATCGATGCGCAGGTGCCGCAGATGGTGGTCTTTGTGATCCTGATGCTCGCGGAGATTTCCGTGCCGGTCGTGGCCGAGACCCGAGGCCGGACCACGTGGCACCCGCACCACATCACCGAACGATACGGATGTTTCACCCTCATTCTGCTCGGGGAATCCTTGGCGGGCTCGGCCAACGCGATCATCGAAGGATTGCACGACACCGAACACCTGGGCGAGATGATCGCCATGGGGGTTCTGGCCTTCGTGGTGACCGCCGGGTTGTGGTGGGTGTACTTCTGGCCGCCCCACCACCGCGCCATCTCGTCCTTCGCCGAATCGCTACGATATGGCTACTGGCATTACTTCGTCTTCGCAGCCGCGGGGGCGTTTTCGGTCGGCATCGAACTCGAGATCGACGCGCTGTCCGATGCATCGCACATCGCCCCAGTGGCGGCGTCCTACGCCGTGGCGGTCCCGGTCGCGGTATTCCTGGTCGGCATCTGGTGGATCGCGATCAGGAAACACGCGGATCGGCTGGTCAACACCGCTCTGCCTCTGGGAGCCGTCCTGGTGCTTCTGGACCCGGTGCTTCCACTGCCGGTTGCGGTGACGGCGCTCGTGATCGCCGCGGTCGTCGTCGTCCTGGTGATTCGCGCGCCTCTTCCCGAGCCGCAGGATGCCCGGGACGGCACGGACCCGATTCAGGAAACTCCTGCTGGCGACTCGAGCTGAACCGCGGCCAGCAGCCGCTGCGCGAGTCGCTCGTTGTCCCGGAACACGTGGGCGTCGGTCCCGGGCCGAGTGAAGGCTTCCTCGACCGAGCCCGCGACCGATGGTCCCACCATGAGGAGATTGTCCTGGGGCGCGCCGGAGGCGTCGAGGGCGCGGTTGGTCGCATCGATCAGGAACTTTGCCGCCGCTCCGCCGCTGTTCTCGAGCCTGAGCTCGCCCCGGTCGATGAGATCCCGCAGGAGTTCGTCCTTTGCGCGCTCTGCGCTGATCCTGGCCAATCGCGCGTCGAACAGGCTCGGGGCCGAGACGGTCTCCGGGCAGGAACCCGCCGTCGTCTCGAAGCGTCCGTGGCGCAGCCCCACCTCCGTGTCGGGGCCCAGGAACCTGACCAGTCCGGCCCGGTGGAGGGCAAGCAGGTTCTCGAGCCTCTGCGGCGGGGGACCGGAGGCGATATAGGAGAACAGGCCGTGGAACCCGGCGTCGAAATTCTGGATCCTGTCCTCGGCCGAGAAAACGCCTTGGCTCACGAGTTCACGGACCACGTAGTACGCACCGACAAGGGCATGGAAGCGTGCAGAATCCTGGGACCACGCCGGGTCGGCGGCACGATCGATGTCCTGGCGTACATGCTGGGCGACCGTGTTCTCGACGTCGGTGAGGCTTCCGAATTCCATCCCCCGCAGCGGGCGGTCTATCGTGCCGAGATCGTAATGATCCCGCGGATCGGGCGTGCGATCCCGGGCCCATTCGTCGGCTGCCGCACGGGCAGCGGCAGCATCCTCCGTGCGGCCCTCGAGGAACACGGCGCACCACTCGTCGCCCTTGTCCCGGACGTCCTCGATGTCGAAGTCGACGCGCTCCGGGTGCCGGTACGCGAGTTCGGAATAGTGGGCAACGAACAACTCCATGTCGACCAGCGGCATGATGTCGTCCTGAACGCTCAGCGCCGCCTCGGCACCGGCGTCTCGCTCCTCGGCCAACGACGCCGCATTGTCTCGCGTCATGTAGCGGGTCGGACCCACACGCATCCCTTCGGGAAGATAGCCGAGCTTGGAGCGGTAGGGAACGCCGCGCCGGGAGCCGACCCACAGGACCGGCTCCCGGCCCGAGGGGACGTACCGCGTCTCCTTGCCCTTCCCGCGGAAGACCCCGCCCCGGTCCTCGGTCAGCATCATCATCGCGTCCACGAAGGCCAGTCCGAACCCGCGTACGAGCACGTCCTGGCCGGGAAGCAAGGAGGACAGATCGACGTCGGCGGTGTATCCGGGAGCGATGTAGGTCAGCCCGTGCCGCTCGGCCGCGGATTTCATGGCCGTGGTGTCCGGATCGTCCATGATTTCGATGAACCCCTGGGCCAGGACCACCACGTCCGCGATGATTTCGTCCTCGCCCGCAGAACCGTCGAGAACGACCCTTCGTCGGCCCTGTGAGGGAACGATCCGGGACGCGGTCGAGCGGTGCACGTGGACGCGCACGTTCTCGGGCATGTGTGCAATGGCGCGGTCGAAGGCCCAGGCCAAATAGGCGGCCTGAACCTGCCGCGGGGCGAAACTGGTCGGGGTCAGACGGTCGGCGTCGGGGCCGAGCCCCCGCCGCTCCAGCTCTTCGCGGCCTTCGCCTGCGACCCAGGTTGCGAGGTCGGGCCCGGTCACGGGGGCGGCGGACAGCGAGGCATCGGAATCCGGAAAGATGGTGACGTCTCGCGCGACGGAGTTCATCCACAGCGTCGGGGACTGCTCGTGTCGCCAAATCCGGCCGCCGCCGACCCGGTACGGGTCGATCACATGGATGTCCAGGGGACCGCCACGTGAGGAATCCTGACGCAGGGAGGCCGCCAGGGACAGAAGGATTCCTGTGGTCTTCGGGCCGCCTCCCACGAAGACGATCGTGGAGCCCACGTCAGTTCGCCCGCTCGCCACCGGACAGCGCCGCGACTGCGGCGTCGGGCGTGGGAGCATCGAGCAGGATCCCCTCGACGCCGGCGACGTCCGTGGCCTCAGCAGCAGACTCGACTCCCACCAGCTCATTCGCCTCGTCCACCAAGGCGGACAGGACCGAGGCCGTGGCCTCGCCACGAGCGGTTCTGCCTTCCTCGGTCAACGCCACGGACAGCAGCACCGTCGGCCGGGCAGGACCGGTCGCGACCGCGTCGAGAAGACGTCGACCGGTCTCGGCATCCGTGAACGCATCGGCATCCAGGACGGCGACGTCGGCGAACCGCGCCGCGGCCCGCGCGGAGGCGTCGTCGGAGACCCGGACGAGGACCGGCAACTCGCCGCGCGGCGGCCGAGGCGTGATCGAGGGCCCCTTGACGGTGAATTCTTCGCCGACGGAATCGGTGCCCGTGAAGTCCACGTAGTGCACCTTGTCCCGATCGATGAAGCGACCCGTGGCTTCGTCCCGGATGACGGCATCGGGTTCCCAGGAGGCCCACAGGCGGTGGACGACGTCGTCGACGTCGCCGGCTTCGTCCCAGACCGCATCCGCACCGGCCGCCGAACGCCTGCCGACGGCCGACGCGGCGGAGGGATCGGTCTGGACCGAGGGGGAGTACCCGGCCCGACCCGTCGAGGCGAAGTCCAGCGTGGCCGTGGCCGTCGAGACGTGAAAGGGCTCGTTGTGGGTGACCGGGACCTCCGGAACCAGTTCGATGCGTTCCGATTGCGGGGCGAGCCACGCCGAGACCGTCAGGGCATCCGCGCCCGAGACGAAGTCATCCCGGAGCACCAGCCACCGGACCGGGAGCTCTCCACCGGCCGTCGAGTCCGCCTGCCGGATGACAGAGGTGAGTGCATTGAATTCCGTGGTCGCCTGCGGGGCAATGGCCACGGCAAGAGGCAAGTTCATGATGTTCTTCCTACTTTCCCACTGGCTGATCTGAGGCTTCCCGCGCGGCCGCCCACTGGTCCGCCGGCGTGGGCCCGGGGAGGCCCATGCTGTCGCGGAGAGTGTCCCCGGGGTACTCGTCCCGGTAGACGCCGCGGGCCTGAAGCGCCGGGACCACGGTGTCGACGAATTCATCGAGCCCACCGGGGGTCAGGTGCGGGATCAGGATGAACCCGTCGGCGGCGCGCTCCTGGATGTATTCGTCCATGCTCCCGGCGATTTCGTCGGCAGTGCCCACAAACCCGTGGCGTGTGGAGACCTCGACGACGAGGTCGCGGATCGACAGGTTCTTGTCCCTCGCCAGCCGCCGCCATTCCTCGATCAGGGGGCGCGGGTCCTTGACGTGCTGGACCCTTCCCTGCGAGAGATTCCCCGAACCGTCGTCGGGCTCGATGTCCGGCAGGGGTCCGTTCGGATCGTAGGCGCTCAGGTCCCTGCCCCATTGCCTCTCGAGGAACGCGATCGCACCGGGCCCGGAGACCTGCTGGTAAGCGACCGACCGTGACCGTTCGACGGCGGCCTCGTGGGTGTCACCGATGATGAAGGTGACCCCGGGGTAGACCTTCAGGTCGTCCTCGGACCGCCCGAATCGGGCGAGACGCTCGGTGATGTCGGCGTAGAACGCCTTGCCGTCCTCGAGCGCCGCATGACGGGTGAAGATGGCGTCGGCATTGGCGCACGCGAAGTCGCGGCCCTCCGGCGAGTCACCGGCCTGGAAGAGAACCGGGTGGGTCTGCGGGCTCGAGGGGACCGGGAAGTTTCCGAAGATCGAGAAGAACTCGGAGGAGAAATCGAAGGGCCCCGCGTCGGAATCCCACATGCTGCGGGCCGCATGGATGAAGTCCACGGCCCTGCGGTATCTGTCCGCACGATCCAGATACCCGCCCCGACGGAAGTTTTCACCGGTGAACGCGTCATTCGTGGTCACCACGTTCCAGCCGGCCCGCCCCGCGGAGACGTGGTCCAGAGTCGCCAGCTTGCGTGCCAGGTCGTAGGGCTCGTTGAAAGTCGCGCTGAGAGTCCCCACCAGGCCGAGACGGCGGGTCACGGCGGACAGGGCCGAGAGGACCGTGACGGTCTCCGGACGGCCCACGGTGTCCAGGTCGAAGACCTCGCCCTTGTGCTCGCGCAGACGAAGGCCCTCCGCCAGGAACACGAAGTCGAACAGGCCGCGTTCTGCCGCCCGGCTGAAGTGCTCGAAACTGGAAAAGTCTATGTTGGAGCCGGACTGGGGATCCGACCACACGGTGGTGTTGTTGACACCGGGGAAATGTGCCGCAAGGTGCACTTGACGCTGGCTCATCCTGCTCCTCATTCGAAACGTTGGGGGTGAATCTCATTAGGAATTCGGCGAGGGGAGTGGATCTCGTCGTTCCCGACGGTCTGTCTGACTGGAATTTCAGCGTAGGAGCCTTTGGCCGATGCGGGTAAGCACCCTTCACAGTGCGAAACATGACCCCAAGCGTCTCGCGGGGGAAAGCTGTAGATTCGGGAATAACAGAGGTCGCTGCACGCGTTCCCTCAAGCAGAATTCCCACGATCCGATGGAGGAAAAGTGCCAGTACCGAATGACACCAGTGCGAAGTTCGCCGCCTATGCGCATCCGGGACGACTCGTGAGCACGGAGTGGGTCGCGGAGCACGCCAAGGACCCGGACGTTGTGCTCGTCGAGAGCGATGAGGACGTGCTCCTCTACGAGACGGGGCACATCCCTGGCGCGGTCAAGGTCGATTGGCATACGGAGCTCAACGACCCGGTGACGCGTGACTACGTGGATGGAGAGGCCTTCGCGCGGCTCATGTCGGACAAGGGCATCGGCCGGGACTCGACCATCGTGGTCTACGGTGACAAGTCGAACTGGTGGGCGGCCTACGCGCTGTGGGTCTTCACTCTGTTCGGGCACGAGGACGTTCGCCTCATGGACGGCGGACGGGCCAAGTGGATCGAGGAAGGGCGCGACATCACGACCGAGGTTCCTTCGCCGGCTCCCGGTGAGTACCCGGTCGTCGCCCGCGACGACGCGCGCATTCGCGCCTACCTGCCCCAGGTTCGCGAGAGCATCGGAACGGTGCCCATGATCGACGTCCGCAGCGACGACGAATACACGGGTCGCCGGACCCACATGCCGAACTACCCCGAGGAGGGGGCGTTGCGGGGAGGCCACATTCCTACCGCTCGCTCCGTGCCCTGGGCCCGGGCGGCCAACGAAGACGGAACTTTCAAGTCCGCCGACGAACTGCGAACCATCTATCAGCAGGAACTGGGACTCGAACCGAATCAGGACATCATCGCCTACTGCCGCATCGGTGAACGATCGAGCCACACGTGGTTCGTGCTCGAGCACCTGCTCGGCTTCGACAATGTCCGCAATTACGACGGGTCCTGGACGGAATGGGGCAATGCCGTGCGCGTGCCCATCGTTCAGGGCGACGAACCAGGAGAGGCCCCCGCAGCATCATGACCGAGACCGCAACCGAACTCCCCGCAGCGCTCCAGGAGATTGTGGACGAATTCGCGGAACTGCCGCCGCAGGACCGTCTGCAACTCCTCCTGGAATTCAGCAATGGCTTGCCGGAACTGCCGTCCAGGTTTCAGGACCACCCCGAACTTCTGGAGCCGGTTCCCGAATGTCAGTCTCCGATCTTCCTGATCACCGAGGTCGAGGACGATGACACCGTGCGGTTGTACTTCTCCGCCCCACCCGAGGCGCCGACGACCCGTGGTTTCGCCGGGATCCTCCAGGAGGGGCTCGACGGCGCGTCGGCCGACGTCGTCGCGGGAGTCCCGTCCGACCTGCCGTTGAGGCTCTCCCTCACACAGGCCGTGAGCCCTTTGAGGTTGAATGGGATGAGCGGCATGCTGTCCCGCATCCAGCGCCAGGTAGCCGAGAAGACGAACTAGGCACCATCCATCACCGAGCACAACGACGTCACGAGACAGAGGAATACACATGGCTGAAATCACCTTCAAGGGCAACCCCACGCAGACCTCGGGCGAACTGCCCGAAACCGGGACGACGCCGCCGGCATTCACCTTGGCAGGGACGGACCTCGGCGAGGTCACCGAGAACGATTTCGAGGGGCAGACCATCGTCCTGAACATCTTCCCCTCGGTGGACACCGGGGTCTGTGCGGCCAGCGTCCGCAAGTTCAACGAGGAGGCCGCAGGCCTCGAGAACGTGTCCGTGGTGTGCGTGTCGAACGATCTGCCGTTCGCCCTCGGACGCTTCTGCGGCGCAGAGGGCATCGACAACGTCGTCACGGCGTCGGGTTTCCGCTCGACTTTCGGAGACGACTACGGCGTGCGCATCACCGACGGCCCGATGGAGGGGCTCCTGGCCCGCTCGGTCGTCGTCATCAGCCCGCGGGGCGAAGTCGTGCACACCCAGCTGGTCCCCGAGATCGGTGAGGAACCGGACTACGACTCGGCCATGGCCGCCGCGCGCAGCTAGGCGCCCACCGAACCGGCTTCCGAAGGGCCCGCACCGACGCGCAGGCGTCGTGGCGGGCTCTTCGTTTGCCCAGGCAGCCGCCGAAGTGCGGGGATCGGAGGGCTGGCATTCGTCCCGGACACCGCCGCAACGCACGGATCCGGTGGTAACCTAGGTTGACTTTGGCGTTCGACCCTCGGGGGTATTCGTGTCCAATAGTGACGACAAGCTGGAATCCTTCACATCAGAAGGCCTCAAGCGCGGCCTCCGCAATCGTCATATGCAGATGATCGCGATTGGCGGCGCTATCGGGACCGGTCTCTTCCTCGCCTCCGGCGGCACGATCGCCAGCGCGGGTCCGGGCGGTGCGTTGGCCGCCTACGCCGTGATCGGAGTCATGGTGCTGCTGCTCATGCAGTCACTCGGCGAAATGGCCGCCCACCTTCCCATCGCGGGATCCTTCCAGAGCTACGCGACGCGTTTCGTGAGTCCTTCCTTCGGCTTCGCCATGGGGTGGAACTACTGGTTCAACTGGGCGATCACGGTTGCGGCGGAACTGGTGGCTGCGGGCCTCATCATGTCCTTCTGGCTTCCGGACGTCCCCGGCTGGGTCTGGGCCGGCGTCTTCCTGATCCTTCTCACGACCTTGAACGCCATGTCCTCGCGCGCGTACGGCGAAGGAGAATTCTGGCTGGCTGCGATCAAGGTCGCGGCCGTCATCGTCTTCCTGGCGGCCGGCGTCCTGATGATTTTCGGGATCCTCGGGGGCGATTCTCCGGGCTTCTCGAACTGGACCGAGAAGGAAGCGCCCTTCAACGGTGGTTTCCTGTCGATCATCTCCGTCTTCATGATTGCCGGGTTCTCTTTCCAAGGGACCGAGATGATCGGTGTCGCGGCCGGTGAGGCCGAGAACCCCCGGCGGGACGTCCCCAAGGCCCTGCGCTCGGTCTTCTGGCGCATCATGCTCTTCTACGTCGGCGCGATCATCGTGATCGGTTTCCTGATTCCCTACACCGACCCGAACCTGTTGCGGAGCAACGAATCCGATATCGCGTACTCGCCCTTCACCCTCGTCTTCGAGCGGGCCGGCATCGCCTTCGCGGCCTCGCTCATGAACGCCGTGATCCTCACGGCGATCCTTTCCGCAGGAAACTCCGGACTGTACGCGTCCGCCCGCATGCTGCTGTCGCTGGCGCTGGAGGGCAAGGCTCCGAAGATCTTCCGCAAGGTCAACAAGCGCGGCGTCCCCATGCCGGCTCTGCTCGCGACAGCCTCGGTGGGGTTGGCAGGGTTCATTACGGCCGTCATCGGTGAGGGCGCGGCCTACACGTGGCTGGTCAATATCTCCGGCCTCTCGGGGTTCATCGTGTGGGTCGGGATTGCGGTGTGTCATTACAAATTCAGACGCGCCTACGTCGCCCAGGGCTATGACCTGAAGGATCTCCCGTACAAGGCGCCCCTGTTCCCGCTGGGGCCCATCGTTGCCTTCGTGCTCTGCATCGTGGTGATCCTGGGGCAGAATTACGAGGCCGTGTTCAACGGTGAGCTGTTCCATGTCCTGAGTTCCTACATCGGTCTGCCGGTGTTCCTCCTGGTGTGGCTCGTGCACAAGCTCGTGACCCGTTCGAAGCCGGTGGACCTGATGGATGCCGATGTGCAGTCCCTGCAGCCTCAGAGGAGCAAGGCCTGATCCACCCGACGCCCTGTGCCGGCGCGCGGGCGCGACGGGGCCGGCTGTCGCAAGCGCAACCGGGAGCTCCGACGCGGCGTGACGACGCAGCGGGATGACCTCCGTGGAGACTCCCGGCACCACCCGTGGAGGGTGCACTGGCTCTTGTCGATGGGAATTTCCTGTTGCTAACCTTGGAGTAAGCACAAGGCGGTGCGTCGCAGAGCACGTATACTGCGGCGCCCCGCCTTTTTTGCCTCACTCCTGGATCGACCGGTGGAGCCCGTTGGTCGGAAGAGTGGCGGGTCCTCGGCACCGTCCGGAAGTGAATTCAGTCCGACGTGCTGTCAGGAGGACACGATTGACTACTGAAAGTTCATCTTCTCCGTCGCCCGAGGGGAAGGGGTCGCACTCTCCGGACACGGGCCAGCTGCGCTCCGCAGCGATGAGCCAGGAACCTCGCCGCACCGCGCGGCTCAGGGTCATTTCCGCATCGTTGCTCGTGGCTCTCGGCGGGCTCCTCTACGGATACGACACCGGCGTCATTTCCGGAACCCTGGCCCAGATCGCCGACGACTACGGCGTCAGCGAACACGGTGTCACGGCCGAGTTCATCACCTCATTCATTCTTGCCGGTGCCGTTGTCGGAGCCCTGGGGGCGAGCTTCTTCGCCCGTCGTTTCGGGCGTCGGGTGACCATCATGGCGGTGGCCTCGGTCTTCGTGGCCGGCGTCGTTTTCTGCGCCATCTCACCGAACCCCTACGTCATGATGGCCAGCCGCTTCTTTCTCGGCCTCGCCGTCGGCGGGTCGACCCAAACGATCCCGACGTATATTTCCGAGCTGGCGCCCAAGAACAAACGCGGCAGCTACGTGACCTTCTTCAACATTGCGATCGGCGTCGGTATCCTCTCCGCGGCCCTCGTCAACTTCTTTCTCCGCGACGTCGAATGGCACTGGAAGATCGTTGTGGCCGCGATCCCCGCGATCGTGCTGGTGCTTGGCATGATTCCGCTGCCAGAGAGTCCGCGGTGGCTCGTCAGCAAGGGAGAAGTCGATACGGCGACCGAGGTTCTCGAATGGGTCCGTCCGAGCGAGAAGTCGGCGAAGAAGGAAATCCGCGAGATCGAGAAGACCCGCCGGGAGGAGCAGCGGCAGGCCGCCAAGAGTGAATGGTCGGCCATGCTGAGCGAGAAGTGGATGCGCCCGGCGATCATCGCCGGCGTCGCCGTGGCCGTCTTCACCCAGATCACCGGGTTGGAAATGATGATCTACTACACCCCGACGCTTCTCACGCACGTGGGTCTGCCGTCCGATATCGGGCTCAGCATCAACGTGATGGTCGGTCTCGTGTATGTGGTCATGACGGCCATCGGTAGGTTCATCGTCGACCGGATGGGCCGCAGGACCCTCATGCTGTGGACCCTGCCCTTCGCCGCCCTGTGGATTGCCCTCTTCGGCCTGACCCTGTTCATGGGAGGCGACCACCCGAACATCCCGCTGATGCTGATCTTCCTCATGCTGTTCATGGTGTTCCAGGCGGGCGGCATCCAGGTGGTCGGCTGGCTCATGGGTTCCGAGCTGTATCCATTGAAAATTCGCACCTCGGCCACGAGTCTTCACGCCATGGCGCTCTGGGGATCGAATCTGGTGGTCACCTCCACCGCCCTGACCTTGGTCAATTTCCTGTCGCCGGGAGGGGCAATGATGGTGTACGCGGCGCTCAACGTGATCGCGTGGATCGTGATCTACTACCGGGTTCCCGAAACCCGGGGGCGTAGCCTCGAGGACATCGAATCGAGCCTCCACGAGGGAGATTTCCTGCCGCTGGAGCGCAAGAGGCTCGCGCGCGAAGGCGCCGAACTGCACTAATCGGCGTACCCCAGCGCCTGATCGCTTGCGGGAAGAGCCCGGAACTGGATTGACTCTCGTCGATGCGGTTTCGGGCTCTTTTGCGGATCGTGACGTGGATTTCAAAGTCTGACAATTGCCCGAGGACTGCCGACTCCTTCCGACTCAAATGTGCAAATATGCGGCAGTGTGACGTAGATGGACATTCTGGCAAAGCGGGTATCCGGCACGTGGCTGGGGGATGAACGCGAGTGGATATCGCGGCGAATCCGTTGCCCCAACCTGGGATCTTCCCTAGCCGTCCGGCGAATCATTGACCGTGGGTGCGCATGTGGATAGATTGAACGCATAAGCCGAAGTCATTTGATTTCGAATGTGGATTGGTAATTTCGTCCAACCAACAAAAGAAGGTAGTGACCATGACCAATAACCAGAACATTGAGTCCCTGCGCAACAGCACGGTGTACGGAAACAATGGCGAGAAGATCGGCAAGGTCGGCGAGATCTATCTCGACGACCAGACCAATGAGCCCACGTTTGCAACCGTCAATACGGGCCTGTTCGGTTCCAAGGAAACCTTCGTTCCGCTGAACCAGGCAGAAGCCTCCGACAAGGGACTGACGGTCCCCTTCGACAAAGAATTCGTCAAGGATGCCCCGAACATCGATGACGATGGCTCCCTGAGCCCCGACGAGGAGCAGCGCATCTACGAGTACTACTCGCTCGATGGCAATGCCTCCGGACGCGGCGACGCATCGGGCCGTGGTGACGAGGACGGCTCCCGCGACGACCAGTCCGCAGACGCACGCGCTGGTCAGAGCGGCGACCACGGAAACGCTGCCGGAACCGCAGCGGCAGGCACCGCGGCGGCCGGTACGGCTGCTGCGGGGACCGCCGCCGCTGGCACTTCGGCCGCTGGCGGGGCAGACGACCGCGACTCGGCCCAGGCGGGCACGGGACGTCACAGCAGCGGTCAGCCCGAGGCCGCGGCCGCGGACACCCGCGACGGCGTCGCAGACCGGCCCGAAACCGCGGAGAGGTCCGAAGCCGCGGGACAGGCCGGAACCGGCCGCCACGGCGCATCGGACAACGACGTCGTCGCCCACGAGGAGCGTCTGGCCGCGACCGACCAGACCGAGCGCCGTGAAACCGGCCAGGTTCGCTTGCGCAAGCACGTGACCACGGATACGGAAACGGTGGAGGTCCCGGTCCGCCGCGAGGAGGTGCAGGTCGAGCGCACCAAGATCGACCCTGACTCGCCCGAGGCGCACCAGCCGGTCGATGGCAAAGAATTCGGCCAGGACGAAGAAGTTTCGGTCACCGCCTACGAGGAGCGGCCGGTCGTCGACACCGAGACGGTGGCGACCGAGCGCGTTCACGTCGGCAAGCAGTCCCATGAGGAGACCGAGACCGTTTCCGGCGAGGTCCGCAAGGAAGAAATCGAGGTGGACGAGGAAGGCAACCGCCGCGACCAGCGGTAAGGGAGCCGGTATACGTCCCCAACGACAAGTGCCCCGGGGCTCGTGAGGTCGAGCCCCGGGGCACGTGCCGTCCGGCGGACGGCGCGTTGAGGACCTTGCGGTGACAGAATGAACGAGGGCCCCGAATGCCACGGCATTCGGGGCTCTCGGTGTTGTTCGGTCCGTTACTTCGTGAGCCGGGCCAGAATCCCGTTGAGGGTTTCGGACGGGCGCATGGCCGAGTCGGCCTTGGCGTCCTGAGGCCAGTAGTAGCCTCCCAACTCGACGGGGGAGCCCTGGACGTCCAGCAGCTCCTGCGCGATCTTGTCCTCATTGGACTTCAGGCTCTCGGAGATTTCGGAGAAAAGCTCCGCGAGATCCGTGTCCCGAGTCTGTGCGGCCAATTCCTCGGCCCAGTAGGTGGCCAAGTAGAAGTGGCTGCCGCGGTTGTCGATTTCCCCGACCTTGCGCGAGGGGGACTTGTTCTCCTCGAGGAAGGTGCCGGTCGCGGCGTCGAGGGTGTTCGCGAGGATCTGTGCACGATCGTTGCCGGTCGTGCTGGCCAGGTGCTCGAAGGACGCGGCCAGTGCGAGGAACTCACCGAGCGAATCCCACCGCAGGTGGTTCTCTTCAACAAGCTGCTGCACGTGCTTGGGAGCCGAACCGCCCGCACCCGTCTCGAACAGTCCGCCGCCATTGATGAGCGGCACGATGGACAGCATCTTGGCCGAGGTCCCGAGCTCGAGGATGGGGAACAAATCGGTCAGGTAGTCGCGGAGCACGTTGCCGGTCACGGAGATCGTGTCGAGGCCCTGACGGATTCTGTCGATCGAGAACTTGGTGGCATCGATCGGGGAGAGGACGCGGAGGTCCAAGCCCTCCGTGTCCTCGTCCTTGAGGTACTCCTCGACCTTGGCGATGAGGTTCCTGTCGTGGGCGCGTTCCTCATCGAGCCAGAACACGGCGGGCGTGTCCGCATCGCGCGAGCGACGGACGGCCAGCTTGACCCAGTCACGCACCGCGACGTCCTTGGTCTGGCATGCGCGCCAGATGTCGCCGGTCTCGACCTCGTGGGAGATCAGAACCTCTCCCGCGGAGTTCAGGACCTCGACGACGCCCTTGCCCTCGATCTCGAAGGTCTTGTCGTGGGAACCGTATTCCTCGGCCTTCTGGGCCATCAGGCCGACGTTGGGGACCGACCCCATGGTCGTCGGATCGAAGGCTCCGTTGTCGCGGCAGTCCTCGATCACGGCCTGGTACACGCCCGCGTACGAGGAGTCCGGGAGCACCGCGAGGGTGTCGTGTTCGTCGTCGTCGGCGCCCCACATGTGGCCGGAGGTGCGGATCATGGCTGGCATGGACGCGTCCACGATCACGTCCGAGGGAACGTGCAGATTGGTGATGCCCTTGCGGGAGTCGACCATCGCCAGAGACGGGCCTTCCTCGAGTCCGCGCTCGATTCCCTCCTTGACGCCTCGGGCGGTCTCCTCGTCGAGGAGATCCAATCCGTTCAGAATCGAGGCCAGACCATTGTTGGGGGAGAGGCCGGCGGCGGCGAGCTTGTCGCCGTAGGTCTCGAAGACGTCCGAGAAGTACGCCTTGACCGCGTGACCGAACAGGATCGGATCGGAGACCTTCATCATCGTCGCCTTGAGGTGAACCGAGAAGAGGACATCCTCCTCGCGTGCACGCGCAACCTGGGCGGCCAGGAACTCATCCAGAGCGGCCGCGCGCATCACCGTGCCGTCGACGATCTCGTCCTTGAGGACCTTCAAACCGTCCTTGAGGACCTTCTGCGTTCCGTCCTCGCCGGTGAAGCGGATCGTCAGGGTGTCGTCCGAGGGCATGATCACGGACTGTTCGTTGGACTTGAAGTCGTCGGCACCCATGGTCGCGACGTTGGTCTTGGAGTCCTTCGACCAGGCGCCCATGGTGTGCGGGTTCTTCCTGGCGTAGTTCTTGACCGACTGCGGGGCACGGCGGTCCGAGTTGCCCTCACGCAGCACGGGGTTGACGGCAGATCCCTTGACCTTGTCGTAGCGAGCCCGGGCATCGGCGTCCGCATCGGACTTGACCTCGTCGGGGTAGTCCGGCAGGTCGTAGCCGTCAGCCTGCAGTTCCTTGATGGCGGCCTTGAGCTGGGGCACGGAGGCCGAGATGTTCGGCAGCTTGATGATGTTGGCCTCGGGGGTCTTGGCAAGCTCTCCCAATTCGGCCAGGGCATCATTGACTCGCTGGTCCTCGGGCAGGACATCGTTGAACTGGGCGAGGATGCGGCCGGCGAGCGAGATGTCCCGGGTCTCGATATCAACGCCAGCGCTGTTCGCGTACGCCTCCACGATGGGCTTGAATGAGTAGGTCGCCAGCAGCGGCGCTTCGTCGGTGTGGGTGTAGATGATCTTCGACATGAGTTTTCGGCGTACTCCCTGCTTGATTTCGAGGGTTATTTCCACGGGCCAATATACCGGACCCGCCGGTTCGAGCCTCATCGATGAACCGGTTGATGACGCCTCGCGCCATGGCCGTCGAGCTCGTGGCCGACGTGCGGTACCGCGGGATACAGAAGTGCGGTACCGCGGGATACAGGTGCAGAAGACCTCCACGACCGAACGAGTTCCGATGAAACGCGGCGTCGTCCGGCCCCTCGTGGGGCAATAAGGTGGGGGTCATGCCACGAATCACCGTTTCAGCAGTTGTCGTGACGGACCAGCAGGGGCGGGTCCTGACCGTTCGCAAGCGCGGAACCCACAGCTTCATGTTCCCCGGAGGCAAACCCGAGCCGCACGAATCGGCGCTCGACGCCGCCGTTCGGGAAGTCCGTGAGGAGCTCGGTGTGGACATCCCGCGGCCGGGGCTCGAGTATTTGGGCAGGTGGGAGACCCAGGCGGCCAATGAAGCAGGGCATGAGCTGGTGGGCGAGGTCTTCCTGTGGAACCACGCCGGGGCAGACGACGATCTGGCCGGCATTTCTCCTCGGGCGGAGATCGAAGAACTGCGATGGAGCCGCCCGGAAGAGTCTCTTCAGGACAGTGACATTGCACCGCTGACCCGTGAGTGCGTTTTCCCTCTTCTGATCGAGCGGGCCGAGCGGAGTGCGTGAGCGCGTTCGAAGCACGAGGTGAGGAAGACAGTCATGGGATCGCCCGGCGGAGGGGACCCTCCCCGCGTCGCGGGTCCCGCGGACACCTGACACGGAGCGCCGGCCGCGGAGAACTCTCCACGGCCGGCGCGTTGTTGTCCGCTCAGGTCACGGGCTTGTGGTCACGAGGGTGACTACTTCCTCGTGCGACGATCGAGGTAGTAGGAGATCAGCCCCTTGGTCGAGGAGTCCTCCTGGTCGAGGGCTGCGGTGTCGCCGCCGACCGCGGGGGCCAGGTCCTTGGCCAACTGTTTGCCGAGTTCCACGCCCCACTGGTCGAAGGAGTCGATGCCCCAGATCGTGCCCTGCACAAAGGTGATGTGCTCGTAGAGGGCGATCAGCTGGCCCAGGACCGACGGTGTCAGTTCGGGTGCCATGATCGACGTCGTCGGCCGGTTTCCGGAGAAAACTCGGGCCGGGACAACGGCCTCGTCGGTTCCTTCCGCCCGGACCTCATCCGCAGTCTTGCCGAAGGCCAAGGCCTTGGTCTGGGCGAAGAAGTTTGCCAGGAAGAGCTCGTGTACGTCCGTATCGCCGTCCTTGACGGGATGGCTGGGATTCGCGAAGGCGATGAAGTCGGCCGGTATCACCCGGGTGCCCTGGTGAATCAGCTGATAGAAGGCGTGCTGCCCGTTCGTGCCCGGTTCGCCCCAGAAGATTTCACCGGTCTGGGTCGTCACGGGGGTGCCGTCCCATCGAACCGACTTGCCGTTGGACTCCATGGTCAGCTGCTGCAGGTAAGCAGGGAAACGGTGAAGGTGCTGATCGTAGGGGAGCACGGCGTGCGACGACGCGTCGAAGAAATTGACGTACCAGACGTTGAGGAGCCCCATCAGGATCGGGAGATTCTTCTCCGCGGGCGCCGTTCGGAAGTGCTCGTCCATCGCGTGGAATCCGGCGAGGAATTCTTCGAATGCGTCCGGGCCCAGAACGATCGCCAGGGACGTTCCGATCGCGGAGTCCACGGAATACCGGCCTCCTACCCAGTTCCAGAATCCGAAGGCGTTCTCCGGATCGATCCCGAAGGCCTCGACCTTGTCGAGGGCCGTGGAGACGGCAACGAAGTGTTTGGCCACCGCCTCATTGTCCGAGCCTTCGTGGGCTCCGGACTCCTTGAGCCGATCGAGCAGCCACGTCCTGCAGACGCGAGCATTCGTGAGCGTCTCCAGCGTGCCGAAGGTCTTCGAGGCGACGATGAAAAGAGTGGTCTCGGGGTCCAGATCGGCGACGGTCTCGGCCGCGTCCGTGGGATCGATGTTCGAAATGAACCGGGCGGTCAAGCCGTCCTGGGCGAAAGTCTTCAGCGCCTCGTACGCCATGACCGGGCCGAGGTCGGATCCGCCGATACCGATATTGACCACGGTCTCGATGGGGCGGCCGGTGATTCCCGTCCACTCTCCGGATCGAACTCGATCCGCGAAGTCGTAGACCTTGGCGAGGACCTCGTGGACGTCCTCGTCGATGTCCTGACCATCAACTCTCAGGCTCGGTTCGCTTCCCTCCGGGCGCCGCAGGGCGGTGTGAAGGACGGCCCGGTCCTCGGTGACGTTGATGTGCTCACCAGCGAACATGCTGTCGCGTCGACCTTCGACGTCGGCCGCATCGGCCAGCTGCAGGAGCAGCTCGCGTGTGCGCGGGGTCAGAAGGTTCTTCGAAAGGTCGGCGACGAGGTCTCCCGCCTGAACGGTGAACTCCTCGGCCCGGTCCGGGTCCTCGTTGAACCAGGTCCTCAGGTCTGGCGCCAGCTCGGCCTTGTGCTGCTCAAGCTCCTTCCACGGGTCGGTGGAGGTGATGTCGGGAATCTGTGGTGCACTCATGCCCCCTATTGTCCTATGGCGGGCCCGGATATTCCACAGGTACGTCGTTGTCGGACAGGGAGTCGAGGCGCTGGAGCGGGGTCGTCCTGCCGCCGGAAAGTTGACACTCTTGTCGAACTGCCGGGTATTCTATTGGTAAGTGTGCTTGCATTATGCAAGCGTCACCCATCGATCATTTGTGGCATATGTCACTGAGTTGTTCCGGTGGGGCGAAAACTCACTTGCACGCATTACTTGATGAGGTACGCAAAGAGGATTGTATGGCTAACTTTTTGACCAGAAAACCTGACATACGGGTCGGGGGAGTGCCCGACCGCCTGCGTGAGAAGATGAAGCGCGGCGCGATCGACAAGCGAGTTTTCATCCCAGCAGCCATCGTGATGGCTCTTTTTATTGGCATCACTATGCTTTTTCCCCACCAGGCCAATGAGGTCTTCGGGGCGCTCCAGACGGACGTCATCGGATACTTCGGCTGGTATTACACCGCCATTGTGGCCATTTTCGTGGTTTTTGCCCTGTATCTGGGGTTCAGTCGGCTGGGCGACATCAAATTGGGTCCGGACGATTCCACGCCGGATTATTCCTTTATGACCTGGCTGGCATTCCTGTTCGCGGCCGGCATGGGTATCGGACTGGTGTTCTACGGCGCCTCCGAGCCGATTGCCCACTACGCGTCGCCTCCGCCCGAGGTCGGCGGGTCGAAGGAGCAGCTGGCACAGCAGGGCATGTCCTGGAGCTTCCTCCACTGGGGTCTGCACCCGTGGGCCATTTACGTGATCGTCGGAATGGCCATCGCCTATTCCGCCCACCGGAAGAAGCTCCCGCTCTCCATCCGCTTCTCGCTCAAGCCGTTGCTCGGTGACCGGATCAGCGGAATCTGGGGGGACATCATCGACATCGTCGCCCTGGTGGGCGTGCTCTTCGGCGTGGCGACGTCGATGGGTCTCGGCGTCATGCAGATCGCCTCCGGCCTGGGATTCCTCAACATTGATGCCACCGGCAATCTGGGATACACGATGATCATCGTCGTGCTGTCCGCTGTGACGCTGTTCTCCGTGGTCACCGGCCTGGAGAAGGGCATGAAGTGGTTGTCCAACGGCAACCTGGTGCTGGCGGCCATCATCGCCCTGTTCGTGCTCGTCATGGGTCCGACGATCTTCCTGCTCCGCGAGTTCGTCCAGGCCATCGGCCACTACCTGCAGCACGTCATCGAGATGACGGCCTCGACCTTCGCCTTCGACGGTTCCGAAGGGCAGGAGTTCGCGGGAACCTGGACCACCTTCTACTGGGGCTGGTGGATTTCCTGGTCGGCCTTCGTGGGCATGTTCATCGCCCGAGTGTCCCGCGGACGCACGGTGCGTGAATTCGTCCTGGCGGTTCTCCTGATCCCCGCCGCGATGTCCTTCTTCTGGTTCTCCGTGATGGGCGGCACCGCGCTGCACACCGAGCTCTTCGGCAAGGGTGGACTCGTCGACCTGGAGAGCGAAGGCGTCCTGTTCACGATGCTGCAGGACCTGCCGGCCTCCGGGGTGCTGATTTTCGGATCGGTCATCCTGATCATCGTGTTCTTCGTGACCTCAGCCGACTCCGGCGCATTGGTCCTGGGCATGATCTCGTCCTCCGGATCGCCGAACCCCAAGACCTGGGTTCGGGTCTTCTGGGTCCTGATCGCAGGTGGAACCGCGACCGCCCTGCTCTGGGCCGGCGGCGAGAACTCGTTGAATGCGATTCAGACGATCTCGATTCTCACGGCGTTGCCGTTCTCGATCGTCATCGTGTTCATGTGCATCTCGCTGTTCAAGTCCTTGCAGGCCGAACACCGGTTGTTCATCCGGGCCCAACGTCGCCAAGTTCGCAATGAGCTGGCGGACGAGATCTCGGAGAACGTGAACAGTCAGGTCGAAGCCAGCTTCTCCCAGCTCGAGGAGCAGTGGAATGACCGGATGGAGGCCGAGGCCGCCGAAGCCGCGGAGAACGCGGTGGAGGCCCGAACGGGAATGACCACCAAGGTCGCCGGCAAGAAGAAGAAATCCGGAAAGCTGCCGTGGAGGTCGTTCGACGACTGATCGCGGCGCTCACCGTCCGCTCGTTCCATCGATCACCTGATGGAAGGCCCGTCCCCGAGGCAAGGGGGCGGGCCTTTCGTGTGTCCGGTGGGGCCGCCGGGTTGAGACGTCGCACGGGCGGCGATCCGGTCGCGCATGAACACGAACCTCGGAGAACCTTGGGGGTCGCATGGAATCGCTTCGACACGCCGAGAAATTCCTCGCCCGCCCCGATGTCGCGCGGTATGACGCCTGTCGCGTGGCCCGATCACACCCGGGAAACCGCGTGGTTACAAATGCGCAACAGTTGTGGTCTACACTTCTTTCATACGTGTCATGCATCACAACTTTCGCCTAGTCAGCGTGGGGCTGGCTCTCTTCGCCAGGGGTGCATCGAGCGCGTTTGTCACACTGATCAATCACTCCTAGGAGGAGAAATGCGATTTTCGCGCATTTCCACATTCGCGAGCGTGGCGGCGATCTCCGTTCTCGCTCTCTCCGGCTGCGGGGGCGGCACCGCGGGCGGCGGAGAAACAGATTCTTCGGCGATCATCACCGCTGACAGCGTCGAACCCCAGAACCCCCTGGTCCCGACCAACACATCCGAAAACGGCGGCGGCGTCGTCGTCGGCAGCATCTTCAGCGGTCTGATCGCCTACGACGAGGACGGCAAGCCGCAGAACGACCTGGCGGACTCGATCGACTCCGACGACAACCAGAACTGGACCATCAAGATCAAGAAGGACAAGAAGTTCACCAACGGCGAGCCCGTCACCGCCCAGAGCTTCGTCGACTCCTGGAACTACGGTGCGGCCGTCAAGAACGCACAATCCGGCGCGAACTTCTTCAGCCCGATCGAAGGATACGACGACGTGTCCAAGGAAGGCTCCGAAGAGGACAAGATGTCCGGACTTCAGGTCGTGGACGACAACACCTTCACCGTCAAGCTGAAGTCCCCGCAGTCCGACTTCAACCTCCGGCTCGGATATTCGGCGTATGTGCCGATGCCCGAATCCGCTTTCAAGGACATGAAGGCCTTTGGCGAGAACCCGGTGGGGTATGGCCCGTACAAGATGGCCAAGGAAGGTGCCTGGCAGCACAACACCCAGATCGACCTGGTCAAGAACGACGACTACGACGGCCCGCAAAAGGCCAAGAACGGTGGCGTCACCTTCAAGCTCTACCAGAACCCGGACACCGCGTATCAGGACCTTCTGGCCAACAACCTCGACGTCCTGCAGCAGATCCCAACCTCGGCCCTGGGCAATTACAAGGACGATCTCGGCGACCGCAGCCTGGACGAACCGTACGCAGGCAACCAGACCATTGCGATTCCGTACTACCTCAAGAACTGGAGCGGCGAAGCCGGCAAGCTGCGTCGTCAGGCCCTGTCGATGGCCATCGATCGTGATGAGGTCATCAAGGTGATCCTGAACGGTACCCGGAAGCCGGCAACCGACATGACGGCACCCGTGCTGGAAGGCTACAAGGACGACGTCAAGAACTCTGAGAACACCAAGTTCGACAAGGACAAGGCCAAAGAGCTCTGGGAGCAGGCCGAGAAGATCCAGCCCTATGACACGTCCGAGAAGTTCACCGTGGCCTACAACGCCGACGCCGGCGGCCACAAGAAGTGGGTCGACGCCGTGACCAACCAGATCAAGAACAACCTGGGCATCGAGGCCGAAGGCAAGTCCTACTCGACCTTCAAGGAGGTCCGCACCGATGCGACCTCCGGCAAGCTGACCGGCGCGGTCCGTTCCGGCTGGCTGGGCGACTACCCGTCGCTCTACAACTTCATGGAGCCCACCTACACGAAGGGCGCCAACTCGAACGACTCCAAGTACGACAACCCGGAGTTCGAGAAGAAGTTGGACGAAGGCCTCCAGGCGAAGGACAAGAACGCGGCGAACAAGGCCTTCCAGGAAGCCGATTCGATGCTCCTCGAGGACCTTCCCGCGATTCCGTTGTGGTACCAGCAGGCCAACATGGGGTGGTCGGAGAGCGTTTCGAACGTCAAGGCGTCCTGGAACGGCACTCCGATGTACTTCGACGTGGAGAAGTCCTCGTGACCCTGCCGGAAACGGCCTGACAAAACAGCAGATGGAGGGCCGCCCGGCGGCCCTCCATCTCCTCTTCCCCTCAGAGGCAGATATCTATGACAACCAATGCAACCACCGGACGGCCACGTGCCGTCGTGACAGAGCAGGGGACGATCTGACCCATGCTGTGGTACCTCTTCAAACGAATCCTCCAACTCATTCCCGTATTCCTGGGGGCCACCCTCCTGGTGTACTTCCTCGTCTTCATGCTTCCCGGAGACCCCCTCGCGGCTCTCTGCGGCGAGAAGGGCTGCACGCCCGGCGTCGCGGCGGCGCTGACCGAGAAATACCATCTCGACGATCCGTTCCTGGTCCAATACGTGAACTACCTGGGCGGCCTCTTCACCGGTGACCTGGGAGTCAACTTCTCCGGTCGAGAAATCGGATCGATCCTCGAAAACGCCTTCCCCGTGACCGCGCGACTGGCCATCGAGGCCCTCGTCTTCGAGGGAATTTTCGGTGTGATCTTCGGCCTCTACGCCGGGCTCAAAAGGGGCAAGCTCTTCGACTCGACCGTTCTGGTCATTTCCCTCATCGTCATCGCCATCCCGATCTTCGTTCTGGCCTTCATGCTCCAGTTCTTCGTGGGCGTGCGGCTCGGCCTCGCGAAACCCACGGTCTCCGGAACGGCCGGATGGGGAGAACTGATTCTGCCCGCAGTGGTGCTCGGCCTGGTGTCCTTCGCGTACGTCCTGCGCCTGACCAGAACGTCGGTCGCGGAGAACGCGAACGCGGACTACGTGCGTACCGCGACGGCCAAGGGCCTGACGCGCGGACGAGTGATCCGCGTGCACATTCTCCGCAATTCCATGATCCCGGTCGCGACGTTCCTCGGCGCGGACCTCGGGGCGCTGATGGGCGGCGCCGTGGTCACGGAAGGCATCTTCAACGTGCCCGGAATCGGCTCACAGCTCTACAAGGCCCTGACCCTGGGCGATGCGCCGACCGTGGTCTCCATCGTGTCGATCATGGTCCTGATCTTCTGCGTGGCCAACCTCCTGGTTGATTTGCTCTACGCCTGGCTCGATCCGAGGATCCGCTATGCATAAATACGAAAACACTGACACCACGCCCTCCCCGAACGAGGGCATCACGGAACCGACGCGCGAGCGGCTCCAGCCCGAGGCCGCCGAACACGCCGTCGCGGGAAACCAGAAGGACCTCCCCGGTTCCGCGCTCGCCGTCGAACACTACATCGCCGATATCGACGAGACCCCCGTAGCCGCGACGGATTCGACCGTTGCGGACGAAGCGCCTCTCAGCCTCTGGCGGGATGCCTGGCGGCAGTTGAGGACCAAACCGACGTTCATCATCTCGGTGATACTGATCGTCCTGGCGGTCGCCATCGCGTTCTTCCCGCAATTGTTCTGGAGCGAGGATCCCTCAAGCGCCGAGTGCCTTCTTCAGAACTCCAACGGCAAGGCGTCCTCGGGCCACATCATGGGGTTCACGGCCCAAGGGTGCGACGTGTTCTCGCGCGTCATCGCCGGAACCAGGGCGTCGCTGACCGTGGGGCTCTTCGCGACGCTCGGCGTCGTCGTCATCGGTGGAATCATCGGAGCGATCGCCGGGTATTTCGGTGGCTGGGTCGACGCCGTCCTGGCCCGCCTGGGCGACATCTTCTTCGCCCTGCCCCTCATCCTCGGCGCGCTGGTCATCATGCAGCTCCCGGCATTCCGGGAGAACCGCGGTGTGTGGACGCTCGTCGCCATCCTGGTGCTGCTGGGGTGGCCCCAGGTCGCACGCATTATGCGTGGCGCCGTGGTCGAGGTCCGCAACGCGGACTACGTGACGAGCGCCCGATCCCTGGGGGTCTCCTCCTTCAACGTTCTGCTGAGGCACATCATCCCCAACGCGATGGCCCCGGTCATCGTGATCGCGACCATCTCCCTGGGCACGTTCATCGTCGCGGAGTCGACGCTGTCCTACCTGGGCATCGGTCTGCCCCCGGACGTCATGAGCTGGGGAAATGACATCTCCGACGGCAAGGACGCCTTCCGTTCCAACCCGATGCCCGTGTTCTGGCCAGGCCTGGCCCTGTCCCTGACGGTTCTGAGCTTCATCATGCTGGGCGATGCCCTGCGCGATGCACTCGACCCCAAGTCCCGGAAGAAGTGACCCATGACCGAACAAACATCACACCCGCTCCTGGACATCAAGAACCTCGGAATCACGTTTTCCACCAGCACGGGCGACGTCGAAGCCGTCAAGGAATCGAGCTTCTCGGTGATGCCCGGTGAAACCGTGGCGATCGTCGGGGAATCCGGTTCGGGCAAATCGACCTCGGCCCTGGCCGCCATCGGGCTTCTGCCCAGCAACGGCAGGATCTCCGGCGGGCAGATTTTCTTCGACGGCAAGGACATCACCCACATCGACGAATCCGAGAAGGTCAAACTGCGCGGCAACCAGATCGGCATGGTTCCGCAGGATCCCATGTCCAACCTGAACCCCGTGTGGAAGATCGGATTCCAGGTCAAGGAGACCCTGAAGGCCAACGGTCTTCCGTCGTCGGACAAGGACGTCAGCCGCGTCCTCGAACAGGCCGGACTTCCGGACGCCGACCGTCGCGCACGCCAGTACCCGCACGAATTCTCCGGCGGGATGCGGCAGCGTGCCCTGATCGCGATCGGGCTGTCCTGCCAGCCGCGCCTGCTCATCGCCGACGAGCCGACGTCCGCGCTGGACGTGACGGTGCAACGGACGATTCTCGACCACCTGGAGGGGATGACCCAGGATCTGGGGACGGCGGTTCTGCTGATCACGCACGATCTCGGGCTGGCCGCGGAGCGCGCACGCAAGGTCGTGGTCATGTACAAGGGCCGGGTCGTCGAGGCGGGACCGGCACTGGACCTGTTGCGGAACCCTCAGCATCCCTACACCAAGAAGCTCGTGGATTCGGCGCCGTCGCTGGCCTCCCGCCGCATCCAGGTGGCCAGGGAGACGGGGCAGGAGACCGACGAACTGCTCGCCGAGCGGCCGAAGACAGAGATCCAGGCGTCGCTGCAACACGATTTCGTCCAGATCGAGAACTTGTCGAAGGTGTTCAAACTCAGAGGAGCCTGGGGCAAGTCCGAACAGTTCACCGCGGTCGACGACGTCTCGTTCACGATCCCGCGCGGGACGACGACGGCCGTGGTCGGCGAATCCGGTTCCGGCAAGTCCACCATCGCGCGAATGCTCTTGGGTCTCGAATCGATCACTCGGGGCCGCATTTCCTTCGACGGCAGGGATATCGCCGGGCTCAAGGGCCGGGAGATGTTCACGTTCAGGCGACGCGTACAACCGATTTTCCAAGACCCCTATGGCTCGCTGGATCCGATGTACAACATCTTCCGGACGATCGAAGAGCCCATGCGTGTCCACAAAGTCGGTTCCAAGGCGGAGCGCGAGAAGAAGGTCAAGAGCCTGCTCGACCAGGTGCAGCTCCCGCAATCGATGATGGCTCGCTACCCCAATGAACTCTCGGGGGGACAGCGTCAGCGTGTTGCGATCGCGCGTGCCCTGGCGTTGAACCCTGACTTGGTGGTTTGCGACGAAGCCGTCTCGGCCCTGGACGTCCTTGTGCAGGCGCAGATCCTGAACCTTCTGGCCGAGCTCCAATCCGAACTGGGCCTTACCTACCTGTTCATCACCCACGATCTGGCGGTCGTCCGCCAGATCGCGGATCGGGTGTGCGTCATGGAGAAGGGCAAGATGGTCGAGACCGGGTCCACCGATGCGGTGTTCGAGGACCCACAGACCGAATACACCCAGAAGCTGTTGGCGGCCATCCCGGGTGCGGGGCTCATGATCCCGCCCGAAGCCGCCTGACACCAGGAACGCACCGGAGCCCGAGGCCCGGGCACCCGCCACCACAGGCCGGGGCCCGGGCCTCGGCGTTTGACGATGCGGCTATGATGGACATTGGCCCAAGAGGTCGCGCTAGATCGCGCCTGAAAATTATGCCGACGCTGTGGCATCCCATGACGTCACCCCAGCCACTGACCAGCAAAGCGAGCCTTATCGTATGACTGAAACTTCCAGCACCGCTACGCGCACCGACATCCGCAATGTCGCGATCGTGGCCCACGTTGACCACGGCAAGACCACCATCGTGGACGCCATGCTCAAGCAGACCCACGCATTCTCTGACCACGCGGATGTCGAAGATCGCGTGATGGACTCCGGTGATCTGGAACGCGAGAAGGGCATCACGATTCTCGCGAAGAACACCACCGTGGAGTACTCGGGCGAGCATTCGAAGGGCGAGACGGTCACAATCAACGTGATCGACACCCCGGGCCACGCCGACTTCGGTGGCGAGGTTGAGCGCGGGCTGTCGATGGTCGACGGCGTCGTGCTCCTCGTCGACGCGTCGGAGGGTCCGTTGCCGCAGACGCGCTTCGTGCTCCGCAAGGCACTCGCGGCGAAGCTTCCGGTCATCCTGGTCGTGAACAAGGTCGACCGTCCGGACGCCCGCATCGAGGAAGTCGTCTCCGAGACCATGGACCTGCTCCTGGGCTTGGCCTCCGATCTTGCGGACGAGGTCCCCGACCTGGATCTCGACGCCGTCCTCGACGTCCCCGTGGTCTACGCTTCCGGCAAGGCCGGCCGTGCCTCGACCGATCAGCCCGCCGATGGCGAGATTCCGGACAATGAGGACCTCGAACCCCTGTTCAAGACGATCATGGAACACGTCCCGGCTCCGACGTACAACCCTGACGGCGTCCTGCAGGCCCACGTGACCAACCTGGACTCCTCGCCCTTCCTCGGGCGTCTGGCTCTGCTGCGCGTTTTCAACGGAACCCTCAGGAAGGGACAGACCGTTGCCTGGGCGCGTCAGGACGGCCAGCTCAAGAACGTCCGCATCTCGGAGCTGCTCAAGACCAAGGCCCTCGACCGTGTGCCGGCCGAAGAAGCAGGTCCCGGCGACATCGTCGCGGTTGCCGGCATCGAGGACATCACCATCGGTGAGACCTTGACCGACGCCGAGAACCCGGATCCGCTGCCTCTGATCACGGTCGACGAGCCCGCCATCTCGATGACCATCGGAATCAATACCTCGCCGATGGCGGGTCGAGTGAAAGGCGCCAAGGTCACCGCGCGCCAGGTCAAGGACCGCCTCGACAAGGAGCTCATCGGCAACGTGTCGATTCGCATCCTCCCGACGCAGCGTCCCGACGCCTGGGAAGTCCAGGGCCGTGGCGAGCTCGCACTGGCCATCCTGGTCGAGCAGATGCGTCGTGAAGGCTTCGAACTGACCGCGGGCAAGCCGCAGGTCGTCACCAAGATCGTCGACGGCAAGGTCCACGAGCCCATCGAATACATGACGATCGATGTTCCGGACGAATACATGGGCGCAGTCACCCAGCTCATGGCGGCCCGCAAGGGGCGCATGGAAACCATGACCAACAACGGCACCGGCTGGGTCCGCATGGAATTCCGAGTTCCGGCGCGCGGCCTGATCGGTTTCCGTACGCAGTTCCTGACCGAAACCCGGGGCGCGGGCATCTCGAACTCGTACGCGGACGGTTTCGAACCGTGGGCGGGCGACATCGAGTACCGCACGAACGGCTCGTTGATCGCGGACCGCGCGGGCGTGGTGACCCCCTACGCGATGATGAACCTGCAGGAACGCGGCACGTTCTTCGTCGAGCCGACCTCCGAGGTGTACGAAGGCATGATCGTGGGCGAGAACTCACGCGCCGACGACATGGAGGTCAACATTACGAAGGAGAAGAAGCTGACCAACATGCGTTCGGCCAGCGCGGAGAGCTTCGAGAACCTGACCCCTCCGCGGAAGCTCACGCTGGAGGAATGCCTCGAATTCGCCCGCGAGGACGAATGCGTCGAGATCACGCCCGAGGCGATCCGCATCCGCAAGGTCATCCTCGACGCCCACGAGCGTGTGCGCGCGTTCCGAGCACGCAACCGCGCCAACTAGATCGAGGTACCGGACAGCACGCCTTCACCGATGACAACTCCCTCAACGCACGGTTCCCACCCCGAGCCGTTCTACCCCGAACAGGCCGAGTACACCGCGCCGGACGCACTGGCCTCGCTCCTGCCCGAGTCCCTGGACCCGCGGCACGCGACGATGCTTTTCATCCACGCGCACCCGGATGACGAATCCACGTCGACGGGCGCGACGATGAGCCATTACGCCCGGGCAGGGGCCGCGGTGGACTTGCTCACGATGTCGCGCGGCGAGATGGGGGAGGTCATCGGTGAACGGCATGCCGACCTGGATGTCCGAAAGCGTTCGGACGATGATTCCGGGGACGCCCTGGGGGCCCTCCGCGAAACCGAGTTGGAAGCGGCGTGCCGCGAACTCGGTGTTCGCAACCACTGGTTCGCCGAACGGCGTCGCAGCCCCGGATACTTCCGGGATTCAGGTATGTCCTGGGGGAAGCACGGGAGGGCGACGTCGGCCACGAACGCGGCGTCGGACTGCCTGACGCGGGCGCCGTTGAAGGAATCCGCGGCAGCCATTGCCCGGGTGATCGAAAAGGTCCGGCCCGACGTCGTCGTGAGTTACGACGTCGACGGCGGGTACGGTCACCCCGACCACCGGCGGACCCACGAGGCGACCATGAAGGCCCTCGGGATGCTCTCCCGCAAGGCGCAGCCATTGCTGGTCTGGGGCGTCGAGGGAGAAGCCGACCCGGACGACGACCGCCGGCAAGCGGTCGTCGAAGGCGATGCGGCCACCAAGAAAACCGCGATGGCCGCCCACGAGACCCAGGTCGAAGTGGGCGACGGCATGACCTTCCACTACTCGAACAACGTCGAGCAGAACATCAGTGCGGCCGAGTCCTACCGGCTCCTCGCCGAATCGATCGACGTGTCCCAGGAAGATCCCGAGGATCTGGCCGCAGGGCCGGTCAATTCGGTGATCGCGGGTGCCGGTGTGGGACTGGTGGTCGGATTCATCGGCACCATGTTCCACGCCTCGATCAGCTACTTCTCCGGCTGGTACCTGCCCTGGGGCCTCGGCCTGGCGTTGTTGCTGGTCCTGAGCGGGACCCTCTGGATCTCCCACTACACCCGTCGGACGTGGGCCACGGTCCTGCCCGGACTCTTCGCTTTCATCGAGATCGGGTTCTTCGTCTACGCCCGCTCCGACTCGTTGCTGGTGATTCCGAATCCGAAGGTCCCGATCGGGCAGGTCGGGATCGCCTGGATACTGGGGATCCTGGTCATGACCATGATCGGGCAGTGGATTTCCAACAGGACGATCCTGAAGTCCCGAAATGCTTAATCTTCGTCAAGACTTCATGGATCTTAACCGCCGGGCTCCCGGTCAGTGATACCCCATACAGTGGAGTCAACCGGGTAGGACGTCGCGTCGAGCCCGACTAGACTGATGGTTCAACAGA
This sequence comes from Rothia koreensis, assembly GCF_004136575.1. Classification (GTDB taxonomy): domain Bacteria; phylum Actinomycetota; class Actinomycetes; order Actinomycetales; family Micrococcaceae; genus Rothia; species Rothia koreensis. The sequence continues at coordinate 271,938 of NZ_NOIQ01000001.1, forward strand.
CGTGCCGCGGAGCAACGAACCGAACCGCGACGACCGGCGAACCCGGTACCGATGAGAGGTTTGAATGACATACGTAATCGCCCAGCCCTGCGTCGACGTGAAAGATCGCGCCTGCGTCGAGGAATGCCCCGTGGACTGCATCTACGAAGGCGAGCGGTCACTGTACATCCACCCGGACGAATGCGTGGACTGCGGTGCCTGCGAACCCGTGTGCCCGGTCGAGGCGATCTACTACGAGGATGACGTCCCCGAAGAGTGGGAAACCTACACCTCGGTCAATGCGGATTTCTTCGATGACCTGGGATCCCCGGGCGGAGCCGCCCGAACCGGCGCCCTCGACTACGATCACCAGTACATCGCGGACCTTCCGCCCCAGAACCAGGAGTAGGACCGCGACCCATGCCCGATTTCGGCCTCAGCCTGCCTGATTACCCGTGGAACGCTCTGGCGCCGTATCGCGAACGTGCTGCCGCGCACCCGGACGGAACCGTGGATCTGTCGATCGGTACGCCGGTCGATCCGACTCCCGATATCGTCCGCCGCGCCCTGGCGGATGCCGCTGACGCCCCCGGGTACCCGACCACGCAGGGCACCGCGGAAGTTCGCCAGGCCATTGCCCAGTGGTACCGGCGTCGCCGTGGTGCGGACAGTGTGGACGAGTCCTCGGTCATGCCCACGGTCGGGTCCAAGGAGTTGGTCGCGTGGTTGCCGTTCCTGCTCGGGCTGGGGGAGGGCGACGTCGTCGTCCGTCCTGTCGTTGCCTACCCGACGTACGACATCGGCGCGACGCTGGCTGGTGCCCGGGCCGTCGCGGCGGACGACCTGTCCGCCCTCGACGCCGAGACCCGGTCCCGGGTCAAGCTCGTGTGGATCAACTCTCCGGGCAACCCGACCGGCAGCGTGCGGGACGCGGAATCGCTGAGCCGGTTCGTGGCAGAGGCACGTGACCTCGGCGCCGTGGTCGCTTCCGACGAATGCTATGCGGAACTGGGATGGGGAGACTGGGACGAAGCCCGCGGTGGCCGTGCCGTGCCGTCCGTCCTGGACACCACGGTCTCGGGCGGCGACCTGACGGGCCTGCTCTCGGTGTACTCCTTGTCCAAGCAGTCCAACCTCGCCGGCTACCGTGCCGCCTTCGTCGCCGGCGACCCGGGGATCATCGCGAACCTCATCAACTCGCGCAAGCACGCGGGCATGATCGTTCCGAGGCCGGTCCAGGACGCGATGACCGTGGCTTTGGGTGATGACGCGCATGTCCGGGAGCAGAAGGACCGGTACCGGCGACGTCGCGAGGCTTTGAAGCCCGCGGTCGAGGACTACGGCATGAGGATCGAGGACTCCGAGGCGGGCCTGTACCTGTGGGGGACCATGGGCGAGGACACCTGGACCAGCGTCGGCCGTTTCGCGGATCTGGGGATCGTGGTCGGGCCGGGCGTCTTCTACGGCGACCACGGGCAGGGACGCATCCGCATTTCCCTCACGGCGACGGACGAGCGGATCGACGCCGCCGTGCGGAGGCTGGCCCGCGGCTGATTCGCCGACGCCGGCATCGACTGCCGGTCCGAGGAATCCGGTGCGCACGGAGACGTTTCGGTGTACCACGGAAAGGCCTCGGACCCGCACGTCAAGCGCCGCGAAATGTCTCTGCATATCATCGGGATGATTCGTGACGGTGTGTCGGCAAAGGGTAGGCTATGCAGAGGAAATCTGTGTCCCCGCCCACGCCCGCGGCCTTCACCGTTGCGGAAGGGGCGGCGATTTTGTGTCGGCCCCAGGAAACCCCTCGAGCCCCAACGGATCGACGGAGGACACACGCAAACGGGAGGAAATATGACCGATAAAGCGACCTTCACTTTTGATGGTACGAGCGTCGACTGCCCCGCCGTCGAACCGACCGACGGGTTCGGAGCTTTCGATATCGCCAAGCTCCGTTCCGAAACCGGCGGATACGTCACCTACGATCCCGGGTTCATGAACACCGCGAATGTCCAGTCGGCCGTCACCTACATCGACGGTGAGGCCGGGATCCTGCGGTACCGCGGGTATCCGATCGAGGACCTCGCGAAGAAGGCGAGCTTCGTCGAGGTTGCCTACCTGCTGATCTACGGCGAATTGCCGACGCAGCAGCAGCTGGATGACTTCGACCACATGATCCGCACGCACACCATGGTCCACGAGGACCTGAAGATCTTCTTCTCCGGTTTCCCGCGCACCGCGCACCCGATGCCGGTCCTGGCTTCTGCCGTATCGGCGTTGTCGACCTTCTACAGCGACTCCCTGGACCCGCACGACGAGCACGAGGTCGAGGTCTCCACGATCCGCCTGCTGTCCAAGGTCCCGACCCTTGCGGCCTACGCCTTCAAGAAGTCCAAGGGCGAGCCGATGCTCTACCCGCAGAACGACCTCAACTACGCCGAGAACTTCCTGCGGTTGTGCTTCGGGGTTCCGGCCGAGGACTACGAGGTGGACCCGGAGATCGCCGAGGCGCTCAATCTCCTCCTGATCCTCCACGCCGACCACGAGCAGAACTGCTCGACCTCCACCGTGCGCCTGGTGGGCTCGTCGGATGCCAACATGTTCGCTTCCGTCTCCGCGGGCATCAATGCCCTGTACGGTCCCAAGCACGGAGGGGCCAACGAGGCCGTCCTGAACATGCTGCGCAGCATCCAGTCCGAGGGCATCAGCCCCGAAGACTTCATGGAGAAGGTCAAGAACAAGGAAGAGGGCGTCCGCCTGATGGGCTTCGGCCACCGGGTGTACAAGAATTACGACCCGCGCGCCCGCATCGTGAAGGCCACCGCCGACAAGATCCTCCGCAAGATGGGTGGCGACGACGAGCTGCTCGATATCGCCATGCGCCTCGAGGACAAGGCCCTGGCGGACGACTACTTCGTGGAGCGCAAGCTCTACCCGAACGTCGACTTCTACACGGGTCTGATCTACAAGGCCATGGGTTTCCCGGAGCAGATGTTCACGGTTCTCTTCGCCATTGGTCGCCTGCCGGGCTGGATCGCACAGTGGCGAGAAATGATGCTGGACCCCTCGACCAAGATTGGTCGGCCGCGTCAGGTCTACACGGGCGAAACGGAGCGCCGTTACCCCGGAGTGGAGTAATCCACGACGCCGTGACGCACATCCGATGATCTCGGGCCGTCGCGTGCGCATCGGGTCGCAGAATGACCCGGTCCGCACACGGCGGCCCGCGGTGCGTTAAACGGGGATTCGTGCTGCGTCGCGCCGCGGGGCGTGAGGCCGGGGAGCGGGGCCGCGAGACCGAGGAGCGCTAGGGCACGAGCCTTGTTGGGTGGCGGTTGCCTGCGGGGTGGGGCCCTGTTGGGTGGCGGTTGCCCGATGGTGAGGCGTTTTCCGTCGGTAGGTGGGGGTTCAGCCCCCTCAAACGGTGGGAAATCTCCACCTCATCGGGTAACTGCCACCCAACGGCTCGCGACAGACCGGTTTTCAACCCCCTCAAACGGTGGGGAACCGCCACCGATTCGGGTAACTGCGACCCAACGGCTCGCCGAGGCGGGGTCCGCCCGCTGGAGCGCTGAGCGGATTGGCAACCATGAACGAGTCCGTCCAGGGTCCGGCGGATGCTAGCTCACGCATGGGTGGCGGTTGCCCGATGGTGAGGCGTTTTCCGTCGGTAGGTGGGGGTTCAACCCCCTCGAACGGTGGGGAACCGCCACCGGATCGGGTAACTGCCACCCAACGGCTCGCGGTAGCCCGGGTTTCAACCCCCTCGAACGGTGGGGAACCGCCACCTCATCGGGTAACTGCCACCCAACCGCTCGCGGCAGACCGGGGTCCAGCCCTTCGAACGGTGGGGAAGTGCCACCGAATCGGGTAACCGCCACCCAACGGCTCGCGGCAGGTCGGGATCCGGCCCCTTCGACGGTGGGGAAGTGCCACCGATTCGGAAGACCGCCACCGAATCGGGTAACCGCCGCCGAACAGCGCCGCCGAGGCGGGATCCACCCCCGGAGTGGCGAGCGGATCGGCCGCCATGAACGAGTCCGTCCGGGGTCCGGTGGATGCTAGCTCGCGTACCCGTTCGGGTTGTTCTCCTGCCAGCGCCAATGATCGGCGCACATCGTGTCGATATCGCGGGTTGCGGACCACCCGAGATCGGCCAGTGCGGAGGAGGGGTCGGCGTAGGACACGGCGACGTCGCCGGGGCGGCGATCCACGATCTCGTACGGGATCTCCTTGCCGGACGCCTTTTCGAACGCGTCACGGACCTCAAGAACCGAGTAGCCATTGCCGGTTCCGAGGTTCCAGGTGTGCAACCCGCCCCGGTCCGAGATGGCGTCCAGGGCTTTGATGTGGCCTTCGGCCAAGTCGACAACGTGGATGTAGTCCCGCACGCCGGTCCCGTCCGGGGTCGGGTAATCGTTGCCGAAGACCTTCAGCTTGTCCCGGCGTCCCACGGCGACCTGCGCGATGAACGGCAACAGGTTGTTGGGGACGCCCGTCGGGTCCTCTCCGATTCGTCCCGAAGCGTGCGCGCCCACGGGGTTGAAGTACCGCAGGAGAGCTACGTTCCATGCATCGTCCGCGTTGGCCAGATCAATCAGCATGTCCTCGATGTGCTCCTTGGTCCGGCCGTAGCAGGACTGGGCATCCATGGGGAGCTTCTCGGTGAGTGGCATCTCTTCGGGGGCGCCGTACACGGTCGCCGACGAAGAGAACACGATCGAACGACAACCGACCGACTCCATGGCCTGAAGCAGGTTGATCGTACCCGCAACGTTCGTGTTGTAGTACCACAGCGGTTTCTCGGCCGATTCACCGACGGCCTTGAGGCCCGCGAAATGGATGACGGCCTCGGGCCGGGTCGAAGCGAAGAGCTCACGCATCGCCGCGGCGTCGAGCAGATCGACTTCGTGGAATTCGATCGCCTTGCCTCCGGCCAATTCACTGACGCGTTCCAAGGACGTACGGGACGAGTTGGCCAGGTTGTCCATGACCACGACCTCGTGCCCCGCTTCCAGCAAGGCGAGGACCGTGTGGCTGCCGATGTATCCGGCACCGCCGGTCACCATGATCTTCATGTTTGATTCCTCAAAGTTGTGATTCAGTTGGCGTGCAGGATCGAGTTGAGCTCCACCGTGCCGGTGGCCCGCGGAATGGCCTCAACGGTTCCGGTCTGGGAATTCCGGCGGTAGAGCAGATTCGACGTTCCGGACAAATCGGCGGCCTTGACCACCGTAGATTCCTGATCGGTGACCACGGTGACCCGCGTTCCGGTCGTCAGGTACAGGCCGGCCTCGACGACGCAGTCGTCGCCCAGCGAGATGCCCACTCCGGCGTTCGCCCCCAGGAGCACGCGCTCTCCGAGACGAACGCGTTCCTTTCCACCACCGGACAGCGTGCCCATGATGGAGGCACCGCCGCCGACGTCGGTATGGTCGCCCACGACGACGCCCTGGCTGATGCGTCCCTCGACCATGGCGTGTCCCAGGGTTCCCGCGTTGTAGTTCACGAAGCCTTCGTGCATCACGGTCGTGCCATCGGCGAGGTGAGCGCCCAGCCGGACACGGTCGGCGTCACCGATGCGGACGCCGCTCGGGACCACGTAATCGACCATGCGGGGGAACTTGTCCACGGAGTGGACGGTCACGTGTCCGCGGGAACGCAGTGCCAGCCGGGCTCGACCGAGGTCCGAGGCCAGGACGGGTCCGAAGTTCGTCCAGGCCACGTTCGCGAGCTTGCCGAAGATGCCCTCGAGGTTGATCGAGTTGGGCTGTACGAGACGGTGGGACAGCGCATGCAGTCGCAGGTAGGCATCGGCCGCGTCGGAGGGGTTCTCCTGCAAGGCCGACGTGGTTTCCACGATGCGCAACTCCACGTTGCGGGCGGCGTCGGAGCCCTGAGCGGCCTCCAGATCCTCCCGCACTGAGGTGTCGGCGGTTTCGGACAGGGAGGGGGTCGGATACCAGACATCCAGGACCTGTCCTTCGTCGGGACCTGAGGCCACGATGGTGGCCAGGCCCAATCCGGCTGCGTATTCGGCGCTCGTACTTGAAGTCATAATGACCAGTCTACGAAAACCGCGCCCTACATCCGAAGATCGGGAATCATTCATATCGAAACGTAAGACGACGCTAAGGTGAGTGCATGACTCCCGACAGCGCACCGCAACAAGGAACCGTTCCCGACTTGGACCTGACGAAGGACGTCGCCGAATTGACGGCCGATCTTTTGGACGTCTATTCGGTTTCCGACAGCGAGGGGCCGATGACCGACGCCATCGAAAGGGCGTTGAAGGGCTTCGCGCACCTCACGGTCCACCGACACGGCGACACCCTCGTGGCCCGGACGGATCTGGGACGACCCGAACGTGTGGTCCTGGCCGGTCACGTGGATACCGTCCCGTTGCCGAGAACCGCTGGCGCGCGAGGCACCGTGCCGTCCGAGTGGGACCAGATCGACGGCCGCAACGTTCTCTTCGGACGCGGTGCCACCGACATGAAGGGCGGCGTCGCGGTCCAGCTCGCTCTGGCCGCCCGGCTGACCGAGCCGTCCCGGGACATCACCTACGTCTTCTACGATCACGAAGAGGTCTCCAGCGACGCCTCGGGCCTGGGCAAACTCCTCGAGGTTGCGCCGGACCTCGTGACCGACGCCGACTTCGCCGTCCTCCTGGAACCGACCGACGGACGGATCGAGGGCGGCTGCAACGGAACCATGAGGTTCTGGGTGCATGCGACCGGGACCGCGGCGCACTCGGGGCGCGCCTGGATGGGGGAGAACGCGATCCACAAGGTGGGAGACCTGTTGCGCATTCTGGAGCAGTACCAGCCGGAGAGCGTGGTCGTGGAAGGGCTCGAGTTCCGAGAGGGACTCAACGCCATGCAGATCGACGGGGGAGTCGCGGGCAACGTGATTCCCGATTCGTGCAACGTCCACATCAACTACCGATTCGCCCCGGACAAGACCCTGGAAGAGGCGACCGAGCGGATGCACAGGATCTTCGACGGGTACGAGTTGGACATTGTGGATGCCTCGCCCGCGGCCCGGCCCGGGCTGGACGCCCCGTTGGCGAAGGACCTGGTTTCCTCGGTCGGCGTCGACCCTCACCCGAAGTATGGGTGGACCGACGTCGCCCGATTCTCCGCACTCGGAATTCCCGCGGTGAACTTCGGTCCGGGCGACGCGCTGCTGGCCCACTCCGACGACGAGCACGTCTTCGCCTCCGAGGTTCACGCATGCCTGGACGCCCTCGAACGGTGGCTGACGGCCTGAAGGGTCCGTCCACGCGGCACCCGGGCAAGAATTGACGATGCCGCCCGGCCCTGGGCAGGGAGGGGCGGCATCGTGCCGGTTGTGCGAACAGGATCAGACCTTGGCCCTGACCCCGACCCGATGGCTCAGGTAACGCGACAGCCACTGGGCCAGAGTGGTCAGCAGGGCATTGATCACGATGAAGAGCATGGCCGCCACGATGAGGGCCTGAAGCATCGAATGGGCCGCTCCCAGCCGTTTGGCCGCATCCAGCAGTTCGCCGTAGGTGATGATGTAGCCCAGGGCGGTGTCCTTCAGGATCACTACGAACTGACTGAGTAGGGCCGGCATCATGGCCACGAGGGCCTGCGGCAGTTGGATCATTCGCAGCACCTGCCCGGAAGACAGTCCCAAGGACAGGCCTGCTTCACTCTGCCCCTTGGGCAACTGGTGGACTCCCGAGCGAACCAATTCCGCGATGACCGATCCGTTGTACAGGGTCAGTCCCAGAACCACCGCGAAGAATGGCAGATGATTCGGGTTGATCAGGGAAGTATGCCCCAACCAGAGCCAGAAGAAGATCATCATGATCAGAACCGGCACGGCCCGCAGGAACTCCACGACCACGGTGCAGACCCAACGGATCGGGCCGATCGGGGAGAGCCGGCCCATGCCGAAGACAAGCCCGAAGACCACCGACGTCACGACTGCAAGGAACGCGGCCTTGAGCGTGCCCCAGAGGCCGGGCAGGAACAGATGGGCCCAGGCGTCGCCGGTGAACAGGAATGCCCAGCGGTCCCAGGTCAGCTGGTCCTGCCGCTCCAATCGGACCAGGACGAGCAGAATGATTCCAGCGATTACCAGCGCACCGATGATGTTGAAGACCCGGGTCAGGCGTTTGGCCCTGGGGCCCTGCGCGTCGAAGAGTGCGTTCTGAGTGCTCATCGCTTCACCGCCCATTTCCTCGACGCCCACGTGGTGATCAGGCCCACGGGAATCACGATGATCACGAAGCCGAGGGCGAAGGTCATGAAGATCGCGAAGATCACGTCGGAGTCGAATTCGATCATTTTCTTCATCATCACGGAGGCCTCGGCGACCGACGCGGCGGCCGCGACCGTGGTGTTCTTGGTCAGAGCGATCAAGGCGTTGCCCAGTGGTGTGATGGCCCCTCGAATGGCCTGCGGAAAGATGATCAGGCGAGCCGTGGGGAGGAACCCCAGGCCGATCGAGCGGGCGGCCTCGGCCTGCCCCAGGGGAACGGTGTTCACTCCCGACCTGATCGCCTCGCAGACGAAGGCCGCGTGGTAGATCGACAGCATGGCCACAGCGAAATTGAAGAAATTCTGCTTGAAGTCCGTGGAGAGCGTGATGTGCATCTGCGTCCACAGGGCCAGAACGGCCATGACCATCAGAATGGTCAGTGGCGTATTGCGCACGATGTGGACGTAGGCTCCGCCGAGCAAACGCAGACTGGGCACCGGAGAAATCCGCATGAGCGCGACGACTGCTCCGATCAGGAACGCGAAGACGGCCGCCCAGAATGTCAGCTGGATGTTGACCCAGAACGCTCCGACGACGTCGTAGTCGGCGAAGAGACGGGAGAACTGGTCGAAGTAGCTCATGCGCACCCCTCCGTGGGTTTCGGCGGATTGGCCTTCGCATCGAATTCGTAGCCGGACCCCTCGGTATTCTTCGACACGAACTTCTCCCAGGACCCGTCATCGACCATCGAGGTGATGGCCTTCGAGATTTCCGGGCACCGGGTGGTGCCCTTCGGCAGTCCCACGCCGTATTTCTCCTCGGTGAAGGTCTGGCCCGTGAGCTTGAACTTGCCCTTGTTGGTGCCGGTCGAGGCCAGACCTGCCAGGATGATGTCGTCGGTCGTCAGAGCGTCGATGCGGCCTGCTTCCAACGCGCCGATGCACTCGGCGTAGCTGTTGAGCTCCACGAGGTTGGCGTTCTCGGCGTATTTTTCCTTGATCTTGGCGGCGGACGTCGACCCCTGGACCGAGCACAGGTTCTTGCCGTTGAGATCGTCCGGCCCGTGGATGTCCGCGTTCGACTTCTGCACCAGCAGGTCCTGTCCGGCCACGAAGTACGGGCCGGCGAAGTCGACGGACTTCTTGCGTTTGTCGGTGATCGAATAGGTGGCCACGATCATGTCGACCTGATGGTTGGAGAGCATATTCTCACGATTGGCCGAGGGCGACTGGACCCATTCGATCTGGTCCGGGGAATAACCGAGTTTCCCCGCGAGGTAGGTGGCGACGTCGACGTCGAACCCGGAGTATCCGGTCCCGTCCTGATAGCCCAGACCCGGCTGGTCGAACTTGATTCCGATGCGGATGCGGTGGTCTGACCCTCCGACGCCGCACGAAGCCAAGGACAGGCAACCGATGATTGCCAGGGCCAGTGCCCTGAGCACGACCCGCTTGCGATGGCGCACGATTCCTCCTTTCACGGTGGCGACCGGTGGTCAGTGATTGAGGATCTTGCCCAGGAAGTCCTTGGCACGATCCGATTGCGGATTGGTGAAGAATTCCTCAGGGGTGTTCTCCTCGACGACGGCGCCATCGGCCAGGAAGACCACTCGGTCCGCCGCTTCGCGCGCGAATCCCATCTCGTGGGTCACCACGATCATGGTCATGCCCTCCTTGGCCAGGGAGGCCATGGTGTCCAGTACCTCGGTGATCATCTCCGGGTCGAGGGCGGAGGTCGGTTCGTCGAAGAGCATGACGCGGGGCCGCATGGCCAGGGACCGGGCAATCGCCACGCGCTGCTGTTGCCCGCCCGAGAGCTGGGCGGGCAGCTTGTCGGCCTGGTTGACCACTCCGACCTTTTTCAGCAGAGCTTCCGCCAGTTCCCTGGCCTCCCGTTTGGACTTGCCGCGGACCTTGATGGGGCCCATGGTCACGTTCTCCAGAACGGATTTGTGGGCGAACAGATTGAAGGACTGGAAGACCATGCCGACCTCCGAACGAAGCTCGGCCAATGCCTTGCCCTCGGCAGGAATCTCCGCGCCGTCGATCTGAACGGAACCCGAGTCGATGGTCTCCAACCGATTGATGGTCCGACAGAGGGTCGACTTTCCCGAGCCGGACGGGCCGAGGAGTACGACGACCTCACCCGGTTTGACCGTCAGATTGATGTCGCGGAGGACGTGGTGGTCACCGAACCACTTGTTGACGCCCGAGAGTCGGACCTCGGCGCCGGCCTGTGAAATGGCTGCGGTGCCACCCTCTGGAGCTGCAGTGCTCATCGAATACCTCATGCTGATTGACTGGAAGGTGATGAGAATCATTTATACCAGTGTTGTGTATCACGTGAGGTCGCCCGAAGGCAGCCTTCGGGGGAGGTGCCGAACGCCCGGCGCGGACCCGACTCGGGCAGATCGTCCATCGAGGAAGTTCCCGAACTCATGGTCCAGAATGGAGGCATGAACTTTATCCTGGTGGGATTGACTTTCGTCATTCTGGCGGCCGTGCTCATCTCGTGCGCCGTCCTGGGCGCGGACCGACTCTCCGGATCCGAATACGTTTCCCGAGACGGCATCGACTGCCCCGGTCCCGAACGGGGCCCGTTGGAGCACGGTCGCACGACCCCCGACGTCGACCGCCCGACCGGTCGCCACGGCACCAGGTGACGCCCGTACGCCGGTTCGCCGCCGACGGCGTCGAACGGATCCGACAACGTATCCTCGGGTCCCCGATCTTCCTCTGGGTCTTGGGCGTCTACGCCGCAACCCGGATTTGGGGCTGGGTGGTCTTCAGCCTGGTCGGACGCCAGCAACAGTCCAGCCCCTGGGGGTCCGGGCCGATGAGCTACCTGCAGTTCATCGCCATCTGGGACGGGGACTGGTACCGGCACATCGCACAGGTGGGGTACCCGAGCACGCTTCCGGTGGACCTGTCCGGAAGCGTGGACCAGAACCCCTGGGCCTTCTATCCCTTGTTCCCGATGACGGTGTCAGGCCTCATGAGGGTCACGGGACTTTCCTGGCCTGCCGCCGGGGGACTGGTGTCCATCGCCTGCGGAGCCGTCGCTTCAATCCTCCTGTACGGCTTCTTCACCTCGGCCCGGGCCGTCGCCTCTCGGTCCGAGGATGCCGGAGGGGAACAGTATGTTTCTCCGCGTCGCATCCTCCACGGCCTCGGGCTGAAGCAGCCCGGACGCGGCATCGATCGGTTCGCCCTGTGGTCCACGGCGCTGGTCCTGCTCAATCCGATCGCGCCGATCCTCCAGGTTCCTTACGCGGAGTCCATGAACTTCATGTTCCTCGCCGGATTCCTGCTGGCCCTGGTGCGAGGAAATCTGGTCATTTGTTCGCTGGTGCTGATCCCGACCTGCTTGTCCCGACCGGTCGGGGTGCCCGTGGCGGCCGCGCTGGGGTTCTGGTGGCTGACCCGTTTCGTCCTGGCCTACCGCGAACGTTCCTCGACGGAAGGGTTCGCTCGCTTCGCCGCCTCGTTCCGAAGAACCGCACGATACCTCGGCGTCGCCCTGTTCGCCTGCGTCTGCGCGCTGGCCTGGCCCGGTATCGCCTGGATCGCCACGGGGCGATACGACGCCTACACCTCCACCGAGACGGCGTGGCGCGGTGAGCACCTGCTGCCCGTGCAGCCCTGGATCGACCAGTCGCTGAACTACTTCGGCGCTCCCGGCCCCCTCATTCTCCTGATCCTGGTCCTCGGGTTCCTGTGGGTCATGCACAGCCGCGTGGTGCTGACAACGTTGCCGCGCAATATCCGGTATTGGTGCTACGCATACGTCACATATCTGCTGATTTTTCTCTTCCCGCAGTCCTCGACCTTCCGCCTGCTCCTTCCGGTCTTCCCCCTGGCCGCGCCGCTGGTGGCGCTCTCCGAATCGCGTGCATACCGGGCAACACTGCTCATCGGGGCGGCCGTGGGGCAGCTGATCTGGGTCGGATGGCTGTGGCACTGGAAGGAACTTCCCAGCGGAGGCGACTACCCGCCGTGAGCCCGGCGGAGCCCGTAACCATCGGTTGTTAAGGTGATCGAGCTATCATTGACCAACCGAGGTTCGAACCTCCTCGGCGAACAGCGTCTATCCGACAAGGAGAAACAATGGCCGCGATGAAGCCGAGGACCGGCGAGGGACCCATGGAAGTCGCCAAGGAAGGCCGGTCCCTCATCATGCGGATTCCCCTCGAGGGCGGTGGCCGCCTGGTTCTCGAGATCACGAAGGACGAGGCCCAGGACCTCAAGGAATGTCTCGACCCCATCACGCAATAGGGAAGGGAGCGGAGCACCCGCCCAGCGGTCGAGCGAACGCACACGGACCTCAATCACAATGACCGGCTCCGGCCCATCGGGGGCTGGTAATGTGCTGGTGTGTTTGGAATCAACGGGGCCGAGTTCGTCGTCTTGGCCATTATCGTTTTCGTGGTGATAGGCCCTGAGCGCATGCCCGAGTACGCGCGGCAGCTCAAGGACCTCATCAAGTCATTGCGACGCACGGCCGCGGGTGCCAAGGATGATCTCAAGGAAACCTTGGGGCCGGAACTGTCGGACATCAACTGGAGGGCCTACGACCCCCGACAGTACGATCCGCGCCGGATCGTCCGCGAGGCGCTCCTGGAAGACGACGAGGAACAGCAGGAAGAACAGGACAAGGCCTCTGCGCCGCCTGCTTCCAACACGACGCGATTGAGCCCGGGTCAACTCGCTCCCTACGACACGGAAGCCACCTGACCCAACGACGGATTGTGGCTTCCTGGCCAGACCGGACGGTGTCCTCCGTCCGGTCTTTTTTCTGTCTTCGTGGTTCTTCTGTCCTCGTGGTTCGCCGCACGAGCCGTGACCGGGTCAGCTCAGGTCCAGGGGGAGCCTTCGCCCGGAGAGCCCTCGCTTCTGCTTTCTGATTCCGTCTGCGACGTCGGAGAGAGCCCGGGCCGAGGGAGAGTCCGGGGCGGACCACACCACAGGAACGCCCGTGTCTCCGCCTTCCCGCAGGGCCGAGTCCAACGGGACCGAGCCGAGGAGGGGCGTCTCGGTGTCGAGAGCCTGGCCCAGGCGTTCTGAGAGCATTGCTCCGCCGCCGGAGCCGAACATCTCCATGCGTGTCCCGTCCGGCATGACCATGGCGGCCATGTTTTCCACGACCCCGACGACCTTCTGTCCGGTCTGCAACGACATCGTCCCGGCCCTTTCCGCGACGTTGACCGCCGCGGGCTGGGGCGTGGTCACCACCACGAGGCCGGCGTTCGGGACCAATTGGGACATCGAGATCGCGATGTCGCCGGTTCCCGGCGGAAGATCCAGGAGCAGGACATCCAAGTCTCCGAAGTGGACGTCGGTCAGGAACTGCTCGAGCGCACGGTGCAGCATGGGTCCACGCCATGCGATAGGCCGGTTGTCCTCGAGAAACATCCCGATCGAAATGACCCGGATCGATCCGGGAACGTCGTCCCGTCCCGCCGCAACCCGTCGCGAGGCCGGAACTTCCACGACCGGAGGAAGGATCATGTCCTCGAGCTTGGTCGGCGGCTGGGTGATGTTCAGGAGCCCTGGTATCGAGAAGCCGTGCACATCGGCGTCGACGATCCCCACGGACAATCCCTCGGTGGCCAAGGATGCGGCGATATTCGCCGTGACGGTCGACTTGCCGACGCCGCCCTTGCCGGAGACGATCGCATAGACCTGGGTCAGATTGGCCGGGTCGGCGAAGGGGTTGGTCTTCGTGTGGCCGAGCTGGTCACGGAGGCGGTTGCGTGCCTCGGCGTCCATGTAGCCGAGGTCGATCTCGACCGACTCGACGCCGTCGACCGATCGGACGGCTTCCCGGACGTCGTCCTGAATAGTGTTCTTGAGCGGGCAGCCTTCAATGGTCAGCCGAATACCGATCCGGGCCGTGGTCCCGTCCAACTCGGCGTCGGTCACCATTCCCAACTCCGTGATGGGCCGCCGCAACTCGGGGTCGATCACGGTGGACAGCGCCGCACGCAATGCGTCATTCATGAGTCTCCCGCGGGGTGCGCGTATCCCGTGCACTGTGATCGGTCGTGGAACTCGCATGACTTCCGCCGTCGCCGTCCGCGGTCACGATGTCCAGGACCGACGTCCGGGGTTCGGGGCTGCGGTGCCTGTCGGAGTCCTTCGACGACGAATGCGCGGCATCGCCGTCGGCCCCGCCACCGTTCGTTTCCTGGGCGCGAGAATCCTGCACGAGTTCCTCGATGAGGTCCCGAATCTCGGAACGAACGAAGTCGCGGGTCGCGACTTCCCGGAGCGCGATCCTCAGCGCCGCGATTTCCCGGGTCAGGTATTCGGTGTCCGCCAGGTTCTGCTGGGTCCGTTGCCGATCCTCCTCGGCGACCACGCGGTCACGGTCGTCCTGGCGGTTCTGGGCGAGCAGGAGGAGAGGGGCCGCGTAGGACGCCTGCAAGGACAGCATGAGGGTCAGCAGCGTGAAGTTCAGCGCGCGGGGGTCGAACTGCCACGACTCGGGCAGCAGCGTATTCCACCCGAGCCACACGGCCACGAACACCGTCATCCACACGAGGAACTGGGGCGTGCCCATCCACCGTGCGAAGGACTCGGTCATGACGCCGAAGGCCTCGGGGTTCGGCTGGTACCTCTGGTACCACTTGGGCTTGCTCGCGAGCGGCGTGTCCAGACCGGCACGGTGGGTATCGCGGGTGCGGCGATTTCTGGTCGTCTCACTCAAATTTGCGTCCCACCTTTCGGACGGGGGTGCCGTCGTCGTTGGTGCGCCAATCCTCGGGGAGGAGCGCGTCGAGAACGTCGTCAATGGTCACGGCGCCGACGAGGCGATCGTGTTCATTGGTCACGGGAATGATGGTCAGGTCGTAGGTCGCCAGGACCCGGGAGACATCCTCCAGGGAGGCGACGTCAGGGATCGGTTCGATGCTCCGATCGATGATGTTTCCCACGGGTTCCGGTGGTGCGAGACGCAGGAGCTCCTGCATGTGCACCATGCCGATGTACCGACCGGTCGGAGCCTCGAGGGGCGGGCGGCAGACGAAGACCGCGGCGGCGACCGCCGGGGGAATTTCCTCCTGCCTGATGTGGGCCAGGGCCTCGGCGACGGTCGCTTCCGGGGGAAGGATGATCGGCACCGGCGTCATCAACGATCCAGCGGTTCCTTCCTCGTACTCGAGAAGCCGCCGGACGTCTTCGGCGTCGTCGGGTTCCATCCGCTCCAGGAGCGCCTCGCGCTGGTTGTCGGTGAACATGTTGAGCAGGTCGGCGGCGTCGTCCGGTTCCATCTCCTCGAGGATGTCCGCCGCACGGCGAATGTCCAGGCTGGAGAGGATACGCACCTGGTCCTCCTCGGGAAGCTCCTGGAGGACGTCCGCGAGCCGCTCGTCCCGGAGTTCCTCCGCAACCTCGAGCATGCGTTTGTCGTTGAGGTCGTGGAGGGCGTCCGCCAGGTCGGCGGGCTGGGTGTCCTCGTGGGTCGCCAGGAAGTGCGAGGCGCCCTGAGGATCCATCGCGGTCCCGTAGACCACGTCCTCCCAGTCCACGACCAAGGCCTCGTTCTTGCGTCGCACGAAACGGCCCGTGGTACCGGCCCGACGAACGAACAGCTCGGTAATCTTCCAATCGCCGTTCTTGGTCTGCTCCATGGCGCAGTCCTCGATGGTTGCCTCGCCCGAATTGTCCTTGAAGTGGACCTTGCGGTCGAAGAGCTCACCGATGACCAGGGCTTCTGCCCCGCGCTGCTCGAAACGGCGGAGATTCACCAGCCCGGTCACGATCACCTGGGTCGCGTCCATGCTGTTGACGCGCGTCATCGGCACGAAGACGGGCTTCTTCCCCAGGACCTCGACGACGATGCCCACCACGAGCGGTTGCAGGTGTTTGCGCTTGGCGTCCCTGTTGAGCACGACGACGTCCCGCAGGCGCCCCAACCGGTCGCCCACGGGATCGAAGACATCAAGGCCCAGGAGCCTTGCGATGAAGATTCTGCTCGGAACGTTGCTCACTGCAACAGCGTACTCATATATCCCGGCCAGTATCATCCCGCCGGTTCACCTGTGGCGATACCCACGAGAATGGTTGGCGGTCAAGCCCGGAGTCAGGGAAAATGGTCCGTATGGCTAATTCCGGAAAGTCCAGACTCGCCGCCTTGCGGACCGAACAACTCGCGGGGTCCGTGACCGTGGGCAAGTTCTCCAAGTACCAGGACGCCCAGGGCGCGGTCGACCTTCTGGCCGAACGCGGCTTTCCGGTCCAGAACCTCGCGATCGTCGGATCGGACCTCCGCCAGGTTGAACACGTCGTGGGGACTCTCTCCTATGCGAGGGTCGCGGCCTCAGGGGCGCTCCAAGGTCTGTTCTACGGCGTGGTTCTGGGCGCCTTGCTCATGGCCTTCGGACGGGAATCGCCCCTCTCCGCCTTCCTGACGTCCATCCCGCTCGGCGTCGCGTTCTGGATGATCCTTTCGATCGTCGGATATTCGCGGCGCGGCGGGCAACGCAGCTTCACCGCTGTAGGCCAATTGGTCGCCGGAAGCTACGATCTGGTGTGCGCGCCCCAGGAGGCGGGTGAAGCGCGTCGTCTGTTGGGCGGTCATCGATCGGCGCCGACCTTCCGTCCCGCCGCGAACGAGCAGCCGGGATTTCCGGGAGGACCGCAAGGCTCGGGAGATCGTCCGGCCAACCAGCCTGGCTCGCCCGGGCCTGACGGGCCGTGGGGTCAGGCGGCCCCGGGACAGCGGCCGAACCATACTCAGACCCCGCCACCGCATGCCGCGGAAGGCTCCGCGCAGAACAACCCGACCGGGAACGACGGCGCCGCCGAGACCCCGGACCGGTCACAGGCCCGGGATTTCAAGGATCTTCCCGACGGACGCCCCCGCTTCGGCATCCGCTCCGACGAGGCCGGAACCCAGAGGGACGATGCGGCTGGCGCCGGCGGTAGCGAGCGTCGGGACGAGCCACCGACGGGGGATTCCGCTCCGGACCACGGTCGACGGCCCGACTCGTCGGGCTTCTGAGAACCCGGCGCGGCAGCGGCGAACGCAAAGCGCCGCACTCAGCGGCGCACTCTTGATCATTGACCTGCGCCCCCGGTCCACGTGGACCGGGGGCGCAGGTGCATGCCGTACACGGTCTACCGGGACAACTCGGCAATCCAGGACTCGATGTCCTCCGTCGTCCGCGGGAACCCGGCGCTCATGTTCTCGGGGCCGTCCTCGGTGATGAGAACATCGTCCTCCAGCCGGATTCCGATGCCGCGGTACTCCTCGGGCACGGCCAGGTCGTCTTCCTTGAAGTAGAGTCCCGGCTCGATCGTGAAGACCATGCCCGGCTCGATGATCCCGTCCAGGTAAAGATCCCGCTTGGCCTGTGCACAGTCGTGAACGTCCAATCCCAGGTGGTGGCTCGTACCATGCGGCATCCACCGGCGATGTTGGCCCCCGTTGTCCGAGATGGCTTCCTCGACCGAGCACGGGAGCAGCCCCCACTCGTCCAAGGACTCGGCCAGAGACTTCATCGCGGCCGCGTGCACATCGCGGAACCGGTTGCCGGGAACGGCGACCTCGAAGGCGGCGTCGGAGGCTTTCAGCACGGCGTCGTAGATCTTCTTCTGAACGGCGGTGAACGTGCCGTCGACCGGCATGGTCCGGGTGATGTCCGCCGTGTAGAGCGTGTCGTCCTCGACGCCGGCATCCACCAGAATTAGTTTGCCGTCCTCCACGGTTCCGTTGTTGCGGATCCAGTGGAGCACGGTGGCATTGTTGCCGCAGGCCGCGATCGTTTCGTAGCCGACGTCGTTGCCTTCGGCCCGGGCGGCGGCGAAGAACGCGCCCTCGACGATCCGTTCACCGCGGTGATGCTCGCGGGCCTGGGGGAAAGCCCGAACGATATTCTCGAAGCCGGTTTTGGTCGAGGCAATCGAGCGACGAAGGTTCGCGATCTCTTCCTCGTCCTTGACGAGACGCAACTCGGACAGGGCCTCGGTCAGTTGGCCGTCGAGCGAATCCGATTCCTCGAGATCCACGCTCGTGTTCAAGCGGGAGGTATCGACGAGGGCGTCGACGTTCAGATCCACCTCGCGCAACAGACGCACACGCACGCCGCCCAGCGCCTGGGGGCCGGCGTTCTTGGTGATGGCCACCTCGACGTCGGACAGGTCCTGGCACCGGATTCCGTACTCGGACTCGATCTCCTGCAGCGTGGGTCGGGGGCCGACCCAGAACTCGCCGTACCGGGGGTCGGCGTAGAACTGCTCCGAGTCGCGCCCGGCCAGCGGACGGAAGTACAGGGTCGCCTCGTGGTTCGAACCGTCCGCGGCCGGTTCGTCCAGCGGCTCCAGGATCAGCACGGCATCCGGCTCGTGGTCGACGCCGAGACCGGTCATGTGGGCGAAGCCCGAGTGGGGGCGGAAACGGTAGTCCGTATCGTTGGACCGCGTCTTCAGCGGTCCGGCCGGAATCACCAGACGCTCACCGGGGAATTTCGCCGACAACGCCGCACGACGCCGGGCCGCGTGATCGGCCACCGAAGCACGCTCGGGGAGCGGCTTGTTCGAGGCCGCCCATTGGGTGCCCATGAAATCCTTGAACGCGCTCGATCGCGGCGGCTGCGAGCGGTTGCCGACCCGTTCCTCAAGAGGCTGCTGGTCGGCGGATTCCTGGGTTTCCGGGGAATTGTTCGAAGTCATGACTCCACAATATCGCCCGAGTTCGGACGCCGCCTCCCGGGCACCGAGTAGATTGGTTCCCGTGTGCATTGATCTCCATACCCACTCGAACGTCTCCGACGGAACGGAGCCCCCGGCCGTCGTCGTTCGCAGAGCTGCCGAGGCGGGCCTGACCTCCGTTGCCCTGACGGACCACGATTCGACCGCGGGGTGGGAAGAAGCAGCACGGGAGGCATCCTCCCTCGGCATCGACTTCGTCCCGGGGACGGAAGTCACCTGCGCCTCGGAAGACGGCATCTCGGTGCACCTCCTGAGTTACCTGCACGACCCCGAGGCTCCGGAACTGCGCGCCGAAATCGACAGGTCGAGAGCGGCGCGCCTGACTCGGGCGCGACGCATGGTCGACCGGCTCGGCGAAGACTTTCCCATCACCTGGCCGGACGTCGAGGCCCAGGTCAACGCCGATGCGACGGTCGGCCGCCCGCATATTGCCGACGCCCTGGTCGCGGCCGGAGTATGCCGGGACCGGACCGAGGCCTTCGCTACGATCCTCACCACGGGAAGCAAGTACTACGTCCCGCACTACGCGCCGAATCCGGCGCTCGCGGTATCGCTCGTGAGGCGGGCCGGGGGAGTACCGGTATTCGCCCACCCGCTCGCGAGCAAGCGTGGGCGGACCGTGGGGCTGGAGGTCTTCGAGGACATGGTCGACGCCGGTCTGGCCGGAGTGGAGGTATACCACCGGGACAACGGGCCCGAAGACCGGCAGTGGCTCCTGGAGTTCGCTCGAACGCACGGGCTGATCGTCACCGGGTCCAGCGACTACCACGGCGCGGGAAAGCCCAATCGTTTGGGAGAGAACACGACCGAGCCGCAGGCTCTGGAGGCCATCAGGGCCCAGGCGCGATCCCCCCGTTAGACACCATCGATCCAGTCAGGCTCGGTCAGTCCTCGATCACGCGAGCGTGCGGAAGCCGGTTGCGCATGATCTCGATCGCCTGATCGTTGGAATCAATGCACACGAAACGTCGTTCCAGAGCGTGGGCCACGGCCCCCAGGCTGCCCGATCCGGCGAAGAAATCGAGGCACCAGTCCCCAGGTCGGGAGGAGGCCGCCACCATTCTGCGCAACAGGCCCATGGGCTTCTGCGTGGGGTACCCCGTCTTCTCCTTGCCCGTCGGCGAGACGATCGTGTGCCACCACACGTCGGTCGGTAATTTGCCCCGGGCAGCCTTTTCCGGCGTGACCAGTCCCGGAGCCATATACGGTTCCCGGTCCACCTCGGCCGAGTCGAAGTGGTAGTTTTTCGGGTCCTTGACGTAGACCAGGATGTTGTCGTGCTTCGCGGGCCAGCGCCTCTTCGCCCGGGCGCCGTAGTCGTACGCCCAAATGATTTCGTTCAGAAAGCAGTCGCGGCCGAAAACCATGTCGCACATGACCTTGGCGTAGTGGACCTCCCGATAGTCCAAGTGGAGATACAACGTCCCGGACTCCGTCATCAGGTCACGGGCCAGTTCCAGGCGGGGGAGCAGGAAGGACCAGTAGTCCTCGAAGGCGTCGTCGTACCGCGACAAGGATTCGAGGACACTTTTGTATCCGCGGCCCTTGAAGCCACGCCGATCCGCGTCCTCCGGATCCACGCGGTGGCTCCGGAGGTTGCGCCTGACCTGGGCGCGCCCGGTGTTGAAGGGCGGGTCCACATAGATCATCGAGAAGGCCTCGGTCGGCAGATCCGCGAGGACGTCCCGGTTGTCTCCCCGGATCACCAAGTCCTGGTCGTTCAGCTCGATTCCCACGGGAGCCGGGGCTACTCGGCCGACGAGGCCTGCGAGCCCGAGGCACCGCCCGTGCGACGCCGACGCCGGCGTCGCCGGGGAGCATCCCCGCCACGGCCACCGGATTCGGCGGATCCGCCGTCGGACCGCTGGGGTCCGGAACCGTTGCCCTCGCGAGGACCCTGTGAAGGCTTCTCCGAGCGACGACGCCCACCGCGGCCACCGTTCCTGGACCGCGAGCCCGAAGACCGGCCGGAAGGGCGAGCCTTCCCGCGGCTCTCGCCGCCGGAACGGGAACGACGGTCATCGCCGTCGATGTCCTCGACCTCTTCGGCCTCCAAACCGGCGTGGGTGCGCTTGTTGCGGGGCAGCTTTCCCTTGGTCCCCTCGGGAATGTCCAGGTCGGTGAACAGATGCTTCGAGGAGGAGTAGGTCTCGACTGGCTCGGGGACGCCCAGGTCCAGTGCTCGGTTGATCAGGGACCACCGGGGAACGTCGTCCCAATCGACCAGGGTGATCGCAGTGCCCTTGTTGCCCGCGCGCCCGGTCCGCCCAATGCGGTGCAGGTAGATCTTCTCGTCCTCCGGGCACTGGAAATTGACCACGTGCGTGACGTCCTCGACGTCGATCCCGCGGGCGGCGACGTCGGTCGCCACGAGAACATCGACCTTTTCGTTCCGGAACGCACGCAGAGCCTGCTCGCGGGCGCCCTGTCCGAGGTCGCCGTGGATTGCTCCCGCGGCGAATCCGCGCTTGACGAGCTCGTCGGAGAGGCGGGCGGCGGCACGCTTGGTCTTCGTGAAGATGATGGTTCGCCCGCGGCCGTTGGCCTGCAGCGCCCGAGCGATCAGCTCGTCCTTGTCCATGGGGTGCGCGCGGTAAATGACCTGTCGAATGTCCTTCTTGGTCGCGCCTTCGTCATCCGGGGTCGAAGCGCGGATGTGCATCGGGTGGGACATGTAGCGGCGGGCCATGGAGATGACCGGTCCGGGCATGGTCGCGGAGAACAGCATGGTCTGACGGACCTCGGGCACCGAGGCGAGAAGCCGTTCGACGTCCGGCAGGAAGCCCAGGTCGAGCATTTCGTCGGCCTCGTCCAGGACCACCGCCCCGACCTGCTGGAGGTTGAGGTACTTCTGCCGGTGGAGGTCGATGAGGCGACCGGGTGTCCCGACCACGATCTCGACGCCCTTCTCGAGCTCCGCGATCTGCGGCTCGTAGGCGCGTCCGCCGTAGATCGTGGCGACCCGGGCATTGCGCTTCCGCGCCGCCACGGAGATGTCATTGCCGACCTGAACGGCCAATTCCCTCGTGGGAACCACGATGAGGGCTTGGGGCGCGCCGGGGGACTTGAGGGAGGCCCAGGCGGCGTCGTCGCGACCGACGACGCGCTGGAGCACCGGCAATCCGAAGCCGAGGGTCTTGCCGGTACCCGTCTTGGCCTGGCCGATGATGTCCTGTCCCGACAGGGCGACGGGCAAGGTCATGGACTGGATGGGGAAGGGGTGGGTGATCCCCTTCTCGGCCAGGGCTTCGCAGATGTCCTCGCGGACGCCGAAATCTGCGAAGGTCTTGTCTTCTTCGGGGCGAACCTCCGGGGATTCGGCGGCATCGGTCTCCAGGCCGCGCTGCACGGTGTCGGGGGTTTCTTCGAGAACTGTGGTTTCCGGATCGTTGTCTTGGTTCACGGGGATGAGCTCCACTCGGTCGATGGTGTGACCGCAGGGCGGACGGTTGGGAACCGTCGCGCGGAGGCTGGTTGCGCACGTCTCGCGGCGCTCAACCTCAGCGGTCGAAGGATCGGTAGGAAGCCGATCGCAACAATCATCGGGTGAGGCGCGCTTCCTCGAAATCCGAGGTGGCGCCCCGTGGCGGACGTCAATTCAACAGGAAACGACCGGGCATCCAGGGTTCAGTCTATCCCGCTGGACGAAACGAAGGGAGGACCTGGCCCGATTCGGGCGGGTCCTCCCTTCCGTCAGCGGATTGCGGGCAGGTTGCTCAGCTGTCGCTGAACGGGCCGAAGCCGATGTGGCGCCGCGTTTCGGCGCCGATTTCGACGTAGCCGATCGAGGCGCCGGGGACGAGGGTGATGTTGCCCTTCGAATCGGCAAGTTCGAGCAGGCTCTGGTTGGCCAGGGCCTCGGAGACCTGCTTCTGGACGGACTCGGGCGTCTGGTCGGATTCGACGACGACCTCCCGGGCGACGTCCTTGATACCGATCTTGATTTCCATGCGTATTCCTCCTGCGATGATGGCGGGAACGGGACTCGAGCCCCAGCCTACTCAACCCTCGAGCGAGCTGGTGCGCACCTCGCACCGATTTCGCTGAGCGCGGTAGTCACTCCCACGGCTTGTCGACGTTCTCCAGGCCCCGCCAGACGAGTTTGAACAACAGAAATTGCTGACGCAATTGCTTGTCCGGGCACTCCGTGGTGGAGACGATGCGGGCCGCAGATATGGCCAGGCCGACAAGGGCCTGGGCCAGGAAGTCACAGTCCTCGTCGTCGAGGTCGCTGTTTTCGCTCAGTGTGCGACCCAGGCGCTGCGAAACCCGTGCCACGAGACCGTCGAGCTTCCGAGCGACGGACTCGTTGGCCCGCGCGTCCGATTCGAACAGAATCCGGTACACATCGTGATCATTGATGACGACGTCGATGAAGTTCGCGATCATGGCCTTGGTTCGGGTCTTGTTCCCGATGTCGCGGAGCAGGGGAGTGATGACCTGGTTCTCGAAGAGCTCGATCGCCGACTCGAGGACAGCACAGTACAGCTCGTGCTTCCCCGAGAAGTGCTGGTAGAGAACGGGCTTGGACACGCGCGCTGATTCGGCGATGTCTTCCATCGTGGTGGTGTGGAAGCCGTATGCGGCAAAGTGCTCTCGGGCCACGGAGAGCAACTGACGACGTCGTTGGGGCCCCGGCATCCGGGTACCGAACTCATATCGTGGCGACAGTTCTGACGAGCCAGACATGGGAGGGGCAGTCCTTTCATGGCGATTCGGCCGCATTGTCCAGGACCACGGGTGGTGGCGGCACCATCGGACCATGAGCGTCCCGTGACCACGCCGTCCGGGTCCAGGACACTACTATAAGACTTGTTTGCCCTTGTCAGGACGCTTTCTGTTGCTCCGCGACGTCGTGTCCCGCGGGCGTCGTGTCCGCTTCGGGGGAATCCTCTGCGGCCGGCTCCGGGACGGTGATGTCGTACAGCGCCTCGATCGCGTCCATGAACTCCTGCTCACGGCCTTCCGCGGCCAGTTTCCGAGCCTTGACCATGGGTGTGTGCAGCAAAGAATGCATCATGCGGCGCATCGCGAATTCGAGCTGATCCGCCTGGGCGCCGCAACCGTACTGGTGCCTGACCTTGTCCATTTCGGTGTCCAGAACCGCCATGGTGTGACGCCTCAGGGCGACGATGGCATCGTCCACGTTCTGCTGGTTCCTGTGTGCCCTGAACTCCCGCGTGGCCTTCTCGACGATCGCGCGGGCCGCGGAGACCGATTCGTTGGCCTCCTCCGGGGCCGCGAGCCTCACGGATTCGAGGGTGATGAGTTCGACACCGTCCAGGTCAGCGATGGAAGGATCGAAATCTCTGGTCAGAGCCATGTCGACGACGATGTGGTTGCCTTCCGGGAACGTCTCCGAAGAAAAGGGGGTCGATCCGCCGCTGCAACCGATGATGACGTCGGAGGCGGTCATGGCCTGAGTCAATTCCGCATCTGTCACGGGTGTTCCGCCGCGCTTCGCGGTGAACTCTTCGGCGCGACCGGATGCGGAGTACACCCAGACGTTGTGACAACCTCGTGCGCTGAGTGCGGCCATGGTGGCACCCGCGTAGGCGCCCGTGCCGAAGACCAGCGTGTGGGCCTCCTTCCACGGCGTGGTGGCAACCTCTTCGGCGAGGTCGAGGGCGACGGAGACGATGGACCTGCCGCGCTCGCCGAGAGCAGTCTCGGTCCCGACCGTGCGTGCGGTCCTGGCCGCGGCCTCGAACAGACGAATGAGTTCGCCCGACGCCGTGCCTTCTTCGCGAGCGTTCATGAGGGCCCGTCGCACCTGCCCGGTGATTTCCCGTTCGCCGACCACGGCAGACTCGAGCCCCGTGACCACGGTGAACAGGTGGGATGCGGCGTCTTCGTCCCGGAGGATCTCGAAGGATCCGCGGACGAAGGATTCGTCGAGATCGGCGGCATCGGAAATGGTGGCAACCATGGCGTCCACGGCCCGGTCGACGTCGCCGTCGGTCGCGAGTGCCTCACCGTAGAGTTCGAGCCGGTTGCAGGTCGAGAGGGTCACGAGGCCCTTGAGCGGCCCCTCGTTCACGAGGGCAGGACCGAGCGCCCCGACGCCCGTCGTCAACGTGGCGACGGTATTCAGGTCAACATTCTTGTGCGATGAAACCAGCGAAAACAAAACCACGACTCACTCATAATAACCACGTCCCGAGAGACCGCGAAACACGCTCGGAGTGACTCTCGCGACCCCGATCCCGTGATGACAACCTGTCCACAAAAACGGTCCGACAAGTTGGCACAATGGAATCATTATGACGACTCCGAACCACGCGCCCCGGCCGATGTTGACCGAGGCGCAGCTTTCCCGCCTGCCCTCCGAACACCCCCTGCGCACGGCGGGCACGGACCGCTCGCCCATGATCCGGGCCATGCTCGGGGACAGGCCGGAACACCCGCCGGTCTGGTTCATGCGGCAGGCCGGTCGTTCCCTCCCCGAGTACCGGGCGGCCAGGGAAGGCACCAACATGCTCGAGTCGTGTCTGACACCCGACCTCGCGTCGGAAATCACACTGCAACCCGTTCGCCGGCACCACGTGGACGCCGCGATCTTCTTTTCCGACATCGTCGTCCCACTCAAGGTGGCCGGCCTCGACGTCGACATCCTGCCGGGCAAGGGCCCGGTCATGGGCGCGCCCTTCAACAGCATGGAGCGGATCGCCGAGTTGCCCGAGGTGCCGGACTCGGCTTTCGATCCCATTCGCGAGGCGGTCGCACTGACCGTCGAACAGCTCGGCAGCACGCCCCTGATCGGATTCGCCGGAGCGCCGTTCACCGTGGCCGCCTACATGGCCGAGGGCGGCTCGAGCCGGGACCACCTGGGCCCCCGCACCATGATGTACCGCGACCCCGAAGCCTGGGACGCACTCGCCGGATGGGTTTCCAGAGTCTCGGCCCAGTTCCTTTCCGCACAGATCGAAGCGGGAGCCAGTGCCGTCCAGCTCTTCGACTCGTGGGCCGGCTCCGTTTCCGAGCGTGACTACAGGGAGCATGTGATGAAGTACTCGGCCGGGGTCCTCTCCGCGGTCGAACCCTATGGTGTGCCACGGATCCACTTCGGCACGGGCACGGGTGAGCTCCTCGTGGCGATGAAGGAGGCAGGAGCCGACGTCGTCGGCGTGGACTACCGCATTGACCTGGACCAGGCCGCGGAGAGAGTGGGCCGCGATACACCGCTGCAGGGAAATATTGACCCGGCCCTGCTGGACGCGGGGTGGGGTGTTCTGCAGAAGCACACCATGGACGTACTCTCGAAGGGTAAGGCCGCCGCTGCCCACATCGTGAATCTCGGGCACGGCGTCCCGCCGGGAACGGACCCCGCCGTACTGACCCGGCTCGTCGAATTCATACACGAAAGCTAGCGTCGATGGCATCCCAACCTCAGAAAGTCACCCCGGATCAGGCCAACACCCTCAAGAGCCCTGAGGCGCCGGGCGATTCCTCCCCGGCCCATGCCCCGGACGCGGTTCGTTCGCGCAAGGCCCGGACCGCGCTCGTGGTCGGCGGCGGCGTCTCCGGCCTGCTGGCTGCCCGCGAACTCGCCGATCGCGGCCTGCGCGTGGTGCTCACGGAATCCCGGGACCACTTCGGAGGAGCCGTGGGAGCGCACCAGGTAGGCGGCATGGTTCTCGACTCGGGTGCCGAATCGTACGCGACGCGCAATGCATCGGTTGCAGAACTCATCGATGATCTCGGCCTGGGAGAGGCGCGGACCACGCCCTCGCGAGTAGGATCATGGCTGTACTTGCCCAGCGGTCCGATCCCCATGCCTTCCTCGGGGATCCTGGGAATTCCCGCGAATCCGGGCGACTCAGAATTGCGCCCCGCGCTCACCGCGGCCGGTCAGCGCAGAGCGGCCATGGACCGGTACTTGCCGTCGTCGGTCGGGGCCCACCAGAAGACCCTCGGCGGTCTGGTCAAGGCGCGGATGGGGCAGCACGTCGTCGACGGACTCGTCGCGCCCGTGACCATGGGCATCCATTCGACCCACCCGAACGAGCTCGACGTCGACGCCGTGGCGCCTGGACTCAGAGAGGGGATCCGTACCTACGGTTCCCTGGGTGCCTCCGCGGCGGTACTCAGAGCGAACTCGCCCGCCGGATCCCAGGTGGCCGGCCTCGTGGGCGGGATGAACCAGCTCTCCGAAGCGCTGGTCAATGACCTGACCCGTCGCGGGGTGCGCCTCCTGGCAGGATGCGACGTGATCGCGGTGGACCGTGACGAGGTCACGCAGAACTGGATCGCGATCCGGCGTCAGGAGGGCTCAGCGGGAAAACGGGCGGCGCTGACCGCCGACGTCCTGGTCCTGGCCACGGACGGACCCACGACCGTTCGCCTGCTGGGGCCCCACCTGGACAGCGACCTGTTGCCCGAAGTGCGCCGCGGGCCGGAGATCGCGCTCGTGACACTCGTTGTGGATGCACCCGCGCTCGACTCCGCGCCGCGAGGCACCGGGGTTCTTGTCAGCGACCGTGTCAGGACCGTCCGGGCCAAGGCCCTGACGCACATGACGGCCAAGTGGCAGTGGATCGCCGACCGCGTGGGGGAGCACCGGCACATTCTGCGGCTCTCGTACGGTCGCGGGCCGACGTCGGAGGGGCAGTCCATCACGGAACTGACCCTCTCGGACGAACAGCTCATGAGCCTTGCGCTCCACGATGCTTCCCGGATCATGGGCACCAGCCTGAGCCGCAAATACCTGCAGGGGGCCGACGTCGTCCGGTGGAAGACGGCGATGCCGCAGGTTTCGATCGGTCACGCCCAGAAGGTCAAGGCATTCCGCCAGAACCTCACGAAACTCAGCCGGGTCGCTTCCGTCGGGGCCTGGCTCTCCGGTACCGGTCTGGCCTCGTTGGTCCCGGACACGCGCACGACGATCGCCGATCTCGATCTCGGGTGAGCAACGGTCGGTCGACCGGCGACCCTCGTGGGGTCGATCCCGGTCGGAATCTTGTAAGCCACAGACGCATGAAGCGCCTTGCGACCAAGGCGCCCGCAGTGAAAGGACAGGTCAGTTGATGACTGAACAGAATTCTGGCAACTCGCAGGCAGGCGCGGACCGCGCGGCCTCTGGGGACGATCGCCTCTACTACGCGCTCTACACCGTCTTCGCGCGTCGGAACGATGCCCAGACGGCCCCGTCGGAGGGGGCTGCCGAGGAACTCAGGAAGACCGTGGAGTCGATCGAGTCGGACGGCGTCGTCGTGCGCGGAATGTACGACGTCTCCGGGATGCGCGACCACGCGGACATCATGGTTTGGACCCACGCGGACAACCCCGAGGACCTGCAGGCCGCGGTCAGGGACCTGCGCAGGACGGAGGCCCTGAAGGGAACCGAGATCGTGTGGTCGACGATGGGTGTCCACCGCGACGCGGAGTTCACCAGGAACCACGCACCGGCCTTCGCGCGGGGGAAGGACCCCGAAGCCTGGGTCTGCGTCTACCCGTTCGTTCGTTCATGGGACTGGTACTACATGGACGAGAAGCACCGGGCCGAGATGCTCAAGAACCACGGCATGAAGGGGCGCGACTACCCGCAGGTTCTGGCCAACACGATCGCGACCTTCGCACTCAACGACTACGAGTGGGTCCTGGCCCTGGAAGCTCCGGAGCTCGTCGATCTGGTCGACCTCATGCGCCACTTCCGCAACACCGAGGCGCGACTGCACGTGCGCGAAGAGACCCCGTTCTACACCGGCCGAAGGATCGGGGCCGAGGACGTGGTGGAGGTGCTCCGATGAGCCTGACCCGCATCGACCCGATTCCCAACCGGACGGATCCCGACAACACGGCCAGCAACGGGCCGGCGTCGCTCGAGGACACCGACGGCTTCGTCTCCGAGGAGACCATCGACCGGACGCGCTCGCAGGCGCCGGAGAACTACGACGCCGTGATCCTTTCGTCCTTCGGCGGGCCGGAAGGCCAGGATGACGTGATCCCGTTCCTGCGCAATGTCACGGCCGGGCGCGGGATCCCGGACGAGCGCCTCGAAGAAGTCGCTACCCATTACCGCGCCAACGGCGGGGTCAGCCCGATCAACGAACAGAACCGTCAGCTGCTCCAGGCCCTCCGTGACGAGCTGGCCGAGAACGGGCCGAACGTGCCTGTCCTGTGGGCGAACCGCAATTGGGAACCGTACGTCGCCGACGTCGTGCAGGAAGCCTACGACAAGGGGTATCGCAAGCTCCTCGTCCTGGCCACCAGCGCTTATCCCGGCTATTCGAGCTGCCGGCAGTACCGCGAGGACTACGGCATCGCGCTCGAGAAGCTCGGCCTGGGGGATGACCTCCGGATCGACAAGCTCCGTCAGCACTATGACGCGCCGGGCTTCATCGAGTCCTTCGCCGAAGGCCTCACGCAGGGCATTCAAGAGGTCAAGGCGAGGATCGGCGCGAGCGACAAGCACGCCGCCGGCAACGGAAGGGTGCGTATCGTGTTCTGCACCCACTCGGTTCCGACGACCGCGGCCAACGAGGCCGGCCCGCGCGGAGTGGAGTACGAAGGAGGCTCGGCCTACGTCGAGAAGCACCTCGAGGCCGCCCGTTCCGTGCTGCGCCTCGTCGAGGAAGCGGACGCGGACCTGCTCTCGGATTGCGACTGGGAACTGGCGTACCAATCCCGGTCCGGCTCGCCCTCGACTCCGTGGCTCGAACCGGACATCAATGATGCCCTGGAGGCGCTGGAAGGTTCCGTGGACGGTGTGGTGATGGTTCCCCTGGGTTTCGTCTCCGACCACATGGAGGTCAAGTGGGACCTGGACACCGAGGCCATGGAGACTTGCGAGAACCTCGGCTTCGAGGCCGTCCGGACGCCGACGCCGGGCACGCACCCGGCGTACGTGCGGTCACTGCGCGACCTGATCGCGGAGCGATTCGTCGAGACGGCCCCCAGCACGGACCCCCGAGAACTCGATGCCCTGCGGGTCAGCGCATGCGGGGGCAAGGGATGGTTCGATCGGTGCGATTCCAACTGTTGCCTTCCGGCTCGGCTCAAGAACCCCAAGCCCGTCATCGCCGACCACCCGGTCGCGGCGACCGCGGATTCCGAGGCCGTATGACGCGGATCCTGGTGGGAACGCGCGGTTCCGCGCTGGCCACGACCCAGTCCCAGTACGTGGCGGACATGCTGGTCGAGGCCGGACAGGACGCGCAGCTCAAGACGGTGACCACGACGGGGGACATCACCTCGGGGCCGCTCGCCCAACTCGGCGGGACGGGGGTTTTCGCGGCGGCGCTCCGGCAGGAACTGCTGGGCGGTGCCGTGGATGTGGCGGTCCACTCGCTCAAGGATCTGCCGACCAAGGACCTGTTCGAGGGCAAATTGTCGCTCGTCTACCCGCCCAGGGGCGATCCTCGTGACGTGCTCGTTGCTCGGGACGGTTTGCGCCTGGAGGATCTGCCGGAAGGATCGAGCATCGGAACCGGGTCCCCCCGAAGGGCCGCACAGATCCGTGTGCTGCGCCCGGACTGCTCGGTCACCGACATCCGCGGCAACGTGGGAACCCGGTTGTCCCGAGTGGCCGGTCTCGAGCACTACGCCACGAACGACAAGGGCGTGGGCCGAGGAACCCACGGCGACCTCGACGCCGTGGTTCTCGCGGCATCGGGGCTGCAGAGACTGGGTCTCGAGGACGTCGTCACGGAGTACCTGGATCCCACGAAGGTTCTGCCTGCCCCGGGGCAGGGGTGCCTGGCCATCGAGTACCGAACCTGGGACACGGGAGAGGACCTGATGACGGCTCTTGCCCAGATCGATGATGCGCAGGCGCGGCTCACCGTGGAAGCCGAGCGTGCCCTGCTGCTGCGGCTCGAAGCGGGCTGCGCGGCGCCCATTGGGGCCTATGCCCAGGTGGCCGGAGAGTCGCTGACGCTCGACGTCGTCGTCGCCGATCCCCGAGGTACGGAAACCCTCCGGGAAACGAGGTCCGCGCCGGTTCGGGACGAGGACGCCGCGAAGGCCCTCGGGACCGAGACCGCCGAGGCTCTCCTGGATCGCGGTGCGGCCGAGTTCACGGAGCTGACGCTCGAGTGACCGGACAGGTCGACGCCGCGGACCGGGAGGTTGCGGCCGCG
Source organism: Rothia koreensis (assembly GCF_004136575.1). Lineage (GTDB taxonomy): Bacteria > Actinomycetota > Actinomycetes > Actinomycetales > Micrococcaceae > Rothia > Rothia koreensis. The sequence goes on from NZ_NOIQ01000001.1 coordinate 302,941, forward strand.
CCGCGTGTCCTGGTGACGCGCACTCCGGCGCGGTCGGCCGAGCTGGTCGAAGGCCTGACGAGCCAAGGATTCGCTCCGGTACTGAGCCCCCTGTCCGAAGCCCAAGCGGTCTCAGGACGTGCCGGGTCGGACGCGGTCGGCCTTCTGTCCGGAGGACCCTACGACGTCGTGACCTTCACCAGCGCCAACGGCGTCTGGGCCGCCGACGTTCTGGCGCGCGAGCACTCGGCGCGCTCGCTGGGAGAACTCTTCGGGCACGCCCGCGTCTGGTGCGTGGGCGAGGCCACCAGGGCGGCCGCAATGAACTTGGGGCTGACCGTTCAGAATCCGCCGCGAGAGAACAGCGCGGCGGGAATGCTGGAGGAATGGACGAGAGTTATGGGGGAGGGGCCGGGACAATCCGTGTTGTGCGTGCACGGCGAGCCGGCCCGCACGGAACTGGTGGACGGGTTGCGCGATCGCGGACACCGGGTCCGGGAAGCCACCGTCTACGAACAGGTACCGTTTCCCGCGTCGCGCCCGCTCATCGAGACGGAGACCGAACGAGCATCTCCGGCGCCCGTGCTCGGGCGGGAGGCGACGTCGACGTGCCTCCGGGCGGAGGGCGTGGACGCGATCGACGCCGTGGTGGCGACCTCGCCCCGACTGATCCAAACCCTCGCGGACCTGGGGCCCGTCCGGGTTCCGGTGATCTGCATCGGTCGCACCACGGAGCGCGCGGCCCGGGAACTGGGCCTAGACGCCACCCGATCCCCGGGGACATCGGCCGCGCACCTGACGGACACGGTGTCCCGGGTCCTCGGGTACGACGAACACCGAACGACACACACGAGTTGAGCAGGAAAGAAGTGATGACCGTGAGCGATACGACCGCGTCAGGAAAACTGGATCTCGTCCGGAGGCCGCGTCGGCTCCGGACGAACCCGGCCATGAGGGACATCATCGCCGAGACTCGGCTGCACGCAGAAGACCTGATCCAGGTGCTGTTCGTCCGTGACGGCATCGACCATCCGACGGAGATCGTGTCGATGCCGGGCCAGTACCAGCACACCATCGAATCCCTGGTGGAAGCCGTGCGCAGCGCCGTCGATGCCGGCGTGAAGTGCGTGGATCTGTTCGGAGTTCCTCGGGACGAGGACAAGGACTCCGAAGGGTCGGCCGCGTGGGATCCCGAGGGAATCCTCAACCGCGGCATCGCGGCCGTGCGACGGGAATTCGGGGACCAGGTGGTCATCATGGCCGATACGTGCCTCGACGAGTTCACCGACCACGGCCACTGCGGACCGCTGACCATCGATGGCACGGGCGAGACCGTGGTGGACAACGACCGCAGCGTGCACCTCTACGAGCGCATGGCCGTCTCCCAGGCCCGAGCCGGAGCGCACGTGGTCAGCCCGTCCGGAATGATGGACGGACAGATCGCAGGCATCCGACAGGCCCTCGACGAGCAAGGTTTCCAGGACGTCTCGATCATGGCCTACTCCGCCAAGTACGCCTCCGGGTTCTTCGGTCCGTTCCGCGACGCCGTCGGCTCGTCCTTGCAGGGCGACCGGAAGACCTACCAGCAGGACCCGGCCAATCGGCGCGAATCCGTCCTCGAGACCCAGCTGGACCTCGAGGAAGGAGCGGACATGGTCATGGTCAAGCCGGCGATGGCCTACCTCGACGTCGTGCGCGAAGTGGCCGACCTGTCGACCGTGCCCGTGGCGGTCTACCAGGTCTCGGGCGAGTACGCGATGATCGAAGCGGCCGCGGCCAACGGTTGGGTCGAGCGTGAGCGAATCGTGCTCGAGGCCCTGACCGGGATGCGCCGCGCCGGGGCAGACCTCATCTTCACCTATTACGCGACCGAGGTTGCCCACTGGCTGAGCCAGGGCAAGCGATAGGGTCCGCGACAGAACACCATCACACTGAGCAGGAGGACATCTTGACCGTATCCGAGGAACTCTTCGAACGCTCCCAGAGGGTCATCCCGGGCGGGGTGAACTCGCCGGTCCGCGCGTTCAATTCCGTCGGCGGAACGCCGCCGTTCATCGTCGACGCCGAGGGGCCCTACGTCAAGGACGCCGACGGCAACCAGTACGTGGACCTCGTCGGTTCCTGGGGACCCGCCCTTCTGGGGCACCGGCACGAGGCAGTCATCGAAGCGGTGCACACGGCCGTGGACCACGGTCTGTCCTTCGGGGCCTCGACCGTGGGAGAGACGGAACTGGCCGAGACCGTGGTCGACCGCATCAACCGGTCCGCCACGAACGGGCCCGCGATCGATCAGGTCCGGCTGGTGTCCACGGGAACCGAGGCGACCATGACGTCGATCCGGTTGGCCCGCGGGTACACCGGCCGCGACAAGATCATCAAGTTCGCCGGTTGCTACCACGGCCACGTGGACGCCTTGCTCTCCGAGGCGGGTTCCGGCGTCGCGACCCTCTCGCTGCCCGGATCGGCCGGCGTGACCCAGGCGACGACGGCGGAGACCATTGTGGTCCCGTACAACGACCTGGACGCGGTCCGAACCGCCTTCGAGAAGTATCCCGGAGAGATTGCCGCGGTGATCACGGAGGCCGCCCCGTGCAACATGGGGGTCGTGACCCCGGGACCGGGGTTCAACGCCGGTCTGCGCGAGCTGACCCGAGAATTCGGCGCCCTCATGATCTTCGACGAGGTCCTCACCGGTTTCCGCGCCTCTTCGGCCGGATACTGGGGCCTCACCTCGGCCGAAGAGGGAGGCTGGGCCCCTGACATCTACACCTTCGGCAAGGTCATCGGCGGTGGGATGCCCATCGCCGCTCTGGGCGGACGTCGGGAGATCATGGAGTACCTGGCCCCCAATGGCCCCGTCTACCAGGCAGGAACGCTCTCGGGGAATCCCCTGTCCGTTGCAGCGGGCATCGCGACGCTGCGCAACGCAACGGGCCAGGTGTACTCGGCGATCGATCGTGCCTCGTCACACCTCAGGCAGGAGGTCGGGGCAGCTCTGGACGCCGAAGGGGTGCAGCACTCGATCCAGTCGGCGGGAAACATTTTCTCCGTGGCCTTCGGCACGGGCGAGAACGGCGTGAGGAACTACGAAGACGTCAAGGCGTCCGAGTCCTACCGCTACACCGCGTTCTTCCATTCGATGCTGGATTCGGGGGTGTACATGGCGCCCTCGCCCTTCGAGGCCTGGTTCCTCTCGGCCGCTCACGACGACGCCGCGATGGACCGCATCGTCTCCGCACTTCCGGCGGCGGCCCGCGCCGCGGCGTCGTCGGAGAGGCCGCGCTAGGAACGCTCTGAGTCCGGCTGGACGGGCCAGTCGCCGTTGACCTTCGAGGTCTTGCCGATTCTGTCGAAGTAGGCCTGGAGGTCCGCGGCCTGTTCCTTGGCCCAACCGATCTGGAGATCGTGAAGTTCCCCGGCTGGCATGTCCAGCTGGGGATACTTGCGGGTCATCGCCCCGGCCAACCTCTCGGTGGCCAAGCAATCCGCCGCCGAGGTGTGGGCGTTCTCCAGCTCGACCCCATATTCCTGCGTGAGATTGCTCAGGGTCCGTTTGCCCTTGTGGTACTTGTCAACCTTCTTGTTGAACACGAGAGGGTCAAGGACCGGGTACGGGGCGAGGTCGGGCATCTCGCAACGGCGGAGTTCGCGGGCGAGCACGGTGAAGTCGTAGACGGCGTTGAACGCGAAGATCGGAACGCCGTCGGAGAACAGGCCGCCGATGGCCGAGGCCAGTTCGTAGACCACCTGCTTGAGAGGAGCACCGTGTTCCTGAGCGTGTTCGGTCGTGATGCCGTGGACCGCGGCGGCCTCCTCCGGGATGGGGACGCCGGGATCGGCGAGCCATTCGCCGTGCCGGAGGACCTCGCCGTCGGGGGCAATGAGGATCAGCGACGCCGTGACGATGCGCGCCGTCCTCGGATTCGGGCCCGTGGTCTCCAGGTCGAAAGTGGCACGTGGGCACTGCGTCCATGGCCGCGATCCGGCCGGTGCGTCGCTCGTCATGATCACCACCGTACCCGGACTCGCTCCCGACTCGCGCGTCACTTATCTGCGTTCCGATCAGGGCCTCGGCCCCGAACGGCCTTAACTTGTCGGTCCGCCGTGGTGTGATGGTCACATGAGCCTGAACGAACCGGCCATGAGCCACCATCGGTCTCGCCGTCCCGCCGCGAACCTGATTCTGGGCGCCCCGGGAACGGGCAAGACCACCGCCCTGATCGATCGCGCGCTGGAACACGTTTCCGAGGGACAAGGAACCGGATCCCCGGCCGAACAGATCCTTCTTCTGGCACCCACACGAACGCTGGCGGATTCCCTGCGGGAAAAGTTCTCCCACAAACTTTCGGCCACGGTGTCCTCGCCGCCGGCGCGTGCTTGGCACTCCTATGCGTTCGATCTGTTGCGGCGTGGCCACGCGGAAGGGCTTCTGGAAGGAGTCGACTTCGAACCGAGGCTGCTGGCCGGTCCGGAGCAGGACGTGCTGATCGGCGAGATGCTTCGGGCCCACGCGGAGGGATTGGGCGCCCGTCCCGGATGGCCACAGGACCTGATCGAGGCCATGGGCACGCGAGGGTTCCGCAGGGAGATTCGCGAATTCCTCGATCGCTGTGCGGAATTCGATCTGACCCCGGCGAGGGTGCGTGAATTGGGCGAGGTGCTGAACCACCCCGAGTGGATCGCGGCTTCGGAATTCCGCGTGGAGTACGAGCAGCTCAGGCGCCTGAGAATGCCTCAGGCCTATGATCCTTCGGCCCTGATCCATCGGGCCGCGGAGTTCCTGGAGGAGAACCACGAATTTCTGGCCAAGGAGCACGAGCGCCTCAGCCTGGTTCTCGTGGACGACCTGCAGGAGGCCACACCCGCGGTGATGCGGTTGCTCGAATCTCTCGTGCCGGCCGGTGCCGCGAATCCGCCGGAACTCGTGATGACGGCCTGCACGGACACCGTGGTCCAAGGGTTCAGGGGAGCGCGTCCGGAGGTGCTGTCCGATCTGTCCCGGAGGCTGGGGGCGTACCCCGAGATCCACACGCGGCGGCTCGAACACCAGCACCGGATGCCGGCGCTGCTGGCCGACGCATTCCGCCGAATTGCGGAGCGAATCCCGGTGGTGGCCAGAGCCCGGCACGATCGGTCTCCGGTTCCCACTCCGGAAGTGACGGCTGGCGCGGATGCGGGGCAGCTTGCAATCCGGCTGACCGCCTCGGCCCAGCACGAGCTCCGGCTGATTTCCCAGGGAATCCTCGAGGAACACATTCGGGGCGGAAGGCCGCTGGACGACATGGCCGTGATCGTCCGGGACGGTGCCTCCTTGTCGAGGATCAAACGTCATCTGGAATCCGATGGCATCCCTGTGTCCATTCCGGTGGCCGAGGCCCCATTGCGCGAAGAGCCTGCCGTTCGCCCGTTTCTCGATGCCCTGTGGCTTGCGGCGGGCGAGGACGCCGCGGCGGATCTGCCCAGAGTCCTGTCCCTCCTGTCCTCGCGCCTGGGCGGTGCCAGCCCCTCGACGATTCGGAGGATCCGACAGTCGCTGCGCGCCGCCGAATTGCGGTCCGGAGGGACCCGGTCCAGCGACGAACTTCTTCTGGCTGTGCTGAACACATCCCCGGACGGCACAGACACGCAACCGGCAAGACGAAGCTCTCGGGGCCCGACCTTCGAGGAGCGCGCTCACATGCCGCTGGACAGGTTGAGAAGAGTCCTCGCCGCGGGCAGACGAGCCATGGGGGCCGCGGACGCGACGGCGGAAACCGTCCTGTGGGCACTCTGGGAGGCCAGCGACCTGGCTCAGGAATGGCGTCGGCTCTCACGGGGATCGGGCCCGGCCGCGCAGAGGGCCGACCGTGACCTGGACGCCGTTCTTGCACTTTTCGAGGCGGCCGAGCGCTACGTCGACCAGCAGCCGGGCGCAGGAGCCAGAGAATTCCTGGAATACATCGACAGCCAGGATCTGCCGATGGACACGTTGGCGCCGCGGTCAGCGGGCGGGGCATCGGTGGCCCTGGTGACCCCGGCCTCCTCGGCAGGTCACGAGTGGGGATGGGTTCACGTCGCCTCCGTCCAGCAGGGCACCTGGCCCAATACCACCCTGCGTGGGGGTCTTCTGAACACACCGGAACTATCCGATATCGCCCTCCTGGGCGTCGAACAAGCGGCGCGCGTGACGCGGCGAAATCGGCTCAGGGAGACTCGGTACGACGAACTGCGGATGTTCGCCACGGCCGTCAGCCGTTCGTCCTCAGACCTCGTGGTCAGTGCGGTGTCCAACGACGAGGACGAACCGAGCGAATTCCTCGACATCCTCGACCCCGACGCCATGTCCCGGGCCGAGGTCGAACCGGTGCGCCGGCCGATGACCCTGAGAGGCCTGATCGCGGAACTCCGGATGTGGGCCCAGTCTGCCGAACACCCAGAGTTGGCCGAGAGGGCGGCCCATCAGTTGGCGAAGATCGCTCGTGAACCCGCGGAGCCACGTCCGGAGCCCCACGGGCACCGGTCCGATGACTCTTCCACGGACGGGGCACAGGGGTCGAGCGAAAGGGGCGGGATCCCAGGAGCGCACCCGAGGGACTGGTGGGGTTTGGCTCCGCTGTCCGATGACCGGGCGCCCTTGAACGCTGAGGACCCGGTTCCGTTGTCACCCTCGAAGCTCGAAACGATCAAGAGGTCCCCCGTGGACTGGTTCGTCAGTTCCGCGGGCGGCGAGCCCGCGAGCGACCTGTCTCGGTCGGTGGGAAACCTCATCCACGAGCTCGCCCAAGACATGCCGGAAGCGGCCGGACACGAACTCGAGCAGGCGCTGGAGGAGAGATTCGGCGACCTCGGTCTGCCCGATACGTGGGAGACCCGCGTCCTCTACGAGCGCGCGGTGACCATGATCCGGAAATTCGCGGAGTATGCCGTGGATTCCCGGCTCTCCCTCCACAGGAAGCTGGTCGGGGTCGAAGGCGGATTCACCGTCCTCGTCCCGGGGCCGGCTCGGGACGCACTGCTCTCCGGGCGGGTCGACCGGCTCGAAATCGACGAACTCGGCAGATACGTCGTCATCGATCTCAAAACCGGCAAGACCGCGCCGACCACGGCGGAGGTCCTGGAACACCCGCAACTGGCCGCTTACCAGGTCGCTCTGGAGGCCGGCGCGGGACGGGAGATGTTCGACGAGGACGGTCGGGAACGGCCGCGAGAGCAGCCCCTGGTCTTCGACGGCGCAGGACTGACCGAACTGTCCGGAGGGGCCGCACTCGTCCACCTGGGCACCTCGACCAAGGGGTACAAGCTCCAGTCCCAAGATGCCCTGGACAAGGGTGACTCCTGGGCCGTGGAGCTGATTCGAACCTGCGTCGAGCTGGTGGCCCACGAGAGGTTCCAGGCTCGGCACAACGAGTCCTCGGGAGGCTTCGGTCTCACATGCCGCTTGCCCGAAATTTGTCCGCTGTGCTCATCAGGGAGGCAGGTCACGCAACCGTGAACGAATCCGTATTCACCCACTCGGCAAGGTACTCCCCGGAGGACATCGCGACGGCGCTCGGACATCCATTGCCGACTAGGGAACAGTCGTCCATCATCAGCGCGGACGCAGCACCGCGCCTCGTGATCGCCGGTGCCGGGTCGGGCAAGACCGCGACCATGGTCGACCGCGTGGTCTGGCTCGTGGTCAACGGGTACGCCAGACCGGACGAGATCCTCGGGGTCACCTTCACCAAGAAGGCCGCAGCAGAATTGCGGCATCGCATGACGCAAAGGCTCGCCGTGCTCCGGGAGCAGGGCCTGTACCAGCCCGAAACGGAGAGCGACGAACCCATCCTCGATCCGACCGTCAGCACCTACCACGCGTACGCCAAGTCACTGGTCTCGGAATACGGCTTGCGGATGGGGATAGAGAAGGACGCGACACAACTCGGCCAAGCCCAGTGTTACCAATTGGTCGCACAGATTGTGGAGGCCTGGGACGGCGAACTTCCCGACAAGGTCCCGGCGGCCTCGACGCTGGTCGCGAGTGTCTTGCAATTGTCAGGGGAATGCTCAGAACACCTGCGCTCGCCGGCCGAGGTGGTGACCTATTGCCAGGAAGCACTGGTGACCCTGAGAAACCTCCCGAACAACCACCCCAAGCAGCTCAAGAAGGAGGAGAAACTGCGTGGAACCCTCGTCGAGAAAATAGAGCAAAAGCTTCTGGTCGCTCGCCTTGTCGAGAGATACCAGCGGGTGAAACAGGCCATGCAGGTCATGGACTTCGGTGACCTGCTGGCGCACGCGGCGACGATGGCACAGGGTGTTGAGTGCATGAGCGCGGAGCAGCGTCAGCTCTATCGCGTCGTCCTTCTGGACGAGTTCCAAGACACGTCCCACGCCCAAATGGTCCTCTTCTCGAGTCTCTTCGGGAACGGTCACTCCGTCATGGCCGTCGGGGACCCCAAACAGTCGATCTATGGGTTTCGAGGTGCTTCGGAAGGGCAACTCTTCGACTTCTACCGGTACTTCCCGTCGGCGCACGAGGAAGCCGACTATCTGACGACCGCGTGGAGGAACGGGACGCGTATCCTCGAAGCGGCCAACACCATCGCGCAACCGTTGTCGACCAGGGGCGAATGGGTGCGGGCCGAATCCATGGTCGACGTGCCGGATCTCGCGCCGAGACCCGATGCGCCGGATGGACGGGTTCTCTGCGGTGTCTGGGACAGCGACCACCGGGAAGCCGAAGCCATTGTCGGAACCATCGCCGAGCACAGAACAGATGCCCAACGGGAAGGTCGCCCCATACCGAGTGCGGCCGTCCTGTGCCGCGCCCGACGCCACATGGAAACCGTTCGGGCAGAATGCGAACGTCAGGCGGTCCCGTATCAACTCGTCGGGCTCGGGGGTCTTCTCGAGACCCCCGAAGTCACCGACATGGTGGCCGTGCTCCGCGTCCTTTCGGACCCGTCGCGATCGGATTCTCTGATGAGAATCATGGCCGGTGCCCGGTGGCGTATCGGTCCCCGGGACCTCATGGCGTTGAACGACTGGGCCCGATTCCTGGCACGCCGTCGTCGGACTGCGGTGCTCTCGGGGATGGCAGAAGACCTGACGACACCCGAAGGCCAAGGACCGGGTGAGGACCTCCCGAGCGGGGAACCGACGAGCGGGGAACCGACGGGCGAGGACGGATCCGACGCGCGATTCCACGATGCCAAGCAGCGCCTCGATGCCCTCCTCCGAGGCGGCGGGGACCAGAGTGAGGGATCGAGCCTGGTGGAAGCCCTCGAGACTCTTCCCGAACCCGGATGGACGTCGGCCGCCGGCCGCTCACTCAGCGCGGAGGCCCGCAACCGCCTCGAACGGCTCAACCAGGAGCTCGAAGAACTTCGGGGGTACCTGGGGGAGGACCTGATGAGCCTCATGTACCACATCGAGCGAGTGACCATGCTGGACATCGAGCTCGCCTCCAAACCCGGCCGCGACGTCCACCAGGCGAGGGAGAACGTGGACGCCTTCTACCAGGCTGCTGCCGACTATTGTTCGAGCGCACCTCGGCTGGCCGCGAGTCTCGAGGCTGGCGCGAGCGTGGGCTCCGATGCGGAGGACGACGCCGCTTTCTCCGAGCTCAAGGAACACCGTTACACCGTGACATCCTCGGCCACGGGCGTTACCGCCTTCCTCGCGTGGCTCGATGCGGCCGTCGCCGAAGAGTCCGGCCTGCCCATGCCCGTCCAGCCCTCCGACTCGTCGACTGTTCAGATCCTCACCGCGCATGCCGCCAAGGGGCTGGAGTGGGACGAGGTTTACGTCCAAGGGCTCACGGAAGGCGGTTTCCCCTCGAGCACCGTGGACTCGTGGTTTTCCAGCGTGGGCGCTCTGCCCTGGTCGTTGCGGGGCGACGCGAGGTACTTGCCCCAGGTCGAGCTGGATTGTGGCTCGACGCAGGAGCTGGAAGAGTCCGGCGCAGTATTCCGCGAACACAACCTGGCGCGCACGATCGCGGAGGAGCGCCGTCTGGCTTACGTCGCCACGACCAGGGCACGCGATGTTCTCTTCTTGTCCTCGAGCCGTTGGAGCGGAACCAAATCCACGCCGAATACCGTCTCGAGGTTCTTGGACGAGGTGATGGAGATCCCGGGACCCGACCCGCTGACCCCGGAGATGATCCACGAAGCGAAGATACCGGAAGAAGGCGCATCGAATCCGCAGAGGGAGCTGATTCGCGCCGCCCTGTGGCCGTTCGACCCGTTGGCCCGACCTGTCGTCACAGAGTGGGAGTCGGAGGAAGAACTCAACGCCCTCGCCTCCGTACCTGGCGCCGGACAGGGCGGGATGGATGATGAGCCTGCCGTCTCGAGGAGGCCGGACGTGGAACGGGCGGCCTCCCTGGTCCTGGCTCACCTGGAGACACCGGGCGACGCCGAACCGGCGACGTCGGGACCAAGTTCCGGGCGATCCTCGGGCGCGGACCGGGCGGGTCTCCCCGACACCCAGAACTGGGCCGAGGAAACCGATCTGCTTCTTGCCCTGCACCGGGCCGCCGGAGAGCGGGATTCCGAACCCGAGATCCCCGCTCACGTCAGTGCGTCGCTGGTGGTCGACCTCGCCCAGGACCCGAACAGGGTCATCGAGCAGATGCGACGACCGATGCCTCGACGGCCCGAGACATCGGCTCGTGCGGGTACCCGCTTTCACGAATGGGTCGAGCACCATTACGGAACGACCGGCATGCTCGACTTCGGGGAGGACCCCACGGCAGGGGAGGAGGATCCCGACGCCGACTTGGCGGCGCTTCAGGAACTCTTCCGTCAGAGTCCCTGGTACGACCGGCAGCCATGGGCGGTCGAGTACCCGATCGAGACACCCGTCGCAGGGTTCACCGTGCGCGGACGAATCGACGCCGTCTTCCGCACCTCGGATCCCGAGGGAGGCACACGCTGGGAACTCGTTGATTGGAAGACCGGTCGAGTGCCGCGCGGAGAGGACCTGTCGCACAAGGCCGTCCAGCTGGCGGTGTACACCTTGGGTTTCGCCCGACTGCACGGAATCGATCCTTCGGAAATCTCCGCCTCGTTCTACTACGTGGCGCACGGCGAAACCGTGACCCCGCCGTCGATAGCGGACGAATCCGAACTGTCAGAACTGCTGGCCCGGGTCAGGGCAGGGACGTCCCCGCAGAAGTAAGGGGGATGCTACTCCCGATGGATCGTGGGCATCGGCCCGGTCGGGTCCTCACTGGGTGTGGCACGTGAGGAACCGTGTCCCGAAGCCGTCCCGCCGGCGTCCGGCGTGTCCCGTGGGGCGTCTGTTGAGGAACCGGACGGGGTGGATCCGGTCGATCTCTCCGGTTCCTCGGTCCGGCCGGCGGAGGACGTCGAATCCGAGGACCCGGAGGTCGTGCCAGGGGCCGTGGGGCTCAGCGCACCGGACTCACGAAGATCGGACTCCAAGGCCCGAAGCATCGACACCGCTTCGTCCACGGACTCCCGGTCATCCTGTTCGAGACTGCGCACCAGCCACTGGGCCAGCGCAAATTCTGCGTGGAGATAGGCCCTGCGGAGGAGGAACTGATCGGGGGCGTGGGGCAACTGGACGGAATAGACCTCGATAATGGCGTCCGTGAACTCCTGATCGGGGCAGCTCATGAGCCAGGAGAAGTCGATCGCCGGATCGCCCACGTGGAGGTCGTGCCACCCACGCACGGCGGTCAGGAGCGTTCCGTCCAGGACCAGATTGTCCTCGGTGAGGTCCCCATGGACGGCGGTGGGCCGGAACTGCCACATCGATTCGTCCTCGAGCCACGCTTCCCACCGGCGCAACAGCGCGGACGGGATCTTGCCGGTGCTCGCGGCCCGGTCGAGTTCAGAAAGCATCCTGCGGCGGCACTGTTCATTGGAATAGATCGGGAGGTCCGCTTCCTGGACCATCTCCGCCGGGAGCGTATGAATCGTGGCGATCATCTTCCCCACCTGCGTCGCCAACGGCTCGCGCTCGGGGGAGACGACGTGCGAGCGGCGGGCGAGCTCCTCGATGTCGAGGACCTCCCCAGGTACCTCGGGATACACGAACGTCTTGAGACCACGACTGTCGGCCGAACCCACCACGGTGGGCAGTTGGAACGGCAACCGTGCCCGCAGCCCGGGGGAAAAGGAGTGAAGAATGACATGCTCGGATTCGAGCCGGACACTCGCCTCGTGGTTCTGCGGCGCACGAACAATCCACCGCTGCCGTGCGGAGTCGACCACGAGCGCCGAACCGTAGTCCGGGTTGTCGTCCTCGTACGGGTACGCGGCCACGGGGAAGAGGCCCGGCACTCCTGCCGAGGCCATAGCGGCTAACGTTAACGGTGTTAATTTCACTCGTTCAGGGTACTAGAGACACATGAAAGCAGGCTGATCACGTGAACCCCCGTTTTGTCACACAGCCCACACCCCCGCTGGGGCCGGATTTGCTGGGGACATACCCGATTCGGCGCATCGATGACGCCCAGGACAGGGGCGAGCTCGTAGATTCAGCTCTGAGCGATCCCGCGACACAAGTTCTGGTCCTTGACCAGGGCAAAGTCCGCACCCGGCAGGCCGAGGGCGGTACTCGAATCGCGTGGGCCACCACCGACGACGCCGACATCGTGGCGTACCTGGGCACCTCCGCGGACCAGTCTCCGATCCTCCTGGGCCGAGCTCCCCGCACCAGGCCCGAAGACCTCCAAGCAGGAGATCCATGGCCCGAGGACGCCGACCCGAACGCGGCCGTGGAGGACGCTACGGACTGGTTGGGACTCCGGGATGCGGCCCCGGTGCTCCCGCGGGAAGAGAGCACGTGGTTGAGCGTCGGCATCGCGCTCATGAATTGGCATCAGAGCTCCTCGTTCTGCCCGTCCTGCGGATCTCCTACCCACCCCGAGGCCGCCGGGTGGGCGCGCGTCTGCGATGCCGAGGGGCGGGAGCTGTTTCCCCGGACCGACCCGGCCGTGATCTCGGCCGTGGTTCACACCGATGACGACGGCGTCGACCGCCTTCTCCTCGGGCACTCGGTGGCCTGGCCGGAAGACAGGTACTCCACGTTCGCGGGCTTCGTCGAGGCCGGAGAGTCCCTCGAAGCCGCCGTTGCGCGGGAGATCCGCGAAGAGGCCGGCGTCGAGATCGGCGAGGCGACGTACATGGGATCCCAACCGTGGCCCTTCCCGAGGTCCCTCATGGTCGGTTTCATTGCCCGTGCGGAGAGTCTGGATTCGGCGGAACCCGACGGGCGGGAAATCTCGAGCGTTCGATGGTTCACCCGGGACGAGTTGGAAGCCGCCGTCGTGAGCGGCGAACTGCGGCTGCCCGACCGGGTCTCGATTGCCCATCACCTCATCGCCGATTGGTACGGTGGACCTTTGCCTCAGCCGCCGGAGAGGTCGGAAGATTCCGGGACGGCGGGGCAGGGACCCACCACTGATTCCGAGGGGGCGACTCAGCGCTGAAAACCGCGACCGAACTGTTGCTGCCGGGAGACCCTCCGAGCCCCGATCAGATCCTCGAGGGGCTGGATCCGGAGCAGCGTGAAGTAGCCACGAGCCTGCAGGGACCCGTGTGTGTTCTGGCCGGTGCGGGTACCGGCAAGACCCGTGCGATCACACATCGCATCGCGTACGGCATCGCGTCGGGCGCCTACGTCGGTCAGCGGGTTCTCGCCCTGACCTTCACCTCCCGGGCGGCGAACGAAATGCGGAACCGGCTGCGTTCACTGGGCGCCCAGGGGGTTCAGACGCGAACCTTCCACGCGGCGGCCCTGAGGCAGCTCCAGTACTTCTGGCCGCAAGCCGTGGGCGGAACGCCGCCGCAGCTGGTCTCGGGCAAGGCGCAGCTGATCACTGAGGCCGCGTCGCGCCTCAGATTCACGACGGACCGAGCCATCGTTCGCGACCTGGCCGCTGAAATCGAGTGGGCCAAGGTGTCGATGCTGACCCCTGACACGGTCGAGGAGCACCTGGTCGACCGGGAACTGCCGACCGGTTTCACGCCGGTCGGCATGGCACGCATCATGCGTGGGTACGAGGACCTGAAGACCGAGCGGAACGCCATCGACTTCGAGGACGTCCTTCTGGCGACCGTGGCGATCCTCGAAGAAGACCCTGCCGTCGCCGCGGCCGTGCGCCAGCAGTACAGGCATTTCGTCGTCGACGAGTACCAGGACGTCTCGCCCCTGCAACAAAGGCTGCTCGACAGTTGGTTGGGAGGCCGTGACGAGCTGTGCGTCGTCGGCGACGCCTCGCAGACCATCTATTCCTTCACCGGGGCCACGTCGAAACATCTCCTCGACTTCCCGCAACGTCACCCCGATGCCACCGTGATCAAACTCGTTCGGGACTACCGATCCACGCCGCAGGTCGTGAACCTGGCGAATCGCTTGCTCACCTCGAGGAAGCCCGCGCGCGATGCGACGCCGGGAGCCTGGGCGCCGCCCCTCGACCTGCAGGCCCAGCGCCCGAGCGGCCCCGAGGCGGACTGGTTCGAGTATGCGGACGACGAACAAGAGGCGGCGGGGATCGCGGAGGACATCGCGGACCTGATCTCGAAGGACGGCGTGGACCCGGCGGAGATCGCCGTCCTGTTCCGGACCAACGGGCAGTCGCAGGCCATTGAGCAGGCGCTGACCGATGCCGGCATCGGGTACCAATTGCGGGGTACGGAAAAATTCTTCAACCGGCCCGAGGTCAAACAGGCCATCCTCCAGATCCGTTCGTCGGCGCGCGCCGCGGGGGACGAGCCGGCGCCCCAGTTGGTCAGGGATTGCCTGGCCTCGCTCGGATACAAGGACAAGCCTCCGGCGAGCACCGGTTCCGTGCGGTCGAAATGGGAATCGCTGGCCGCCCTGGTGTCGCTGGCGGACCGGCTCGCGGCGGCCCACGACGAGAAGAGCGGCTCGGGAGAATCTGCCTTCACCATGTCCATGCTGGTCGAGGACCTCACGCGGCGAATCGCTCATCAGGATGCACCGGTCATGAACGGAGTGACCCTCGCGTCGTTGCACTCTGCCAAAGGCCTGGAGTGGGATGCGGTCTTCCTGTGCGGACTCAGCGAGGGGCTCATGCCGATCAGTTTCGCCGAAACCGGGGACGAGATCGACGAGGAACGTCGCCTGCTCTACGTGGGCATCACCCGGGCCCGTGAACGGCTCTCACTGTCATGGTCACTGTCCCGCACCCCCGGGGGCCGGGCACATCGGAAGCGCTCACGCTTTCTCGACGGTATCGCCCCACGGATGTACGGATAGATCCGGGTCGCCCGCGACCGGCGTCGCCAGGCCCACCGCATCCGACTCCGGACCGCCCGACTCGAGGGCACCGGAACCCGGAGTGCCCGAACCCAGGGCGCACACGCAATCCGGCCACGCGGGGCCCGTCCACGGGTCCGTACCCGGTCGTTGGCCTGTGGCTACCGCGCCGATGAGCGCCACGATGCTCATGGGCGTGAGCCCCGGCCGGGCGGCGTCGTGTTCGGCCCGGGCGCGTTCCAGACAGTCGGGACACCGGCGGCGTTCCCACGTCGTCGCATGTCGGGCACCAATCATCCCTGCGTGGTCACGAAAGAGCTGGAGACAAGGCACATCGGGGACCACCGGTAGGTCCCACGAGGTGTCCTGCTCCGGCCAGCAGGTCTCGACGACGACGTCGGGCCTGACCACCAGCCCGGTCACCGGAGATGATGCACCGGGCCTACCGTCGTCGTCATGGTGAGGCCAGCGGAGGTAGGCGTCCTCAGGGCGAAAGCCTCCACGGGCCAGGACCTCCGGAACCTGCTGGGACAACGCCCACATCAGGCACGTGGAGCGGAGGCGACCTCGATGGAGAGGACGGTAGCTTGCCGAGAGGAGGTCGAGTTCGTCCACGGGAGAACGGTCCACAATCCAAGGAAGAATTCCCGTGAGCCGAGTGTAGACCAGCACGGCGTCGGCCACTCCGCCGGGCAACCCGACGAACAGCGGAACGGGCTGGGCGAGCCGATCCCGGCGCGTGGGGCACCAAGGAACATCGCCGGATGCTCCTTCCGGAGGGTCGTGGGTCGGGCAGTGGTGGACGGTCATACCACTACTTTGCCGGGTTCGGACGGGCCTGCGGGCCGTTCTCCACAGGCTCCCGATCGATCGGTGAGGGGAAGCCCGGAATCGGGACTTCGCGCGATGATCCGGACGCGTAAACTGTCGTTGATGTCACGACTTCCTTCACGCGAGCGGCTTGCCGCAGACCGAGGACAACCAGAGGTGGAGATCAGGCGTTCCGCGAAGCGGCGCAAGACGATCTCGGCACGGTGGGAAGGGGACATGGTCGTTCTGCTCGCCCCGGCAGGGATGACGACGTCCGTGGCCCGTGATTATCTTCGCCGGTTGCTCCCGAAGCTGCTGGCCGAACGCTCCGCACGTCGCGAAGACCCCAGACGCACGGACGCGTACCTGGAGGAGAGGGCCGCGCACGTGGCCCGGTCCTACTTGGACGACAGGGTCAAACCCGTCTCCATCGGGTGGGTCACGAATCAGAACACTCGTTGGGGATCGACCACTCCGGCCACCGGAAAGGTCAGGATCTCGCACCACCTCTGGTCGGCACCGGAATACGTGGTCGACTACGTGATCCATCACGAGCTCTGCCACCTGGTCGAGGCATCGCACAATGCACGCTTCAGAAAACTCGAAGCCCTCTTCCCGCACGCGGGTCAGGCCAAGGCCTTCCTCGAGGGGATGGTGTTCGAGAGGAACCGGCTCGAGGACACGAACGCCGACCCCGCCTGAGCGGGGCCGGCGTTGCGGGGAAAGGTCGCGACGCCGCGCGGCCCTTCCTTCTGTCTAGTCGTTTCGCGGCTGATCGTCCGAGCCGTCGCCATCCTGCGGGCCGGAATCGTTGCCGTCCTCGGGCTCGCCCGGCTGGTCGTCGTAGCCGCCCGAGAGCAACTTCTCCAAGGCGGCGTCCATCTCTTCGTCGCTGGCGTGCAAAAGGTCCCTGGCCGAACCGAAGTTCTCCGGGTGATCCAGATCCTCATCGGTGGGCAGGTTCTCCGGCGCTTCCCACAAGGCATCGCGTTTCTCGACGCCGTGTTCTTCCTCGTAGCCCTTCCAGAACTGGGAAGCCTCGCGCAGACGCCGAGGGCGCAGCTCAAGACCGATCAGAGACCCGAAGGCCTTCTCCGCAGGGCCCCCGCCGGCACGGCGACGCCGCAGCGTCTCGGTCAAGGCGGCGGAGCTCGGGAGGTTCTTGGTCGCCTCGGTGCTGACGTGATCGACCCATCCCTCGACCAGGGCCAACAGGGTCTCCAAGCGGCGAAGCGTGACCTCCTGGTCATCCGTCAGCGTCGGTTTGAAAATGTCCCCCGACAACGCATCCTGCAGAGACTCCGGGTTCATGGGATCCATGTCCCGGGTTGCCTCCTCGATGCGGTCCATGTCGACGTGGATTCCGCGGGAGTACCGCGTGATGAGGTCCAGAATGTTCTCCCGCAACCACGGATTGGCGTGGAACAGCCGGATGTGGGCGGCTTCGCGCACGGCCAGGAAGAGCATGACTTCCTGAGCCGGGAGGTCGAGTCCGTCGCCGAAGTCCGCGATGTTGGACGGGAGCAACGCCGATCGCCCGGGAGACAGGGGAAGGCCTATATCGGTCGAGGACACGACTTCTTTCGACAATTCCCCAACGGCCTGCCCGAGTTGCATGGCGAACATCATGCCGCTCATCCCACCAATCACGGACGCGCCTTGGCCAAGCATGGATTTCATCTCGTCAGGCATCTGCTGCGTCAGCGCCTCGCTCATGGCTTCGGTGACCGAATTCGCCACGGGCTCGGAAATTTCGCGGAACGTGTCGAAGCAGTTCTCGATCCATTCGCTGCGCGACCACGCTTCGTCGGCCAGAGCCGCACGGTCGAAATCGATGACGGGATCCAGCCAGAGCTGCGCGAGTTGGGCGGCGTCCTTCACGGCGGACTTCTGGGTGCTGGTCACCGAGGGGTCCTTCTCGGCCGAGGCGAGACGGCGTGCGTGCTCGCGGGCCTGCCCCCAATTCGCCGAGCCGTCGGAGTTCATCCCCGACATCATGGACTGGATCTGCGCGAACATCCCGGACATCATCGCGGGGTCCACCGGCATGGCCATTCCCTGGAGATCCTCCGGGTTGATGCCTTGACCAGAGGAGAGCTTCCGGAACAACTCCTCGAAGGGGTTGTCCTCGTTGTCGTCGTTGTTGCCGTTGTTGTACGGATTGTTCGTACTCATGACACCTCGTGGTCGTCGGTTGCCGTGAGGCCGTAAGCCCACGGCGTGTCTTCTCGGTCCCCATTAAACGGCACCGACCTCGAACGCGTCAGTCCTGGGCCCCGATTTTCAGCTCATGGCACAGCGACTCCGTGATTTGGGGCAACTGTTCTGGCGATACCGGGCCGAGCATACAGGTCGGTGCGTTAACATGGCGAGGCCGTTAGTCCTACCGATGCGAGAGAGCCCCGGATGTCCCACCCGAAGACCAGATCCCTGCGATCCAGGAAGATCCGCCGTCCGCAACTCGGAACGGTCGCAGGCGTGGCGACTCTGGGGCTGGTTGCGGCAGGCGCCCTGATTCCGCCGGACTTCGTGACCGAGGGCGCAGGACCGACGTTCAACACCATCGGCGAATACAAGGGCAAGCAGTTGCTGTCCATCTCGGGGCACCCCACGTACCCGACCGACGGCAATCTCGACATGACGACGGTCTATGTTGCCGGCGGCCCGAACGGCGCCACCAGCGCCCTCAACGTGCTCAGTGCCTGGTTCAACAAGGATGCGACGGCCCTTCCCGCGGCCGCACTCTATGAGCCGACCATGACCCAGCAACAGGTCAGTTCCCAGAACACGGCCGACATGACGAATTCGCAGAACTCGGCGCAGGCCGCCGCGGCCAAATATCTCGATCTGGACTATTCGACGACGCTCACGGTTCAGGGCTCCACCCCGGACGGCGCCGCGAAACTCTCCAAGGGTGACGTGCTGAAATCCGTCAACGGGGAGCAGCTGAAGTCGTACGATCAGCTCAAGCAGGCGCTCGCCGACGGCAAGGGAGCCCCCGTGGACCTCGGCTATTCGCACGGCAAGGACGGTGAGGAGGAGACAGTCACGGTGACCCCGAAGAAGGACGACTCCTCGGGGGAGTACCGACTGGGACTGTATCTGAAGTCCGACTACGACTTTCCCTTCCACGTGGACTACGGCCTGGACTCCGTGGGCGGTCCGAGCGCCGGCATGATGTTCACGTTGGGGATCATCGACGAAATGACGGACGGAAAGATGACCGGTGGGAAACACTTTGCCGGTACGGGCACGATTGATGCCCAGGGGAAAGTGGGACCGATCGGAGGGATTCGGCAGAAGATGATCGGCGCGAAGAACGACGGCGCCAGCATTTTCCTGGCGCCTTCGGAGAATTGCGACGAAGTCAAGGGCCACATTCCTGACGGGCTCTCCGTCGTCAGCGTCTCGTCCATCGACGACGCCGCCCAGGCCGTCGAGAAGGTGGGGCAGGGTGAGGACCCGTCGTCCTTGCCCCAGTGCACCGGCTGAATCACGACGACGTCGGCCCGCACCGTTCCATGACGGAATTCCCCAGGTCACAAGTGGAGTTGCGCACACAAAAAAGGCAAAATGTTAATTCACGGTTTTCCGATCGGTGAGATCGGGTCGACCGTGTTGTGAGATCGGCATTCGCCCTTTCGCTCATCCACCGCACCGCTAGTTGAGGATTCCCGTGACGACAGGATCATCGGCCCCACGTACACCTCGCAACAAGTCCGGCGCCTCGGGCCGGAAGAAGCGCCCGCTTCTGACGACGTTCATCATCGTCGTGGCCCTGGTCATCGCGTTCGTCTACATGTCGCAGGTCTACACGGAAGTCCTGTGGTACAGGCAACTCGGGTACATCGGGGTGTTTGTCCGGGAGAACATCATCAAGATCGCCGTCTTCGCGGTCGGCGCCGTCGTCATGGGCCTTGCCCTGTGGCTGAGCCTGAGATTCGCCTGGACCCGGCGCCCGTCCGAGAGGTTGCAAGCGCAGCCGAAGCAGGGTGACGAGGGATCCGAGGCAGGTTCCGAGAGGGAGGACCTGCAATCCGTGTTCAACCAGAACATGGAAAGGTACCAGCAGGCCCTCGAGCCGATGCGACGGATCCTGATGGTCGCGATCCCCGTGGTCCTGGGGCTGTTCGGCGGGCTCACGATGCTGGCCCAGTGGGATACCGTCGCGCTGTTCTTCATGCAGGAGCCCTTCGGGGAGAAGGACCCGCAGTTCGGCTTCGACATGTCCTTCTTCATGTTCACCTTGCCGTTCCTCCGCATGGTTGCCGGTTACCTCATTACGGTGCTGGTGCTGTCGGCCGTGGGCTCGCTGGTGACCCACTACCTGTACGGCGGAATCGTGGTGCACGAGAAAGGCATTGCCACCACCAGGGCCCTCAAGGTCCAGATGGGAATCATCGCGGCGGTTCTTCTTCTCGTGCTGGCCGCCAACTTCTGGTTGGCGAGGTATTCGACGTTGCTGTCCAACAAGGGATCCTGGACCGGTGCCTTGTTCACGGACGTCAACGCCGTGATGCCGACGAATGCCATCTTGGCCATCGCGGCCCTGATCGTGGCACTTCTCTTCGCTTACTCGGCCTTCGCCGGCCGGTGGCGGTTGCCCCTGATCGGAACGGCCATGCTCTTGGTCGTTTCGTTGGTTGCGGGTGGTCTCTATCCGTGGGTCGTCCAGCGTTTCCAGGTGACTCCGACCGAACAGTCGATGGAGAACGAGTACATCCAGCGGAACATCGATATGACGCGCAGCGCGTACGGGCTGAGCGACCTGAAGACGCAGGACTATGATGCGACCGTGGACACGGGCAAGGGCGCCCTGGACGGCGACACCCCGACCGTGTCCAATATTCGTCTGCTGGACCCGAATGTCGTGTCCAACTCGTTCGCTCAGTTGCAGCAGTTCAGGCCCTACTACCAGTTCGGCAAGAGCCTCGCGGTCGACCGCTACAACGTGGACGGCCAGAACGAGGACACGGTGATTTCCGCCCGTGAGCTCAACCCGGACCAGAACCAGGGTTGGTACAACCAGCACGTGGTCTACACGCACGGGTACGGCGTCGTGGCCGCCTACGGCAACCAAGTCGAGGCGGACGGAAAGCCGAAGTTCATGCAGGAAGGCATCGCAGCCAAGGGTGTCATCTCGGACGACTACGAACCGCGTATCTACTTCGGACAGTCCTCGCCCGACTACTCGATCGTGGGCGGCTCTGACGAGGACCCCAAGCTCGAGCTGGACCGGCCTCAGTCGGCCGATGACGAAGGCTCCGGCGATGCCAAGTACACGTACTCGGGCGACGGTGGGCCGAAGCTGGGGAACTGGTTCAACCGCCTGGCATATGCCATCAAGTACCAGTCCTCGGATCTGTTGCTCTCCGATGCGGTTCGGCCCGACTCGCAGATTCTCTACAACCGCGATCCCGGCGATCGCGTCAAGAAGGTTGCTCCCTATTTGACCGTGGACGGAAACCCCTACCCGGCGATCGTGGACAACAAGGTGGTCTGGATGGTGGACGCCTACACGACGTCGAAGGGGTACCCGTACTCGACGCCGACCTCCCTGGGCGACGCGACACAGGATTCCCAGACCGAGGCGGGTGGCAGCAAGGCTCTGCCCAATGACAAGGTCAACTACATCCGCAACTCGGTCAAGGCGACGGTCAACGCGTACGACGGTTCGGTGGACCTGTACGCCTGGGACGATCAGGATCCCGTGCTGAAGTCCTGGCAGAAGGTCTTCCCGACGACCGTCAAGTCCTACAAGGACATGAGCGCGGATCTGATCGATCACGTCAGGTATCCCGAGGACCTGTTCAAGGTCCAGCGTGAGCTGCTGAACAAGTACCACGTGGACGACGCGAACAGCTTCTACGCGAACGACGACGTGTGGCAGACCCCGAAGGACCCGACCCAGGATGAGGCCCAGGACCTGCCGCCGTACTACATGTCCTTGCAGATGCCGGGAGACCAGAGGACCAGGTTCTCGTTGACGAGCTCCTTCATCCCGCAGCAGTCGGATTCCAACACGCGCAACGTCATGTACGGGTTCGTCTCGGCCAATGGTGACGCCGGTACCGGGAAGGACGGGGAAAAGGACCCCAACTATGGCAAGATCGACCTTCTGGAGCTGCCGAGGAACTCGGTGGTCCCCGGGCCTGGCCAGGCGCAGAACCTCTTCGACTCGGACACGGATGTCTCGACGGAGCTCAACCTGCTCCGCCAGGGCGCCTCGCGTGTGGTCAACGGAAACCTCCTGACGCTGCCCGTCGGTGGAGGAATCCTGTACGTCCAGCCGGTGTACGTCCAGTCCAGCGGAGATGCGTCCTACCCGACTCTCCGCCGCGTCCTGGTCGGTTTCGGTGAGAAGGTTGGTTTCGCTCCGACCCTGGATGAAGCGCTCAACAAGTTGTTCGGCGGCGAGTCCGGCGCCCAGACGGCGCAGGACGCCGGTGTGGACAGTACCGAGGCCGACGCCGGAGAAGGCGGTTCCGAGGGAGGCAGCTCGAGCGGCGGAGAGTCCCCGGATCTGAAGAAGTCTCTGGACGAGGCCAACAAGGCCATGCAGGATTCTTCGGAGGCCATGAAGAACGGCGACTGGGCCGCCTACGGGAAGGCCCAGGACCGTCTGAACAAGGCGCTCGACGACGCGCTCAAGGCCGATGGAGCCCAAGGGGAGAACAGCAAATAGCCGTTGGGTGAACCCCGAGCCTCTTGGAGGAGGCCCGGGGTTCACGGCCCCCGAAGGGTGAGCTCACGCACAATAGGCCCCTGTGGTTTGCGGCGGTGGCGGGGCGCGCGTATAGTAGAACAGGTCGCCGCGGGGTGGAGCAGTTCGGTAGCTCGCCGGGCTCATAACCCGGAGGTCGCAAGTTCAAATCTTGCCCCCGCAACGAAATGAAGGCCACGTCAGCTTCCGCTGACGTGGCCTTCTTGCTTTAACTCCGTGGTTGATCCAGCGGGCTTGGGGGAATAACCGGGACCGCTCGGCCGAGCAGAACACCTGCGCCGACGGAATGGACGCTGTCGGCGCTCGGGCGCTGCCTGACAGGCTCTCTGAGCGTGCAATGACCCCAGGCGGGACGCGACGGGCTCCGTCGGGCCGGGGAACTAGTCCTCGACGTGGCGGCTGTGGTTGAGGGCGTCGAGGAAGACGTGTGCCACGTGCTCGTCCGCCAGGCTGTAATAGATCGAGCGTCCGGATCGGCGCCCCTTGACCAGGTGGGCCTCGCGGAGGCTCCGGAGATGCTGGGACATCAGGGGCTGGGAGATGTCCAAGAGGTCCACGAGTTCGCCGACGGTCTTCTCACCTTCGCTCAGGAGGTGAATCGTGGCCGCCCTGGCGGGGGAGGACAGTGCGGAGAACAACCCGCAGACAGGTTGGTAGGCGTCCAGCTCTACGGCGGCGTCGGTATTCACGGTGTTCCTCCTGCACGGGCATGGGGCGAGTGGCTGGCACGGCGTCGGGAGCGCTCGGCTCCCGACGCACACGGTCCAGAATAAGCGGGCGGTGGCTGGGTCAGTTGCCCTTGTTCTTCAGCGCCGCGAGCCGCGCCTCGACCTCGGACTGCTGCGACAAGTCGTCCAAGGATTCGAACTGGGCATCCAAGGAGGAAGAGGCCAGTTCCTCCTGGCCACGCACTCGAGCTTCCTCGCGGCGAACCTTGTCCTCGAAACGGCTGACTTCACTCGTGGAGTCCATCATGTCGAAGGCGCGCAGGGAATCGTTGACCTGGCTCTGGGCTTGTGCCGACTTCTGACGCGCGTTGAGCTCGTCCCGCTTTCTCGACAGTTCGTCGAGCTTGGATCGCATCTTGTTCAGACCGTCCTTGAGCTTTTCGACCGTCTCCGTTTGAGCGGCGATGTGCGGTTCGGCGTCCTTCGCTTCCTTCTCGGAAGTCATCTGGCGTTGCAGCGCAACCTTGGCCAGATTGTCGAATTTGTCCGCACCCGCCGTATCGCCGTCGGCACGGTAGCGGTCGGCGGTCGAGGACGCGGCCGCGGCCTTCTGGCCCCACTCCTCGGCTTCCTTGACGTCTTCGGCGTGGTCCTCTTCCAGCATGCGCAGGTTGCCGATGGTCTGGGCGACCGCCTGTTCGGCCTCGACGATGTTGTTCTTGTAGTCGCGCACCATCTGGTCGAGCATCTTCTGAGGATCCTCGGCAGAGTCGATCAGCGCATTGATGTTGGCCTTCGCCAGTTGGGCCACGCGACCGAAGATTGATTGCTTGGTCATTGCTTTCCTCTTTTCTGGGTGTGGAGGCGAAAGGACGCCTCGCGTTCCGTGGGTCGTTGGTCTGGTACTGGGACAGTGGTGAGGCTGCGGACTGGACGGTTTCGAGGAAGGGGTATTACAGGCCCTGGCCGGTGAAACCTCCTCCGAATCCGGGGCCGCCCATCCCTGGGCCGCCGATCCCTGGGCCGCCGATTCCGCCGGTTCTGCCGGGCCTTCCGTACCCGGACCCGAACAAGATGCCGCCCAGAGCGGCCGATCCGTTCCAGTGCTCCGGGCCGTGCCCGCGGCGAGCGAAGTCGTCGACGTCGCCGGAAGCCATCCGCTGGGCGTCCTCCGCCAATCGGATGGCTTGGTTCGCCCGGTTCAGAGCGCCCGAAGGATCCGACAGGCGCAAGCTCTCCGCCTCTTCGAGATTTCTCTCGGCCTCGCCCAACCGCGTTCTGGCCTCCGCCTGGACCCCACCACGGCGGGCCCTGACATAGTCCGAGGCCGAGGTCAGGCGTGCTTGTGCGGACACCATGGTGTGGGCCAGTGTCTCCCTGGCCGCTCGGTCGCGTTCGTTCTGGTTCCGCACGCTCTCCAGACCCCGATCGAGCTCTTTCCTCGATTCGGCCAAGCGGCTGGAGAGCGTCAGCGGATCGATCGGTCCCTGGGTGCGCTGTTCCTCGATATCGGCGACAACGGTCTCTACGTTCGCGGCCGGGCCCGTCAGGTCGGCGAAGGTCCCTCGTTCCATGAGAGAACGAGCCTCTGCGAGATCCGAGGTCGCTCGGTCGACTGCCTTGCGCAGGGCCGAATCCGCGTGGTCGAGGTCCCTTCGGGCGTGGTCAATGGATTCCACCAGTGTTCGTGCCTGGCCAACGGCCTCTTCGCCCGATCGTATGCTGACCACCGCTTCCGAGGTATTTCCTTCATTCAGCAAGTCCTGTGCCCGCGTTGCGGCATGCTCGGCAAAGTCCAGACGATCGGTGGCCTGAGGGGGATTGTCGGCGACGGACGCAGTCGCCTCGGGGGAGTACGCGGTCATCAATTCGGCGTGACGGCTTTCCGCTTCGGGAATTTTGTCCCGCCAGGTCCGTATCTCTCGATGCAGGGATTCGAGCGCATCGGGAGCATTGCGCTCGAGTTGCCTCAAGTCGGCGAAATTCTGTTCATGCTTCTTGAGGGATTCTTGGGCGTCCTCGCAACCGTGGACGATCTCTTCGAGCCAGGCACGCTGGTCCTCTTCGGAATCGGGTATTTCGTCGTCAAGTTGCTTCTGGAGCTGGAAACTCCGGCGCATGTGCCCTTTGGCCTGTTCGACGGCCGTCTGGAAGGGACGGATCTGATCCTCACCGAATTGGGCCTCGGCGAAGGCAATCTCCTGCTCGCTCCGGGCGATGACATCGTCTGTTTCCACGAGCAGACTGCCGGCCCGTGACCTCAAGCGAGCGATCTCTTCCGTCTGACGGGGAGCCGCGGTCCCATAGCGGGATTGCACGGAATCGTACCGTTCGCGCTGCGTCTTCTTCCGGTTCCTCGATGAGAGGAACCACCATGCCGCAGCCCCGATGATCACCAGAGCAAAGACGACACCGGCTCCAGCTCCGAACGCGCTGCCGACGCCAGCGGCCGCAGGTTTCCCCGCCGCCGTGGTCGCATCGACACCCCAGCCTTCTGGCGGCAACGCCACGAGGGGGGATGCGGCCGTGAGGAACGGATGGATGGCCGGATTCATGGGGAACCTCGCTGGTGTCGGTCCTGTCGGTTCTTGTGAACCAGTCTAGGTGAAGGCCCGCCCGGGCAGACTGAGTATCCACAGTTTCTTCGCCCAGAGCGTGCTGGCAATCGCCCTCCTTCGCGTTTCAGGGAACATCCAGAATTCGCACAAGTTGGCCTCAGTCCGATGGGCCATAGTCGAGGAAGATCTTCACTTCCCGCACCAGAGAGTGCAGCGCGGCCGGTTCGCGCTCCGATCGTTGAGATGAAAGGCATGACATGTCCCAGAACCCCGATGAGTACGGCGAGAACCCTGGCCGGAGGGCCGACGGCGGTGCCGACCACCAGCCTTCCGCGCAGGACGGGAGCCAGGGAGAGCTCTCGGACACCGGGCGCGGGATGGGGGAGAACACGTCCACTCGTCCGATCCCGGGCTCCGGGGCCTGGGCGGCGGGAAGCCAGCACGAACCCGGCCACGAGTCGAGGCAACGGAACCAGGGCGGGCCCCAGTTCGATGGCACAGGCCAATCGGGAGGCGAGGACTCGGGGTACCAGTACGGCTCGAGCCCGTACGGCCAGTTCTACGCGGGTGGTGCCTATCCCGATCAGAACTATTACGCCGAGAACGCGGGAGAAGGGCGCGGGGCTCGTCGTTTCGGGACCGGGATGCTGATCGGCGGTATGGTCCTGGCCGCACTGGTCGGCGGCGGAACCGCAGTCGGGGCCGGTGCCCTGCTCGACCACCAATCTGCATCCGGATCGAATTCCTCCTCGTCGAAGACCACCATCGTCAACAACCAGGACTCCGTCAACGCCGTCTCGGCCTCGGCCCAGAAGGCGTCACCCTCCGTCGCGACCATCTCTGTTTCCGGTAGCTCCCAGAGCGGATCGGGCTCCGGCGTCGTTCTGGACGACCAGGGCCACATCCTGACCAACACCCACGTGGTGACCCTGGACGGGACCACGAGCAACGCATCGATCCAGGTCAAGCTGTCCAACGGAACGGTCAAGAAGGCGACGGTCACGGGTACGGACCCAACGTCCGATCTGGCCGTCATCAAGATCGATCCGCAGGGGACCGACCTGACTCCGGCCTCGATGGCCGACTCGAGCAAACTCAACGTCGGGGACATTGCCGTGGCCATCGGCGCCCCGCTCGGTCTCGACGGCACGGTGACGGACGGAATCGTCTCGAACCTGTCGCGCACGATCTCCGTCGCCTCATCGGCCGCGCCCAACGAATCGGATGCGAATCAGGACGATTCCGGGGGCAGCTCCTCGCCGTTCCGATTCCAGTTCCCCGACAAGGACGGAGGAACCAAGAAGAGCCAGTCCGACAAGACCATTGCCCTGAACGTCATGCAGACAGACGCTGCGATCAACCCCGGCAACTCGGGTGGGCCCCTGGTCAACTCGAAGGGCGAGGTGATCGGCATCAACGTCGCCATTGCCTCCGCGGGACAATCCAGCGGGAGCAGCTCCGAACAAGGCGCATCAGGCAACATCGGCGTGGGATTCTCGGTTCCGATCAACTACGCCAAGAGGGTGGGCCAGGAGATCATCGATCACGGCCAGGCCTCCCACGGCTACCTCGGAGCCAGCGTGTCATCCAGCCCCGCGTCGGAAGGAAATACCTCCGAAAGCTCCTTCACCAACGGAGCCGTGATCAAGAACGTGGTCTCGGGGTCGCCGGCAGACAAGGCGGGGCTGAAGGCGGGCGACGTCGTCAACAAATTGGACGGCCACGCTGTCTCGGATGCCGAATCCTTGACGGCGGCGGTGCGCGAGGCCTCCGCGGGCAAGAAGGTGGATATCAGCTACTCGCGCAATGGGCAGTCCACGGACGGCGAGGTGACCCTGGGGGACGCCGCCGAGTCCGGCCAATAGGACCCGGACGAGACCCGGGCGGAGCCGCGGCTACAGAACGCCGCCGTATCCGTTCTGACGCCACGCCTCGTAGACCGCGATCGAAGCGGAGTTTGCCAGGTTCAGGGAACGTCGTCCGGGGAGCATCGGAATGCGAACGAGCTCATCGATACGGGGGCTGTCCTGAACCTCGTCGGGCAGCCCCACCGATTCGGGACCGAACATCAAGGTGTCGCCTTCCGCATAGCGGACATCGGCGAAGTTCTTGGTGCCTCGCGTGCTGAAGGCGATCATGCGTGACCCGTCCAGCGCGCCCCACGCGGCATCCAGGTCAGGGTGAACCGTCATGGCCGCCAAATCGTGGTAGTCGAGGCCGGCCCGCCGCAGGTGGGCGTCCGAGAAGTTGAATCCGAGAGGCTCGACCAGGTGGAGGTGGGCCCCCGTGACCGCCGCGAGGCGAATGGCATTCCCGGTGTTGCCTGGTATTTCGGGGGTGTAGAAGAGGATATTGAACACGTCGACCAAGTCTAGCCGTGCCCCCTGGAGCTCTGCGGCCCGAAGCTGAGGCGGGGTCCCTAGAATGGGGGCGGACGGCGGTTCGGTAACCGCTATGAACACCTTCCAGGCCACGACCGAAGGAGCAACCGCAGTGCAGGGCATCTATCTCGACAACGCGGCCACGGCCCCCGTCAACGAAGATGCGTTGCAGGGCATGGTCGAACAGATGCGAATCGGTGGCAATGCCTCGTCCTTGCACGCCGCCGGACGTCGAGCGCGCATGGCTGTGGAAACCGGGCGGGAACGAATCGCCCGGTCGGTCGGAGCGGACCCGGCGGAGGTCATTTTCACCTCCGGAGGCACGGAAGCAGACAACCTCGCGGTCAAGGGCATGTACTGGAAGAGGCGCGAGAACCGTCCCGATCGCAACCGCATCTTCTTGAGCACCGTGGAACACCACGCCGTCAAGGACGCGGTGCTCTGGCTCGAGGCTCATCAGGGCGCACGCGTCGAATGGCTCGAGGTGGACTCCGAGGGACGAGTGGACCCACAGGATCTCGAACAACGGCTTGGCTCCGGAGCCGATGACGTGGCGTTCGTGACCGTCATGACGGCGAACAATGAGGTCGGTACCATCCAACCGGTCGCAGAGCTTGCCTCGGCGTGTGCCCGTGCGGAGGTCCCCTTCCACACCGATGCGGTCCAAGCCTTCGGGGCCGTGCCGGTGGACTTCTCGGCCCTCGGGTGCGCCAGCATGGCCGTCTCGGGCCACAAGATCGGCGCACCCATGGGCATCGGCGCTCTGGTCGCGCGCCGTGATGCCCCATTGGCTCCGGTCATCCACGGGGGCGGGCAGGAGCGTGATGTGCGTTCCGGAACGATCGACTCGCCCGCGATCGTCGGATTCGGTATCGCCGCGGAACAGGCCCATGATCGGCTGGACGAAGAATCAGAGCGGATCCGGAGACTTCGCGATCGTCTGGTCGAAGGGGTTCAGTCACGAATACCCGAAGCGGTTCTGCGCGGTCCCACCGATTTGTCTCCGGGGAGCCGACTTCCCGGCAATGCGCACTTCACTTTCCCGGGATGCGAGGGCGATTCCTTGCTCTTCCTGCTGGACATGAACGGCGTTCTCTCCTCCACGGGTTCGGCGTGCAACGCCGGGGTCCCTCGTCCCTCCGAGGTCCTGCTGGCCATGGGGGTCGACGAAGTGACGGCTCGCGGCGCCCAGAGATTCACGGTCGGGGCGGCCACCACGGAGGCCGATGTCGACGCCCTCCTGAATGCCCTGCCGACAGCCTACGAGCAAGCCTCCAAGGCCGGCATGGCCGACCATGCCCCGGTCGGCCCCTGGAGCTGAGACGGAACCAGGCCGCCGCACGGAGAAGCCGCACACCTTCTCACGTGATCGAAGGAATAGCACGCGGAACGAGAACGTTGTACCGTGGCGAAGCTTGTGACCGGACTGAGGCAGGAAGAGAGCGCATGAGGGTATTGGCAGCAATGAGCGGGGGAGTCGACTCCGCAGTTGCGGCGGCGCGGGCCGTCGATGCGGGACACGACGTCGTCGGCGTCCATCTCGCCCTGTCCCGCATGCCAGGAACGCTTCGCACCGGATCCCGCGGATGTTGCACGATCGAAGACTCGATGGACGCCCGCCGCGTGTGCGACAAGCTGGGCATCCCATTCTATGTCTGGGACTTCTCCGATCGGTTCAAGGAAGACGTCGTCGACAATTTCATCGACGAGTACGCGCAGGGCAGGACGCCCAATCCCTGCATGCGCTGCAACGAGAAGATCAAGTTCTCCGCCCTCCTGGAAAAGGCCGTGGCTCTCGGGTTCGACGCCGTGTGCACGGGTCACTACGCGAAATTGGTCGAGGATCCGGACGGAAACGTGGAACTCCATCGCGCCGCAGACTGGGCGAAGGACCAGTCCTACGTGTTGGGTGTGCTGACGCACGAGCAGCTCAAGCACTCGATGTTCCCCCTGGCCGAGACGCCCACCAAGGCCGAAGTCAGGGCCGAAGCGGAGGAACGCGGTTTCTCGATCGCGAAAAAGCCTGATTCGCATGACATCTGCTTCATCCCCGACGGCGACACCCGCGGGTGGCTCGAAGAGCGCATCGACCTGGAAGAAGGCGAGATCAAGGACACCTCCGGCGAGGTCCTGGGAACCCACCGGGGAGCCCGGGCCTTCACCGTGGGTCAGCGCAAGGGGCTGTCGATCGGACGGCCCGCATCTGACGGCAAGCCGCGATTCGTACTCGAAATCCGACCGAAGACCAATGAGGTCGTCGTCGGGTCCAAGGAAATGCTGGCCGTCGACGAGATCCGCGGAATCCGGGAAACCTGGGCCGGCCTTCCGGCGCCCGAGGCGCAGCGGTTCGACGCCGGGACGGACCAGCCCGGCGCGACGTCGGAATCCTTCGACATCCTCGCCCAGGTCAGGGCGCATGCCGATCCCGTTCCCGCCGTGGCACACCTGGAAATCGGGAACGTCGATGGTGAGCCCTCCAGGGAGCTGGTCGTCAGGCTCGAAGAACCCTTGCGCGGGGTAGCGCCCGGGCAGACGGTCGTGATCTACCAGGGGACTCGCGTCCTGGGGCAGGCGACGATCAACCGTGCCTACTCGCTCTCCCGGCCCGACATCGCGGGACACTAGGCGGGCAGTTCCGGTCCTGGTCCGCCGACCGCACGGCCGGTATGCGGTCGGCCCCTGACCATCCGTAGACTGTCTGACTATGACGCAGAACTCTGAGCCCAGCGAACCCTTCGACGCCCGCGCCAGTTCTTTGAACGACGTCGACCCGGCCGTTTTCGAAGAATTGTTGAGGATGCGCGGCACCATCGACAATATTGACGCGGCGTTGGTCCACATGCTCGCGGAGCGATTCCAGGCGACCCAACGGGTTGGGTTGCTCAAGGCCCAGTACCAATTGCCACCAGGTGATCCCCATCGGGAAGCGGCCCAGATCGATCGGCTGCGACGGCTTGCCGAAAGCGCTCGGCTCGATCCGGAGTTCGCGGAAAAATTCCTCA
Source organism: Rothia koreensis (assembly GCF_004136575.1). Taxonomy (GTDB): domain Bacteria; phylum Actinomycetota; class Actinomycetes; order Actinomycetales; family Micrococcaceae; genus Rothia; species Rothia koreensis. Next base: position 334,282 of record NZ_NOIQ01000001.1, read on the forward strand.
ATTTCATCATCAGTGAGGTCATTCGGCACCACGAGCGCATTGCCGAGGACCACAACCGTGATCGCGAGGCCACGGGTGGCAACGAGTGAACGCGATGCCGGGACGGACTGATCCGACGCCGTCTGCGCGTCGAATCGTCGCTTCCTCGCGAGGCCGCCTCGCGGGAACCGATTTTCATGAGGCCGTGGTCGCGGCACGGGGTGAACTGGGCTCTCCGCACCGGGCGCCGTTTCCGGAGCTGTCAGAGCGGGGATTCGCGGCAACTCGCACGGCTCGTACCGTGTCGTGCCTTGCGGAACTGTTCGCGGACGGGCAGCCCTTCGGCTGGCGTCTGACCTCGCGCCCGAGCCACGAGTCCGTGGCCGCGTCCTCCCGATTCCGGAGCGATATCAACGTACTCGCCGACGTGATCGGCGGGGAAGGCAGCGGCCACCAGGGGTCGACCGTAGTATCGCTCACCGGGCCGGTGAGCCTGGCCGCGGATCTCGGTCTGAGCAACGGCGAAGCGGTTCTCAGCGACCACGGGGCCCGGCGGGAACTTGCCGAGTCCTTGACCGAAGGAGTCGCCGCACTGTCCGAGGCGCTGAGGACCGCCGTCGAGGACGAATCGCTGGCGATCAGGTGGCTCGAGCCGCACCTGGAGCGCGCGCTGGCCGGACGGATCCCCACGTCGAGCGGATACCGCACCCTGCGCGCCGTACCGCGGGCCGAGGCCGACAGGTTTCTTTCCGACCTCGCCGCGGCATGCGACAGGCTCGGAATCGACGCGGTGCTCGACGTCGACGGTCCCCTCCCGGACCCGGAATTCGGGCAACACTTTCACGGCGTGGCCGCGAGGCCACTCGGCCGGGGCAGCGCCGAATGGGAAGGCATCGCCGGCGTCGTGGACAGGGGACAGGAAGCGTGGCTCGGCATCACCGACGTCGGGGACGAGGACGGCACGGTCGATACCGTCCGATCCTTCTGGCGAACGTGGCGGGATCTCGGGTTGGGGGCGAAGGAGCTGTCTGCCGTCACCATCGAGGAAGCCGACGATCTCGCTGCCCTGTCTCCCCTCAGGGGAACCGAAGTCCAGCGCCGGAGCGCGACGGTTGCCGAAGGATTGCTCGACCTGTCACGTGAATGAGACCACGTGCCCCGACCGCGGATCGGCCCGGTGCGGCCGCGCGGCTGTCGGAGCGTCGGCCTGTTTCGTCGCGTAATGTTGAAGAGAACAGCATGTCGACCCCAACCTTGTGTGTTGCACCCGACGCGGGCAGCCTCAGGAGATCGTGAGAGGAGCGCGAGTGAAGGCGCGAATTCTGGTAGTGGACGATGACGAAGCCCTGTCCGAGATGGTCGGCATCGTTCTGACCAACGAGGGTTACGAACCCACCTTCTGCGACGCCGGAGACCGTGCCGTCAGCGCTTTCGAGAGCTACGATCCGGACCTCATTCTGCTGGATCTGATGTTGCCGGGGATGAGCGGCATCCAGGTGTGCGAACGCATCCGTGAAACCTCCGATGTTCCGGTCATCATGCTGACCGCCAAATCCGATACGGAAGACGTCGTCCGCGGGCTCGAGGCCGGTGCCGACGACTACATCGCCAAACCGTTCAAGCCGGCAGAGCTTCTGGCCCGCATCCGGACCCGTTTGCGGACGGGAGAAACCCGATCCAGCGAACGCATCGATATCGGTGACCTGAGCATCGACCTCGCGGGCCGCGCCGTCACGCGCGGTGAGGACACGGTGCGTTTGACGCCACTCGAATACGACCTCCTGGTCAACCTCGCCCAGGAACCGGGACAGGTACTCTCGCGCGACCTTCTCCTGGACCGGATCTGGGGTTACGATTCCGACGCCGACCGCAGACTCGTGAACGTGCACGTTCAGAGGCTTCGGGCAAAGATCGAAAAGGACCCCGAGAAGCCGGATCTCATTCAGACCGTCCGCGGGGTGGGGTACAAGGCGAACGCCAGCCAGGTGCGTCGATAAGAGGACATGGCAAAGCACACACCACGCAGCGCAGGACGGCGCCTACTGGGCGCTGTTCCGGCGTTCTTCCGAGGAATTCGCAGACGGCGGCGGGAGTCTCTCCAGTTCTCCGCCGTGATCGTCGCGACCTCTCTCGCTCTGGTGGCGTTCATCTTTGCCGGCAACTTCCTTTCGACCCAGATCGCCAACAGCCTGTTCAAAGAACGCCAGGAACAGGCTCTGGAGGAGTCGTCGAGCGGTTTCTCCGACGTACAGAAAATCTTTGACAACGCGGTGGCCTCGGACCAGAACGAGGTCCAGTCGCTCATGCGCGAGACGCTCACCATTCTGGAGAACCACGGTGCTGACGCGAAACGTCAATGGATACTCATCCCCGTCGACTACCACCAGGGCCAGGGATATGTCGGGCCCCTGAGCCAGAACGACTGGATGACGTCGTCGTCCGTGCCCCAGGACCTGCAGAAACAGGTTGCGGCGCAGAACGGTGTCTTCTGGCAGTCGTCCAAGGTCCAGGCGAACGGAGACGGGGCGGAAATCCCGGTCCTCTTCGTGGGGACCAAGGTGCACCTGAACCAGGGCAATGACTACGCGCTCTACCTCGTCTACGATCTTTCGTCCTCCCAGAAGACTCTGGACTACATCCAGCTGGTGATCGTGGCGGGGTTCGCGATTCTTCTGATCTTCGTTGCGACGATCGTCTGGTGGGTGACGCGCTCCGTGATCCGGCCCATTTCCCAAACCGCGCGCTCGGCGGAGCGTCTGTCCCGTGGGGACCTCAACGAACGCGTCGCGGTGAGAGGCGAGAACGAGGCCGCGGTGCTGGGAAATTCCTTCAACCACATGGCCGACAGCCTCCAGGACCAGATCATTCAGCTCGAGACTCTGTCCAAGATGCAGCAAAGATTCGTCTCGGACGTCTCCCACGAGCTGCGCACCCCTCTGACCACGGTCAAGATGGCCGCGGAACTGCTGTACGGGGGCCGGGAGGAGATGGACCCCTCCTTTCAAAGATCCACGGAATTGCTGTACCACCAGGTCGATCGCTTCGAGTCGTTGCTGTCCGACCTGTTGGAGATTTCCCGTTTCGACGCAGGCTCGGCCACGTTGGACTCGAGCACCGTGGACCTGGCGGATCTGGTCGAGGACACCGTGGAGTCCGTCCGGCCCCACCTGGACAAACAGGGACTGGACGTGCGGCTCCACGGGACCGAGGAACGGTGCTCCGTGGAGATGGACCCGCGGCGCATCGAGCGCGTCGTGAGAAATTTGCTCGTCAACGCAATCGAGCACTCGGAGGGGCGGCAGATCGACGTCTACATCGCCTCCAACGAGCTCGACGCCGCCGTGGCTGTTCGGGACCACGGCGTGGGCATGACTCCCGAGCAGACCCGGGAAGTGTTCAACAGGTTCTGGCGCGCGGATCCCTCCCGCAAGAGGACTTTGGGAGGAACCGGCCTGGGCCTGTCCATCGCCGCGGAGGACACACGACTCCACCAAGGGCGGCTGGAAGCGTGGGGACAGCTCGAGCACGGCGCGTGCTTCCGGCTCACCCTGCCCAAACGAGGAGGGCGTCCGGCCGGTGACTCGCCGCTGGGTCTCCCGCCGGAAGGCGTGCCTGACACGCCCGCTTCGCTTCCCGAGGTCGAGGACCGCGGTGCGGAGGATCAGGACTCCGAAGGCTCGCAGGAGGACACCGAATGAAGAGCGGAAACAGACCTCAGGCTCCCCGGCGGCGTCGGTCGTCGGCCGTACGCGCCGTCGCGTGCGCGACCGCCGTCGGACTGCTGGTCGTCGGGTGCGGACGCATCCCAACGAGCGGCCCGGTCTACCACTACAACGAACCCGACTCCCAGGCCTCGTCCACGGCCCCCGCGTTCAACCCTTCGGGACCGGAGAAGGGTGCCTCACCGAACGAGATTCTCAGCGGCTTCCTCCAAGCCGGAACCGGGGTCGAGAACGACTACTCCGTGGCTCGCGAGTATCTCACCACGGAGCTCGCCGGGACATGGAAGCCAGAGGACCGGACGCTCGTGCGAAGCAATGACGTCTCGATCGACGCCAAGGACGGCAACCAGCCGGCCACGGCGGAGGTCAACGTGTCGACGTCGATCGACGGGAGGGGCATCGCGACGTCGTACAGGAACCCCGACAAACAGAAGATCACCGCGAAGTTCCAGCAGGTCAACGGGCAGTGGCGCATTTCGGAGATTCCGAACGGAACCATTGTCTCGCGGCAGGAATTCGAGCAGCTGTTCCGCTCGTTCACGCTCTACTTCTACGATCCGACGTTCAGCTACGCCGTGCCGGACATCCGCTGGTTCGCCAATCGTTCGACAGCGGCGACGTCGGTTGTGCGCGTTCTGCTCCAGGGCCCGGCGCCGTACCTGGAAGGCTCGGTCGTCTCGGCGATACCGGCGGGGACGAACCTGATGAGGCAATCGGTTCCGGTCAGCAACTCCTCGGCCGAGGTGGGCCTGTCCGGTGAAGGGGTCACCGACGCGAACCAGCTGACGCTCGAAAGGATGAACACCCAACTCGAGCAGACGCTGAAGAGCACGAGCTCGGTCGACAGCGTGCGATTGTCGGTCGACGACAAAGCCGTGGAAACGGGGAAGGTGGCCGACTACCGGCCCGCCTCCGTCAACCCCCAGGTTCCCAGCCCCCAAGTCGGGGTCCTGGACGGGCAACTCGTGACGTACGCCGATGGGCAGTCCCGCAAGGTCTCGGGACTGGAGTCCAACGACGTCGAGCCCAGCATGCCGACCATGGACACGGACCGCCGGCTGTACGCGTACACGAATTCGGACCGCAACCACCTTGGCGTCCGGTCGACCAACGGCAAGTCCATGGACGCCGATATGGACGAAAACATCACTGCCCCGAGCATCGATGCCAACAAGTGGGTGTGGGCCGGTGGCTCCGAAGGCTCCGTGTACGCATGGAACACGCGCGGCGACAGCCAGGACCCGCAGACCGTCGGTGCCGACTGGCTCAAGGGCCAGCACATCCAGTCCTTCAAGGTCTCCCGCGATGCTTCCAGAGCCCTGATCGTCACGGGCGAGGGCAACGATTCACGCGTGTGGATCAGCGGCATCAAACGGGACGACCAGGGTGCTCCCGAAAGTCTGGGGGAGCCGCTGCGCGTGGGGACGACCCATAACGCCACTCAGGCCGCATGGATCTCCGATACCGAGGTCGTGACGGCAAATACGCAGGACGGCAGCGTGCAGACCGTGTCTCTCTCAGGGGACACCCACGACGTCAACGGCTTGTCGGACATCGAGCACATCACCGGTGGCAATGGACGAGAATCCGTCTACGCGCAGACCGGCGGGGACACATACATTCTGACGGGAACATCCTGGACGCGCGTGGACACCAAGGTCCGCGACCTGTCCTACGCGGAGTGAACGGGTCGTCCACAATGGGCCGATCTCTGACCACAGCACCACGCAGCAGGCCATAATGGCGGCAATCCATCGATGGATCGGGGGTGCGGGATGGGAACGTGGCGCGACAGACGGACCTACGACGCCGCCGCCTCGGCGGTCGCCGGCACGCTGGCGGACGCCGTCGAGGTGGTCATTCCGCAGCCCTGCGCCGTGTGCGCGAGCGGCCGGGGCCCCGTCTGCCGCGTGTGCAGGGCGCTCGTGCACCGATGGTCGGCTTACCCCGTCAACGTGGCTCCGGTGCTTCCGCACTGGCCGTCCGACCGGATCTGTATCGCCTCTGGCCCCTACCGCCACGAATTTGCCCGACTGATTCTGGCCTTCAAGAACGGAGGCCGGCTGGACACCGCGCCGGTTCTGGGGCGTGCGCTGGGCCGGGGTCTGGCTGCCTTGCTTCGGGACGTCGAGGGACAAGAAATGCAGCCCTCACGGTCTCGGGCCGGGCACGCGCCCGTGATCATTCCGGTGCCCTCCTCGGCACGAGCCTTCCGACGGCGCGGATTTGTGCCCAGTGAGGTCCTGGCCCGCCGAGCGACGGCCCCGAGGTCGGGCCTCGGGGCGGTACCGCGCAACGCACGCCTGCAGGTGGCTCCGGTCCTGATGGCTCGGCGTCGTCCGATGCGCTCTGTCCTCGACTCACGAGTTCGCCGGGCAGTGGGCCAGAAGGGACTGAACGCACGTCAGCGCTCGGCCAGAGCGGCGTCGTCCATGACGATCGGCATGCCTGGCCTGGCGGGGGTGATGGGCTTGCGCCCGGACCTGGACAATCGGCCGTGCATCCTCGTCGACGACGTGGCGACGACCGGGTCGACATTGCGGGAATCGGTGCGAGCGGTCGAAGACGCCGGTGGCCGAGTGGTCGGAGCCGCCGTGCTCGCGAGTGTTCGCCTCCCTGGGAAGAATTGCTCGATGTTCAGCGAGTCACATCCTACGGATGGGTGACGAAAGATCGTCGGTCGATTAACGTTGAGTCAAGGAGACGGTCAGATCCTCTCCCCGTGAGGCTCGAGGACCCCGAGCGCGGCTCGCAGGCCGGCGAGACCTCACCTCGCCCAACCACGGGAGGCCATCGTGGAACTCAACGTATACGGACGCAACGTCAAGGTTCCGGATCGTTTTCGGGAGTATGCAGAGGAAAAGGTCGAGAAGTTCGAGAAGCTCAACGAGCGCGTGGACGTCATTGACATCAAGGTCAGCAAAGTGGGAAACGGTCCCCAAGCCATGACGGTTGAGATCACGGTCCAGGGAAAGGGGCCGGTCCTTCGCGCCGAAGCCCAGGGCTCGGACAAGTTCGCTGTTTTCGAGGACGCCTACTCGAAGTTGTTGGAGAGGCTTCGCAGGGCCCGAGACCGCAGGAAGATCCACCGCGGCCACCACCGTCCGGTCTCCGTTTCCGAGGCCACGGGGTCCATTCCCGTGATCGACGGGTCGTCCGGGGGAGAGGTCCCGATCGAGGAAATTGTCCTCGAGAAGAACTCGGACACCGGAGAGAGCGATGCGTTCGATGCGGAGTACCCGCTGACTGACGATGTTCCGCCGGTTGAAATCCGTCGCAAGACATTTCCCACAGAAAAAATCACCGTTGACCAGGCGGTGGACAGGATGGAGCTCGTGGGGCACGACTTCTACCTGTTCGTCGACGCCGAGTTGGACCAGCCTGCCGCCGTGTACCGTCGCAAGGGGTGGACGTACGGAGTGATCGTCCTGGGCGACGACGCCCCTCCCGAAGGCCTCAATGAGACGCGACTCTACAAGTCGGTTCCCGAGGGATAATTCCTTATCTCATCACCGGAGACGCTTCGCCCGGGCCCACGGCCCGGGCGATTCGTCTGCGGTCCACAAATTTGTTCTCTTCTGAGGCAAAACCCAGCCGGCATGTTTACACTTGCGTAGACTGGGCTGTCGAGGTCGATCCTCCGGTTGCCCTCGGGCGAGCCGCGGATGCGGCCGCCGAACTCGGAATCTCATCAGCTACTAGGAGTAAGTGCACGTGGCATCCTTCTTGGAAAAGGTTCTCCGCACAGGGGACAAAAGACTGCTCAAGAAATTGAGAGTCTATGCCGATGCCATCAACTCGTTGGAAGAGGATTTCAAGGAGTACACGGACGCGGAGTTGCGCGCGGAAACGGACTCCTTCAAGAAGCGTATCGAAGACGGCGAATCTCTCGACGTTCTGCTTCCCGAAGCCTTCGCGGTGGTCCGCGAGGCGGCGAGCAGGACGCTGGGACAGCGTCACTACGATGTTCAGCTGATGGGTGGCGCCGCGCTGCACCTGGGCAATATCGCCGAGATGAAGACCGGTGAGGGCAAGACGCTCGTGGCCACCGCCCCCGCATATCTGAACGCCCTGACCGGCAAGGGCGTCCACGTCGTGACGGTCAACGACTACCTTGCCGAATACCAGGCCAATCTGATGGGCCGTGTCTACCGGTTCCTGGGCTTGGAAACGGGCGTCATCCTGGCCCAGCAGACCCCCGAGGTCCGCCGCAAACAGTATGAGGCGGACATTACGTACGGCACGAACAACGAGTTCGGTTTCGACTACCTCCGCGACAACATGGCCTGGACCGTGGACGAACGCGTCCAGCGGGGCCACAGTTTTGCCATCGTCGATGAGGTCGATTCGATTCTGATCGACGAAGCACGTACTCCGTTGATCATCTCCGGTCCGTCCTCGGGAGAGGCCAACCGCTGGTACAACGAGTTTGCCCGCGTGGCCAAAACACTCGTGAAGGACCAGGACTATGAGGTCGACGAAAAGAAGAAGACCGTCGGCGTGCTCGAGAGCGGCATCGAGAAGGTCGAGGACCACTTGGGAATCGACAACCTCTACGAATCCGAGAACACGCCCCTGATCGGCTTCCTGAACAACGCCATCAAGGCCAAGGAACTGTTCATCAACAACAAGGATTACGTCGTCCTCAAGGGCGAAGTCCTGATCGTGGATGAGCACACCGGGCGTATTCTTCCCGGCCGCCGGTACAACGAAGGCGTGCACCAGTCGATCGAGGCCAAGGAGCAGGTCGAGGTCAAGGCCGAGAACCAGACTCTGGCAACCGTGACTCTTCAGAACTACTTCCGCCTCTACGACAAGCTCTCCGGCATGACCGGTACGGCCGAGACCGAGGCAGCGGAATTCGTCAATACCTACGAGCTCGGCATCGCCGTGATCGACCCCAACAAGCCGCTGATCCGCAAGGACCAGCCTGACCTCGTGTACAAGAACGAGGTCGCGAAGTTCGCGGCTGTGGTCAAGGACATTGCCAAGCGCCATGAAAAGGGCCAACCGGTTCTGGTCGGTACCACGAGCGTCGAGAAATCCGAGTACTTGTCCAAACTGCTGGTCAAGGAAGGCGTTCCGCACGATGTTCTGAACGCCAAGAACCACGCGAGAGAAGCTGCCATCGTCGCCCAGGCGGGCCGCAAGGGCGCCGTGACCGTGGCGACGAACATGGCCGGACGTGGTACGGACATCATGCTCGGCGGCAACGCCGAGTTCGACGCCGTCGACCGGATGACGGAGCTTGGGTACGACTCCCAGGAGCGACCCGAGGAATACGAGGCCAAGTGGCCTGAGATCCTGGCCGAGTGCGAACAGGCGGCCAAGCAGGAGCACGATGAGGTCACCGAGCTCGGCGGCCTGTACGTGCTGGGAACCGAAAGGCACGAATCGCGCCGCATCGACAATCAGTTGCGTGGACGTTCGGGCCGTCAGGGGGATCCCGGTGAATCGCGCTTCTACCTGTCCTTGGCGGACGACCTCATGCGTCTGTTCAACGGTGCGGCCGCGGCGCGTCTCATGGCCGGCGCACCGGATGACACCGCTCTGGAGCATCGTATTGTCACCCGAGTGATTGCATCGGCCCAGAACCAGGTTGAGGCCAGAAACGCCGAGCAGCGCAAGAACATCCTCAAGTACGACGATGTTCTGAACCGTCAGCGCGAGGCCATCTACTCGGATCGCGCCAAGATCCTTGAGGGCGATGACATCCGGGAACAGATCCAGAAGTTCATCGAAGAGGTCCTCACCTCGGCGATCGAGGACAAGACGAAACAGGGGCATGCCGAGGACTGGGACCTCGAACGCCTGTGGGAGTCCTTGGAGACCATCTACCCCGTGAGCATTTCGATCAAGGAGCTCGAGGACTCGGTCGGCGGGCGTTCGAAGATCACCCAGGAGAAACTCATCCAGGAGATCCTCTCCGATGCGAAGGTCATCTACGAGACCCGTGAGGAAGAGGTCGGCTCCGACGCGATGCGCAACATTGAGCGCCGGGTCGTCCTGTCCGTGATCGGTCGTCAGTGGCCCGAACATCTCTACGAGATGGATTATCTCAAGGAAGGCATTGGTCTGCGGGCCATGGCCCAGCGCGATCCGTTGATTGAATACCAGCGCGAGGGCTACGCCATGTTCCAGTCGATGATGGATGCGATCCGTGAGGAAACGGTTGCGTACCTGTTCAACCTGGACCTGACCAAGCAGCGCACCCAGATGTCCTCTCAGGCCCTGACCATTCCGCAGCAGCCCAAGTTCCTCCGTTTCTCAGCACCCAGCGAGGACGGCGGGGAGGAATCACACGTCGAGGCCAACCCGGAGGAGAGCGGCGCGGGCACGAATTCGTCCGGGAAGGATTCGAAGGGCGAGTCGTCGAAGGCCGGAGCGTCCTCCTCGGAGACCGATGCTCCCGCATCGGAAGCACCGCGTAGCGGCGGCGCCAAGAAGAAGGGCCGCAAAAAGCGCAAATAGGCAGCTGGCTCGAGTCGATTCCATCGATCGTCGGGCCGACCATGAGGGCCGGGACCTGTATTATTCGGGTCCCGGCCCTTATGCGTCCTACCCGATTTCCGCTTGAATGATCTGCCACTGGCCTTTGGGCTTGTGGATGCGCAGGGCCAAGGCTCGACTTCTTTCCCCATTGTCCACGACCACGCTGGCCTCGTATTCGTCATTCCCCACCGGAATGGCCCGAACTCTCCGCGGCCTCAGGTTCTCCGGATCGAATCGTCTGCCCCCGAACGGAGGCTCGGAGACGACAGGATGCTCGGCGGTCTCCAGGTGAGCTCGTCTCTCGATGCGGTCAAGAACGTCCGGGTGGACCCACCGACTCAATTGGCTCGAGGACCGTTTGCCTGAGACCACCTCGATGATGGCGACCCCCATGGCGCCAGCAATCGCGTGAACTCGGCGCAATTCTTCACGGTAGTCCGTGGTGCGGTTGCGCCACTTGTAGAACGGTGGCGGACCCTCAGGATGTGCACGAGGCGTACCTCGCAGACTCTCGATGGACAGGACGGTGCCCCTTTTGGTGATTCGCCGTCGTCCATGGTGTTCCGGTCGTGAACTCATCGGAGATCCTTTCGTGATGACAGGAGATGGATGAGGCCCACCCTGCGGGCGAACGCTCAAGGCGTCCCGATCCGTTCGGGACAGCCGCGCAAGAGGTATCTGAGGACGCGTCCGGGCTCACCACACGTATGGTGAGCTCGGGGCGGCCGTTGGTCATGGCGGCACAGTACGGTTCGGGGAGCAGGAGTATCCGTGTGCCGAGACTCAAGACCGGAAGCGTGTAGCGGCACCAGCGGGACGTCGTAGCGCGCGAAGCATCTTTCGCCATGCATGGTGGGACAGGGTTTGGTTCGACATGGCGCCGTGGAGGGCTCGTGGCCATCATGGAAGTCCTTTGATGCCGTTTGGTGCGAGTAGATGCCTTTTATATTTACCGCCCGTCTCGCCCCTCGTAAAGACCTGTGGATAACCAGTAGGCCCGAAAAATCAGAGTGTCACGCAATACAGAATGCGCAACAATGGGTGGTGATTCGCTCCTCGTGGGATACCGGGCAGGGTCGTTCGTTCGGGCGGGTCGGCGTTCAGGCCTGGTCGGGGTCCTGTGACCCCGTGGCCACAGCCGACCGGCGGTAGGCCTCGGCGATGTACTCCTCCAGAACTGCACGCTCGACGCGCCATTGTCCGCGGCCTCCTACCTGGATGGCCGGCAGCTCGCCCGAACGGACCATGGCACGTGTTTGGGACACCGAGACGTTCAGGATCTCGGCGACGTCGACCAGCGTGAGAAAGCGTTGCGCGACCATGAGCGAAATCCCTTCGATGAGAAGTCCTGTGGTTCCGAGTCCATTGCTGAGGTCGTGTATATCTCGGGCCGTGCCGTCCGGCAAGTTGCTGGTTGTGGTCGCGGGGCGGCCCGGCGGCCGGACTCCGGACGGGCGAGGACAGGCGCGGTGCTGGGGACCTAAGATGGAGGCTGACCGCCAGATTTCTATCCCGAGGACGACATGACGCTCGCAGAACCTCTGCTCAAGACCGGCGAATTCGGCCCGGGGGATTCGGAATGGCTCCACCTCTTGGTGGGTGACTGGCAGATGATCGCGGATCTGGCGCAGGGGGACCTGGTCCTCTGGTTCCCGGAAGAGTTCCTGTCGAGCGAGAGGAGCGGGCGGGGGCAAGGCGGCCCGGCCCCGGATGCGGGGTTCTCCGGTATGGCGCACGTCCGGCCATCGACGACGCAGACCGTGTTCCATCGGGACATGGTCGGGTTGCGGATGAGCACGCAGGTGGAGGCGGCCGCTCGCGCGTGTTGGTTCGACCAGGCCACACAGTTTTTGGACCGCGTCGACTGGAATGCGGAGTCGACCATGAGGGTCGTGCTCTACCCGCTGGTCCGCAACGGTCGCACCGTGGCTCTGCTCTCTCTGCACCACGGTGAGCAGTCGGGACGCATGCAAGGTCGGCTCGACACGGTGTTCCGGGAAACCGCACGCGAAATACTCAGCATGGTCGCTCGAGGCGCGTGGCCGGACTTCAGCTCATCCAATGAAGCATCCCGGGGGAACCCTCGAGTCAGCGATGGGGTCATCCGGTTGGACGCGGAGGGTCGAGTCACCTTCGCGTCCCCCAACGCGGTGTCGGTCTATCGGCGGCTCGGGTTTGCCGACGCTCTCACGGGACATTTGTTGGCCGAGCTCACGAGGGATCTGCTTCCTGCGGCCGAAAAAGCGGACGAGACCCTGCCCCTGGTTCTGACGGGTCGCATGCCCTGGAGGGGCGAGGTCAGTACAACAAAGGTCAGCATCACGTTCAGGGCGGTCCCTCTCAGGCGTCAGACTCGTCGAGGCGAAGAGCGATTCGGTGCTCTTCTGCTGTGTCGTGACGTGACCGAACTGCGCCGTCGGGAACTCGAGCTCATGACCAAGGACGCGACGATCCGCGAAATCCACCACAGGGTCAAGAACAACCTGCAAACCGTCTCGGCGCTCCTGCGGCTTCAGGCACGCCGTATGTCCTCACCCGAGGGGAAGCAAGGGCTTGAACAGGCGATGCGACGTGTGGCCACGATTGCCATGGTGCACGAGGCGCTGTCCCAGGGACTGACTCAGAACGTCGATTTCGACGATCTGATCAATCGGCAGTTCCACCTCGCGGCGGAGGTCGCGTCGCCCGGACAGGCAGTCTCGACGGAGATGACGGGGGAGTTCGGGCACCTCCCCAGTGAATTGGCCACTCCTTTGGCACTGATCATCAACGAAGTCGTCGCGAACGCGGTCGAGCACGGGTTGGACGGAGAATCCGGCACCGTCACCTTGGACGGACAGAGGGCCGAGACGGGCGATGGGCAGGAACTCGTGGTCACGGTGGGGGACAACGGCGTCGGCATGGGCGTCAGCTACATCGAGGAGTCAGGGGTCTCCGCGTATCGTCCTACGTCCGACGGCGAGGGACTGGGCATGCAGATCGTTCGCACTCTGGTGGCCAGCGAGTTGAAGGGCTCCATTGTCTGGCGCCCGCGTGCCGGCGGCGGAACAGAGGTCGTCATCACGGCCCACATCCCCGAGGGCTCGGTCGACAGAACATAGCGCGGGGACGGGCCCGAGCTGTCACGCTTGTCCACGCGAGAACGCCCCCGGCAGAAAGGATCTGCCGGGGGCGTTGACTCCCTGAGGAGCGCTGAGGATCTGTTGCAGAGCCTAGGAAGCGCGGCGGGCGCGAGCTGCGCGGCGCTTCAGCGCGCGTCGCTCGTCCTCGCTCATTCCTCCCCAGACTCCTGAGTCCTGGCCGGTTTCCATGGCCCACTGCAAGCAGGTGTCCATGACGGTGCAGCTGCGGCAGACGGCTTTTGCCTCTTCGATCTGCAGGAGGGCCGGACCGGTGTTCCCGACCGGGAAGAAAAGCTCAGGGTCCTTTTCGAGACAGGCTGCGCGACTGCGCCAATCCATCGATGCACGCTCCTTGTTTCACATGTGATGCCTCGCCCTGAGCGGCCAGTGCGGACCCCAGGGCGAGTGATACAAATAAAGAGCCCCCAAGATCAGGGGGCTTGTCCGAGAACTGTTTAAAGGTTCGCACGTAAACTTCTCGTGAACAAGGGAAACCGTCGACAGGTTGACCCCATACGTGATGTTTTATCTCACACGCGACAGTGCTTGACACGGAAAGTTTGTCCGGCGCAATAGATGGGATCCGGTCCCGAAATCTGTGCGGCAGGAGAGGCCGGATGGCCTCGTTAGAATGAGGTTATGACTGACACCCCCTCGGACGGTACCCGGCACGAAACCGGGCCCGAATCACCGGCTTCGCGACGCCCGCCCCTGCCCGTTGTCGTCCTGGCGGGACTCGTCGCGATCGAGGGGCTGGGGCTGGTTGTTGCCGGCCTGGTGCAGACGGTCGAGGTCTTCTTCCAGGACCACGCGATGCCTTTCGGGGCCATCGTGATCATGTCGCTTCTCTACATCGGATATGGCCTGTGGCTCCTCGGAGCTGCGCGGAGTATCACGAAGGGAAGTTTGTGGCCGCGGGCCCTGATTCTGCTCACGCAGGTCTTCCTGATCGTGATCTCGTTGCAAATGATCTCCGCGTGGGGCCTCTTCCTGGCTCTGCTTCCGGTGGCCTACGGCGCGCTCGTGGGGATTCTCCTGTTCAGCTCTCCGGTCCAGAATCATCTGTTGCGGGCCAACGACCTCCCCGAGAGACGCTGACCGGTACGAATGCCTGGGCGCGGGGCCTCCCCTCCGAACAGCGGGAATCCTGAACCTTGTCCAGGATCCGCGTTCGACCAGGAGTCCTTCCGTCTGGTCGAGAGCCAGCCTGTGCGGCGGAACCGTTTCCGACCGGAAGCTCGCGCAGCCATGACTGAGAGGACCCACGAAGATCGCGGAATGTGCACTGCGGATCGTCTCGGTCCAGGGCGAGGCGACGGTGGCGGACGAGTCCATCGGAAAAGTCATGATGCACGCGTCGTGAGAAGCAATGATGTCCGCAATGATGTGGCGAGGCGCCACCGTCCACGCGGGAACATTCCTCACGACGGCCACGCAGGCATCCGCCCTACTGATCGTCTTCGCGTCCGGCCCCGTCGGCTTCGCGTGCCGGTGGTTTTCCGGGGGAACGAAAACTCTGAACTGAAGATGTGGATTGAACGCCTCCAGCGCGTCGATCATTCTTTGCTCACCACCGGACGTCGAGTAGACCAAGGCGGTACCTTCCCCTTGGTGCACCCGGGTGCGGCATTCCTCGCCGAGTGGGGATGAGACCCCGAGCAGGATTTCTGTGCCACGGGGAAATTCGGACGTCGCAGTGGGATCAACGGGCCGATCGTGAAGCGACCGTGAGGGCTGGGCGCGGTCCCGCCCCGCGTCGTCGAACGGAACCCAGGACAGGTCCGAGTCGACCCTCCTGAATCGGGGCAGCTGACACGTGTCCTCTGGTGGAGTGAGGCGTGAACGACGGCGGTGGGCCGCGGTGCGGTCGGCATCGTCTTGGGCAATGATCCTGCTGACGGCCGCGGCAAGATGGGTCAACAAGGATTCGGGCGGAGTATTGAGCCCCACGGGGGCGCGATTTTCACACACCCGTCCGTCCACGATCGACAATTCGGCAAGGATTTCCAGGCTCTCACGCGGATGCGCCGCCCTGTACTCGTTGGTCTCGGCACGGTGGGCAAAAACATGGGACGAGCAGTACGGTCTCAGCTCCGGTGGCACCCTCTTTGCACCGAGCAGGACCACATTGCACGGTGAGTCCCCGGCGGTGAGCAGGTTCAGTATCTCAACGCTCAGGTCGTGTCCGCGTGACAGGAAAGCCTCGAAGAGCCGGTCCACCCCCTGGACGATCACGAGCGCACCGGGCCGACTGCCACCTGAAATGACGGGTGCCAGACGACGCAGGACTTCGAGTACGAAGAGAGGGTCGTCCAGACCCGCAATGCCTCGGAGGTCCGAACCTGCGTGACGAGCACTCACGCACGCAAGCCGAGTCGCCTCGTCCGCGGCAAGCACGTACACCACGGATGAGGCGTGGGAGGCGGACAGGACCAGCCGTGCAACAAATGCTCGCTGCTGGGGGACCGTGCCTACCACCTCGAGGACTCCGTGGTCGCGCGCTCGCCAGAACAGTGGACCCTGCCATGCCCGTGCCGGCGCCTCTCCGAGGCCGAGGAACAGCCCCGATGGGTGCCGGTCCGGATCGGCGCCGGTCGGCGGGGGAAGAAGGGGCTGGGAACAGTCGACCTGCGTGGATCGGGGCGGGACGGCGAAACGCAAGGCAACTCGCCCCGGGGCGATGAGGTCCCCGAAGCGAGCAACGTCGTCGCCTATCGACGACTCTGGGGGAGACCCTCCCACGACCGGGTCGCCCGAGGGGAAAGTCAAGTGACCCTCGACGATGTGCGGAGCGCCAGGAGGAAGGGCCGGCAAACGGTCCACGAACCACGCGCGGAACCCGAGGACGACGCCGTCCACCTTGACGAGACCGGCTCCGGGCCCTTCGGAGCTCAACGACGCCGCCTGGGGCGTGCCGATCACGCTGATGGAATCCGCGTCCGAGGCCACGCGAAAACAGACATTCACGGACACATTCGCCCGAATGTCGGGGGAGATGGCTCCCTGGGGCCTCTGGGTCGACATGATGAGGTGGAAACCAAGCGAACGACCCGTCGTCGCAATGTGGAGGAGCCGGTCCATGGCTCGGGGAAACGAGTCCACGAGGACTCGGAATTCGTCCACGACCACGGCGATCTCGGGGAGCACCTCGTCCCGGCCAGATTTCGTCGCACAGTGCTCGAGATATTCGACCCAATTGCGGGCGCCCACCGTGGCGAAGAGGGCTTCCCTGCGGCGCAGCTCGGCGCGCAAAAAGGCCAAGTCCCTCAAGACAGCTGTTTCATCCAGATCGGTCAGGGTCGCGTGAACATGCCGCAGTCGGCACAAGGGGCCGAAACTCGCCCCGCCCTTGAAATCGATGAGCACGAATCCCAGTCGTTCGGGCGGATAGCGCAAGGCCATACCCAGCACGAGGCTTCGCAGAAACTCCGATTTGCCCGACCCGGTCGCCCCCGCGACCACGCAGTGGGGCCCGACCTCGTTGAGATCGACCACGACGGGAGCACCCGAAACTGGCGCGCGGCCGAGGTCGGCGAGAAGAGCGCGGTCGTAGCGTGTCCTGTTCCACCGCTCCGGGGCCGTTTCCACGGCCAGATCCTCACGCGATGACATGAGGCAGCCGGTATCTCCACCAGCCGACCCATTCGAACGGTGTCCCTGAGCGAGTCGTTCGAGGACCCTCGAATCCGGGACGTCCGGGGCAAGGCACTCGACAGCGGACCCGTTCGCGAGGCCCGGACACCGTCCGCCCGCATTGCCATGAGGTACCAGCCGGAGCCCCCGCTGCGTCGGCACGATCACCATGCCTCGCCAGCCCGGGCCGACGGGGACCGGGTCCCTGTCCGCACCGACATAAACCTTCCAGACGGCGGGCCTCGGGCCTTCCTCGGCGGTACGAACCCCGCGACGCACGCACGTCATCTGGAGGACGGGGCTCGTGCGTGCCGAGCCTCTGCCGGAAGCCGGGACGCAGAGCCGGCCCCACCGACGCAAGAACTCGGTGCAGATCCGGCAGTCCCCGGCGCACCCGACCCATTCGAGCACAAGATGCTCGGCGAGGGCGTGCCCGATGAGCGCAGGCAGACCGTCGGTACGCACGCCATCGCTCATGACCAGGACATGCGGAAGAGACAAGCTGGTCACCAGCGGCATGTCCTTGACCTGAGGCCCGGTCTGAGGGGAATTCGGCGAGATGTGCAGGTGACGGGTCCCTCGACCCCAACGAATCCAGAGCTCGTCGCCCGATAACGGGGACGACGCCGTATCTGTCATTCCAATCGACCGGGCCGGCAACGTTCCTTCGATACGGGCCACCGCATCGGCGAGCCTGAGCCCCACCGGAGGTATCGCCTGCGCGAGGACATTCAGCTCCCTGACTCGTGCGTCATGCAAACGACGACGGTTCCGTGCCGCTCCACCGCCTCTCGTGAGCCAATGGGCCCCACTGACCAGGGCGCTCATGGCGCCGAAGAGCAGCATGAACCACATGCCCCACAGCCACGCGGCCACGGCGCCGAAGGCAATCGGCATCAGGCTCGTCGCGAGCATCACCGCCCACCCCTGGGAAGGAGCGAACAAGCGGACCTCATGGGCCGGGATGGGGCTGCGCGAAGCGGCGTGGGTGGGGTGCCCCTGAGCGTCCTCGATGACCAGCGACGATCCGTGGAGACCGAGACGGTGCCCGGGCAGAAGCCGGATGCCACTGAGCCGGCCCACGGGTCGAAGGGTCACGCTCTCTCCACTGACGGAGAGGTATCCCGCACATGGCGGCAGGTGAGGGTTCTCCAACCGGATGTCGACGTCGTCGCGGCCGACGGCGTGGACCCCTCGACCGATGCGCGCCCTGAAACCTGCCCCGAATCCCTCCGTGCACGCGATGGACAGTCTGGCCGTGTGATCGACGTCCTCGGTGAGCGGACGCGCCCGGACCACGGCTCCGTCGACCAATGGAGCCGTTCCGAGGCTCGTCCCGTCCAGGGGCAGGTCGCCGATGTACCACGAAGCGTTCCTGCCGAGGCGCTCGCTGAGAATTTCCCCGACGAGCGCTCCCGGGGACCCCGTGCGGCCGGAGATCCTGACGGGCCAGCTGAGGGAGGTCTCAGGATCGAACACGGCGAGAGTCAGTTCCATACGGTGATTGAACGCCGAGGCGGCATGAACGGGGGATGAAATCCTGGCAAGGGCGCGAGAATGTGCATTCTCATCCCGCAATCCCCGAGAATTCGGGACTGTGGATGAATCGGTTCGTTACCGCAGGTCGGAGACCGGATGAAAATCATGCTGAGCATCCGCTGGGGATCGAGGCAAGTTCCCTCGCCGTGTTGTAGCTTGGTAGGTCGGGACTCCCGGTGAAGAGGTGTGACGGACCGGCAGATGAATGGCCGTCGCGTGCTTTCTACTAGGATCACAGTCGAGAGGTCCGTGCCCGCACCCCGGTCGGGAACGGACAGGTCAGTCGGGGCCTCCCTCGGGCACCGGCTCAAGAGCAACAGGAGTTTTGCGTGAACGCAGATCTAGTGGTCGTAGGATCTGGTCTTTTCGGATTGACCATCGCCGAGCAAGCGGCGACCGAGTTGGGACTCAAGGTTGCCCTGCTTGACCGTCGCTCGCACATCGGCGGAAACGCCTACAGCGAGAAGGAAGAGAAGACGGGAATCGAGGTCCACCGGTACGGTGCGCACCTGTTCCACACGTCCAACGAGCGGGTCTGGGAATACGTCAACCGGTTCACTCAGTTCACCAACTACGTCCACCGCGTCTACACGCGCCACAACGACGAAGTCTTCCCCATGCCGATCAACCTGGGGACCATCAACCAGTTTTTCCGTTCGGCCTACAGTCCGCAGGAAGCTCGCGACCTGATCAAGGAACAGGCCGGAGAACTCGCCGGAACGGACCCGGAGAACCTCAACGACAAGGGCATCCAGCTCATCGGCCGGCCCCTCTACGAGGCGTTCATCAAGCATTACACCGGCAAGCAGTGGCAGACGGACCCCAAGGACCTTCCGGCCTCGATCATCAATCGCTTGCCCGTCCGGTATACCTACGACAACCGCTACTTCAGTGACACTCACGAAGGACTGCCGGTCGACGGATACACCGCCTGGCTCGAGCGCATGGCCGACCACCCCAATATCGACGTGCGCCTCGACACCGATTTCTTCGACGACAGCCACGAATTCTCGCGGTCCAAGGTCCTGGGTCAGGTGCCCGTGGTCTACACCGGCCCCGTGGACCGGTACTTCGACTTCGCCGAGGGCGACTTGTCGTGGAGGACCATCGACCTGGAGGAAGAAGTTCTGCCGATCGAGGACTTCCAGGGATGCTCCGTCATGAACTACCCGGACGAGGGAGTTCCCTTCACCCGCATCCACGAATTCCGTCACTTCCACCCCGAGCGCGACTACACCAAGGACGCGACGGTCATCATGCGGGAGTTCTCCCGCTTCGCCGACAAGGGCGACGAGCCGTACTACCCGATCAACACCGATCTGGACCGCCAGAAGCTCCTGAAGTACCGGGATCTGGCTCGCGGTGAGAAATCCGTCCTCTTCGGCGGACGCCTCGGCACCTACAAGTACCTGGACATGCACATGGCCATCGGCTCGGCACTGTCCATGTTCGACAACAAGATCAAGCCGCACTTCCAAGGCGGGGCCAAGCTCGAAAGCGGGGGAGTCGACGCATGAGCAATCATCTGACGGAATCCAAGCCCGAAAACCTCAAGACCCTGCAGCGTGTCATCTTCCCGCCGGCTGAGCAGATGGACACCGTTCCGCTGTACGTCGACTCCGGCCAAGCGGCGGGCGTGCAGCTGTCGACCATGAACGGTGCCCTCGGAACCGATGACTCGCTTCCCACGGGAAAGAAGAAGTCCTCGGACCAGGACAGCTCGGGGTCCTCTGCGACTTCTTCGGAAGCCCACGCGGAAGATTTCATCGACCGCAGGTCGACCCTGATTCGCGCAGGCTCTCGACTGTCCTTCGCGACCTACTTCAACGCCTTTCCCGCGTCCTACTGGAAGCGGTGGACGAGCATCGATGACATCCGGCTGTCCGTCCACACTCAGGGCGAAGGCACGGTCATCATCTACAAGTCCAACGCTCGCGGATCGCTCCAGCGGGTGGACTCGCGTCGGGTGACGGGAAAGACCCATTCGACCTTCGACCTGCCGCTCAAGCCCTTCGGCGACGGCGGCTGGTACTGGTTCGACCTCATTGCGGGCAATGACACGCTCACGCTGGAAAAGGCGGACTGGGAGGGATACACGGACTCCACGTCGGCACCGGGCCGGATCACCCTCGAGATCACCACGCTGAACAAGCCTGACTTCTGCCTCAACAACCTCCGGTCTCTGGCCCAGTCTCCCGAGGCCATGGACGCGATCGAAGAGCTGCTCATCGTTGACCAGGGCAACAAGAAGGTCCAGGACGAGGAGGACTTCGAAGAGGTCGCGGCGAGCCTCAAGGGCAAGCTGCGGATCATCAACCAGTCCAATTTGGGCGGTTCGGGCGGGTTCTCCCGCGGAATGTACGAGTCCGTCCAGAACGGCAGCGACTATGCGCTGCTGTTGGACGACGACGTCGTGGTCGAGCCCGAGTCGATCATTCGGTTGCTGACTTTTGCCGACCTGTGCCGGAAGCCGACCATCGTCGGTGGGCACATGTTCGACCTGTACAACCGCACGGTGCTCCACACCTTCGGCGAGATCGTCAACACCTACCGGTTCCAGCCCGATCTGCCGCACGAGGACCAGACGCTCGGCCACGACTTCATGAAGTCGAACCTGCGCAACACCCCGTGGCTGCACCGCCGAGTCGACGTGGACTACAACGGGTGGTGGATGGACCTCATCCCCACCAAGGTCATCAAGGAGCTCGGGCTCGCACTGCCCGTCTTCATCAAGTGGGACGACGCCGAATACGGTCTGCGCGCCAAGAGGGCCGGCTACCACACGGTGTCGTTGCCGGGTGCAGCAGTGTGGCACGTGTCCTGGATCGACAAGGACGACCTGGTCGGATGGCAGGCCTACTTCCATATCCGGAACCGCATCATTGCGGCACTTCTCCACTCGCCGTACGAGCGTGGCGGCCGGCTGCTGCGGGAGTCGTCCTACGCCGACGTCAAGCATCTGATCTCGATGCAGTACTTCACCGAGCACGGTCGCATCATGGCCTTGCGCGATGTTCTGGCCGGTCCGGACCGATTGCACGAAATCCAGCCCCAGCGGCTCCCCGAGATCCGGTCACTGACGAAGCAGTACTCGGATGCCCAGTTCAAGGAGGACATCGAGGAGTTCCCCGAACCCCACATGAACAAGCCTCCGCGCAATGGGCGGGGCTTCAAGGCACCGTCGTACAAGACGCTCGTTCCCTGGGCGCTCAAGACGGTGACCAAACAGTTGGTCAAGCCCGTGGACGAAGAAACTCACGAGCATCCGCAGGCACACATTGCTCACCAGGACAACCGTTGGTGGCGTATGTCCCAATACGATTCGGCCCTGGTCTCCAACGCGGAGGGCACCGCGGTCTCGTGGTACCGTCGCCAGCCGGAGCAGTTGCGCACCAAGCTTTTCGAAGCCACGCGGCTGCACGCCGACATCTTGCGGAACTGGCCTTCCCTGAGGAAGCAGTATCGTGAGGCGGCATCCCGCATCACATCACTCGAAGCCTGGAAACAAACCTTCGATCAGCATACGGATTCCGAACTCAAACGATGACCACAGAAATCGCCAACAGAGACTTCCGGAGGCCCGGTCGTGGCCGAGGCCTCCTGGACGTCCCCAAGCACACCTTCCTCCTGCGACTCCTGGTCGACAAGGAACTCCAGGTTCGATATCGGGGCTCGATCCTCGGCATCCTCTGGTCCTACGTCAAGCCGGGCGTACAGTTCATCGTCTTCTATCTGGCCCTCGGCGTGTTCCTGGACCTCAACAAGGGTCTCGAGAACTATGCGGTCTACCTGTTCTCCGGAATCGTGCTCATCAATTACTTCGGTGAGGCCTTCGGAAACGGTGCCCGCTGTTTCGTGGGCAACGGTGACCTGATCAAGAAGATCTATCTGCCGCGAGAACTGTTCTCGGTCTCGACCATCGGGGTGGGCCTCATCCACTTCGCGCCGCAACTGCTGGTCCTGTTGATCGCCGACTTCGTGGTTGGCTGGCACCCGAACCTGATGCAGCTCGCGTGCGCCGTCGTCGGAATGTGCATTCTCACCGCCTTTGCCTACGGACTGGGGCTCATCTTCGGCGTGGCCAACGTGTTCTTCCGGGACTCGGAGAACCTGGTGGACCTCCTCGTGATGGTTCTGACCTGGGTGTCTCCGATTATGTACGCCTGGGAGCGCGTGGCCGACAAGGCCCCGGAATGGCTCCTGCACCTGTACCTCGCGAACCCGATCACGGTGTCCGTGGAGCTGTTCCACTACGCCTTCTGGTATCCGACCCTGGAATACGAGTGGCACGTGCCCCCGCATCTGCTGTCGATGTGGACGCCACTTGCCGTTGTCATCGCCCTCGTCACCGTCGTTGTCGGCGACTTGCTCTTCCGCAAGTTCGAGGGCAACTTCGCCCAGGAGCTCTGATTCATCGTGTCTTGGCTCGACAATGATCCCGAACTCTCGAAGCCGATGCCGCCGTACGTTCCCTCCACGGAACCGGTGGTCATCAAGATCGACAACCTGGTCAAGCGCTTCGTCCTGCGGCACACGAGGTCGATGAAGGAAGCCTTCGTCTGGCTCCTCAAGGGCCGCAAGGGCGACCTGTCGGAGAAATTCAACGCCCTGGACGGGGTCTCCCTGGACATCCACGAAGGGGAGAGAGTCGCCCTGCTCGGGCTCAACGGCTCGGGCAAGTCGACCCTGCTCAAGCTGATCTCGGGGGTCATGCACGGCGACCAGGGTGAGATCCTCGCCCGCGGTCGGATCGCCGGCCTGATCGAGGTCGGCGCCGGTTTCCACCCGGATCTGACCGGACGCGACAACGTCTACCTCAATGGCGCGATCCTGGGCATGACCAAGAGCGAGATCGACGAGAATTTCGACTCGATCGTGGAGTTCTCCGAGATCGAGCAGTTCATCGACACCGAGGTGAAGTTCTACTCCTCGGGTATGTACCTGCGACTGGCCTTTGCCGTGGCGGTGCACACCGACCCCGAGATCTTCCTGGTCGACGAAATTCTGGCCGTGGGCGACGAACCCTTCCAGAAGAAGTGCATCAAGAAGATCAAGGAACTCTCCCAACGCGGCAAGACCCTGATCGTGGTCAGTCACGACCTGGACATGGTCAAGCGCTTGTGCGAACGCGGCGTGGTGCTCGAGAACGGAAAGATCGTGGAGGACGGCGACATCCGTGACGCCGTCAGCCACTTGCGTCCCGACGGGTAGAGCACGGATCGCAGCGACCCGTGGTGTGGCCCACTGTCATGTCGACAGTGGGCCACTTCTCATTCTGGTGCCAGGCAGGAGTAAAGTATTGGCAATGACGAATGTGCCGGGCCCCGCTGAGATGGTTGTGTACGTGATCGCCGATCCCGGCCTGCCCACCGGCCGAGTCTCGGCGATCCAGGATTCCCTGGAGAGCCGCCTCCAGACCCTTTCCTCTCTGAAGGTCCGGGTCGAGTCTCAGAGCGAGCTCATCAGGATTCGTCCCGACAACACCCTGGAAACCCGGGTCGTGGAACATCTGTCGGAGGGGCGGGTCGACGTCGTCATCCTCCTGACGGAGATCCCGAGGTACCTCGACAAGCGTCCACTCATTGCCGAGGCCTACCCGGAAGAGCGCGTGGCCGTGATTTCCTGCCCCACGCTGGGGGCGTGGGCCACCAAATCCAAGCTGATGAGGGTCGTGACGGACTGCGCGTACCGACTCATGAGCGACGAGCATGTTGCCGAAACATACGTCGATGACGGCTGGGGCAAATGGATCGTCCGCGACGACCGGGCGAGCCAGATCATGCTCGCCGATCCCCGCACGGGCCTGCCACGGACGGTCATGGGTGTGATCATGGCGAACGAACCGTGGCGTACCGTGCCCAAACTGTCCAGAGCACTCGCGGCCGCCTCGGCCACGGGGGCCTTCGGCATTTTCTACAACTCGATCTGGCAGATGTCGGAGGCGCTCAGCACAGGTCGTCTCTTCGTGATCTCGGCGCTGGCCATCATCTCGATGGTCGGTTGGCTGCTCATCAGCAACCGACTGTGGGAGCGACCCAAATACGACAGGCTCTCGGTCATCGTGCTGCTGTACAACCTGTCGACTGTCACGACCCTCGTCTTCTGCGTGGTCACCCTGTACATAGCCCTCTGGGTCTTTATTTTCGTGGCGGGGGTGATCGTCATCGACCCACGGTTCATGGCGACGGTGATCGGTGGCGACGTCGACCTGGTCAACTATTCGGCGATCGCGTGGCTCAGCGCCTCGATGGGCGTGGTGGCGGGCGCGCTGGGCTCCGGATTCGACGATCAGATGGACTTGCGGCACATCACCATGGGAGCCCGGGAGCGGCAGCGGGCATACACGCAACAGGAGCCGCCCGCGGGACCCACCGTGTCCTAACCGAGATTGCGGTAGCGCATGGCGCGCTCGGCCTCGCGCTTGTCCTGTGCCTCGCGCAACGCGTGCCGCTTGTCGTACTCGCGCTTGCCCTTGGCCAGCGCGATCTCGATCTTCGCCTTCCCGTCACGGAAGTACAGCTGCAGGGGCACGATCGTGTAACCGGTCTCCCGGGACTTCTGGTCCAGCTTGTTGAGCTCCTGGCGGTGCAGGAGCAGTTTGCGGCGGCGTCGGGCCTCGTGGTTGGTCCACGATCCGCGGCCGTACTCGGCGATATGGATGTTCTCGACCCAGAGTTCGCCGCGGGTCAGCTGGCAGAAGCCGTCGGCAATCGAGGCCCCGCCATCACGGAGGGACTTCACCTCGGTGCCCATGAGGGCGATTCCGGCTTCGTAGGTTTCGATGATGTGGTAATCGTGTCGGGCCTTGCGGTTGGTCGCGATGACCTTGCGCCCGTCGTCGTTCTTTGTGGCCATGAGTCTAGTTCTGGTTCTTCTGCCCGTTGGGGCATCGGTGAATGGTCTATGAATGATCCGTCTGGCGCCCACTGGCGCGCCAACGGATTCCGGCATCGATGAATTCCTCGATGGATCCGTCGAAGACCGCGCTGGGGTTGCCCTCTTCGTGATTGGTACGCAGGTCCTTGACCATCTGGTAAGGGTTCAGCACGTAGGAACGCATTTGGTCGCCCCACGAGGCCTTGACGTCGCCCGCGAGCTCCTTCTTCTTCGCGTTCTCTTCCTCCTGGCGCTGGAGAAGCAGCCGGGACTGGAGCACGCGCAGGGCCGCGGCCCTGTTCTGGATCTGCGACTTCTCGTTCTGCATCGACACGACGATGCCGGTCGGAATGTGGGTCATGCGCACCGCCGAGTCCGTGGTGTTCACGGACTGTCCACCAGGGCCGGAGGAGCGGAACACATCGACTTTGATTTCGTTCTCGGGGATATCGATGCTGTCCGTCTGCTCGATCAGCGGGATGACTTCGACCGCGGCGAACGAGGTCTGGCGACGTCCCTGATTGTCGAAGGGGGAGATGCGCACGAGCCTGTGCGTCCCCGCCTCCACGGACAGCCGACCGAAGGAGTACGGTGCCTTGACCTCGAAGGTCGCGGATTTGAGTCCGGCTTCCTCGGCGTACGAGGTATCGAGGACCTTGGTGGCGTAACCGTGCTTCTCCGCCCAGCGCAAGTACATCCGCATCAGCATCTCGGAGAAATCGGCGGCGTCGACGCCGCCCGCTCCCGCTCGAATCGTCACCACGGCTTCCCTGGGATCGTATTCTCCGGACAGCAGGGTCACGATCTCCAGGTCTGCCAGGGCCTTCCGCACGGAACCGAGTTCTGACTCCGCCTCCGCGAGGAGGTCGGCGTCCTCTTCCTCCTGGGCCAGCTCGACCATCGTTTCGAGGTCGTCGATCCGGCCGGACAGCTTCTCCAGGCGATCCAGTTCGGATTGCCGGTGGGAGAGCTCGGAGGTCACCTTCTGAGCGGCCTCGAGATCATCCCAGAGGTTCGGAGCGGCCGCGGCCTCGGAGAGGTCCGCGATGGTTGCGCGCAGACCGTCGACGTCGCTGACCTGCTCGATCTGGGCATAGGTGGCGCGGAGATCCTTGAGCGCTGCGGAGAAATCGGTGGAAGCCATATTCATCAAGTCTAGTCGATCCGGAGGCTCCCGGTCTCCGCACGGCTGGGGTCGACGGTTCGAGGCTTGGCGGCGTGGGGTTTTCAAGGGCTCGCGGACAGAGTATAGTGAAGAGGCCCGGAGGGGGCGGGGGCCGGCAGGCAACCCAGTCATCCGATGGGATGTTTGAAAAATGCATATGGGGATGATCGGTTTCGACGATGCCAGTTGCGGCAGGTGAAGCGGGCCGAGAATGCAGGGTCATCTCGTAAACGTTCTCTGCAAAACAATAAGTGCCAAATCTGAAAAGCGCACTGACTTCGCTCTCGCTGCGTAAGCAGCCAGAGCAGTCTGCTAGCCCGGGTTCGCTTTCGACCCGGTTCCTAGTATCAGTTTAGAAAGCCACTGCTCCAGTCCCTCTCCGTAGGGGGCTGGTGAACATTTTGTACGGATAGGTTCGGCGGCAACCCGTTCGTGGGAGTGCCGGAGCCGAGAACACCGTGACACGAACTGCGCCCGGAGAAACCCTGGCAAAGCTGCATCGGACCGGGGTTCGATTCCCCGCATCTCCACTCGCTCAATGCCCGGCTCCCCTTCGGGGGAGCCGGGCATTGTTGTACCCCGGGCCACGGGCCGGTGTGATTGAATAATAAATAGTTGACATATGGAAAGACGGGCGTCGAGCCAACGGAAACGAGGAGAAGTCACCGTGACCAACAACCCCTCATCTGAGAACCACGAACCGGAGTCCGGAGGCAGCAGCTCAGCCCCGCGGTTCGGCCAGAACGACCCCCAGGAATCCACGGGCGGTTCCACCCCGTGGCGCGGTTCGGAAAACCGCGAGCAACCCCAGTACGGCACCTACGGAGATGATGGTTCGCCGTCTGGGCGCAATCAGCCCTCGTACGGTCAGTACGGCGAGTCCGGACAGGCCCAGCCGCAGTATGGCCAGCAGAGCCAGCCCGGCTACGGCCAGCAGGGTGGCTACCAGCCCATTCAGGACAACGGCTACGGTCAGCAGGCCGGTGGCTCATACTACGGCCAGCAGGGCGAGAACGGCTACTACAACCAGCCCCAGTACCAGTCGGGCAATTACGCCCAACCGAATTACCAGCAGTATCCGGCTCGTGCCGGAGACCGGCCGAACGGCTGGGGAATGGGCCTGGCTGCCCTGATCTGCGGTATTGCCAGCGTGGTCCTGTGCTGGCTGGTCCTCCCCGGCCTCGCCGGAATCGTGGCGATCGTCCTCGGCATCGTCGCTATCAGGAAACTGGCCAAGACCCCGGGTGCGGGGAAGGCCATGCCGATCATCGGCATCGTCCTGGGCGCGATCGGCGTGATCCTGTCCGTGCTTCTGGGCGTGATCTTCGCGATCGGCTTCTCGGTCGCCAACGAGGCGGCCGAACACTGCGGCGGCTACTCCGCGGCCAACAGCGCAGGCTTCGAAGAATGCGTGAATTCCTACATGGAATCGGATTACTGATTTTCCGAGCATCCTCTTCTCAGATATGCAACGAGTCCCCGTCACCACTCGGTGACGGGGCCTCGTTGCATATGCGGGGACGGAACGGTGCGAACGGACCGTTTCAGGAAGGGGTCAGACCTCGTCCTCGGCGGCTTCGTCGGAGGAGGCCGGTTCCGGTCCCTCGGCGGCCAGTTTTTCCAGGACGCGATGGTGCAGATGCCCGTTCGTCGCGACGGCGTTTCCTCCATGAGGGCCGTCCGTGCCGTCCAGCGACGTGAACCGGCCCCCGGCCTCGGTCACGATCGGAACCAGCGCGGCCATGTCGTGGAGACTCAGATCCGGCTCGCAGGCTATGTCCACGGCGCCCTCGGCCACGAGGCAATAGGACCAGAAGTCCCCGAAGGCGCGGACCCTCCAGACGTCATCGGCCAGGTCCAGGAATTGCTGGCGTCGGCCGAGGTCCTTCCACCCGGAGAGGGACGAGAAGGACAGGGACGCGTCGCGCATCGAGGTGACCTCGGAGACGCCGATTCGGCGTGCCTTGGCAATCGAACGGCCGGTGAAGGCGCCGCTGCCTTCGGCGGCCCACCAACGACGTTGCAGCGCCGGGGCCGAAACCAGGCCGACGACCGGCTTTCCCTCATCCATCAGGGCAATCAAAGTGGCCCACACGGGGACACCGCGAACGAAGTTCTTCGTTCCGTCGATGGGGTCCACGACCCACTGGCGGGGTGAGGAACCGGTCGAACCGAATTCTTCGCCCACGACGGCGTCCCGCGTGCGTGCCCGGGACAAGTGGGAGCGGATCAGTTCCTCGGCCTCACGGTCCGCATCCGTCACCGGGGTCAGATCCGGCTTGGTTTCGACCGTGAAGTCCTGAGCCTGAAATTTCCCGAGCGTGTAGCGATCGACCGCATCGGCCATGACGTGCGCCAGGCGCATGTCATCGTTGTAGGGGCTCATTGAATTCATAAATTCCAGGCTATCCCATGCGTGGGACACCACCCGGTCAGGTCGTCGTGCCGAGCTCCTTCATCTGGTCCAGCCCGTCCTCCGCCGCGACGCCCAAGAGGCGCCGAAGCGATTCGAGTCGCTGCGCGCCGTACGGCCCTGCGTGCCCCGAATCCACGAGTCGCTGAATGCCGCACCCCGCGGCGTCGGCCGCGTGCGTACACCCCTTGGGGCAGTCGGCATATCCGGGGGCCAGATCCTCGAAGGCCTCGACGATGGACTCCTTGGGAACATGCGCCAGACCAAAGGATCTGACACCGGGCGTGTCCACGACCCAGGTGCCGACGCTGCCCCACGAAGGAGATATGGCGAGGGCGGACGATGAGGTGTGGCGCCCGCGCCCGGTGACCTCGTTGACCCCGCCGGTCGACCGGGATGTTCCGGCCAGAGCGTTGACCAGCGTCGACTTGCCGACCCCCGAATGCCCCAAGAACACGCTGACGTGACCGTCGAGGAGCGACCGCATGGTCTCGACCGTCGTCGGGTCGAGCGGCAGGCTCTCGTGCCGGCCCGCCGGAGCCGCGGCTTCCTCAGGACGTTCGGGCGAGCTCGAAAGGATCCTCAACGAGGTTTCGGCGTAGTAGTCGCGCAGGGGAGCGGCGTCGCCCAGGTCCGTCTTGGTCACGCACAGCACGGGTTCAAGGCCTGCGTCGTAGGCCGCGACGATGCTGCGGTCGATGAACCCCGTCCGAGGCGTCGGGTTGGCCGCCGCGACCACGATGATGAGCTGTCCCGCGTTGGCGACAACGACCCGCTCGACCGGGTCGGTGTCGTCGGCGCTACGACGGAGGACCGTGGCGCGGTCTTCGATCCTGACGAGTCTGGCCAGGGACCCTTCCGCGCCCGAGGTATCGCCCACGAGCCCGACCAGATCGCCCACGACCACAGGGACGCGGCGCAAATCCTTGGCACGGACCGCTGTGACTTCGGTTCCTGGCCCCTCGGAGCCGAGGTCGACGGTGTACCGGCCACGGTCCACAGTCACGACACGACCTATCACGGCGTCCTCGTGGGCCGGCCTGTCCTTGGTCCGCGGCCGAGAGCCCCGCTTGTTGGCACGGATCCGTACATCCGATTCGTCCCAATGGCCCGACGAACGACGACGCATCACACGTCCCCTCCGCGGAGCATGGCCTCCCACATTCCGGTGAAGCCCGGCAGGGTCTTGGAGGTTGTTTCGACGTTCTGGACCACGACGTCGGGAACGACGAGGCCGATGACCGCTCCCGCCGTGGCCATGCGGTGGTCCTCGTAGGTTCTGAACACATCTCCGTGACGTACGGGTGAGGTGATCCGCAAACCATCGGTGGTTTCTTCCGCCTCGCCGCCGAGTCGATTGATTTCGGTGACCAGCGCCTTGAGCCGGTCCGTTTCGTGACCTCGCAGGTGGCCGATGCCCCTCAGCCGCGACGGGCCCGAGGCGACCGCGGCGATGGCCGCGACCGTCGGCGCGAGCTCACCGCACTCGGAGAGGTCGAGGTCGACGCCGCGCACGCGACCCTCCCGAGCGCCGCCTTCCGGGCCGATCACGGCCAGGTCCGAGCCGTCGGTGCGGACCCGGGCGCCGAATTCAGGGAGGATCCGGCGCCATTGGTCGCCACCCTGGGTGGTCTTCGAGGGCCAGTCCGGGATCACGACGCTGTTGCCCGTGACCACGGCGGCGGCAAGGAACGGGCCCGCGTTGGACAGGTCCGGTTCGACGGCGACGTCGTGGGCGTGCGGCACGCCAGGAAGCACGGTCCAGGCGGCCGGTGCCTCGGCGCGCACGTCGATGCCGTATTCGGCAAGCGTCTGAGCTGTCATCTCCACATGGGGGAGGGACGGGACCTCGTCGCCGACATGCTCGAGGCGCAGCCCGCCGGGCAGGAAACAACCCGTCAGCAGGGCCGCGGAAAGGAACTGGCTCGAGGCGCTCGCGTCGATCCGGACCGTCCTCGGTGACGCGGAGGAGTCCTCT
Organism: Rothia koreensis; assembly: GCF_004136575.1. Lineage (GTDB taxonomy): Bacteria > Actinomycetota > Actinomycetes > Actinomycetales > Micrococcaceae > Rothia > Rothia koreensis. The sequence goes on from NZ_NOIQ01000001.1 coordinate 365,201, forward strand.
GGGCCATGGTCCGCCGGGCGCGGACGAACGGCAAAGGGCAGGGTCCCGGTCCCCGCGTCGTCGACCTCGCACCCCAATTGGCGGAGGGCGTCGATGACCGGGGCCATCGGGCGACGCCGCGCGCCCTCGTCCCCGTCGAAGGCCGCCGGCACGTTCAGGGCCGCGGCCAGAAGGGGTACGAATCTCATGACGGTTCCGGCGAGACCGGTATCGATGTGGAGGATCTCATCACCGCGCGTGCCGGTTCCAACCGGGATCGGCGTGACCCGGACCGTCCCGCCGTCCCTGGAGAACTTTGCTCCGAGGCTCTCCAGGGCGGTCATCATCAGCGCGGAGTCCCTCGAGTCGAGAGCCCCCCGAAGAGTGCTGGGACCATCCGCGGCGGCGGCAAGAAGAAGATACCGGTTCGTCAGCGATTTGGAACCGGGCACGCGGACTCGTGCATTCCAGGAAGTGGTCGGGAAGACCTGGGGAGCGGGCCAATCGCCGGTCGCGGGAAGGGTCAAGAATCTACCTCGGTGTCGATGTCTGCGTCAGGGTACATGGCTTACTTTAAGCACCATCGGGGGCCCGTACGAAGACGGGCCCCCGATGGAATCACGGACAATTACTGCGTCCGAGCACGGCGTGCATCAGTTTCCGAAGACGTCGTCGGACTTCTTCTTCAGATCGTCACCGAATTTGTTGGACTTCTTCTTGACGTCCTCGCTGAGCTTGCCGGCGCGCCATGCGAGAGACGGGTTGCCCTCGGTATCGACCGAGGTCAGTGCGACCGCTCCCACCAGGGACGCGTTCTTGACGCCGTCGGCAATGCGTGCTTCCTTCTGCTCCTTCGTGTCGGCTTCGGCGCTCACGAAATCGATGTAGGCGTTGATCGTGCCGGCGGCCAGCAACAGCGTGGAGGACAGACGCGGGAAGCGGCCCAGGGCGAAGAGTGCCCCCGCACCTACCTGGGTGGCGGCGATGGCCTGACCGACGAGGCGTTCCTGGCCGCGCAACGGAGCGAGCTGCGGGGAGGCCTTCGCCGCGGCATCGATCGCCGGCTTCAGGTGCTGGGTCGATTCGGGGGAGCGAAGGCGGTTGACGCCGTTGTAGATGAAAGAAGCTGCCAGGACGGGACGGGCGAGCTTGCGAACAATGGTCATGTTTCCTCCTCAACGTGGGCTGGCGCGCCCCGGCACCGGTGGGATGCCGCACGCCAACCCGTGGGTTCTCCATCATCCTATGTGATGGGGGTCAACGAACGTACAAGCTGCCATGGCGTTTCTTCTCCTGCGAACATCGGCCGAATGTGTCGGAATACAACGCGGTCCGGAGCCGTTGCAATCCACGACAAGCTCATGGAACCGATCTGAGGGAGGGGTGCCAGGTGGTCGCCACCGTCGAGACGCCGTCGAATCCGACGCGTCGAGCATCTGAACCGCCAAACCTTCTAGACTGGGGTGAATTCATCAGTAGGCCCAAGCGGAAGGAATCCGTGGACTCAGTCGATCTGTCCCGTGAATCGGACGAGGAGCGCAAGGCTCGTTTCGAACGGGAAGCAATGCAGTACATCGATCAGCTCTACGCCGCCGCCTTGCGCATGGCTCGCAATCAGGCGGATGCGCAGGATTTGGTCCAGGAAGCGTACACGAAGGCTTTCTCCGCCTTTCACCAGTACAAGCCCGGGACCAATCTCAAGGCGTGGCTGTATCGGATCCTGACGAACACGTACATCAACCTCTATCGCAAGAGGCAGCGTGAACCGCATCAGGCGAACACCGACTCGGTCGAGGACTGGCAGCTCGTCCAGGCTTCGGCTCACACCTCGTCGGGGCTGAAGTCGGCTGAGTCCGAGGCCCTCGAACACCTGCCTGATTCGGACGTCAAGAGCGCATTGCAGTCCCTGCCCGAGGACTTCAGGATGGCCGTCTACTATTCCGACGTCGAAGGGTTCGCGTACAAGGAGATCGCGGAGATCCTCGACATTCCCATCGGGACCGTGATGTCCAGATTGCACCGGGGTCGGCGACTGCTGCGCGAGCAGTTGGCGGAATATGCCTCCGGATTGGGTTTCAGCACCGAGGGCGGCCGGAAGGCGTCCTCGGGGACCCGGAAGAACAAGAATTCGAGCGGCGCCCAGGGCGCCGAACAGCGGTGAGAACGCCCATCGTGAGGAAGGAAAGGATTATGACAGACTGCCAGGAAAGCGGCGGGTGCCGCGACGAACAGATCCAACGGATCTACGAATACCTCGACGGCGCTCTTTCCGCGGAAGACATCGAAGACATCTGCACCCATCTGAACGAGTGCGAGACCTGTGCGAGGGAATACGACCTCGAGTGCGTGATCCGTTCCGCGGTCAAGCGGTCGTGTTGCGAACCCGCGCCGGACGAGCTCAAGCAGTCGATCCTGCACAGGATCGACTCTCTCCGGGACAGCACCGAGTCCACCGAACATGACCACTCCGGTCTGGGCACGCAGAAGCCGTCCGACCCCACGGATCGCCCGATGGCCTCGTGACAGGGGAACGGACCGGTCCATGACGGGCCCCTCCGGGACTCTCCGGTTCGACCAGGGCAGCATTCGAGCAGGGCAGCAAAGGTGCGGGCCCGTATACAGCGAAGGGCTGAGATGCATTCATGCATCTCAGCCCTTCGCTTTCAACCGGACCGCTCGTCACGAGGTGATCAGCGGCTCCGCGGCTGGCCGGGATCCTGAGGTCAGTGACTCAGGAGTTGGGGCGCTTGCCGTGGTTGGCTGAATTCTTGCGGCGATCCTTGCGCTTGCGTCCACGCTTGCTCATATGAGCCTCCTTCCGCGCATCGTCGCCCGATGGGGCGACGTGCGGCCATGGTGCTGGTCAACCCAGTGCGAATCGTCTCCGTGCGCAGGCACGGACACGGGGCATTGGGCACTGTGTCCAATTGTGCCAGATCCTACGAGCCGGGTGCACATTCTCACCCGGGGTCCGGCTGTGACGTGCGCTCAGTGCTGTTCGGGCAGCTGCAACCAGGAGTACCAACCGCGGTGCAGAACCAGCCACGCCATCAAGCCGTACCCGGCCTGCCCCGGGCGGCCGTCATTCGCCGCCAGGTCCTGGCGCCATTGCTCGTGGTGCTGCAGGGGGTTGAACGTGTCGACGTAGACATGACGACGGCGCGTGGTCACATCCGCGTAGGCCGCGGAAAGATCGGCGATGCGTCGGTTGCGCTCGGAATCGAGGGTCGGCGGGGGGCCGACGACCAGGACCTTGATGTTGTTCTGGGAGGCCAGATCCACCATATTGGCGAGGTTGAGGCGACTGCGTGCGCTGGTCAGGCCCGTGTCGATGTCGAAGGTCGAAGGGGCGACGACGAGACGATTGTCCGCGCCGCTGGCAAACCGCCGGCTTGCCTCCTCGAACCAGCGCTCGTTCAGCGTCTCGCTTCCCTCACCGGGAGCCGCCAGGTTGTATGAGACCACCGGTGCCACATTCTGTGGGGTGCGCGCCATGACACGACCGAACCACCCGAGGGCCCGCGGGTCACCAATACCTGCCAGCAAGTCGTCTCCGACCGCCACGATCCGAATGTTTCGTTGCTCCACGAGAATCTTTCTGTTGTTTCCGGCGTCAGACCGATGGGAACCCGTCGAGGGGGAGTCCAACGATCGCATCTAACGTAACGATAAACGTTCTTTGGGGTCTCCGCATGTCCGAGCCCCCGCTCCCACCATGGAACCACGGCGAGAGCAGGGGCTCGACGGCGACATGCCGGTTACTGCTCGACGGCCTGCTGCACGAGATGCTCGAGTTCGGCCTGGTGGCGCTTGCCGGTACCGGTTGCGGGCGACGCGGAGGCCGCACGGGACACCAGACGGATGTCGCGGTCCAGCAGAGGAAGCAACGACGTCGTCAGGTACGGCCACTGGCCCTGGTTGGCGGGCTCGTCCTGTGCCCACAGAACCTCTGCCTCCGGGTAACGGGACAGCTGCTCCTTGATTTCCTCGAGCGGGAGCGGATAAAGCTGTTCGACCCGGACGATGGCCGTCCGGTTCGCGTTCTTCTTCTCCCGCCGCGCGGCCAGATCGTAGTACAGGCGGCCCGAGACCAGGATGACGCGGTTGACGTCCGCATCGTTGAGTCCCGCCTGGTCCGGAATGACCGTCTGGAAATCGCCTTCCGTGAAGTCCTCGACGCTCGACGTCGCGGCCTTCAGCCTCAGCAGCTGCTTCGGCGTCATGATCACCAGCGGCCGGTGCGGCCTGCTGTACACGTGGCGGCGCAGCAGGTGGAAGTGGTTGGCCGGGGTCGAGGGGACGGCGATCGTCATGTTGTTCTCGGCGCACATCTGCAGGAAACGCTCCATGCGTGCCGACGAATGGTCCGGGCCCATGCCTTCGTAACCGTGCGGAAGCATGAGCACGAGCGAGGAACGCTGCGCCCACTTCTGCTCGGCCGATGAGATGAACTCGTCGATGACGGTCTGTGCGCCGTTGAAGAAGTCGCCGAACTGGGCTTCCCAGATGACCAGCGAGTCGGGTCGCTCGACCGAGTATCCGTACTCGAAGCCCATGGCCCCGTACTCCGAGAGCAGGGAGTTGTAGATCATGAACTTCGCCTGGTCCTCGGAGAGGTTCCGCAGCGGGACCCACTCGTCATTGGACTGGGTGTCATGCAGGACCGAGTGCCTCTGGACGAAGGTTCCGCGCTGGACGTCCTGTCCGGACATGCGAACCTGGATGCCCTCCATGAGCAAGGACCCGAACGCGAGCAGCTCGCCGAAGCCCCAGTCGATGTTTCCGGCGGAGGACATCTCGAAGCGCTTCTTGACCAGTTGGCCCAGCTTCTTGTGAACCTGGAAGCCCTCCGGCATCTCGTTGTGGACCTCGCCCACGCGGGCGACGACGTCCTTCGAGACCGCGGTGGTCTCGGGGGAGTAGACGGAGTCCTCGATCTGCTGGGCCGCGGGGCGTTCGATGTTCGACACCGCGGCGGCGTCCCCGGTGACGAGGGGCGCGGACGAGGTCTGTGCCTCGTGGGTCTCGGTGAAGACCCGCTCGAGACGTTCCTGGTAGTCCTGGAGCGCCCGGTCCGCTTCGTCCTGGGTGATGTCACCGCGACCGACGAGGGATTCCGTGTACAGCTTGCGGGTCGAGCGCTTGGCCTCGATCAGCTGGTACATCATCGGCTGCGTCATCGACGGGTCGTCGGCCTCGTTGTGGCCGCGACGGCGGTAGCACACGAGGTCGATCACGACATCCTTGTTGAACCGCTGACGGTATTCGAAGGCCAGCTGACCCACCCGGACCACGGCCTCGGGATCGTCCGCGTTCACGTGGAAGACCGGGGCCTGGATCATGCGGGCGACGTCGGTCGAGTATGTCGAGGAGCGGCCCTCGCCCGGCGTCGTGGTGAAACCGACCTGGTTGTTGACCACGATGTGCACGGTTCCGCCGACCTTGTAGCCGCGCAGCTGCGACATCTGCATGGTCTCGGCCACGATGCCCTGGCCGGCGAATGCGGCATCGCCGTGGACCAGGATCGGCAGCACGCCGTAGGAGTTCTCCGAGTCGCCGCCCTCGTCCAGGAGATCCTGCTTGGCACGCACGATGCCTTCGAGCACCGGATTCACGGCTTCGAGGTGGGACGGGTTCGCGGCGAGGTAGACCTGTGTTTCGTTGCCGCCGTCGGAGGTGAACACGCCCTCCGTGCCGAGGTGGTACTTGACGTCCCCGGAACCGCCGACAAGGCGGGGATCCTGCTCGCCTTCGAACTCACGGAAGACCTGGGCGTAGGACTTGCCGGCGATGTTGGTCAGCACGTTCAGGCGACCGCGGTGGGCCATGCCGATGCCGACTCCGGCGAGCCCGTCGTCCGCGGCCCCCGAGATGATCGAGTCGAGCAACGGGATCAGGGACTCGCCGCCCTCGAGGGAGAAGCGCTTCTGGCCGATGTACTTGGTCTGCAGGAAGGTCTCGAAGGCTTCCGCCGCATTGAGCTTGCCCAGGATGCGCAGCTGTTCATCGCGACTGGGCTTGGTGTACCCGTGCTCGAGTTGTTGCTGGAACCACTGGCGTTCGCTCGGCGATTCGATGTGCATGTACTCGACGGCCAGCGTGCGGCAATAGGCGTCGCGCAGGAGCTCGAGGATGTTGCGCAGGGAGAGCTTGGGCGCGTCACCGAAGCCGCCCGTGGGCCATTCGCGGTCGAGGTCCCACAGCGTCAGGCCGTAGGTCGCGATGTTGAGGTCCGGATGCTTGCGCATCACGTATTCCAACGGGTTGACCTCGGCGATCAGGTGGCCACGGACCCGGTAGGCGTGGATCAGCTGCTGGATCCGGGCAACCTTGTTGACCTCTTCTTCCGGGTTGACCTGGTTGTCCACGGCCCAACGCACCGGTTCGAACGGGATGCGCAGGACCTCGAAGATTTCGTCGTAGAAGCCGTGCTCGCCGAGCAGGTACTGGTCAATGAGCTTCAGGAACTCGCCGGAGCCCGCACCCTGGATCACGCGGTGATCGTAGGTCGAGGTCAGGGTCAGGATCTTCGAGACCCCTTCCCTGGCCAGGGTCTTGGGGGAGGTTCCGCGGCGCTCGGCCGGGTAATCCAGGGCGCCGACGCCGATGATGCATGCCTGGCCGGCGGAGAGGCGGGGCACCGAGTGGACGGTACCGATTCCGCCCGGGTTGGTCAGTGAAGCGGTGGTTCCCTTGAAGTCCTCGACCGAGAGCTTGTTGTCCCTGGCCCGCTTGACCATGTCCTCGTAGGCGTTCCAGAACTCGGCGAAGTTGAGGTTCTCCGCCTTCTTGATGTTCGGAACCACGAGATTGCGGGAACCGTCCGGCTTGGGCATGTCGATGGCCAAGCCGAAATTGATGTGCGCGGGGTGGATGGCCGCGGGCTTGCCCTTGTCATTCTGGCCGTACACGACGTTCTGCGACGGGAAGGCCTTGAGCGCCTTGACCACCGCATAACCGATGATGTGGGTGAAGGAGACCTTGCCGCCTCGGGAGCGACGGAGATAATCGTTGATCAGCGTGCGGTTGTCGATCAGGACCTTGGCGGGAACGGCGCGGACCGTGGTTGCGGTCGGAACCGAGAGGGACTCCTCCATGTTCGTGACCACGGCCTTGCCGGGGCCCCGGAGGGTCTCGACGCGGTCCTCTTCGGTCTCGACGTCGTTCTTCCCGCCCTCCGGCAACTGGGCCGGGATCGGACGCTTGGTGGTGGGGGACTCCTTGGCGTCCGCACCCGCCTGCTGGGGTGCGTCGGTTTCCTTCTTGGCGCCCGCCTTGGGGGTCTCGGCGCTCTGCGCGGGCTGCGAGGACTTCTGCTCCGACTGGGATGACGCGGCCTGCTTCGCGGCCGCGGGCTTGCTCGGCGCGGCCTGGGGCTTGGCAGCCTGAGACTTGTCCGCCTGGGGTCGTGCGGGAGCCTGCTGTGCGGGCTTCTCAGTCTTCGTCTCGGTACCCGCCGAGGATCCGTTGTCCTGCTCCTGCATGGATTCGAAGATGGGCCACCACTTCTTGTCCACCGAGTTCTTGTCCTGCTGGTACTTTTCGAAGAGCTCGTCCACGAGCCATTCGTTACCCGCAAATTCCTCAGGGATCTGGTGATGTGGCTGATCTGGCACTAGCTTCACGCCTCTTCCATTAGCTGTTTATGCCGGCAGGGCTGAACTGCTCAGCCTTCCGTATCCTCTTGTGGATCCTACCGAATTCCGGATGCCGCCGAAGCGCGGTGGTTCTCGGGGCGAGCAGGCCCCAGGGAGCCGCCGAAGATCTCGCGACAGTGCGAGATGGCGCAACCTCTCGGGTCGAGTCTATTAGGGTTCGCTCGACGTTATCCACCCGAATACGGGCTGTGTCACGACCGAGATCGGGACATCACGGAACCATGTGTCGGCCGACACGGAATGGGCCAGGTTCTCCACAGGGCGGACGGCTCTGTATCGGAAACCGCCGGGCCTGGGTAGCATGGGGCAAGTGCGATTTTTGAATACCCCCACGACCGACCTGACGTACAACGATGTCTTTCTCGTTCCCTCGCGCTCCGAGGTCTCGTCCCGCTTCGATGCCGATCTCGGGACACAGGACGGGACCGGCACCACGGTCCCCCTCGTGGCCGCGAACATGACCGCCGTCTCCGGCGCCAGAATGATGGAAACTCTGGCCCGCCGCGGCGGTCTGGCCATCCTGCCCCAGGACGTTCCCGCCGACGCGGCGCAACGCATCATTGAGGAAGTCAAGGGTGCCGACCCTCTGCTCGAGTCGGCCGTGATCGTCTCACCGGACACATCGATCGATCATGCGCTGCGTCGTCTGGGCGACCGGCGCTTCGACGAGGCCGTCGTCGTCGACGAGGACGGTCGCCCCGTCGGCATCCTCCGGCGGGACGAGAGCCAGAACGAGGACCCGGCCGCCTCGGTGGCGTCGGTCATGCACCCGATTCCCCTTCTTCTCGATGCGTCCGATCTGGCTCCCGACGCCGCATGGGGAAGCGCGGAGCGCACCGCGGCGCTGCGACAAGTATTCGCCGAATGCGAAGAGCTGGGCATCGAGTTGGCCGTCGTCGTGCGCGAGGGTCTCTACGCCGGTGTCATGTCGACCTCCGGTGCAGTTCGTGCCGCCACCTACCGGCCCGCCCTCGATGCCCGGGGTTCCCTGATCGTCGGCGCGGCCGTCGGAATCAACGGCGACGTCGCGGCCAAAGCCGAAGGTCTCCTCCGGGCGGGCGCGGACGTGCTGGTGGTCGACACCGCCCACGGGCACCAGCAGAAGATGTTCGATGCCCTCGCCGCGGTGAAGTCTCTCGACCCCGAGGTGCCGATTGTGGCCGGAAACGTGGTCTCCGCGGACGGAACGCGGGACCTCATCGAGGCCGGAGCGGACATCGTCAAGGTCGGTGTGGGACCGGGGGCCATGTGCACGACCCGGATGATGACGGCCGTGGGGCGTCCGCAGTTCAGCGCGGTTCTCGAATGCGCGACCGCAGCGCGCGAGATGGGCAAACATGTGTGGGCCGACGGCGGGGTCAAGCATCCGCGCGACGTCGCCCTCGCGCTGGCCGCCGGCGCGAGCCAGGTCATGGTCGGCTCATGGCTCGCGGGAACCTTCGAGTCGCCGGGCGAACTGCACCGGGACGACGACGGCCGCCTCTACAAGGAGAGCTTCGGCATGGCCTCGACCAGGGCCGTCAAGCACCGGACCCGGGAGGAAGATCCGTTCACTCGTGCCCGGAAGGCCATGTTCGAGGAAGGGATCTCCAACTCGACGATGTACATCGATGCCGCGAGCCCCAGCGCAGAGGACATCGTCGACAAGATCACGGCGGGTCTGCGATCCTCCATGACCTACGCGGGGGCATCGGACCTGCAAGAGTTCCACGACCGCGCCGTCGTCGGAGTCCAGGCGGCATCCGGGTACGACGAAGGGCGTGCGCGCTCCCAGTCCTGGCTGGTCTGATCTTCGGGCGGCGCCCGAGACACCCGTCTCGGGCGCATCCCGGGCGACTCCAAGTGTCCCCGGAATGTTCGCTCGGATCGAAAACCCCGGGCTCCCAGGTTCTTCCCATACCTTCGCGGGTTTCGTCGCGCTAGACTGAAACCCTTATGGACGACCCTTTCAGTTGCTCTTGCTCCGGGCCGCCTTCAGCGCGCCACCATCACCGCGGGATGGTGAATTGATTCCGTGGAATGGTTACTCATCCTCGCCGGTATCCTCCTGATCCTGGGAACCGGGTTCTTCGTCGCGGTCGAGTTCTCTCTCGTGGCGCTGGACCAGCCGACCGTCGTGCGGCACATCCAGGACGGCGACCGGCGAGCCGAACCACTGCTCCGTTGCCTCAAATCCTTGTCGACCCAGTTGTCGAGTTGCCAGCTGGGCATCACGATCACGACTCTGCTGACCGGCTACACGCTCGACGTCGGCATCCAGGGCCTCCTGCGCGAGACGGTCGATGGGTGGGGAATCCCCACCGGCATCGCCTCCGCCGTGACGCTGGTGGTCTCGATGCTCGTGGCGACCCTGCTCTCGATGGCGTTGGGCGAGTTGATCCCCAAGAACCTGTCGATCGCCGAGTCCTACAGGATCGGACGAGCGCTCGCGAGGTACCAGCTCGCCTTCACCGCCGTCATGAAGCCCTTCGTGGTGGTCATGAACGGGACGGCCAACAAGATCCTGCACCTCATGGGCCTGGAAGCGAAGGAAGAACTCTCCGGCGCACGGTCGCCCGAGGAGCTGTCCTCAATGGTCCGGCGATCCGCTGACCTGGGCACCCTGGATGCCGGAACCGCCAACTTCGTGGCGCGGACCCTGAACTTCTCCGAACACACCGCCTCGGACGTCATGACGGCGCGCCGGCAGGTCGTGATGCTCCCGACCACGGCCACGGTCAACGAGATCATCGACGAAGCCCGTCGGACGGGGCACTCCCGTTTTCCCCTGTACGAAGAGGACCAGGACGACGTCAAGGGCGTCGTCCACATCAAGCGCGCGGTGGGCGTTCCCAATGAGCGGCGGGACACGGTCCAGGCCGGGGCGCTCAAGGACGACGTCCTGCGCGTTCCCGAGACGATTCACCTCGACGCGTTGCTGCGCCAGCTGAGGGAATCGGCCCTGCAGGTCGCCGTCGTCCTGGACGAGTACGGCGGTACCGCGGGGATCACGACGCTCGAGGACCTCGTCGAAGAGATCGTCGGCGAGGTCGCGGACGAGCACGACAGGGCAGTTCCCGGAGTGCTCGAGACCGCCGACGGCCGCTGGCATTTCCCCGGCCTCCTGCGCCCCGACGAGGTGACCGAGAAGGTGACCCCGTTGGACGTCGACGACGATCCGGCCTTCGAGACGATGGGCGGATTCATGATGGACCGGCTCGGACGGATCCCGGAGGTGGGTGACACCGTGCCGATCGAGACCGGAATCCTCGAGGTCGAGCGGATGGACCACCGCCGCGTCGACAGGATCCTGTTCACGCCGTCCTCCCACGACGCCGACGAGACCATCAAGGAAGATCTCGGGCCGCGTCGGGCCGTCGACGGCGCAGACCCCTCGCCCGCAACGAACGGGGGCTCACGATGAACGACTGGGTTTCTCTGGCTCTGCTCGTGGTCCTGCTCGCGGGCAACGCTTTCTTCGTCGGCGGCGAATTCGCCATCATGTCCGCCCGGCGGTCACAGATCGAGCCGCTGGCCGAGAACGGCAACAAGCGTGCACAGACCGCGCTGAGAGCGATGGAGCACGTGTCCCTCATGCTGGCGTGCTGCCAGCTCGGTATTACGGTCTGTTCCCTGCTGATCCTGAACGTGGCCGAACCGGCGGTCCACCACCTCGTGGCCCTGCCTCTGACGCACCTCGGGGTCCCGACCTCGGCGGCGGACGGTATCGGGTTCCTTCTGGCGCTCCTGGTGGTCACGTTCCTGCACGTGATCTTCGGCGAGATGGTTCCGAAGAATATCTCGGTATCGGTGGCCGACAAGGCCGCGTTGTTCCTTGCCCCTCCGCTGGTGATGATCTCGCACGCGGTCAAGCCGGTCATCGTTTTCCTGAACTGGCTGGCCAACGGCGCACTCAGACTCATGAAGATCGAGCCCAAGGACGAGGTCTCCTCGACCTTCACGCTCGAGGAGTTGCAGACCATCGTCGAAGAGTCCACCGCCGAGGGCCTCGTCACCGACGCCGACGGGATGCTCTCGGGCGCCCTGGAATTCTCGGAGAAGAGCGTCGGAGACGTCATGGTTCCGGTGGACCGGCTGGTGACCCTGCCGTCCGACTGCTCCCCGCACGACCTGGAGAAGGCCGTGGGCCGAACCGGGTTCTCGCGGTTCGTGCTCCGGTCCGAGGACGGCAGCTACTTGGGTTACCTGCACGTCAAGGACGTCCTCTCGATCCCGGACGAAAGGTACCGACGGCCCACTCCGCTGACCCGCGTCCGATCACTCATCAACCTCCGCCCGGACACGACCGTCGAAGCCGCGCTCGGGTCGATGCAGCGCACCCACGGGCACGTGGCCCGAGTCATCGCGCGAGGGGGAGACACCATCGGGGTGCTGTTCCTGGAAGACGTCCTGGAAGAGCTGATTGGAGAGATCAAGGACTCGACGCAGGCCATGGATCACCGACGGACGGGCACGCCGTACCGGGGGGAGACCCAGCCCGTCACGGTTTCGGAGGCACCTCGGCCCCGCCGCGGGCGAGGCCGGGGGACCGGGGACAACGGGTCCACCGCCGCTGCGACCAAGAGGCCGCGACCACCGAAGAACACATAAGTCCGCGCTAAATTGTGAACGATTCGCATCTGAGTAGACTTCTTGCAGATGCGATTCGTTCGCTTAACGAACTTCTAGATCAAGGAGACATACATGCGCGGAACGGGCTGGATGAAGACGGTTGCGGTCGCGGCGGCCTGCGGGATCGCACTGAGCGGATGCTCGAGCGCTAACTCGGACCCGAAGAAGGACGACGACAAACTCACCGTGGTGACGTCCACGAACGTCTACTCCGACATCGTCAAGTCGGTCGCGGGTGACGACGTCGACGTCAAACCCGTGATCGACTCGACCAGCCAGGACCCGCACTCCTACGAAGCAACCTCGCAGGACCGCCTGAAGGTCAAGGACGCGGACCTGATCGTCGAGAACGGCGGCGGATACGACGCCTTCATGGACGACATCAGCAAGGATTCGAAGGCGACGAAGATCGACGCGGTCCAGCTGTCCGGCCTGCCCGGTGCGGAGGACGCCGCCGAGCACCATCACCACGACCACGACGCGGACTCGGCCTCCGAGGAACACCACGACCACGATCACGGGTCCTTCAACGAACATGTCTGGTACAACCCCGAAGTCATGGCCAAGGTCAGCCACAAGGTCGCCGAGGAGCTGGGCAGCCTCGACAAGGACCACAAGGATGACTACACCCAGCGCGGAGACCACTTGGCCGACGAGATCGACAAGGTCAAGGACCGGGCCGCAGGGCTCAATGGAGAAGACCGCGAGTACCTGGCCACCGAACCCGTCCCCGGATACCTCTTGGGGGATGCCGGGCTGAAGGATGCCACCTCGAACGACTTCTACGAAGCCATCGAGGGAGACACGGATGCTCCGGCGTCGGTCATCAAGTCCATGAAGGACCAGCTGGCCTCCGGCAACATTGCGATGCTGGGCTTCAACTCGCAGACCGAGTCCTCTCAGACCAAGGACATCAAGACCTACGCCGAGGAACAGGACGTTCCGACCGTCTCCTTCACCGAGACCTTGCCCGATGGCGAGAACTACGTCGACTGGATGAACAAGAACCTCGACAACGTGTCCAAGGCTCTGGAGAAGAAGAACTAGGACAACTATTCACGACGCACGGTGACGCCGTCCCGGACCGGGGCGGCGTCACCGTGTGCCGTTCCCCACCCCGAATCGTCAAGGAGTATTCACCGTGTCCGAACACCGCACGCCGAGCGTCGAGCTCGAGGCGGCCGCCCTGTCCTTCGGGGACCGGACGCTGTGGAAGGATCTGACCCTGGAGATCGACCAGGGGGAGTACTTCGCCGTGCTCGGGCCCAACGGCTCCGGCAAGTCGACATTCCTCAAAACCCTTCTCGGTCTGCTGCCTCTCTCCGAGGGAGCCGTCCGCGTGCTGGGAGACGGTGTCCGGCGGGGAAATCCCCGCATCGGATACGTGCCGCAACAACGTGCCTTCGGGCCGGACACACCCCTCCGGGCCCGAGACCTGGTGGGACTGGGGCTGGATGGCCACCGTTGGGGCCCCGGGTTCCCGTCCCGACGCCGCAGGGCCCGCGTCGACGAACTGCTCGAGCGCGTCGGCGCGACCGAATACGCTGCGGTCCCGGTCGGCCTCCTCTCCGGTGGCGAACAACAACGACTGCGGGTGGCCCAGGCGCTGGCCTCCAGGCCCAGACTCCTGCTCTGTGACGAAGCCTTGCTGTCCCTCGACCTGCGACACCAGAGCGCGGTCAGCCAACTGATCGAGGAGTACCGTCGCGAGTCCGGGGCGACGGTGGTCTTCGTGACCCACGAGATCAACCCCATCATCGACGACGTCGACCGGGTGCTGTACCTGGCCAATGGGCGTTTCACGGTGGGAAGCGTCGAGGACGTCATGACCACCGAAACCCTGAGCCGGGTCTACGGGGCTCCGGTTCAGGTCTTGCGAGTCGACGGGCGCTACGTCGTCGTCGGGTCGCAAGCCGCGTCCGAAGCGCCGGGAAACGACTGCCATGCCCACGACGTCGGAGGGGAAGCCTGATGCCGATCGATACCATCGCCCCCAGCGCGCTCGCCGCAGGAGACTTCCTGGGGCGCATCTTCGTCTTCGACGACTACGGCGCACTGTTCTCCCTGCTCAGCCAGTCCATCGTGGCGGGCGCCGTGCTCGCCCTCATCGGTGGTTTCATCGGAACCTTCGTGATGATGCGCGACGGGTCCTTTGCGGTGCACGGCATCGCGGAGCTCTCCTTCGCGGGAGCCGCGCTGTTCCTTTTCGTCGGTTTGGACGTGATCACCGGTTCACTCGTCGGATCGATCGCGGCGGCGGCCATCATCGGAATCCTGGGAGCGAGAGCGAGCCACAACAGCTCGTTCATCGGGGTGCTGATGCCGTTCGGACTGGGCCTCGGGATCCTGTTCCTGTCCCTGTACCAAGGACGGTCCGCGAACAAGTTCTCGTTGCTCACCGGGCAGATCGTTTCCGTGGACGCGGCCCAGGTCTCCGAGATGGTGATCGGAGCAGTCGTCGTGATCGGCGGACTGCTCGCGGTCTGGAGGCCGCTGACCTTCGCGAGCCTCGACCCGGACGTGGCCACCGCCAAGGGTGTCCCGCTCCGGGGACTGTCCATGGTCTTCATGCTTCTGCTGGGCGTCTCGGTGGCCCTCTCGGTCCAGGTCGTCGGTTCCTTGCTGGTCCTGGCGCTGCTGATCACCCCGGCGGCCGCCGCGATCCAACTGACCGCGTCACCGGTCAAGGCGGTCGTACTGTCCGTCGTGTTCGCCGAATTGTCCACGGTGGGCGGGATCATGCTCGCGCTCGCGGGGTCACTGCCGATCAGTCCCTACGTGACCACGATTTCGTTCCTGATCTACATCGTGTGCCGGGTCATCGCCATGATGCGGCGTCGCCTGACCGGCTCGGGCAGGATCTCGGCTCAGGAGAATCAGGAGGAGCCGGCAACCTCGCGGGTGCACTGAGCGCACAAGCCCGTCAGCTCGATGGTGTGGGCGATCTGGGTGTAGCCGGATGCGGCTCCCACCTGTTCCGCCCAGCGCTCGACGACATCGGCCTCGATGTCCTCGGCCGCGCCACAGCGCCTGCACAGCAAGTGGTGATGGTGATCGTCGGCCGAGCACTTGCGGTACAGGGCCTGGCCGTCGTCGCCCTGCACCACGTCCACGTCTCCGGTGTCCTCGAGGGACTGGAGAATTCGATAGACCGTCGCCAAGGAGACCCGTCCGCCCCGGTCGGCGACGATGCGGTGGAAGTCCTGCGCCGAATGGAAGTCTTCCAGGGTGTCGAGGGCCTCCACCACGGTCCTGCGCTGACGCGTATTCCGGTGCTCCTGGCTGGAGCGCGCGTCGGCGGACCTCTCGCGTCCCTCGTGCGCGGGTCGTTGCGCCGCCATGCTAGTCCCTCTTTCTGCCGGTTCCTGGAGCGGGCTCGTCCCAGCCCGGTCGGTTGCGGTTCACCGCCGCATCCCATTGTGCACATTCTAGGTGCGACGAGGTCGTCCATCGCGCAGGGCGTAACGGCCCCGACAAGCCCCTTCGCCGTGATGGTGCCGGCGAGATAGTCTGGGTGTCATGCGACTCACCAAGTTCACGCATTCGTGCGTACGCCTGGACAAGGACGGTTCCGTCCTGGTCCTCGACCCGGGCAATTTTTCGACCGCCGAGGAACTCAGGGAGGCGCTGGACGGCGTCGACCACATCCTCGTGACCCACGAGCACCCGGACCACTACGACGCCGACGTCGTCAACGAATTCCTCGACCGCCATCCGGACGTCCAGGTCCACGCTCCCGGTTCGATCGCCGACGACATCAAGAGTGCCGTATCGGCCCCCGATCGCGTGCACGAGGTGCGCGGCGAAGAATCCTTCGACCTTTCCCCGTTCTCGGTCCGGACCTTCGGCGGTCAGCACGCCCTGATCCACCCACTGGTTCCGATCGTCGAGAACATCGGTTTCATGATCGACGAAACCCTGTACCACCCGGGGGACAGCCTCATCGTTCCCGACGCCGTCCACGTGGGGAACCTCCTGGTGCCGATTCACGCTCCGTGGAACAAACTGCACGAAGTGGTGGATTTCGTGATCTCCGTCGGCGCCGACCATGCCTATCCCATCCACGACGGTCTCCTCGCGGAGCGCGGCCTCGCGATGCTGACCAACCATCTGAAGACTTTCGGCGGAAAGTACGGAACAACGTACGCGCGCCTGGACCCGTACGAATCAGTCGACCTGGAGGAGACACCGTGAGCACCGTATTCACCAAAATCATTGAGGGAGACCTGCCCGGCCGCTTTGTCTGGAAGGACGACAAGGCCGTGGGCTTCCTGTCCATCGCACCGTTGTCCATGGGTCATGTGCTCGTGGTGCCTCGCGAGGAAATCGACCACTGGGTCGATCTTCCCCAAGACCTTGCCCTGCATCTGATGGCCGTGTGCCGGACCATTGGTCAGGCGATCAACGAGGTCTACGACCCGGTCCGCGTCGGACTCATGATTCAGGGCTTCGAGGTTCCCCACGCGCATCTGCACGTCTGGCCGACCAACTCGATCGAAGAATTCAGCTTCGATCAGGTGGACAACGATCCCGACCAGGACGCCATGGACGAGGCCGCCGCATCGATTCGTGACGCGCTCACCCGTGCGGGGCATTCCGAGGCAGAGGTCGGCTGACGGCCCGAGCCGGAGTCGACACCGAGGGGAGCGGTCGCAAGCCCCCGTCGGGCTGGCCCGACACCGTATTGACCAGCTGGTCGGATGGTCCGGAGGCTCCGATGTCACGACGATGGAACCATGAACGCATGTGCCGATGACATGAGCGAAGAATCCGCCTCCGCGACCGACCCGCGGTGGGGGAATGGAACTGACCCGCAGGGCACGGTCCCGAGAACCCGGGGTGATTCCTGGTTGCGCCGCTGGGGCCGCGCGAGCGTGTATCTGCTGGGCAGTTTTCCCGTGTCCCTTGTTTCCTTCATCGTGGTCGTCACGCTGCTGAGTGCGGGGGTCGGGTTGCTTCCGGTGTTCCTGCTCGGCGTGTTCCTGCTGTGGGGCGCGATCTATTACGGTCGAGGGGTCAGCTGGATTGAGAGGAGCCAGGTCGCGTGGCTCCGGGGCCGGCCACCGCGACGGCCCATCCCGCCGCGTCCCGGCCAGGGTCTGATCGACAGGTTCAAGGCCGACGCCGGCCACGGGCAGTCGTGGATGAATATTGCGTGGATACTGGTGGACTTCGTGGTCTCCACGGTGGTCTTCTGGGTGGTCTTCGCCTGGTGGTGCGTGGTCTTGGCCGGAATCGCCGGTCCGATCACCTTGATGATCCGGTCCGGGTCGGACAATCCGCTGAACTACGGGTCCCTGGCCGACCTGCTCTCCTGGTCGCAGACGGGAATTCCGTTCGTGTCCGATCACCCGTACCTGACCGAAGCGTTCGGTTACATGCTCCTGGCTCTCGTGTTCCTGGTGACCCTGCCGTGGCTGACCCTCGGGCTGGCCAGAATCCGCTCCGAACTGTCCTCGGCCATGTTGTGCTTGCCGGAATCCGCGCGTCACCGGGTCGCCGCGTTGCAAGGGTCCCGTGCCGCTGCCCGGCGGGCCGAAGGAGATGCCCTCCGTCGCCTCGAACGCGACATCCACGATGGACCGCAACAGCGACTGGTTCGACTCGGCATGGATATTTCCAGGGCCCAGCGTTTCGTGTCCACGGATCCGGAGAAGGCCGACCGCATTCTCCGGGAGGCCGGTGCACAGAACCAGGAAACACTCCAGGAGCTTCGTCAGTTGTCTCGAGGCATCGCGCCGGCCCTGCTGGTGGACCGGGGCCTCCGTGCCGCGGTCAGCGAATCCGTGGTCCGTTCCGGGGTTCCCGTGGCCCTCCGGTGGGATGCGGACGAAAACCTCCCGTCCCACGTGGAGATGCCCGCCTACTTCCTGATCTCCGAGGCTCTGGTGAACGTCAACAAGCACTCCGGCGCCTCGGAAGCCCTCGTGGCGGTTCACCGGGAGGCCGACCGCCTCGTCGTCGAAGTGCGCGACGACGGCGTCGGGGGAGCCTCCGTGGCCAAGGGCCACGGCCTGGCCGGTCTGGAGGACCGTCTGCGCGGCGTCGACGGCGAGCTCAACGTCGAATCCCCGGCCGGGGAAGGAACCCTCATCAGGGGAGTCATACCGTGCGAATAGTGATTGCCGACGATTCGGCGCTCTTGCGGCAAGGGCTCCGGCTCATTCTCGAGGACGACGGGCACGAGGTCATCGCCGATGTCGAGGACGGTCCCTCGATGAAGCGGGCCGCGCTCGAGCTGGACCCTGACCTGACGGTGTGCGACATCCGTATGCCGCCCTCCCACACGGACGAAGGGCTGCGCGCCAGCGTGGAGGTGCGCCGTGAACGCCCGAATGCCCCGATCCTGTTGCTGAGCCAGTACGTGGTTCTCGCCTACGCCGAGGACTTGGTCGCTTCGGGCACGGGATCCATCGGCTACGTGCTGAAGGATCGCGTCTCGGACATCGATGCCTTTCTGGACTCGTGCCGCCGGGTTGCCGACGGCGGGACGGTGCTCGATCCGCACGTGGTCCAGCAGCTTCTGCTCCGGGACAAGCATGGAGGCGACGCGCCGCTCGCCTCGCTGACGTCCCGTGAGACCGAGGTGCTCGGACTCATGGCCGAAGGGCACACCAACGCCGGGATCGCCGAGGCTCTCTTCATCGGTGAGGGCGGGGTCGAGAAACACTGCCAGAGAATATTCGCGAAGCTCGGGCTGACCGAGGCCGACGACGTCCACCGGCGGGTCACCGCGGTCCTGCGGTACCTCAAACGAGGCGGGGCCACCTGATGACCGGCCCCGGGCAACGACCGTGACGGCGTCTCAGGCGTGGGCGATCTGCTCGATCGCCTGCTTCTGCGCTTTTCGGACCCTCTGCACGGAGACGGGCCGGGCCGTGCCGAGCTCCTGGGCGAAGTAGCTGACTCGGAGTTCCTCGATCATCCATCCGACATCCGCGAGCGGTGGGGGAACGACTCCGTCGACCGAATACTTCTCCGCAGCGGCGTCGTAGTCGTCTTCCAGGGCCTGGACTTCGAGCATCGACGTCGTGTCCTTGGAGAGGCGCTCGCCCATCTTCTCGATCCTCCGGCTCATCCCGTCGAGGTAGCGGGGCACGTGAACGAGCCGGTCGTACCCTGTGGCGGCCACGAACCCGGGATAGACCAGGCTCTCGAGTTGGGCCTTCATGTCGTTGACGTTGTTGATCACTGCCAACGACGCCGAGGTCTTGAGTTGTTTGCGCACCTGAGTGGCCGTCTTGAGGATGCGTGCGACGAGACTTGTGACCGCGAAGACCGTATCGATCAGTTCGGCGCGGACCTCATGGATCAGCGCCTCGAACTCGGTTCGGGTCTTCGGCGCGGTTGCGGGCGTGAGCTTGTCCAAGGCGGCGACCGTACAGTCCGCGATCAGCGATTCGACCGATCCGTGGGGATTCTGCGTGAAGACAATTTTCTCATCATTCTTCAGGTGGTCGGAGACGTACTTCTGCGGGGACGGCACGCGTAGCGAGAGCAACCGGATCGTGGCTTGTCTCTGGGACCGGTCCCGTTCGTCTTCGGAGGCCATGACCCGCACGGCGACGCTCCGGCCCTCGTCCACGAGACCGGGGTAGCCTTCGACCCGTTGCCCAGCAATGGTGCGGGTAATCCTGGGTGGAACATCCGTTTCCGGCCAGTCGTTCAAACCGGACACCTCCACGACTCCCGAGCCTTCGGCGGATCCCGATCCTGCTCGGTCGTTCCGCGAGGCCACGGCGGCTTCTGACGACGTCCCGGATCCGGGTCCGCCCTTCGCGATGTCGGATGCGCCCTCGCCGGACCCCTGGCTCTGGGAGGCCACCCGGGCCAGTGCGTCCGGCGACGCACCCAGCGATGCGGCCAGCGCGGATCGGATCTGCGGGCGCAGATCCTCCTGGAGCGCCGTCAGGTCCTTCCCTTCGCCGAGAAGCTTGTTCCCGGCATCGCGCACCTGGAACGTCATGCGCAAGTGGTCGGGGACTGCATCCCAATTCCAGGACCCCGGAGGTATCACGTACCCCTTGAGGCGCCGGAGAACGAGCTCGAGGGAAGGGAGAAGCTCGTCGTGCAACGGCTCGAAGTCGGCGTCGAGAGCCTGGACGGCCTGTCTGGCGACGTCGGGCGCGGGTACGAAATTCTTCCGAGAAGCCTTGGGCAACGACTTGATCAGTGCGGTCACGAGTTCGTGGCGGAGCCCCGGGATCATCCACTCGAACGGCTCGGGCCGGATCTGGTTCAGGAAGACGATAGGAACCTGCACGAATACCCCGTCGGCCTCCGGACTGGTTCCTGGGGCCGCCGGTGCGAACTCGTACGTGAGGTCCAGTCGCAACTGCGAATCCGAGGTCGGAAGGACCCAGGTCCTCGGGAACTGGGATTCGTCGTAATCCCGGGCTTCCTCGTCGATGAGGTTCTCGGGATCCAGGTCGAGCAGATGCTCGTTCTGTGGCCGAGTCTTCTTCCACCACCGATCGAAGTGGCGTTCCGAGACCACGTCCGCTGGGATGCGGGCGTCGTAGAAGTCGAAGATGACGTCGTCGTCCACCCGCAGATCACGACGCCGCAACCGGGCTTCGAGCTGGTCGATCTCGGCCAGCCGTTTCTGATTGCGGTGGAAGAACCGGTGCCTGGTCCGCCAGTCACCCTCCACCAGGGCCTTGCGGATGAACAGCTCGCGGGAGAGGACGGGGTCGATGCGCCAGTAGTTGACGGGCCGATCGGTCACGACCGGAACCCCGAAGAGCGTGGCCTTGTCGTAGGCCATGACCGAACCTCGCTTGGCCGACCAGTACGGTTCGGAGTACGTGTGCTTGAGCAGCGACCCGGCGGCTTCCTCGATCCAGCGCGGATCCACCGAGGCATTGACGCGGGCCCACAACTTGGACGTCTCGACGAGTTCGGCGGACACGATCCAGTCCGGATTCTTCTTGAACAAGGACGATCCGGGGAAGATGGAGAAGCGTGTTCCCCGCGCGCCCTGGTATTCGTGCCTGCGCTGGTCCTTCAACCCGATGTGGCTCAACAGGCCGGCCAAGAGGGACCGGTGGACGGCCTCCTCGGTTTCACCCACTCGAATGGTCCGACCGCGGGACACCTTGACCCCGGCCCGCGAGCCCAGGTTCCGCAACTGCTCGTAGAGGTCCTGCCACTCCCGAACCCGCAGGTAGTTGATGTACTCCCGCCGACACATCTTGCGGAACTGGGACGAAGAGAGCTCCGCCTGTTTCTCCTGGAGGTACTGCCACAACAACAGGTACCCGGAGAAATCGGAGGTCTCGTCCTTGAACCGTGCATGTCGTTCATCGGCTTGGGCCCGCTGCTCGGTCGGTCGCTCGCGCGGGTCCTGGATCGTCAGCGCGGCGGCCAGCACCATGACTTCCTTGGCAACGCCCAGTTCCTGAGCCGCAACGATCATGCGTCCGAGCCTCGGGTCCACGGGGAACGCCGAGAGCTTGCGCCCGACCGCGGTCAGGGGAGAGTCAGTCCTGGAACCGCGGGACCGTCCCTTAGTCTTGGTCCTCCCGGCCCGTTCCGCGTCCCGATCGGAGGAATCCTTGAGGGCGCCGAGCTCCCTCAGCACGTTGACGCCGTCGGAGATCGAACGCTTCGCCGGAGGCTGGACGAAGGGGAACCGTTCCATGTCTCCGGGGGAGCGGACGACGCCGATCGACATCGTGTGCAGGATGACCGACGCCAAGTTCGTGCGCAGTATCTCGGGGTCGGTGAACTCGGCCCGGGAGAGGAAATCCTCTTCCGAATAGAGCCGGATCGCGATGCCGTCCGACACGCGACCGCAACGGCCCGAGCGCTGATTCGCGCTGGCCTGCGAAATCCTCTCGATGGGCAGACGCTGGACCTTGGTCCGCACGGAGTAGCGAGAGATTCGGGCGGTCCCCGGATCGATCACGTACTTGATCCCCGGAACCGTCAACGAGGTCTCCGCGACGTTGGTGGCCAGCACGATCCGGGGCTTGCCGGACGGGCGGAACACCTTGTGCTGCTCGGACATCGAGAGCCGCGCGAACAGCGGCAGGATCTCCGTCCCGGCCAGCGACCGGTGCTTCTTCGCGAGGTCCTCGAGGGCGTCGGCCGCGTCCCGGATCTCGCGCTCGCCGGAGAAGAAGATCAGAATGTCGCCTGGGTCCTCATTCTTGAGTTCCAGCACGGCATCGCAGATGGCGTCCAGGGGGTCCCTGTCCTCGGCGTCGAGATCATCGGCGTCGTCGTCGGACTGGGCCGAGCCCTCGAGCGGCCGGTAGCGGATCTCCACCGGATAGGTGCGACCCGAGACCTCGACGACCGGGGCCGCGTCCTCCGGCATCGGCTCGTCCTCCGTGTGCTCGGCAACGGGGTCGAAGCTCGGGGCGAAATGGCGAGCGAAACGGTCCGGGTCGATGGTCGCGGACGTGATGATGACCTTGAGATCGGGCCGCTGCGGCAGGATTCTCTTCAGATACCCCAGGATGAAGTCGATGTTCAGGGACCGCTCGTGCGCCTCGTCGATGATGATGGCGGAATACTTCTTCAGAAGGGGATCGTGGGGGATCTCCGCCAACAGAATGCCGTCGGTCATGAGCTTGATCGAGGTCTGTTCGCTGACTTCGGCGGTGAAACGGACCTGGTAACCGACCGTTTGCCCCAGATCCTCGCCCAATTCCTCGGCGATCCGTTCCGCCACGGATCTGGCCGCGAGCCGGCGGGGCTGGGTGTGCCCGACCATGCCGCCGGCGTCCAGGCCCAGATCGAGGCACATCTTCGGGATCTGCGTGGTCTTGCCGGAACCGGTCTCGCCGGCGATCACCACGACCTGATGGTCCCGAATGGCATTCATGATGTCTTCCCTGCGGGCCGAAACGGGCAGGGACTCGGGGTACGTGATGTGGCGGCGAACGGGGTCGGAATGCACGGGCTGGTCAGACATATTGCTCCCAGTTTACCGGGCGGAGCCCGAGGTGCGATCGGCCCGGTCCGCACGAATATTCGGTCGGCCGGTGCTCGTGGGGCACCCCGAAAACTTCAGGACAGGTTGGCGGCGTTCCGTTCCTCGACCCAACGGACGATTCTGCGCAATCGCTCGTCGTCGTGGAAAATTCGTGCGTCCGAGTGCTCGGCGTCCGGGACGATCTCGAGCGACGTCGGCACTCCGCGGGCACGCAGGGCGCGGTGCGGAGTCCCGGACTGGATCCAGGGAACGCAGGAATCGTCGGCCCCGTGGACGTAGAACACCGGACGGTGACGCGGAGCCAGTTTCTGGTCCTTCGCGTAGTCGACGGGGTGCGCCCACGTCCACGCCTGCTCCGCCGCGCCGGACTCCGGGGCCGGATATCCGGACCCGAGCAGCCTGGCTTCGGCGCCGTCGTCGTCGGGATGATCCTTCGGGAAACCGCAGGCGATCCTGTCGTCGAATATGGTGCGCAGGTCGCTGACCCCGTAGAAGCTCACGGCGCCGGCGACGTCGCTCGAGGCGACGTCGGCATCTGGGCCCTCAAGATAGGCGTTTCCGGAATCGGGAGTCGCCGCGAGCAGCTGGGCGAGATGGCCGCCGGCCGAGGCCCCGGAGACCACGATGCGCTGCGGATCGACGCCGAATTGTTCGGCGTGGGCGCGAAAGTAGCGCACCGCGGACTTGGCGTCGTGCAGCTGCGCGGGAAACAGCGCCCGATGGGACAGCCGGTAGTTGACCGACGCCACGAAATATCCGCTCGCCTGCAGGCGCTCGCGCACCCTGTGCTGCCCGTTGACCGAGAAGAGCATCGAGGATTTGTCCCCGAACCGCCACGCGCCTCCGTGGAAATGAATCACCAGGGGCGCGGGCCCGGGGAGCGGAACAGTGGGGGAGTGAAGATCGAAGGAGCGGTCCTCTTCCTGCGCGGAAGTGTAGAAGCCGCTCATCATGGGTTCGTCTCCGCTCGGTCCGGCTCGGTACGAAACGACCCCGTTCCCGCTCGGGCGGGACGGGGTCTTGACCGTGCCCTCGATAGGATTCGAACCTACGACTTCTTGCTCCGGAGGCAAGCGCTCTATCCACTGAGCTACGAGGGCAACGCAGAACAGCATACCAGGAAATGAGCAGGGGCAAATCCACGCGACGCGCAGTGAAGCCAACAGACCCCGGCACGTCACGAAATCGGCGGCCGCGGCATTCCTTGTAGACTGACCGGGTGACTCCCGAAGAACTCTCCGAAGCAATTTCCGCGTGCCTGCACGAGGCCATCGACGCCGGCCAGCTCGTGCTGTCCGAAGGCCAGACGCTCCCCGAGATGAGGGTCGAACGACCCAAGAATCGGGCGCACGGCGACTGGAGCACCAATATCGCCCTGCAACTCGGCAAGAAGGTCGGCAAGAATCCGCGCGACGTCGCGCAGATCCTCGCGGAACGGATCGCTTCCGTGGACGGTGTCTCGGGCGTGGACATTGCGGGCCCAGGCTTCCTGAATGTGGTTCTCGACGCCGCCGCGGCCGGCGTCCTGGCCAAGAGCATTCTCGCGGCGGGACCAGAGTACGGGCGTTCCTCGAAACTCGAGGGAACGCACATCAATCTGGAGTTCGTCTCGGCCAACCCCACGGGCCCGATCCACCTGGGCGGCACCCGGTGGGCCGCCGTCGGTGATTCGCTGGCGCGCATCCTGGAGGCGAACGGGGCCGACGTGACCCGCGAATACTACTTCAACGACCACGGGACCCAGATCGATCGTTTCTCGAACTCGCTCCTGGCCAAGGCGCGCCAGGAACCGGCACCCGAGGACGGCTACGGCGGCCAGTACATCGAGGACATCGCCCAGCGCGTCCTGCGCGAGGTGCCCGACGCCCTGGACGCGGACGACCCGCAGGAAATTTTCCGGTCCTACGGGGTCGACATGATGTTTGCGGACATCAAGAAGTCCCTGCACGAGTTCGGCGTCGACTTCGACGTCTACTTCCACGAGAACTCGCTGTTCGAATCGGGGCAGGTCGAGAAGATCCTGGAGCAGCTCAAGGGCAGCGACAAGCTCTACCACGCCGATGGCGCGTGGTGGCTGCGCTCGACCGACTACGGGGACGACAAGGACCGGGTGGTCATCAAATCCGACGGCAACGCCGCGTACATCGCCGGCGACATCGCCTACATCGCCGACAAGAGAGCGCGCGGCGCACACCTGGCGATCTACATGCTCGGGGCCGACCACCACGGATACATCGCACGTCTCAAGGCCGCGGCGGCCGCCATCGGGGACGACCCGGACGCCGTCGAGGTCATGATCGGCCAAATGGTCAACCTGGTCAGGGACGGCGAGGCCGTGCGCATGTCCAAGCGTGCGGGAACCGTGGTGACCCTGGAAGATCTGGTCGACGCCGTCGGCACGGACGCCGCACGGTATTCCCTGACCCGGTTCTCGGTCGACTCGAACATCGACATCGATCTCGACCTGCTGACCCGTCGTTCGAACGAGAACCCGGTGTTCTACGTCCAGTACGCTCACGCCCGGACGTGCGCTGTGGCCCGGAACGCGGCCGACGCCGGCGTCGTGCGTTCGGACGAGACCTTCGACGCGGCGCTGCTGAACACCCCGGCGGACGAGGAGCTCCTGGCGGAGCTCGGTCAGTTCCCGAGCGTGATCGCCGAATCGGCCGAATTCCGCGAACCCCACCGAGTCGCCCGCTACCTCGAACGCCTGGCCGGGGCCTACCACCGCTGGTACGACGCCTGCCGGGTGACCCCGAAGGGCACCGAGGACATCACCGACACGCACCGTACGCGGCTTGCACTGAACGACGCCGTGACCCAGGTTCTGGCCAACGGCCTCCATCTGCTGGGTGTGACCGCACCGGAGAGGATGTAAATGGCGAACTCACCATCTGCCGCCGTGCCCGAGTGGCTGCGGCTGCCCTCCGATCCGGCCGCCCTCGACCGCCACATCTGGACCCCGTCCTTCGAACGGTCGACCGGAGGAGAATTGACCATCGACGGGCACACCGTCTCCGATCTGGTCGATGAATTCGGGACTCCCGGATACATCTGGTCCGAGGACACCTTCAGAAGCCGCGCCCGCGAATACCGGCAGGCCTTCGAAGAGGCCTTCGGCGACCACGGGGCGGAAGTCTCCGTCTACTACGCGGGCAAATCCTTTCTGTGTGCCGCGGTCGTCCGGTGGGCCCAGGAGGAGGGCCTCAACCTGGACACCGCGTCGGGCGGCGAGCTCGGTCTCGGTCTGGCCGCGGGCATGCCCGGCCAGCGCATCGCCCTGCACGGCAACAACAAGTCGGAGACGGAAATCCGGCGCGCCCTGGAGAACGGCGTCGGCAGGATCGTCGCGGATTCCGTGCCGGAACTGGTCCAGATCGACCGCATTGCGCGCGACATGGACACAACGGCGCCGGTCATGATTCGAATCACCCCGGGTGTCCACGCAGAGACGCACGACTTCATCGCGACGGCCCACGAGGACCAGAAATTCGGTCTCTCGCTGGCCGACGGGACCGCCGCGCTGGCCGAGGCCGACGTCGATCCCGCGCTCCGGTCGGAAACGGCCGTTTCCTCGTCAGATTCGGTGGCGATGCTGGCGGCCCTGGTCGCGGAGGCGCTGGGCGGGATCGACCTTCGCGGTTTCCATTGCCACATCGGGTCCCAGATTTTCGAGGCCGATGGGTTCGCCCTGGCGGCCGAACGGCTCCTCGCGTTCATCGCCGAGGTCACCGGACGCATCGAGCGGGAGATCCCCGAACTCGACCTGGGCGGCGGATACGGCATCGGATACATTCCCGGGGACGCGCCTCGTCCGGCCCGGGACATTGCCAAAGACCTCGCGGACAGCGTGGCGAAGTCCTGCTCGGCGCTGGGGCTTCGGATTCCGCACCTGTCGATCGAGCCGGGACGTGCTCTGAGCGGGCCCGCGGGAACGACGCTGTACACCGTCGGCACGATCAAGGATGTCGCGATCGACGCCGAGTCCGGCCGCACCCAGGTCAGGCGTTACGTCGCGGTGGACGGCGGCATGTCGGACAATGCTCGTCCGGTTCTCTACGACGCCGACTACAGCGTGGTCCTTGCCAACCGGGAACCGCTGGGCGAACAGGTCCTGTCCCGTGTCGTGGGCAAACACTGCGAATCCGGAGACATTCTGGTCCGCTACTGCTATCTTCCCGCGGATCTGCGCAGCGGCGACATCCTGGCGGTCGCCGCGACGGGGGCATACTGCTGGTCCCTGTCGAGCAACTACAACTACCTGCCGCGGCCCGGAGTGGTCGCGACGTCGTCCGGGCAGACACCGCGCACCATCGTGCGCGGCGAGACCGAGGACGATCTTTTCGCCAGGGACGCCGCCCTCTGAGGACGCATCCCGACGCAATAGGAGAGACTATGACCGAATCGACGATCAAGGTGGCACTCCTGGGTGCCGGAACCGTGGGCTCGCAGGTAGCGAAGGCCCTCACGGAGGATTCCGAGGAACTGTCCCGACGCATCGGTGCCGTTCCGGAGCTGATCGGCATCGCCGTCCGCTCGCTCGACGCCGAGCGGGACTACCAGGCGGACCCGGGCCTCTACACCACGGATGCGGAGACCCTCATCGATGGGGCCGACGTCGTCATCGAACTCACCGGTGGCATGGAGCCCGCCCGGACCCGCATCCTTCGGGCCCTGGAGCAGGGCAAGCACGTGGTTTCGGGCAACAAGGCCCTTCTGGCCGCGCACGGTGCGGAACTCCACCGGGCCGCGGCGGAGAACGGCGCCCAGCTTTCGTACGAGGCCGCGGTGGCCGGCGCGATTCCGATTCTGCGTCCGTTGAGGGACTCTCTCGCGGGGGACCGGGTCACCCGAGTCCTCGGCATCATGAACGGGACCACCAACTTCATGCTGGACGCGATGGATTCCACGGGCGCCCAGTTCGACGACGCCCTGACGGAGGCGCAGAATCTCGGCTACGCGGAGGCGGACCCGACCGCCGACGTCGACGGTCTCGACGCCGCGGCCAAGGCCGCGATCGTCGCATCACTGGCCTTCCACTCCGAGTTCACGATCGACGACGTGCACTGCCAGGGCATCAGGGACATCACGGCCGACGACGTCGCCGCCGCGGCCGAGGACGGCTACGTGATCAAGCTGCTCTCGGTGTGCGAACTCGACGGGGACGGCGTCAACATTCGCGTCAATCCCACGCTCATCCCTCGGTCCCATCCACTGGCCAGCGTCCGGGACGCGTACAACGCGGTCTTCGTGGAATCCCGCGATGCCGGAGAGCTCATGTTCTACGGTCCGGGCGCCGGGGGAGCGCCCACGGCCTCGGCGGTGCTGGGCGATTTCGTCTCGCTCGCCCGCCGATCGGTCCTCGGCGGGCCGGGTGTCCCGGACTCCTCCTATGCCGGGCTGAAGGCGACGTCGCTGTCCAACGTCGTCTCCCGGTACACCGTCGGTCTGCGCGTGAGAGACAAGCTGGGGGTGCTGGCCGCCATCGCGAACGTGTTCGCCGAACACGGCGTCTCGATCCAGACCATGCACCAGACCAAACATCGGGAAAAGGAGGACGTCGAAGGCGATCACGCCACGATCCGCATCGTGACCCACAAGACCAGCGACGAGAGCCTCCGCTCCACGATCGATGAGTTGTCCTCCCTGACCACGGTCTACGACGTCACCTCGGTGATCCAGGTCGAGGGCTGAACACACCGTCCACCAGTCCGACCGGGCACCAACCCGGTTTCGTTCAACACAGAAAAGGAATTCCATGGCACACGTCTGGCGAGGGGTCGTCCACGAGTACCGCGATCGGCTCCCCGTGACCGACGAGACCGAGGTCGTGACGCTCGGCGAAGGCGGAACCCCCCTGATCCGCGCGCCCAAGCTCTCGGAACACACCGGCAACGAGGTCTACATCAAGTTCGAGGGGATGAACCCGACCGGGTCGTTCAAGGACCGCGGCATGACGATGGCCATCACCGCCGCCAAGGAGCAAGGGGCCGAAGCCGTGGTCTGCGCCTCGACAGGAAATACCTCGGCCTCCGCCGCTGCATACGCGACCCAGGCGGGTCTCAAGTGCGGCGTCCTGGTGCCGGACGGAAAGATCGCGATGGGCAAACTGTCGCAGGCGATCGCGCACGGAGCCGAGCTGCTCCAGGTCGAGGGCAACTTCGACAACTGCCTCGAGGTCGCCCGAAAACTCGCGGAGAGCTACCCGGTGTTCTTGGTCAATTCCGTGAATCCCGCCCGCATCGAGGGGCAGAAGACGGGCTCCTTCGAGGTCGTGGACGTGCTGGGCGATGCACCGGACTACCACTTGCTGCCCGTGGGCAATGCCGGGAACATCACGGCCTACTGGAAGGGCTACAAGGAGTACGCGGCTCCGTACGTCAATGACGCCGGCGAGACGATCGCGCCCGTCGCCACGAAGACGCCGGCCATGTGGGGTTTCCAGGCCGAGGGCGCGGCCCCCATCGTGCTGGGCCATCCCGTCAGCGAGCCCGAGACGATCGCCACCGCGATCCGCATCGGCAACCCGGCGTCGTGGGACAAGGCGGAAACCGCACGGGAGGAGTCCGGCGGGCTCATCGAGTCCGTGACGGACGATGAAATCCTCGAGGCACATCGGTGGCTCTCCTCGCGGGAAGGCGTGTTCGTGGAACCCGCCTCCGCGGCGGGGGTCGCAGGTTTGCTCAAGAAGCACCGTGCGGGCCAGGCGCCGACCGGGGCGACGATTGTCATCACGGTGACGGGGCACGGCCTCAAGGACCCCCAGTGGGCGCTTCGTGGTGCGGATGGCGATGACATCGAGCCCACGAAGGTTCCTTTCGACGTCGTGTCCGTGGCCGACGCACTCGGCCTGGAGTAAGGAACCGATCATGGATATCAGCTCATCACCCCTGGTCGACGGCGAATCCGCGGCTTCCTACGGGACGGACCTCATTCCCGTCGGAACGGCGGTCCGGGTGCGTGTCCCGGGATCTACCGGCAACGTCGGGCCCGGGTACGACAGTCTCGGGCTTGCGCTGGGCAGGTACGACGAGCTGACCGTGGAGAGAACCGACGAGCCGCTGGTCCTCGACGTACGGGGCGAGGGCAGCGGATCGGTTCCCCGAACCGAGGAACACCTGGTGATTCGGGCCATGCGCACGGCCTGGCGGGCCATCGGGATGCATGCCCTGCCGGGGCTCCGGGTCGAAGCCGTCAACGGCATCCCCCATTCCCGGGGGATGGGGTCTTCCGCGTCGGCAATCGTCGCGGGCGTCGTTGCGGCCAACGCGATGGTTCCCCAAGACCTTCGATTGTCCGAGAACGCGATGCTCCAGATCTGCTCCCAGATGGAGGGGCACCCCGACAACGTCGCGCCCTCACTCTTCGGCGGCCTGGTGATCTCCTATTCCGGAGCCGATGGTTTCCATTCGGTCTCCGTTCCCGTTCACGACGACGTCGTGCCCGTCGTCGCCGTGCCGGACTACGAGGTCCCGACGCGAATTGCGCGCGGTCTGATCCCGGAATCGGTTCCGCACCGCGAAGCGGCGGTCAATTCCGGCAGGGCCGCGCTCTTGGTCCATGCGATGAAGGATGAGCCCTCCGAGCTGTTTGCCGGGACGGAGGACTCTCTTCATCAGCAGTACCGCGCCAGCGCCATGGGGCCGAGCGCTGCCCTGGTCGCCCACCTGCGGGGCAGGGGGCTGGCAGCTATCGTTTCCGGTGCGGGACCCACGGTCCTGGTGCTCGCAGCTAATGTCTCCGAAGCCGAACGCGCGGCGGAGGCGATGGACGACTTCTACGACACGCCGGCCAACGTCCTCGATGATCGAATCGTGAATTGGGATGTCGAAAGGCTGACCGTGGACGGCAACGGTGTTATAGTTGACCACATTGAGCCCGGAACGCTTCGTTGAAGAACCGGTGCTCGCCGACCGGATGGTCGATCTCCGGGATCGATGTTTTCCTCCGATCGGGACATGAAAATCCGCTGTTCTGGCGGATCGACGCGTCAGTCTCTTGTTCCTGAGCCGTGGTCGTCGCGGAATGACGGCGTGCTCTGCCGTGGGCCGAGTTCGCATGATCAAGCCGCGAGGATCGTTGCACCTCGTCTCGAATTTCTTCGAGTCGACGAGGACTCAGACCGCGTCATTGATTTCCGCACTCTCTGGTGCGGGGATTTCGTACGTATCGCGTTATTTTCTGGCGGTGCGTACTGACCATTAATATTCGGATTCCGCTTCACATGCGGAACCCACGTCGAGGGGGAAGGATCCTTCGTGACCGTATCGACCGACCTATCGGGTGCGGACCAGCCAACCAACGGTTCGGCTGAACAGACTCGCAGCAGCGAGTCCCCAGAATCTCAGAATACGCAGGGCGCCGCTTCTGCCCAGTCCTCCGAGCAGGGCAAGGGCAACGGAGGACTGAGCGCTCTCAAACTGGCCCAATTGCAGGCCCTCGCCTCACAGCTCGGCATCGTCGGAGCCCGCCGGATGCGCAAATCCGCGCTCGTCGACGCGATTTCCGCCCACCAGCGGGGGTCAGCGGTCGCCGATCGCGAGGAGAAGTCGTCCCAGAAGAAGGGCTCGGACCAGAAGGCTTCGGGCCAGGCCCAGGCCGAGGCGGGCTCCGACGACAAGAAGTCCACGGAGAGCGAGTCCGCGTCGGGCAAGAACCAGTCGGAACGCTCCTCACGCGGCCGGTCCCGCAGGGGTGCCTCCGGCGGGGACGCGAAGAACGACGCCGCAGGGACCGGGAGCACCGGCCAGGCCGCCGAGACCGGCGACCAGCAGCAGAATGAGGCCCAGCAGGGAGAGTCCACGAAGGGCGACTCCCAGAAGGGCAATCACAAGGAAGACCGCGAGCAGGACCAGAACCGCGGCAAACGCAACGACCAGCGCGGTCAGAACCAGGGCGGCTCCCAGGACCAGGACGGTCAGAACGACCGTCGCAATGACTCCAAGGGAGACGACAAGGGCAACAACGACCGCAACCGCCGCAACAAGAACAACCGTTCCAAGGACAACAACAACTCCGAGGACGGCGGCAAGAACGACGGCGGCAGGAACAACAACAACGACAAGAACGACGGCGGCAAGAACAACAACGACCGTCGGAACAACCGCAACAAGGGCGGCAACAACGGTCCGGAGGACGACGACAACCGCAAGGGCCGGAATCGTCGGAACCGGAACCGGAACGACCGTCGCGACCGTCGGCGCGGCCGCAACAACGGTCCGGAGGTCGACGACACCGAGGTGACCGAGGACGACGTCCTGCTGCCGGTCGCCGGAATCCTGGACGTCCTGGACAACTACGCGTTCGTGCGGACCTCGGGGTACCTGCCCGGTCCGAACGACGTCTACGTTTCGCTCGCCCAGGTCAAGAAGAACCACCTGCGCAAGGGCGATGCCGTCGTCGGTGCGATTCGTGCGCCGCGCGAGGGCGAGAACCAGAACAACTCGCGCCAGAAGTTCAATGCTCTGGTCCAGCTGACCAGCGTCAATGGCAAGAAGCCGGAAGAGTTGAACGAGCGGGTCGAATTCAACAAGCTGACGCCGCTGTACCCCAACGAGCGTCTGCGCCTCGAGACCGAGCAGAAGAAGATCGGTCCTCGCGTGGTCGACCTCGTTGCCCCGATCGGCAAGGGCCAGCGCGGCCTCATCGTTTCCCCGCCCAAGGCGGGCAAGACGCTGATGCTGCAGTCCATCGCGAACGCGATCACCACCAACAATCCTGAGGTCCACCTCATGATGGTTCTGGTGGACGAGCGTCCCGAGGAAGTCACCGACATGCAGCGCACGGTCAATGGCGAGGTCATCGCTTCGACGTTCGATCGTCCCGCAGACGATCACACGACCGTCGCAGAGCTGGCGATCGAGCGAGCCAAGCGTCTCGTGGAGATGGGGCACGACGTCGTCGTCCTCCTCGACTCGATGACCCGCCTCGGCCGGGCCTACAACCTGGCGGCACCGGCCTCCGGCCGGATCCTCAGCGGTGGTGTGGACTCCGCCGCGCTCTACCCGCCCAAGCGTTTCTTCGGCGCCGCGCGGAACATCGAAGAGGGCGGCTCGCTGACCATTCTCGCGTCGGCGCTGGTCGAGACCGGGTCCAAGATGGACGAGGTCATCTTCGAGGAGTTCAAGGGAACCGGCAACATGGAGCTGCGCCTGTCCCGTCAGCTCGCGGACAAGCGGATCTTCCCGGCCGTGGACGTCAACGAATCCGGCACCCGCCGCGAAGAGAATCTGCTCTCGCAGGACGAGATCAAGATCATGTGGCGTCTGCGTCGCGTTCTGGCGGGCCTGGATCAGCAGCAGGCCCTGGAGGTGCTGACGAGCAAGTTGCGCGACACCCCGACGAACGTGCAGTTCCTGCTCCAGGTGCAGAAGACCACGTTGGGCTCCAAGTCCGACGACTAGCACCCCACGACCGGCGCCCGGATCCACTGTTGGTGGGACCGGGCGCCGGTTTTTCGCGCTCCGTCCGTGCGGCCCGGAGCGAGTGAGACAATGGAGGCCGCACCAGACTTTCGATCACCGAGGACCTCATGCTCGATTCCATCCAATCCTTGTTCGATGAGCACCAGGAGTTGCAGCAGCAGCTCGCCGACCCGGCGGTTCATGCCGACCAGGGAAGAGCTCGTAAGCTCGGGCGTCGGTATTCCGAGCTCAACGGCATCGTCGAGGCATATCGAAGGGTCGAGTCCCTCAAGGGAGACCTCGAGGCCGCACGCGAGATGGCCGAGGAAGAACCGGAATTCGCCGATGAGATTCCGACCCTCGAGGAGTCGCTCGAAGAGGCCGAACAGCGCCTGCACCGGCTGCTCATCCCTCGGGATCCCGACGACGGCCGGAACGTGATCCTCGAGGTCAAGGCCGGCGAGGGCGGTGACGAATCGGCCCTGTTCGCGGGCGACCTGTTGCGCATGTACGCTCGCTACGCCGAACGCAAGGGGTGGAAGACCGAGATCCTGTCGTCGACCGATTCGGACCTGGGCGGATACAAGGATGTCCAGATGGCCGTGAAGACCTCCTCGACCGACCCGGCCGAGGGCGTGTGGGCGCACCTGAAGTACGAAGGCGGCGTGCACCGCGTGCAACGCGTCCCGGTCACCGAATCCCAGGGGCGGATTCATACCTCGGCCGCGGGCGTTCTCGTTTTCCCCGAGGTGGATGAGCCCGAGGAGATCGACATCAGCCAGAACGATCTCAAGATCGACGTGTACCGGTCCTCGGGGCCCGGCGGTCAGTCCGTCAACACGACCGATTCGGCGGTGCGCATCACGCACTTGCCGACCGGAATCGTGGTGGCCATGCAGAACGAGAAGTCGCAGCTGCAGAACCGCGAGGCCGCCATGCGCGTGCTGCGCGCCCGGCTCCTGGCGCACCAGCAGGAGCAGATCGACGCCGAGGCCGCCGAGCACCGAAAGTCCCAGGTCAAGACCATGGACCGTTCCGAGCGGATCCGCACCTACAACTTCCCCGAGAACCGGATCGCCGACCACCGGACCGGGTACAAGGCGTACAACCTGGACACCGTGATGAGCGGTGACCTGGAGGCCGTGATCCAGTCGGCGATCCAGATGGACGAGGAACACCGTCTCGCCGCCCTGGGCCAGGACGCCGAGTAGGCCGTGTCGGAACACTCCTCGGACGCCGAACCCGGAGCGGCCCTCTCGGGACGTGACCTCGACGACCTGCCGCTTGCCGAGGCCCTGCGCGAGGCGGCGCGGCGGCTGAAGACCGTGGGTATCGAATCCGGCAGAGCCGACGCGGAACTGCTGGTCGCCCACCTCGTGGCCACCGACCGCGGTGGGGAGGTCTCGCGGGGAGAGGTCATGGCAGGAGCGGCGGCAGGAACCTTGGACACGCCGAAGGGCTTCGACCAGATCGTCGCCGCCCGGGCCTCACGTGTTCCCCTCCAGCACCTGACCGGGCGGGCCTATTTTCGGAATCTCACGCTGCACGTGGGCCCTGGCGTCTTCATCCCCCGTCCCGAAACGGAAGTTCTCATCGACCACGTCAACGCGCACCTGCGTCGACGTGCTCATGAGAACGAAGCGGCGGGCCGGGACCGACTCGTGGCCGTGGACCTGGCCACCGGGTCCGGAGCCCTCGCCCTCTCGATGTCCCAGGAGAACCCGGGGTGCGAGGTCTACGGCGTGGAGCTGTCCCGCAGCGCGGCGGAATGGGCGACCAGAAACACGGAACTGACGGGCCTGCCGGTATCGATACTGGTCCAGGACGCGACCCGGGCGCTCCCGGGGTGGGAAGGGCGCGTCGACGTCGTCGTGTCCAATCCGCCCTACATCCCGACCACGGCCGTGCCCAAGGACCCCGAGGTCGCCGATCACGACCCGTCCATGGCACTCTACGGCGGGTCCGAAGACGGCCTCGCGATCCCGAAGGACATTGCCCAGCGGGCGTCCGAACTCGTCCGCCCCGGTGGCCTGTTCGTGATGGAGCACGCCGAGGTCCAGGCCGAGGCAGCAGCGCGCATGTTCTCGAAGCTCGGATTCCACGAGGTCGAGACCATCCACGATCTGACCGGGCGGCCACGAGCAACCAAGGGTTACTCTGGTGTCTGAGGATTCCGTCGACCACGGACCGCAACAACCGAAGCAACGAAAGCCGCATCGAACGTGACAGCAACCGTATACACCGTCGCCACCGACGACGAGCGCGAGCAGGCCATCGCCGCCATCGAGAAAGCCGTTCTGGACGGACGGACCGCAGTGATACCCACGGACACGGTCTACGGGATTGCGGCCGACGCCTTCTCGCGCGGGGGCGTGCAGCAGCTTCTCAACGCCAAGGGCAGGTCACGGAGGATGCCGCCTCCCGTGCTGATTGCCGATTCGAGTGTTCTGCCCGGGCTCGCTGATGACCTGAGCGCGGATGCCCACGCCCTGGCCGAGGCGTTCTGGCCCGGAGCCCTCACCCTCATCGTGTTTTCCCAGCCCTCGCTGAATTGGGATCTGGGGGAGACCCAGGGGACCGTGGGGCTGCGGGTTCCGGACGACGAGCTTGCTCGGGAGATCCTCAGACGGACAGGACCGCTGGCGGTATCGAGCGCGAACAGAACCGGGCAGCCGGCGGCGACGAACGGTGACGAGGCCGTTGAACAACTGGGTGAGCGGGTCGAGGCCATCGTCGACGCCGGACCACGGCCGGAGGGTCGCGGAGCCGAAGCCCGCAGCTCCGATGCTGCCCCGTCCACGATCATCGACGTCACGGGTCAGCGCCCGGTCGTGGTGCGGCTCGGTGCCCTGTCCATGGAACGCATCAGGTCCGTGGCACCAACGGCCGTGACGCAGGACGAGCTCGATCGGGAGAAGTCCGCAGAGGCGGAACCCGAGCACAGCCCCGCGGACCCGGACGACGCCGGGGGCGAGGGCGCCTCCGAAACGCGGGAACCGATCAACGGCCCCGGAGATGGCCCCCGGGCCGCGGACGCCGCGGACGGCTCCGTCGAGGCCGGGCTGTTCGCCGCCGGGACCACGGCGGCGACCCCGTCGCGCACGGAACCGGTCGATCAACTCAGACGCAAGGTCACGGACGGAGCCGGGAGCCCCGGCCGCCCGCGGCCCGCTGCGACGCGTCCTCTCGGGGTCGAGGAAGCACGTCATCTGCTCTTCCCCGACCAGGAGCGCGGCGAGGAATGAGCCCCCCCCGAGGGCTCAGAATCTCAGCGGGTCGACCCCGTGGCGGTGTGCGCCTCCCTGAGGACCGAACCGATGCGACGCTCCGGCAGGAGGCCGTTCTCGACGGCCCAGGTATCGTCCTGGGGCTGACCGAACCACATCAACTCCGCGCGCCGCACGGCGCCCTGAAGACGCTCGTTCATCGCGGAGGACAGCAGGTGCCCGAAGGACACCCCCCAGCGGAGGGCGAATGCGGGAATCCTGCGGGGTTCGCGACGTCCGGCATCCCGGATCACGGAGGCAGTCGTGGCACCCTCCCACGGCTGAAGAACGATCGGGGGAAGATCCCCGTCGAACGAGCCGACAGAGACCACGAATTCGGCGAGTGCGTGCACCGAGGTCACCGGCGTCGGACGGTCGCCCCTGCCCGCAACCATGGCGAGGGGCGAGGACGCGACACGCGCGAGGTTCGACGTGGTCTTCCGGCCGGAGCCCTGGACCGACGTGGCACGCAGAATGCACAGTTCGGCGGCATGATTCGGCTCGACCCTGGCCGGGGCGTTGCTGGGAGCGGGCGGGAAATCCGACGCAGCGGAGCCCGGTGCGGCCCCGGCCTGGGCGGTGGCATTGATGAAGTCCCGAAGTCGGAGCACGCAGTCCTCGCCCAAAGCCTTGGAGAAGGAATACGCGGAGAAGGGCGACGTCGCGTCGGTGGCGTCCAGCTTCGGGCGGGAGCCCTGAACGGCCGAGGAGCTCAGGTGGATCACGCGCCGGACGCCGGTGCGCTGGGCGGCCACGGCGACGATGGTGGGCAGCAAGGCATTCGCTCCGACCAGGGACGGAAGATCGTTCTGGTCCGGTGCCGAGAGACCCGCGGCGTTGACCACGACCTCCGCACCCGCGAAAGAATCGGCCAGGTAGTCGACCACGGATTCGAGGCGGCGTGCCTCGGCGATGACCTGGCCGGACGATTCCGACGACGTGGCCAGCCGTGGCGCCGAGACCGGAGCCGCGCCGATGCCCTCCTGCTGGAGTCTGGTCATGATCGCAGAACCCGCGAAACCCGTGGCCCCGAGAACCCTCCAGGTGCTCTGACTCATGCTTCCTCGCTTTCATCCGCGCGACAGCCCGACGATAGACCGAGTTTGCATCGGGTGCCGGGGTAAACTGTCACGTGCCGTTCCATGGGTGCAATCCTCGCACCTTCTGGACACCACCTTACTGACCGAATCGCCCTAACTTCACCTGACGGGCCTGCGGGCCGCAGGAAGGAAGACCAGCTCGTGCCGTCCGATCGACGAGCACGAGGGGAGAGGAAAGAGTGCAGCCGAACAGCGATGCCGGGCCGGGAGACACCCCGAGCCCACGAGTGGTTGCCGTAGTGGTGACCTACAACCGTCTCCGTCTGCTGAGAACCACTCTCTCGGGTATCGCCGGGGGCCGCGTGGTTCCCGATCAGGTCGTGCTCGTCGACAATGCGTCGACCGACGGCACACCGGAATTCCTCGACGAGCTGGACTACAGCCTGCCGATCGACGTGGTCAGGCTGAGAGACAACCTCGGAGGCGCCGGCGGATTCACGGTGGGCATTGACCGCGCGCTCGCCGTGCACGACGCCGACCTGGTGTGGGTCATGGACGACGACACCGAGCCGTTGGCCGAGACCCTCGCGGAATCCGTGTCCGCCTGGTCCTCCTACGCGGAAGCGCCCGAGGAGCGGCCCGCGTTCGTGGCGAGCAACGTGGTGTGGACGGACGGCCGGGAACACCCCATGAACTCCATGATCCAACGCATCGGGGCCACCCACGAACAGAAGGCGCGGGCTGCTGCGGTCGGCGGGACGACGATTCGCTCGGGATCCTTTGTCTCACTCCTCATGGATGCGGCAGCCATGCGGAGAATCGGCTTGCCCTGGGCGGACTACTTCATTTGGAACGACGATTTCGAGTATTCGACCAGGCTCGCGAGGTTCCGCGACGCCGTGACGCTGCCGGCCTCCGTGGTCGTGCATCACACCAAGACGTTCGGCACGACGGACGCGGACCCCGGGCCCCGGTTCTACAACGACGTCCGGAACAAGCTGTGGGTCTTCACTCGCAGCCAGTCCCTGGCTCCGTGGGAAAAGATTCTGTACGCGGGCGCCACGGGGCGGCTGTGGCTGCGCACCTTCCGCAACAGCGAGGACAGAACGGCGGTACTGCGGTACCTGTCCCAGGGTGTTCGCGATGCCCTGCGCGCGCCCCGGAGCAACGAGGAAGTCCTCGAGGGAAGCTACGACCTGAGCATCCACGCGGCGCCCCATGGTTCCTCGGGTGCGGACCCGGTGCACGGCGTCGAGCCGACCGGAAAAAATAAGTC
The DNA here is from genome assembly GCF_004136575.1 of Rothia koreensis. Classification (GTDB taxonomy): domain Bacteria; phylum Actinomycetota; class Actinomycetes; order Actinomycetales; family Micrococcaceae; genus Rothia; species Rothia koreensis. The sequence continues at coordinate 404,379 of NZ_NOIQ01000001.1, forward strand.
TGAACTTGAACATGAGGGTTTTACCCTTCTCATGCCGGTCTACCACGGTGATACCCCGGACGGGTTGCGCCGGGCCATTGCCTCCAACGTCCATGAGCAGACCCTGCCCCCGTCCGAGGTGGTGCTGGTCGTCGATGGGCCGGTCGGCTCCGATCTCGAGGAGGCCGTTCGGGAATCCGTCCGGGGCATCGAGCAGAAGGGGATTGCAGTCTCCGTGAAGAGGCTGGGCCGCAACGGCGGGTTGGCCAACGCCCTCAATGTGGGGTTGAAGCTTTGTTCCTATCGCGTGGTGGCGCGGGCCGACGCGGACGACGAGTCCTTGCCGGAACGCTTCGAAACGTTGGTCCCTTCCGTGAGGGATGGGCGATTCCACGCCGTGGGATCGGCGATGTTCGAGATGGATGAATCATTCTCCGAAATTCAATCTGTACGTGAAGTCGAGACTGGGTCGGAGCAGATTCGCCGCATTGCTGCGCTGCGCAACCCGTTGTGTCATCCCACGGTGGTTTTCGATTCCGAAGCGGTGGGTGCCGTGGGGGGATACGAACCAATCCCTGGGGCCGAGGACTACGGGCTGTGGGCCAGGATGCTCGAGGCCGGGTACGCGGTCGGGAACGTCGCCGAGCCGCTCGTGAAGTACAGGGCCGGTCATGCCTCCTGGGATCGCCGGGGAGGCTGGGGCGCCGCGCGGCGGGAACTGGTTCTCCAGAGGCATCTGCGTGCCTCCGGTTTCATCGGCCCCGTCCGGTGGGCGCGTAATGTGGTGGTGCGCGGCGGGTACCGCCTCGTTCCGAGATCGGTGAGGATCGGCGCATACCGCGCGCTCATTGGTTCCCGGGGCTCGCGCGACACCGAAGGCGCCGACGGTCCGTCCCATGGCCCGACCCGGGAGTCGCGGACGTCCCGCGGTGCCCATGACCCGCGACAGGAAGGAAGCCACCTCGAATGAGCGGTTCCGAACAGTATGGTGACCGGTCGAGCACCGGTTACGAACGTCCACGGTTCTGGATCTGGACCCAGATCTTTCTGGACGCCCTGGCGTGGGTCGTGGCGGTTCTGCTGAGTCTTTTCCTTCGGTACGAGATGGACTACAAACTGGTCCACGTGCCGGGACTGGTGCTGGTGTGCGTCGTCGCCGTGGCAGCCCAACTCATGGTCGGCAGCCTCTTCGCGCTGTACCGAGGTCGGTACAGCTTCGGCAGCTTCGACGAGGCCAAGGCGCTCATGCTCGTGACGGTCATCGTCACCTCGCTGGTCCAGATCGTATTGCTGATTTTCGGTGTGTCGTTGCACATGCCCCGGTCGATCCCGCTCATCGCCTTCCCGTTCGCGCTGTTGTTCATGGCCGCGGTGCGCTATCTGAAGCGCATGTACGTCGAGTCCAAGTCGAAGCCCAGCGCGCATGCGCCGCACGCGGTCGTGTACGGTGCGGGGTTCCTGGCCAACACCCTCATCACCCAGATGGTGCAGGACAAGGATTCGCCGTACCTCCCGGTTGCCCTGATCGACGACGACCCCGCGAAGAAGCACCTGCGCATCAACTCTGTTCCGGTGTCCGGCAATATCACGAACCTGCGACAGGTCATGAGGCGCTCCAACGCGAGTGTGCTCATCATCGCCATGGCCAACGTGAAGTCTTCGCTCATGACGCGGGTCAATGAGGAACTCGAGGGCATGGACGTGCGGATCCTGACGGCGCCCCCTCTGCGAGATGTCTTCGGGAACACCACGGGCAGCACCCTCGACCTGCGCGATATCAGGCTCGAGGACATCGTGGGTCAGCGCGCCGTCGACATCAACGTCGAAGGCATTGCCAAGTACCTCACCGACAAGCGGGTCCTGGTGACCGGGGCGGGCGGCTCCATCGGGTCGGAGTTGTGTCGCCAGATCGCGCACTTCTCGCCCGCGGAATTGATCATGCTGGACCGCGACGAGTCGGCGCTCCAGGCGACGCAGATTTCCATGACGGGTCGAGGGCTCCTGGACGGTCAGGACACGGTGCTGGCCGATATCAGGGACCAGGAGGCCCTCTCCGGGATCTTCGCTCTAAGGAGGCCGCAGGTGGTGTTCCATGCCGCGGCCCTCAAGCACGTGTCCTTGCTCGAGCAGTATCCGAACGAGGCCTGGCAGACCAATGTCGAGGGCTCCCGCAACGTGCTCCAGGCGGCGGCGTCGGTCGACGTCGAGGTCTTCGTCAACGTCTCCACGGACAAGGCCGCCGACCCCACCACGGTCCTGGGGCATTCCAAACGCATGGCCGAACAGATGACCGCGTGGATGGGCAATCACACCGACGGCCGGTACGCCTCGGTGCGCTTCGGCAATGTCTTCGGGTCCCGAGGGTCGATGCTGCCCCTGTTTACCGAGCAAATACGCCGTGGCGGCCCGATCACCGTCACCGACAAGGACGCCACCCGATACTTCATGACCATCCCCGAGGCCTGCCAGCTGGTGATTCAGGCCGGCGCCATCGGGGCTCCGGGCGAGGTCCTGATTCTGGACATGGGCCAGCCCGTGCGCATCTACGACGTCGCCCGGCATCTCATCCAGATGAGCGGCAGGAACGACATCGAGATCGTGTTCACGGGATTGCGCCAGGGGGAGAAGTTGCACGAGGACCTCGTCGGCGCCGGAGAGGTCGGTACACACCGCGGGCACCCGCAGATTTCTCACACCCAGTCCGTCCAGCTCGATCCCGAGAGCCTGGACCGCCACGAATGGAAGGTTCGCGGAAACATTCCGACGACGCAGGAGATACCCGTCGTCCCGCCGCCCGAGAAGGGCACGACCTCGAATCCTTCCGACCCGCCGGACGTCGATGCTGACGGCGAGAGGGGAGAGACGGCGTGATCGAGACGACGTCGCCCGGACTGACCCAATTCCTTGTTCCAGGACTCGTGGCCCTGGTGCTCGGGCTCGCCCTTCCACTGGCCATTCTGCCGTTCCTGCGTTGGCTCGGGATCGTGGACGTTCCTGGCCACAGGTCCTCCCACACGGTTCCGACCGTCCGAGGCATGGGGCTGGCAACCGCGCTCGCCGCGCTGCTCTCGCTGGGCGTCAGCGCGGTCATGGCGCTCGTCGACGTCGATCGTTCCGTCATGACCACCGTGGTCGTCGGAATGATCTGTTCCGCGGCCCTCGGCTGGATCGAGGACTACCGAGGGTTGCCGGTGCGGTCCAGGGCGGGTCTCCAGCTGCTCATCGGGCTTGCCATCACCTCGGCCCTGACCTTCGTCCTGGGGACGCCCGCCTGGTGGATTCCGGTGGGAATGCTCGCGATCGCCGGTTACATCAACGTCGCCAACTTCATGGACGGGCTCAACGGAATTTCGGGGCTCCACGGCTTCGTGGTCGGCGCGGCCTACGCCTACGCGGGGTGGGCTACCAATCTGACGTGGCTCGTGGTGTGCGGTATTGCGATCGCGGGCGCCTTCCTGGCCTTTCTCCCCTGGAACCTGCTGGGAAAGCGGGTGTTCCTGGGGGACACGGGCTCGTACTTTCTCGGCGGGGCAATCGCGTGCTGCGCGGTCGGCGCGTTTCTGTCCAACATCTATGTCGAGTACATCCTTTCCCCGCTCATCATCTACCTGGCAGACACCGGATTCACCCTGGTCAAAAGGATCTATCGGGGAGAGGCCTGGTACCAGCCTCATCGGCAGCACGTGTACCAGCAGCTGGCGGATTTGGGCTTCGGGCACATCGGTTCGGCCCTGACTGTGACGGCGGCGACCGTCGCGGTCACCATCATCACCGTGCTGGCCCTGCCCTTCGAGGTCGACGGGCTCATGTGGATGGGGTTGCTCGTGGTCTGCATCGTGGTCCTGTACCTCGCGCTCCCCATCATCATTGGTCGAATCCTGGGCCGCCGGCGATGAAGCCCCTCCCGTGGCTTCGGCATGACAGGCAGACGGACACCCCGGGGCGAGCCCTGAGCGAGGCCGCCCTGGGCAACGTCTGCCTTGCCGCTGTAACGTTCGTCACGATCGCGGCACTTTGTGACGCCCCCCGCGCGGCGCCGGCTGCGGCATTCGGCACAGGGATTGTGGTTCTCGCCTCGGCCGTCGCGTGGCTGCTGAGCGTGGTGGTAGCGCGCCTCGAACAGGACCCCGCGCTGTACCTGCTGATCGGCTACGTCCTCAAGGCCATGGTCGGCGGCGTATTTCTGTTGCTGATTCCGTTCCCGCACGGATGGTCCGGGGGATGGGCTCTGTCCGGCGCGATCATCGGCGTCGTCGTGGTCCTGGGCACTCAACTATGGGTCATCCGCCGACTCCGGATACCATATTTCTCAACGGTCGAATCGTTGCCCGAACGGCACGACGAGGCCTCGGACCACGATGAGGACGGCAGGAATCTATGACCTCGGACCGACAGAACGGTGCTGCGCGCAGCGGCGACCAGCCGGATCGGAAGGACCTGCGCAGCGCAGGCGACCTGGTCCAGCAGGGCGGGCTGTCCGGAGCGGTCATGATTCTCGTTTACCTCGTGATCGGTACGGCCTTCTGGAGTTTGGTAGGCTTTTTGCTGGATCGCTTGCTGGGAACGCACTGGATAGTGTGGCTCGGCGCTGGCATAGGGGCCTCCGCCGGCTTGTACCTGGTGTACCTCCATATGCGGCCGCAGGACGGCGACGAATAGTCGCTAACAGACCTCCCTCAAGCAACTGACCGAATACTTGATCGAGGCCTTGAGCAAGCTCTGGCTTCGAGGACGCTAACCTTCCTGAGAAAGGACACGCCTTGCTGGAAACCGGGCACGTCGTCGCGGAATATCAGGCCCCCACGATCGAGGACATGCATCTGCCTGATCTGTTCCACATCGGCAGCTTCGGCTTCGGCAAGCAGATGCTCCTGATGCTGTTGGCGGTTGCCGTGGTGGCCGTTTTCTTCATGGCCGCCGGCCGGCGCCGCTCGATGGTTCCCGGGAAAATGCAGTTCGCCGGTGAAATGGGCTACGGCTTCGTCAGGAACTCGTTGGCGAAGGACATCATCGGCGTCCATCACTTCAAGCCGTTCGTTCCGCTCCTGTTCGCGTCCTTCTTCTTCATCCTGGTCAACAACCTCTGGGGATCCATCCCGTTCCTGCAGTTGCCCACGTTCTCCCACGCGGGCAGCGCCTACTTCATGGCCGGATTCGCCTACCTCTGCTGGATTGCCGCGGGCATCAAGAACAAGGGCCTCGGCGGCTTCCTCAAGGCCATGACGATGCCCTCGGGAGTTCCCCCGGCCTTTTACGTCATCCTGATTCCGATCGAGTTCCTCTCGAACCTGATCATTCGACCGATCACCCACTCCCTGCGTCTGTTCGCCACGATGTTCGCCGGGCACATGGCCATCATGGTGGCCGCGAGCCTCACTGCCTTCCTGATCCAGGAAGTCGGCGGTTTCGGGATTGTGGCTTCGCTGTTCTCCGGCGTCTTCGGAATCTTCCTGTTCTTCCTGGAGCTGCTCATTCAGGCCATCCAGGCTTACGTTTTCACGCTTCTGTTCGCGGTCTACCTCCAGGGAGCCGTGGCCGAAGCACACTAGAATTCCGGGGAAACCTGGATCTGGGTCCCGCCCTGACATGAGCGGACCCACCGCCATAGACATGCCCTCGCGGCACACAGAGCCCGGCATCGGGCATCACGAAAGGAAAAAGCCAATGGAAATCACAGGTTCGCTCAGCGCCATCGGTTACGGTCTCGCAGCCATCGGCGGCGGTGTCGGCGTCGGCCTCATCTTCGCGGCCTACATGACCTCCGTTGCACGCCAGCCCGAGTCCCAGCGCGTCCTGCAGCCCATGCTGTTCCTGGGCTTCGCCGTGGTCGAGGCTCTCGCGATTCTTGGTCTGGTTCTGGCATTCATCCAGTAGCCCCAACCGGTTGCTCAATCCAAGACAGAACTAGAGAACAGGAATCTCCTTTATGTCACTCTTGATGGCAGCGGAAGAGGGTGCAAGCCCTCTTCGCCCTGACTGGTGGGAAGTTCTCATCACCGGCCTCGGGTTCCTGATCCTTCTGTACATCGTCGTCAAGTTCATCGCCCCGACCTTCGAGAAGATCTACCAGGATCGCAAGGAGGCAATCGAGGGTGGATTGGCCAAGGCCGAAAAGGCCCAGGCCGAGGCTGCGGCTGCTCGTGAGGAGTACAACCAGCAGCTGGAGTCCGCTCGACTCGAAGCGCAGAAGATCCGCGAGGACGCTCGTGCGGAAGGCGAACAGATCGTCGCCGAACACAAGGAGCGTGCCGCTACCGAGGCGGCGAGGATCACCGAGAATGCACAGAAGACCATCCAGGCCGAACGTTCGGCCGCGTTGGTTTCCCTGCGCACCGAGGTGGGCACCCTGGCCACCGAACTCGCCAGCAAGATCGTTGGGGAGTCGTTGAACGACGACGAACGCTCCAACCGCGTGGTGGACCGCTTCCTGGCCGACCTCGAGTCGTCCCAGCAACGAAGTGCAGGTGCGACCAAGTAATGGCAGGCGTATCGACTGAATCACTCACGAAGCTGAGCCGGCTGTTCGAGCAGCGTTTCTCCACCGAGGCCAATGCCTCGATGAGCGAGGAGCTCTTCTCGGTCGCCGATCTGGTGGACAACAACGGCGCACTGCGCCGCGGTCTGACCGACCCCTCGCGAGAGCAGGAAGTGCGCGGCAAGATCGCCTCTTCCGTTCTGGAGGGCAAGGTTTACCCCGCCGTGCGTGAATCCGTGGCGCGCGCGGCGGAGGCTCGTTGGTCTGCCGAGCGGGAACTCGGCGATGCCCTGGAACACCTCGGGGTGCTCGCGGCGGCCTTCGCCGCGGAGAACCGGGCCGGCAAGGATGCACTCTCCGAAGTGATCGACGACGTCCTGGACTTCTCCAAGGCGGTCCAGGCATCTCCGGAGATCCAGACGGCATTGACCGACCAGCGTGCGGACGCATCGGCGAAGAAGCAGTTGGCTGCGCGAATCAGTCCCGCCAGGACCGAGGAAGGCCGCCTGCTGATCGACCAGATCGTGGAGCACCCGCGTGGGGTTCTTCCGGCCGACCTCGCCGAGAAGTTCGCGGGAATCCTGGTGTCGCTTTCGCAGCGTTTCATTGCGAAGGTCACCACCAGTGTTCCCCTCGACGACCAGAGGCTCGATCGCCTCGAGAAGGCCATCTCCGGCGTTTACCAGCGGGACATGACCCTCGACGTCACGGTGGATCCGGACGTCGTCGGCGGTATCAAGGTTCAGGTCGGGGACGAGGTCATCGACGGAACCATGTCCACCCGCATCGCGAATTTGGACCAGACACTGTCTGCCTCGTGACGACCGCCCGCAGCGATTCAGTCTGATACACAGTTGGATCACTCGTGAGGCCGTCCGGAATTCACGGTGCGATCCACCCCCATACACGTACACTCGGTTCCAACAGCACGTGGGACCACCAATCAAGGAGAGCAGGGACACAAGATGGCCGATTTGACCATCAATGCCGATGATGTCCGCAGCGCGCTCGACGAGTTCGCGGCATCGTACGAACCCGGCGACGCACAGCGAGTGGAAGTCGGACGCGTCAGCAGCGCAGCTGATGGCATCGCCCGTGTCGAGGGCCTTCCCTCGGTCATGGCGAACGAGCTTCTTCGCTTCGAGGACGGAACGCTGGGCCTGGCCCAGAGCCTCGATACTCGCGACATCGGAGCGATCGTACTCGGCGATTTCGCCGGCATTGAAGAAGGACAGGAAGTTCATCGAACCGGGGAAGTCCTTTCGGTTCCCGTGGGCGATGCATTCTTGGGCCGCGTCGTCGACCCGTTGGGCCAGCCGATCGACGATCTGGGACCCGTTGAGTCGGAAGGTCGCCGTGCCCTGGAGCTCCAGGCTCCGGGCGTGACCCAGCGCAAGTCGGTTCATGAGCCCCTGCAGACCGGTACCAAGGCCATCGACGCCATGATCCCGATCGGTCGGGGACAGCGTCAGCTGATCATCGGTGACCGCCAGACCGGCAAGACCGCCCTCGGCGTGGACGCCATCCTGAACCAGAAGGACAACTGGGAATCGGGAGACGTCAACAAGCAGGTGCGTTGCATCTACGTCGCCGTCGGCCAGAAGGCATCGACCATCGCCTCGGTTCGCCAGACCCTGGAAGAGAACGGCGCCCTCGAGTACACCACGATCGTTGCCTCCCCGGCATCCGACGCCGCTGGTTTCAAGTATCTGGCTCCCTACGCCGGTTCCGCGATCGGTCAGCACTGGATGTACGGCGGAAAGCACGTGCTCATCGTCTTCGATGACCTCTCCAAGCAGGCCGAGGCCTACCGCGCGGTGTCCCTCCTCCTGCGTCGTCCTCCGGGACGCGAGGCCTACCCGGGTGACGTCTTCTACCTGCACTCCCGTTTGTTGGAGCGTTGCGCGAAGCTCTCGGACGAGCTCGGTGCGGGGTCGATGACCGGTTTGCCGATCATCGAGACCAAGGCGAACGACGTCTCGGCCTTCATCCCGACCAACGTCATTTCGATTACCGACGGTCAGATCTTCCTTCAGTCGGACCTCTTCAACTCGAACCAGCGCCCGGCGGTCGACGTCGGCGTCTCGGTCTCGCGTGTGGGCGGTTCGGCACAGATCAAGGCGATGAAGAAGGTTTCCGGAACGCTCAAGCTGGACCTCGCTCAGTACCGGTCGATGCAGGCATTCGCGATGTTCGCCTCCGACCTGGACGAGGTGTCCCGCCGGCAGCTCGTCCGGGGCGCACGCCTCATGGAGTTGCTCCGTCAGCCCCAGTACACCCCGTACCCCGTCGAGGAGCAGGTCGTCTCGATCTGGGCCGGAACCAAGGGCCATCTCGATGACCTCGAGGTGTCGCAGGTGCTGGACTTCGAGGAGCGCTTCATCGACCACCTGCGTCGGCAGACCAACGTGCTGGACAGCATTCGGGATACCGGAAAGCTCGAGGACGACACCGTCTCCGCGCTGCAGACTGCGGTCGAGAGCGTCAAGCGCGACTTCACGGCGGGCCAGAACAACGCCTCGGGTTCGGTGCAGGCCGGGAACGAGGAGGCCACTCCCGTGAACGATGCGGACGTTGATCAGGAACAGATCGTCAAGCGATAAGACCTGAGGGTGCGCGGTTCCGGAAGGGGCCGCGCACCGTCCGGGCTGAAAGGAAGCTCTATGGGAGCCCAGATCAGGGTTTACCGTCGGAAGATTGCTTCGACGTCGTCCATGAAGAAGATCTTCAAGGCGATGGAGATGATCGCGACTTCCCGCATCAACCGTGCCCGCAGGCGTTCGAACGAGACCGGTCCCTACGCGAACGCCCTGACCAGGGCCGTCAGCGCAGTGGCCACCCAGACGTCGATCACGCACCCGCTCATCAGCGACGGTTCGGAATCACGTCGGTCGGCCGTTCTGGTCATGACGAGTGACATGGGCAAGGCCGGGTCCTACTCCGTCAACGCGATCAAGAAGGCCGAAGGCCTGATTGAGCGGTTGCGCCAGGACGGTCGTGAGGTCGAGCTCTACATCGTCGGGCGCAAGGCCCAGCAGTACTACGATTTCCGCAATCGTACCTACGAGAAGGTGTGGACGGGGGACACGGACAATCCCCACGTCGAGACGGCTCGGGAGATCGGAGAGGTCCTCCTGGACCGTTACTCGACTCCGTACGAGGAAGGCGGCGTGGACGACCTCCACATCGTCTACACCCAGTTCCAGTCGATGGTCTCCCAAGAGCCCAAGATTCTCCGGTTGCTGCCCCTGACCGTCGTGGACGCGAAGGAGATGGGCGAGGAGATCGTACCGGGCGAGGACGTCAGCGACGACGAATTCGACAACGCCGCATCCTTCGAGTTCGAACCGAGCGCGGAGGAAGTCCTCGACCAGTTGTTGCCCAGGTACATCGAAACGCGGATCTTCTCCTGCCTGCTCCAGGCGGCCGCGAGCGAATTGGCTTCCCGCCAGCGCGCGATGAAGTCCGCGGGCGACAACGCCGACGATCTCGTCAAGCAGTACACGCGCCTGATGAACAACGCCCGCCAGGCGGAGGTCACCCAGGAGCTCAGCGAGATCGTAGCGGGTGCCGATTCCTTGGCCGCCTCCTGACCATCCCATCCACAGACACCACGTACAGAACGTGCGCACAGAGATTTCTGCGAAGAGGTAAGTGAAAGAATGACAGCCACCATGAACGAATCGACCAACGCGTCGGTCCAGGGCGGCGTCGGACGCGTAGCTCGAGTGATCGGCCCCGTGGTCGACGTCGAGTTCCCGGCCGGCCAGGTCCCCGACATCTACAACGCTCTGACCACCGAGCTGACCATCGGCGGCCAGACCAAGAAGATCACCTTCGAGGTTGCGCAGCACCTCGGTGACAACCTGGTCCGCGCGATTTCCCTGCAGCAGACCGACGGACTGGTCCGTGGCACCCCGGTCCAGGACACCGGGGCCGCCATCTCCGTTCCCGTCGGTGACGGCGTCAAGGGGCACATCTTCAACGTTCTGGGCAATTCGCTCGACGTCGACGACGACCAGATCGAGGCCAGCGAATTCTGGCCCATCCACCGCAAAGCACCGAACTTCGCGCAGCTCGAGGGCTCGACCCAGATGCTGGAGACCGGCATCAAGGTCATCGACCTGCTGACCCCCTACATCCAGGGCGGCAAGATCGGTCTGTTCGGTGGCGCCGGCGTGGGCAAGACCGTGCTGATCCAGGAAATGATCACCCGTGTTGCCCGCAACTTCGGTGGTACGTCGGTCTTCGCCGGTGTCGGCGAACGTACTCGTGAGGGCAACGACCTCTGGGTCGAGATGGACGAGGCCGGTGTTCTCAAGGACACCGCCCTGGTCTTCGGCCAGATGGACGAGCCCCCGGGAACGCGTCTGCGCGTCGCGCTGAGCGGCCTGACCATGGCCGAGTACTTCCGCGACGTCAAGAACCAGGACGTGCTGCTGTTCATCGACAACATCTTCCGCTTCACCCAGGCGGGCTCCGAGGTTTCGACCCTTCTCGGTCGCATGCCCTCGGCGGTGGGCTACCAGCCGACTCTGGCCGACGAGATGGGCGTGCTCCAGGAGCGCATCACCTCGACCCGCGGGCACTCGATTACCTCGATGCAGGCGATCTACGTTCCCGCGGACGACTACACCGACCCGGCACCGGCCACGACGTTCGCTCACTTGGACGCGACCACCGAGCTGTCCCGTGACATTGCCTCGCGCGGTCTGTACCCGGCCGTGGATCCGCTGACCTCGACGTCGCGAATCCTCGACCCCCAGTACATCGGCCAGGACCACTACGACACCGCCGTGCGCGTGAAGTCGATCCTGCAGGAGAACAAGGACCTGCAGGACATCATCGCGATCCTCGGTGTCGACGAGCTGTCCGAGGAGCAGAAGGTCGTTGTCTCGCGCGCACGCCGCATCGAGCAGTTCCTGTCCCAGAACACCTACACCGCGAAGCAGTTCACCGGTGTCGAGGGCTCGACCGTCAACATCAAGGACACGATCGAGGGCTTCACCGCGATTTGCGACGGCGAACTGGACCACGTCCCCGAGCAGGCGTTCTACAACGTCGGTGGCCTGGACGACGTCGAGCGCCAGTGGGCCGAGCTCAAGGAACAGGGCGGTAACTGATCATGGCATCCGTTCTGAAGGTAGAAGTGGTTTCCCGCGAGGCCGTCGTGTGGAAGGGCGAAGCCAAGTATGTGCGCGCCCGCACCGCCGCCGGTGACATCGGCGTGATGGCGGGCCATGCGCCGACCCTCGCCCTCCTGGCGGAGGACGGGGAACTCGTGATCGACCCCGTTGACGGTGAGCGGAAGACGGCTCGTCTGCAGGAAGGATTCCTCACGGTGTCCAACGACAGCGTCGTGATCGCTGCGACCAGCAGCTCCGACCTGTAGCAGCCCGCGACGCAGAAGTCGTTCGGAACGGACCAAGGGCCCGGCACTGACCACAGTGCCGGGCCCTTGGCGTACCACCGCCGGTGATTCAGAACAGGCGGCCCTCGGAATCGTCGACGCCGCGCATCGCATCGTAATCGAGAGTCACGCAGGCGATGCCGCGGTCCTCCGCGAGTGTCCGGGCCTGGGGCTTGATGAGCTGGGCCGCAAACATTCCGCGCACCGGGGACAGGACGGGGTCGCGGTTGAGCAGTTCGAGGTACCGAGTCAACTGCTCGACGCCGTCTATGTCCCCGCGCCTCTTCAACTCGATGGCCACGGTGTGCCCGGTGGCGTCGCGCGCGAGGATGTCCACGGGACCGATGGCCGTGGGATACTCCCTGCGGATCAGGCTGTACCCGTCGCCCAGCGTCTCGATCTGGTCCGCGAGCAGTCTTTGGAGGTCCGCCTCGACGCCGTCCTTGATGAGCCCGGGATCCACCCCGAGCTGGTGGTCGGACTCGTGGTGTTTGGCAAAGATCCGAACCACGAGCCGGTCATCCGACTTGGCGGCCTGGACGATCCACCGCTCGACGGCATCGTCGTCGAAGTCCTGGTCCTCGCGGGTCTCGATCCGGGTGGTCGCCGGTGGGGACATCCAATTCAGCGGCTTGTAGGAACCACCGTCCGAGTGGACCAGCACGGATCCGTCGGCCTTGACCATGAGAAGACGCGTGGCCAGAGGGAGATGGGCCTTGAGTCGACCTTCGTAATCTACGGAACAATCAGCTATTACTAGACGCACCCGGCTCACTCTACCGGGACGGCCGAACGGGCGCAGTTTCGCCTGTGCCACAATGATGACATGGCACGTTCTCGGAGAAACCCCCGGCGCACCCAGTCGGGGCACGGCAAGGCCGGTCCGAGCAAATGGCAGAGATTCTCCGGGTCCTCGGGAGGGGACATCTCACGTGCCCTGGACCCGGCGCCCCGCATCGAGAGGGATGAGCTCGGCGAATGGTACGTGCGTTACGTCCCGGCGTCGGGAGCGAGGAAGCCGTACACCTGCCCTGGCTGTGGCCGGGGCATCCCCGTAGGGACCGCGCATTACGTCGTGTGGAAGAACGACCATCTCTTTGGGGACCAACGAGCGATCGAGGACCGTCGGCACTGGCACGCCCGGTGCTGGGAGATTCGCTGACTCGCAACGCCGCCTCGGCACGACGACGCGCCCCTCGATCTTCACGGGACGTTCGGGGAAGCGTGCGCCCGTAGAATCGAGAGCATGGCGACTTCACAACCTGCTCAGGCCGATACCCGCACCGACGGCCCCATCGAGATCGGGCCGACGACGGTCCTGCCCGCCCGACGGGAGAACATCGAGTTCACGACGGACGACGGCAAGACCTTGGTCGGTGAGCTGGCCCTTCCGGAACGCGCTGACCCCGCCGCGATTCTGCTGTGCCTTCACCCTCTGCCCACGCACGGAGGCTTCATGGACTCCCACGTGTACAAGAAGGCCTCCTACCGGCTGCCCGCCCTGGCGCACCTCGGCGTGCTCCGCTTCAACACGCGCGGAACGAGCTCGCCGAGGGGGACCAGCGACGGTTCATTCGAGGACGGTGTGGGGGAGCAGGCCGACGTCCTGGCAGCGATGCGGTTCCTCCGCGATCGCGGGTTGTCGAACATCTGGCTCGTGGGGTGGTCCTTCGGAACCGAGCTCGTCCTCCGATACGGATCGAGGGAACCCGTGGTATCGCAGGTCAGCGGCGGCATTCTGCTCTCGCCGCCTTTGCACCGTGCGACCGAGGAAGACCTGGGTGCGTGGGCCGAGAGCGGCCTTCCCCTGACCGTGCTGGTCCCCGAGAAGGACGACTATCTGCAGCCCGACGCGGCCCGCGAACGCTTTGCCGCGATCCCTCAGGCCGAGGTCAAGGGAATCGACGGGGCCAAGCACCTGTGGGTCGGTGAAAAATACGTCCGTCGCGCCCACGACGAGATCGTCTCGAGGGTTGCCGGTCGGCCCGTACGTCTCAAGACCAGTTGGGAAGGCGACGTCGGTACCGAGACCAACGACTGACCAGGCCTGCTGCTACCTGCGGTCCTGGCGGGGGATGAACACCTCGCGGATCAGGAGCATGGCGGAAGCCGCCACCGGAATCGCGATGATGGCACCGAGAACGCCCCACAGCGCTCCGCCTCCCGCGACCGCGATGACCGCGACGGAGCCGGGGACCGCCACGGCCTTGCTCATGATTCGGGGCGAAATGAAATAGGCCTCGATCTGGAGGTATGCGAAATAGCAGATGGCATAGACGGCGGCCGACTGCCACCCGTTCAACAGGGCGATGAACGTGACGAGGATCCCGGCCACGACCCCGCCCACCAGGGGCACGAAGGCGAGCAGCAGCACCACAAACGCGCACAGCAGGGGAAAATTGACGCCGACGAGGGACATGACGATGAGGGCAAAGGTCGCGTTGAGCAGGGCGACGACGGCCTGCCCCATGACGTAGTTGCCCACGGACTGGGTGATCTTTTCCGTGAGTTCGGCGACGCGGCGACGTCGGGACCGGGGCGCCAGGCGGATGCCCCAGGCCTTGATCGTCGGCAATGAGGTCACGAAGTACAGGGCCAGGAACATGACGATGAGTGTTCCCGTGATGACCTGCGCGACGGCAGACCCGGCGTTGATCAGATTATTGAGGAAGTTTCCGATCAGGCTCGAATCGCTGAATGCCGTGTCGAAGAATTTGCCGGCCTCGTTCTCGACCTTGTCCCTGATACCGAATTGGTCGTCCAATTCCCCCATGAAATTCGAGGACAGGAAATCGTCGAAGGTCTGGGGAAAGCCATTGATGAATCCCAGGGCCTGCCGGGCAATGCTCGGAATCACGACCGTCGCCATGAGCACCACGATGCCGGCGAACCCCAGGAGCACGATCGCGACGCCGCCGATGCGCGGCAGCCCCCTGGACTCGAACCACCGGACGATCGGGTCCAGGCCGAGGGCGATGAACATTGCGCCCGTGATCCATCCGCCGAGGGCACCGACGTTGGCCGCGAGGTAGTAGACCAGCAGCGCCAGGCCGACACCCACGGTGACCAGGAAGCCGAATTGGACGGGATTGCGGACCGGCATGGTCTCATCCATCGCTGTGGAGGCTGTCGTCGCGTGCCCAGGGTCGGCCTGGTCCGGACCGGTCCTCGGGGCGTCGTCGAACTCCTCGGACGCTGAATCCTCCGTCCCGGACGGGGCCCCCAGGGGCGCCTCGTTGCTTGCCCCCTGGCCGCTCGGTCCATGCTGAGGTACATCGACGTCGGGCAGGCCGAACCGCGGCCGTGGCTTGGCCCCGGGGAAGGAAGGAGCGCCGCCCTTCTTTCCCAGCAGAGAACGCAACCGGCTCACTGCGCCCCGGCCCTGGGCCTTGTCCGGCCGTTTGCTGCCTGGCATGCAGCTCCTCTCTCCGACGACGGTCCTCCAGGACCGAGATTACCCGGACGGCGTACGTGGTTGGGACCGCTTCCGCGTGTTTGAGATGATTGTGCCAATATCGTGAGTCTCGCAGGGACATCCCACGGCGAAAGGATTGATGACATGACTTCAGGACCGTTCGGCTCGACCGACGCGCAGCCGCAGCCGGAGGAGAACATTCCGGATTCGGTGCGATCGGCTCCCGACCTGTCGCAGATGAGCGGTTCGGCCCAGCCGGAGGGCGCTCCGAGCCAGACCGGCGGAGGGACGACGTACCGTCGCGCGGTCACCACGACCGAAGAGTTCCAGGAAGTCGCGCAGCTGTCCGGGCGGGGCCCCGTTGTTTTCGCCCTGTACAGCGGCAAGGACCAGCAGGCCGTCGACTCGGTCGCCCAGCTCGAGCAACTCGTGAACCAGGCAGGCGGTCGTATTCTGCTGGCGGCCGTGGACATCGACCAGGCCCCCGAGATAGCGCAGGCCTTCCAGATCCAGGGAACACTTGGGGTCGTCGCCATGCTCGGCGGTCGGCCCGCGCCGATGTACAACTCTCCGGTGCCCGCCGAGCAGATCCAGGAGCTGTTGGGCCAGGTTCTGCAACTGGCCCAGCAGTCCCAGCTCACGGGCACCTTCGAACCCGTCGCCGCCGGGGGAACAACCGAGCCGGCCCCCTTGCCGCCCGAACACCAGAAGGCCCAGGCCGCTATCGAGCAGGGCGATTACGAGGCCGCGGCCGATGCCTACAAAGAAGCCTTGCGGGACAAGCCCGCCGATCGGGAAGCCAAGATCGGGCTGGCGCGCGTCGGCCTCCTGCAGCGTGTACAGGACCAGGACCTGGATCAGGCCCGAGAAGCAGCGGCCTCCCGTCCGGACGACGTCGAGGCCCAATTGGCCGTTGCAGACCTCGACGTCTCCGGTGGCCATGTCGAGGACGCCTTCAACCGGTTGATTCGCCTGATCCAGCGGTCCGATGCGCAGACCAAGGACACGGTGCGCGAGCGACTGCTCGAACTGTTCGAGGTCGTCGGTGCGGAGGACGAGCGAGTGGTCAAGGCGCGGGGAGCCCTGATGCGGGCTCTGTTCTGACCGACTGCGGCAACGGAGCCACCGGACTCCTCCTCGCGAGGCGGCAGGATGGTGCAGGATGAGGCGTGAATTCTGCACGAGACTGCCGCCTCGCTCCGTGTCGATCGACATGGCAGGATCCACACGGCGATGCACGTCGGCCTGCGAAGCTCACGGATTCAACCCGTGGGCTGATGACGCCGGGGTGCGCACGTGATGTGATATTTCCATGGACAGAGACACGAATCACCTCAGCACCACGGGGCAGCAACCGGCCTCCGACGCCGGTGGCCCGCCTCCCTTTGATACGACGTCGCCGGATCGCCAGGGGACCGACGCGGCTTCGGCCCCATCCGTCCGAGAAGCGATCCGCATCGACAGCCTGTCGCGGGCCTTCGGCGACCGCGAAGTCGTCCACGGCATCGATCTGACGATCCCGTCAGGATCGATGTACGGCCTCGTCGGCCGCAACGGAGCGGGCAAGACGACAACCCTTTCCATGGCGACGGGCCTGCTGCGGCCCACCAGTGGCAGCGTAAGCATCCGCGGAATCGATGTCTGGCAGAGGCCCCGCGAGGCCAAGAGCCTGGTGGGCGTCCTCCCGGACGGAGTGCATCTTTTCGATCGACTGACCGGCCGGCAACTCATTACCTACGCCGGCTTGCTGCACGGCCTCGACAAGGAAACGGTCTCCGAACGGTCCGAGGACCTGTTGAAAGCGATGGACCTGACGGACTCCGCAAACACGACCGTGACCGATTATTCGGCCGGAATGCGCAAGAAGATCGCGTTGGCTTCCGCGATGGTCCACGCTCCCAAGGTCCTCGTTCTGGACGAACCCTTCGAATCCGTGGACCCGGTCTCGGCCTCCAATATTCGGGACATCTTGGCAGGATTCGTGAGAAACGGCGGGACCGTCGTCGTTTCCAGCCACGTCATGGACCTGGTCCAGCGCATGTGCGACCACGTGGCCATCATGAACCAGGGGTCGATTCTCGCAGCCGGAACGGTCGACGAGGTTCGGGGCGAGTCGAGCCTCGAGGACGTGTTCGTGGACCTGGTGGGCGGTCGCGTCGAGTCGGAAGGGATTTCATGGTTGGGAACCTCCTGAGCCTGAAGTGGGCGCACTTCGTGGCCTCGCTCAAACGCAGTGGCTGGGCGCTCGCCGGAACGATCATCGGAGCGGTGTACGCAGTGCTCGGCCTGTTCGCCGTGTTCGCGGTCTTCATGGCCCAACGCGGTGGCGAGCCCGAGACCGTGCAGGGCCTCGCGGTGATCCTCGGGGCGCTGGTGACGGCTCTGTGGTGCATCGTCCCGGTCGTCATTTCCGGCCAGGACTCGACCCTGGACCCGGACATTCTGGCGCCGTTCCCTCTCAAACCGGGGGAGATCCTCGGGGGCCAGCTGGCGGGGTCCGTGATCAGTATCTTCGGGATGATGACGCTGATCGGATCGTTCTTCCCGGTGCTGGGGTGGGCATCCCCCTTGCCGGCACTGGTGTCGGTGTTCTCCGGATTCCTGGGATTCCTGATCCTCATGATCTGCTCCCGCCTGATGAGCGCGCTCGGCATGGCCATACGCCAGAAACGCTTCTTGGCGGAAGGCATTGGAGCCGTGTTCTTCCTGGCGCTGCTGTGCGCCGGACCCATCGCAGGGTCCTTGACGGAGAGCCTGTTCTCGCCCTCGTGGGTCCACGCCGTCGCTTCGGTTCTGGGATGGACCCCGCTGGGTGTCGCTTGGGCGCTTCCCGGCGACGTGGCACAGGGCCAGTGGCTCGTCCTCGTGCTGCGACTGGTCGTGACGGCCGTGTGCCTGGTCGGGGGCCTTCTGCTGTGGCGGGCGGTCATTGCGCACCAGATCAGCCATGTGGGCGCCGGCGGGGCATCGTCCTCAAGCAGGAGCAAGTCCGGATCCGCGCTCGGACTGTTCTCGAGATTCCCCGCATCACCGGTGGGCGCCGTGGCGGCACGAACCGCCACCTACTACTTCAAGGACCCTCGTCTGAACCTGAACCTGCTGGTCGCCCCTGGTTTCCTGGTGGTGTTCTGGTTCGTGGGGACCGCGAACGGCGGAGCGTCCCTGACCATGGTGGGGCCGCTGGTCGGGTGGATGCTCGCCTGGCAGAGCTCCTACTCCGTCTCCTACGACAACACCGCTTTTGCGCTGCACATGACGGCACCGGTCACGGGGCTCCAGGATCGTTGGGGGCGCACCCTCGGCATGGTCGCGATCTTCGTGCCGCTCGTCGTCGTGGTATCCGCGGTGGCGATGCTCCTTCAGGGCACCCCGGGAGGTATTCCCACCAATCTCGGCGCCTCGATGTGTATGCTCCTGGCCGGTTTGGGCGTGGGCGCCTGCGTCTCGGTTCGCTACGCCCTGCCGGTCGCCGCCCCGGGGGAGAGCCCCTGGAAATCGCGGAAGAACAATTCCGGGATGGCCAACATGCTCATCCAATTCGTCACGAGCTTGCTCATCGTGGGACTGGCGCTCCCGGTCTGGATCCTTCTGGGCGTGGGGGCTCTCACGGGGAACCCCGTCTTCGGCTGGATGGCGCTCGTGGTCGGCTGTCTGTATGGGGGAGCCATGCTCTGGGTCGGCGTTCGCCTCGGGGGAGCCTGGTACGACAAGAGGGCCCCCGAGCTCTATCAGGACCTGGCCAGAATCCGGTAGACGCTCATGGAGCGGTTCTGTGCCCCGGACGAGCGACGACAATTTCGGTTCAGCGCGTCCGGGGCACGAGCGTAGAATGGTCGCATGATGTTTGACCGAGCCCTCGAAGTCCTTGACACGTCCGAGCCGCTGGACGATACCGGTTACGGGACGACCCCCGGCGGCACCGCGACCATCGAACGCGAAGAGACGCGTCAACTCGCCGAGCCCGGAGACCACGAACGGTTCGCGCACTATGTGCGCAAGGAGAAAATCATGGAGTCGGCGCTCTCCGGCGATCCCGTGATCGCGCTCTGCGGCAAGGTGTGGACGCCGGGTCGGGACCCCGAGAGGTTCCCGGTGTGCCCCGAGTGCAAGGAAATCTACGAATCCATGCGCGGCGGCGACGACAACAACGACAACGACGAGTAACCGCTCTCGATCGTGAGTGCCCGACGGCGCGTCATCCCCCGTGACGTGTCCAGCCGGGTGGACGAGTGACGACGCCGCGACAGGACGACGTCGTCACCGGATGCAGTGCGTCCATTCCGCGCAGAACCCGTGACGATCAGGAGTGACCAGACACCAGTGCCCGACGACCTCTCCCAGCCATCGCTTTTCGGCGGATCAGCCGCCGACCTTCCCCCGGCCTATCCAGATCGCGCGGCGTGGGGCACGGCTCCGAAACTGCGTGCCTGGCAGGCCGAAGCGCTGGAGAAGTACTTCGCTGACGAGCCCCGAGACTTCATGACGGTGGCAACACCCGGCGCGGGAAAGACGACCTTCGCACTGCGCGTGGCCAAGCAATTGCTGGACCGGGGGACGGTGTCCCGCGTGACCGTCGTGGCACCGACCGATCACCTGAAGTCCCAATGGGCCGACGCGGCGGCCCGTGTGGGCATCGCGATCGACCCGAACTTCAAGAATTCCGACGGGCACCACGCGCAGGGATACCTCGGCGTCGCCCTGACGTACGCCCAGGTCGCGAACAAGCCCCTGTTGCACAGGGCGCGGACCGAGAACGCCAGGACCCTGGTGATCCTCGACGAGATACACCACGCCGGTGACTCGCTGACCTGGGGCGACGGCCTCCAAGAAGCCTTTGAGCCCGCGCATCGTCGGCTTGCCCTCACGGGCACGCCCTTCCGATCGGACTCCTCGAGAATCCCGTTCGTGAGTTACGAACGGGACCAGGAGGGTTTGCTGCGCTCGCAGTCCGACTATTCCTACGGCTACGGTCCAGCCCTGCAGGACCACGTGGTCCGACCGGTGATCTTCATGGCGTACTCCGGCACGATGCACTGGCGCACGAGCGACGGCGACGAGATGGCGGCCGACCTCGGGGAGGGGTTCACCAAGGACATCACGGCGCAAGCTTGGAGAACCGCGCTCGATCCTCGGGGTGAATGGATCCCGTCGGTGCTGGCCGCGGCCGACCGCAGGCTTTCGGAAGTTCGGCGCACGGTTCCGGACGCCGGTGGTCTGGTCATCGCCTCGAATCACGAGGATGCCCGGGCGTATGCCGAACGGTTGGCGAAGATCACGGGCTCCCAGCCCACGCTGGTTCTCTCCGACGACAAGACCGCTTCGGACCGGATCGACCGGTTCTCCGCCTCCGAGGACCGGTGGATGGTCGCCGTCCGCATGGTGTCCGAGGGTGTTGACGTTCCCCGGCTCGCGGTGGGCGTCTACGCGACCTCGACATCGACCCCATTGTTCTTCGCCCAGGCCATTGGGCGTTTCGTCCGCGCCCGGAAACGTGGCGAAACCGCTTCGGTGTTCCTGCCCTCGGTCCCGATTCTCATGTACCTGGCGCAGGAGATGGAGGCCGAGCGGGACCATGCCCTGGACCTGAAAGACAGTCCGGACGAGGAAGAGATCATCGCGGCCGACGAGGGACTCGACGACCACCTCATTGATGAGGCCAATCAGGAGGAGAACGCGAGTTCGCGGTTGGCCTCGGGCAAGTTCGAGGCCATCGGTTCCCAGGCGTCCTTCCACGGGGTGCTCTACGACGGGGAGGACTACCACGGGTACGAGGTCGGTTCGGACGACCAAGACTTTCTCGGAATTCCCGGTCTGCTCGACGCCGACCAGGTGGGAACCCTGCTCAAGCAGCGTCACCAGCAGTCACGGGGGAAAGCACCTGAACCCGCGGCCGCGTCCGTTCCCGATCATCGGCAGCTGAAGGATCTGCGCCAGAAACTCGCGAAGAATGTCTCGGCGTGGGCGGCCCGGACGGGGGAGCCGCACGGGTCCGTGCACAATGCCCTTCGGCGCGAGTGCGGCGGCCCCCCGGTGGCCCAGGCGACCGCCGAACAGATTCAGGCCCGCATCGACAAATTGCAGAACTGGTTCATCGGCCGACGCTAGCGGACTCGATGACCTCCACTCCGGCGTCTTCCATTTCTTCGACCGCCTCCTCCGCGGAGTCGTCGTGGATGCTGGCGGTCAGGTCGAGGAGCACGCGGGTGTCGTAGCCGGCGTCGATCGCGTCGAGGGCGGTCGCGCGCACGCAGTAATCCGTCGCAATGCCCACGACGTCGACGTCGGTCACCTCCTGCTCCTGCAACCAGTCGTCGAGCGAAACCTTGAGGGTGCCCTCGGCCGTTTCACCGGGCTCGTGTTCTCCCGGCATGACGGACTCCTCGGGCGCCAGAAGACCTTCGAAACCTGAGTAGGCGGCCTCGTGCTCACCCTTCCGGAAGTATGCGGAGACATAGTCCGTTTCGAGATCCGGGTGCAGGGCGGCACCCTGGGTCTCCGCCACGCAGTGCACGGGCCAGGAATCCTGGAAATCGGGGGTCTCGCTGAAATGGTCGCCCGGGTCCACGTGCCAGTCCTGGGCCGTGACGATCACTTCGTAGGCCGCCTGGTGGGTCTGCAGGTAGCCGGAGATCAGGGAAGCGACCTCGGAGCCTCGCGGAGTCGCGAGGGGGCCGCCTTCGCAGAAGTCGTTCTGGACGTCGACGATGAGCAACGCTCTGGTCATGCTGGACCTTTCTGAAGGATTCAGGATCAGTGGTCGGTACGAAGAATTGATTTCAGTGATCGAGGAATTCGGTCGGTACCGCGGGCTCCCCCTCGGAGAGCCGTCGGATGGCCCGCGGGAGTTCCCGAGTCGACTCGTGGTGCCGTGCAACCGCCGACCGCAGTCCTTCGGGCCCCGTGGACCCCGGGAGGATGTCGCCGTCGATCACGAGCGGATGCATCAGCTGCCGGAAGTCGGGCCCGCCCACCAGGTCCGGTGACAGAGCGACCGATTCCGCGATGGCGGTGCCGTCGCGGTCCAGCCGTCGAGCGGCGTGCTTGCGGCCGCCCGTCGAGCCCTTGCCCCGGGAACGTTTGGCCACGGAAACCAAACGGCCGTCCGCGTCCTCGCGTGCGACCATCTTGTAGACCATCGACGATGTGGGGGCTCCCGACCCGGTCACGAGGCGGGTGCCCACCCCGTAGGAGTCCACCGGCGCCGCGGCCAGGCCGGCGATCGCGTACTCGTCCAGGTCGGATGTCACGGTGATCTTCGTGTCCCGGTTGCCGAGGTCGTCGAGGAGCTGCCGCACGGCGACGGCCTGTGCCGCCAAGTCTCCCGAATCGAGCCGGACGGCGCCCAGCTCGGGCCCGGCGAGATCGACGGCGCGCCGGACGGCCTGCTCGACGTCGTACGTGTCGACCAGAAGGGTCGTGCCGCGCCCCAGGGAATCCAGTTGCGCGCGGAACGCGGATTCTTCGTCGTCGAAGAGGAGCGTGAACGCGTGTGCCGACGTGCCGATCGTCTCGACGGCGTAGCGACGGCCCGCTTCCAGATTGGAGGTTCCCGAGAATCCCGCGACGACGGAAGCCCGCGCAGCAGCGACCGCGGCCCGTTCGTGCGCCCGCCGTGAACCCATTTCCAGGCACGGGCGGCCGTTGGCGGCCCCGGTCATGCGCGAAGCCGCCGAGGCGACGGCGGAGTCGTAGTTCAGGATCGACAGCAGCAAGGTCTCCAGGACACAGGCCTCGGCGAAAGGAGCCTCGACCTGGAGAACCGGCGAATGGGGGAAGAAGGCCTCGCCTTCCGCGTAACCACGAATCGACCCGGAGAAACGGAAATTGGCCAGGTACTCGAGGGTCGGACCGTCCACCACGTGGTGGTCCTGGAGGAAACTCAGCTGGGCGTCGTCGAAGACGAAATTGTCCAGTTCCTCGAGGAAGCGTCCGGTCCCCGCGAGCACCCCGTACCGTCGACCGGCCGGCAGGCGACGCGTGAACGTCTCGAAGACGCAACGCCGTTCGTGCACGCCGGCGCGAATGGCGGCCTGCAGCATCGTGAGTTCGTAGTGGTCCGTCAGGAGCGCGGGGGAGTCTGATGTCACCCCCCAAGCCTACCCAGGGCTCCCGACGGAACCAATGGGGAAGGCGTGACCGCGGCGAAACGTCTAGGATTGAGCATTATGGTCAGTCAGTCTGCACAGAATCTGCCCGTGGCCAGTGAGTCCGCCCCGGGAACGTCCCCGGAGACCACGCCATCGGCGGATGTCGGCCTCTTGGACCGGCCCGCCGAAGACAACCCCTGGCGCGTGATCGTGTGGAACGATCCCGTCAACCTCATGAGTTACGTGACCTATGTCTTTCGTGCGCATTTTCATTACTCTCAGGACAAAGCGAGGACCCTCATGATGGCCGTCCACCAGGAGGGTCGCGCCACGGTGTTCACCGGCGGCCGGGAAGACGCGGAACGGCACACGAGTGCTATGCACGGGTACGGTCTGTGGGCGACATTCGAACGGGACGGAGGCTGAGACCATGGCCAAGGAATTCAGGAGCGGGCGCAAGGGCATCACCGGCGGCCTCGAAGGGCCGGAACGCGAGCTGCTCATCAAACTGTTCCAGGACGTCATCACGACCCTGGAGCCCGATACCCCGGAGGACGAGGACCCGCTGGCCTCCTTGGTGGGCATCTCCGAGGATTCGTCGGTCCCGGAGGACCCCGCCCTGGCCCGGTTGCTTCCGCAGGCCAGCGACGACGACGAGGAAGCCGCCGAATTCCGGCGGCTCACCGAGCGTTCCGTCAGGGAAGCAAAAATCGGTCACCTGAGGATGGCCGCGATGGACTGCGAGTCTCCCAAACTTCTTCTTGACCACGAGCACTCCATGGCCTTCGCCTCGGCGCTCAACGACGTCCGGTTGGTCCTGGCCACCCGGCTGGGCATCGAATCCGAGGAGGATGCACAACGCGTTGCCTCCTACACCGATTGGTCCCAGGCGCAGGACGTCGAATCCTATATGTCCCTGGTCTACCAATTCGTCTCCTGGTTGCAGGACTCACTCGTCGAAGCCATGCTTTCCGACCTCGACTGATCTGGCATGACGGTGCAATCAGTCCACCGATCAGCGGATATGCTGTGGTCGGACCGGAGTGAGTTTTCCCGCAATGCCGATCCGATGACCCCGTCGGGCCCCGGTCGAGACCAATAGCCGCTACCCTCGAAAGCACCATGAACAGCCACTTGACTGCCGACGATTCGCAGAAGCTCACCGCGTGGGGCAGTACCGCCCCTTCGGCCCCCACGCCGGGCGCGCCGATCGGCGTCTTCGATTCCGGGGTCGGTGGGCTCACGGTGGCCCGGGCGATCATGGATCAGTTGCCGCACGAGAAGGTCATCTACGTCGGCGACACCGCAAACGGTCCCTACGGGCCCCTGCCGATCGCCCAGGTTCGCGCCAACGCCCTCAGAATCATGGACGATCTGGTGGATTCGGGCGTCAAAGCCCTGGTCATCGCCTGCAATACCGCCTCGGCAGCGGTGCTGCGCGACGCGAGGGAAAGATACACGAGGAAGTACGGCATCCCCGTCGTCGAGGTGATCCAGCCCGCGGTTCGTCGTGCGGTCGCCGCGACCCGCAACGGCAAGATCGGGGTCCTGGGGACTGCGGCCACCATTTCATCCAGAGCCTACGAGGACTCTTTCGCCGCGGCCCCACATCTGACGGTTCGCTCGGAGGCCTGCCCCGAGTTCGTCGATTTCGTGGAACGCGGCGTCACGACAGGCCCGGAGCTGCTCGAGACCGTGGAAAGACACCTCGTTCCCGTTCAGGACGCCGGGGCGGACACCGTGATCCTCGGATGCACCCATTACCCCCTCCTGACCGGCGTGATCTCCTACGTCCTGGGCCACGGGGTGACCCTGGTGACCTCCTCGGAGGAGACGGCCAAGGACCTGTTCCGCGCCCTGACCAACGAAGGGTTGCTCCGAACCGACGGCGCAGCGCCGGAGCACGAGTTCGTGGCCACGGGAGACCCCGAGGCATTCCAGCAGATCGCCCAGCGGTTCTTGGGCCCCGCCGTGACGGGAGTCAGACACACGCGCAGCATCGCGGAATCCTTTCCGACGGCGTCCCTTGCCGTCGTGACACCCGAGCAGCAGGTGCAGGCCAGCGTGACCCTGCCCGCCGAACCACGCGTCCACTCGGCCGCTGACCCGAGCCCGTCACGGAGCAACCCCGATCCGCACGGAGATCCCGACACGCCGAGAGGAACCTCATGGAACTGAAAGTCATCGGGTGCACCGGCTCGTTCGCCGGGCCGCAGTCCCCGGCGTCCTGCTACCTGGTCTCATCCACTGATTCCGCGGGACGGACCTGGCGGGTCCTGCTCGACATGGGAAGCGGCTCGCTGGGGGAGATCCAGAAGCACATCGAGCTCACGGCGATCGACGCCGTGTTCGTGAGTCACCTGCACCCCGATCACTGTGTCGACCTTGCCGGACTGTACATTGCGGCCCGGTGGGACCCTCGTGGCTGGTCCACCGGACCCATCGACGTCTGGTGCCCCAAGGGAACGGACTCCTACCTGGCCCGGACGCACAGCATGCCTCCTGAAGCGACCCTCGGCGACCAGTTCACCTTCCACGAATGGGCGGACGAGGAAATCGTCGAGGTCGGCCCGCTGTCCGTCCAACCCTTCCGAGTCGTGCACCCCATCGAGGACCCCTTCGCACTGCGCGTGACCGAGCACGGCGAGCGTGGCGACGTCGTCCTGACGTATTCGGGAGACTCGGATGCCTGCGAGGGACTGACCCGGGCCGCGGAAGGCTCCGACCTCTTTCTCTGCGAAGCCGCCTACATGGAAGGACGCGATGACGGCCTCCGGGGCATCCACCTGACGGGGGCCAGAGCCGGACAGACGGCCCAGGAGGCCGGAACCCGGCGACTTCTCCTGACCCACTTGCCCATCTGGAACGACAAGGCCACGGTGCTCGCCGAGGCCCGTGATCACTTCGATGGTCCGGCCGACGTCGTCGCTCCGCTGGCCGAATACACACTCGGCCGGTCCTGACCCGCGGAGTGACTCAGCGGGCCTGTCACCGTGGGTCTTTCCCGCCGGGCGGCGGTATGGTGAAGACATGACTTCTCAGACCTCCCCGAACAGCGCCACGACGAGAGCCGACGGGCGAGCCGTCGACGAACTCCGGCCCATTTCCATTACCCGTGGCTGGTCCCGCAACGCGGAAGGCTCCGCGCTCATCGAGTTCGGCAATACCCGAGTCCTGTGCACCGCTTCGCTGACCGAGGGAGTGCCCCGCTGGCTCAAGGGCGAGGGCAAGGGATGGGTCACCGCCGAATACGCGATGCTTCCCCGAGCGACCAACACGCGCTCCGCCCGCGAATCCGTCAAGGGAAAAATCGGTGGACGCACCCACGAGATCTCACGCCTGATCGGACGGTCCCTGCGGGCCGTGATCGATACCGAGGCCCTCGGCGAGAACACGGTGGTTCTCGACTGCGACGTGCTCCAGGCCGACGGCGGAACGCGCACGGCCGCCATCACCGGGGCGTATGTTGCGCTCGCAGAGGCCGTCGCGTGGGCACAACGCGAGGGGATCGTGGACCGGAAGAAGAGCCCGTTGACCGATTCCGTGTCGGCCGTCTCGGTCGGGATCATCGACGGTACCCCCATGCTGGATCTTCCTTACGTCGAGGACGTCCGAGCCGAGACGGACATGAATGTGGTGGTCACCGGATCGGGTTCCTTCGTCGAGGTCCAGGGAACGGCCGAAGGAACCCCCTTCGACCGTGACGAGCTCAACCTCCTGCTGGACCTCGCGTTGGCGGGCACCTCGGAACTGGCCACGATCCAGCAACAAACCCTCGAGGAGTCGGCATGAGCCCCGAGGGACAGCCTGAACCGGTGCTCGTCCTGGCGAGCCACAATGCCGGGAAACTGGTCGAACTGCGTGAAATACTCCGGGGCCGTGTCCGCGGCCTGGACGTTGACACCCAGGTGGTGGACGCCGGCGCCGTCGGCGCGCCCGACGTCGTCGAGACGGGCGTGACGTTCGCGGAGAATTCTCTCCTCAAGGCGCGCGCGGTGGCAGCGGCCACGGGTCTCGTGGCCGTCGCCGATGACTCCGGCCTGTGCGTCGACGTCATGAACGGTGCACCGGGGATCTTCTCGGCACGCTGGTCGGGCCGGCACGGAGACGACGACGCCAACATCGAGTTGCTCCTTGCCCAGTTGGGTGACATTCCCGAGGAACACAGGACGGCCCACTTCGAGTGCGCGGCGGGGCTGGCCGGTCCCGGCGGCGTCGAGGTCGTCGAATACGGGCGCATGCCCGGGCGACTCCTGAGGAGCGTCACCGGAACCAACGGTTTCGGCTACGACCCGATCTTTGCACCCGACGAACTGACGGGTGAGGACGCCGGCCTTTCGGCGGCCCAGATCTCCGCCGAACTGAAGAATGCGATCAGTCATCGGGCGAGGGCCTTCGCGGCGCTCGTCCCGCATATCGACGCTGCGCTCTCATCGGATCTCGCACAGAGGTAGTCATTCGTGTCCCGCATGTCCAGATTCGCCCAGATGCGATACTTCCCCCTCATCAAGGCCGTATTGGACCAGGCAGGTGCTCCCGTCGGGCCCGATGAATGGGACGTGCACTCGAACGGATCCGCGCACATCGTGGTCAACGCTGGCCACCGGCTCAGCGTGAGAGTGGCCAAGAACCTGACGGCCGGCGAGGCCATGGAGACCAGGACCCGATTGCTGCGGGCACTTCCCGACGACCTTCCATTCGCCGTTCCTCGCCCGCTGACCCGGGTGATCTCACGCGCCGGGTACACGGCCGTGGGCCTCAGCTGGATTCCCGGCGAAGCCAGGGACATCGGGCCGGCGCCGGCCCGTCAACTCGGACGAGCCCTGAGGGCCATCGGACGTATGGACCCGGTGCCCCTCGAACCCTATTTGGAGCCGGTCCACCACCACTGGGGCGGGGACGACTGGGAGAAGACGCTGAGAGAGCAGGTCGTGCCGCGGTTGCTCCCCGGCAATCGGCACGTGGCGGAGCGCCTGATCGAGGAAGTCCTGGAGATGGAACCGGTCACGCCGCGAATCATTCATTCGGACTTCTCCGGGCACAACATCCTCTGGAACAAGGACAAATTGACCGGCGTCATCGACTGGGACCATGCGGCCCTCGGGGACCCGTCCTGGGACATTGCCGCCGCGGCGAACTGGTACGGCTGGGATGTGCTGACGAAATGCGTCGGCAAGGAATGGGCGGAACGGGCACGAACCGTCTACCACCTCATGCCCCTCCAATCCGTCGGCTACGCCATCGTGAACGGGGGCGGGGGAGCGATTACGCGTCAGTCCCTGGAGAGAGCCGATGCGTGGTTCGAGGAGCACCGGGGCGAGCTCCCCGCGTGACCCTGCGGCGTCGGCCCGGGCGCTGACGATCTCAGGGTCGCGGTAGAAGGTCATCCCAGGTACGCACGGCGGATGTCCACCGCTCGACGCCGGCATCCACGGCACGCGGCACGACCGAACCGAGACTGGGGGAACCTGCCTGGCCCAGGGAACGCAGGCCGTGCCCTCGGTCCACCGAACGAGCGGCCTCCCTGAGCACCCGCGTGAGGCACCCCGCGACGGTTCCTGATTCGACGGGCGCCTCAGCCTCCATCGCGGACCTGACGGCGTGGACCAGGACCGAAACACATTCGGTTCGGCGGGGGTCTTCCGCCGAAGGGTTCCGAGCCAGACTCTTCACGGCGGCCGTGGTCTCCGGAGCCTCGGCGAACAGGGCGCCGAAGCCTCGGTCGGAGCTCCCCGTCGCCGCATATTGTTGCCGGAGCCCGCGCGGGGCCGGGGCACGTTCGGCGTCGTCGTCGGGCAGGACTGCGGCAACGTCGGCCAGGGCTCGTCCGATTCTCGACGTCGGCGTGGTGGGCCGGGCGGCGTCCTCAGATGAATCAGCGGCGGACGAGGCGAGACACGTCCTCACGAGAAAGACCCAGGCAACCCCGCAGGCAAGGGCCTCGGGCGACCCGTGGGTCAGGCTCGTGACATTGGCGACCAACTGTCCCAGGTGCGGAGTCGAATCCTGCGGGTACAGCGCCAATGGAGTGAGCCGAGGAATGAACGCCGGCGAGACGGCATCCGGAAAATCGTGACGTGCGGGATATTGCATGTCAGCCCGCCCCAGGGCCTGTGCCGTCGTCGGATCGAGATGGGCCAATTCCACATCGCACCCCGAGAGGTCCTGACCGGCCGTCGTCTCCCAATCAGCCCGGGGCGGGAGCGGAGCCGATGGCTCCACCGTGAGTCCAATGACACGTGCCCATCGAAAGTTCTGCAGCCAGATCGACGCCGTTTCGTCGGCGGACTGGCCCCTGCACGCCCACTCGACGATGTCGCTCATGCCCTCCACGGTCGCGATCGTGCCCACCGCCAGGGCGGGGTCGGTACCGGTCGCGGCTTCCAGTACTCGGTGGACCATGTTCCGGTACTCGGTGCTGGCGGGCGACGGCAGGGCCGGAAGGCTGGTTGTTTCGGGCATGGGGATTATTCTAGTCGGCGCCTGGGGGCCGTCCCTCGGGCTGTCTTAACTTGTCGGTCGGGCGGGATAGGTTGAGCGTATGAGAATCCTTCATACCTCGGACCTTCACCTGGGCAGGTCCTTCCACGGTCGCTCTCTGTTCCGGGAACAAGAGGCGTGGGCGCGCGAACTGGTCGCCGTGTGCGA
Organism: Rothia koreensis; assembly: GCF_004136575.1. GTDB lineage: Bacteria > Actinomycetota > Actinomycetes > Actinomycetales > Micrococcaceae > Rothia > Rothia koreensis. Next base: position 434,393 of record NZ_NOIQ01000001.1, read on the forward strand.
GGCGCAGGAGGTCGGCGCCGTCATCATGGCGGGGGACATCTACGACCAGGCCTCACCCAGGACCGATGTCATCGACCAGTTCTCGCGGCTTCTGACCCGCCTTCGGGATCTCGACGTCGAGGTCGTGCTGACCAGCGGGAACCACGATTCCGCGGCTCGTCTGGGTTTTGCGTCGAACCTTCTCGAGACTGCCGGCGTTCACTTCAGGACGCGTATTGAGGACATCGATCGCCCCGTGCGCCTGGCCGACGGCACGCTGGTGTACGGGATCCCCTATCTGGATCCGCGCTCGTCAGCGGCCGTTCTGGGAACCGGCCCGACGCATCACGAGGTGCTGTCCGCCGCCGTCGAGCGGGCACGCGACGACAGGCTGCGTCAGCCACACCACACCGCCGTGATCGTGGCCCACTGTTTCGCGAGCGGGGCGGAGGGCACGGATTCCGAACGGATCCTCGATACCGGCAACCTCGGCGTCGTCTCCGCGGACATCTTCGATGGGTTCGACTACGCCGCGCTGGGCCACCTGCACGGGAGACAGGCCATACGGGACACGGTCCGGTACAGCGGTTCCCCCTTGCCGTTCTCCTTCTCGGAGGCCAACCACCGGAAGGGATATTGGCTGCTGGATACCTCTGCGGAGACATTGCAGATCGAGGCGGGAGAATGGACCAAGGCGGTCGACTTGGCGTGCATCTCCGGGGAGCTCGAAGATCTCTTGTCCTCGGAGGATGTCGCCTGGGCCGAAAACTGCCTGTGCCAGGTCACCCTGACCGACCGACGCCGGCCGGCCCACCCGATGGAGCGATTGCGCGACCGATTTCCCGAAACCCTCGAACTCAAGTTCTCTGGCCTCGAGGCGACCGAACGGGACACGTACGCCTCACGAATGGCCAGAGCCCAGTCTCCGGCGGAAGCGTGCGCGGCCTTCTACGAACAGGTCAGGGGTCGAGAACTCGATACGAGGGAACACGAAGAAATCACCTCGGCGGTTGCCGAAGCGGAAAGGCTTCGGGCCGCAGGTGACATGGACTCACCGAGCGGGGAAGAGGGGCACGCATGAGGCTGCATCACTTGGAACTGTGCGCGTTCGGACCGTTCCCGTCGAAGGAACGCGTCGATTTCGACGCCTTGAACGAGGCCGGGCTCTTCCTGCTCAGCGGCCCGACCGGGGCCGGCAAGTCGACCGTCTTCGACGCCATATGCTTTGCCCTCTACGGCTCGACCACGCGCCCGGAGAACACGAAGAGCCTCTACTCCGATTTCGCGAAGCCCGGGACCGAACCGTACGTGGACCTCGAGCTGACCGTGGGAGGCCACCGCTACCGAATCCGTCGAACACCCGAATGGGCCCGCCCCTCCACCAGGGCCAAGAGCGGCTGGGTCACGGAACATCCCCAGGTAGCTCTGTATCGCTGCCTCGCGGAGGACGCCGTCGCAGCCTCCGACGCTGACTGGGAAGTCCTCTCGGTACGCAACGACGAGGCCGGCAGGATCGTCGCGGAAGCATTCGGCCTGACCAGGGAGCAGTTTGCGCAGGTCGTGATGCTTCCCCAGGGGCAATTCGCCCGCTTCCTCTCGGCATCATCGGATGAGCGCGAGAAACTCCTGAGACGCCTTTTCCCCGTGGACCTCTACGCCGATGTCCGGGATGTCCTGAAGCAACGCTCCGATGCCGCAGCTCAGCGATTCCGCGACTTGTCGGCCGAAGTCCGGCGGGGCCATGAGGAGGTTGCGGCGCTGCTCGAACGCCTCTCGTTGGCCGAAGGGTCCCAACCCGACCAGGCCGATGGCACGGTGTTCGTCGACATGCAATCCGCGGTGGATCGCCTGGAGCGTGCCCGGTCACAGGCCGCGACGGCCCGTGAGCACGCGGCCGAGCAATCCAGCACAGCCGGTCGGCACGCTGATGCTGTGGAAAGAGGAATCGGGGAATGGCGGGAACACGATCGGCTCGTGGCGCGCAGAACCGCCGTGCAGGACGCCGAACAACGGACTGCCAGGGACAAGCACACGGCCGAACGCGCGGCCGCAGCGACTCCGGTCCATGAAGCGCTGGAGCGACTTCGACAGACACGGCAGCAAGTGGCCGACAAGAAGAAGCAACTCGCGGACCTTCTGGCTCGTGCTCGCACGCTGACCGAGGAGCCGGTTGCAGCGGTGGCGGAATCGGAATCAGAGCGCGACGTCGAGCGTGCCTACTGGTCCTCGGCCGATCAGGCCGAGGGCGAAGAATACGACGCGCTGCTCGAGCGGCGTCGTGAAACCGTGGGGGAACTGCTGCGCAGGATCCGGGACGCCGAAGAACTCGAGAGGGCATTGCTGGAGCCGGTCCGAAGGAAAACCGACGCGGAAGCGCAACTTCTTCGCGTGGTCGAACGAGAGAAAGAGCTCGGGCGGACACGCGAGAGAATGGTTCACGAGCGCGACGAACTCTCCGAGGCGATCTCCGAACTGCCGGAAGCTGCCGCGGCCGAGGCAGAGACCTCCCGAGTGCTCGAGCTGACACGCCGTGCCCAGGGAACCCGAGAGGACTTGGGGAAGGCAACGCAGGAGGCCGAGCGGGCAGAATCACGCCGCAAGGAGGCTTCCGGACACTACGACGACCTGATGAGCAGGCGATTCCGGCAGGCCGTCATGGTTCTTGCGGACGATCTCGAAGCCGAGCAACCGTGCCCCGTGTGCGGGTCCACCGAGCACCCCGACCCCGCCCGTGCCGAAACACCGGGTCGTGACCACATGGTCTCTGAGGAGGACCTCGAACGATCCGCCCGAGAGAGGGACAGAAGCGACGCGCTCGCGAAGGAAACGTTCGCTCGGTGTGCCGAGCTCAGACGCGCGCTCGAGGAGCTGGAGTCCCAAGGTGCACGACCTCGTCTCTCTGAGGCCGAAGACGCCGCGCGCGAGGCTCGAGAACGGCACCGAGAAGTTCACGATCAGAAACAACGGTGTGCGGATATCGAAGGCCGTCTGGACGACTTGTGGCAGGAAATTCGCGACGCCGAATCACGGTCCCAAGAACTCAGAGTGGAGATCAGTGGGCTCGACTCCACGATCCAGGAGCTTCGGGACCGGCGGGCCAACCTCTCGTCCGCCCTCGACGGTGTGCCGGGCCGAGAAGAGCTGGGCAGGATCACGGCGCGAATCGACAAACTTCGTGAGCACCGTTCCGCGGCCGACCGCCTGCGAGGCCACGTGCAGGGTCTGAGAGAAAACGAGCGTGCCGCGGAAACGGATCTCGACCGAGAGGTGGCCGAGAGCGTCTTCGACGATGCAGACGAGGCAGAACGGCACTGGCTTCCCCCGCAAGAGCTCGCGGCAATGCGCGAGAGGCTGCGGGTTTTCGAGGAGGAGCGGGCCCGCATCGACGAGGCCTGGAAAGCCGCGTGGCACGAGGCCATGCTGGAACGCATCGATGCAGGAGAATCCAGGCCGGATCCCGAGGATGCGGAACGGACCCGGAGGGCCGCCGAGGAAGCCAGAAAGATCTATGAGGAGGAGTTGGCCAGGGAAACAACGTTCCGTGAGGGCCTGTCCACGGTGGAACGGATCCGGTCCGGCGACCGGAATCTGCAAGCGGAGGTCCACCAGGCCTCGGATACCGCGCAGATGCTCAAGGACTTGGCGGATGTGGCCTCGGGCCTCGGTGGGGAAAATCTGCAGAGGATGTCCTTGACCACTTTCGTGCTTGCCGCGCAGCTCGAAGACATCGCCGAGGCCGCGACCGTCAGGCTGAAGAACATGACCAATGGCCGGTACAGCCTGAGACATTCCGATGCCACGGCGGGAAGGAACAAGAAGTCGGGCCTGGGGTTGGAGATATTCGACTCCTGGACCTCCGAAACCCGGTCGACGTCGTCGTTGTCGGGGGGAGAGACGTTCATGGCGTCATTGTGCCTGGCCCTGGGCCTGGCGGACGTGGTCCAAGCCCGTGCCGGAGGCATTGAAGTGGATACACTCTTTGTCGACGAAGGTTTTGGATCCCTCGACGAGGACACTCTCGAGGACGTCATGGACGCCATCGACGGCTTGCGCGAGAATGGCCGGGTTATTGGTCTCGTCAGCCACGTCGCCGACATGAAAACCAGAATCCCCGAGCACGTGAGAATCACCAGGTCCCCGAGCGGGTCCTCATTGGAGTCGAAGTCAACATGAGTATGCCGCCAGTGACCGGGCCGCAGCCCCAGCTTCCCGAGCGTGACGAGCGCCGGTCTGCGAACGATCGCTTCAGCGACGACGGCCAGGAGAGCGGCAACAAACGGCCCACCGAGAGCACCATGGACCGGTTGCGGATCCTCACCGGGCTGGCCGGGCTGGGATACTTGGCGATTTCGGTCATTGCACGATTGCCGGTAGCCATGCTTCCGCTCGGAACCCTCATCATGATCGTTTCGTGGACGGACGAGATCCTGCTCGGGGGATTCGCTGCGGGCGCCATGGCGCTGAGCATGGCGGTCATCGTGCCCATCTACGGTGCCATAGCCGAGAAAATCGGCCAGCGTCTCGTCCTCATGTTCTGCGTTCTTTCGAACATCGCGGCCATATTGTGGCTCATCAGCGAATCCGTGGAGCTGCAGAAGCCGTCGGGCGGAAGCGTGACCGGTTTGCTCTCGGCGTGCATCGTGACTGGAGCAACCTCGGCTCCCGTGGCGGCCCTGGCGCGGATCCGTTGGGCCGACGAATCGCACCGCCTCGCCGACCGGTCGCTCCTGAGCTCTTCCCTGGCGTTCGAGTCGGTGGCCGACGTCGTCGCGATCGCGCTGGGAGCCGCGGTGACGGGCGTGGCCTCCCTGCTCTGGCACGCGCACTCGACCCTGCTGCTGGTCGGTGCCATCAACCTCGTTTCGGTGTCGGCCTTCGCCCTGACCAGGCTGAGGCACAGTGCGGCACCGCTGCCCAAGCCCGAACCGCCGAGCCCGGAAAAACAGCGGGACAACGCGGCGCGGCGCAAACTGATGTGGTTTCCCGTGGTCGGAATGGGAACGCTGGGCCTGCTTCTGGGCTCGATGCAGTCGTCCCTCGTGAGCCTGAGCCAGAATTTTGATTCGGTCGAAGGCGTGGGGCTGCTCTACGCGGTGCTCGGTCTCAGTTCCCTGGTCGCGGCGATCACGGCGAATCTTCTGCAGGTCCGGACCTCGACGTGGGGTGCTTGGCTGTTCTGGGCCTGCGCTCTGACGCTGGTGTCCCTGCCCGCTTCGATGCCAGGATCCATCCCGACCATGGCACTGGCGCTCGTCTTCTTGGGATTCGTGGTGGGCATTGCCCTCATTGTGACCGACTCCGTCGCGACCGCGGTCACGCCCAACGGCACCCTCGATGTCGTCATGGCCTCGACATTCGCCGCGCTCCTCAGCGGGACCGCCCTCGGGCTGGTCTGGGGTGCCGTCCTCGGGGATTCCCAGGGATACAACACCGCGCTGTTGTTGCCGGTGCTCAGTGCGACTGCATACCTCATCCTGGGTCATACGTACGGCTACCTCTGGCGCCGATACTTCGAGTCCAGCATTCTCGGCGGCAAGCACAGTGCTCAGCCCTGATGCCGCCGCCGAGATGCCGGACGCGTGATCACTCTCCGCGGTCGATCCACTCCTGCCGATGCGGGGCCTCCGCCCCGATCGTGGTCGAATCGCCATGACCCGTCAGCACCACGGTGTCCTTCGGCAACACGAGCAACCGATCGGTGATCGACGCGATGATGGTCGGAAAATCGCTGTACGACCGACCGGTGGCCCCGGGGCCGCCCTGGAACAGGGTATCGCCCGAGAACACAACGGGAGACGCCCCGTTCCATTCGAGGTCTTGCGAATAAAAGCAGACCGACCCCGGTGAATGCCCCGGAGTATGAATCACGGTGAGCGTAGCGTCCCCCACAGGGAGCTGGAACCCATCGGTCAGCCTGTGGAATGACGGAGCAGGTTCGCTATGAGTCAACTTCCACAGCGGTTGTTCGTCAGGGTGCAGGAAAATCGGGGCGCCGAAGCGGCCTGCCGCCTCCACCGCGAGGCCCGCGTGGTCGTCGTGCGCGTGAGTCAGGAGAATCTTCTCCACGGTCCGCGAACCCACGGCGTCGGCCACCACGTCGAGATCGTGTGCCGGATCGATGACGACACAACCCTGGTCGTCCCCAACGACCCAGACGTTGTTGTCCACATCCCACGTACCGCCGTCGAGACTGAACGTCCCGCTCGTCTCGCGATGTTCGATGGTGCTCTGTGCCATGGTTACGCCTCCGCCACTTCAACGACCGAGCGCAGGACCTTGCCCTGCGTCATCTTCTCGAAGGCCGGTTCGATGTCCCCGAGTCCGATCTTCTCGGACACGAACGCATCAAGGTCCAACCGTCCGAGGAGGTACTGGTCAACGAGCATGGGGAAATCACGGGACGGAAGGGTGTCGCCGTACCACGCGGACTTGATCGAACCTCCCCGCGAGAACACCTCGTCCAACGGCATCTGCAGGGTAGTACCCGGGTCGGGAACACCGACGAGTACCACGCGGCCGGCGAGATCGCGGGCCTGGAAGGCCTGTTCGAAGGTCTTCGCGATTCCGACCGCATCGATGACCAGGTCGGCTCCATAGCCCCCGGTCAGCTCCCGAATGGCCTCGACCGCATCCCGCGACGAGGAATTGACCGTGTGCGTGGCTCCCAGCGACTGGGCGGTGGCGAGCTTGTCGTCGTCGATGTCGACGGCGATGATCTTCGTGGCCCCCGCCAGGGCAGCGCCCGCAACGGCGGCGGTGCCGACGCCTCCGCACCCGATGACAGCGACCGACTCCCCGCGCGCGACTTGGCCCGTGTTGATGGCGGCGCCGATTCCGGCGGTGATGCCGCACCCGAGGAGTCCCACGGCGGCATACTGGTCGGTGTCCAGGTCTCCCTCGATCTTGGTGCACTGACCGGCGGCCACCAAGGTCTTTTCCGCAAAGGCGCCGATACCGAGGGCTGCCTCGAGCTCGGTGCCGTCCTCGAGGGTCATCTTCTGCTCGGCATTGTGAGTGTCGAAGCAGTATTGCGGTTGGCCCTTCTTGCACGCCCGGCATTCGCCGCAGACGGCGCGCCAATTGAGGATCACGTGGTCACCGGGCTCGACGTCGGACACGCCGTCGCCCACCGCCTCGACCACGCCGGAGGCCTCGTGGCCCAACAGATAAGGAAAGTTGTCTCCGACTCCGCCACGCTTGTAATGGAGGTCGGTTTGGCAGACGCCGCACGTCAGAATCTTGACGAGCGCTTCGCCGGGGCCGGGATCGGGAACGTTGATGGTCGTGACTTCGACCGGCGCGTCCTTCTCCCGCGAGATGACGGCCTTGACCTTCTGCATGAGAGCCTCCTTGGAGATCAATGTGTGGTCTGGGCGGCGTCGAAGGACGTCCTTCGGAACCGCTTCGACATCAGTCAATCACAACGGATCGGGGAGACGCCGCGTCGATCTCTTCTCGGCTTAATCCTCGTCAAGGTGGGCGGTGACCGCGCGTGCGAACGCGCCGGAGGTGAGAGCGTTGACGTGTGTGCGACCGGGGAGCTCACGGTAGACGGCGTCCGGACCGAGGTAATCGACCAGGTCGGGGGAGTCCTGGGCCACGTTGTCCTCGCTGCCGGTGACGACCAGCGTGGGCTGAGTCGGAGCATGTTCTGCGGACGGTCCGAATTTGGGGACGGACAGCCGGTCGGCGCACGTCAGGAGGCCGCCTCGATCGAGCTCCGAGGAATCGACGAACTCGAGGACCTCTCGCGCGGCGGGAGACATGGTGGGATCGTTCCGGAGCGAACCTGTGCGTACACCGTGGGCGAATTCGGACAATTCATCGTGAGCCGGCAGGCCTCCCAGAACCAGTCGCCGAATCAATCGGTCCTCCTGGCAGGCGAGATCCCAGGCGAGCCGTGCTCCCAGCGAGTAACCGAACAGGTCGACGACGCCGTGGTCAGAGTCCAGGGAAGCGTTCGCCTCGTGGCCGAGAGACCGGCGAATCGCCTCCGACATCGCATCCAGGACGTCGAGGGAGGTCAGGGCGTGGTCCGAGGAGTCTTCGAGACCGAGGACGCCTTCGGTGACCGATCTCTGTCCGTAGTGGGCGCGAATGCGAGCTGCGGCCGAGGCGTCGTCGTGCCAGGGAAGGTGGAGGAATACGAGGGTTCTCTGGGGCCCGAGACGCCGGAGCCAGCCGGTGGCCAACCAACACTGCGTGACCGTGGTCGCGAAACCGTGGACGAGGACCAGAGGCACCGAACCCGCGCCCTCGGCGTGTTCGCCGGAGACGCGGGTCCATCGAAGATCGGGCACGGGATCAGCCCTGGTCGGAGTAGTCCAGGCGATCGTTCTGGAGCCTCAGTCTGCGCCCTTCGTCCACGAACTTCTGGCGGGATTCCACCAGTTTGTGCGCCTGCCGCGTGTCGCGGGGAGGAAGCTGAAGGTGTTCCTCGGCGCGGATTCCGGCCTCGAGTTCACGGGCCCGTTCCAATTCGGAGTCCAGCACGGCGCCGAAGAGGAGGACGTTGTTCATGATCCAGATGAACAGCAGCATCACGATCACGCCGCCGATGGTCCCGTAGGTCGCGTTGTAGCTTCCGAAATTCGATACGTAGAAGCCGAAGGCCGCGCCCGCGATGGCCATAGCGACGAGTGAGAATGCGGCACCCGGGCTCAACCACTGGAGCTTCGGCTGCTTGACGTTCGGGGTCGCGTAGTAGAGGAGGGCGATGAAGGCCACGGCAAGGATCAGCATGACGATCCACCTGGCCCAGCTCCAGACCTCCACGGCCGTGTCGCCGAGGCCGATCCAGTCGCCCGCGGCGTGAAGAATGCTCCCGGACAGAAGGAGAACCAGCATCATGATCACCACGATCACGACCATGAAAAAGGTGACGACCAGATTGATCGGCCGCAATTTCCAGATCGGCCGTCCCTCGACGACGCCGTAGATCTTGTTCAGGGCACGGCCGAATCCGCCGACGTAGCCGGACGCGGTCCAGAGGGCACCGACGACACCGGTGATCAGGGCGATCACGCCGGCTCCCGTGGAGCTGGTCAGTTGCGTGATGGGTTCCTTGATCAGTGCCATCAGTTCTTCAGGCGCATAAGGCCGGATGAAGTCGAGAATCGCTGTCGTGGTGGTGTCTCCCTCGCCGAACACGCCGAGCAGTGAGACGACGGCCAGCAGACCCGGGAACAGGGACAGCACCGCGAAATACGTCAGCGAGGCGGCGAGGTCGGTCCCGCCATCGGCGGTGAACGAATTCACTGACCTCTTGAACACGTATCCCCACCCGGGTTTGCAGATCTGGGACAAATTCTTCGCTTTGTCCCGATGAGCCGCTTTCGGGGCGTGTTCCGATTTGTGAATTGTCTGTTCCGAAAGATCCATGAATAACGATCCTGTGGTTTCTAGGGGCACGACCTCATCGCGCGGTGCAGTGTGCAGGCAAGGGATATTGCCTTTCTACAACGTACCCGAAAACAAGCCGAACCCCGGCTGGTTGGGGAGAATGTTGCTCAATTCTTGTGGGATGGCCTCGGCTGGCGGGTACCCGGGCAGAGAACGCATCGTGCCCGCCGTCAACGGGTGACGGCGGGCACGATGCGTATCGGTGGCGGACGGGTCCGTCAGTTCCGGATTCCAAGAACCTTCGCCGTGTGGGCCATGATTTCGTCCGCGAGATCGGGTTCGTCATTGAGCCTGTGACCGTACGCCGGGACGAGCTCCTTGATGCGGGGCGACCACGCGTCGAACCGATCAGGGAAGCACTTCTTGACGAGGTTCAGCATGATCGGGACCGCCGTCGACGCGCCGGGAGATGCCCCCAGTAGTGCCGCGATCGAGCCGTCGCCCTTGGTGATGAGTTCCGTGCCGAACTGCAGGACGCCGCCCTTCTTGGCATCCTTGCGCATGACCTGGACGCGTTGTCCGGCCTCGATGAGGTCCCATTCGCCTCCGGCGGCCTCGGGGTAGTACTCCCGCAGGGCGTCGATTTTCGCCTGACGGGTTTTGGTCAGCTCTGTCAGCAGGTACTTGACCAGGCCGAGATTGTCCAGGCCGGCGCGTGCCATCGGGTAGATGTTGTCGGGCTTGACGGACTTGAAGAGGTCCAGCAAGGACCCCTGCTTCAGGAAGTTCGTCTTGAAACCCGCGTAAGGGCCGAACAACAAGGAGCGTTTGCCGTCGACCCATCGGGTATCGAGGTGAGGCACGGACATCGGCGGCGCACCCACGGAAGCCTGGCCGTAGACCTTGGCGTTGTGTCGCGAGGCCGTCTCTTCGTGGGAGTTGCGCAGGAACAGACCCGAGACGGGGAATCCGCCGAATCCCTTGCCCTCCGGTATGCCGGACTTCTGCAGCAGGGGCAGCGCACCGCCACCGGCACCGAGGAACACGAACTTCGCGCGTACCAGGAGATCATCCTCGGCGTTGAGCCGGTTCGTCACGCGAAGGCTCCAGGAGCCATCGGATTCCTGACGGAGGTCCTGGACCTCGTGGCCGAACCGAACGTCGGCCCCCTGTTCCTCGAGGTGATGGGTGAACTGGAGGGCCAGGTTGCCGAAGTTGACGTCAGTACCCTCGCGCGAGTAGTTTGCCGCGACCGTCTCCTTCGGATCGCGCCCCTCCATGGTCAAGGGGGCCCACTCTGCGATCTTCTCCGGATCCTGGGAGAACTCCATTTTCTCGAAGAGCTTCTGGGCGCTCAGGGACTGGTAGCGAGTTTTCAGGTATTCGCTGTGGTCCTTTCCGAATACCAACGACATATGTGGTACCGAATTGATGAAGGAAGGATTCGCAATCTTTCCCTCCTCGACCAGGGTGGACCAGAACTGACGGCTGGTCTGGAACTGCTCGTTGATGTTGAGCGCCTTGGCCGGGTTCACGGTGCCGTCCGACCCCATCGGAGCGTAATTGAGCTCACACAGCGCGGAGTGGCCCGTACCGGCATTGTTCCACGCGTTGGAACTCTCAGCGCCGACTCGATCCAGGCGCTCGAACAGGGTGATGTCCCAATTCGGTTCGAGCTCCTTGAGCAGAACGCCAAGGGTCGCGCTCATGATTCCGCCGCCCACGAGGACGACGTCGGTCGTGTGAGTCTGAGTCACTGTGGATATCTCCTGTGCTGGTTTCCGCGTCGGCGCGCGGTTTGGTTCCCGCCGAGGTACGCCGGGGCGGGCCGCGTCCTGACCGGTTGCAAAGGACGCATTCACTTCTCAGGTTAGCCCTTCCGAATCGCGCCGGTCGAACGGGCGCGTAGCATCCTTCAATGATGCGGGCCGAGGTGGATCATTTCTCCTCGTGTACTTCGATTTTGGAGAAATCGGCCACGCCCGTGGCGGTGAGCGGATACGAGACGACCCGCGAGTTGAGGGCCACCGCAGAGATGGGGAATGCCAACGGGATTGCGGGCATCGCTTCTGCCACGGACTTGTTGATCTTCTTGTACAGCTCGTTCCGTTCCCCGCCGTCGGACATCGAGGAAGCCTTCTGCACCTGGTCGAACAGGTCCGGATCGGAGAACCCGAACTGGGGGTTCTCCTGGCGGAACAGGGGCGACAGGAAGTCGTCGGGATCCCTGTACGCACCCATGTAGCCGGTCAGGGCGAAGGCCCGGTCCGAATTGGCCTGATTGATCTTGCTCAAGTAGTCGTCCGTCCACCGAATCGGGACGGGCTTGATGTTGAAACCGACCGATGTGAGATCTCCCGCGATCTGGGCGAAAACCGCCTCCGGGCTCTGGACGTAGGCCAGGGACACGTCGGTCGGATAGTAGAACTGGAGTTCCTTGCCGTCGTACTCCGACTCTTCGAGGAGCTTCTTGGCGAGGCTCTGGTCCTGCCGATACGCGGATTGCGTGTCGGAGCCGCTGACCTTGAACAATTCCGGGACGAAGTCGTTGGCGACCTTCGTTCCATCGGGATAGTACTTGTCAGCGATGGGGGAGCGCGTGATCGCGTGGGCCGCCGCACGCCGGACTTTGATGTCTGACAAGGGGCCGGCTTGCTGATTCATGCTCACGTAGGCCACCGAGTACGGGTCGCGCTGCTGGATCTGGTATCCGCGGCGCGCGAGATTCACGAAGTCGTCGATGCCGATCTGGTCGTAGGCGTCAACGCCGCCCTCGAGGATCTCGTAGTACCGCTTCTGGGTACTGGTCACCGTCACGAACGTCAGTTTCCCGAGGTGCGCGGCCTCGCCCCAGTAGTCAGGGAAGCGGGTCAGGGTCGCGGTCCGCCCGTCCCAGTCCTTCAGTTCGAAGGGACCCGTACCGACCGGGTGGGAAACGTATTCGCCGTGGTCCTTGAAGGCCCGGGGAGATCCAATACCGAAGGCAGGTTGCGTCAGGGCCTTGATCACGGACGGGTACGGCGTGGAAATGGCCAGTCGGACGGTGTGGTCGTCGACGGCGGTGCATGACCGATAGATCGACTCCCTGGACGAGCCATCGGCCTTGGTCGACCGAAAGATGGTTTGGTACGCGGTCTGATTCACCTGTTCGGTCTGGGTGTTCTCGGACCAACGGCGGAAGTTCTCGCACACGACGTCGGCCGTGAGATCCGTACCGTCGTGGAACGAGACGTTCTTCCGCAACGTGAAGGTGTAGGTGAGGCCGTCGTCGGAGACCGACCAATCCGTGGCCAGTCCTGGGACCGGCTTGCCCGTGTCCTGATCGGCTTTGACCAGAGGCTCGAGAATTTGGGCCGCAATGCGCGAGGTCTCGAGGTTTGAGGTCAGCGACGGATCCAAGGTCGGTGCGGCGGCCGCGTTGCCGAAAACGAATGACGGTCCGGCCGGACTGGCCGAGCCGCTGGACGACGGAGACGGCCCCGACGAGTTGCCGCAACCGGCCAGGGCCACGGCAGCGACTCCCAGAGAACCGGTCAGGAATCCGCGCCGGGTGGTTCTCACGTCTCACTCCTCATGAAGGGTGCCATCTTGGATTCGCCCCGGGATGCGGGGACGTACGGCCGGCCGAACCGGGCGCACGGGGCCGACGCCCACCAAGGGGCCGGCTGTCGGTGCGCGAGGCGGGACTTGAACCCGCACGCCTCCCCGGCACAGGAACCTAAATCCTGCGTGTCTGCCTATTCCACCACTCGCGCATGCCGCTCACTTCGGCGAGTCCACAGTCTACATGAGGGCGCGAAGCGGTTCGGCGCGGTGGGGCCGCGGGCACGGGGCCGGCGGAACGGCGTCGACCGTCAGGCGTCGATGCCGAGATCTCGCCGCAACTTGGCCACATGCCCCTTGGCCCTGACGTTGTATTGGGCGAGCTGGATCGTGCCGGAGCCGTCGATCACGAACGTCGATCGAATCAGGCCGACCGAGACCTTTCCGTAGTTCTTCTTCTCGCCCCAGGCCCCGTAGGCTTCGGCGACCTCGTGGGAGGGATCCGAGAGCAACGGGAAGGTCAGGGACTGGTTGTCCACGAATTTCTGCAGCGCCCCCGGTTTGTCGGGCGAGATTCCCAGGACCCGGTATCCCAGAGACTCCAACGAGTCGAGATTGTCCCGGAAATCGCAGGCCTCGGTGGTGCACCCGGGGGTCGACGCCTTGGGGTAGAAGTAGACAATGACCGTCGAGCCGGCGTAGTCGGCGAGTGAGACCTGCTTGCCCTGGGCGTCCTCGAGGGTGAAGTCCGGGGCAGGGTTTCCCGGCGACAGTCGAGTGGAATCGGTCATGCAAGAACCTCCGGTCGTGACGGCCACGGCGCCCCAGCGTTGTCGGTGCTGGAACACCACGTGGCCTGATTGTTTGTGCTGTTGGCTATTGTACGAGCGTAATATCGGCCGTCGGCTCAGTGCCCGGGTTCCGCGTGGTGCTTATAATTTCAGCCATGCCTCACTTCCAGGAATGGTCCATCAGTCGCCTGATGTCCACCGCAGCAAGGATGCTGGAACACAATTGGAACCGACAGTTGCAGTCTCTCGGACTCACGCACGCCGGTGTCATGGCCCTCGACGTCATTTACCGAGAGGGCAGCCTCACCCAGGCCCAGGTGGCCCACAAGGTCGGCGTCCAAGCGCAGACCATGGGCAAGACCCTGACGCGCCTCGAAGTGCACGGGCATATCGCACGGCAGCGCAGCACTCAGGACCGTCGTAGTTACTTGATGGTCATCACCGACAAAGGGAAGCGCGCCCTGGCCGAGGCCACCGAAGTCGAGGAAGAGCTCGCAGGCACGGGGGTGCTGGAACACGGCGAGCTCCGAGAAGCACTCGAGCAGGTCATCAGAGACCTGTCGAACACGGACACGATGCCGCTCAAGATCGTCCGGGACACCATGGAGAGCCTCCCGCAAGAGGCTCGATGGGTTGCTGAGGGCGTCGCATCCCAGCGCCCGGCGGGGGAGTCGAGCGAGGGAACCCCCGAGAGCGCGGAGGACTGACGACGTCGGGCCGGCGGTCGGCCCGTCTGCCCCATCCGGTGTCTCGTGGGCACGCGCTGCGTCCAGGCCACCGGACCAGGCCCCGACGACGGCTCGTTCATCCCCGAATCTCTGGCCACGTGCATGAATCCTGCCGCAGGGGTTGAGAGCGAGCAGCGCCCGTGGGAAAGAACTGAAGCACACGAAAAAACCCGGTTCGTTGCCGAACCGGGTTATCCATCGTGCGCCCCCCGGGACTCGAACCCGGAACCCATTGATTAAGAGTCAATTGCTCTGCCATTGAGCTAGAGGCGCATGCCGCAGAAGGGGCGAGAAGTGAAGACTTCCGTGCGCCCCCCGGGACTCGAACCCGGAACCCATTGATTAAGAGTCAATTGCTCTGCCATTGAGCTAGAGGCGCATACCTTTTCGCGGCTGGAACCCAGTGTCCCAGCGCGTCGGCAACGAAAAGAAACTATACGCAGAGCCCAGGACCCGTGCAAGTCGAATCGCCCGCTGTGATCAAGCGAACGTCAGACCGAAACCAGCTCGCGGACGTAGCTCAGGAAATCTTCAGAATCTGCTTCCTGTTCGAGCACTTCGGCGCCGTAGGCGGTCTCGATTTCGACCAGGGGCAAGACCTTGAGGTCGAACGCGGTCCGTGACGTGGTCTCGAGGCGCAACCGACCCTGCCCCGAGCTCGAGGCCTCGATCAGGTTGGTGTTGTCGATCGCGTTGGGGAGCCCCAAGGACGCGAGGGCCGCCGGGTCGAACGGGGCCACGATGATCTCCGAAGGGTACCGGCGGTAGCCCACGATGAAGTGGCGTTGGGCCACCCCATGATGCTCCCCGTCCGAGGGCTGGCTCGCGTAGGTCGCACATCCGGTCGCGTAGACCAGGTTGTACGCACCGTAGTTCATGACCTGGCTGTCGAAAACGGTGTGCAGACGTTCTGCCAGGGTCGGCGAGGTTTCCGGTTCGGAGGACATATTTCAAAGTCTATCCAGGTCAGGCTCGTAATCGAATGGGTGTCGAACAACTTGTTGATCGATTGCAACGAGAGGACATCATGTAACGGGAGCAGAGGTCGTTCGGGTCGACCGCCGTGGGCGTGTGGCGCAGATTTCATATTCTGATACATTTTTGACCCCCTCAGGCGGGGACGTCGATCATGAATCCATGGCACATCACGAAGCTCTGGTTCTTACCGGCGTACGCGTCTCGCTCATTATTGCGGGTCGCGCGGCTGGGCTGGCCTAGAACCAGATATTTCGTACCGCGCAGACCCCTCACCGAGACTCAGGTTGAGGGGTTTTTTCGTGTCAGGTCGGATTCCACCGGATCAGGACTGGCTCATGGCGGACCCACAGGACCCGCCGCACCGCAGAACACAGCAGGAACAAAAGGACGATCACATGAGCAACGAAAAGTCGGCGACGCCGGCCACGGTTGCCGCCTCGACTTCCGGGTCGCAGAGCAGCGCCCCAAGAATTACTGGGTCCGAAGCGGTCATTCGTACTTTGGAGAAGCTCGGAGTCACCGATGTCTTCGGCCTTCCCGGCGGCGCCATCCTGCCGACCTACGATCCACTCCTTGATTCGGAGAGCATCAACCACATTCTCGTGCGCCACGAGCAGGGTGCGGGCCATGCGGCCGAGGGGTATGCCCTGGTGACCGGCAAGGTCGGCGTGTGCATCGCGACGAGCGGGCCTGGAGCCACGAACCTCATTACTGCGCTGGCCGACGCGAATATGGACTCCGTGCCGATGGTGGCCATCACCGGGCAGGTGGGGTCCAAGGTCTTGGGCACGGACGCGTTCCAAGAGGCTGACATCGTCGGCATGACCATGCCGGTGACCAAGCACTCCTTCATGGCGACCTCGCCCGAGGACATCCCCCGAATCATCGCGGAGGCGTTCCACATCGCCGCGACCGGTCGGCCCGGACCCGTTCTCGTGGATATCACCAAGGACGCCCAACAGGGGCTCATGACCTTCGAATGGCCCGTGGACATGCAGCTGCGTGGGTACCGGCCGGTGGTCCGCGGGCACAACAAACAAGTCAAGGAGGCCGCCAAGCTGCTGGCCGCGGCCGAACAGCCGGTTCTCTACGTCGGGGGCGGCACGCTCCGTGCCCACGCGAGCGAAGAATTGGCGGGGCTGGTCCGCACGACCGACGCCCCAGTGGTCACGACCTTGACGGCCAGGGGTGCATTCCCCGATTCCGATCCCCATCATTTGGGCATGCCGGGTATGCACGGGTCCGTCCCCGCGGTCACCTCGATGCAGAAGGCGGATCTGATCGTCGCCCTGGGCGCGCGGTTCGACGACCGAGTCACCGGACACGTCGAATCGTTCGCTCCCCACGCGAAGGTCGTCCACGTGGACGTCGACCCGGCAGAGATCTCGAAGATCCGGGTTGCCGACGTGCCGATCGTCGGGGATCTCAAAGCAGTGATCCCCGAGCTCATCGATGCGGTGAGTGAACTGCAACGAGAGAACGGACCCGCGGATCTGAGTGGTTGGTGGGCCATCCTGAACCGGATCAAGGACGAGTATCCGCTGGGTTACGTCCCGACCGAGGACGGCCTCGGCTCGCCCCAGCACGTGATTCAGCGCATCGGAGAGCTGACGGGGCCCGAGGCGGTCTACGTTTCCGGCGTCGGACAGCACCAGATGTGGTCCGCCCAATTCATTGGGTACGAGCGCCCGCACCAGTGGCTCAACTCTGCTGGGCTCGGAACGATGGGTTACTGCGTTCCGGCCGCGATGGGGGCGAAGGTCGGCAACCCGGACAGGGTCGTCTGGGCGATCGACGGCGACGGTTGCTTCCAGATGACGAATCAGGAGTTGGCCACGTGCGTTCTGAATGACATCCCGATCAAGGTGGCCGTGATCAACAACTCCTCGCTGGGCATGGTCCGGCAGTGGCAGACGCTGTTCTACGACGGCCGGTACTCGAACACCCACCTGGATACGGGTCACGATTCCCGCCGAATTCCCGATTTCGTCAAGTTGGCGGAAGCCTACGGTTGCGCGGCCTTCCGCTGCACGAATGACGACGAGGTCGACGAAACCATTCGGAAGGCCCTGGAGATCAACGATCGACCGGTTCTCATCGACTTCACTGTGAGCCCCGATGCCATGGTGTGGCCGATGGTTCCGGCCGGCGTCTCCAACGATGCGATCCAGATTGCCAAAGACACGTCACCTGATTGGGACGGAGAGGAATAACCATGTCTCGTCACACGCTGTCCGTCCTGGTCGAGGACACACCCGGCGTTCTCGCGAGAGTCTCGGGTCTGTTCGCACGTCGCCAATTCAATATTGACTCCCTGGCCGTGGGCGCCACCGAGGTTCCGGGCATATCCCGGATCACCGTGGTGGTCGACGCGGAAGGGGGCCTGCTCGAGCAGGTCACCAAGCAACTCAACAAGTTGATCCATGTTCTGAAAATCGTTGAACTGCCATCGGAAACCTCGGTGCAGCGCGACCACATCATGGTCAAGGTCCGTGCGGATGCGGCGACTCGCATCCAGGTCACCCAGGCCGCGGACCTGTTCCGGGCATCGATCGTCGACGTCTCCACCGAGTCCGTCGTCATCGAGGCCACGGGAGCCCCGGAGAAGCTCCGGGCCTTCCTGGAAATTCTGGAGCCCTTCGGCATACGCGAGATCGTGCGTGCCGGGACCCTTGGCATCGGGCGCGGTGTGCGCTCGATGAGCGAGAGGGCTCTGCGCCATCAGTAATCCACTTCGCACGTGAAGCCATTTCGTGCGAGGCGTTCACAAACCTGTCATGCGCCGGCAGAATCCGGGGCATCGTGGGCCGGGAAGCTAGGCTTTTTATAGCAGTGGCCCGGGCCACCACGACCATAGTCCGCGGGCAAATGCCCGTGGGGAAGATAGAGGAGTTCTCAATCCCATGGCTGAAATCTTTTACGACGACGACGCAAACCTCGCGGCGATCCAGGACAGCTCCGTCGCGATCATCGGTTATGGATCCCAGGGTCACGCGCACGCGCTGAACCTCCGGGATTCCGGCATCGACGTTCGTATTGGCCTCGCCGAGGGCTCGTCCTCGCGCGCCAAGGCCGAAGCTGAGGGCCTGCGTGTCCTGACGGTCGCGGAAGCCGTCGAAGAAGCAGACGTCATCATGATCCTGACCCCGGACCAGGTCCAGGCCGCGATCTACAAGGAATCGATCGAGCCGAACCTCGAGCCGGGGAACACCTTGTTCTTCGCCCACGGGTTCAACATTCGTTTCGACTACATCCAGCCCATCGAGGGCGTGTCCGTGGCCATGGTCGCCCCCAAGGGTCCCGGCCACACCGTGCGTCGTGAGTTCGAGGCCGGACGCGGTGTCCCCGCACTGGTCGCCGTCGAGGTCGATGCCTCGGGCAAGACCTTCGAGCTCGCTCTGGCCTACGCCAAGGGCCTCGGCGCAACCCGCGCCGGCGTCATCAAGACCACCTTCACCGAGGAAACCGAATCCGATCTCTTCGGTGAGCAGACCGTTCTGTGCGGTGGCGTTTCCCAGCTGATCCAGTACGGCTTCGAGACGCTGACGGAGGCCGGCTACCAGCCGGAAATCGCCTACTTCGAGGTGTGCCACGAGCTCAAGCTCATCGTTGACCTGATCAACGAGGGCGGGATCACCAAGCAGCGCTGGTCCTGCTCCGACACCGCCGAATACGGCGACTACGTGTCCGGGCCCCGCGTGGTGACCCCCGAGGTCAAGGACCACATGAAGGCGGTTCTCTCGGACATCCAGGACGGCACCTTCGCCAAGAGGTTCATGGACGACCAGGCCAATGGCGGCAAGGAATTCCAGGAGCTCCGTGAGAAGGGCGCAGCCCACCCGATCGAGAAGACCGGCCAGGAATTGCGCAAGCTCTTCTCCTGGAAGTCCTCCGACGCCGACTACACCGACGGCTCGGCGGCTCGCTGAGAATCAGAACCCGATGACGGTTCGGCAACGGCCGGTCATCCGAACCCCCGGATGGCCGGCCGTTGCACTTGTGAAGTCTTTCCCCATCAGGCATCCAACCATTACCTAGGAATTCGACTGTGACTCAAACGCCCGTTGTCCTCCTCGCGGAGGAACTTTCGCCCGCCACCATCGACGCCCTCGGAGAGGGATTCGAGATCCGCACGACGGACGGATCCGACCGCCAGGCCCTCCTCCGGGACATTGCGGACGTCGACGCGATCATGATTCGCTCCGCGACCAAGCTGGATGCGGAAGCCTTCGCGGCCGCTCGCCGCCTCAAGGTCGTCGCCCGAGCCGGTGTCGGTTTGGACAACGTCGATATTCCCGCTGCCACGGCCGCGGGCGTGATGGTGGTCAACGCCCCCACGTCCAACATCATTTCCGCGGCGGAGCTGACCGTCGGCCACATTCTGGGGCTGTCCCGGAACATCGCCGCCGCCGACGCTTCCATGAGGGAGGGACAGTGGAAGCGCTCCCAGTACACCGGAATCGAACTCTTCGAGAAAAAGGTCGGCATCATCGGCCTGGGCCGGATCGGTGGACTCGTTGCCGAGAGGCTCCGGGCGTTCGGGACCGAGATCCTCGCCTACGATCCGTTCGTGACGAGCGCGCGGGCGGCCTCGCTCGGCGCCCAGATGGTCGAACTGGAGACTCTGTTCCGGGAGTCCGACATCATCACGATCCACATGCCGAAGACCGCAGAGACGACCGGAATGGTCGACGCCGCAGCCTTCGAGCTCATGAAACCTTCCGCCTTCGTGGTCAACGTGGCCCGCGGCGGCCTGGTCGATGAGGAGGACCTGGCGGAGGCGCTCAAGACGGGCAAGATCGGTGGAGCCGCCATCGACGTCTACGTCTCGGAACCGCCGCAGGGCGTCGAATTCGTGGGCATGGACAACGTGGTCACCACGCCCCACCTGGGTGCGTCGACTGCGGAAGCCCAGGAGAAGGCGGGGATCTCCGTGGCCAAGTCGGTCAAACTGGCCCTCGAAGGGGAACTGGTCCCCGACGCGGTCAACGTGGCCGGCGGCCCCATCGACGCCGACGTCCGACCCGGCATCGCGCTCGCCGAGAAGCTCGGCCGAGTACTCACCGCGTTGACCCACGATTCACCGCTGACCAGCGTGGAGGTCAAGGTGGCTGGGGAGATCGCGTCCAAGGACGTCTCGTCGCTGAAACTCGCGGCCCTCAAGGGCGTTTTCACGGACGTCGTTTCCGAGAAGGTCTCCTACGTCAACGCCCCCATGATCGCCGAGCAGCGCGAGATCGAGACCACCCTGGTCACGACGTCCGAGGTGGAGGGTTTCCGCAATGAGACGACCCTCTCGGCCATTCTGGCCGACGGCACGCGCATTGCAGTCTCGGGGACGGTCACCGGACCCAAGCTCGTGGAGAAGCTCACGGGTGTCAACGGCTTCGATTTCGAGGTCGGACTGACGGATCACATGATGATCCTCGACTACCGCGACCGGCCGGGCGTCATCGCTTCGATGGGAACCTTGCTGGGAACCGCAAGCATCAACATCGCCGGCATGCAGGTCTCCCGCGGGGAAGGGCAGGACAAGGACCAGCGGGCCCTGTCCGTCCTGGCCCTCGATTCGCCGGCTTCCCCCGAAATGGTGGCATCGATCAAGTCGACCATCGAGGCCGACCGTACCGCGTTCGTCTCGCTCGTCGACTAGATCCCGACGACCGACCACGACGCCGCCCGGCCCGACTCTCGAGGTGGGCGGCGTCGTGACGGTTCAGTACCGCACTATCCACAGGCCGGCGTCCGGGGCAGGAGGACGCCGGCATCTGCCTTAGAGTAGGAGCCATGACTTCCACTTCAGCCGAGCCCTTCTACATCACCACGGCTATCGTTTACCCGAACGGTGATCCGCATATTGGCCATGCCTACGAGCACATCGCCACGGACGTCATGGCGCGGTTCAAGCGCCTGGACGGATACGACGTGCGGTTCATGACCGGAACCGACGAGCACGGTCAGAAGATGCAGACCTCGGCCGAGAAGCAGGGGGTGACCGCCAAGGTGCTGGCGGACAAGAACTCCGCTCGCATCAAGGCGATGGACGACCTCCTGGGTGTCAGCTACGACCGTTTCATTCGGACCACGGATCCGGACCATGTGGCTTCCTGTCAGGAGATGTGGCGGCGGATGGAAGCCAACGGGGACATCTACCTGGACAAGTACGAAGGCTGGTACTCGGTCCGTGACGAAGCGTTCTACGGCGAGGACGAGACCGAGGTCAGGGAAGACGGAGTCCGTTACGCGATCCCCACGGACACCGAGGTCGAGTGGACCGAGGAGGAGTCGTACTTCTTCCGGCTCTCCAAGTACCAGGACCGGCTGCTCGAGCTCTATTCCTCCGAGGGATTCGCCTACCCCGAATACCGTCGCAACGAAGTCGCTTCCTTCGTGCGGTCCGGGCTGAGGGACCTGTCCATTTCGCGGACGACGTTCGACTGGGGCATCCCCGTTCCGGGCGACGAAAAGCACATCATGTACGTGTGGGTCGATGCTCTGACCAACTACCTCACGGGACTGGGCTTCCCCGACACCGAGGGGGAGTTGTTCCAGAAGTACTGGCCGGCGAATTTCCACGTGATCGGCAAGGACATCACCCGGTTCCACACGATCTACTGGCCGGCTTTCCTCTGGTCCGCGGGGCTGGAACTTCCCCGCGAGGTCTTCGCTCACGGATTCCTGCTGGTGGACGGCGCGAAAATGTCCAAGTCCGTCGGAAACGTGCTCGACCCTGCGCAGTTGGTGGAGAGTTTCGGCGTGGATCCCCTGCGGTTCTTCCTGCTTCGCGAAGTGACCTTCGGCCAGGACGGTTCCTACAGTGCTGCCGCGATCGTTTCTCGCGTCAATTCGGACCTGTCGAACGACCTGGGGAATTTGGCGCAACGATCCCTGTCCATGGTTGCCAAGAACTGCGGATCCGCCGTTCCTGAGCCGGGGGAGTTCACGGCCGAGGACCGCGAGGTGCTGGACGCAGCGGATGCTCTGTACGCTCCGGTGCGCGAGGACTTCGACCGCCTGGACTACCACCGCGCCCTGGAGCGCGTGTGGAAGGTCATTGCCCAGGTCAACCGGTACTTCACGGCGCAGGAGCCCTGGAAGTTGCGGAAGACGGATCCCGCGCGCATGGCGACGGTCCTCTACGTGACCCTGGAATCCCTGCGCATTGTGGCCACTCTCGTCCAGCCCGTCATGCCTGATTCAATGGGTCGACTGTTGGACCAGCTCGGCCAGCCAGAGGGGGAGGCCCGTGCCTTTGCGGCCCTGGACCATCGGATCGTTTCAGGCACGGCCTTGCCGGCGCCCGAAGGCATCTTCCCCAGGTATGAGGCGGCCACAGAATAAAGGTATCCGCCTTGTATCCAGATAAACAAAGTTGGAACCTTGTTATGCGTTTCATCGAGTTCCACCCTTGTATCGAACCGTAGCGGCTGGCAGGATCGACACATGTTCGTTCTGACCGTGGACCAAGTGGGTTCGAGGGAGGCCGCGGATGCCGTGCCTCATCTCGAGCGAGCCCGCGGCGTCGAGGAGGCCGTCCTCCGCTTCGACAGGACGGCCGGGGACGAGGCCCAAGCAGTCTTCGATGCGGCGGATCCTGCGATTGAGTGTCTGCTTGCCCTCGCCTCGAGCGGCGAGTGGCACTGCGGTCTCGGCCAGGGGACTATCGAACCGCCCTGGCCGAAGACCGCCCGGGAGGGGAGGGGCTCGGCCTACATCAACGCGCGGGCTGCCGTCGAGGATGCCAAGCGTCCCGGTGCACATCACGTCGGATTCACCGCAGACTCGGATCTGGGCGCCGGAGTCCGGTCCGGATTGCGGGCAATCGTGACGATGTGGAGCAAGAGAGGGGCAAAAGCCCGAGAGGCCTACGACCTCGCCGTGACCGGAATGACCCAGGCCGACATGGCGCGTCGCCTCGGGATCAGTCAGCAAGCGGTGTCCGGCAGGTTGTCCGCGAGCATGTACCGGGAGACAGAGGATCTCCGCCGCGAGATGATTCGCTGGGCCCAGCACCTGGACTCGACGGACGGTCTCGCGAGGACAGCGGGGTCATCATGACTCTGATCGCCCTCTCGATCATGATCCTGGCGGCCGTGCTCGGCGCCATCGTGTGCTTCCGCGTCCCCGCGGTCAGTGTTCGAACACGCCGCACCTGGGCCCTGGTGTTCCTGAT
Organism: Rothia koreensis; assembly: GCF_004136575.1. Taxonomy (GTDB): domain Bacteria; phylum Actinomycetota; class Actinomycetes; order Actinomycetales; family Micrococcaceae; genus Rothia; species Rothia koreensis. Next base: position 457,927 of record NZ_NOIQ01000001.1, read on the forward strand.
TCTGCTGGTCGCGGCCGCAAGCGCCGCCACGGCCAGTGCCCTTCAGGGGGAGGGCGTCGGGGTCGAACCGTGGGCCGCCGTGGTTGCCATCGTCTCCGGGGTTGCGGCTGCCGCGCTGACCGGGTCGCCCGTGACCGCCGCTGTGCTTCAGTTCTCCCAACGGAGCGGAAAGCTCTACCGATCGGGCAGGCGCCGCGAACCATCGGAGGCGCCCGCAGATCCCGAGCGCGATTCCGACCTGCACGGCGGATTGTGGATCGGGGTCCTGGAGAGGGTCGGTGTGGCCGTCACCCTGATCGCGGGGTGGCCGACAGGGCTCACGGTGCTCGCCGCGATCAAGGCCCTGGGCCGGTTTGCCGAGCTCAAGCAGCCGGACGCCGTCGAACGGTTCATCCTCGGAACCTTCGGCTCATTCCTCTGGGCGGCCGCCTGGGCCGGGGTCGCGATGCTCCTGACTCGAGGGCTGTGATCTTGTTCGAACCGAGGAATGTTGGCCCGGAATCCCGACCGGGCCCGGGCCATGGCTCACATACTGAGATCGCATCCTACTATGTGGGCGTGACGGGCTCCAAGGGGCTACCTTGTCTCTATGAGCGACACCACGGATACCCGCACCCTTGACCTGGCCGTCATCCCCGGAGACGGCATCGGCCCCGAAGTCACGGAACAGGCGTTGGCCGTCCTCACGAAGGCCGCGGGCCGTGCGGGCCTGCGTGTCTCGCCGACTCACTATGAACTCGGTGCCGAGGCCTGGCTTCGCACGGGGGAGACGCTGACGGACGAGAAGCTCGCCTCGCTCCGTGAGCACCAGGCCATCCTCTTCGGCGCAGTCGGGGCCGATCCGCGATCGACTCAGGTTCCTTCGGGGCTCATCGAACGCGAAATCCTGTTGCGACTGCGATTTGCCTTCGACCACTTCATCAACCTGAGGCCGTCACGGCTGTATCCCGGTGCCGTGTCCCCCTTGTCCGCGCCGGGCGACATCGACTTCGTCGTCGTCCGTGAGGGCACGGAGGGGCCGTATGTCGGCAACGGGGGAACGGTCCGCGAGGGCACGGAGCACGAAATCGCGACCGAGGTCTCCGTCAATACGGCCCATGGCGTCGACCGGTTGATCCGCTACGCCTTCGACCTGGCGGCCTCGAGGGACAGGAAGCACTTGACCCTCGTTCACAAACACAATGTGTTGGTCCACGCCGGTGGCCTCTACCGCCGCACCTTTGACCGGATCGCCCAGGAATATCCGCAGGTTTCCACGGACTACATTCACGTCGATGCCGCGACGATCTACATGACCACGGATCCGGCCCGGTTCGACGTGATCGTGACGGACAATCTGTTCGGGGACATCCTCACCGACCAGGCCGGCGCGATTTCAGGCGGCATCGGCTACGCCGCCTGCGGCAACATCAACGCGGAATTCACGGCGCCGTCCATGTTCGAACCCGTACACGGATCGGCGCCGGACATTGCCGGACGGGGAATCGCGGATCCCCGTGCCGCGATCCTAGCCGGAGCTTTGTTGCTTCGTCACCTGGGCCACGAAGACGCAGCGAGTACCATCGAGTCAGCAGTCGAGGACGATATGCGGGACCACGGCGCCGAGCAGCGATCGACCGCAGACATCGGTCGAGCTGTTCTCGCCGGGATCTGAGCCTCTCCTCTCTTCCCCGATAGTCCGGGCGCCGCCGCAAGGACGCGGCGGTCGCGCGGTACAAGACACACACGCACATGCTGGAAACGGAGCCCACGTTGAGCACTTCGACCTTCACCACCACCGAGAACCAGGAACCGACCACACCGGAAAGGCTGGCCGAGATTCTGGCGGCTCCCGGGTTCGGTGAATTCATGACGGACCACGTGGCCAAGGTCGAGTGGAGCGGCGAGAGCCCGGACGGCGGCGAATGGCGGGATGCCCGGATCGAGCCGTACGGCCCCCTGAGCCTCGATCCCGCGACGTCGGTCCTGCACTACGGCCAGGAAGTCTTCGAGGGGCTCAAGGCGTACCGTCACCAGGACGGCTCCGTCTGGTTGTTCCGGCCCGAGGCGAATGCCCAGCGATTCCAGAAATCGGCGAGGCGACTGGCCCTCCCGGAGCTTCCGGTCGACCTCTTCGTCGACGCCGTCCGGAACCTCGTGGAGAAGGACTCGCGGTGGATCCCGGAGGGAGAGGGGACTTCGTTGTACCTCAGGCCCTTCATGATCGCGACGGAAAAATTCCTCGGCGTTCGGCCGACGCACGAGGCGCTGTTCGAGGTCATCGCCTCACCCGCGGCCAACTACTTCGGAACTCCCGAGCCCGTCGACATCTGGTGGGCCCGAGACTACGCCCGAGCTGGCGAAGGCGGCACGGGCGCAGCCAAGTGCGGCGGCAACTACGCGGCCAGCCTTCTGCCTCAGACAGAGGCGGAGGAGAAGGGGTGCAAGCAGGTCATCTTCACCGACCCCCACCGGGACAACGCCGTCGAGGAGCTCGGGGGCATGAACGTCTTCTTCGTGTTCAGCGACGGAACACTGGTGACCCCGGAATTGACCGGAACCATTCTGGAAGGAATCACTCGCACCTCGATCATCCAGCTCGCAGAGGAACAAGGATACCGGGTCGTCGAGCGAAAGATCACAGTCGACGAGTGGCGTGACGGCGTGGAGAGCGGCGAGATCGCGGAAGTCTTCGCGTGCGGCACGGCCGCCGTCGTCGCGCCCATGGGGCGTCTGCTCTGGGAGGACGGCGAGATTCCGGCGGCGAAGAACACCAACGGTGAAGTGACCGAACTGTTGCGGACGCAACTGACCGGGATTCAGACCGGACGGGTCGAGGACCGTTTCGGGTGGTTGACCCGCGTCGTCTGATCCGACCCGTGCTCGTCCTCGCGGCTCTCTTCCGAGGGCCGAACGTCACACCTGTGGATTGCTGAGCTGTGTCTGCGGTATAGGCGCTAACCTGGATTCATGCGCATTGCACGATTTACAGCCGAGGACCAACTGTTCTACGGACGCGTCGACGGCGAGGACGGTCAGGAGACCGTGACCGTACTCGCGGGCGACCCGTTCTACACAGGGATCAACCCCACAGAAAAGACCTTCCCGATGGCCGACGTCCGTCTGGTCGCGCCCATCATTCCCCGTTCCAAGGTCATTGGTGTGGCCAGAAACTGGAACGAGCACGCGAGCGAGCTCGGGAACGAAGCACCCACCTCGCCTCAATTCTTCCTCAAACCGAATACCTCCGTGGTCGGTCCCGGGGATCCCGTGACCCTGCCGGATACCAGTGAGGAAGTTTCCTACGAAGCCGAACTGGCCGTGGTCATCGGGCGCATGTGCAAGTCGGTTCCGGTCGAACGTGTTCCCGAAGTGATCTTCGGATACACCTGCGGCAACGATCTGACGGCGCGTGATCTCCAGGCCACCGACCTCCAATGGACTCGCGCCAAGGGATTCGACGGTTCGTGCCCGCTCGGGCCGTGGATCGAAACGGATCTGGACACAGAGAACCTCAGCGTCAGGTCGTGGGTTGATGGTGAATTGAAGCAGGACGGCTCCACGAGCGACATGATCTTCGGCGTCGCCGATCTGGTGTCCAGGATCTCCGATGCCTTCACCCTGCTGCCCGGTGACGTCATCCTCACGGGCACACCGGCGGGTGTCGGCCTCGTCGAGGACGGGCAGGAAGTCGAAATTGAGGTCGGCGGTATCGGCGCACTCGTCAACCGGATGCGGCGGGCCTGACCACACGACGGCGGGGCCACGCCCCGGAAACCTCTGAGAACGAAAGCGATGAGTATCCAAGAATCATGACAACCGAAGCCATTAAGCCGACGGTGAGCGAAGACCGTCCCGTACGCGTACGCTTCTGCCCCTCACCGACCGGCACACCCCACGTGGGCATGGTCCGGACCGCTTTGTTCAATTGGGCTTATGCCCGTCACACGGGCGGGCGGCTCATCTTCCGCATCGAAGACACGGACGCGCAGCGGGACTCCGAAGAATCCTTCAACCAGGTCATTGAGTCGCTGCGGTGGCTGGGCATCGAATGGGACGAGGGGGTCGGCGTCGGAGGACCTCACGAGCCCTATCGGCAGTCCGAGAGGGGCGAGATCTACCAGGACGTCATCGGCCGCTTGAAGGACGCGGGCTATGTCTACGAGGACTTCTCGACTCCCCAGGAAGTCGAAGAGCGCCATCGTGCCAAGGGCGAGGACCCGAAGCTGGGCTACGACAACTTCGACCGTGATCTCACCGAGGAGCAGAAGGAAGGCTTCCGTGCTGAGGGGCGTGAACCGGTCTTGCGTCTGCGCATGCCGGACGAGGACATCACGTTCAACGATGTCGTTCGCGGGGAGATCACGTTCAAGGCCGGGTCCGTTCCGGACTATGTGGTGGTGCGGGCGAATGGCAACCCGTTGTACACGCTCGTCAACCCCGTGGACGACGCCCTGATGGGCATCACGCACGTGCTCCGGGGAGAGGACCTGTTGTCCTCGACGCCGCGTCAGATCGCCCTGTACAGGGCTCTGGTGGGCGTGGGGATCGCCGAATTCATCCCGGAATTCGGGCACCTGCCGTACGTCATGGGCCAGGGGAACAAGAAGCTCTCCAAGCGGGACCCGGAATCGAATCTCTTCCTCCTGCGGGACGAGGGATTCATCAAAGAAGGTCTGCTCAACTATCTTTCCCTCTTGGGTTGGTCGCTTTCCGCGGACGAAGACATCTTTACCGTGGATCAATTGGTCGAGAATTTCGATGTTCACGATGTCCTCGCCAACCCCGCTCGGTTCGATGTGAAGAAGGCCGAAGCGATCAATGGTCAGCACATTCGCATGCTCGATGCGGCTGATTTCGAAGAGCGTTTGTTGCCCTATCTGAGAGACGCCGGAATCGTTGACGAGGAACTCAGCGACAGGGAACGGCAGATCCTGCACGAGGCGGCCCCCCTGGTCCAGGAAAGGATGCAGCTTCTCGGTGAGGCGCCCGGGCTCCTCGGGTTCCTCTTCCGCGGCGACCAGGAGATCGTCATCGCGGATGATGCGCGGAAGCAGCTCAAGGAATCCGCTCCGGACGTCCTGCGCGCCGCTCACGAGGCGCTGTCGCAGCTCGAGAACTGGGAGAGCGCATCGATCGAGCAGTCGTTGCGTTCGGCCATCGTCGAGGGCCTGGAGATCAAGCCGCGCCTGGCCTTCGGCCCCGTTCGCATTGCCGTCTCGGGCGCGCGGATCTCGCCGCCCCTTTTCGAATCGCTCGAAATCCTCGGAAGGGAGTCCTCGTTGCGTCGGATCGACGCCCTGATCCGGGACCTGGCGGACCGGTCCTGAGGTTCCGGCCAGGCTGTCGCCGGTCGCGCGTCTCTCCGCCGGAGTAGGGGCGCGACCGGGTCGCCTGAGGGTGGCCGAGGCCACGTTGTGCGAGGTTGCGTGGGTCGGGTGGGGGCTGTAGAGTATTTACTCGTTGCGGAGATGAGGCCGGAAGGCCGAAACGCCGCAAACAGTGGGATATGGTGTAATTGGCAACACAGCGGTTTCTGGTACCGTCGTTCTAGGTTCGAGTCCTGGTATCCCAGCGAACATAGCTCTGATATAAAAATCACGTGTTATGATTCACATCGGTCGATTTGGAAACAAACTCCAGAGTGTGTAAGATAAATCGAGCGGTCACGAGGAAGACAGTAATTCCGAAATGACATTCTGGCCCCATCGTATAGCGGCCTAGTACTCCGCCCTCTCACGGCGGCAACACCGGTTCGAATCCGGTTGGGGTCACAGGTCAAAGAGCCCGGCACAACAGTGCCGGGCTCTTTTTATTGTCGGTCAGGGATTCGCCCCGATCATTCTGGATTCATGGACGATCGACGCAGCGTAGGGCCGAGCGGGCGGCGTGACCGAGTCGCAGGAGCGAATATCCTGGGCGAACCGAATTGCCGCTCCGGACCGAAGCCACTCCGCGCCCCGCCCGTCCGGCACGGCACAGACCCGCAAGCAGTGCCACCCAGACAGGCGGTGATGGTCCCGCAGGGACAGATCAGGGTTCCCGGAGGGACAACCGGGCCGCAGGGATCACGGAGTCGCGCAGAATCATGGGGGGAGTGAATTCTCCCGGCAGAGCGCGGATCTACTGAGGAGCCCTGAGCGCTTCGGTCAGCTGACGGGCGGCCTGGGCGACGACGTCGGAATGCAGCCGACCGGGTTGGCGAGTCAGGCGCTCGATGGGTCCCGAGATGGAGACGGCCGCGATGACCTTGCCCGAGGGGTTGCGAACGGGCGCCGACACCGAGGCAATGCCGCGTTCGCGTTCACCGACCGACTGGGCCCAGCCGCGGCGTCGAACCGCGGAGAGAACCGTCGCGGAGAAGCGGGCCTGCCGAAGGCCTTCAAGGAGGCGATTGTGGTCCTCCCAGGCGATGAGCACCTGAGCCGCCGAACCGGCTTTCATGGACAACTGGGTGCCCACGGGGATGGTGTCGCGCAGGCCAATGGGGCGCTCTGCTGATGCGACGCAAATGCGCCATTCGCCCTGGCGTCGATAGACCTGGGAAGATTCGCCCGTCAGATTCCTGAGCTGGTTGAGCACGGGGCCTGCCGCGGCAATCAGGCGGTCCTCGCCGGCGGCGGAGGCCAATTCGCCGAGCCGGGGCCCGAGAACGAACCGTCCCTGAACGTCTCGCGCGACCAGCCGATGATGGGCGAGGGCAACCGCCAGACGATGCGCCGTGGGTCGGGCGAGGCCGGTGGCCTCGACCAGCTGCGACAGGCTGGCCGGACCGGCCTCGAGGCAGTCCAGAATATGGGTGGCCTTGTCCAGAACCCCGACCCCGCTGGGGCGGGCCCGGACGGACATGGGGTTCGCGGTCCCCATGCCACCAAGAATCTCGTCGCTGCCCGACGCGGCCTCGACGGTGGCAGGAGTGGTCTCGGAAAGTTCGCTCATACCCACCATAGTGAGTTCTCAAATACTGGAATGCAAGTCCACGTTCTGGAAGACCTGCGTGTTCGTGGGCAGAATGAGTTTCGCAAGCACACAGGAATTCGGAGGACAACATGACGGATTCATCGGCCCGCCCCAGGACCCTGGCCGAGAAGGTTTGGGCCGACCATCGAGTCGTCGCGGGGCAGGATGGCAAACCCGATCTGATTTACATCGACCTGCACCTCGTTCACGAGGTGACCTCGCCCCAGGCATTCGAAGGGCTCCGCCTGGCCGGACGGCAGCTTCGCCGCCCGGACCTCACGATCGCGACGGAGGATCACAACACCCCGACGCAGGACATCTTTTCCCGCATTGCGGACGAGACCTCACGCCAGCAAATCGAGACCCTGCGCGCGAACGCCGAAGAATTCGGGGTCCGCATCCATTCGCTGGGTGATGAGGAGCAGGGGATCGTCCACGTGGTCGGCCCCCAGCTCGGTCTGACCCAGCCCGGCATGACCGTGGTCTGCGGCGATTCCCACACGTCCACCCACGGGGCCTTCGGTGCCCTGGCCTTCGGTATCGGCACGAGCGAGGTCGAGCACGTCATGGCCACCCAGACGCTCTCGCTGGCGCCGTTCAAGACCATGGCCATCACGGTCAACGGCCACCTCCGCCCCGGGGTCACGGCGAAGGACATCATTCTGGCCGTGATCGCCAAGATCGGCACCGGCGGGGGACAAGGATACGTCCTCGAATACCGCGGAACCGCGATCGAAGAACTGTCGATGGAAGGGCGGATGACGATCTGCAACATGTCCATCGAGGCGGGTGCCAGGGCCGGCATGGTCGCTCCGGACCAGACGACGTTCGACTACGTCCGCGAACGGCCTCACGCGCCACAGGGTGAGGACTGGGACCGGGCCGTCGAGTATTGGCAGTCCCTGCGCACGGACGAGGGCGCAGTCTTCGACCGAGAAGTCACGATCGATGGCAACGAGCTCGAGCCGTTCGTGACGTGGGGGACGAACCCCGGCCAGGGCGTACCCCTGTCGGAATGCGTCCCCGATCCCGAGGACGCTGCCGACGAGGGATCCAAGGCGTCCGCGGCCAAGGCGTTGGAGTACATGGACCTGAAGGCCGGTACCCCGATGAAGGACATCGCTGTGGACACCGTGTTCCTGGGGTCGTGCACCAACTCCCGCATCGAGGATCTGAGGGCCGCGGCCGAGATTCTCAAAGGCCGGTCCAAGGCCGAGAATGTGCGCATGATGGTGGTCCCCGGATCTGCGCGCGTGCGTCTCCAGGCCGAGGAGGAGGGCCTGGACCAGGTCTTCAAGGAATTCGGCGCCGACTGGAGGTTTGCCGGCTGCTCGATGTGCCTGGGGATGAACCCGGACCAGCTCGCACCCGGCGAGCGGTGCGCGTCGACGTCCAACCGAAATTTCGAAGGCCGACAAGGCAAGGGCGGGCGCACGCATCTCGTGTCGCCCCTCGTGGCGGCCGCGACGGCCGTCAGAGGGACACTGAGCTCGCCCTCGGACCTGACCGACGCATAGGAGGAGAACCCGATGGAACCCATCACTACCCATACCGGCGTCGCCGCCCCGTTGCGCGCGTCGAACGTGGACACCGACCAGATCATCCCGGCCGTCTACCTCAAGCGCATCACCAAGACCGGGTTCGACGACGCCCTGTTTGCCGGGTGGCGCAAGGACCCCGAATTCGTGCTCAACCAGGAGCCCTATCGGAATGCCTCCGTGCTGGTCGCAGGGCCGGACTTCGGCACGGGATCTTCCCGTGAGCACGCCGTCTGGGCGCTCAAGGATTACGGCTTCCGGGTGGTGCTCTCGCCCCGATTCGCTGACATCTTCCGAGGCAACTCCGGCAAACAGGGGCTGGTGGCAGCCCAGGTGGATCAGCAGGACATCGAGTTGATCTGGAAGTCCATCGAGGAGAACCCGGGAATGGAGGTGACGGTCGATCTCGAAGGGAGAACCGTCACCTGTGGGTCGCTCGTGGTGCCGTTCCAGATCGATGAGTACACCCGGTGGCGGCTCATGGAAGGACTCGATGACATCTCCCTGACGCTTCAGCAGGAGAGCGACATCACGGAGTTCGAGCAGACGCGCCCCGAGTTCAAACCTCGTACGCTACCGGCGAAGTCCTGAGCGGGGTACGACAGAAACAGCGCTCGGTCCACGCTCACGCCGTGCGTATGACGGGTCGAGACCGCCGATCACGTGATCAACAGCCGGGGTCCGGTATCGTGTTCGCTGCACCATTGAGGCAGCAGAAATTTGACTGCCCGATGGTGCCGTAAAATAGTTCTAGAATGCGTGTCACTTGCGGACACGTAGGAATCACGGGGACCGCTGAGGTCCAAAGACACGAAGATTGGAACTTTATGATCGGCGCATTGCACATTGAAGGCGGCGAACCGCTCCGCGGAGAAGTGACGGTTCGCGGGGCCAAGAATCTTGTCCCCAAAGCCATGGTGGCCGCCTTGCTCGGTGCAACGCCGTCGGTGCTTCGCAGCGTACCGGAGATCAAGGACGTCAACGTCGTGACGGATCTTCTGTCCCTCCACGGGGTCACGGTCGGCAAGGACCCGGAGAACGGCGATCTGAGCCTGGACCCCACGAACGTGTCCGTGGCCCGCCATGCGGACATCGATGCACATGCGGGGGATTCCCGTATCCCGATTCTGCTGTGCGGTCCGTTGCTTCACGCCATCGGCGAAGCCTTCATTCCTGATCTCGGCGGTTGCAAGATTGGCGATCGGCCGATCGATTACCATCTCGAAGTTCTCAGGAACTTCGGTGCAGAGGTCAACAAGCTTCCCTCGGGTATCCGCATGACGGCCCCGAAGGGGCTCAAGGGCGCCAAGATCGACCTGCCCTACCCCTCGGTCGGAGCAACGGAGCAGGTGCTCCTGACGGCGACCCGCGCCGAGGGCAACACCGAATTGCGTGGCGCGGCCACCGAACCCGAGATCATGGATCTCATCGCGATCCTGCAGAAGATGGGCGCCATCATCACGGTCCAGACCGACCGCGTCATCCATATCGAGGGTGTGCCCCATCTGAGCGGATACAACCATCGTGCCCTGCCCGATCGCATCGAGGCGGCTTCCTGGGGGTCGGCAGCGCTGGCGACCGGGGGCGACATCTTCGTCCGGGGCGCCCACCAGTCGGACATGATGGCCTACCTCAACACCTTCCGGAAGATCGGTGGCGGTCTGGACATCACCGACGAAGGAATTCGCTTCTACCACCCGGGCGGCAAGCTGAACTCGCTCATCGTCGAGACCAATGTGCATCCCGGATTCATGACCGACTGGCAGCAGCCGCTCGTCGTGGCCCTGACCCAGGCGGACGGCGTCTCCATCGTCCACGAGACAGTGTACGAGAACCGGTTCGGTTTCACGGGTGCTCTGAACCGGATGGGAGCGTCCATCCAGCTGCACCGCGAATGCCTCGGATCCGTGCCCTGCCGTTTCGGCCAGCGCAACTTCCTGCATTCCGCGGTGATCTCCGGTCCGACGCCGCTGCACGGTTCCGACATCAACATTCCCGACCTCCGCGGCGGCTTCAGCCACCTGATCGCCGCCCTGGCTGCGGAGGGACAGTCGCACGTGACCGGCGTCGAACTGATCAACCGTGGGTACGAGCGATTCGTGGAGAAGCTCGAGGGTCTCGGGGCCCAGTTCGACCTCGAGACGATGGCGGCCAAGTAAGGATGTCGACGGACGAGCGCAAGTCACCGGGCACGTCGCGAAAGACCCGTCCAATCAGGACGACGACGCCGAGCAAGAGCGGCGACCGCCTCTTTCGCTGTGTCGCCTTCGGGGTGCGCCACGTCTTGGACCTCATGTTGTCCAAGACGTGGACCGGCACCGAGAAGCTTCGGCGCGACGAGGGCTACATCGTCGTGGCGAACCACGTGACGGAGATCGACCCCACGTCCGTGGCGTATCCCGTGTACATGACGGGCACGATACCTCGGTTCCTGGCCAAGGAATCGCTGTTCCGCGTCCCCGTGCTCGGAACGGTGCTCAGCCGGACGGCGCAAATTCCCGTGTTCCGAGGGTCGATGGAAGCCAAGAAGTCCTTGGAGAGCGCACGCGCGGTGATCGACGCCGGCGGTGCGGTTCTCATCTACCCCGAGGGGACACTGACCAAGGACCCCGACCTGTGGCCCATGGCGGGGCGGACCGGTGCGGCCCGGCTGGCCATGGCCACCGGCGCTCCCGTGATTCCCATAGCCCACTGGGGTGACCAGGAATTCCTGGCACCGAAGGCGACGCGTCCGCGGCCGTTCCCGCGGAAGCACGTCCACGTTCTGGTCGGTGACCCGCTGGACCTGTCGGATCTGCGCGGTGAGGACCGCACGGATCACGTGAGCCAGCAGGCCCTGGCCGAAGCAACGGACCGTATGATGGACGCACTGACGTCGCTCGTCGAGCAATTGAGGGGCGAAAAGGCCCCGGACGGTCGGTGGGATCCTCGCCTGAAACAGCGGGTGCCCAGAACGCGAACGAACGAGGAATAACGCGGATCCGGCCCACGCCGGCCGTACCGCAACGGCAATCGACCGGAAGGAACATCGTGAGCGAGACCGTTCGAGCCCCAACAGTTCCCCCGACCGTCCCGACGCCGCGCAAGGTTGCGGTCCTCGGTGCGGGCAGCTGGGGGACCGCGTTCGCGAAGATTGCAGCCGACGCCGCGCGAGTCGATGCGGACAGCGACCCTTCCTGGAAGGTCGTGCTCTGGGGGCGTGACGAAGCCGCCATGAACCTCATGGCCGAAACCGGAACCAACGACCGGTATTTTCCCAACGTGCGTCTGCCCGGGAACCTCGAGTTCACCGCGAACCAACGCGAGGCCCTGACCGGCGCCGACGTCGTCGTTCTGGCACTGCCTGCCCAAGTCCTGCGTGACCAACTGGTGTCCGTCGCCGACGCCGTCCCCGAGGAGGCCGTGCTCGTGTCCCTGGCCAAGGGCCTCGAGCGCGGGACGGGGCTGCGCATGTCCGAAGTCATCGCAGAGGCACTGCCCGGAAGCGAGGGGCGGATCGCCGTGCTCTCCGGGCCGAACCTGGCCCGCGAGATCATCCAGGAGCAGCCGACCGCGTCGGTGGTGGCCGCGGTCTCGGACCCCTCTGCCGGCATGGTGAGCCGTGTCTGTGCGACGCCGTACTTTCGCCCTTATACGTCGGCGGACGTGGTCGGCGTCGAGATCGGGGGCCTGGTCAAGAACGTCATCGCCCTGTGCGTGGGAATCTGCGAGGGGCGTGACTACGGGGACAACTCCAAGGCCTCGATCATGACCCGCGGACTCGCTGAGACGACGCGGCTGGCGAGCGCGCTCGGGGGAAGACCTGAGACCCTGGCCGGGCTGGCAGGGATGGGCGACCTCGTGGCGACCTGTTCTTCTCCCTTGTCACGCAACCACACGGCGGGTCGACTCCTTGCCCTGGGACTCAGCGTGGAGGAAGTCTCCGCACGCATGACGCAGACCGCAGAGGGCATCAAATCTGCTCCTGTGGTCAGAGACCTGGCCCGGCGCCACGGCGTCGAAATGCCGATCGTCGAAGCCGTGACCTCCGTGTTGGCCGGCGAGATCACCGTGGACCAGCTCCAGCCGATGCTGCTGGGTCGTCGACTCAAGGCCGAGACCCCGCACGGCGGCCCCGAAGGAACCAACGCTCCCGGCCAGTAGTATGGCCCGAAACTCCTGAGACCATCAGACCCCAAGACCTCGAGAGAGAGCCCATGACCACCAACGCAGACAACGGTCGCACCACCGTCGGGATCCTGTTCGGGGGAGTATCCTCCGAGCACTCGATCTCCCTCATCACCGCCAAGGGCGTCCTCGGGGTCCTCGACCACGAAAAGTATGAGCCCGTGCTCATCGGGATCACCCCGTGGGGAACATGGCATCTCAGCAGCGAGGAAGAACTCGGCCGCCTCATGGACGGCGTCGCTCTTCCGCGGTTCACCGGAGAAGGCCCCCAAGTTTCCCTCCCGATGGGGGACCCGAGCGAGGGGCTCAGCCTGAAGTACGACGATGCGAGTTTCGAGACCGGACCGCACCTCGACGTCGTCTTCCCCCTCCTGCACGGCCCGTTCGGGGAGGACGGAACGGTCCAGGGCCTGCTCGAACTCGCTGGTCTGCGCTACGTCGGTGCGGGCGTGACAGCATCCGCGGTGGGGATGGACAAGCACTTCATGAAGATCGCCTTCGAATCCGCCGGACTCGAGGTCGGTCCGTACACCGTGGTCACGGCCCGAGACTGGGCCAACGATCGGGCCGGCGCGATCGAACGCATCAAGAAACTGCAGCTTCCGGTGTTCGTGAAGCCGGCCCGGGCCGGTTCCTCGATGGGAATCACGAGGATCGAGGACTGGGCGGACCTGGACGAAGCCATCCAGAGCGCCCAGAAGCTCGACCCGAAGCTCGTGGTCGAGGAGGGCATCAGCGGACGCGAAATCGAGTGCGCCGTGCTGGACGGATTCGGCCACGAGATGCCGCAGGCCTCCCACCCCGGCGAAATCGAGATGGTCGGAGACGAACACGTCTTCTACGATTTCGAGGCGAAATATGTGGAGACGGCCTCTTCCGAACTGCGTTGCCCGGCCGATCTCCCGCAGGACGTCCAGGACTCGATACGCGACAAGGCGGTGCAGGCGTTCCTGGCCCTTGACGGGGAAGGGCTGTCCCGGTGCGACTTCTTCTACACGGACGACGGCCGCGTGGTCATCAACGAAGTCAACACGATGCCGGGCTTCACGCCCATTTCCATGTACGGCATGATGTGGGCGGAATCCGGGATCGGGTACGGCGAGCTGGTGGACCGACTGATCCGGCTCGCTCTGGACAGGGAGCCCGGCCTCCGCTGATCTGGAGGATGGGGCCGGTTCGTGCAAGCCGGCCGGCCCTCAGCCGTCCTTCGAGAGGTCCAGGTCGTCGGACACCGAGGTGCACTGCTTGGTCTGGTCGATCCTGCCGACGGCCGACTGGAGATCCACCAGAAGGGTCGAGGAATTGACCTTGGCGGCGTCGAAAGTGACCTGGACGGCGGGGGACCGACCGAAGGACGTGGCCGTCCACGTCCCTTTGCCGTTGAGTGTCTCGCCCTGGTCCTGTCCCGTACCGCCCGACTGAGATCCCTTGCTCTGAGACGTGTCGTCGGTTCCGTCCTCCTGTTTGAGCGTCCAATCGACGTCGTTGACCCGAACGCAGGGGTCGGTGACCGGTTCCTTGACCCGCGCCCCGCACTTGAGAATGATCGAGGCCGGATCGCCCCAGGCGGCGGTGGCCTGGGCCGTGGTTTCCCGCTTGTCCTGCCCGGCAAGAGTGTCCGGCATGGCCACCATGGCACGGGCGCAGTCCGGGTCGGTCGCGTCCGGAGCGGCGTCCACGGTCACTGCCGAGGAGCAACCGCTGATCAGGAGCACTGAGGCAGCCGCGCCGCAGAGTAACGTTCTGCGGGCCGGCCAGCCTTTCTGTACCTTTGCGGCGGGGCGTTCTACACTGGTCGATCGAGAGCGACCGAGACGATGGGGCATCACGTCCTCGAGGATACCCCAGCGTTCCTGGTCAATGCCCGGTGAACCATCCGGGGGAGACACACCACGAGCGGATCTGGACAGCCAGACGGGACCATCCGGAAAGGCCACTATCATTCGCAACAGCGACAGGTCGGACGAGAAGAGCCGAACGGGGCAGCGCGCCGTCTACTACGGCGCGACCTGCGCCGCCGTTATCGGTGTGGCAGGTCTCACCGCCGCGAACGCGGCGCAGGCGTTGGATGGTCCGGAAGACGGAGGCGCCACGCCGGCAGCCCCCACGGCCACTCCCAACCCCTCGGGCGGCACCAACGAGAAGCCGTCGGATGACGGATCACATCGTGAACCCCAACCGGGCCCCTCGCCTTCCTCCACGGAACCGGCCACCGAACCCACCGTGAACCCGACGCAGGATCCGTCCACGGAGCCGACGCAGAATCCGACCACAGACCCGTCCACGGAGCCGACGCAGGATCCTTCGCCGCCACCGACACAGGACCCCGCACCTTCGCACGAGCCGGCACCGGACCCGACCTCGGACTCCGGCACCGGCCAGTCTGACCAGCCCACTGGGGCTCCCACTACCGATCCTTCACCGGCTCCCACGGCCCAGCCGGCGCCCGAACAGACCCAGGATGCCGTCCCGCCTCAAGCGCCGACCGGCAATGCCGGTCATGGCCCTGCCGCAGGAGATCCGGGGACCCAAGGCTCCGGGACCCAAGGCTCTGGGAACCAGGGCTCCTGGAATCAGGGGGACCAGAACCAAGGGAACCAGGAACAAGTTCCTGATTCCCAGGCCGGGAGCGGACAGAACGGTTCCGCACAGGGCTCTCAGGGCGGAACGCGTTCCGAGAACGGAACCGAGACGTCGTCGTCGGACCAGACGGGACGCGGGGGCAACACCACCGAAGGACAGGACGGGAACTCATCCCAGTCCAACGACTCCGTGGGCGATGTCTCGGGCCTGTCGAGCTGGGTCAGCCACTACCTCAACAGCAAGGACTCCGACAAGGACTCGGCCGAGCCCGTGGATTCGGACACCAACGCCGGTGTCAACGACGTCGGTCAGCAGGCAGACGGATCCGGCAAACAGCAGCAGGCGGGGAGCCAACGGAACCTGTCCGCTCTTCGTGGTCCCCTTCCGATCGCCATTTTCACGATCCTCGCCCTCGGTGGCGTCGGAACGGTCGTGGCCAGGGCGTCCAAGGCCCTTTCGCACTCGAAATCCGGGAAGTAGGAGTGGTCGGACCGTGGACGGTCGCTCAGGTGAGCGAGGAAGAGCTTCTCCGTCCCGTTCTCGAGATCTTCGCCGCGCACAATGAGCGGGCGGAAGCCGCACGGTCGGGAAGGCTCCTGCTCGGCCCGGGAGACGATTGCGCCGTCTATGACCTGACCCCCGGCCGGACCGTGGTCACGGTCGATACCCAGACGCAGGGGCAGGACTACCTCAGGACCTACCCCTGCGGGTATACCGTCCGCGGGTGGGAACTCGGGTGGAAGTCCGCGGCGCAGAACCTGGCAGACGTCGCCGCGATGGGTGCCCTGCCCACGGGGCTCGTGATCAGCCTGACCTTGCCCCCGGAGACCCCGGTCGACTGGGTGACCGACATGGCGCGCGGCTATTGCGCGGCCATCCGGACCCTGGGGGCCGCGCACTGCACCGTGGGCGGCGGCGACGTCGGGTCCGGAACGGAACTCTCCGCGACCGTCGCCGCATTCGGCACGGTCCCGGAAGGCGGCCCGTTGGATGCCTCCCATGGTTCGGCCCGCGGTCGCGCCTCCGGTCCGGTGCTCCGATCAGGAGCCCGACCCGGTGACGTCCTGGTGCTTGCGGGAACGGTCGGACGCGCCGCCGCCGGACTGGAAATTCTCATGGACCGCCAGGGGGCCTTTCCGATGCCGGTCCCGGAGCACGCGGAGACAGGGCCCGCGTGGGGAGCGCCCGAGGACGACCCGTCGGCACTTGCGGCCTCGCAATTGCGCCCGCTGCCGCCTCTCCATCTCGGACCGGACCTTGCCGCGGCCGGGGCGACCGCGATGATCGACGTGTCCGACGGACTGCTCAAGGACGCCGAGCGGGTCGCGCGGGCATCAGGAGTTGCCATCGACGTCGATTCCTCCCGGCTGACCCCGCTCGTCGAACCCCTGCGGAGGGCCGCGACGTTCGTCGATGAGGACCCGCTGGAATGGGTACTCCACGGGGGAGAGGATCACGGGATCCTCGCTACGCTGCCATCCACAGCTGACCTTCCTGCAGGTGCGATTGCGATAGGCTCGTGTGGAGAATCTACCGATCGGGCGCCACACATCAGCGTGGACGGAAGGCCCCGAGACCAAAGGGGATGGGATCATTTTGCAGCAAAGGACCGGGTCTAGCGCCGTTTTCATGCGTCGTTGGCTGTCGGACGCGGCCGATGCTCTCGAGAGGCATCAGGAAGAGCTCAATACCCTGAATGTCTTCCCCGTGGCGGACGCCGACACCGGCACGAACCTGGCGATCACCGTGCGGGCCGGCGCCCAGGCGGGCGAAATGGTCAACACCACGCTGGTGGGCGAATTGTTCGAAATCTGCGGCCGTCATTGCCTCGAAGAGGCCAAGGGAAATTCCGGCACACTGTTCGCCGTGATCCTTTCCGGCTTTGCGGACCCCTTGAGGGAAGAATCGAGACTTACCGCCTTCGGTCTGGCCAGAGCCTTGGAACACGCTCGGACACGAGTCTCCGGTGCGCTGCACGATCCGGTTGAGGGAACGATTCTGTCCTTCATCGACGACATCACCCGGGCCGCGGGCGCCTGGGAGGATGCGGAGGACTCGAACAAGAACCTGTGCACGATGCTCGAGCATCTGGTGGGCGTGGGAAACAAGTCGGTGCGGCGGACCAACGCCCAATTGGAGATCTTGCGCGACACCGGATGGGTCGACGCCGGTGCATTGGGGATGCTGATCATTTTCGACGTCCTGGCCCACACGGTTCGGGGCGAGGACTATCCGGGTGGGGAAGCCCGGCCGTATGCCGAATTGCTGACTCCTCAGGATGCGGAGCCGCAGCGTGCGAAGGAGAGGTCCGCCGCGAGCTCGGCGGCCGGATCCTCGGAAGCCGACGACGGCGGCGTCGAATTCATGTGCTCGATCGACCTGGATGCTCTCTCCGCGGCCCAGGTCAGACACGAACTGTCCGAGATCGGGGATTCCGTGATCATGTCCGCGGTGTCCCAGAACGAGGGCGAGAAGATCCGATGGAAAGTGCACGTGCATGTCCGCGAGGCGGCGGAAGCCATGGCCGTTCTGAGCCCTCACGGGAAGCCCCTGGGAATCACCACGGAGCCCCTGACCGCGGAGGACAAGTAGGTCATGGCCGGCGCGCCCGAGCGTCGTGAGGACCAGCCGCTTCGGACGGTTCTCCATCCCAAGACGGCAGACGCCGTGACACGCTATCTCGGCCTGGAAACGGTCGGCGAGGTGCTCGAGTACTTTCCTCGGAGGTATTTGCCGCGGGGCGAGCTGACCCGTTTCTCCGATCTCGTTCTGGGGCAAGAGGTCTCGATCATCTCCCGGATCCTCTCCGTGAGCACCCGCCGCCTGCACACCCGGCGCGGCTCGATCGCCGAGGTCACCGTGACCGACCAGCTCGCTCCGGAGGAGAACGTCGCCTCGACGGGCCAGGCCTCGTCGGGGCAGGGCAGCTTCGCGCCGCGGCTCGACGGCTTGGCCGGGGGCGGCCTCCCCGCTCCGGATGTCGGACCCATCGGGGAAACCATGACGCTGTCCTTCTTCAACGCGTGGACGGCGTCCAAGGACTTGGCCGTGGGGGACCACGTCATGTTCTCGGGAAAGGTCAATGAATACAGGGGCCAATTGACCCTGACGAACCCTCATTACGCGGTTCTCGAGGACCCCGCCCCAGGGGACGCCTCGGAGGACGCCGACATGGCAACTGCGCCCCTGCCCGTCTACCCGGCGACGGCAAAATTCACGACCGACCGCATCGCCACGGTCGTGGGGCGCGTACTGGACTCGATCGATCTGTCACTCCTGGATGACCCGGTACCTGACGACCTCCGGGCCAAACACCGCTTGATGTCCTTGCCCGAAGCTCTCGAGGCCGTGCATCGGCCGCGGGACGAGGACGAGCCCCAGCAGGCCATGCGGTACTTCAGGTACCGGGAGGCGCTGGTCCTTCAGACCCTTTTGGCCAGGAGGTCCGCGGTGCTCGACGCCCAAAGGACGCTGTCCTTCCAACCCCGGGAGGAAGGACTGCGCGAGAGGTTCGACCAGATCCTGCCCTTCCGGCTCACGGACGGGCAGCGGCAGGTCGGCGACGAGATCGCCGGCGACATTGCGCTGGAGAAGCCGATGAATCGCCTGCTCCAGGGGGACGTGGGGTCGGGCAAGACGCTGGTGGCCCTGCGAGCGATGCTCCAGGTCGCCGACGCCGGGGGCCAGTCGGCCATGCTGGCCCCGACCGAAGTGCTGGCATCCCAGCACTACAGATCCGTTATCAAGACCCTGGGCCCGCTCGCCGAGGAGATCGGCGTGGTCGTGCTGACTTCATCGATGCCCACAGGAGCCAAGCGCCAGGCGTTGCTCGACATCGCCAGCGGCAGCGCAGGCATCGTGATCGGAACGCACGCGTTGCTGGGGGACGACGTCGTCTTCGCCGAGCTCGGGCTGGTGGTCGTGGACGAGCAGCACCGATTCGGCGTCCGGCAACGTCATTCGTTGACGGCTCGGGACGGCGGCCCCGTGCACCGACTCGTGATGACGGCCACTCCCATCCCTCGCTCCGTGGCCATGACGGTGTTCGGGGACCTGGCGGTCTCGGTCCTGAACGAGCTTCCGGCAGGAAGGCAGGACGTATCCACGCACGTCGTCTCGCTGGCAGAGCACCCGAAGTGGGAGACCCGTCTGTGGGAGAGGGCCCGAGAAGAGATCGACGCCGGGCACCAGGTCTTCGTGGTGGTCCCGACCATCGGAGAGGACGCTCCCGGACCCCGCCTCCCCGACGGCGACGGCCAGGAGACTCCGCTCCAGTCCGTGGAAGGCATGGTTCGCAAACTGTCTGCTCTGCCGGTTCTTTCGGGGATACGGCTGGGGTCGGTTCACGGACGCATGGATGGCACGGAGAAGGCCGACGTGATGAACCGTATGGCCGCCGGCAGCGTGGACCTGTTGGTGGCCACCACGGTCATCGAGGTCGGCGTGGACGTGCCCAACGCGAGCCTCATGATCATCATGGACGCCGACCGACTCGGTATATCGACGCTGCACCAGTTGCGCGGTCGTATCGGCCGCGGAGAGCTCGAGGGAACGTGTCTGCTGGTCACCGAGCAGGACCACGACGGCCCGTCCATGCCGAGGCTGCAGGCCGTGGCATCGACTCGCGACGGTTTCGAGCTTTCGACCTTGGACCTCGAGCAACGCAGGGAGGGCGATATTCTCGGAGACAACCAGTCCGGCCGACGTTCGACCCTCAAGAACCTTTCCGTGTTGCGCCACGTGAAGACGATCGAACAGGCCCGCGAGGATGCGTGGCGCCTCGTGGACAGGGAGCCGGACCTGTCCGGGCACCCATCACTGCTTCGAGCGGTGCAGGACGCCGGTGAGCAGTCGACGACCGAATATTTGTACCGAGGCTGAATCGCCGCGTCCGTGGTTGGACCGGATCGAGAGCGCGGAACCGTGGGCCGCGGAGCCACAACGGCCGCACAGAAATGAAGAAGGAGACCCGTGATGAGTCGAATCATTGCCGGCCGGGCCGGCGGAAGCCGCCTCGCCTCGGTCAAGGCCAAGAACACCCGGCCCACCACGGACAGGGTCAAGGAAGCGCTCTTCTCCCGGCTCGAGGGCTACAACGTCCTGAGCGGTGCGGACGTGCTGGACCTGTTCGCCGGGACGGGGGCACTGGGGCTGGAAGCGGCGAGCCGAGGAGCGAGGGCAGTGACGCTCGTGGATCGTGACCGGTCGGCGCTCGAGGCGTGCTCCAGGAACAAACGGGCCCTCGAAGCCTCAGGGACGGACGCCCGGATCGACGTCGTGAACTCCCCGGCGGAAAGCTACGTGAAGCGGAGCCAGGGGCCGTGGGACCTGGTATTCGTCGATCCGCCGTACTCGATGACCGATGCAGAGATCGCCCCACTCCTGGCAGCCATGACGCCTGGCCTGCGCGACGGCGCCGTCCTCGTCGTGGAACGTTCCGCGCGCGACCCCGAGCCCACGTGGCCCGCCGGTCTCAGACGATTCGGGCACCGGAGCTACGGCGAGACCGCGTTGTGGTTCGCGGAGCCCGAGGACTGAGCGCCCGCTTCAGAGACCGGAGTCGGAGAGCCGTTGGGTTGCCTGGCGCAGGACCTCGGGCCGTTTGCAGAAAGCAAACCGCACCCAATCGGTGTAGAGGTGACGGTTCTCCGGCGTCGCGAAGGCCTGCAGGGGCACGACGGCGACGCCGGCGTTCGCGGTCAGTCTCTCCGAGATCTCGGTCCCGTCCCGTCCCCAGGAATCCGGAACTTTCTCCGTCGAGGCGACCGAGAAAAAGGTCCCCGCAGGGCTGACCGCATCGAATGAGGTGGCGCCCAAACCGTCGAGCAGTATCTTTCTCTGGTCCTCGTACTGTGCCCTCAACCGGTCGTAGAAGTCGGACTGACGTGCCCACCGCAGGGCCTCGGCCACCGCGGCCTGCAGCGGAGCCGCCGCGGAGTGCGACAAATAGCCCTTGGTCACCCGCAGCCCTCGGGTCAGCTCAGGGGGAGCAATCGCCCAACCGACCCGCCACCCGGTGATCGAGAACGTCTTGGACGCCGAGGACACCCTGATGGTTCTGTCCCGTCCCGCATCCGTAGTGGCCGGGTCGGTACTGGGAGCGTCGAAGGCGAGGTGTTCGTAGACCGAGTCCGTCAGGATGATGGCGTCGTGTTCCCGGGCGAGCTCGGCGATCTGGGACATCTCCGATGGATCGAGCACCGTCCCGGTCGGGTTGTGGGGGTCATTGACCACAATCATCCTGGTCCGATCGGAGAATGCTTCCCTCAACCGGACGGGGTCGGGACGGAACTCCGGGGGCGCCAGGGGTACCGTGACGATGCGGGCGCCGGTCAGCCCGGCAATCGCAGGATAGAGATCGTAGAACGGTTCGAAAAGAATGACCTCGTCGCCGGGGGAGAGGAACGCCAACATCGACGCGCTCAGCGCCTCGGTCGCGCCGGCCGTGACGGTGATTTCGGAGTCGGGGTCGGGGCGACGTCGACCGTTCAATGCCTCGTGCTCAGCCAGCTCCCCGCGCAGATCCGGCGATCCCGCGATCGTCGCGTACTGGTTCTTTCCACCCGATACGGCCTCGGCCAGAGCGCGTGAGAGAACCTCCGGCCCGTCGGTGTCCGGAAAACCCTGCCCCAGGTTGATCGCATCATGGGCGACGGCCAGAGCACTCATCTCTTCGAAAATCGTCGAGGAGAGCCTTCCCGACTCATTCAACAGCCCGGCTGTCTCTGCCAGGCGCTTCCACGGCGGCCCGGCCGGGGTTCGGGACTCCTGAAGGGTTGCCGATGAGGTCAGGGTATGAGTTGAATGATCGCGCATGGTTCCATCGTAGGGTGGATCACACGTTTCCGCCGATCAGTACGTCATGACCCGCATCTGCAGGTCCTGGGCCTGTCATACGTGGCCCCGACTGTTATTTTGGGGACATGAGTCTTGCCGTTTGCCCGGGTTCCTTCGATCCTATTCACAACGGACACGTCGAAATCATCACGCGCGCCACCAAAATCTTTTCCGGCGGAGTGATCGTTGCCGTGTCCAACAACCCCGCCAAGAAATACCGATTCCAGTTGGAAGAGAGACTGGAAATGGTGACCGAGGTTTTCGGGTGGCTCGACGGCGTCGTCGTCCAACCCATGTCGGACGGCCTCCTCGCGGATTTCGTCCGGTCCCAGGGAGCCACCGCGATCATCAAGGGACTCCGGGACTCCAAGGACTTCGAGTACGAAGCACCGATGGCAACGATGAACCGCAATATCAGCGGCGCCGAGACCGTATTCCTGGCCGCGGACCCCAAGAACGGCCACCTTTCCTCTTCCCTCATCAAGGAAGTTGCCTCTTTCGGCGGCGACATCCGAGGTTTCGTTCCCCGTTCGGTGGCCCGGCGGCTGGTTCCCTGACCGGACCGCCTGGTCGCGCGACACGGTACGAATCGCGGCAAGCATGATGTTGCGCACAGCGACACATCGTACCGCTGGCGGGACTTGTGAGCTCACGCGGACCTGGGTAGGCTGGTCAGTCGGTCATGACGTCAGAATCAGGAGTTCATCATCAAGAATGACAATTCATCGTCCCTGAGGATCGAGGTCAGGGACCTGGCCCATCGTCCCGGGACCATGAATGCTCTCGAGAAGACGGTGGCCGCGCCCCAAGACTTCGGGAATGCTCTGATCGGAGCGCCCGAGGGTTCCGACATTGTGCTCGATCTCCGCCTCGAATCGGTTCATGATGGTATCTTGGTCAGTGGTGTTGCCTCCGTGGACGTACATGGGGAGTGCAGCCGTTGTCTGGATCCCATCGATTTTCCGGTTTCGGCTGACATTCAAGAGCTCTATGTTTTTGAACCTGCACCAGAAGGCCCGTCGGAAGACGAAGCAGACGAGCAGTACCGCGTCGAGGACGATTCCATCGATCTCGAGCCGGTTCTGCGGGATGCGGTCATTACGCAACTGCCGTTCCAGCCCGTGTGCCGTGAGGATTGTCAGGGACTGTGCTCCGAGTGCGGAGTGCGACTTGATGAGAATCCCGGTCATCACCACGAGATTCTGGATCCTCGCTGGTCGGCCCTTTCCGGGCTGTTCGGTGCGGAGGCCGCAAACGAGACAACCGAGACGAGAGAAGAGAGATAGCCGTGGCTGTTCCCAAGCGGAAAATGTCCCGCGCCAATACGCGAGCACGTCGCTCCCAGTGGAAGGCATCCGCGCCTCAGCTGGTCAAGACCGTTGAAAACGGCAAGGTGACCTACAGCCTTCCGCACCAGGCGAAGGTCGTCACCGACTCCGCCGGCACCCCGCTGTACCTCGAGTACAAGGGTCGCAAGGTGGCCGACGTCTAAGACGTCCCCATGACTACCGTGGACAACGGAGAGCTCCTGAAGCGTCTCGGCGTCGATATCGATGCCGAGACGCTTCAGCTGGCTCTGACCCACAGATCCTTCGCCTACGAGAACGGTCCGCTCCCTCACAACGAGCGGCTCGAATTCCTGGGCGATTCCGTGCTCGGCCTGGCCGTGACCACGGAGCTCTACACGCGCTTTCCCGACCTGTCGGAAGGCGAACTCGCCAAACGGCGTGCCGCCGTGGTGTCCGAGCGTTCCCTGGCTGCCATTGCCCGGTCCCTCGGCCTCGGGCCGCACATACGGCTCGGCCGCGGCGAATCGATGACCCACGGGGACGACAAGGACTCGATTCTCGCGGACACGATGGAGGCACTGTTCGGTGCCACCTATATCTCGTGCGGGGGAGACCGCGCCCGTGACCTGGTCCTCCGGCTCACCAGTGCCCTGCTCGACGACGACTTCGTCCTCGGAGCAGGTCGTGACTGGAAGACCGAGATCCAGGAGCTGGCTGCGGAGCTCGACCTCGGAGAGATCCAGTACGTGGTCACCGGTACCGGCCCGGACCACGCGCGTGTGTTCGAAGCCGATCTCCGCATCGGGGACAAGACCTACGGCGTCGGGACGGGATCGGCGAAGAAACACGCCGAACGGTCCGCCGCCGAAGCCGCGTACCGGTACCTGACCTCCCAGGAAGACGCCCCGACGACGCTGCTGATCGAGGATTCCTCGGACGGTGCCTGAACTTCCCGAAGTGGAGGTCGTGCGCTCCGGGCTCGCACGGCACATTCTCGGCGCGCGCATTGATGCCGTGGAAGTTCTCGAAACACGGTCTCTGCGGCGGGACCCCGGTACGGCCGCGGAATTCGCGGCCTTCCTGCGCTGCCAGAAGATCGTCGACGTCTGCCGTCGAGGAAAATACATGTGGTTGCGGCTGTCTGCCGGCCCAGAAGACGCGGCCCCGCAGTCAGGCCCGTGCGACCCGACGGCCGTGGTCGTTCACCTGGGCATGAGCGGCCAGGTCCTCCTCACCGAAGCAGGCGCGCCGGACCACCGACATCTGCGCCTCAGGCTGGCCCTGACCGGTCCGGGCGGCAACCGCCTCGACATGCGGTTCGTGGACCAGAGAATCTTCGGTGGGATGTATCGCGATCCCGTGGTCGGCGTCGTCGACACGGAAGGGCAGGCCGTGCCTGCGGCGTCGAGCAGTGTTCTCGACCTGGCCGAAATCCCCGCTACCGTCTCCCACATCGGCCGTGATCCGTTGGACGCGCACTTCGACGAGGCATCCTTCCGGCGTCGTCTGAGCCGGACGAGCAGCGGAATCAAAAGAGTCCTCCTGGACCAGACCACGATCTCCGGGATAGGCAACATCTATGCCGACGAGGCCTTGTGGCGGGCCGGTCTGCACTACGCCACGCCGGCCCGGTCCCTCACCCAGTCCCAAGCGGAAGAATTGCTGGCGGCCTGTACGGAGGTCATGACGGCGGCCCTGGCCGAAGGCGGGACCAGCTTCGACGCGCTGTATGTCAACGTCAACGGCGAGTCCGGGTACTTCGAACGTGGGCTCAACGTGTACGGGCGTTCGGGGGAGCCCTGCAAGCGGTGCGGGGCCTTGGTGGTCAGGGAACGATTCATGAACCGTTCGAGCTACTTGTGCCCTGTGTGCCAGCGGGAGCGTTAGGCGAGCAGAGCGGCAGGGCGTTCGGTGGTCAGGCGGTTCGGTGGAGGTGACGGGCTCGGATGCCTGTCTTTGAGACGACGTTACTCTTGATCGTTGGCGTCAGGCGACCTGGATGCGCTGGTCTCCGACCACGTACTCGATGGCGAGTCCGCCGCCGACGGCTTCGAGGTATCTGCGGACCGTGCCGATCTTGGCGCTGTCGAGGTCACCGTGCTCGATCTTGGAGACCTGACGCTGGCCGACGCCGATGAGCTCGGCGAGCTGTGCCTGGGTGAGGTCGGCCTGTTCTCGCAGCTCGCGCAGTTGGTATGCGCGGACCTCGGAGATCATCCGCTCCTTGTGCGCCTCGACGCGCTTCCGATCTACCGGGTGCTCGGCGACGAAGTGCTTCAGCGTCATGGCCATCTTGGTCGCTCTCCTCTCAGCCTGCGCAGGTGGTCGTCGAATAGGTCGTCGGCCAGTGGGATGTTCTTCTTGTACCAGCGGATCCAGTTGCCTGCCTTGTTGCCGGCGATCAGCAGGATTGCCGATCGCTGGGGGTCGAAGGCGAACAGGATCCGGAGCTCGGAGCGCCCGGAGGACCCGGGCCGAAGCTCCTTCATATTGTGATGCCTGGACGCCGTCACGGTGTCGACGATGGGTCGGCCGAGTTGCGGGCCGCGATCTTCCAGTAGCTCGCGGCAACGACCTGTTCACGCGAATCAACGTCCAGTGAACTGAGCCATCCTGCGATCAGCTCAATGTCCACCCTCCACATGACACGAGTGTAGACCATGGAGGGTCTATCGGCCATGGGCACGTCGGCGTTCGTGTTTCCGATGGTGCTATCGCGTGTCGCTGCCCCCGGCAGATACGTCCCAAGAATCGGGAATCGTCCGGCGTTGCCCATGTCAACGGTTCAGGGCGGTATCATCGCAACTCATACGCCGAACTGAGCCCAGCGGATCTGCCCCAGACCGCTTCGAGGAGCATGCACCATGATGTCGCACCACCCCATCGCCATCCTCGGCGCCGGACTCGGAGGGCTGACCGCCGCCCGCGTTCTCCACGTCCACGGGATCGAGGCCACCGTGTTCGAGCTGGAAGCCGACCGGCACGCTCGAGTGCAGGGCGGCATGCTGGATATTCACGATCACAACGGTCAGCTCGGTATCCGGGAGGCCGGGCTCTGGGATTCTTTTCTTGAAATCGTCCATCCCGGGGGAGAGGCCATGCGCATCCTCGACCACCGTGCGCATATCCTGTACGAGGACAGCGACGACGGTGATCTTACCCGACCAGAGGTCGACCGGGGAGCACTCCGCGATCTGCTCATCGACGCGGTGCCACAGGGCTCCATCGTCTGGGGACACAAAGCCATCAACGTCCGCCCTAACACGGAGGGCCCGGGCAGATTTTCGATCGACTTCAGCAACGGCCAGACCGTAACGACTGACCTCCTGGTTGGGGCGGACGGTGCCTGGTCAAAGGTGAGGCCGCTCCTGACGGACGCCCGGCCGTCCTACACGGGAATATCTTTCGTCGAATCCGACCTCTTCGACGCGTCGGAGCAGCATCCGTCCGAGGCGTTGGCCATGGGTGAGGGCATGCTCATGGCTTTCCGGGGGAGCACCGGCGTCCTCGGGCATGCAGAGCCCGACGGCTCCCTGCACGCTTACGTCGGGTTGCGCGTTTCCGAAGACTGGATCGAGGTTTTCGAAGGGATCGACGAGGCGGCGGCACTAAATCTGGTCCTCGACCGCCTCGATGGCTGGGACGACTCTCTCCGTGGCCTGATTCGCAACGCTGATGTCCCATTGACGCCTCGACGCATCCACGCACTTTCGGTGGGTGTCAGCTGGGATCGCGTGCCGGGAGTGACTCTCCTGGGCGACGCCGCCCACCTCATGAGCCCGTTTGCCGGAGAGGGTGCCAACCTTGCCATGTACGACGGTGCGCGGCTCGCGCTGGCCATCGCTTCGCACCCGGACGACGTCGACGTGGCGATGGCTGAATACGAATCCGAGCTGTTCCCGCGGGCGACCGAGGCCGCAAGAGAGTCCGCAGAGAGCCTGGAAATGATGTTTCGCGCCGATTCGCCTGCTGGTCTGGTGGAGATGTTCGAAGGCATGCAGCTCGACGATGCAGGTGCCGGGCCCAACAGGAATTCCCTTGCACGTGGCCAGGACCCGGAATAGCGTGATCAGAAGATTCCGGACAAGGGAGATGAAACCGTCCATGGCACTCAACGACCAGCCCGGCTATGTCATCAGGATGCGAGCGAAGCCCGGGATGGGTGATCGTCTGTTCGAGCTCGCGACCGAGGGCATGTTCAAGTCCGGTGCCTCCGACCGGTTCATCATGCTGCGCGAGGACGACGACCCCGATGTCCTGTGGAATATCGAGATCTTCCGGTCCCAGGAGGACAAGGACCGCTACGAGAACAGCACCCTGGCGGACGAGCTCCGGGACGAGATCCTCGAGACTCTGGACGGGCCTCCGCTGATGCGCGTGGATGTGCACCCGCACGCGGTGATTCCGGAGCTGCCCGGCGACTCGGCCTGACCCAGTCGTGGACCGGCGTGCCCTCTTTGGGCGCCGCCGTTCGTTCGGTGGGTGAATTTAGTCGAGATCCAAGTGGCTCAGCACGTCGGAAATCTTCGCGCGCTGGCTGGCCGAAAGTGGTTGCAGAGGATCGGGCAGACAGTTGTCGGGCGCCAGGCCCAGATGCTCGGCTATCGCCGCCACCACGCGCAGGCTCCCTCCGAATTCGGCGAACAGATCCCACAGTGGGGCCAGTCGCTCCGACTCGGCGACGGCGTCGGCCGGCCTGCCCTGCTGCACGGCGCGGGTGATGGCGAGCGCGGGTTCGGGCAGCGTCCCGGCGATGACCGAATACCAGGCGTCGCATCCCGCCGCGAGACCGGCCGCACCATACGCATCTCCCGAGACGCCAATGGTCACGTGCTCGGGTACGGCCGCTCGGATGGCTGCGACGTGAGCACGTGCGGCGTCCGGATCGGTGGGAACGCCCGGGATCTTGATCGAGCAGATCCCCGGCAGCTCGGCGATGCGGGCGTAGAGCTCATGGGTGAACGAGAAGTGCGTGGTCCCGGGATTGTCATAGACGATCACAGGAAGATCGGTGTGCTGGGTGACCGCACGATAGAGCTCGACGACGTCGTCGTGCGTCAGAGGCTGATAGGTCATGGGGGCAAGAAGCAGCCCCGAGGCGCCGGCGGCCTGCGCGGCCTCGGCGTTGGCCACAACGTGCGACGTCCGCAGCGCGCCGATGCCGACGACCACGGGTGTCTCCCCGGCGTGCTCGACAGCGATGCGTGCAACGTGGGCACGTTCTTCCGTGGTGAGGTAAGCGTACGAACCCGTCGAACCCAAGGCGGTGATCGCATCGACGCCCGTGGAGGACAAACGTTCCACAAGTCCGGCGAATGAACGATCGTCCACCGCATCATCCCGGAGCGGGGTCAGCGGAAAAGCGCTCAATCCGGTGAATCCAGTCATGACCACTTCCTGTTCCTGTTCATGCCCCTCGCGATCCGGTGGACCACATCGAGTGATTCCTCATCGCCCCCGAAGCGGCGTGCGGACGCCGTCTCAGACGAGCGGGCGCAACGACGCGGTGTTCTCGCTGCTGCGCGGGCGATAGTACCGACGCAGGCTTTCCATGCCCTCGTCGATCGAAACCTCGGGCTTCCAGTCGAGCAATTCGTGCGTCTCGCGCTGATCGAACCAGTGGGAGGTCGACAATTGCTCGGCCAGGAACCGAGTCATGGGAGGTTCGTCCGCACCCGGTCGCCGAGCCCAGATCTTCTCCACCACACTGCCTGCCAGCTTGGCCACGGACGCGGGGACCGTGCGTTGGGGCGGCTGGACTCCGGCGGCCTCGCACATCATCGTCATGAGTTCCCCGACGGTCCGCGGCTCACCGTTGCTGATGACCAGGGGTTTCCCGTGCACGGTCTCGAGGCGTTCGAAATCACGGAGCACGGCCTCGGCCGCGTTGTCGACGTACGTTGAATCGATCAGTGCCGCCCCGGCGTCGAGCAGGGGAATCCCTCCGCGTGAGGCGCGTTCGATGACACGCTCAACGAGTTGGGTATCGCCGGGTCCCCAGACCAGATGCGGACGGACGACGCCCACCAGGAGGTCTTGCGAATCGTAGTCGAGGGCCAGCCGCTCCGCGTATGCCTTGGACCGGGCATAATTGCCGCGCGCATTGTCGGGATCGGCCGGTTGGTTTCCCTGCCCCATGAATGCGGAGCCCGCGTGGGACACGGACGGCGAGGAGACCTGGACGAACCGGCCGATGCCCTCCGCCCGGGCCCCCTCGAGCAGAATGCGGGTACCCGTCACATTGGTCTCGACATATTCTTCCCAAGGGCCCGTGACGGAAACCTTCGCTGCCAAGTGCACGACGGCGTCGGCACCGTCGAGGGCGCGGGACACGTGATCGGGATGGGTGATGGATCCACGATGCTGCTCGAATCGTTCGAGCCCCTTGGGCTGCAGGGATTCCCTCACCGCGACGGCATCCCTGCGCTGGAAGCACCGCACGGTGTACCCGGCCCGGATGAGCTTGAGGGCCACGCGCGACCCGAGGAGGCCGCTCGCACCCGTCACGACGACGGTCCGGTCCTTGGAGTTTTCCAAGGAGCTGTCTGGCAGAATCGCCCGCCGCCCGCTCGGATCGGGAGCCGTCCATGCTGCGGTCTTGCTCATGGTTTCCTGACCTTTCCGCCGGAGAGAACCGAATCCGCCCACGCTGCGAGGCGCGGCCTGTCGATCTTCGAATTGTGCCTGATGTCGGTCGGATGCTCGCGAACCTGCAGAATGGCCGCGACCCGGACCCCCGTGGCCGACTCGACGACCGAGCGCACGGCCCGAGCGAGCGCCTGGGGCGCGGGGCCGTCCTTGATCGCCCGAGAACCGTTCCGGGCCGGCGCCGACTCGCGTTCGACCACGACCACCGGGACCTGGGCCCCCCATGGTCCGACTCCGACGACGGCGGCCCGGCGAACCCCGGAAATCTTTTCGGCGGCCGTTTCCCCGGCCACCGGAGTGAGCAATCCGCTCTCCGTCGAGATGAGGTGCGACAGACGTCCCTCGACCCAGAGACGGCCCGTCGCGTCGAAATGCCCGACGTCGCCCGTCCTGTGCCACCCGGGGATCGAGGCGGAAGTCCGCTCGGTCCACCAGAGGCGGTCATAATGATCCTTCGCGTGGGGTGCGGCGGCGATGATCTCACCGGTGATTCCCGGCGTGTGTGTTGGCTCGCCCGTGGCCGCACCGGTGTCGTCGAGCGGCACCACCTGGACGCGCGCGCCGTACACCGGGGTGCCGACGCACACCCCTGCTCCTGCGCCTTCGACGCCGTCCTGAGGGTCGGCATCGCGTTCCGCCTCGCGGATCTGATCCAGGTTCACGTCGGTCAGGGGGAGGCATTCGGTCATGCCATAGGGGGTGTGCAGTTTGGCGTGGGGACAGATCTCCTCCATGCCCTCGAGGAGGGGGACCGTGATCGGCGCCCCGGCGGAGAGCAGCCGTTCCACGCCCTGCATCGCCGCCTGCTCGTCCTCGTTCATGTCCTCGCGTGTCTCCACGACATTCATGAGCGCCGCCGGGCTGGCGAAGACCACGGTCGCGGAAATGGCCCGGACGGCTTGGGCCAGGGCTTTCGCGGTCAGGGTCTTGGGCTGGGTCACGTCCATGTCGGGGGTGACCGATGTCGCCCCCAGAGCGGGCCCGAGCAGCGCGAAGGGTGCGAAACCGGCCACGAGGCCGGCCCCTTCGCCGAGACCGTAGGTGTTCTGGATCGCGTCACGCATCGACGAGAGCTGACGGTGCGTGTATGCGACTCCCTTGGCCGGGCCGGTCGATCCGGAGGTGTACAGGATCGCGGCGACGTTGTCGGGCTGAGGTGCGTTCCACGGCGTCGTCGGTTGGGCCGCGGAGACCTCGTGCGACTCGATGCCCGTTTCCGCGCCCAGGAGGCGCAGGGTCGACGAATGTGCGGTCCCCGCGAGAACCCGACGCCCGGGCCACCCCGCCGTCTTCGCGGCCAGCAGAGCCTGGGGGATGCCCACCAGGAACTCCGGCGACGCGCCACGGAGGGCTCTGGTGAGCCCCTTGATTCCGAGCCCGGTGTCGGCGACCACGATGACGGCCCCGATCTTGAGGCACGCATAGATCAGCGTGGTGAGTCGTGATCCCGGAGGAACCATGAGATTGACCCGCGTGCCTGCCTGGACACCCAGATCCCTGAGAACCTCCGCGGTACGGTCGACCTGTTCGGCCAGTTCGCGCCAGGACAGTTGGCGGCGGATCGTGGCCTGCCGAGTCCGGGACCGACGCTCCGAGTCGCCGGACCTGTCCTTGAGCCCGCGGCCGGCGGGACCCATATCGACGACGGCCAGCGAGTCGTCGTCGCGGCGTTCCTCCAGCTCGGAGACCATGGGCCTGTAATCCAGGGCCAGGGGAGAGGCCTTCCGGTCCTTCTCGCGGACGACCCGGTGACGTTCCACGACGTCGGGAGCCCCCAGATACGCCTCGTCCAACCAGGTGAACAGGACCGTGGAAATGTCCTCTTCCTCGGCGACCAGGTGCCCTGCCTTGTCGAACCGGTGGAGGGTGGCCTCCGGGTTGCGAGCGAGGATGTCGTCCAGATAGCGCTGTTTGAACACCGGATCGCCGGGCCCCCAGAGGACGAGGCAGGGGAGGTCATCGTCGGCGACGGCTTGCGCAATACGTTGCATCGCGGCGTAGGAACGGTGTCCCTCGTCCACGGGAATGTCCGCGACGAAGTTCTGGATCCCCTCTCTGGCCGCGGGGCTCGTGTAGGGGGACCGGAAGGTTTTCCTGACCTCGGGATCCCAGGTTCCCTTGTGCAGGGAAAGTGTCACGTCGAGGAACGCCGTCGTGGACCGTGTGCCCTTGCCGTGCACGGCCGGGTGCAGAGCCAGACGCAGGGCTCCCGGGATCTCTTCGCCCTGCGCGTGGTGGAGAGCGGTGTTGGTGAAGATACGACCGCGGTGCAGGTCGGGGTGTTTCATTCCCCAACCCTGGGAGATCAGGCCACCCCAGTCATGGCTCAGCGTCACGACGCCTTCAGGGCCCGCGGCGTCGTCGAGGCCCAGGGCTCGCGTGAAGTCCCCGAGGTCCCGGACGCGGTCCTCGAGGCTGCGCTCGAGGCCCGTACGCTCGGAATACCCCATGTCGAGCTGGTCCACTGCGACCACTCGCCAGGGCTGGATTCCCGAGTTCGCACCGGCGGCGACGACGTTCCTCCACAGGTAGGACCATGTCGGATTGCCGTGCACGCAAAGAATCGTGCCCACGGGGTCGAGCCCCTGGCGTTCGAGTTCGGGCCCGTTGTCCAGGAAATGCCAGGTACGCAGCGACCCGGAATCCACGGGGGCGGTCGATTCGGCGTCGATCACCCTGCTGGCGTCCCTGGCCACTCCAGGCCAACGCTTGAGCGGGATCGGCCCAGGTCGTGGTGTGGGGCGAGTTGTCCGGTTCGCGGTGGCCATGAATACCTCTTTACGTGCTGTGGTCCTGTTGCTACCAGTCGATTTCCATGAGGGCGGTGTTCAGACCCGACCCGACACCCATGCACAGGACGCGTTGCCCCGGTTTCAGGCGTTCTGCCTCGAGTGCGAGCGTCATGGGCAGCGCAGCCGCTGCAACATTTCCCCAATAAGGGAAGGTCACGGGGATCCTGTCACGCTCGATACCGACGGCGTCGATGATCGCGTTGGTGTGGGAGGTCGAAATCTGGTGCGTGACATAGGAATCCATGTCCGTCCAGTCCCAACCGTCCTCGTGAGCCTGGTCCCACGCGTCCGTGACGAGTTCGAGACCGTACTTCAGCAGGCCGGTGGCGTCCGTGCTCATTCCCTGGCCGGCTTCGCCACCGATGCAGAGATCCTTGTGCTCCGTCCCGGCGCGGGAGATCGAGCCGAGGATGCGGTGGCCTTCCGGGTGGCGATCCGATCGCCCGACGACGGCGGCAGCGGCCCCCGACCCCAGGGTCAGCGTCGCGAACTGTGCGAGGACGTCGTCACGGGTCGATGCGGACTGGTTGAGCATGTTCAAGGCCGTCTCGTGCCACGGCGAGGGGTCCTCCCCGCACACGATGAGCGCGTAGTCGATCGCACCGGCGTCGATCATGGAGGAGGCGACCGTCAGACCGTTGACGAACCCGAGGCACGCGTTGGTCATGTCGAAATTCAGCGCGTGACGGGGCAGGCCGATCTCGTGGTGCACCCCGACGGCGACGGCCGGCTCGAAGTTGTCGCGGGTCACCGACGTGTTGATGAACAGACCGATGTCCTCCGCCGAGATCCCGGCTTCCTCCAGGGCCGCACGCCCTGCTTGGGCCGCTCCGTGTTCGAAGGAGCTGTCTGCCGACCACGAGCGCCGCTCGCTGATGCCTGCCAGACGTTCCAGAAGACCCTTGGGCATCTTGAGGCGTTTGTACGTGTCAGCCAGCTGTTCGTCGAAGTATGAAGAAGGCAGTACCTCTTCGGCCTCCACCTTCGTCACTGAAAGTAGTGCGGAATTGCGATGGTGGATAGACGAGTTAGCGGTCAATTAAACGAGCCTTCATCCGTGAGTCTGTGGGTCTGTGTCGAGAACACCGAGGGCGGCACTCGAGGTACTACTCTACAACCAGGATTCTGCCTGTCCTGCGATTTCACCCTTGACAGAAAAGTTCCCGGGGTGGGGTCGCGCACGGCCGTCCTGGCAGGGTGGTCCCTGCAGGTCGCGATACAGTGGGCCGTTGTGGCTCAGATGGCGAGACCACGCGGACCTCGGTCGCACCGACAGGAAAAGAGGCGATGTGCACCTCAAGACGTTGACGGTCAAGGGATTCAAGTCCTTTGCATCAGCCACTTCCTTCGAGTTCGAGCCCGGGGTCACCGCCGTCGTCGGGCCCAACGGCTCGGGCAAGTCGAACGTCGTCGACGCCCTCTCCTGGGTCATGGGAGAACAGGGCGCGAAGTCCTTGCGCGGCGGAAAGATGGAGGACGTGATCTTCGCGGGCACGTCCGGTCGCGCACCCCTGGGACGCGCGCACGTATCGCTGACGATCGACAATTCCGACGGCGCCCTCCCGATCGAGTACTCCGAAGTCACGATCTCCAGGACACTGTTCCGCACGGGCGGCTCCGAGTACGCGATCAACGGCAATTCCTGCCGTCTGCTGGACATCCAGGAGCTGCTCTCCGACTCCGGGCTCGGGCGGGAAATGCACGTCATCGTGGGGCAGGGGCAACTGGACCGCATCCTGCATGCCACTCCGGAAGAACGGCGCGGTTTCATCGAAGAAGCCTCTGGCGTGCTCAAGCACCGGCGCCGCAAGGAGAAGACCCTCCGCAAACTGGCCTCCATGGAAACCAATGTGTCCCGCCTGGAAGACCTCACGGGAGAAATCGGTCGTCAGCTGACACCCCTGGGGCGGCAGGCCAAGGTGGCACGCCGGGCCCAGAGGATTCAGCACGACGTCCGAGACGCTCGGGCCAGGCTCTTTGCCGACGACTGGATCCAGGCCTCGACCGCGTTGGATTCGGACGCCGACGAACTCCAGAGGCTCCGCGACCAACTGGCGGAGCGCGAACGGGCCCACGACGAGATCACCCGCATCATCACCGAGCTCGAGGCCGAAGCATCGACGCTGAGCCCCCTCGTCACCCGGGCCCGCGACACCTGGTACTCGTTGTCCCAGATGCGCGAGAGGTTCGAGTCCCTGACCCAGCTGGCCCAGGAACGGCTCCGGACCCAGTCGACGCCGGTGGGCCGGGCACACCTGCGCGACCCGGAGAAACTGCAGGAAAACGCGGACCGCATTGCCCGGGACCTCGAGTCCACCGAGGCCTCCGTGGAAAGAGCCCGCGAAGACCACGAGTCCTCGGGCACGACCAGAGCGCAGAAGGAAGAGGCGGCGTCCGAGGCTGAAGAGCACCACGCCAACCTTCTCGCCGCAGCCGCCGAACGGCGCGAGAACATCGCCTCACTCCGCGGGGCCATGGCCACGGCCCGGTCCGAACACGAAACCCTCGTGGCCCGCCGCGAGGAACAGGAACGCGAAGTCGAGGCCGTCGACCGGCGACTCGAGGAATACCGCGGTCAGTTGGCCCAGCAGACCGAGGCGTCCGGACCGACCGAGGAGGACACCACGGCTGCCTCCGAGGCCTCCGAGGCCGCACATGCCCAGACCGAGTCGACTCAGGCCGCCCTCGACCATGCTGCGTCCCGGTTGAACACCGTGAGACGAGACCACGACGCCGCCCGGGCCCGAGTCGAAGCGCTCGAGGAATCCCTTCCCGCGGCCGACGCGACGGAGGCGATCATGGATCGCTTCCGCGACCACGTGTCCAGGGTCCGGGAGCGCCTGACCGTGGACCCGGAGCACGCCGCCGCCGTCTCGACGGCGATGGGCACAGTCGCGGACGGCCTGGCTCTCTCCGAGGGCGCCGACTTCGAGGCGGTTCTGGAGGAAGCACGCACTTCGGACCTCGGCGTCGTCAGCCTCCTGCTCGAAGCGGAGAAGACACACACCGCGGCGGGCACCGACCCCGAGCCTTCTGACAGTGCCTTCGGCGCATACCTCGAGGAACTCGCCTCGAGCGGCACGGACGTCGTCTGGGCCCCACGAGCCATCACGGGCGGGGCCTCTGCGCAAGAGGTCCAGGCGCTCCTGAGCCGGTGCGCCGTGGTTCCCGACGCCGCATCGGCCGCTCAACTGCGCTCGCGTCTGCTCGCCGACGCCGACGCGCCCGAAGTCCCCGCGGCCTGGAAGATCGTGGCAGCCGACGGAACCGTCCTCGAAGAGCACCAGGCTCGGGGCGGAAGCTCCGGCGGCACGTCCGGCCTGGAAATCAGCGCACGGATCGAGCTGGCCAGGGCCAGGGTCGAAGAGCTCGGTCAAGAATTCAGCGCCGCGGAGAAAGCACACGAGCAGGCCTCCGAAGAACATCGCGCGGCCCGCGAAAAGGCCCGCACCGCCCGCGAGGAGTTCGCACGGATCAGCCGGGAATCGACCGCGAGCGCCGCGGCACTTTCCCGGGCCAGAACGCTGGTGTCCTCGACCGAGGAAGAGGCCGAGCAGGCGCGGGGGCGTCTCGAGGAGCTGAAACGGCAGGAGCCCGACGCCGCCGACAAGCTCAAACAGGCGGTCGGCGCGGTCTCTGCCGCCCTGGAGCTCCAGGACCAGGACGGCGGCGAGGCGCTGGAACGAGCCGAGCGCATTCGCGACGAAGCGGTCGAGGAAGCAAAGGCGGCTCGCACACGAGAGACCGAAGCCTTGCTGAGCCTTCGTGGCGTCGAGGGAGAGATCGATCAACTGCGGCAGAGGCACGACGCCGCCTTGCGGACGGTGGCCTCGGAGCGGGCCGCCCACGCCGAGGTCGAACGGCAGGAGACGCGACGAAAGGCCCAGTACTCGGCCACCAGCAGGGTCTTGTCACTGATCGGCAAGGTCAGCGAGCGTATTGACGCATCCTCCGACCTGGCCAGGGTCGAACGAGAGAGCATGCAGACCAGGCGTGCCGGCGTCGAGACCCGACTGGCGGAGGCCCGCGAGAAGGAGAAGAAGCTCCGCGAGGAGCTGGATTCGACTCGGTCCAAGGCCCATTCGGGTGAGCTCGAACGGGCCACGAGGGAGGCAAAGCTCGAATCCCTGCGCGAGACGATTCTCGAGGAACTGAGCCTCACCGCCGAGACCCTGGTTGCCGACTACGGCCCGCACTTGCCCATCCCTGTCCTCGACGAATCGGGCGAAGTGGTCGGGGAGGAGCCCTTCGTCCGCGCAACGCAGGAGAAACGACTGGGCACGGCGCGCAAGGAATTGAAGTCGCTCGGCAAAGTCAATCCGCTGGCCCTCGAAGAATTCGCAGCCCTCGAGGAGCGACACACCTACCTCGTCCAGCAACTCGAGGACCTCAAGGCCTCGAGGGCGGATTTGGAAGAACTCATCCGCGATCTCGATGACCACGTCCGAGACGTGTTCACCCAGGCGTTCCACGACACCCAGGAGCAGTTCGTCCAAGTATTCTCGACCCTGTTCCCGGGCGGCGAGGGCAAGCTCGTCCTCACGGACCCGAACGACATGCTGTCCACCGGAATCGAAGTCCACGCCAAACCCGCGGGCAAGAAGGTCAAGAGGCTGTCGTTGCTCTCGGGCGGCGAAAGGTCACTGACCGCCATTGCCATGCTCGTGGCGATCTTCAAGGCCAGGCCTTCGCCCTTCTACGTCATGGACGAAGTCGAGGCGGCGCTCGACGACAGGAACCTGGGCCGGTTGCTGACGATTCTGCGCGAGCTGCAGACCAGCTCGCAGCTGATCATCATCACGCACCAGAAAAGAACCATGGAGATCGCGGACGCGCTCTACGGCGTCTCGATGCGGGGCGACGGCATCACCCAGGTCATCTCGCAGAAGCTCGCCGACCTGCGCTGAGCCGAATCCTCAGGCCGACGTCGGAAAAGAGGCCTTGGGAGTCAGCAGGAAAACGACCCCGGCGACCGCCAGGAGACCTCCCGAAATCAGGAACGCGACTCCGAAGCCCGTGACATCGACGACCGTGCCCAGCACGATCGGCGCCACGATCTGACCGACGTCGGCACACGCCTGGTAGGCCGACATCACGTTCCCACCCGACCGGCGGGAACCGACGACGTCGGTCAGGGTCGCCTGCATCGACGGCGTGTAGAGCCCCGTGCTGAGTCCGGCCAGGAGACAGAGGCCCCAGAACGCCCACGGTCCCGGTGAGTACCCGACGAGGCCGGTCAGCACCGCCGACAGGCCGAGACCCGCGACCAACAACGGCTTGCGTCCCCACCTGTCGGACAGCCCTCCGAACACCATCTGCGACACCGCCGACCCGCCGGCAAAAATACCCAGTGCGATCCCCGCAATGCTCGAACCGGACCCGAAGCCTTGCTCCGGTGCGCCGACGGAAACCGCCAGCGCCGCAGCCAAGAGCGGAATCAACGCGACTCGGGCCCCGAGGTTCGCCCAACCGTGGACGAAACTCGTGAGCAGGAGCGAACGGTAGCTCCCGACGCCGAGGGCCTGCGAGAACTTCATCGGCAGAAGCACGGAGCCCGTGCTCGTGACCGGCGGGGCGGGACGAAGCTTCCAGGCGGCGACAACAATCGCCAGGAGAAGGGCAACCGCGTAGACCACGAACGGCGCTCGCAACCCCCACGCGGCCGTGAGACTCCCGATCACCGGTCCCATGATGCTTCCCAGCATGAAGGAGGTCGCGTAGTAGCCAGAGACCTTGGCCCGGATCGTCGGCGGCGCCAGCCTGGCAATGAGACCCATGGCGGACACGGAGAACATGACCGAACCGACCCCACCCAGGCCGCGCAGGACGACCAGGAGACCGTAGTCCGGGGCGAAGGCCGTCGCCGCGGAGGACGCCGCGACAACGCCCAAGCCCGTCAGGTAGGTTCGGCGCTCGCCGATGCGCGACATGATGGGGCCGGCCACCGGAGCCCATGCGACTCGCATGAAGGCGAAGGCTGACATGACGGCCCCGGCCGCGGCCGCACCGACGCCGAAGGACGTCGCGAACTGCGGCAGGACGGGGGCGACGACGCCGTAACCGGCGGCGATCACGAATGCGGCCACCACCAGGACCCTGAGGTCAGCGGGTACGCGCTGACGCCCCGGGGCATCCTTGCTCGGCCGCGGGTTCCCCTCCGATGCGCGGTGGCCGTCGGGGGCATTGTTCTCAGGGGGTGGGGCACTCACCAGAGGCACCTTACTCGCGGCGCACATTTCGGGCGACAGATGAACCGTCCACAGGGCGCTGCTGGGAGCCGAACAGGTATGGCAAGCTGGAAATGTGAATGACACACTCATCCTGATTCTGTACATCCTGGCCGGCGTCGTGGTTCTCGGCGGCCTGGCCTTCGTGTTCCTCAAGGGTCCCAAGGCTCCCAAGGGCGGTTATCCCGAGACGCGGGACGAGGACGACACGGCTCCTCCCGTCGGAGAGAAGGCTGAACCGGGGTACGAAACTCCCGCTCCCGTGGCGGGACGGCTGCAGAGACTCCGCGCCCGTCTCGCCAGGTCCAATTCGATGCTCGGCAAGGGCCTCCTGGCGTTGCTCTCGAGCGAGAAGATCGATCAGGACGTCTGGGACGAGATCGAGGAGACCCTGCTGATGGCGGACCTCGGGTCCGAGCCGTCGCAGCGTTTGGTCGAGGCGCTCCAGACCCGTGTGCGCGTCGAGGGCACCGATGACCCGGTGCGCGTCAAAACGATGTTGCGTGAGGAACTGCTCAAAATCGTCGATCCGACCATGGACCGTGAGCTCGGCCTGGACGGGGAAGGCGAGAATCCCGGCGTCGTACTGGTCGTCGGGGTCAACGGCGTGGGAAAGACCACCACGGTCGGCAAGCTCGCGCGAGTAATGGTCGCAGAGGACAAAACGTTGCTGTTGGGCGCGGCCGATACCTTCCGCGCGGCCGCGGCGGATCAGCTCGAAACCTGGGGCGGACGGGTCGGCGTGGACACCATTCGTTCCGAACAGGAAGGCGCCGATCCGGCGTCGGTGGCCTATGAGTCTGCGGCCGAAGCGAAGAAGCGCGGGGTCGACACCCTGATGGTGGACACCGCGGGCCGCCTGCAGAACAAGGCGGGGCTGATGGACCAGCTCGGCAAGGTCAAGCGCGTCGTCGAGAAAGTGTCGCCGGTCACCGAGGTCCTCCTGGTCATCGACGCGACGACGGGCCAGAACGGCATGGTCCAGGCCAAGGTTTTCGCCGAGGTCGTGGACATCACCGGGATCGTGCTGACCAAGCTGGACGGCACGGCCAAGGGCGGCATCGTGGTCGCGATCCAGAACGAGCTCGGGGTGCCGGTCAAGCTCGTCGGACTGGGAGAGGGGCCGGACGATCTGGCACCCTTCGATCCCGAAGGCTTCGTGGACGCCCTCATCGACTGAACGGACGTGTCTCCTGCGCGCCACGTTCGGCGCGCACCCGGCCCGGCCGATCCGCATCCGTGCGGAATCGGCCGGGCCGTTCTCGTGTCCCGGGGCGGCCCGCGCTGTTACCTCCGGGAAACATGGGCGACAAGACGTAACACGGTGGCAATCCGATCGGAGGCCGGGCGAAACATCGCCGACGCAGACTGAACCCGTATTCCTCCGGGCACGACCCCGGAGAAAGCGCACCGTGAAAGGGAATCGGTCATGAACCAATTGTCCGCAACCGACGTATGGACCGTCGTCGCCGCCGCGCTCGTTCTGCTGATGACGCCGGGACTCGCCTTCTTCTACGGCGGCATGACCAGGGTGACCGCGGCCCTGAACATGATGATGATGAGCTTTGTGTCCATTGGCCTGGTGGGCGTTGTCTGGGTTCTGTGGGGATCCTCGATGTCGGCAGAACCCGGCTGGGTTCCCGGAATCGTCGGAAGCCCGTGGCGGGACTTCGGACTCGGTGAATCATCGGCCAGCGGTGACCTCTTGGCCGCCGGGTTCTCCGGGACCTTTGCGATCATTACCGTCGCCCTGGTCTCGGGCGCGATCGCGGACCGGACCAAATTCGGTTCCTGGTGCGTCTTCGTTCCCGTGTGGATCACCTTCGTCTATGCGCCCCTGGCCTTCATGGTGTGGACGGATGGCGGCCTCTTTGCCGCGGATGGCTGGATCGGCAAGGCCCTCGGCGAAACCATCGACTTCGCCGGAGGACTCGTGGTCCACGTCAACGCGGGCGTCGCCGGGCTCGTGCTGTGCCTGGTGCTCGGGGTGCGTCGCGGGTTCGGCAAGGATGCGGACCACAGGCCGCACAACTTGCCTTTCGTGATGCTTGGGGCCGCACTGCTGTGGTTCGGCTGGTTCGGTTTCAACGCCGGAGCGGCCGCCGATGCCGCGGAAGCGGGCCTGATCTGGATCAACACTCTGGTCTGCCCCGCCGCGGGCATGCTCGGCTGGCTTCTGGTGGAGCGGTTGAGGGACGGACACCCGACCTCGTTGGGATCTGCATCGGGCATCGTCGCGGGCCTGGTGGCCATTACGCCGGCCTGCGCGAACGTGGACCCCGGGTGGTCGATCGTGCTCGGTCTGGTCTCGGGTGCGGCATGCTGCCTTGCCGTCGGGCTCAAATACCGGTTCGGGTACGACGATTCCCTCGACGTCGTGGGCCTGCACCTCGTAGCCGGCGTGATCGGTACGGTGGCGCTGGGATTCATCGCGACGGACGACAACGGTCGTGCCGGCCTGTTCTACGGGGGCGGGGTGGGGTTGCTCGTCGCCCAAGTCGTTGCCACGATCCTGACGGCTGTCTTCACCGCGGTCGTGACCTTCGTCATCGCCATTGCCGTGAAGAAGACGATCGGATTCCGGGTCACGCCGGAGGTCGAGGAGCGAGGAATAGACGCGGTGTCCCACGCGGAGAGCGCCTACGCGTTCCTGTCCGGCGCGTCCGCCTATCCGGGGGACCGGGACCGGGCCGCCGTCGCGGAGCATCGCGTCTCCGACGGAGAGCAGGGAAAACACACGGCGTCGTAGGTCGCCGGCGGTGCGGTCGAGGACGAGTTCGCGCTGTGGAAAAGCTGCCGTCAGTGGGGAGTCGGCGGTGCTAGTCTTGGAGTCCGAGCGACCAACCGTGGCCGGCGGTGCTCCAGGCGCGTCCGGCCCGGAAAGCACAGTACCGATACGACTGCATCGAAAGTAGACCACGTCACGTGTTCAATTCTCTGTCCGACCGCCTAGCATCGACCTTCAAGAACCTGCGCGGCAAGGGCCGCCTGTCCGAGGCCGACGTCGACGCCACCGTCCGCGAGATCCGACGCGCCCTTCTGGATGCCGACGTCGCGGTTCCCGTGGTTCGCGAATTCACGGCATCGATCAAGGAACGCGCAACCGGCAGCGAGGTCTCCGAGGCCCTCAACCCGGCCCAGCAGGTCGTCAAGATCGTCAACGAGGAGCTGCAGGGCATCCTCGGTGGCGAGACCCGACGCATCAACATGGCCAAAACCGGGCCGACCATCATCATGCTTGCCGGTCTGCAGGGTTCGGGCAAGACGACCTTCGCGGGCAAGCTGGGCAAGTGGCTGGCCGCACAGGGACACAAGCCGATCCTCGT
This sequence comes from Rothia koreensis, assembly GCF_004136575.1. Classification (GTDB taxonomy): domain Bacteria; phylum Actinomycetota; class Actinomycetes; order Actinomycetales; family Micrococcaceae; genus Rothia; species Rothia koreensis. The sequence continues at coordinate 500,273 of NZ_NOIQ01000001.1, forward strand.
CGCTTCGGACCTGCAGCGCCCGAATGCCGTGACCCAGTTGCAGGTGGTGGGGGAGCGAGCCGGCGTCCCGGTCTTCGCCCCGCACCCCGGCACGACCAGCGAGTTCGACGATCCGACCGGGGACCCCGTCCAGGTTGCCCGAGACGGTGTTGCTACCGCACGTGCCAAGCTGCACGACGTCGTCATCGTCGACACCGCGGGTCGACTGGGCGTGGACCAGGAGCTCATGAAGCAGGCGCGCGACATCCGCGATGCCATCGTGCCGAACGAGGTCCTGTTCGTCATCGACGCCATGATCGGTCAGGACGCGGTCAACACGGCCCTTGCGTTCAACGAGGGTGTGGACTTCACCGGCGTCGTCCTCTCCAAGCTGGACGGTGACGCGCGAGGAGGTGCCGCGCTCTCCGTGGCCTCCGTGACGGGCAAGCCCATGATGTTCGCCTCGACGGGCGAGAACGTCGCCGACATCGAGCAGTTCCATCCGGACCGCATGGCCAGCCGCATCCTGGACATGGGCGATGTGCTGACCCTGATCGAACAGGCGGAGGCCAGCTGGGACAAAGCCGAAGCCGATCGGATGGCCAAGAAGTTCCAGGATCGTGAGGACTTCACCTTCGAGGACTTCCTGTCCCAGATGCAGCAGATCCGCAAAATGGGGTCGATGAAGAAGATGCTGATGATGATGCCCGGTGCGGCTCAGATGCGTCAGCAGCTCGAGAACTTCGACGACCGCGAGATCGACAGGGTCGAGGCGATCGTCCGCTCGATGACCCCTCACGAGCGGGTCGCTCCCAAGATCATCAACGGGTCCCGCCGTGCGCGCATTGCCAAGGGCTCGGGCGTCACGGTGTCCGAGGTCAACCAGCTCATGGAGCGGTTCGGTCAGGCGCAGAAGATGATGAAGAAGATGGCCTCCGGTCAGGGCGGTGGCATGCCCGGAATGCCCGGCGGTATGCCCGGGATGGGAAGCGCCGGCGGGGGAAAGAAGAACCGCAAGGGTGCCAAGGGCAAGAACGCCAAGAAGGTCCGGTCGGGCAACCCTGCCAAGCGCGAGGCGGAGCTCAAGGGTCAGGCGCAGAAGCCCAAACAGACGGACGGTTCGAGCTTCGGCAAGCAGCAGGACTTCGACATGGACTCGATGAACCTGCCGAAGGGCTTTGAGAAATTCCTCGGGGACAAGTAGACCTGGGTCCATGGCTAATACTTACTTGTCCGAAGAGGATTTCAGAGCTTTCGTCAATTCGTTGCCGCGACGCCGCATGGCCGCCGGAGCACTGATCACGGACGAGTCCGACCGGTTGCTGGTCGTCAAGCCGAACTACAAGGACGGTTGGGCTCTGCCGGGCGGGACGGTCGAAGCCGGCGAAGCGCCGCAGGACGGGTGCTTCCGGGAGGTCCTCGAAGAGGTCGGCCTGGATCTTCCGCGCGGCCGCATGCTCTTGGTCTTCCATGGCCTGAACATGGGGGACTGGGGAGACTCCGCCTATTTCATCTACGATGGCGGCACGATCCCGGCAGACACGAGGATCACGTTGCAGGAAGAGGAACTGACCGATTACGAATTCGTCGAGCTGAATCAGCTGGACGACTACCTCGGTTCCGGATTCTCCGACAGGCTCAGGCAAGCCCACGGGGTCAGGGGAACGGACGCGGTCATCGAACTCAGCTCCGGCCAATGGAATTGATGTCCCCCGAAGACCCGGGAACCGGTCTCTGACGAGTACCGTGAAAGGAACCGACGCACGAAAGGACAGGCAGACAGTGACCGACGACCGTCGCACCCCCAGGACACCCGACCAGGGCGGTATCACCTGGCAGTGGGTCCCCGTGCGTTTGGACCTCCACCGACGGCTCACCGAGACCCCGGAGGGCGGAGTGGTCGTCACGAGCGCAGGAGCCGAAGCCGAACGGGAACGGATCCTCAAGCTCATCAGGGAGCAGTCGGTCCCGGCCCTGTACACGACGGGTGACCACAACCTGCGACTGATGGTCCCGGTGCACATTCAGGGAGAGGTCACCCACGTGGCCCGCGCGGACGCTTCGGGCGAACTGAGCCTGGGCGGAGAACTCGGCGAATTCATGGAAACCATCCTTGCGTTCCCCGGCCTCGAGTACGCCTCGTGGCAGACGGGCGACGGACTGAGCCACGCACCCAGCGCGGTCGCGATGTTCGAAGGGTCGGCGCGCTCGGTGCGCCACGCCCTCGGATCCGTGCGGCCGCAGGGGTGGTTCGAAATGGCCCCTTCGGGCGACCGGTGGATCGTGGTGACCTGCGAGTTCTACGAAGACCTGCTGGCTTTGGTGGACGAGCTGCCTCGACGCGCCGTCGTCCTGGACACGGACGGCGAACATCGTGCCGCGACCTTCTGTCCTTCGGTGGGTGAACCGGTGTCCCTCGCGTGGGGTCCGGTTCGCGGTGCCGTGGCGACGTATCCTTCGGACTCGCCCGCGGGTGCCCTCCAGTCCGAAATCGCGGGTCAGGAAGAGGCCGAAGTGCGCGAGGCGGCCCGCACCAGGGCGGTCGAGAATCTGACGGAGGCCTTCGGACTCGACGACGTGGGTGCCCGACGTCTCGAAAAGTATGCGGCCGACGACAACGGCCGGTACGCACCCGAATCCGTGTTGCAATTGCTCGGTCTGTCGGACTTGCCCGCGAAGGTCATCGACGGGCGCAAGTCCCTGTCGGATCAGCCTGGTTACGAGAAGTTCGACCCCTCGGCCGAATCCGAGGACGCACCGGATCCGGTGTCCGACCTCCACGCCTCCGTCCGTCTCTCGGAGACGGTCCGGCGCGGGGGATGGGCCCTGGCCACCGCGGCCGGAGTCGGGCTCGGGGCGTGGATCCTGCGCCGGAAGAGATAGGGGATTCCGTGTCCGCCTCAGCGTCGGGAGTCTCGCGTCTCCGTCGGTGGCTGGACGACGACGAGCACCCGAATTGGAGGCGACCCGGTCCCAGCCGGCGCCAGATGCGCAACGACGTCGTGCTGGCCCTGGTGCTCGCGATCGCAGGATTCGCGAGTCTCGTGCTCATGTCGAGTTATGGTCTGGTTGCCGCCGGCGGCCCCGTGAGTCTGCCGGAATACGTCGTCGCGGCAGTCTCCCCGCTGACGCTGGTGGTTCGGCGCCGGTTTCCGCTGAGCACCCTGATCGCCTCCAGTGCGGTCTTCGTTCCCCTGTTCTACACCTCGTTCTCGGTCTCGTTGTCCGTGGTGTTCCAGGCCAGTTACTTCGCGGCCATTTACACCACGGTCGCCTGGGCGGCCCACCGGCGTGCCACCTGGATCACCCTCCTGGTCATCACGATCATCTTCACCTCGTGGCTGGGGATCACGTGGGCCGCTTCCCCAGAAGTCCTGGAAGACCTCCAAAGCAACCTGGCCGAGTCCGCCGGTCCCATCAACCCCGTCGTCGCGTACGCGATCTATGCGACGTTGCTCAACCTCGCGTACCTGTGTGGCGCGGCGGCCTTCGGTCGCGGCGCCTGGCGCGCGGCCTTGCGGCGGGACCGACTCGAGCACCAGGCCCGGACCATCCGCGACCAGGCCCAACGCCTCGCGCGGAACGCCGTGGTCGAAGAGCGGTTGCGTCTGGCCCGGGACCTGCACGACTCGATCGGTCACCACTTCACCGGGGTCGGGCTCCAAGCGGGCGGGGCACGCCGAATTCTGGCCGCGAGCGACGACGGTACGGAGGTCCGGCTCAGCCCTGCCCAGGCCGGCCTGGTCAGAGAATCCATGGCGGCCATCGAAACCAGCACTCGAGAGGGGATCGGTGAACTCCAAACGGTCCTCAGGCTGCTGCGGGACCCGGATGAGGTCGAGACCGTGGCCGGGGGACCGAATGGGACGACGAAGTCCATCCAGGATCTTCCCGACCTCGTGGCCGGCTTCGAGCGCATGGGACTCAGCGCACGGTTGTCGGTTTCGGACCGGGACCGTGCCCACCTCGACAACCTCAGCGAATCCCTCTCCACGGTCTACCATCACGGCGTCTACCGGATGGTCGAAGAATCTCTGACCAACGTGCTCAAGCATTCGGACGCCAACGAAGCCCAGGTGCATCTGTCCGTGAACGAAGAGACCGAGGAACTCTTGGTCGATGTCGTCGAGCACGGCAAGCCGGTGTCGCACGTGGACCAGGGCGTGGTCCCCAGCACCGGATCGGGGCTACGAGGGATGCAGGAACGCGCGTCGGTGCTCGGAGGGCGCGTCGAGAGCACATCGCTGTTCCCCTGGCCGGGGTGGAGAACCAAACTCGTGCTTCCCCTGCCCACCGACCAGCATTCACCTCGGAAGGACACCGTATGACTTCGCCACTGCGTGTATTCCTCGTCGATGACCAACACATGGTTCGCTCGGGGTTCTCCATGGTCCTCTCCGTGGAACCGGGGATCGACGTCGTCGGGGAAGCCTCGAATGCTGCGGAGGCGTTGGAGAAGCTGCGCCGCGAACCGGCCGACGTCGTCCTCATGGACATCCAGATGCCCGGCATGAGCGGACTGACCGCGACTCGCCACGTGGTGGACGAAGGGCTCGGGCAGGTCATCATGCTCACGACCTTCGACCGGTCGGATTACCTCTTCGGGGCCCTCGAAGCGGGCGCGAGCGGGTTCCTGCTCAAGACCGCCAGCGCGGAGGACCTCGTGACGGCGATCGAAGCGGTCGCCGACGGGCAGGCGCTCCTGAGTCCTGAAGTCACGTTGCCGTTGATTCGACGCATCGTGGACCAGAACACGACACACGCTGTGGACCATGGGGACAGTCAAGCGGCGCCCGAGGGCAGCACCAGCGACGGGCCTTCTCAGGTACTACTGTCGAATGACGACGTCGCCGTGCTCGAGACCCTCTCGGAGCGAGAGAAGGAAGTCCTGGCCCTGATGGCCGAGGGAAGGACGAACGGCGAGATCGCTGACGAGCTCTTCCTGGGGCTTGCGACGATCAAGACCCATGTCTCCCGCATTTTCGCGAAGACGGCGAGCCGGGACCGGGTTCAGGCCGTGATTTTCGCCTACCGGACGGGTATCGCCCGACCGGTCTGATCCCGCTCGTGGGGGCGTGACGCACGCGACGCGCAGAGCGGGGAGCGGCGCTGGTCATCGTTGCACGGCTCTGGCATACTTGGTGGGTACTCGATGTGCGTGGCCCCTCTCACCGCGCAGCATTTGGTCCGCAGGTTTCTCGCCGAAAACCCCGCCCCACGGGTGTATCCGAGCGAGAACCGACCTTGTATAGATACAGGAGAGTCCACACAAGTGGCTGTAAAGATTCGTCTGAAGCGTCTGGGCAAGATTCGCGATCCCCGTTACCGCATCGTCGTCGCTGATTCCCGCACCAAGCGGGATGGCCGTGCGATCGAGGAGATCGGCATCTACCAGCCGACCGAGAACCCTTCGCTGGTCGAGCTCAATTCCGAGCGCGCCCAGTACTGGCTGTCCGTCGGTGCCCAGCCGACCGAACAGGTCCTGGCACTGCTCAAGCTGACCGGTGACTGGGCCAAGTTCAAGGGTGAGGGCTCGACCGAATCGACCGTGAAGCCGGTCGAGGGCAAGCCCGAGTTCCAGGTCCCGGAGAAGGATTCCGTGGTCATCCCCGAGGCCATCACTCCCAAGAGCGAGGAGAAGGCCCCGGCCGCCGAATCTTCCGAGGAGAAGGCCGAAGAGGCCGAGACCTCCGAAGAGTCTGCTGAGTAATTATGCTTTCCGAAGCTGTGGAGCACCTCGTCCGTGGGATCGTCGATCATCCCGACGACGTCCAGGTTCGTTCGCGGTCCGGCCGTCGCGGCCAGAACCTCGAGGTCCGGGTCAACCCGGAAGACCTCGGTCGCGTCATCGGGCGTGGCGGTCGGACCGCGAAATCGGTACGGACCGTTATCGGTGCCCTGGCTGACGGCGAACAGGTGAGGGTCGATGTGATCGACACCGATCGTCGTCGATAGCAGGCGCGGCGGTATGATGCCGTGACAACAGGCCCGCTCCCACCTCGTGGTGGGAGCGGGCCTGTTATATTTCCGGTGTACGGTGCGGGTCCTTTCGGCCCGTCAGAAAGGAGTCCAGCCCGGTGCAGGTCCAGGTTGCAAGAATCGGCAAACCCCATGGGATCAAAGGGGAGGTCACGGTCCAGCTCTATACGGACGACCCCTCGACCCGGTTGGTGCAGGGTGCCACCCTGCGGATCGAACCTCCCACGCGATTGGCCCCCTCGGGGCAGGTGCGCATCAGGTCGGCCCGGTGGAACAAGAACATCCTGGTCCTGGGGCTGGAGGAAGCCGCCACACGCAACGATGCCGAAGCCTTGCGGAACCACACGCTCGTGATGGACACCGAAGAGGCGGAGGACACCGAAGGCTACTACGAGCACGAGCTCTTGGGTCTGGACGTCTACTCCGTACCGACCCCCGATGTCACCGAGCTGACGCATCGCATCGGCCGCGTGACCGGACTGACCACAGGCTCCACCCAGGATCTCCTGGCGGTTGAACTCGACAACGGTACCGAATCCCTGATTCCTTTCGTCGAGGAACTCGTACCGGACGTGGATCTGGACCAGGGATTTGTGGTGGTCTGTCCGCCTCCCGGCCTCCTCGAGTTGAACGCCGAGACCGATTCCGACGTCGAGCCCGACGGCGATGCATCAGGCCGAGGGAACGCCGAATGAGACCGCGTTATGACGTCCTGTCGATCTTTCCCGAGTATCTGCAGCCCCTGGAGCTCTCGCTCATCGGCAAAGCCAGAAAATCAGGTCTTCTGAGCCTTACCGTGACCGATCTTCGCGACTTCACTACGGACCGGCACCGGACCGTGGACGACACCCCGTACGGGGGCGGCGCCGGCATGGTCATGAAGCCCGAACCATGGGCGCAGGCCCTCGAATCCGTTCTCGAGGCCCGTGGGGACGCGGACGTCGTGGACGAGCCCCCTGCCGAAGGGGAGGAGCGGCACGACTCGCGTCCGCTGCTCGTGGTTCCGTCTCCCGCGGGCAACGTCTTCACCCAGCGCACCGCCGAGGCATTCGCGCAGGAACGGCACATCGTCTTCGCCTGCGGTCGTTACGAGGGCATCGACGAGAGAGTTCTGGACTGGGCCGGGGAGAGGTTCAGGGTCATGCCCGTGAGCCTGGGAGATTATGTGCTCAACGGCGGGGAAGTCGCCGTCATGGCGATGGTCGAAGCTACCGCGCGGCTGCTGCCCGGCGTCATCGGCAATCCCGAGTCGTTGGTCGAGGAATCGCATTCCGACGGCCTGCTCGAGTACCCGGTCTACACCAAGCCGGCGGTCTGGCGTGACAGGGCGGTCCCGGATGTCCTCCTTTCCGGAAACCACGCGGTCATTGCGCGGGCGAGGAGGGACTGGCAGATCGAGCGGACGGCCCGGCGTCGCCCCGACCTGATCGAGGCCCTGGACGAGTCCGACCTGAACGCGAGAGACCGTAGCGTCCTCGACGCCGCACGGTCCGAAGGTGACGAGGGCAATATCGAATAGTTCGCGACGCCGCCGGATTCTGTGGAAGTTGCATCGGCGGTGTGGCAAAATAAGAAATCGCGCCGTGTTCGGGCACGCCCCTGCCGCAGGGGGAAGAGCGACCAAACGGACACAGGCACCGGGACACCAATCCTGTCCCGGCTGAAACACCACTTCGGAAGCATTCTCGGCGCACGCCGGGAGCCTCCGTCGCAGCAATCGGCCGGTGGCCTGCGGCATTGACCGAGGAGAAAAATCGTCATGCAGACTCTGGATTTCATCGACCAGAAGAACCTCCGCACGGACATCCCGGACTTCGGCCCGGGTGACACGCTGGACGTTCACGTCAACATCACCGAGGGCAACCGCTCCCGTGTTCAGGTCTTCCGCGGCTTCGTGGTCGGCCGGCAGGGTTCGGGCGTCCGCGAGACCTTCACGGTGCGCAAGATTTCCTTCGGTGTCGGCGTCGAGCGTACGTTCCCGCTGCATTCCCCGATCTTCGACAAGATCGAGGTTCGTGCCCGCGGTGACGTTCGTCGCGCCAAGCTGTACTACATGCGCGATCGCCACGGCAAGGCCGCTCGCATCCGCGAGAAGCGCGAATCCGCATAAGGTTCTTGACGAACTCTTCGCAGGCCGCTCCGGCGGCCTCGGACACCAAGCGCCGGCTCCCTCCGAGGAGCCGGCGCTTGGTCGTGGTGGCCCTTGCCATCGCGGTACTGATCGTGATTCTCGTGCGCAGCCTCGTACTGGAGATCTTCTACATACCCTCGGGCTCCATGGATCCGACCCTGCGCAGCCACGACCGTGTCGCCGTCTGGCGGCCGGGAGCCGATGATCCACATCGGGGCGACGTCGTCGTCTTCGACGGGAAAGGGTCGCTCGCCCCGTACGATTCCGGCGCCAACTGGTTGACTGAAACCGTGTCCGACCTCGGCTCGTGGCTCGGCCTGGGCACGCGGCAGGGTGTGTACGTCAAAAGGGTGATCGGGGTTGCTGGGGACCACGTCACGTGCTGCAGCGCTGACGGGCGGATCACGGTCAACGGAGAGCCGTTGGACGAGCCCTACGTTGCGCCGGGCGACAAACCCTCCGAAACCCCGTTCGACGTCGTCGTCCCCGAAGGCCGCATGTGGGTCATGGGGGACCATCGGTCGGATTCCGTGGATTCGAGATCCTTGATCGGGTCGCCTGGTGGCGGGCTGATCAGGACGAACAAAATTATCGGCAGGCCGGTGGCCGTGCTGTGGCCCCTGGACCGGATGACCAGAATTGACCGCTGAGGCGCTGATCGTCAGTAGACTGTTTCAGACCGAAGCACGTGAAAGAAGGACACTTCCATGACACCAGGCCAGCATTCGGCATCGGGCGACTCAGCAGACGGCACCGTGGATCCGGCGTCGTCGTCCTCGCGTGCCTCGCGGCGCAGGAAACCCCAGGAAGAACCTCAGGGCCTGTGGCCCAAGGTCAAGGAAGTTCTTCTGGTCATCGTCTACGCACTGATCATCGCGTTCCTGGTCAAAACCTTTCTGGTCAGAGGGTTCTATATTCCCTCGGGCTCGATGGAGAACACCTTGCAGCTCAATGACAGGATCTTCGTCAACGTCGCGGGCAACTATTTCAAGGACCCGGATCGCGGGGACATCGTGGTCTTCAAGGACTCCCAGCACTGGATTCCGGAGAACCAGAATCCTGCGAGCACCAACCCCGTGCGCGAAGCGCTGTCCTTCGTGGGCGTGCTTCCGGATTCCTCCCAGAATTACCTCATCAAACGCGTGATCGGTAAGGGCGGGGATCACGTGAGCTGCTGCTCGTCGGACGGCAAGGTACAGGTCAACGGCAAGTCCATTGACGAGTCCTCGTATCTGTATCCCGACGCGAAGCCTTCGGACTTTCCCTTCGACGTGACGGTCCCCGACGGCGAGTACTTTGTCATGGGGGACCACCGCAATGCTTCGGCCGACTCCCGGTACCACATTGCCGAAGGCAATGAATTCGTGAAGAACAAGGACATCGAGGGCAGGGCGTTCACAATCGCCTGGCCCATCAGCCGGTGGACGTGGCTCAGTACGCCGGATGACGTCTTCGGCGACATCCCGAGCCCCGAGGCCAGCCACAGCGGTCAGTGACGCCCGACGACGTGACACGCACGGCGAGCGACCTGACCATTGAACAAGGGCTCTTTGAGCGCGGATTCGCGGGCGTCATCGGTATGGACGAGGTCGGACGCGGGGCTTTGGCCGGTCCCGTCACCGTTGGGGCCAGCTGGGTTCCCGCATCGGCCACGCTCGAGGTCCCAGGGCTGACGGACAGCAAAGCCCTGACACCTGCCCGACGCGAGGCCATGGTTCCGGCCATTCTCGAGTGGGTCCACGTCGCCACCGGATCGGCCTCACCCATCGAGATCGATGCCCTCGGGATGACCCAGGCCCTGCGGCTGGCCGGCACGCGGGCCATCCACGCGCTGGCATTGAGGGTCGGTGAACCCCTCATCGAATCCTCGGCCGTCCTCCTCGATGGCAAGCACGATTGGCTGACCCATGTTCCGGATCTGCTGTCCCTGGCCGAACCCGACCCGGTGGACCGTTACCTGAACGCCGCGGATCGGTCGTGGGATCTGCCGGTCACGATGCAGATCAAGGGCGATGATCGGTGCGCGAGCATCGCCGCGGCCAGCGTGGTCGCCAAGGTCGAACGCGACGCCGAAATGATCGACTTGGCGTCGGATCATCCGGCGTACGGGTGGACCGGCAACAAGGGATATGGATCCACGACGCATCGGGAGGCTTTGGTCAGCCAGGGGCCGTGCCCCCTTCACCGGCTCTCCTGGTCCCTCGGTGCTTCCCCTGACACGGTGGACCGCGCCTGGGCCTTGCGGGGCTGATCCCCGCGATGTGATGCTCCTCGAACGAGGCAACCGCCCCGGTGAGGCGTCTCGGTCCGGGGGCTTCCGTTCGGTTGATCCACTGCGCGACAGGCTATGGCCGTTTCCTGGCATCTGTCCACAGCCGTGCGGCGTACCGGGGTTCGGGCTGCGGACCGTGTCGACTCCAGATGCACTCTTGCATCAGGAGGTACACCATGAATTCACGAGCAGCGACCGGCAGGTGGGGAGAAGACCTGGCCGTCGCGGTCATGCACGTCCGTGGGTGGAGCATTCTGCATCGGAATTGGCGGCCGAAAACTGCCGCCCATGGGCTGCGGGGAGAGCTGGACATCATTGCGCGGGAGAACAACTCCTACGTGGCCTGCGAGGTCAAGACTCGGTCCACCGTGGACTTCGGGCATCCGCTGGAGGCCATCGATGAGAACAAGGCTCGTCGCCTCTGCCTCTTGGCCAATGCATGGGCCGTGGAGGAAGGGATCCCGCCTTCGACGATGAGGATCGATGCCATCGCGGTGATCGGCGAGCCGAACACGTTTTCCTTCGAGCATCGCATCGGTGTCCTCTGATGGGTTTCGCACGCACGTACGCCGTCGCCCTGCTGGGCCTGAACGGGCACGTGGTCGAGGTGGAGGCGGACGTCGGAGGGACTCTGCCGTCCTTCGTGCTGCTGGGGCTCCCGGATGCCACGCTCAAGGAGTCGAGGGAGAGAATCCGTTCCGCCGCGAAGAACTCTGGGGCGCCGTTGACTCCCCGGAAGGCAACGGTCAGCCTGACGCCGGCAACGTTGCCGAAGACGGGATCCGGATTCGATCTGGCCATTCTCATTGCAGCCCTTCAGGCCTCGGGGCGGTGCGGTGCTTCCGGGGACTGCGTCTTTCTGAGCGAATTGGGCCTGGACGGTTCGTTGCGGCCGGTCTCGGGGGTTTTCCCCGCGGTGAGCGCCGTCGTCCGGGCGGGTCACCGGAAGGTTGTCCTGGCCTCTGAGAACCTGCCGGAGGCCGAATTGGTTCCTGGAGCAGAGGCACACGGTTTCGAAGCACTGTCCGAGGTCCTCGAGTGGTTGGGCGCCGACCCGACGCCTTTGGTGAAACCTCCGGTGCGGCGCGAGGTGCCGGAAGACGAACCCGTCGTGCGCCCGAGGGCGGACCTGGCCGACGTCGTCGGACAGGCCGAGGGACGATGGGCCCTGGAGATTGCCGCGGCCGGCGGGCACCATCTGGCAATGATCGGGCCGCCGGGTTCCGGAAAGACCATGCTCGCCGAGCGATTGCCGGGAATTCTTCCGCCACTGGAGGCGCAGGCGACCCACGAGGTCACTGCCGTCCACTCGGTCGGAAACCAGAATTCACGGGTCCGCAGGCTGATTACCGAACCCCCGTGGGAGGCGCCCCACCATACGGCCTCGGCGGCGGCGATCGTCGGGGGTGGCAGCGGAATCCCCCAGCCAGGGGCCGCTTCGCGCGCCCACCATGGCGTCCTGTTCCTCGACGAGGCCCCGGAGTTCAGGCGCGGTGTCCTCGATGCCCTGCGCCAACCTCTGGAATCCGGGTGGGTCATGATTGATCGTGCCCGGGCCTCCGCGCGTTACCCCGCACAATTCCAGTTGGTTCTGGCCGCGAATCCGTGCCCGTGTGGCCGGACGGGCGGCATGGGAAGCCGGTGCACCTGTTCTTCACGAGCCCGAAGGGCGTACTTGGCCAAATTGTCCGGCCCCTTGATGGATCGTGTCGATCTCAGGATCGCCGTCCCCAAACTGTCCGCGGCGGACCTCGCGACCCGTCAGCGTGCGGAGACCTCCGCCGAGGTCCTGTCTCGCGTGACCGAGGCGCGTCGAATAGCCCGTGAGCGTCTCGCCCCGTGGGGAATTTCCACGAATGCGCAACTGCGCGGCACACATTTGAGGAATGAACTCAGACTCCCGGATGCGGCGCTGACGTCGCTCACCCGGCTTCTCGATCGCGGTGAGACGACTCTCAGAGGCTGCGACAGGATCCAACGGGTCGCATGGACCCTCGCCGATCTGGACGGCTGCGGAACCCCCAGAGCGGAGCATGTCGATGCCGCCATCGGACTTCGCATGAAGGCAGGAGCGTTCTCCTGACGTCGTTGACGACCCCTGCACACGTTACTGAGAGAGGAAAGCCCATGGCACACCGACCCCCACCAGCAACTCATGACGCCGCCGAAACCCGTCCCGGCACAGCGGTGCCCCAGGATCGAGAGGTCAGGAATGCCAGGATCCAGCTGATGCACCTCCTCGAACCCCAGGATTGCGCCGGCACGGCCTTGGTCGAAGCCTTCGGGCCCACTCATGCGCTTCGTATCGTTATGGAGCACCGGGACTTGGCACCGGAGGAGTACGCGGTCATCAGGGAGACGGGCACGGACGCCCTGCCGACATTGACCGGCAGAGGGTGGCAACGGACCAGAGCCAGGTGGGCCGCACGCACCCCACTGGATGATCCCGAGCGCATCGAGGAGCTCATGGCCGCCCGCGGCGCGTGGCTCGTGACCCCTGAGGACCCGGAGTGGCCCGTGGCGTTCGGTGACCTCGGTGCCCAGCAACCGCTGGCGCTCTGGGGCCGTGGCGACAGGACCGGACTGTCGAAACCCGCGAGGGAGAACGTTGCGATCGTTGGGTGCCGGGACTCGACGCCCTACGGAACCTCCGTGGCCGCTCGATTGGCGGGCGACTTGGCCGCGCAGGGCTACGGGGTGCTTTCGGGAGCGGCCTTCGGGATAGATGCTGCGGCGCACCGTGCCGCCCTGGACTCTTCGGTGCGTCGGCCGTCCACCGTGGCCTTTCTCGCTTGCGGCATTGATCGGTCCTATCCGAGAGCTCACGCGGAGCTGCTCCGCGAAATCTCCGAATCGGGCCTGGTCCTGACGGAAATCGCTCCCGGATGCAGCCCCATGAGGCATCGGTTTCTGCAACGCAATCGGCTCATTGCCGCCCTGGCCTGCATCGTGGTCGTCGTGGAGGCGAGATGGCGATCAGGGGCACTGAACACCGCCCACCACGCTCTGGACATGGGGCACGAAGTCGCCGCTGTCCCGGGGTCCGTCTTCAGCGCCCAGTCGGCAGGATGCCACCGGCTGATTGCCGAGACACCCTCCCGAATCGTGACCTCGGCGAGGGACGTGACCGACCTACTGGACGTGCCCGCCCCGCCAGGGACCCCGGACGGAGCGGGGCAGTCCCATCACGGACATCGAACACCGTGCGAAGAGCGTGGGCCGCAGGAATTCAGTAACAGCTCGATGATGGGCCTGACACAAAGTCAGCAGCTTGTACTCGATGCGCTTCCGGTGGGACACCACGTTCCGGCTGAGAAACTCTGTGCGGTCGCGGGTCTCGGGATCCGCGAGGTCATCCCGGCTCTCGCCCAATTGGAAGCCTACGGGCTCGCGGAAATGCGCGAGAACCGCTGGAGGATGAGGCGACCGTGACGACTCGTGAACAACGCCAGCAGGCGGACCGCGAGGCCCGAGCAGATCGGTACAGTAGAGCAAGTCGCTTGGACACCGTCGAAGGATCACGGAGGAAAGAGAACATGACGTCCGCACCGCCGAAGGACCAGTCGGTCTGCATCCACGTGACGGCTCAACGCAAGGCCGACGAGATCGAAGCCGCTCTTGTCCGCAACGGTCTGAATGTTCACCACTGTCCAACGATCACGACCACTCCCGTGCTCGAGGACCAAGACCTCCTCGAGGTGACCAGGGAGATCATCCGGGTGCACCCGGACCTGCTGGTGGTGACCACCGGAGTAGGATTCCGCGGTTGGATGTCGGCCGCCGAATCGGCGGGGCTGAAGGAGGAGCTGACCAGAAGCCTGCGCGGCGCCATGATTGTTGCCAGGGGAGCCAAGGCCCGGGGCGCGGTGGTCGGCGAGGGCCTGGAAACAGCGTGGGTTTCCCCGGAAGAGACGGCCGCCGACGTCGCTGAGCACCTCCGGGGCCTGGACATGGCCGGTCGCTCCGTCGTGGTCCAGCATCATGGAATGGGCGCGGACGGCCTCGACGACGTCGTACGTTCGCTCGGCGGAACCGTGACTTCCGTGGTGACCTACAGGTACGCTCCGGCGACGAACACCACGGACATCGACCGAAGCATCAGGGAGTCCGTGACCGGCAGGCCCGTGGGAGTTCTGTTCACCTCGGCCGGGGGAGCCGAAGCATGGTTGGATCGAGCGTCGACCGCGGAGATCGATGCTCTGACGAGGCTGTCTGCGGTAGGCACCACTGGCCTTTTCGCGGTCGGCTCGGTCACGGCACAACCGCTCGTCGACGCCGGACTGACCCCCATCATCCCTCACCGATTCCGGCTCGGCACGCTACTGAAGAAGGTCATCGAATGGTCCGAGGGTTTTCCGGGAGAGCACGTTCAAGGAGAAGAGTCGTGAGCACACGCGAGGACCGCACGGACCAGACAGAGCTGAATGAGGATTTTGCCGAGGCCCTCGGCGCCTTCGAGAACTATCTGCTGTACGAAAAAGCGCGCAGCCCAGAAACCGTGAGGGCCTACACCTCCGACCTGCACAGCCTCTTCAGCTCGGCCCAGGCCCGCGGAGCGGCAGGCGTCCGGGAGATTGAGCTCGACCGACTTCGCACCTGGCTGGCCGAAGGCTACGACCGTGACGAATCCCGGGGAACCATGGCGCGCAAGGCGTCGAGTATTCGGTCCTTCTTCTCCTGGGCCGAGGGGAGAGGGCTCGTCGCATCCAACCCGGCCGCCCGGCTCAAATCGCCACAAGGGCGAAGGAGCCTCCCGAAAGTCCTCTCGACCCAGGACATGGGGGAGATCCTTGGCGTCCTGGCCGCCGATCTTTCGGAACGACCTGGCGATGCCCAGGTTCTCCGAACCATCGCCGTGATCGAGCTGCTTTACAGCGCCGGGCTGAGAATTTCCGAGCTGTGTTCGGCGGACCTCAACAGCATCGATCAAGAACGACGAACCGTCAGCGTGGTCGGCAAAGGCAACAAGCAACGGACCGTGCCTCTGGGGATCCCCGCCATGCAGGCCGTTCAGGCCTGGATCACGCAGGGGAGGACCCAATGGGTCCGGGGAAACCAGACCGCACTGTTCCTGGGCCCCCGGGGTCAGAGGGCAGGGCAGAGGCAGATCCGGGAGGACCTCAACGCGATCCTGGCACGGGCAACCAGCACGGGTGCATCCGGGGCACACGTTTTCCGCCATACGGCGGCAACACATATGGTGGACGGCGGCGCGGACATCCGAGCGGTCCAGGAAATGCTGGGGCACTCCACGTTGGCAACCACGCAAATCTACACTCACGTCTCCGTCGACCGTCTGGCCCAGACCTACCGCCGCGCGCATCCTCGGGCCTAGCCGGGCTCGGTCGGACGACCCATGGAGCGAACTGAGAATTCGCCGGGTATCGGTCCGTTCCTCTTTGTGCGGAGAGGCATCATCAGGCACAATGGTGATCGTTGAGAATCTCCTCACACGTGGAATCTCGGGGACAGATCGTAGGGGAAGACGCATCTGTCGATTGCAGGGAGCTACTGTGAGCAAGATATTGACGCAGGGGGTTTTGCACGTTCACGCGGCCCCACAAGCTTTGTGCCCTCACATCCGCTGGGCACTCGAATCCGTGGCTGGACAGTCAACGGATCTTCAATGGTGCGCTCAGACCGCAACCGTCGATGAAGTGCGAACCACTCTGGAATGGGAGGGACCCCAGGGCACTGGCGCCCTGATCGCTTCCGCGCTGGGTCGTTTGAAGAATATCCGGTTCGAGGTCTTCGAAGAAGCCAGTCCGGGTGCGGACGCCGGCCGGTGGGCGTACACCCCCGAATTGGGAATCTTCTATTCCATGATCGATGCCTCCGGAAACACCGTCATCACCGAGGACCGTGTCCGGTACGCCTACGAGGCCGCACGGGGAGACTCGAACGCACTGTTGCGGCAATTCTCCCTGGCCTTGGGAGAAGCCTGGGACACCGAGCTCGAGCCATTGCGGGCCTGCGCCACGGAACCCTCGAACATTCGTTACCTGCATCGGGTGGGGTGAGCCCGAAGGCCAGAAAGGCCCCTCCGGCATCGAATGGAGAGGGCCCCGACCAAGACTTCCCGCGCCGCAACGCTCAAGGGACGACAACGCCCGGACAGGAAACCCTGTCCGGGCGTTGTCGTCAGTGGGCGGGACACCGGTCGTCGAGGACCGGTCGCCACGGGAGCTGTCAGTCGACGGACCGGAAGGCCGCGACCGAGTTGTGACCACCGAACCCGAACGACGTCGAGAGAGCGACGATTTCGCCCGACGGCAGATCACGAGCCTCCGTGACGACGTCGAGGTCGATGTCCGGGTCCTTGTTCTCCAAGTTGATGGTCGCAGGAGCCGTGCGGTCCTTGAGTGCCATCACGGTCATGACGGCTTCCAAGGCCCCGGCGGCCCCCAGAAGGTGCCCGGTCATGGACTTGGTCGCCGAAACCGCGACCTGGTCCGTATGGGACCCGAGAGCGACCTTCAGAGCCGTTGCCTCCGCAGGGTCACCCACGGGTGTCGAGGTCGCGTGGGCATTGACGTGAACCACGGAGCTCGGGTCGATCTCACCTGCCTTCAGGGCTTCGTCGATGCTTCTGGCCGCGCCAGAACCCTCCGGATCGTTGGCCGTGATGTGGTAAGCATCCGAGGACACCCCCGTCCCGGCCAGTTCGGCATAAACGCGGGCACCGCGCGCCTTGGCGTGTTCCTCGGACTCGAGCACCAAAGCTGCCGCGCCCTCACCCATCACGAAGCCGTCGCGATCGACGTCGTAGGGCCTCGACGCACGCTCGGGATCGTCGTTGCGCTTGGAGAGTGCTTGCATCTTGGCGAAGGAGGCCATGGTCATCGGGTGGATCGCGGACTCCGTGCCGCCGGTGATCACGACGTCGGCCTTCCCGCTGCGAATGAGGTCGAGCGCCACGTGCAAGGACTCGGTGCTGGAAGCGCAGGCCGAGACCACGGTCTGGGCCGCCGCACGGGCCTTGTGGTTGAGGGCGATGGCCGCCGTCGAACCGTTGGGCATGAGCATGGGGACCGTCATGGGCAGGATGCGACGAGGTCCGCGTTCACGCAACGTGTCCCAGCTGTCGAGGAGCGTCCACACGCCGCCGATGCCGGTTCCGAAGGAGACCGCCAGGCGTTCGGGGTCGAGCTCGTCGGCCTCTTCGGCGTCTCCCGCGCTGAAACCCGCGTCCTGCCACGCTTGGCGCGCGGAAATGACCGCGAATTGCCCCGAAGGGTCCAGGCGCTTGGTCTCGACCTTGGAAATGAACTCGGAATCCTCGACCGACTGGGCGACCCTGCCGGCGATGTACACGGGCAGATCGTACTGGGAAACCCAGTCGTCGGTGATCGCCTTGATACCGGAGACACCCTTGACGGCGTTCTCCCACGTCTCGGTTGCGGTGCCGCCGATCGGGCTGAATGCCCCGAGGCCGGTGACTACTACTTTCTGACTCATCTCACGTCTTTCTCGTCTCCGCCCGAGTGTACAGGCCGTGGTCCGCACCGGACGGCTTCTCCTCGGGCGGGTAAATACTTGGGGAGAAGCCAGGGCGCGGTGCCACGGAGCACCGCGCCCGAATCAGCACCTCTTAGGAGGCGTTCGCGATGAAGTCGACGGCCTCGCCCACGGTGGTCAGGTTCTTGACCTCTTCGTCCGGAATGGTCACACCGAACTTTTCCTCGGCGTTGACCACGATGGTCATCATCGAGATCGAATCGATGTCGAGGTCCTCGGTGAAGGACTTCTCGAGCTGAACGTCCGAGGTCTCGACGCCGGTCTCTTCGTTGACGATCTCGGCCAGTCCGGCGAGAATCTCGTTCTTGTCAGCCATGATGTGTACTCCTTTGATTCATGATCACGCGAGCTTTCCTGCCGCGTGGGATTCTGGCGGCTCCAGGGGAGCCGGGGTGTTCCCGCGTTCGCGGGCTTGATCCGGTATTCACTGTATCGTTTCGAGACCTGACGCGCCGGTAGATGTCCGCCCCCGACGTGCAGGGATTTGCGTCTCATTGCCCCGCGACGCCGCGGATCCCGGCGTCGGGTTCAGGGAAGGACCACAACCTGGGCGGCGTAGACCAGTCCGGCACCGAAACCGATCTGAAGAGCCAGCCGCCCGGAGAGCTCGGGATGCTCGTCCAGAAGTCGCCGCGCGGCCAGCGGAACGGACGCCGCTGAGGTATTGCCCGCGTCGGCGATGTCCCGACCGACCACGACATGGTCGGGCAGTTTCAGCGTCTTGACGAGTTGGTCGATGATGCGCATGTTCGCTTGGTGGGGTACGAACGCGCCCAAGTCCTCCGCAGAGACGCCGGCTTCGTCGAGCGCTTGTTGGGCGACCTTCGCCATTTCCCAGGCTGCCCAGCGAAATACCGTCGGGCCGTCCTGGTACAGGGTCGGCCACACCTTCTCGTCCTCTCGGACGGGATCGCTGATCCAGTCGCGGTTCCTCACCTCGAGCAACGAATGAGTCATGTTGATGGTTTCCCACTTCGACCCGTCCGATCCCCAGACCGTGGGCCCGATGCCGGCCTCCTCCGAGGGCCCGACGACGACCGCACCGGCCCCGTCACCGAGCAGGAAGGAGATGGAGCGTTCGGAATTGTCGATGAAGTCGGAGAGCTTCTCGACCCCGACGACGAGCACATTCCTTGCCGCCCCGGCCCGGACGAGCGCATCGGCCTGTCCGACCCCATAGCAATACCCGGCGCAGGCCGCCGAGATGTCGTAGGCAGCCGCGGGGGAGACGCCGATCTCGTGGGCCAATTTGGCGGCCAGGGAAGGGGTCGCATAGGGATGCGAGATCGTCGAAACGATCACGCCGTCGATCTCTTCCGGCGGTACGGCCGATCGCTGGAGCGCGTCCCGAGCCGCCGCGATGGCCAAATCCATGGCAGAGGTTTCGGAGTCCGCACGGTGGCGGGTGCTGATGCCGGTCCTCGTGCGGATCCACTCA
The DNA here is from genome assembly GCF_004136575.1 of Rothia koreensis. Classification (GTDB taxonomy): domain Bacteria; phylum Actinomycetota; class Actinomycetes; order Actinomycetales; family Micrococcaceae; genus Rothia; species Rothia koreensis. Next base: position 519,590 of record NZ_NOIQ01000001.1, read on the forward strand.
TCGGACGAGTCGATCCACTCGCAGACGTCGTCATTGGTCACGACCACGTCGGGTCGCGCCGTCCCGAGGCCCAGGATCTTCGAGAACTTCTGTAGGGGTCTGGTATTGAGAGTCACCACGATGGTCTCTTTTCCTCGTTGGCCTGGACCCTATTCGGCGACGACGTCGTCCAGCTCGTCGGGTGAATTCAGCGCGGTCGCGGGCACGCCCTTCATCCCGCGCTTGGCCAGCCCGACCAGGGTGCCTGCCGGCGCGAGTTCCACCATGCTGCTCACGCCCTCGTCGACCATGGTCTGCATGCAGAGGTCCCATCGCACCGGACGCGTGACCTGGTCGACCAGGGACTGCAACGCCGCGGCGCCCGAGGTCACCGGCTTGCCGTCCCGGTTGGACAGCAACGTGGTCACGGGTTCGTGGGCGTGGAGTTCGTGGGCGATTTCCTGGAGAGGACCGACAGCAGGGCGCATGTGGGAGGTGTGGAAGGCCCCCGCGACCTTCAGGGGGACCACGCGGGTCTTGGCCGGAGGGTTGTCCACGAGGGACTGGATCTTCTCCGAGGAACCCGCGGCCACGATCTGACCGGGACCATTGGAATTGGCGGCCGTGAGACCTGCTTCTTCGATCGCGGAACGAACTTCCTCTTCCTTGCCGCCGAGGACGGCGGCCATACCGGAAGGCTCGGCCGCCGATGCTTCGGCCATGCCGTTCCCGCGGACCTTGATGAAACGCATCGCGTCCTCGGGCGACATGACGCCGGACAGCGCGGCGGCGGTCACTTCGCCGACCGAGTGCCCGGCCCAGAGCAGTGGGCGTTCCCCGATGCGTTCGACGAGCAGCTCGCCGACCACGATTCCTGCGGCGACGATCAACGGCTGCGCGACGGCGGTGTCCTTGATGGTTTCCTCATCGGCTTCCGTGCCGTAATGAATCAGATCGAGCCCGGCCGCGTGACCCAGGGTCGAGAGCCGCTCGGATACGCCGTCCAATTCCAGCCACGGGGTCAGGAACCCGGGTTTTTGTGAGCCCTGTCCGGGGCAAAGTATCGCTAACACGCTGTCCAGCATTCCAGAATCCTTCTTATCAGTCACGTCACGTCAAAAAAGCGCTGCGGTCGGACTCTGCGAGAGAGACCGGCCGCAGCGCAGTGGTCGTTGATCAGGCGTCGCCGCCGGCGGTACCGCTGGTACCGGCATTGACGTCGAACAGGTCGTACTTGTCGATGGCCTTGGCGGGGATGTCGGCGTCGATCTCTCCGCGTTCCGCCAGCATCTCGAGGGCCCGCACCACCATGGAGTGGGCGTCGATGTGGAAGAACCGGCGTGCACCGGCACGCGTGTCGGAGAATCCGAACCCGTCGGCACCGAGCGTCGCGAACTCGTTCGGGAGGAACTGTCGGATCTGGTCGGGAACCTCGGACACGAAGTCGGAGGAAGCCACGATCGGTCCGACCGCTCCTTCCAGCTGCTGGGTCACGAAGGGAACGCGTGCGTCGTCCTTCGGGTTCAGCATCGACGCGCGTTCGGCCTCGAGGCCGTCACGGCGCAACTCGTTCCAGGAGGTCACCGACCACACGTCGGCGGAAACCTTCCAATCCTTGGCGAGGAGTTCCTGGGCTTCGAGTGCCCAGGGAACGGCCACACCGGAGGCGAGCAACTGGGTCCGCGGCCCGTCGACCTCGGCGGGCTTGAGCAGGTAGATGCCCCGGACAATGCCCTCGACGTCGACGTCGGCCGGTTCTGCGGGCTGCACGACCGGCTCGTTGTACACCGTCAGGTAGTACATGACGTTGTGGTCCTCGTCGCCCGTGCCGTACATGTGTTCCAGGCCGCGCTTGACGATGTGCGCGATCTCGTAGCCGTAGGCAGGATCGTAGTGACGCACGGCCGGGTTGGTCGCAGCGATAACGGGCGAGTGGCCGTCCATGTGCTGCAGGCCTTCGCCGGTCAGGGTGGTCCGCCCCGCCGTGGCGCCAATGATGAAACCACGGGAGAGCTGGTCGGCCGCTGCCCAGAAGGCGTCGCCCGTGCGCTGGAAACCGAACATCGAGTAGAAGATGTACACGGGCACCATCGGAATACCGTGTGTCGAGTAGGATGAACCCACGGCGGTGAACGCCGCGGTCGCCCCGGACTCGTTGATGCCGACGTGCAGCAACTGCCCCTGGGCGGACTCCTTGTACGCGAGCATGAGCTCGCGGTCCACCGACAGGTAATTCTGTCCGTTCGGGTTGTAGATCTTCGACGTCGGGAAGAACGAGTCCATTCCGAAGGTGCGTGCCTCGTCGGGAATGATCGGCACCACGTGCTTGCCGAATTCCTTCTCCCGCATCAGGTCCTTGAGCAGGCGCACGAACGCCATCGTGGTCGCGGCCATCTGCTTGCCGGAACCCTTCTTGGCGACCGAGTAGGCCTTCTCGGACGGGAGCACGAGTTCGCGCTGGGATCCATCCCGGTGGGGCACGAACCCGCCGAGCTCCTTGCGGCGCTCGAGCATGTACTTGATCTCGGGGGAGTCCTTGCCGGGGTGGTAGTAGGGAGCCCCGTAAAGATCCTTCTCGAGCTCTTCGTCGCTGATCGGGATGCGCAGGCGGTCGCGGAAGACCTTCAGGTCATCGAGGGTCAGCTTCTTCATCTGGTGCGTCGCGTTGCGCCCCTCGAAGTGGCTGCCGAGGCCATACCCCTTGACGCCCTGGGCCAGGATGACGGTCGGGCGACCCTTGGTCTCCATGGCCTGCTTGTAGGCGGCGTAGACCTTGCGGTAGTCGTGGGCTCCGCGCTTGAGGGCCCAAATGTCCTCGTCGGACATGTCCGAGACCATTTCCTTGGTCTCGGGGGAGCGGCCGAAGAAGTGCTCGCGGATGAACCCGCCCGATTCGGCCTTGTAGGTCTGGTAATCGCCATCGAGCGTCTCGTTCATGATGCGAACGAGCTCGCCGTTCTCGTCCTTCTCAAGGAGCTGGTCCCACTCGCGGCCCCACAGGACCTTGATGACGTGCCAGCCGGCACCGCGGAAGAACGCCTCGAGTTCCTGAACAATCTTTCCGTTGCCGCGAACCGGCCCGTCCAGGCGCTGGAGATTGCAGTTGACCACGAAGGTCAGGTTGTCGAGCTTGTCGTTGGCGGCCAGCTGGAGCGCGCCGCGCGATTCGGGCTCGTCCATCTCGCCGTCGCCGAGGAACGCCCAGACGTGCTGCTGGCTCGTGTCCTTGATCCCGCGGTTGTGCAGATATTTGTTGAACTGTGCCTGGTGGATCGCGTTCAGAGGGCCGAGACCCATGGACACGGTCGGGAACTGCCAGAAGTCTTCCTTCGACCGGGGGTGGGGATAGGAAGGAAGTCCGTTCTCACCCTTGGTCTTCTCCTGCCGGAAGCCGTCCAGTTGTTCTTCGGTCAGACGACCCTCGAGGTAGGCGCGGGCGTAATTGCCCGGTGAGGAATGGCCCTGGAAGTAGACCTGGTCGCCACCGCCCGGGTGATCCTGGCCGCGGAAGAAGTGGTTCAGGCCGACCTCGTACAGAGTGGCCACACCGGCGTAGCTGGAAATGTGGCCGCCGACGCCGATTTCCGGGCGCTGGGCGCGATGCACCATCACGGCGGCATTCCAGCGGAGCAGCGCACGGTAGCGACGCTCGATTTCCTCGTCGCCCGGGAACTCCGGTTCCTGGTCCACGGGGATGGTGTTGACGTAGTCCGTGGTGGTCACGGTCGGGACCTGGATGCTCTTGGCACCTGCTCGCTGGAGGAGGCGTCGAATGATGAACTGTGCACGTTCCGTGCCCTGGGACTCGACCAAGGCATCGAATGCCTCGATCCATTCCGACGTCTCTTCGTGGTCCTGATCCGACAGGCCCAGGGTGAGGGCGCTGAGGATGTGGTCATTCGTCTCTGAGGGAGCCACGTTGAACCTCTCTTTGTCGATGTGAGGAGAAAGCTCACATCCCGGAAGGGATGATAACGGCAGGCACACTCGACCCACCTGGGCTTTGCTCCTATGGTGTCACACCTCGCCGAATGACAATGACTCCTGACCGGATTCCGGACCGGGCTCCCGGCGTCGTGGAGGCTCCGATCCGCATGGAATGAGGGTTTTTTGCGTCGGACAGTGTTCGGGATCACGCACGCCTACCGAGTACTTGATAGTGTGGGCAATCCAGTGTTGGCTTGGTGTCAACACCATTGCGGTGTACCCATCGCAATGCTCGGTGCGGAGGATGTCCGGACCGATCCGATATTCAGGAGGAAAATACGTGAGCGAGACCAAGACCGCCGGCGATCGCCCGGCTGTCCTGCTTGGTTTCAAGGATGGGGATCTCATCCAAGAGTTCGGCTATGACGACGACGTCGACTTCGCCCTGAGGGACGATCTCGAGGACGTCACCGGTTCCGAACTCCTCGACGAAGAAGACCAGGAAGTCGTGGATGCCGTTCTCTTCTGGTGGAGGGAAGGCGAAGGTGATCTGGTGGACGCCCTCGTCGACTCACTGACCACCCTGGACGAGGGCGGCGTGGTCTGGGTGATGACACCCAAGGCGGGGCGTGACGGACACGTGGCGCCCGCCGACATTCAGGAAGCTGCGCCGACCGCCGGCCTCAAGCTCACGACGAGTGCGCAGGTCAGTGAAGAATGGTCGGCCACGCGTCTGGTGACGACTCGTTTCTGACGCCGACATGGTGTGTCGAAAGACACTGTCTGGACGGGGCCTCTCAAGTTTGGGCCTCTGTTCAGCTCATGTACTGTAATCAATCAGATCGGGTGCTGGCCGCTGTGCAAGCGGCCCACTCGGTTGTCAAGGGTCTTTAGCTCAGCTGGTAGAGCGCCACGTTTACACCGTGGATGTCATCGGTTCGATCCCGGTAGGACCCACCACAGAATCGGCCGGACCCCACCTCAGGGGTTCGGCCGTTGCTCGTTCAACGCGCTGGTCGCGTCGCATGGGGGTTGGGCCCTGGAATGGGGCGCTGCGTCGTCGTCATCTGGGGTCGATCTGTCCGCCAGAGGCGATACCCTCCAGATTTTTGGGAGTGCCCCTGCTCGTCGGACCGGTATTGCGCGTAATCTGGGCTCATGGCAGTTGATAGCACTTCTCCCCAAAATTCCGAGGCACAATCAGGCAAGGCGCAGATCGGTGTCACCGGCCTGGCGGTCATGGGCGCAAATCTGGCGCGCAATCTGGCGCGGAACGGGTACACGGTCGCATTGCACAATCGCACCATTGCGAAGACCGACGAACTGTTGGACAAGCATGGCGGCGACGGAGACTTCATCCGTACCGAGACCCTCCAGGACCTGGTCGACTCCCTGGAGCGCCCGCGGCGCATCCTGGTCATGGTCAAGGCCGGAGCGCCCGTGGATGCCGTGATCGAGAACCTGATCCCGTTGCTGGACACCGACGACATCATCATCGACGGCGGCAACTCCTACTTCAAGGACACGATCCGCCGCGAGAAGGAGTGCGCCGAGCACGGGCTCCACTTCGTCGGCGTCGGCGTCTCCGGTGGCGAGGAAGGTGCGCTCAACGGCCCCTCGATCATGCCGGGCGGATCCAAGCAGTCCTACAAGTCTCTCGGCCCGATGCTCGAAAAGATCTCGGCGAAAGCCGACGACGGCGCCCCGTGCTGCGCCTGGATCGATACCGACGGCGCCGGTCACTTCGTCAAGATGGTTCACAACGGCATCGAGTACGCGGACATGCAGGTGATCGGTGAAGCCTTTGATCTGCTTCGTTCCGTGGCCGGGATCGAGCCCCAGGACCAGGCCGAGGTCTTCCGGACGTGGAATACCACCGACCTGAACTCCTACCTGATCGAGATCACCAGCGAAGTCCTTTCCCAGACGGACGGCAAGACCGGAAAACCACTGGTCGACGTGATCGTGGACCAAGCCGGTCAGAAGGGAACGGGGCGCTGGACGGTCCAGTCCGCATTGGACCTCGGGTCCCCGGTTTCTGCGATTGCGGAGTCCGTCTTTGCCCGTGCGTTGTCCTCCTCGAATCCCGAGGCGCGCGAGGAAGCTCAGCAGAATCTTCCCGCGGGGCTGATCTCGACGACGGGCGTCGCACAGGGAGATCCCGAGTTCGTCGAGGACGTGCGCAGGGCCTTGTACGCATCCAAGCTGGTCTCCTACGCCCAGGGCCTGGACATGCTCTCCGCCGCGGGCGAGGAATTCGGATGGAGCCTGGACCTGGACGTCATCGCGTCGCTGTGGCGCAATGGCTGCATCATCCGGGCGGAGCTTCTCGGCGAAATCATGGAGGCCTACAAGGGCGACAACGCGCCGGTCAACATGCTTCTCGCGCCGGGTTTCCAGAGCATCCTCCAAGACCTGGTCCCCTCGTGGCGCCGCGTGGTCAGCAAGGCGACCGCTCTGGGCGTTCCGGTGCCGGTCTTCTCCTCGGCACTGTCCTACTACGACGGGTTGCGTCGCGACCGTCTGCCGGCCGCACTGATCCAGGGGCAACGCGACTTCTTCGGCGCCCACACGTATCAGCGCGTGGACGAGGACGGCACGTTCCACACTCTGTGGTCCGAGGACCGCTCCGAGGTCAACAGTGCTGGTGAAAAGGCCCCCGCTCCCGTGGACAGGGAAACCAAGTAACCCTACAGGTCAACGACGTCGCCCGCTCGCCTTCTTGACGGCGAGCGGGCGACGTCGTTGTGCCAGAGATGCTCAGTGGCTGAGGCGCCACGCCCCGCGCTCGGGCCACCGGACCAGGCGGTTCACCCGTACGACGCGTTGAACCCGGCCGTGGGGCAGAGGGCTCCCCTCAAGCCACGAGCCGGTATCAGACCCGTACCCTCAGATCCACATGGCCGGGTCGATGTACGTCACGGGGTCAACCAGGGGTTTCTTCTTCTCCGGGGTTCGCGGACGAGCCTCCGCGGGGATGCCCGTGACGATGGAGGAAGCGGGGGCATCGTGCACCACGACGGCGTTGGCCCCGACGGCCGAATCCTCACCGATCGTAATGGGGCCGAGAATCTTCGCACCCGCGCCAACCGTCACACGGTGCCCGAGCGTCGGATGCCTCTTGACCTTCTCCAGGGAACGCCCCCCGAGGGTCACTCCGTGGTACAGCATGACGTCGTCGCCGATTTCGGTGGTCTCTCCGATCACGATGCCCATACCGTGGTCGATGAAGAAGCGACGCCCGATGGTCGCACCCGGGTGAATCTCGACGCCGGTCAACCAGCGCGTCACCTGGGACAGAGACCTGGCCACGGTGCGCAGTCCCTCCGTCTGCCACAAGCGGTGGGTGAGCCGGTGGACCCAGATGGCGTGCAGTCCGGAGTAGTTGAGGATGATCTCGAGGTCGCCCCGGGCGGCCGGATCGTGGGTGCGGGCTGTGGTCAGGTCTTCCCTGAGACGGCTGAGAAAACTCACGGTGTCGCTTTCATCGTGCGTGGGTGAAGTGGGGCAGGGTGCGGCTTTCCCGGTCGCCGGAGGGGGCGTCCGACGAGCAGGCTGTTCACTGTTGGTGCAACCTCGGAACGGTGGGCGCTATTCCCGGGTGTACGTGCGGTGGATCCCACGCACGTGTGCCCACACGATTTCTCGTGCGGGCACAAGCAGCGTTTCCGGGGCGGTGTGGCGTCAGCCGCGGATGTCCTCGTAGAGAACGGTCGAGATGTACCGTTCGGCGAAGTCGCAAACGACCGTCACGATCAGTTTGCCCTCGTTCTCGGACTTCTTCGCCTCCTCGAGAGCGGCCCACACGTTGGCTCCGGACGAGATGCCGCCGAGGATTCCTTCCTTGGCGCCCAGTTCACGGGCAACCCGGACGGCGTCGTCCAGGTTGACGTCGGTCACCGAGTCGTAGATCTCCTGGTCCAGCGTATCGGGAAGGAAATTCGCCCCGAGGCCCTGGATCTTGTGCGGGCCGGCCTTGCCTTCGGTCAGCAGCGGCGAGTCGGAGGGTTCCACGGCGACGATTCTGACGCCGGGCTTCTGCTCCTTGAGGTACTTTCCGGCTCCGGAGATGGTTCCGCCGGTTCCGATGCCGGCAACGAAGAGGTCGACGTCGCCGTCGGTGGCGTCCCAGATCTCGGGTCCGGTGGTGTCGTAGTGGACCTGGGGGTTCGCCTCGTTCTCGAACTGGCGGGCGAGAACGGCATTGTCGGAGTTCTCGACGATCTCGGCCGCCTTGTCGACGGCGCCACGCATACCTTCGGCGCCCGGGGTCAGCACGATCTCCGCACCGTAGGCACGCAACATCACGCGACGTTCGGTCGACATGGTCTCCGGCATGGTCAGAACGACCTTGTAACCGCGTGCCGCGCCGACCATGGCCAGGGCGATACCGGTGTTGCCCGAAGTTCCCTCGACGATGGTCCCTCCCGGACGAAGCTGCCCGGACTTCTCGGCCGCGTCGACAATCGCCTTGCCGATACGGTCCTTGACGGAGTTGGCGGGATTGTAGAACTCGAGCTTGACGGCCACGTTGCCCGGAAGGTCCTTGTCCAGTTGGTTGAGCCTGACCAGAGGGGTCGCCCCAATGGCCTCGGTGACGTTGTCGAGGATTTTAGCCATGGTGTCGCCTTTCTAGAGCTGAGTAAACGGCGGAATCGGGCGTTCCAACCCGTTCTGCCACTACGGTAGTCCGCGAGAGCCTGGTCAGGTGTCCCTGAGCCACATCTTGTAATATTCCCGGGCCTTGCGGAGTTTGGGGTCGATGATCACTTGGCAGTACCCGTTGTAAGGGTTCCGCTGTTCGAAGTCCTGGTGAATGTCCTCGGCAGGGTAGAACGTTCCGAGGGGTTCAAGGGTCGTGACAATGGGCTTGTCGAACATGGCCTGGGCCCGTTCGATCTGTGCGCGGAAGAATTCTTTCTCTTCCTCGTTGCTGTAGAACAGCGCCGAACGGTACTGGGTGCCGACGTCGTACCCCTGACGGTTGAGGCTCGTCGGGTCGTGAGTCGTGAAGAACATGTCCATGATGACGTCTTCGGGGACCACGGTTTCGTCGAAGCGGACTCGTATGGCCTCAGCATGCCCGGTCTCGCCGGTGCACACGGACTCGTACGTGGGCTCGAAGGTGTTGCCACCCGTATACCCGCAGACGGAGGATTCCACGCCGCGAGTTCGTTGGTAGACAGCGTCCAGGCACCAGAAGCATCCGGCGGCTACGGTGAATTCTTTCATGGGCCCCATTGTGGTCCCGGCGGAGCGTCTTCGTCATGGTCTTTCGCTGTTGGGGGAGCCCCTTCCAAGCCGGGCCCTGCCGCGTCCGGCGGGTGCCTGGAGCGCCGCAACCCACGTCCTAGACTGGGTGCATGACTACTCCCAGCTTGAACGACGTCGTCCGTTCGGCCCACGAATTGTGGCCGGTTGCCCTGGCCGAACCGTGGGATGCGAGCGGCCTCGTCTGCGGCCGAGGGGATCAGCCGGTTCGGAGGATTCTGTTCGCGGTCGACGCCGTACAGGCTACGGCGCGCGAGGCGGTGGAATCGGAGTGCCAATTGCTTCTCACTCATCACCCTCTCCTGCTCAGGGGAGCGAAATTCCTGCCGACCTCGAACGACAAGGGCGCGGTGGTGCACACGCTCATCGAGAACGGCTGCGGTCTCTTGGCATCGCACACGAACGCGGACAGCATGATCGGTGGAGTATCGGATGCACTCATGGGTGCGTGCGGCATCACGGAATCCGTGCCCCTCGGGGATGCTGAGGCTTTTACAGGAATCGGCCGCGTCGGGGACCTCGCCGAAGAGATCACTCTGGAGGAGCTGGCACAGCGCCTGGCCACGGCTCTTGTGCCCACGGCGGGCGGTCTGCGAATCGCCGGGCCCAAGGAGGGAACCGTCAAGCGCGTGGCGGTGTGCGGAGGAGCCGGTGATTCTCTGTTCGATGATGTTCGGGCTTCCCGGGCCGACGTGTTCGTGACGGCCGATCTGCGCCATCATCCGGCGTCCGAGGCACGGGAGCGGGCGCTGCTCGACGGCGGCACGCCGTACTTGATCGATTGCTCCCACTTCGCGAGCGAGGAACTGTGGTTGGCGTCCGGGGCCAAGATGCTCAGAGACCATCTGGCTGCCCGTGGCTTCGAGGTCGAGACCCTTCTGAGCAGCCTGAATACCGACCCCTGGGACTTCCGGGTCTCCACGGGTGAGGCACCCGCATCGGCGTCGACCGCTCCGGAAGGCGACGGATACGCCCGCGACCTGTGAGAGTCTTCCACTCGCCCCGGACGAGCGGGTGGGAGACTCATTGCGCCTACTCGATGCGGATGCCGTACTCCATGAAGCAGTACTGAATCTGGCCGGACGGGGCCGTTTCTGGGTCTGCTGCCTTGCACCGTTCGATGTCCTGTTCGTTGCTGCGCACCTCGGCCTGATCGTCAGGGGTCCCGTAGCTTTCTGGGTTCATGGGGTCGGCACCGCCGGCCCAGTCTCCGAGCTGGTTGGCCGAGCAGTACCGGACGAGTTCGTTGTGCAACGCCTCGCTGTATGGAGCGGCTGAATCATTCCAGACGTCGGAGATGCAACCGCCACCATTGTGCAAGTACTGGGCCAGCTGCGGAGAGGCCCCCGCGGCGTCAGCTCCGGGTTGTGCAGAGTCGTCGGCAGGTTGTTGCGAGGGCTCGGCAGAGGGCACCGAGTTTTCCGTGGGCCCGTCGGAGGACGTCTCGTCGGGGGCGTCGGACGATGACGTACTCGGGGACCCGGTGGGTGCAACGCTGGGCGATGAGGACGAAGGGGCTGCTGTGGAGCTCGATGTCGACGGGCTGGGGCTGCTCGAGGACGACGAATCCGAGGAATCGTCTCCCTGCGAGCATCCCGCAAGCGCGAGGCCAGCCATGGCAACGACGGGCAGGACTTTGAATTTCACGTGGTTCTCCTGTGGTTCTGGGATGTACTGGTGAGTATACGGTAGCTGCACCTCGACAACGGTCGGATGAGCGTCCGGGCTCGGAGGGCGGCGGGAGGGGAGAGGGCAGTGGGCGCCGACGAGTGCAGCCGAATCGACTGGATGAAGCCATTCGAACCAGGCGCAAGTCCGCCTGCATTCCTGTCATGGAGCCGACGTGGTCCGGTTTCTGTGGGATGAGGCGGACGGGCCGGTCATAAGCCGGGTTCTGTCGACGCGAGGTTGACCTCGCGCCGTGACGATCATCCATCTAGCCCCTTGGTTGCCCAAGGGGTCGAGCGGCCTACCCGAATGCCTGGGGCGAGCAGCCCTCGTCACGCATTCTGTCTGGCCTTGCTCCGAATGGGGTTTACCGAGCTTCCCGCGTCGCCGCGGGAACTGGTGGTCTCTTACACCACCGTTTCACCCTTGCCTGCCGAAGCAAGCGGTCTGTTTTCTGTGGCACTGGCCTGCGGGTTTCCCCGAGTGGACGTTATCCACCATCCTGCTCTGCGGAGCCCGGACTTTCCTCGGGGCGTCGAACACGCCACGCGATCGTCTCGACCGACCCGTCCGGGGATCAATCCTACACTGGTAAGGATGTTGATTCTGCTTCCTCCTTCCGAGTCCAAGACCGCGCCCAGTGCCGGGCCGAGCGTCGATCTGTCCGATATGAGCTTTCCGCAGCTCACCGAGGCCCGTGAAGCCATGCTTGACCGGTTGATCGAGGTGAGTTCGGGGGAGGATGCAGGTGACCTCCTGAAGACGGGCCCCAGCCTGGCGGCGGAAGTTGAGCGAAACACACGATTGCTCCGGGAGCCGACGGCGCCGGCGCTCGAGGTCTACACGGGGGTCTTGTTCGATGCTCTCGACCACCCGCACCTGAGCCCGAAGGCCCAAGAACGCGCCCGGACCCGTGTCGTGATCATCTCCGCACTCTGGGGCGCCGTGACCCCCGCTGACTTCATCCCCGCGTACCGACTGTCCATGGGTGCCAAGGTTGCGCCCGCGGGTACGCTCGCTGCGTGGTGGAAGGCTGAGCTCGGTCCGGTCCTGGATGCGCATGGTTCCGGACAGGTGATCGTGGACTGCAGGTCCTCGAGCTATGCCGCGGCGTGGAAAGCCCCCGCCGAGAGAACCGTGGGGATCAGGGTCGAGCGCGAGCTCAACGGCAAGAGACAGGTGGTCTCCCACATGGCCAAACATTACCGGGGCGAGGTAGCTCGAATTCTCCTGGAGGCCGAAGTTGAGCCACAGTCTGTCGACGACGTCGTCGAAATCCTTAGACCTCATTGGCAGGTTGAACTTGAGTCGGACCGGACCAAAGGCCATTCGCTGACGCTCGTGGTCCCCTCCGACGGCTGATCATCCGACCGGATTAATCAAGCTGAACTTGAGGTCTACTCTTCGTCCGAATGTCCGAAGGGATCCTCGTCGACCCCGGGCATCCACGTCAGATCGGGCTTGCCCCAGCCTTCCTTCTTGATCGCCTTCCTCGCCTTTTTCGCCCAACGGGCGTTGAGCCGGTCGACGTAGAGCTTGCCGTCAAGGTGGTCGGTCTCGTGCTGCATGACGCGCGCGAACCATCCGGTGGCCTCGAATTCGATCGGGCGTCCGAATTCGTCCTGCGCGCTGACTTTGGCCCAATCCGCCCGCTTGAGCGGGTAGGCAAGTCCGGGCACCGACAGGCAGCCCTCAGCCTCATCCTCCTTGTCCGGCTCGACCTCGGAGATCTTTCCGAGGGTCAGCCGAGGGTTGACGAGGACCCCGCGGTTGGGCGCGTCGTCGTCGTTCTCGTGGACGAAGGTGAAAAGGCGCAGCGGCACGCCGACCTGTGTCGCCGCAAGCCCGACGCCGTGGGCCGCGTCCATGGTCTCGTACATGTCTGCGATGAGACCTCGCAGTTCGTCGTCGAAGTCGGTGACGGGCCGCGTCGGGCTGTGCAGAACGGGGTCGCCGGTAATGACAATCGGGCGAACGGACATGTGGCCTCCTGGGCGGTTAGAGCGGAATACACGCACCACCGTATCGGGAATCTCCGGACATCGACTCACCGCGAACGAAGCGATTCGACGCAACGTGAACGCGTGCTACTAGGATGACGAAAGACAACAGTCGGTGACCAGCAGTGCGACTTCTACGGAGGATCGCTTGTTGCGGCCCTGTCACGGCCGGAAAATCTGGCGCGTGATGATTCTGAAGCAGGGCAGCCGTCGGACCCGGGTCAGCCCGGTGCCGACTTCGACGTCGGCGGAATGGCAATGGTGGTTATGTCCCGAAGGTTTGGGGTTGCCGAGGGGAACTCCCGCGACCCGGACGTCGCGCGAGCGGTTCGTGAAGCGCGCGACGAGCACGAGTTGCTCCAGAACCTCATGGAATGCGCCTCGAACGGCAACCAGAACTGTTTTGAGCAGCTCTACGATGCCCTGGTTCCTCGGATTTACGGCCTCGTTCAGCGGATTCTCCGCAATGTCGCGCACGCCGAGGAAGTGACCCAGGAAGTGTTTCTCGAAGTCTGGCAAAAGGCACCCCAATACGATTCCACGCGAGGGGCAGTGGGATCCTGGGTTACCGTGATCGCCCATCGTCGTGCCGTCGACCGTGTCCGAGCTGCTCAGTCGGCATCGGAGCGGGACATGCGGATGGGGGCAGCCGAGTTCGAGGAAGCCTACGAGCACGTGGAGTCGACGGTTCAGCAAGGTCTCGACAACGCCTCGGTGCATGCGGCTTTGTCCAGGGTTCCTGAATCTCAGGTTGAGGTCGTAACCCTGGCATATTTTGGCGGGCTGTCACAGAGTCGGATTGCGCAGGCCCTGGGTGTCCCGCTGGGTACCGTCAAAACAAGGATGAGGCTTGGTCTCATGCGACTGCGGTCAGAGTTGGGAGGCGAGTATGAAATCGGATGAGAACGCCGTGGACGACGCAGCTGCGTACTCCCTCCATGCACTCGATCCCGAGGAGAACGAACGATTCGAGGCTCGGGCCGGCCGGGCCGAAAAAGATCTCGCCGCGGAATGGGCACTGGTAGGGGCCCGCTTGGGGAAGGCGGTCGCTCCCGAAGAGCCGCCTGCGCGCCTCAAAGAAAATCTCATGCGGCAGGTTGCCCAGACAGAACAGGTCGACCCCTCCGCCCCACCCAAACCTGCCGGGAGTTCGAAAGCGCCCGCATCCGGCGCCCGCGGCCGGGCCCGACGACGCTGGGGCATGGTGCCCGTGACCGTTGCCGCTGCTTGCGCGGTGCTGGCCGTTGTGGCCGGTGTGTGGGGGATGGACCAGAAGCGCCAGGCGGATGAAACGCGGTCCGCACTTTCTGCGGCCGAGTCCGAATCCGGGTCGAAGACCGAGTCGCCATCGATTCTGGACCAGATCTCATCGGCGTCGGACGTCTCCCTGGCCAAGGGAAACATGGACGGGGCGAATATCTCCGTGATGTATTCCGCGTCCCACAACATGGCTGGGGTCTCGACGTCGGACATGCCGCCGTTGCCGGAGGGCAAGGTCTACATGCTCTGGCTCCTGGACAAGGACCACAACGTGGTCGGATCGGGGTCGATCTCGGGGGGTACGAACGGAGAAGGACAGAACGCGGGCGTTGACTTGACGACCATGACGGACCAGGACCTGAGCTCCGTTGCGGCCTTCGGGATCACGGTCGAGAACCGCGATGCCAAGGCGCCCACCGGCGATCCCTTCATGCTGGAATCGGACAGCTGACTCGGCTGCCGCCGTCCGATGCGGCAGAGCCTGGCGCTATCCGATAACCTGAACACTGTTCAAAATCACGCGACGGTCATCGGTGCCCCGGACATCCGGCGATCCGAGCAGACCGCGCACGACAATGGAGGAGACAGTGAATTCAGTACCCGGAGGGGCCCGCCCGGCCGCGACCGTGCAATCGACTTCGGTAGCGCACTCGATCGCCTATATTGCGGTTTTCGCGGCATTGGTCGCCGTCCTGGGGTTGCCGGGAAATATCCCCTTGCCCGGGCTCGTGCCGATTACGGCGCAGACCCTCGGAGTCATGCTGGCCGGCGCGGTTCTCGGGGCGCGCAGGGGAGCCCTGTCGATGATCCTGTTCCTGGCCCTCGTTGCGATGGGCTTGCCTCTGCTCTCCGGGGGGCGCGGGGGACTGGGTGTGTTCGTGGGTCCGAGCGCGGGGTACATGATCGCCTGGGTCGTGGGAGCGGCGGTCGTCGGTCTCGTTGTTCGATCGGGGTCGGGGCGACCGACCTGGTTGAAAGCATTCGCCGGGTGCGTCCTCGGCGGAATGATCACTCTCTACGTCATCGGAATCCCTGTCCAAGCAGCGGTGACAGGGATGTCGCTCGGCCAGACGTTCACTGCCTCACTGCTCTTCCTGCCCGGAGACCTGATCAAGGCCGTCATCGCGAGCATCGTGACCATGGGGCTGTGGAAGGCCTACCCGAGAGCCTTCCACCAGTGACGCACCGGCCAGAACCTGTCCTCGCCGGCCGCGTCCGGCCGCTCCGGGACCGGGACCACGAACGAGTGCTGCGCGAAGCCCTCGCTGTTCGACGCGCAGGCGACATCCCGTTGATCGGAGACGAGCGTTGGAGCGAAGACCAGTGGCGCGGCGTCGTCGAGCACGCGACCGGTGCGATCGTCCCCGACGAGGCGGAATGGGCGGCATTGACGTCAGGAAGCACCGGGCGTCCACGGATCATCCTGAGAACCCAGCAATCGTGGGACATGTCCTATCCGTTCCTGGATGAGTGGGGCGAGCTGACCCCAGCGGACACCATGCTGATCGCGGCCCACCCGGTGTCGTCCATGGCCTCCTACGCCGCCTCCCACGCGGCTCATACCGGATTCCCCTTCAATACGCCGGTGAAGCACCGCATGGGACCTGGAGATATCGCGAGCGCCACGATCCTCCACGGGACGCCGTGGCACCTGCGTGACCTCCTTGATCTGCTCGATGCCGGGCACCCCAGCCCAATGCGTGTGGCGTTCGTGGGAGGAGACCGGTTGCCCCAGCAATTGCGCCACCGGGCAGCACACCGCGGCATCCGGGTGTTGGGGTACTTCGGGGCTGCCGAGCTGTCCATGGTAGCGATCGACGACGGCGACGGCCTGCGAGCCTTCCCGGGTGTGGACCTGCAGACCCGGGACGGCGTCCTCTGGGCGAGAACTGACCAGCGGGCAGTGGCCGTGCTCGGTACCGGCGGCGCCTATCGAGTCCGAGGAGCCTGGGCCACGGTCGGGGACCGTGCTGTCATAGCAGATGGCCGGCTGAGTCTCCGCGGCCGGAGCGACGACGCGATACAGACGGCTGGCGCCACCGTCCTCCCGAACGACATCGAGGAAGTCCTCGCGTCGGTCCATGGGGTGCATGCCGCAACCGTGATCGGCGTTCCGGACGAACGTGCCGGTCAACTCGTCGCCGCCGCCCTCGAAACCGACGGCGGGGACACCACACAGGTTCTGGAACGCGTCAAGAGCATCGCCAGAGCGCAACTGACCCCCGCACACATTCCGCGCCGGTGGAAGACGACAACCCGATTGCCACGTACCGGTTCCGGCAAGATACGCAGACCGACGCCTGAAGAATTCGAGGCACTCCGATGAGACTCCCCAGACTCGCCCCAGGAACACCATGCCCCACGCAGCGCTGACCGCGACCCGCCGAACCCCTGTCACCGCCCGCTCGCGAGCCCTGGCCCACTACCGCGTCGACGAACTCGCGGCCACGGTCCTGGCCGACCTGGCGACGGACTGGGGGCGGGCCCCCGACGGCGTCATGCTCGGCAACTGCACCGGTCCGGGCGGGAACCTGGGACGCAATGCGGCCCTTGCGGCAGGTTTCGGAGGAAGCTGCGTCGGGTGGGGGATAGACGTCCAATGCGGCTCGGGACTGGCGGCCGTGCAGCAGGCCGCCCACCAGGTCGCCGCAACCGGCACCACGATCTTTGCGGGCGGGGCCGAATCGGCCTCGACGGCGCCCACACGTTCCTACAACGGCGTGCCCTTCGACCGGGCCCCCTTCGCACCTCAGGGGTTTCCCGACCCGGACATGATCGAGGCGGCCGACGCTCTGGCCCGCATCACGAGGATCTCCCGGGAAAGGCAAGAAGGCTACGCCGTTCGGAGTCACCGACTCGCCCTGGCTTCGGAGCACCATCGATGGGCGGAAACGAGTTGGATGGTGGGGAACGATCGGGCCGCCCGAGTCGTCGACGACGGTCCGCGACGACTGACCTCAGAAAGCCTGAGGAGGTTTTCACCCATCATCGACGTGGAGAACGCCACCGTGACACCGGGAACGACGGCACGCATCTCGGATGGGGCCGCGGGCGTCGTCGTCGCTCCCCTGGAATCGACGGACGGACCGCATTGGCGCATCATCGCGTCGACCCTGACCGGCGGGGACCCAGCGGTCCCGGGCCTCGCGCCGGTCGAGGCCACTCAGCAGGCCCTTGCCCATGCAGGGCTCGCGATGGACGACATGGACGTCATTGAGGTCGTCGAGGCGTTCGCCGCCCAGGTCATCGCTTTTCTCGAGCCCTTTCACCTCGCAACAGGCGATGCCATCGACCCCCGCGTCAACGCACGCGGAGGGGCGATCGCCCTGGGCCACCCCTGGGGTGCCTCGGGCGCCATCGCCCTGGGCACTCTCATGAATCGGCTCTCGGAAGCAGGGCCGGGAGCCCGAGGGCTCATGACATGTGCCATTGGAGGGGGTATGGGCGCCACCATGATCTTGGAGTACAACGCATGAGCATCACCATCGACAACCTGACGGTCGAAGTTGACGGCCCGGAGGGGCGGACCCTCCTGCTCGACTCGGTTACGGCCGACCTCGACGCGCCCCGCATCGCCATCATCGGGGAGAACGGTTCCGGGAAATCCACGCTGACCAAAGCCATCGCCGGGCTCGTGCAGCCGACCGCCGGAAAGGTCGCCGTCAACGGAATCGACACCGTGGGGCAGGCCAAGCGGCTGCGGCGCGCCGTAGGATTTGTGTTCGCAAACCCCGGGGCGCAGACCATCATGCCCACGGTGCGCGAAGACATCGCCCTGACGCTTCGCGGAAGAAAGCTGTCCCGAGAGGAGATCTCGGCGAGAGTCGAAGAAGCCATCCGAGAACACGAGCTCGAAGATCTGGCGGACCGCCCGTGCCATGCGCTCTCGAGCGGCCAGATGCAGCGTCTGGCTTTGTGCTCCGTGCTGGTCGGCGAACCCGATCTGGTCATCGCTGACGAGCCAACCAGTCTGTTGGATGCACGGCATCGACGCATCATCGCGCGGCGATTGCTCGAACCGGCGGCCCCGCAGGTGCTCCTCGTGACGCATGACCTCGACTTGGCCAGACACTGTGATCAGGCAGTGCTGATCGCCGATGGCTCGCTTGCGGAACAGGGCGACCCGGCGCACGTGATTGATTGCTACGAACGGATTCTGGCGTGATCTCCCTCTACTCTCCGGGAAACAGCCCCGTTCACAGGATGCCCGTGGGCGGCAAGCTTGTCTCCTTCGCACTCGTCGCCCTCGGGCTCTCCTTTGCACCGGCGACGTGGTGGACGATCGGCGTGTGTCTGGTCATCGCGCCCGTTGCATACGCGCTTGCGGGGCTCGGAATGCGGTTGTTGTTCAAGGATCTGCGCGGACTCCTGCTGATCCTTGTTTTCCTGGCGGTGACCCAGGCGATATTCCTCGAACCGATCGACGCCGTCCGCAACACCGTGCGGGTCCTGGCGATTATTCTGCTGGCCCAGGTCGTCACCCGAACCACGCCGGTCCAGGGGATGATCGAAACCTGCGAACGAGTCCTGGGGCCATTTCGACGTTTTGGTGTGAACCCGGAACGCATTGGCCTCGCCATGGCTCTGACCTTGACGTCCGTCAACCAGCTCGGAGCGATCGTCAAGGAGGTCAAGGACGCGCAGAAGGCCAGGGGAGTGCGGATCGCACCGTGGGCATGGGTCATGCCCGTCCTGGTGCTTACTCTGCAGCACGCAGACCAAGTCGGCGACGCCCTGGAAGCAAGGGGTTTGGGCGGGTCGGACGAGGACTGAAGCCCGGGTCACGGAAGAGGCGGCCCGGAAACAAAAACGAGGTGCGAACCCTCACTGGATGACCAGCGGTGGGTACACACCTCGCTTATCTGGGGTGAGCGACGGGGTTTGAACCCGCGACCTCCTGGACCACAACCAGGCGCTCTGCCGACTGAGCTACGCCCACCAAGAATCGGTGCCCGATCAGCAATCGGACAACGAATTAGAGCTTACATGAGCCCCGCCAGGGGTGCCAATCCGAAGCAGTGAGACATCAGTGAGAACTCTCACACCCGCGGGGCCGAGCTCAATCCTCCGCCTGGTCGGGAGAGAAGCGGCGCGAGATCTCGCGGGCGTCGTCGGAACTCGGTCCCGGTTGGGGAACGAAAATCGCTTCCCGGTAGTACTGGAGCTCGACGATCGAGTCCTTGATGTCTCCCAGGGCGCGATGGTTCCCCGTCTTGGCCGGCGCCTGGTAGTAAGCACGCGGGTACCAGCGGCGGGACAACTCCTTGATGGTCGATACATCAATCACCCGATAGTGCAGGTGCTCGATGACCTTGGGCATGTCCCGTGAGAGGAATGTCTTGTCGGTGCCGATGGAATTGCCGCCCAGCTGGGCCTTGCCGGCATCCGGGACGTGCTTGCGAATGTGTTCGAGCACCTGGTGTTCGGCTTCCTCCATGGTCAGCCCCTGGTCGAGCTCCTCGAGCAGTCCCGACGTCGTGTGCATATCCCTCACGAAATCGTTCATCTGCTCCAATGCCTCCGGCTCGGGCCTGATGAGCACATCGAGACCCTCGTCCAGAATGGTGAGCTCGGCATCGGTGATCAGAACCGCGACTTCGATCAGAGCGTCCCGCTCCAGGTCGAGACCCGTCATCTCGCAGTCGATCCATACTATGCGTTCATTCGTTTTTGACACTCTCCCAACCTACCTCCCCGCTTCGATCGTGCCTAAGCGTCCGCGCCGTCAGTGCGGGACCTGTAAAATCGATCGAAGTCTTGCCCGAGTTCCGGCGGACTTCCGGCACGAGACCACAGCACAAAGGGGGAAGCTTGAGCCACAGCGCGATGCTTCGGAAACGGCGCAACCGGGAACCCCGGTTCGTGCAACGAAGCCCGCTCAGGACCGTCATCATGGGCACGATCGGTTCTCTTCTGCTGATGTTCGGGTCTTTCGGCATCGGGTGGCTCGCGCCCATCTCCTCCCTGCGGTTGCACCCGTGGATCATTTCGCTGAGGTACACGGATGGTGCCGTCGTCATGTGCATCATCGTGACTTCGATCGGCGCGATGGCTCTTACCCGCGAGTGGATGCGTTTGAGCCAGAAGGTCGACTGGGCCAGCAAATCCGCGAAGAAGTGGGTCACGGCCGCGATCATTTCCTGGTCCGTCCCACTGATGGCGGCCATACCGCTGTTCAGTCGGGACGTCTATTCGTACTTTGCCCAAGGGCGCGTGTATCAGTCAGGACTCAACCCCTACGAGTCGGGCGTCTCCTCGGTCAACAACTTTCTCCAGAACGGCGCGGACCAGCTGTGGAGCCAGTCTCCACCGCCGTATGGCCCGGTCTTCCTCTGGATCGAGGGTGTGGTCGTCGGGATCGCCGGCGACTCGCCCGACGTCGGGTTCTACCTTTTTCGGTTCGTCGCGCTCCTCGGCGTGGGGCTGATTGCTTACTTCTTGCCCAAGCTCGCCAGATTGCACGGTGTGAATCCCACACGGGCCTGCTGGCTGTGCCTGGCCAACCCCATGTTTCTGGTGCACTTCGTGGTCTCGGCGCACAACGATGCCCTGATGATCGGCCTCATGATGGCCGCTGTCTACGTGGCGGCCCGGTGGCGCACCACGGCAGGGGGACTCGGCGGGATTACGCTCACGACATTGGCCGTCGCGGTCAAGCCGATTGCCTTGCTCATCCTTCCGTTCGTCGGCCTGCTGTGGGCGGGCCGCGGGGCCTCCTGGCCCCGTCGCTTCCTTTTCTGGTTCCTGACCGCCGGGGTGGCCCTGCTCGAACTCTGGCTCATGGGGCTTGCGAACGGTTTCGGTTTCGACTGGGTCGGAGCGCTGACGACGACGGGCGGCGTCTGGATCTGGTACGCCCCCGTCGGACTGGCGGGTTTCCTGATGCGGTTGTGGGGCGATTCTCTGGGGCTGCCCGGTGGCGACTTGCAGTCCCTGGTCCAGAAGGTCGGCCAGATGGCAGGTGTCCTGGGTGCCGCGGTGCTCGCATTCCTCGGCCGGGACGAAAAGCTGATCCGGCGGTTGACCATCGCACTGACCCTCGTCGTCATCCTGAACCCGATGATTCAGGCCTGGTATGTGGTCTGGTTGATCCCGTTCTTTGCCGCCACGGGGATCCGTTCGGACTGGCACGTGGACTTCTTCCTGCTGACCACGCTCTTCTTCATGATGTGGGCCGTATCCGACCAGTTGGATGTTTTCCCGTACTTGAGCCTCGACATCAACATGGGTCGACTCGTGGCGGCCGTGGTGGCACTGCTGTACGGGCTGTACATCATGTTCATCGACCCCTCCACGCGCCGTGTCTTCAGGCGGTCTCGACGGATCGGTACGATCGTGTAGCTTCCGGAAGTGGAGAGCCGAGGCCATCTCGCGGTAGTCTGTACGAGGTCGCGATGGCCAAGCCTCAGTAGCTCAGTGGATAGAGCAGGAGCCTTCTAATCTCTTGGTCGGGGGTTCGACTCCCTCCTGGGGCACCAATAGAAACCGCGGAAAATCAGCGAACAACCTATTGCACATCTTGATACGCAAACGGTTTTCGGGACGATCTGCACACCGTTCTGCACACCATTGACCGAGAAGAGCCTCGCCGGGAACATCTTCGAGCGGGCCTTTCGTATGCCACCACACGGGCGTCTTGCCCATCTCCATCACCCGGCCTACGCTTGCCCCACGACTTTGCCTCGCTGCGCGCTCTGTGATTCGGCCGCCAACGATCTGCCCCACAACAACCGGGCAAGGTGGTTGCCACCGGCCTCCGAGGGAGAACCGAACTAAGCCTTGTTCGGAGTTTCTTATAAGGCCCAATTCGCTGACCGCCCGCAAGCTTGCATACGAAGAAAATGAGACAAACCTTCTGAGACTCGTGGAAGAGAACTGCGGGAATCCGGTCTTGGTGCAAGGGATCTTCTGGTCGGCCGGAGGGCTCATGCCGGAACGCCTGCTTGGTCCCTGAGACCTGTTCAGGCAGTTTCGTTTCTCGCCCGGCCGGTGGTCTCAGAAGCAGCTGAGCATGTGCGGTGATGGCCGTTCTACCCCTTGGGGTCGCTGTTTGCCTTGCCCATAACACGGACTATCTCGGCTTTGGCTGCCCCGCTTTCAGCCGGGATCAGGCGCCACACGATACCAGCCTTGGTTTCACCTTCCTCACGGGGAACGATCCACCCCAGGGTCACCAGGGAAGCGGTCAAAATATCTAACCCATCAGCCAACAGTTCGCCTTCTCCGTCGCAAATCTCACCGGTGGCCGCGCAGAATCGCCATCCCCGTCGGGCGCAAATTTGGCTGGCCCACTGACGTTCATGGTGGACGTACCTTGGTGGGATTGTCAGTAACGTTGCACTGATCGGTTGTGTCTCATAAACCATGGTGGCTCCTTTTGCCCCACCGGAAGCAGCAGCCTCACCACGTCCTGCCTGCTGTCGCGCACGATGTGGTTAAAAGGATCGGGCCGGGGAGTGTGTTGCGGGAATTCTTAAGCGCAACAACTCCGCCGACCCGATCTGCCAGCTAGGAGCAGGAGGACTCAGCTGGACCCGTTGCCGCTGTGGCGGCCGCCTTTTGCCTTGTCCTCTGTGGACTGGGCTTGGGCTCCCTCCTGACCGGCTTCGTGCGGATCGGCAGCATTCTTTTCGCCGAAGCTGCCCGAACTCTGCTCGCCGCCCTTGTGGGCTTGCTCTTCGGTGTCGTTGCGGTTTCCGAACTGTCCGGGATTGTTCTTGTCAGCCATCGTGATACCTCTTTCGCTACGGATTGGGTTCCTTCTTCTTGCCACCGTGTGCTTCAACCCTTGTCGAAGACCGGTAGATTTCATGTGCCGGCGGATTCAGTCGAAGAACACACCTGGACCGGGTCTCTTGGCTCACGTCACGTCCGCGTCCGAAATGAACTCGATCAGTTCTCCGGCGAGATCCTCGGTGCAGTTGCGAGCAACATCGGCTTGAGTGACCATTCCGACCAAGTCATGTCCGTCGATGACTGGAAGCCGGCGTACCTTGTGCTCGCTCATTGTCCGGATGGCTTCTTCGATGCTGTCGTCTGCTCCGACGGTCACGAGCTTCGATTCACCGAGCTCTCCAGCAGTGACCTCGCTGGGGTTGCCTCCTTCGGCGGTGCATCGGACCGTGATATCACGGTCGGTCACCATGCCCTTGAGGCGATTGTCGTTGCCACAGATTGGCACGGCACCAACGCGCAGATCACGCAATAAACGTGCTGCATCGGTCAGGGTGTCCGATTCCCCGATGCACTGGGCATCAGGGGTCATGATGTCGCGTATTGCCACCATGATTGCCTCCTCTCCACCACCTCCCGGTCGTTGGGTGGTGAGGTCCCGTTCCTTGGGCGCTTCACCGCCTGGCCCGTGGGCTGTGCGAAGGTGAAACCATAAGCAACCGAGTCCGCTCGACCGGGACTACCCGTGAAGGTGAAACAGGATAGGACGGTCACGGTTGACGGAAGGGGGCCAATGGCGGGCACAAACCAGCGCATTTGCGGCTATATGCCCGCCCATCGGCCTACCAGCTCATGGTGATTCAGCTGGTCTGGCTGCCGCTGTTGCGGCCACCCTTTGCCTTGTCCTCGGTGGACTGGGCCTGTGCGCCTTCCCGACCTGCTTCGTGGGGGTCAGCCGAGTTCTTCTCACCGAAGCTGCCGGAGCTTTCCTGGCCTGCTTGGTGGGGATCGGCAGCATTCTTTTCGCCGAAGCTGCCCGAACTCTGCTCGCCGCCCTTGTGGGCTTGCTCTTCGGTGTCGTTGCGGTTTCCGAACTGTCCGGGATTGTTCTTGTCAGCCATAATCTTTGCCTTTCCTCTACTGGGAGGCGTTTTTTCTTACGACCGTGCGCTTCATTTATCCACCAAACTCGCCATCAACCCATTTTTCAATCCCTGAACAGAAATTTCACCACATTTTTCTGGTTGCACAGATGGTGGCGAGGGGAAACTGCTCCATTGGCCCGCACAGAGCGGGAAGTTGAGGGGTTGAGTACAAGAAGGGGCTGGCGTGTCGATACTGCGATCGGCTCGCCAGCCCCCGGAAACTTGGGCGAAGCGCACGTTTTTGCATGCCCCAAGGTTCCTCGCTCGGGCGGTTGATGTCATGGGCCCGAGCTGTTTCAAGGATACATCAAATTCCCATGAAGAAAAATGATTATGGTTAACCTGAAAATGAGGTACGGCTTGTTGAGCGTGTTGCCTTTGTTGTGCTGAAACTTTTATGGGCAAATTGTGAATGAGGGGTGCCTTGGTGGCTCCGTCGTGTTCGCTGTGCCGATATGAACGTGTCACTAAGTGCCAGCAATAATCATTTTCCTGATGAATATGATAATGGGATTTGTTTTCTGATTATCCCGATTAAATGGAAATTGCCGTACACTGTGTGGTGTTGGAGGGGACCTCACCTGGCGCAGGGATCGTCGGCCACCGGGCCGATGCGGATGCGCCGAATCGTTGACAGGTCCATGTCCAGACGGAGGTGCCACATGCCCAATAGTGAGCATGACGAACTGCGAACCCTCCTGGCGCGGTATGCCGACGAGGCGAGACGGTCCCAAACGGCACGGAACAACATGATCCGGACTGCGCACACGGCCGGGTTCAGTGTGGACGAGATTGCTGCTTGTTCAGGACTGGACACCCTGACCATCAAGAAAATTCTCTACTGATCGCCACGTTCAGCCCTAGATCAAGGGCTACTGAGGAGAGAAGGTGCCTATGGGGCCCGATCCGTCAGGAAATTCGAAACTGTCGTTGCTGTTTATTGCGGAACCGGGGGTTCCTGCCCACCGACTGCAAAAGATCCGAGCAAACCTGGACGCACGGATCGTGCAGGTCTATGGAGTTTCCCCGGACCTGTATGACAGCTCGGAGGCGCTGGGCATCAATCCCGAGGGCAGCCTCGACATGCAAGTGATCGCGGATATTTCCCACAAGTTCCCGCATACCACGGCGGTGGTGTGCTTGACTGAAATGCCCCGCCACAGCGGTAAGCACCCATTGATCGCAGAAGTCAATACCACCAACTGCCTGGCAGTCATCTCCTGCCCAACCCTGGAGGGGCCTTGCCCCCGACGGCGCCTGGCCCAAACCATCATGGCCTGCTTGGCCCGCATGGACCTGCCGACCAACCCCGGGACCACCCCTCCGACCCGCCTTGCATGGGGTACCTGGGGCAAAAACGAGCACGGGTTCAGCATGCGTGCCCGGGTCTTCACCGGCGAGTTGCGCACTATCACAGGCATGGTGGTCACCAACGAACCGCTTCATACTGCTCCACGATTATCAAGCGTCTTGGCCACTGCTGCGGCCACAGGCGCCTTCGGGATCTTCTACAACTCCATCTGGCAAATGTCCTCCACCTTGAGCACCGGACGGTTGGTCTTCGTTGCGGTCATGGCCATCGCATTGATGGTCCTGTGGCTGATGTACAACAACCGGCTCTGGGACAGACCGGTCAGTAAGAATCGGGCCTGGCTGATCACGCTGTACAACGTCTCCACCGTGGTGACCCTGCTGCTGTGTGTGATCATGCTCTTCGCTGCGTTGCTGGTTTTCACTCTGGTCGGTGGGCTGGTGATCATCAGCCCGGAGTTCATGGAACAGATCCTGGGCTATGAAGTCGGGTTCACCGACTACCTCAGGATCGCCTGGCTCAGTGCATCCATGGGTGTTATCGGTGGGGGACTGGGCAGTAGCTTCGACTCCGAAGAGGACATTCGACGGGTCACTCACGGGCAGAGAGAGCGTCAGAGGATTACGGAGCCTGAAGAGACTGACGAAGGTTCCGCGTAGAGGCACCATGGTGCGGGAAGGAGACGAGCAGTATCTGTAGGAGCGACCATACAGTGGAGATCCATCCCGTGACACGGTCACTGTCTCCAACCGGTTTTGACGTCGTCTGCGCCTGCGGCTGGAGCATACGGGTGACTGACCAAAGTCAGGCGGCTGCCAGGAAACAAGAACATCTTGGCGAGAACGGTGAGGACAGCCCATAGACGCAACGCTCGGACCTTGCTGGACGAGGGCGTGAGAGTCGTTATTGCTGACACGGTCCCGGAGAGGCTCGTGCATACGGTGAAGAGTCTCGACCACGATCGTGTCACCGTTGCAGTTGCGGACCCCACTGACCCGAAAGCGGTCTAGCACGTGGCTGAGGTCGTCCGCGAAGAGGTCGGCGGCCTCAGCATTCTGGTCTGCGAGGCCGAGGCCCATGGCCCGGACGGCGCCTTCCATGAAATTGACGATGCCGGTCGGCCCCAGATTCTCGAGACCAACGTCGTGAGCACCGTGCGTGTGACCCGCGCGGTGCCGCGAGGGTGGTCGAGACCGGTCACCAGGTCATCGACTACGCGAAGCTGTTGCTCGCCACTGGTTCGGCAAACAAGGATCGCCGTCGAGTGGGTACTTCATAGTGATGGTTCTGAACAATCCGGGTGTCGTCGTCGCAGAGTTTGCTGGGTATGGGGCCAGGCACGAAGACAACCCAGGGGCAGTCCAGTGCCTTTCCAGTGTCGGCAGCAGAGACCGCACATCATGTGCGTGGGGACGTTCCTTCTATCGACGGGAAGCGAAGTGGGGCGTATTCTCGGCACCATTCCGATGCGGATGGTGAGGTGGCCGATGACCGAGTCAGCAGAGCTTCGAGCGGTGGATGCCTGGTGGCGTGCCGCAAACTATCTTACGGTGGGACAAATCTACCTGCGGGACAACCCATTGGCCCGGGGTGGGATCGCCGCCGAGCAGATCAAACCGCGTCTTCTCGGCCACTGGGGCACCTCGCCTGGGCTCAATCTGCTCTGGGCGCATCTGAATCGGTTGATTTGCCAACGTGAGTCCGAGGTGCTGTTCGTGTGCGGTCCCGGGCATGGCGGTCCCGCGATGGTTGCCAACGCCTGGCTCGACGGCAGCTACTCCGAACTCTTCCCTGAGGTTGGTGAGAACGAACCGGGAATGGCGCGGCTTTTCCGACAGTTCTCGTATCCCGGCGGGATTCCCTCGCACGCGGCACCTGAGACTCCCGGATCGATCAACGAGGGCGGTGAACTCGGGTACAGCCTCATGCATGCCTATGGGGCGGTGTTGGACAACCCGGACCTGATCGCCGCGTGTGTCATCGGCGATGGCGAGGCTGAGACCGGCCCGCTGGCGACGAGCTGGTTCGGCAATATGTTCGTCGACCCGAGCACCGATGGCGCTGTGCTGCCGATTCTGCACTTGAACGGATACAAGATTGCGAATCCGACAGTACTGGCCCGTCTCGGACAGGACGAGCTGGTCACGTTGATACGTAGTCACGGGTACGAACCGATCGTCGTCGCCGGTGGCGAGGACGGTGAGGCCCCGGACGCCATCCACTCTCGTCTGGCCACGGCCCTGGACACCGCCTTCGATGCTATTGCTGGCATCCAGTCCGAGGCCCGGGCAGGCCGGGGACCGGCGCGTCCGCGGTGGCCGATGATCATACTGCGCACGCCCAAAGGGTGGACTGGTCCTCGTGTGGTGGACAGGACCCGGGTGGAGGGGACCTTTCACTCCCATCAGCTTCCCCTCCCGGAGGTACGAGAGGACCCCGATCACCGGGCTCTGCTGGAGCAGTGGTTGAGTTCGTATGAGCCGGAGTCGTTGTTCCCGGATGGAGAGATTTCTTCCCAGCTGAGGTCGCTGCGACCGAATCCGGAACTGCGGATGAGCGCGAGCCCGCATGCCCATGGCGGAATGGTCTCGGCCCTCGTGAAGCCCGAGATTGCCGGCTATCACGTTCCGCAGGACCGGGCGGGGGAGGTCGAGAGCACTCGAGTTTTCGGTGGCTGGCTTGCCGAGGTGATGAAGGAGAACCCGCAGAGTTTCCGTCTTTTCGGTCCTGATGAGGTGCTGTCCAACCGGCTCGACGAGGTCTTTCGCGTGGCCGAGCGGTCGTGGTCCGGCGAGATCGTGCCCACTGACGAGCACTTGGCGCGGCGTGGTCGTGTCATCGAGATGCTCAGTGAGCACATGATGCAGGGGCTGCTGGAAGGCTATTTGCTGACGGGCCGGCACGGTCTCCTCACGTCGTACGAGGCATTTGTTCACATCGTCGACTCGATGTTCAATCAGCATGCCAAGTGGCTTGAGAGCGCAGCCCATGTCCCGTGGCGTGGTTCGTTGGCCTCACTGACATACCTGCTTTCATCGCACGTGTGGCGGCAGGACCACAACGGCTTCAGTCATCAGGACCCGGGGTTCCTGAACGTGGTCGTGAACAAACAAGCCGACGTGGTGCGTGTTTACCTGCCCCCGGATGCCAACACCTTGCTGGCCACCATGGACCATGCTTTCGGCACCAGCGATTTGGTGAATGTGGTTGTCTCGGGCAAGCAGCCGCAGCCGGTGTGGCTGGCGGGGGAAGAAGCCCAGGCCCATGTAGAAGCCGGTATCGGTATTTGGGACTGGGCGGGCAACGAGCCTCGAGGTCCCGCCACGGAGCCTGGTAGTGAACCCGATGTCGTTGTGGCCTGCGCCGGTGATGTGCCGACTTACGAGACGATCGCGGCGGCCCAACTACTGCGGGAGGAAGCCCCCGAGATCGCGGTGCGGGTGGTCAATGTGGTTGACCTGTTCCGGCTGCAGAGCAGTTCGTTGCATCCCCATGGGATCGACGACGCTTCCTTCGACGCCTTGTTCACCACAACCCGACCGGTGATCTTCGCCTTCCATGGGTATCCTTCACTGATTCACCAATTGACGTATCGCCGGGCCAACGATGCCAGAATCCATGTGCACGGGTTCAAGGAATTGGGCACGACCACCACGCCGTTCGACATGGTCCACCTGAACGACCTTGACCGATACGGGCTCGCGATCGATGCATTGGAACGAGTCCCCGGGGGCACCGAAGCCCACCCGGGACTGACCGAACACTGGCAACAGGCGCGGGATGAGGCGCGATCGTACGCGTACGAGCACGGCGAGGACCCGGAGTTCATCCTGGGGTGGCGGTTCCGGGCTACTGGTTGCTGACGTACGGAATGATCCAGATCGACCAGTATCAGCACGGTCAGCCGCGGTCGGGTTTGAGCAGCACCTTGGTCCAGCCGTCCTCGCGGTCGTCGAAGTGACGATAAGCCCGGGCAGCATCGTCCAATGACAGCTCATGGGAGACGATCCACGAAGGTTTGGCCCGGTCAGCCGCGATCAGATCTCGCAATTGTCGATTGTACCGTTTGACCGGTGCCTGCCCGCTGGCGATCGACTGTCCTTTGAACCAGCTCAATCCGTAGTCCAGGTGCAGGCGGCCGGCGCCGGCGTCTTCGTCCTTGGCTCCGGGATCCGCGGGCAAAAAGATGCCCACTGACCCGATCCCTCCAGTGAACTTCACCGATTCGATCAACTGGTTCAAGGTCGTTGCCGGGTCCTCGTGCCCAGCGTGGTCGTGGGCCTGGTAGCCCACGCATTCACATCCTCGGTCCGCTCCCATGCCATCGGTTTGGTCGAGGACAAACTGCACGGGATCATTCTGTGAATCATCGACGGTGATGGCACCGATTTCCTCGGCCAGTCGGAGACGATCCGGCTGACGGTCCACGACGATGATCTTGGCCGCTCCGCGCAACGACGCCGAGAGGGCCGCCATCAGCCCCACCGATCCGGCTCCGTAGATCACGACCGATTCGCCCGGGTGCAGGCCGGCAAGTTCGGTGGCGTGGAAGCCCGTGGGAAAGATGTCGGAGAGCATGACGTAGTCATTTTCTTTTTCCTCCGCATCTTCACCCAGGATCAGAGCGTTGGAGTCCCCATAGGGTACACGTAGGAGTTCGGCCTGGCCGCCCGCGTAATCGCCCATTTCAGCGAATCCGTAGGCCGCTCCTCCTTTTCCTTCTGCCGGTTGGTTGGTGAGGCAATAACTGGTGTTGCCGGCCTCGCAGTTGGCGCAGAAGCCGCAAGAAATATTGAATGGCAGCACTACGCGGTCGCCTACCTTCACCCGGTCCACACCGGAGCCGATCTCCACGACCTCCCCAAGGTTTTCGTGCCCCAGCGAGCGTCCGGTTTCCATCGAGGTGCGGCCCTCGTACATGTGCAAGTCCGATCCGCAGATATTGGTGGTCGTGATGCGCACCAGGATGTCCGTTGGGCGTTCAACGGTGGCATCGGGAACGTCCTTCACGGCCACGTCTTTTGGTCCTTGGTAGATGACGGCTTTCATAACGAGCTCCTTGTCTCTTCGTGCCCCGGGGATTCGAATGCGCTCACCGGAGCCTGTGGGCGATGGCTGCCGGACATCGAGTGGCTCGTTGTGAGCCATCGTTGCCTGGGCCTCCTAGAGATCGAATCGGTCCCAGACGCGATGCCGACTCAAGGCTTCCGTCACGCCGGCCAGCACCTGCTCCGGCCCGTCATCGATGAAGATGCCCGGATCGTCGTTCGCGTATCCAGCTCGGTATATCGCATCCGTTCCGCCGCCCCAGGCTCCGATCGCCTTGCCGTGCCTCCAGGCCTCGTCGAGCAACAGGTCAACTCGGGGGTCGAAGCCGGAGCCGGCTCGGGCCCCGGACTTGGCGTCCTGGCCCGACGGCTCTGCCGATTGCCTGGATGGCGAACCAGCCAGAACCAGCGCGTCCAGTTCCACGGAACGAACCGTGGCAAGGGTTTTGGTGACGGGTACTCCCGAGACCTCGCCACCGTGAATGGAGATGATGTTCGGGACCATGGAAGAGCCAACGATGCTCTCATGCAATTCCGCCAATCCCGCGGGAGGGTTGGCGGGATCCACGATGATTCCGACGATGCGACCGTCAACTGGCCACGTGCCCCCGAGCTGCGAGAGAGCAGGGCTACGGTCATCACCGGTCTGTTCGCTCCCTCGGACGTCGGGCACCGGTAGACCCAGACTCTCAGCTACTTGCTGGGCCAGCGACTCATCGACTCGGGCCAGGTTCACCACCTGACGTTCACGGACGGCGGGTTCGTAGCACTTCCCGAGTTCGAATGAGTACGCACCCACCACGTGATCTTTTTCGACGTCGGTCAGGCTGTTCCAGAACAGTCTGACCTGACTGAAGTGATCGTCGAAGCTCGCAGGAGCCGCGCGGGTCTTGACTGACTCGGCAACCGTGACGGGCAGGTCCGTGAAGGCCGCATCGGATTCGTTCGCGGTCAATGGATTGTTGCCATCCAGGGAATTCGGTGTGTAGGGTGCGACGCCGGTGTGCCCGGCCTGCTGCCCGTAGCCGTCTCTGAACATGTCGTTGACCGGGGCGTGCGGCCTGTTGATCGGCAACTGGTTGAAATTCGGTCCGCCGAGGCGAGTCAGCTGGGTGTCGATGTACGAGAACAGCCGCCCCTGGAGCAGGGGGTCGTCGGTGACATCAATGCCTGGCGGCAGATGCCCGGGGTGAAAGGCAACTTGCTCGGTCTCTTCGAAATAGTTGCGTGGATTGGCGTTCAGGACCATTCGACCGATGAGCTGAACCGGGACCTTTTCTTCGGGAACAATTTTGGTGGGGTCCAGGAGGTCGATTCCCTCGTACGTCTGTTCCGGGGTGTCTTCGAAGACCTGGATCCCAAGTTCCCATTCGGGACAGGCCCCGGATTCGATGGCATCGGCGAGGTCTCTGCGGTGGAAATCCGGGTCCGTGCCTCCGACGATCTGAGCCTCTTCCCAGGTCAAGGAATGGACGCCCAGCTTTGGCTTCCAATGGAACTTCACCAAGCACGTGTGCCCCTCTTCGTTCTGCAGACGAAAAGTATGGATGCCGAAACCTTCCATCATCCTGTATGACCGGGGAATTCCGCGATCGGACATGTTCCACATCGTATGATGCTGTGCTTCGGTGTGCAGGGAGACAAAATCCCAGAACGTGTCATGCGCGCTCTGTGCCTGGGGGATCTCGCGGTCAGGATGAGGTTTGCCCGCGTGGATGATGTCCGGGAATTTGATGGCGTCTTGGATGAAGAAGACCGGAATATTGTTTCCGACCAGGTCGAAGTTGCCTTCTTCGGTGTAGAACTTGGTTGCGAAGCCGCGGGTGTCTCGCACCGAGTCTGCGGATCCTCGTGATCCCAGAACCGTTGAGAATCTCACGAATACCGGCGTCGTCCGGCCTGGAGCCAAGAATTTCGCTCGAGTCACTGACGCCGCGTTGCCATACGCTTCGAAGTACCCGTGGGCCCCGGCTCCACGGGCGTGCACTACACGTTCCGGTACACGTTCGTGATCGAAATGAGTGATCTTTTCCCTGAAGTGGTGGTCCTGGAGCAGCGATGGGCCGCGTTCGCCGGCCTTGAGCGTATGATCGGTTTCCTGCAACCGGGAGCCGGCGGAGGTTGTCAGGAACGAACCGTGCTGAGCGATCGGGTCAGGATCTTCGTTCGCCACATCTCCGGTCGGGGTACGTGGTGAGACATTCTGCTGGTCCTCGCTTGCTCCCCAGGGAGGATGGGGAGCAGTCGGTTCCTCGACGGAGGGTTCTCCGGCGGCGGGACGGCCCGGAGGCGGAGTCGTATCAGATGGCAAATTCTGCCTCTGAGCCTCTGACACTGTCTTGGATTCGTTTGCTTCCGAAGGATTTTTCTGTGTGTGTGCCATGATATTGCCCGTTCTTAGATGGTGTGTGAGCGTTTTCCCCGACAGTGTGCGGATGAGGAAAGCCGAGAGCCACGAGGGCCGAACATCGGTAAGGTTGCGCGATTCGCTTCCGCATCGTCGGGTTGGGCGCGGACAGCGACCGATCCGCAGGAGCCGGGTTTTCGTCAGTGATGCGTCGCGGAACCCTTTGGCAATGCCCTATAGGGATGCCGGTATGCGTCTCGGTCATGAGCGAGGCAAGGTGTTGAATGGCGAGGAATCGTGGACGGAGTTCTTTCCGGTGATCCCGCCCGATGCGGTGTCTCGGACAGCTACGTTCGGTCGGAGTCGTTACCGCTGTGCCGGCCGCCCTTGCGGGCTTGCCCTCAGATGTCGCGGCGGTTTCCGAGCTGTCCCGGATTGTTCTCGTCAGTCATAATCAGACCTTTCCGCTGTGGGAGTGAGGTTTTCGTTCTTACGACTGTGCGCTTCACTCAAGACTCAACTCCTTCAACCGACCTTTTTCAACCCTCCAAGCTGGGGCCCTTGTTTCTCGCCGGTCCAAGCAAGAAATGGATAGGAGGCAATTCGACGCCTTCTGCGGCATCGAGCTCGTGGGCCGTCAGGGACATAGCTCCGGTGTGGGGTGTCGGACGACCGTCCGCGAGACGGAAAGCAACCTCTGGGACGGTCCTGGTCTCAGTCCTTTGCGGTGCGGCGCAGTCGGGTGTTGACGAATTCGCCCATACCCCACCGTCCGAGTTCACGGCCGAACCCTGAGCGTTTCACGCCTCCGAACGGCAATCCCGGCAATGTGGTGCCGTGCTCGTTGATGTAGGCCATCCCGACATCCAGCCGGTCAGCCACCTGCTGGGCTCGGTCGAGGTCTGGGCTCCACACAGAACCACTGAGTCCGAAGCCCACGTCGTTGGCCAATTCCACTGCTTCGTCGACGGAATCGACACCATAAACCACGGCCACAGGTCCGAAGATCTCTTCAGAGTATGCGTCCATCTTCGGGGTGACCCCGGTCAGTACCGCAGGTTCCATGAATGCGCCCGGCCCGTCAGATGACCGACCACCGGTGTGCAAGGTCGCGCCCTGCTCGACCGCGTCCTGGACCTGGGCGACCACGTTGTCTCGGGCCGTGACCGAGGACAACGGGCCGACCTGGACCTCTGGATCGGTCGGGTCTCCGACGCTAGCCTGGCTGAAAGCAGCGGAGATGGTGGAGACGAAGGAATCCACGTGCCTGTTGGGCACAATGATCCGTTTTGGCGAATTGCACGCCTGCCCGGTATTGGACAGTCGTGCCTTCGCCACGGTCCGGGCCACCTGGTCGATGTCGGCGTCGTCCAGGACGATCAGAGGGTCCGAACCACCGAGCTCGAGCACCACCTTCTTGAGGTTTCGGCCAGCGGTCTCCGCCACGGACGAACCAGCTCGTTCACTGCCCGTCAGCGAAATACCGCGGACCCGTGGGTCGGCGATCATGTCAGCGATCTGTTCCTTCGAAGCGAAGACATTGATGTACGCCTCCTCCGGGACTCCGGCGGTGTGGAGTATCTCAGCCATCACCTCCGACGACCAAGCGCAGATCTCAGCATGCTTCAAAATAATGGTGTTACCGGCCATGAGGTTAGGCGCCGCAAACCTGGCGGCCTGATAATACGGGTAGTTCCACGGCATCACGCCTACCAGCGATCCGATAGGTCGCGTCTGGACGACCGATTCTGCTGCACCTTGCGGATCGAGTTCTTCCCGTTCCAGGAGATCCGGACCGTGCTCGGAATACCAGCGGAAAATCGCGCCCGCCAACTCGGCTTCGTCGACGGCCTCCTGCAACGGCTTTCCCATTTCTGAAGCGATCAGTCGTCCCAACTCGTCCTTGCGGGAATCATAAATATCGGCGGCTTTCGAGAGGATCGATGCGCGTTGTTCCGCTGGGGTGTCTTTCCAGCCGGGAAATGCGGTGGCGGATTGGTCAAGTACTCGCTCGACACCTTCTGCGTCGAGTCCTGGAAATTCGCGTTCTGTGGTTCCTGTGGTGGGATTGGTGGTCGTATATGTAGCCATGTCGTCAGCGTAAGCAATGTGCGACGACGTCGGTCAACCAATTTCGGTCCATTGTGTGCACCGAACTGATTTTTAAAATAAGTGCATATTGAGGGTGTACATACTGACTAGGGAAGTTTCGGACATCAAGAGGTATGAGCACTACTATCTGACGGGGCGCGCCCTCACCGGGGCTGACAACGGGGGCAAAAGTTCCGCTGGCCTGGGCGGTCGGGCGGGTTCCAACCGGAAGGAGGGTACCGGCCGGAATTATTGGGCCAGGATGGCCTCGCTTCGTCCATTCAGCAACATTTCATCGGCGCGAAGGGCGGGATCGAAGCAATCAATCGAGGTGTCCGCCCCTGAGCGACCATCTCTCGCGGCTTGTGCTGGAGACATGCCGTTATTCGATATGGCACAGCGGGCACGTCAAGAATACAGATCGAATAATGCAGGCCAGATCACCTGTCGGCATTACTCAAACCTGATCAATGGGTCGGTGAGTGCTACTGGTGGCCAAAGGGCCAGCATGAGGTGTTGGATGGATATCACGGTTCACCACCTCGAAAGGAGCCGTCATGGACCCGGAACTTGACAAAGCACTGGCGGAAATTCGGCAGGAGCTGGAAGCACTTCATCAGAAGGTGGATCGGCTCCTGCAACAACAACCACCGATTCCCCCGGATGAGCCATTCCCCGCGCACCAGCCACCGGCCGCACCCCCTTCTGCTGACCCCTCACAACCCACCATGGACAACGCAGACAAAACGACCTCCGCTCCGCCCACGGTCTGACCGAGACATCTGCTCAGGCTGGGGGGGGATTCCATAGTTCTCGTCAGGGCGATTGCCCCTACCGAACACAACGCCAACACGGAGTGGATCGTCGATCAACGTCCAGCAACACCCCACGGTCTTGGGGAAGGACTGAAAGTCTTCTGTAGTGTCCCGCGACGAGAAGGAACTCGGCCATCTTGGACATCGATTCGATACTCGACAAAATCTCCGAGGCGCTCCGGAACGTACCGGGCATTCAAGCGATTGTTCTTGGCGGTTCCAGGGCGCGCGGAACGCATTCCTTTGATTCCGATATCGACGTCGGAATCTATTACGATCCCGCCGCACTCGATATCCCGAAACTGAAGACGGTTGCGCATGACATCGACGATGGCCATCGAGATGAGTTGGTCGCCGTTCCGGGAGAGTGGGGCGATTGGGTCAACGGGGGAGGATGGCTCGTCGTCGACGGGCATCATGTCGATCTCATCCTGCGTGAAACGGCACGGGTCGCCGCAGAAATCGACAATTGCCAGACCGGACGCGTGACCGCCCATTACCAGACCGGGCATCCGCACGCGTATCTGAACGTGATGTACGTCGGGGAGCTGGCTGTCAGCCGTCTTCTCTGGGACGGAACGGGCGAGGTGTCGCAGTTGAAACACGTTGCCGAGATCTACCCTTCCGCGCTCAAATCGGCCTTGGCCGGCTTCTCCATGTTCGAGGCCAGATTCTCGGCGAGGTTCGCCGCCGCCAATGCGACCAAGGATGATCCCTACTACGTGCAGGCACATCTCACGCGGTCAGTATCCTGCCTCAACCAGGTCCTCTTCGCTCTGAATGAGCAGTACTGCATCAACGAGAAGAAGGCGGTTCGGATGATCGATGGGTTCCGAATCCGTCCCGTCAACTATGGAGCGCGGATTGGCCAGGTTTTTCGGGAAGCGGGAGATGACCTTCCCTCGGCGTGCGGCCTTCTCGAAGACCTCATCCGAGACACCCAAGCTCTCGTCGACGCGTAACCACGGTCGCCAGGTCCGCCTGTTCCTGCCGATGACTGGATGAATGAACGTGGTGAAAGGCCGGGTCCGAGTGAAAATTCCAATTCCTTCGCGACGTGTTTTGAGGGCCCCGTCGACGCAGCCTTCGACGACGAGGCTTGCATCGTATCCGAGGGCGGTCTGCCCAATCGCAGGGCGGCTACTGGGAGGCCCGATCTCCTCGTCCGCGTTGAACGGGAAGGTTGCGGTCGGCAAGAGGATTCGATCGAAACCAGGGTGTCTGCGTCCGCAAGGATTGATTCCTGGGCCTCTCGGCCGGCGTGGGGAATGTTGGTGGCGGGCAGACGGTGCGGTATCACAAAACTCCTGAGGTCCTTCGAAGAGTTGCCAACGCTGTTGGTTACCGTTGTTGCAAAGACTCCCATAAGGCAAACGCGGTCAGTGCGATGAAGGGACTGCAGGCCAGAGCGTTGAGCCACCGGTGCTGGCTGATAATCGCAACGAATTCGCGAATAAATGCGCTGGGAACAAAATATTTGGCCGTAGCCGAACCGACAACAATTGCCTTTACTCCAGCTTTCCGCGTCAAACTAGCGGCGCGCAGCACGTGATAATTATTGGTAACGACAAAACACTGATCCGACCTGTTGTGCTGCGATATTATTTCTGCGGAAAAATTGATGTTCTCCCAAGTGTTGGCGGACTTCGTCTCCGGCTGCACATCCCGTGGGTCGGCGTCGTGCTCGACCAAATACTCTGCCATTGCCTGACCTTCGGCCCGGTCTTCGTCCGCGCCTTGGCCTCCGGACGGAACCAGCAGGGGGCGATCATCGGCGCAGTCACTGTTGCGATAGATATCGAGGGCGCGATCCAGCCGACTGCGCAATAGCGGTGGAACCTTGCCGTTGATCAGTCCCGACCCCAGAATGACGATCGCCGACGGGCATTGGACGCGCGGCGTACGGCCGTAAACCACTGAATACACGGCAAAAGACACGAACGCGACGCTCAAATAAACAACCACCAGGACAACGAGCAGACTCAAAGCCCTGATGCACACGTTCCACGGGTAAGGAATGGTGTGATACCCAGCGATTCTGAGCAATCCGAGGGGCAGCCCGGGGACCAGGACGCCCATCATGAGCGACAGTAGGTTGCCCAAGCTTCGGCCCTCCCTCCGCAGCATGACCAGCCCATTGGCAATGAGGGCAATGGAAAGAGCCACTACGGTCAGCGGAATCAGCAAAAGGATGAAAGCGACCAAGGTTTCGCCCGCCGGTCCGGTGGACGCCAGAAGGGTCAGTCCGAGGAGGACGCATGTGCCCAGAGCCATCGTCAGGAACACGCCGTTACGGACCATGCGGGGGTCCCGGCGCCGTCCCCACGCGTACAGAGCAAAAAAGAAGCAGGCCAGTACAAGGAGCGCTCGGGCAATAAGCATCCACCTATCCTGGCACAATCCGGGATTCTGCTCCGAGACCTGCCGTTAATCCCGTTTTTCTGTGGATGGCATCGTCAGGTGATATTGAATTTTCCCCTGCAATTTCCTCGCCGGATGTCCGCCCAACGGGAATTCATCAATGACAGGGGGTCGCACGGGTCAGTTCCCGAAATCAGGCACCGGGACAACGATTCCTGTGATCACAACGACCGCGGCGCGAGATGGTTGCCGGCGATCATGCAACGAACCGAGCCTCCCGCCGATTCGATCGTGGATACATCTACCGATTCGATGGTGACGTACCGGGACATGCGATTCAGCTGATCGGGCGTGAGGGCCTTCTCTGCGGTCATGGACATGATCATCGTCGGGCCGTCCGCTCCCACAACTTCGAGACAATTGCCCGCGAATTCATGGATCTGGGATTCCTGGAGGTCGATGATTTCTCTGCCCGTAGACCGCAGCGTTTCGAGGACTTCGGCCCTCTGCTGCTCATCTCTGATCATCTCCGCGCCGATGACCGCGACGTTCGTGCCGACCGACATCAGCACGTTGGTGTGGTACACGGGAGAACCGAATGCATCCACGGCGTCGAAGACCAGGGCTCGAAAACCGAGGTCGTCGCAGAACTTGCCGAGAACGGGCAGTGATGCCCGGTGGGACCGGCATACATAGGCAATCCGGTGAACGTGGTCCAGAACCATGGCACCCGTGCCCTCGAGGTACATGCAGTCCGTTTCGGCGGAGCTGTAATCGATGATTCGCGTGACCACTCCCGACCGGTTGAGGTGGGACACGATGTCTTCCCTGCGCTCCGCCCGACGGTTGGGTGCGTGCATGGGGTAGATGACCACGGTTCCGTCGTCGTGCGTGCTGAACCAGTTGTTGGGGAACACGCTGTCGGGAGTCTCCACGGTTGCGTCCTCGAAGACCGTCACGCCGAGTCCCAGCCGATGCAGAGTGCGCTCCAGATTCGTGACCTCGTCGAAAGCGGCCTGGGCGACCTGATCCGGATCGCCGGAGGGTGTGCTCTGGAATCTGTTGTCCGTCTCCGTGAGCGGATTTGGCGTGAACTGATGAGGGCGTACCAGGATGACGCGTGAAGGGCTCTGCTTCGACTCGAGGTCGCCGTTGCGCTGTGCGCAGACCTTCGTGGGCTCCGGGCCGTGGGCGTGGGTGTCTCGGGTTGCTCCGCGAGTGATGGTGGGGGCCAATGGATCTCCTGTGCGCCGAATGATGGATCGCTTGCCTGGTGAAAACGCTACAAAACAGCACAATCTGTCCGAAATGGGCAAGATGATCACATATTGCTCACTCAATGCGCGAAGTGGCACCGGCCAATTGCCAAAGTGTCGAGTCGGCTGCGCAGGGCATGACGTACACGACTCATCCACAAGGCCTGATTTCGCGGATCGGTCGAGGCGTGCATCCACAGCAGGCCGGGTTATCACCTCTCGCCCCTGAGCCCAGGGGACCGGCTGGGGCACTCTGTTGGTGACATGAGCGATCGCGGTCGACGCGACGCCGACGCCGAGGATCGGAGGACAAGCAATGACAGATCACCTGACAATACGCGGCTTTGTCGCGACCATCCCGGACCTGAGAACACTGCCTGATGGCACACCGGTCTGCTCGTTCCGGGTGGCGTCTACGGCGCGGTGGTTCGACGGCCGGACGGGCGATTGGGCCGAAGGGCATACCAACTGGTTCACCGTGAACTCGTTCCGGACTCTGGCGACCAACGTCGCGGCCAGCGTCAAGGTCGGGCACCCTGTCCTTGTCCGCGGGAAGCTCAAGGTCAGGTATTGGACCACGGCCCAGCAGGAAAAACGCACGAGCGTAGATATCGAGGCCCAATCTGTCGGACCCGATCTGGCCTTCGGCACGGCCACGTATGCCCGGAGTTCGGGGAAGCGTGGCACACGGACGGAGATCAAGTCTCCGGCGAGTGCAGACCCCGAGAACTCGTGGGAGGCGGCGGCCGAGAGGCACGGCCTGTCCACCAACGACAACCCGAGGATCGCCCCGTCCGGTGACCCGCTGGCGGAGGGCCAGGAATCTCTGGACGACATTGGTCTGACGGGCGAATCCGATGTCTCGGGTTTGGCGTGCGAAGGCGCCGGCGTGGGAGGCAGCGAGGAATCGGCCTCCTCGGACCAATGAATCCAGACCGTTCCACCAACCGTGGCTCGGTCGAAGGGAGTGGGCCCGATCCAGAGCGGTCGGCGAAGATATAATTGCCGCCCACAGGCCCTTGAGCGCGCCGCGGGCCGGAGATTCTGCAGACAGTGACCCGAGGGGGATTCGTGGGTGGGGTTCGTGGCCGGTGGCAACGTGCGGTGATGAGGATTTCCGTCTCTGTGGGGGCGATGAGTTTCCTCGCCGGGTGCCACGGGCCGGTCTCCGAGCCTGCCAACAGCAACGCGGATGCCTCAGCCCACATCGCGAGGCAGGAAGCTGGGCATCAGGACACATCAGCCATCGAGAGCGCCGTCTCCGCGGCCGTCGCGGAAGGAGACGTCACGGAATCCCGTGTACGCGAGGCCCTGATCGGCATGGGTTGGGACGCAACGGGCATCGAGACGGGGCAGAACATCACACCGACGGGTCTGGACGTCGATAACGTCGATGCCGCCATCAGGGACCACCAGAACTGTCACATGGTCGACGTGCGGCCGAATCGGACGGTGACCGTCGTGACAGTTCCCACTCTTGGTTCGGGGCGTTGCATGGTCGGACACGTCTACACGGAATAAGCAAAGATAGTAGCCTTGGCCATATGGCTGAATTTATTTACACGATGTCTAAAGCCCGCAAGAAGGTGGGCGACAAGGTCATCCTGGACGACGTCACCATGTCGTTCTACCCAGGCGCCAAGATCGGCGTCGTCGGCCCGAACGGTGCCGGTAAGTCCACCATCCTCAAGATCATGGCCGGCCTTGACGAGCCGTCCAACGGCGAAGCGCGCCTGAGCCCCGGCTATTCAGTGGGCATCCTGTTGCAGGAGCCGCCCCTGAACGAGGAGAAGACGGTGCTCGGCAACGTCGAGGAAGGCGTCGGCGAGATCAAGGAGAAGCTGGACCGCTACAACCAGATCTCCGAAGAGATGGCGAACCCGGATGCCGACTTCGACGCGCTCATGGAAGAAATGGGCAAGTTGCAGGGCGACATCGATGCGGCCAATGCCTGGGACCTGGACAGCCAGCTGGAACAGGCCATGGACGCCCTCCGCTGCCCGCCCGGTGACGCGGAAATCGCTACCCTCTCCGGTGGTGAGCGTCGCCGAGTTGCCCTCTGCAAGCTGTTGCTGCAGAAGCCCGATCTCCTGCTCCTCGACGAGCCGACCAACCACCTCGACGCCGAGTCGGTCCTCTGGCTCGAACAGCACCTTTCCAACTACGAGGGTGCCGTTCTGGCAGTGACCCACGACCGCTATTTCCTCGACCACGTCGCCGAATGGATCTGCGAGGTCGAGCGGGGCCGCCTCTACGGGTACGAAGGCAACTACTCGACCTACTTGGAGACCAAGCGCAAGCGCATGGAGGTCCAGGGCAGGAAAGACGCCAAGCTCGCCAAACGACTGGCAGACGAACTGGACTGGGTCCGTTCCAACTCCAAGGGCCGTCAGACCAAGTCGAAGGCTCGTTTGGCCCGGTACGAGGAAATGGCCGCCGAGGCGGAGAAGACCAGGAAGCTGGACTTCGAGGAAATCCAGATCCCGCCGGGACCCCGACTGGGCAATCTCGTGATCGAGGCGGACAACCTCCAGAAGGGTTTCGGCGACAGAAGCCTGATCAAGGACCTGTCCTTCTCCTTGCCTCGCAACGGCATCGTGGGCGTGATCGGGCCGAACGGCGTCGGCAAGTCGACACTGTTCAAGACCATCGTGGGCATGGAACCGCTGGACGGCGGGGACCTCAAGATCGGTGAATCCGTCAAGATCTCCTACGTGGACCAGAACCGCGCCAACATCGATTCCGAGAAGTCGCTCTGGGAGGTCGTTTCCGACGGACTCGACTTCATCCAGGTCGGTCAGGTCGAAATGCCCTCACGAGCCTACGTGTCGGCCTTCGGTTTCAAGGGACCGGATCAGCAGAAGAAGGCCGGAGTGCTCTCCGGTGGTGAACGCAACCGTCTGAACCTGGCTCTGACCCTCAAGCAGGGCGGCAACCTGCTGCTCCTGGACGAACCGACCAACGACCTCGACGTCGAAACCCTTGCGTCGCTCGAGAACGCGCTGCTCGACTTCCCGGGTTGTGCCGTGGTGGTCTCGCACGACCGCTGGTTCCTGGACCGCGTCGCGACCCACATTCTCGCTTGGGAAGGCACCGAGGAAGAGCCCGACAAGTGGTACTGGTTCGAGGGGAACTTCGAAGCATACGAAGAGAACAAGGTCGAGCGGATGGGCCCCGAAGCGGCCCGCCCGCATCGTCTCACCCACCGCCGGTTGACCCGCGACTGACCCGCAGGACACCACGACGACGGCCGCTCACCCGAGAGGAGAGCGGCCGTCGTCGTGTGTGCTGATCGGGGGACGCGCGATCCGGCCCGAGTCAGGTGCGGTCCGCGCCGGGCCGAACTCGGACCATTGCCTCCTGTGTGGTCGTGGCGACCAGGGCCCCGTGCCGGTCGAAGATCCTTCCACAGGCCAGTCCCCGAGAGCTCGACGCATTGGGGGATGCCTGGGTGTAAAGGAGCCAATCGTCGGCGCGCGCGTCCCGATGCCACCAGATGGCGTGGTCCAAAGAAGCCATCGTCAGGTGGGGATCGATCCAGGCCATGCCGTGCCGCCGGAGAATCGGGTCCATCGGGGTGTAATCGGAGGCGTAAGCGATGGCCGCTCGGTGCACCACGGGATCATCGGGGAGCTTCCGATGGGTTCTGAACCACACCGCATTGACCGGCTCCCGGGACTCCGAGGGTTTGAGGTAAATGGGTTCCGTGACGTATCGGATCTCGAACGGCCTGCCGTGAACGACTCGCTGCGCCAGCGGATGGTCGACGTGACCCCAGAGCTGCTCGGGACTCGGGAGAGTATCCGGGTCGGGAACGTCGTCGGGCATCGGTTCGTGATGCTCGAGCCCTTCGGCGGGAGTCTGGAATGAAGCAATCGAGGAGAGGATGACCTGACCCTCCTGATACGCGTGGATCCGTCGTGCCGAGAAAGACCGACCGTCGCGCATTCTCTCGACGCCGAGGACGATCGGCTGGGTGACGTCCCCCGGACGAAGGAAATAGCCGTGCATCGAGTGGATCGGCCGGTCGTCGTCGACGGTGCGACTGGCCGCCATGGCGGACTGCGCGAAGACTTGGCCGCCGAAGACGCGCGGGGTTTCCGGAGCCAGCGTGTGTCCCACGAAGATGTCCTCCGTGGTTCGCAACGGAGTGCTCGGCTCGAGGTCGAGCATCCTGACCAAGGAATCGGTGGGATCATCGTTCTCGGACGGAAACTGGGAATCCTGGAAAGTGCTCACTCCACGATCTTAGAGCTCGATCAACGACGTGTCACAAGGTGCAAAGCGGCGTCTCGGAATCCGGCGCGGGCAGGGGACGAGGACATAATGGAACAAACGCCCCCTATCGATCGTGGACTCATGACCGTTTCTCCATCTCCGACCGCCCTCCAGTTTGCCGACCTCGGGCAGGCCAAGGATCTCGCAACCCTGATATCCCGCGTCAGGTCGATCGACTCCGGCGCGGCCGTCCGGCTGCAAGCACGCGGCAACGTGTTGGGGGTGTGGGTCCCGGTCATGAGCGCCGAAACGCTCCTTGAACAGATCCCCACCGTCCTGGGCATGCGAGCGATCCACTTGGACGTTGCATCCGAGGCCGACGTGACCGTCGAGTCCGCGGCGCTCCTGGACCGACTGGCCAGGATCGAGAAGACCGACGGCGCTCTCGACATTCCGCCGGTCACGGTTCACGCAGCCTGGTCCGGGATCATTCCTCCGGCCTCCGGATGGAGCCACGTGGGAACCATGAGTTCTGGGGACGTCGACGCCGCGGCGCGCGAAGGCATGAGCGCCGTCGAACAAGCGCTCCCGGCCAACCCCGGTGGGGCCGTGGTCAGTACGGTGAGGGCACGGATCTGGGGGAGTACGACGTCGTTCGACATGGTCACTGGCGCGGCCTTCGGCGCCACGGTGCTCGGGTTCAACGACTCCGGCCAAGACTTCGACGTCTACCAGTCCGGGCCGTGGCACAGGCTGAGCGGGCCGACCGGTCACATTCTGTCCCGTCCGGGAAACACCCTCTGACTCCGTTGCGGAATCCGGGCGAGGAGCCTTGGGGAGCGTGTCCGGCTGATCAGCCCGGAGTGTTGGTCATGGCTCGGGCAGCCCGCTCGAAATAGTCCCACATCATTCCATCGAGGAGCGGCGGCAGGTGGAGGGTATCCATG
The DNA here is from genome assembly GCF_004136575.1 of Rothia koreensis. Classification (GTDB taxonomy): domain Bacteria; phylum Actinomycetota; class Actinomycetes; order Actinomycetales; family Micrococcaceae; genus Rothia; species Rothia koreensis. The sequence continues at coordinate 563,908 of NZ_NOIQ01000001.1, forward strand.
GATTCCCTCATGTATTTCAGCCACGTCTCCCGCGCCCAAGAATCGATGGCGAAGGGTGCGTGGCGCATCCTGAGCCGGGGGTGTCCTCTGCGGTGACCATAGGTGCTCGGCCCGCCGAAGTACTGCTCCAGAAACATTTCGAGTCGTTCCCGAGCCGGTTCCAGATCATCCTCCGGGTACAGCGCGCGAAAATCAGGATCCGCAGCCACACGGTCGTAGAACTCCGTGGTGAGCTGGTGGAATGCCTCGTGGCCACCCATCTGGTCGTACAGGCTGGAAGCCGATGATGCCGGATTCGTCATAGGTTTCCCACTCTACTCCGAATCCGGCATCCCACAGATGCGTCGAGGGTGGAGGGTCAGGAGATCACGTCGGCCGCCTGAACCCTCAGAGCTCGTTCGATCGCGTCGCGGCCCTCCATGACCTGCCTCTTCAAGGAGTCCTTGCCCTCGCCGAGTTGCACGAGAAATTCTTCTGAAGCCTCGAGAACATCGCGGTCGACGATCTGGGGGAACAATCCACCGATGATCTGCTGTGAGATCTCGTGGGAAAGCTCGGTCCAGACCCGTTCGATCGACTCGAAGTACCGGGAGACGAAGGGCCGAATCAGGGAGTCCTTGGTGGTCATGGTGAAGCCGGTGATGGCCGCACGCTGGATCACATTGGGCAGTTCGTGGCTCTCCACGACCTGCTGCCACACCTTTTCCTTGGCCTCTGCCACGGGAATCGCCGCCCTGGCCTGGGCCGCGCGCTGAGCCCCGGTCGAGGTATTGTCCTTCTCCGCCGCGGCCTCGATGTCCTCCGAGCCTCGGCGCCCCGCGGCCACGAGGGCGGTCAGCAGTTTCCACGCGAGGTCCTTGTCGATGGACAACCCGGGCAGCGTGGTGTTTCCCGCCAGCAGGGCCTCGACGGTGTCGAGCTGTTCGCCGCTGGTCGCGTGGGCGGCGAAGGCCTGGACGAACTGGAGCTGCTGGTCCGACCCTTCCTCGGCACCTTGCGCGATGTCCCACAGGCCGGCCGCGGCCTTTTCTCGGGTTTCCTCCTGTGCATCCGGACGCACGTACATGCGCAACGTCGTCGCGAGGTTCCGAAGCTGGGTCAGGATCGTGGTGGAATCCGTTTCCGCGCCGATGTTGTCCAGAAGGAGGTCGACGAAGTGGCGCGCGGGGATCTGGCCGTCGCGTGTTCCGTTCCACGCGGCACCCCACACGACGGCGCGGGGCAACGAGTTCTCGAAGTCCCGCAGGTGCTTCCGGGCCGTGTCGAAGGAGGCGTCGTCGAGACGGACCTTCGCGTAGGCGAGGTCATCGTCATTGAGGAGAATCAGTGCGGGCCGCTGTCGTCCCGCGGTATCGGGGACCTCGGTGTGCTCGCCGTCGACGTCGAACTCGACGCCGTGCACGCGAACCAGCTTGCCGTCCACGAAGTCGTAGAAGCCGGCGGTCATCCGGTGCGGGCGCAGCGTCGGGTATTCGTTGGGGGCCGTCTGGATGACGTCAAGACGGGTGATCATCCCGGAGTCATCGACCTCAACCGAGGGGGTGAGCGTGTTGACCCCCGCCGTCTCGAGCCATGCCTGGGACCACGACCTCAGTTCGCGACCCGAGGTAGTCTCCAACTCGGCCATCAGATCGGCGAGAGTCGCGTTGCCCCAGGAATGTTTCGTGAAGTAGGAGTTCATGGCCTTCATGAACTCTTCCTGTCCGACCCAGGCCACCAGCTGTCGGAGGACGGAGGCACCCTTGGCGTAGGTGATGCCGTCGAAATTGACCTGCACATCGTGCAGATCCTTGATGTCCGCGACGATCGGATGCGTGGAGGGAAGCTGGTCCTGACGGTAGGCCCACGTCTTTTCCATCGCCGAGAATGTGGTCCATGCGTGTTCGAACCGGGTGTTCTCGGCGGCACTGAGGTGGGACATGAACTCCGCGAAGGACTCGTTGAGCCACAGGTCGTTCCACCATTTCATGGTGACCAGATCGCCGAACCACATGTGCGCGAGTTCGTGGAGAACCGTGATCGCCCGGCGCTCGATCATTGCCTGGGTCGTCTTGGACCGGAAGATGTAGTCCTCGAGAATCGTCACGCAGCCGGCATTCTCCATCGCGCCGGCGTTGAACTCAGGCACGAAGAGCTGGTCGTACTTGTCGAAGGGGTAAGGGACGCCGAACTGGCGCTCGTAGAAGTCGAAGCCCTGCTTGGTGAGTTCGAAGATTTCCTCGTGATCGAGATACTCCATGAGGGACCGGCGCGCGTAGATGTCCAGCGACACATTGCGTCCGTCGGAGGTGGTCAACGAGTCGGAGACCTTCGTATAGGGGCCCGCGACGAGTGCGGTGATGTAGGACGAGATCCGCGGCGTCGTACCAAAATGCCAGACGTCGGAATCCGCCCCTTCGTCACGAACATCCACGGGCTGGTTGGAAATCACGTTCCACGTCTTGGGAGCCCTGACCGTGAACGTGAATTCGGCCTTGAGGTCCGGCTGCTCGAAAACGGCAAAAACCCGGCGGGAATCCGGAACCTCGAACTGGGAATACAAGTAGACCTCGCCGTCGACGGGGTCCACAAAGCGATGGAGGCCTTCACCGGTGTTGGTATAGGCGGCGTCGGCGACGACGGTCAGCGTATTGCTGCTCTCCAGAGCGGGCAGGGAGATTCGTACGCCGTCGGAAACCTCGGACGGGTCGAGTTCCTTGCCGTTGAGCGTCACCGAGTGAACACGCTCGGTGATGGCGTCGATAAAGGTCGAGGTGCCGGGTTCTGCGTCGAATTCGACCGTGGTGGTCGAAGGGAAGCTGGTCTCCGAAGCCGTCAGATCAAGATCCACCCGGTAGGAGTGCACTCTTGTCACGGTCTCCGCGCGTTGGGAAGCTTCCTGGCGCGTCAGATTGAGTCCCGGCATATGGGTCACCTTTCAGAGAGAATTCCGTCTGCCCCTCAGGTTATTACAGGAGCCGGTAGGCTTGAATTCGCCACACTATTCCAGCGCTTAATCTACGAGGACGGTGTACGACGTGCGCGTTCACATTGCCACTGACCATGCGGGGCTCGAGCTCAGCCGCTACCTGGTCGACTCCTTGACGGAACTCGGGTACGAGATGGTCGATCACGGGCCCGAGGCCTACGATCCGCAGGACGACTACCCGAGTTTCTGCATCAACGCCGCCCTGGCCGTCCGGAAGGATCGCGAGAATGGGGAGGACTCCCTGGGCGTCGTCCTCGGTGGATCGGGAAACGGGGAACAGATGGCGGCCAACAAGGTTCCCGGGATCCGTGCCGCATTGGCTTGGAACCACGAGACCGCCGCCCTCGCCCGCGAGCACAATAACGCCCACATTGTTGCGGTGGGTGGCCGCCAGCACACCAACGAAGAAGCGTTGGAGATCATCAAGGTCTTTCTGACCGAAGGATTTCCAGGGGAGGAACGTCACGTCCGCCGCATTGGGCAGATGGAAGAGTTCGAGGCGACCGGACGCATCGAAGGCAAGCATCTGGAAACCGATGACTGAGACGGTCGGCCTGAACTCTGACAGGTCCGCCCGAGGGCGGTCGTCCGGTGCCTGAGGGACATTCGATCCATCGTGTGGCGCGCAGGTTCCAGGACGCCTTCGTGGGGCAGCGCCTGAGTGCGTCGAGTCCCCAGGGCCGGTTCGCGCAGGGCGCGGCGCTCGTGGACGGCGCACGGGCCGTGGAGGCATATGCGCATGGCAAGCATTTCTTCCTGGTCTTCGACAACGACCTGACGCTCAACGTCCATCTGGGGATGTACGGCGCCTGGACCTTTGGTGGTGATGCCACGTTTCGGGCGTCGTCCTCAATAGGCGCTCCGCGGAAAATGGGGGAGGAGGAGTCGTCCGATTCCGAGGAGGCCGAGCGTGAATACGTCGGCCCTCCGGCCCCGAGACCCACGACGCGCGTGCGCCTCGAATCCGACAATGGATGGGCGGACCTGATCGGGGCGACGACGTGCCGCATCCTCGAGCCCACGGGTGTGGCCGAGTTGCGGAAAAAGCTTGGCCCCGATCCCTTGGACCCGGACGCCGACCCCACGCCCTTCTACAGTGCGTGCCAGAAGACTTCCAGACCGATCGGTGCGGTCCTGATGGACCAGCAGGCGATCGCCGGCATCGGGAACATCTACCGGGCCGAGTCCCTCTTCCGTGCCGGACTCGATCCGCATACGCCCGCCCACCGGGTACCCGATGAGACCACGGCCTTGTTGTGGCGGGACAATGTCCGTCTCATGAGTACCGGGGTGGAACTCGGTCGCATCGTGACGACGGCGCCCGAGCACCGTCTCGGTGTCTCGTCCCGCCATGCGTGGCCCACCCATGCGAATTACGTCTATGGCCGTGTGGGCCACACGTGCCGGGTGTGCGGCAACGACGCGATCGTGATGGAAGACATGGGCGGCAGGAAATTGTATTGGTGCACGGTCTGCCAAACGTGAAGGCCGGCTTCGCCCGGGTCGAGGCCTGGACGCATCACCCGCCGACGTGGCAATTCTGAGACGAAAACCGCCTCGATCGTGCACGGCAGTGCCACCTCGCGGAGCCTCGTCCCACGGAGGTGCCGGCTCGCGGGGCCCGGGCTGCGACGGGCAACAAAAAATCCGCCCCCGGACAAGACCGGGAGCGGATTTCTCTGGAGAGGGGATGACGGGAATCGAACCCGCGTAATCAGTTTGGAAGACTGAGGCTCTACCATTGAGCTACATCCCCGTGTGGACCTCGACAATATAACCGCACCTTTTGGCGGTTCGTCAAATCGATCCGGCGCCGTGTCGCCGGAAAGATTCGCACATTTGGCCCATTCACGCATAAACTGGCATATGCCTTACGGGGCGTAGCGCAGTGGCTAGCGCGCCTGCTTTGGGAGCAGGAGATCGCAGGTTCGAGTCCTGTCGCCCCGACGTTGGAACACCGAACCGACCTGTTGCCGGCCGTCAGGCCACGGCAGACGGTCGACCAGGTGTGACTCTGACGCCTGATAATCAGAGGTATTCGACACATCCGCCCGGCACACCGCAGGGCGGTTCCTGACCCCGAATCGTAGGAGATCAACGGAAGTGAAGACCGCCGTCGAGAAGCTGAATCCGACTCTGGCCAAGATCCAGGTCGACGTTCCCTTCGAGGAATTCAAGCCGTTTCTGAACAAGACGTACAAGGAACTGGCCGAGCAGATCCAGATGCCTGGCTTCCGAAAGGGCAAGATCCCCAACCAGCTCATCGAGCAGCGCGTTGGTTACGACTTCGTGGTGGAGAATGCACTCAATGAGGGGCTCAACGGTTTCTACCAGCAGGCCCTGACCGAGAACGAGCTCACCCCGCTGGCACAGCCCGAGGTCGATGTCCAGAAGAAGCCCGAGCAGAACGATCGCGAGGCCGACGTCTCTGTCGCCATCGAGGTCGTCGTGCGCCCCGAGGTTGAGCTGCCCGATTACGAGGGGCTCAAGGTTGAGGTGGACGCCGCAGAGGTCACTCCCGAGGACGAGCAGAAGGCACTCGATGAGTTGCGCGGCCGTTTCGGCACGCTGATCAATGTCGAGCGCCCCGCCGCTCAGGACGACTTCGTGACCCTCGACCTGAACGCCCTGATCGGTGAGGAAGAGGTCGACGCCGCGAACGACCTGTCCTACCAGGTGGGCGCCGGCACCATGCTGGATGGCCTCGACGAGGCCATCACCGGCCTGTCCGCTGGTGAGGACGCCACCTTCGAGACCACTCTCGCCGGTGGTGAGCACTCGGGCGAGGCCGCGACCGTCAAGGTCAAGGTCACTGCCGTCAAGGAGCGTGAGCTGCCCGAGGTCGACGACGAGTTCGCCCAGCTGGCCTCGGAATTCGACACCATCGACGAGCTCAAGGAAGACCTGAAGAAGCAGGCCGCCCAGTCCAAGATTGCCGAGCAGGGCAACGCCGCTCGTGACAAGGTCCTGGACAAGCTCGTGGAACTGGTCGAGGTGCCCGTTCCGGAGAAGGTCGTCGAGGACCAGATCGAGCAGCACTTCAACAACCCCAACGCCGAGGCTGACCACGACTCCGAGGAGCACCGCGCCGAGGTTCGCGAGAACACAGAGCGTGCCTTCCGCAACGAGGTCATCCTGGACGCCGTGGCGGACAAGGAAGAGGTCGGCGTCGAGCAGTCCGAGCTGATCGACTACATCATCTCGATGTCCTCGCAGTACGGCATGGACCCCAACCAGTTCGCCCAGATGCTGGATTCCTCCGGCCAGGCCGGAATGATGGTCGGCGAGGTGCGCCGCTCGAAGGCGCTGGCCGCCGTCCTGGAGAAGGCCGAGGTCGTTGACACCGAGGGCAACGCCGTCGACCTGTCCTCCTACATCAAGCCGCAGGGCGAAGGAGAAACGGTCGAGGCCGAGAAGGACGTCGAGGGCGCCGACGAGGCGTAATCGACGTTTTGCGGACACTGTCCGGGGCGGGTGAATCCGCACCGTCAGTCTGACGACGTACAGGGGCGACCCACCGGTTTCGGTGGGTCGCCCTTTCGCGTCGGGACCGCGTGGAAGCGTGGGCGGTCGAGGTCGCACTGGCACGCCATCAGCGAACGAGGGGCGGTATCCCGGCCGTGAAGGCCGTTCGGATACTAGTGTCGATCCCAGACACCCAGAGGCCGGGTCGGGTCATGGAACCGACCGGGCGACTCCGAAGATCGAAAGAGGTCAGACGCACTATGGCTCACAACCTTCCGTACGATGCGGGCACCCGACAGGGTACCGCGCAGCAACAGCCCGTCATGAGTCGCGAAACCGGCAATGGGCAGGACGACCACGTCTACAACCGGTTGCTCAAGGAACGCATCATCTGGTTGGGCTCCGAGGTCCGCGATGACAACGCCAACCTCATCTGCTCCCAGATGCTCCTGCTCTCGGCCGAAGACCCCAAGTCGGACATTTACCTGTACATCAACTCGCCCGGTGGCTCAATCACCGCGGGCATGGCCATTTACGACACGATGCAGTTGATCCCGAACGACGTCGTGACCATCGCGACCGGCATGGCCGCATCCATGGGCCAGTTCCTGTTGTCCTCCGGGACACCGGGCAAGCGGTACGCTACGCCGAACGCACGCATCCTGATGCACCAGCCGTCGGGTGGCATCGGGGGCACCGCCTCCGACATTCGCACCCAGGCCGAACTGATCCTGTCGATGAAGCGTCGCCTGTCCGAACTGACCGCGCAGCAGACCGGCAAGACCGTCGAGCAGATCCTGGAAGACAACGACCGCGACAACTGGTTCACCGCGGACGAAGGCCTGGAATACGGGTTCTTCGACCACATCGCCCAGAGCGCCGGTTCGGTTTCCGGTGGCGGCGGAACCCTCAAGGACGAGAAGTAGCACCGAGAGGGCCACAGCCCAACGGTCAACGCAGAGACTTTTCAGGAGAAAGAACACATGAACTTCAACGCACCGCAGGCCAAGGGTGACGCCGCAGCCGGCGTCCCCATGCCCTCCAACCGTTACGTCCTCCCCAGCTTCGAGGAGCGGACCCCCTACGGGTACAAGCGCCAGGACCCGTACGCGAAGCTGTTCGAGGACCGCATCATCTTCCTGGGCGTTCAGGTCGACGACGCCAGCGCCGACGACATCATGGCCCAGTTGCTGGTCCTCGAGGCCCAGGACCCGGACCGTGACATCACCATGTACATCAACTCGCCGGGCGGTTCATTCACCGCGATGACGGCGATCTACGACACCATGCAGTACATTCGTCCGGAGATCCAGACGGTGTGCCTGGGGCAGGCCGCGTCCGCGGCGTCGGTTCTCCTGGCGGCAGGAACACCGGGCAAGCGCCTTGCGCTCCCCAACGCGAGGGTCCTGATCCACCAGCCGGCCCTCGCCGGACAGCAGGGCGGCCAGGCATCGGATATCGAAATCCACGCCAACGAGGTCATGCGCATGCGCACGTGGCTCGAGGACACCCTCGCGCTGCACTCCGGCAAGGACTCGAAGACGGTCAACAAGGACATCGAGCGCGACAAGATCCTGACCGCCAAGGATGCCCACGAGTACGGTCTGATCGACCAGGTGCTCGACTCTCGCAAGATCAACAAGCCGCAGATCAATACCCAGGACTGAGGCAGGGCCGGCCGAGAGGTCGGTCGATGGTGATGACGGCCGGTTCAGGGTGACCTGAGCCGGCCGAAGTCATCTCCCACCACTCGGGGGAGGCAGGGGAGATGACGTCCTCTGTCGGGTGCGGCCACAACGGCGGAGACCCGTCGGGCGCGCCTGACAAGGGGCGGCATCTTCGCTCCGAGGGGAGCCAACCTGTAGCCTAGGAAGTGCGAGCCAACCAGGTGTACGGAATCCGTCACGTGGCTTCCACGCAAGACCTTCAGATTTGAGGAGCCAGCATGTCGAGAATCGGTGAGAGTACCGACCTGCTCAAATGTTCTTTCTGCGGAAAGTCTCAGAAACAGGTGCGCAAGCTCATCGCGGGCCCCGGCGTGTACATCTGTGACGAGTGCATCGAGCTGTGCAATGAAATCATCGAGGAAGAGCTTGCGGAAGTCTCGGAAATCACCTCGATGGAGCTTCCTCGGCCCCGCGAGATCTTCGACTATCTCCAGGAATACGTAATCGGTCAGGAGCCCGCCAAGAAGGCACTGTCCGTGGCCGTGTACAACCATTACAAGAGAATCCAGGCCAAGGATTCCGGCCAGCCGCAGAGCGGGCAGTCATTGCTCGCCACGGGCGGGGAAGACGTCGACCTGGCCAAGTCCAATATTCTCCTGGTCGGTCCCACGGGGTCCGGCAAGACCTATCTCGCACAGACCCTCGCCAAGAAGCTCAACGTGCCCTTCGCGATGGCGGATGCCACGAGCCTGACCGAAGCCGGGTACGTCGGGGAAGACGTCGAGAACATCCTCCTCAAGCTCATCCAATCCGCCGATTACGACGTCAAGAAGGCCGAGACGGGCATCATCTACATCGACGAGATCGACAAGATCTCCCGCAAGTCCGAGAACCCCTCGATTACGCGGGACGTCTCCGGCGAGGGTGTTCAGCAGGCTCTGCTCAAAATTCTCGAGGGCACCGTGGCGGCCGTTCCGCCCCAGGGCGGGAGGAAGCACCCCCAGCAGGAGTTCTTGCAGATCGATACGACCAATGTTCTCTTCATCGTGGCGGGAGCCTTCGCCGGCCTCGAGGACATTGTGGGCTCCAGGGTCGGCAAAAAGGGCATCGGCTTCGGGGCGCCCATCGAAGAAGCATCCAAGGAAGCCGACATCCTCCAGAAGCTGCTGCCGGAGGATCTTCTGAAATTCGGGCTGATCCCCGAATTCATCGGTCGGCTTCCCGTGCTGACAAGCTTGTCCACCCTGGACGTGGACACCTTGGGTCGTGTGCTCACGGAACCACGCAACGCACTCGTCAAGCAGTACAAGCGCATGTTTGCCCTGGACGACGTCGAACTCGAGTTCGAGGACGACGCAATCCGGGCGATGGCCGAACTGGCCATGGAGAGAGGCACAGGTGCTCGAGGGCTGCGCGCGATCCTTGAGGACCTGTTGCAGTCCATCATGTTCGACATTCCGTCACGTGAGGACGTCGCCCAAGTGATCATCACGGGGGATGTGGTCCGTCACGGATCCGAGCCGGAGCTCGTCACCAAGGACATGCTGGATGAGCAAAAGAAGGACGCTTCCTGAGGTCCCTCCCGTTCACTGACAGGAGTGGTACTGGCCACCGCTGAAAGATCACGGTTCGGTCTCTGTGACGTGTTTTCGTCCCGTTTGGATCACGGTTTTATCAAGATTTTCCCCACAGTTTGAGGCCCGTGACGGCAGGTGCTTAGCTGGTTTCTGTCACGCACGGAACCACAGGGGAGAACACATGCATCGGACCGTTCGCAAGGCGGTTACTAGCTTCCTCGCTATCACCGGACTCTTCGCGATCACCGTCCTGACCGACTACGGCATGATTGCCCGGGACGAACAGTCCTTGGCCATGATCGGTCTGGTCGTCGTCGCTGTGGCGGTTCGTGGTCTCATGTACCTCGACTCGGTGCGTCACGGCAGAGAACCGGAAATCCAGACCCGGGACACCGTGACGGGAAATCTGATCGTGGTGCTCAGCGCGGTCGCTTACGGATGGTTGCTCATGGGTATCCTCGTGGGTACCGGAGTCGTCAGCTCTGCCTACGAATCGGCGCTCAAGGAATTCTACGGTTGGCTCTCGCTCGCTCTGTTCGTGGTTGCCATCGTGGTCTACACCATCGACACCTTCAAGCTGAGGAAAGGCCGCGGCAACGAGGCCAAGGCCGGCCCGGCCCCGACCGAGACGGCGCAGCCCCGTGAACTGATTCACCAGGGTCGGGCATAAACCCTCCCGGTCGCATGTTGCTATGGGCGGAACCCATTCATGTACGAGCAGCACGACAAGGAGCCGGAACATCATGACCCAGCACGCAGACTTTTGGTTCGACCCGATTTGCCCTTGGGCCTGGATGACGTCTCGGTGGATGACGGAGGTCGAGCGCCTTCGCGACGTCGAGGTGACGTGGCATCCCTTCAGCCTCTCGATCCTGAACGACGGCAAGGACCTCGACCCGGACTATCGGAAGCACATCGAGGCCGCACAGGGCCCCGCCCGCGTTGCCATGGCCGTGCGCGAGGAGCACGGCCAGGAGAAGGTCAAGGCCTTCTACGATGCGGTTGGTACCGCGATCCATCCGGAGAAGACGGATGAGCCGGACGAAGCGCGTCGGTTTCACGAGGCCATCGTCAAGGCGCTGGACGAGACCGGACTTCCGGCCCAGCTCGCCGATCACGCGGACTCGGAAGCCTACGACGAGAAGTTGCGTGCCTCCAACAGGGAGGCCCTGGACCTCGTGGGCGACGACGTGGGAGTCCCGATCATCGCGATCGAGGGGACCGCGTTCTTCGGGCCCGTGATGTCACCGGCACCCAAGGGCGAGGACGCGACCAAGGTCTGGGACGGGGCCGTGGCACTCGCCTCGTACCCGGGATTCTTCGAGCTCAAGCGGTCCCGGACCAGCGGACCGATCTTCGACTAGACGCGTTGGTCCTCGCGCGAGGACCTTTCGCGGGATTGGCGCCGGGCCTTCTTGGCTCGGCGCCTTTCTTGTGAACTGGCCCAGGTGTAGTTGACAGCCTCGTCCGAGGTGTAGGAGAGCATCGCGAAAACCTGGCTCGCCATGAGCACGAAGACCGCGTAGACGTTGCTCGAGTCGGCGGTATCGGTGCCGATCTGGATCGCGACGACGATGAAGCTAATACCCAGGAAAGCCAGATTGAACTGCCGGGCCATGTGGCGTCCGCGAATCACATTGATCGACAGAAGAACTTGGAACACGGCCAGAAGCGTCACGCCGAGGCTCATGAAAGTGAGCACGAAGTTCCACAGGTCGTTGCCGGTGTCGCTCACAAAATTTCTGGCAGAGACGGCCAGGTCATTGTCCAGCTGGTCGACGACCCCGGGGGTCATGAGCCGGTACACCGAGCGAGCGACTTGCAACAGGGCCACGAGTGTCACGAGCCCGCCGGCGAGCCAGACGTCCGGCGGGGCCTTCCTGGCCAGCTCGGACAGGTTGCGGTGCTTCCGTCTCGGGTCCTTCTGTTCCTCCGACAAGTGGTCGCCGGGCACGACGTCGTCCAAGTCCAGGATCGGCATGTCCCCGTCGGTGTTGATGCTGTCGCCGCCGCCATTGCGCGAGTTGTACCCGCCCATGAAGTCGTTCAGAACCTCGTGGGAGACCTCGGGGTTCCTGTACTCGAGGGTCGAGACGACGTAGTCGCGCTCCTGATCCGTGTCAGGATCCACCTTGTGCGTGACCTGGAACGTGAAGAGGGACAGGCCGACGGCGTGGTCGTAGGTCGCGGCTGCCAGCCAGTCGACCTCGATGCCGCCGGGCAGCTTCCAGCCCTTGGGGGTCTTCCAGAAGCGCACGTGGTGGCGTTTGCTGGGATTGCCGTCCACTTCCTGCTGGTACGCGAAGTCCTGTTTCCTGCCGAACAGCATGAGGGGACTGACCGGCGCCTCCGGATAGGACGTCTTGCGGAGGGACGAGACGACGATGCGCCACGAACTCTTCAGCGTCACGTCCTCGGCCTTGGTCCAGCCGGCCTTCTTCATGGCTTCGTGGATGTCGTCCTCTTCGGCCTTGAGCGCCAGGTTGACCGGATCGCCGAGGAGCCCGTCCGCGGTCTGTGTGCGCCCGAAGAAATAGTCCGGAACGTAGATGTTGGTCATGATCCGGTGCATGCGGGGCAACGTCAGGTAGGAGGCGAGGCCCCAGAAAATGAGGATGAACAGAACCGACCACCAGCTCAGATGCACGGCTTCCGTGAGGGAGACGACCGCGAGCCACAGTGAGGCCAACCCGGCAAACACGAAATAGATCTCGTCCGACAGTCCCTCGACCAGCCGCCGGCTGTCGGAGAACTGCTGTTTGATTCGGCTCTCGCCCGCTTTGTCGGTGTCGCCCTGGTAGACAGGGTAGTTGGGGTCGTCTGTCACGTTCGGGATCTTCTCCTCAGGCTCTGCGTCCCGGGCCTTGCTGGTCCAGGCCGCGTTCTCACCCGTTCGGCGGGCCGATGGTTCAGGGGGGGGGAGATGGGCCTCCGGCGGCCGGAGGCCCATCTGATGCCGACTACTCGCCGGGGACGAGCTCGACATTCGTGACGGTGATGTCCTCGTCCGATTCGGTCACATCGATCTTCCGGGCGTTGCCGGCGGCCTTGAGGTCGTCCAGACCAGCATGCAACCGGGGGACGCTCTCCGAAGGAACGGCAACGGTCGCCGAAGCGACTTCGGTGCGCTGCTTGACCTTGGCCTCGGACTTCGACTTGCGGAGCCCGGAGAGAGCGCGCCCGACGACGTCGAGAACCTCGGCGTCTCCCGAAGCGGCGACCTCGGCCCAACCCTGGGTCGTCGGCCACTCGGAGCGATGGACCGATCCGTGACGCCACCAGGACCAGACCTCGTCTGTCGCGAAGGGCAGGAACGGTGCGAAGAGTCGGAGGAGTGCATCCAAGGTCGTGGCCAGGGCCGCGTGCACGGACGCCTGCTCGCTCTCCCCACGAGCGCCGTAGGCACGGTCCTTGACCAACTCGACGTAGTCGTCCGTGAATCTCCAGAAGAACGACTCCGTCAGCTGGAGCGCGCGAGCGTACTCATATTTTTCGAAGGCTTCCGTGGCCGCGGTGACGAGATCGCCCAGCTGGGCCAGCAGCGCCCGGTCGAGCCCGTTCGTGACGGTGGCCGCCGTTGCCCCGTGCCCGATGATCGAGGATTCGTCCACGCCTTGCATGAGGACGAATTTGGACGCATTGAGCAGTTTGATGGCGAGGCGCCGCCCGATCTTCATCTGGCCCTCGTCGTAGGCGGTGTCCGCGCCGAGGCGTGCCGAAGCGGCCCAATAGCGAACCGCGTCCGCCCCGTGCTTGCTCAGGACCTCGTCCGGAACCACGACGTTGCCCTTGGACTTGGACATCTTCTTGCGGTCGGGGTCGAGGATCCAGCCGGAGAGTGCCGTATTGGTCCACGGAATCGTCGACGCGAGCGTTTCGGCGCGGACAACGGAACTGAACAACCATGTCCTGATGATGTCGTGGCCTTGCGGACGCAGGTCCATGGGGAAGGTCTTCTCGTGAAGGCTCGAGTCCACGGCCCATCCCGTGGCAATCTGCGGGGTCAACGACGACGTGGCCCACGTGTCGAGGACGTCGGGATCCGCCGTGAACCCACCGGGCTGGTCACGCTGTGACTCGTCGTACCCCGTGGGGGCCTGCGCCGCCGGGTCCACCGGCAAGAGATCCTCGCTGGGCAGCAAGGGCCTCTCATAGTCTGGTTCGCCGGCGTCGTCGACCGCGTACCACAGCGGGAAGGGCACACCGAAGAATCTCTGGCGGGAAATGAGCCAGTCGCCGTTGAGTCCCTCGACCCAGTTCTCGTAGCGGGATCGCATGAATTCGGGGTGCCATTGGATCTCGCGGCCGCGATTGACCAGGTCCTGCCGGCGGTCCGCGTCCCGGCCGCCGTTGCGGATGTACCACTGGCGTGACGTGACGATTTCGAGGGGCTTGTCGCCCTTCTCGTAGAACTTGACCGGGTGAGTGATCTTCTTGGGATCACCGTCCATTTCCTCGGTCTCGCGAAGCATCTCGACGACGGCCTTCTGTGCCGAGAACACGGTGGCACCGGCCATGCGCTGGTAGCGTTCGCGGGCGTCGTCGGCGGTGATCCACTCGGGGGTTTCCCGAGCGAAGCGACCGTCGCGCCCGATCAGTGCACGGGTGTCCAATTGGAGCTCCCGCCACCAGGTGACGTCCGTGGTGTCGCCGAACGTACAGATCATGGCAATGCCCGACCCCTTGTCGGGTTGCGCGAGCTCGTGAGCCTTGACCGGGACCTCGACCCCGAACAAGGGGGAAGTCACGGTTGTCCCGAAGAGCTCCTGGTAGCGCTCGTCATCGGGATGGGCCACCAGTGCCACGCACGAGGGCAACAATTCCGGCCGCGTGGTTTCGATCCAGACCTTGCCGCCGTCGTGGCGATGGAAGGACACGCGGTGGTAGGCGCCGTCGCGCTCCTTGTCCTCGAGCTCGGCCTGCGCGACGGCGGTCCGGAAGGTCACGTCCCACATCGTCGGGGCCTCGGCCATGTAGGCGTTGCCCGCCTCGAGGTCCTTGAGGAAAGCCAGCTGGGAGACCTTGCGGGAGTGGTCGTCGATCGTGCGGTAGGTGCGGTCCCAATCGACCGAGAGACCGAGAGTCATGAACAGGTTCTCGAAGACCTTTTCGTCCTCGACCGCGAGCTCCTCGCAGAGCTCGATGAAGTTCTGGCGCGAGACCACGTCCCAATCGCGCTGGTTCTTCGCCGGCTTCTCGGGCGGTCGATAGCCCTCGACGTAGGGCTTGGACGGGTCGCACCGCACGCCGTAGTAGTTCTGCACGCGGCGTTCGGTCGGGAGGCCGTTGTCATCCCACCCCAAGGGGTAGAAGACGTTCTTGCCCTTCATTCTCTGGTAGCGCGCGACAACGTCGGTCTGGGTGTAGGAGAACATGTGGCCGACGTGCAACGACCCCGAGGCCGTCGGGGGAGGCGTATCGATCGAGTAGACGGAGCCTCGCTCGGTGTTTTCGTCGAAGGCGTAGGTTCCGGAGGATCGCCAGAGCTGCGAGTACTTCTCCTCCAGACCTTCGAGTCCGGGCTTGTCGGGAACGGAAACTGTGGTGGGCGTGTCTGTGCCCTGATCGAATTCAGCCATGCTGCCCATTCTCTCATGCACCCGGCGAAACCCTCGATGCGGCGCATCACCCATGAAGCACCATCCGCACGGGACGTATTTTGTAATAATGTCCGGACAAATTCCCTCAAGCTGTTCGGCCGCGGGTGGCCTTTGTAGTCTGGTTCCATGACGCAACTCAGCACCCATGATTCAGCCACGAAGAAGCTCTCAGCGAAGGTCGCGGTCGTGACCGGCGCGAGTTCCGGAATCGGCCGGGAATCCGCACGCCAACTCGCAGACGAGGGGTGGACCGTCTACGCCGTCGCGCGTCGTGCCGAGCGACTTGAGGAGCTGGCCAAGGAGACCGGGGTCATTCCCCATTCACTGGACATTACGGACCGAGACGCGGTGGACGATCTCGCCGAGCGTGTCATCGAGGAACAGGGAACCATCGACGCACTGCTCAATATTTCCGGTGCCGCGATCGGCGTCGACCCGGTTGCGGACGGCGACCCCGCGGACTGGGAATCGATGTTCAGGCTCAACGTCATCGGGACCCTCCACGTGACGCAGGCCTTTCTCCCGGCTCTCCGGTCCAACGGGCACGGCACCGTCATGAACCTCACCTCCACGGCGGCAGAGGCCGGTTACGAAGGGGGCGGGGGATACAACGCCGCCAAATTCGGCGAACGGGGCATGACCCAGGCGCTGCGCCTCGAGGAGGCAGAGAACAACCTTCGTGTCATCGAGATCTGTCCCGGCATGGTCCGGACGGAAGAGTTCTCGGTCAAGAGGCTCGGCGGCAACCAGGACGCCGCGGACAGTGTGTACCGCGGTGTCGACGAACCGCTGACCGCTGAAGACGTCGCCCGGGTGGTTACGTTCTCGGTCACCCTGCCTCACCACATCAACCTGGACCAGATCACGATGAGACCCGTGGCGCAGGCATCCCAGTTCAAAGTGATCCGCCGGTCATAGGCGAGAGCGTGGACGCGAACACCTTCTCCGGGGTCAGCCTGATTGCGTGCGGCCACGGCACCCGGAATGCCCAGGGGCAGGAGACCATGGCTGCCCTGGTCGCAGCCATCGGACGTCGAATCGGGCGGCCGGTTCTGGGCGCGTCGGTCGACGTCCAGACCCCCGCGGTCGGCGACGTCGTTGCCGACTTGCCCACGGACCGTCCGGGGATCATCATGCCGCTGCTTCTGTCGACCGGATACCACACGAACATCGACCTGCGTGATGCGGCAGCACGATTCGGGGCCGGGGAGGCGAGCGGGACGGGCGTGCGAACGGATCGGATCCGGATCGCGGATCCGTTGGGTCCCTCTGAGCGACTTGCGCACCTCCAGGCCCGGCGTCTCGACGAAGCCGGGTGGAAGCAGGGCGACGGCGTCGTGATGGCCGTCGTCGGCTCGTCCGTCGCCGCCGGGGGCGAAGACGCCCGGGCGCAGGCGAGGAACCTGGAGCGCGTTCTCGGACAACGGGTGGACGTCGCCTTCGGGGCCGCGGCCGACCCCACGGTTCCGGTCGCGGTCGAGGCATGTCGCCGGCGAGGGGCCCCACGGGTCTTCGTCTCCTCATACATCCTCGCCCCGGGCACTTTCCAGGACCGCTTGCACCAGGCCGGGGCCGACGGCGTCACTCGGACGCTGCTCGACGTCGGCGACCCCGACTCCTTGGGCACCGTGGCGGGCATCGCCCTGGACCGGGCGATTCACTGCACTGTGTGACTCTGCGAGTCCTTGTGTTGATGCGTGTTGAGACGGGACTTTGGATAGAGCGGTAACGTTCCTAGAGTTCCATGCATGGTTGCACAGACACGGGAGAACCAAGAGGGCGGCGCCAGCGCCAAACCTCGTGCGAAAAAGCCGAACGCCCAGTGGAAGATCGACGGCACCGAGCCGATGAACCACAACGAGGAGTTCAAGCTCGAGGACAGCGGGCTCAACGTGCGCCGTCGCATCGAGGAGAAGTACGCCCACGAGGGCTTCGATGCGATCTCCGACGACGACCTTCACGGCCGTTTCCGCTGGTGGGGGCTCTACACGCAACGCATGCCGGGTATCGACGGCGGCCGCACGGCCAAGCTGGAGACCCGCGAGCTCGAAGACCGGTACTTCATGATGAGGATCCGGCTGGACGGCGGGCAGCTGAGCCTCGAACAGCTGCGCACGATCGCCGGAATCTCCGAAGAATTCGCCCGCGGAACCGCGGACGTGTCCGACCGGCAGAACATCCAGATGCACTGGATCTCGGTCGAGGACGTGCCCGAGATCTGGCGACGGCTGGAGAACGTCGGGCTCTCGACCACGGAGGCGTGCGGTGACGTCTCCCGAGTGATTCTGGGTTCCCCTCTGGCCGGTGTGGCCGAGGACGAAATCCTGGATCCGACGCCGGTGATCGAGACCATCAAGGAACGGTTCATCGGTGACCCTGACCTGGCGAATCTGCCGCGCAAGTTCAAGACCGCGGTGTCAGGTCACCCGAGTCAGGACGTCGTCCACGAGATCAACGACATCTCGCTCATCGGCGTCGAACATCCCGAACACGGCCCCGGGTTCGACCTGTGGGTCGGTGGAGGGCTCTCGACCAATCCGAAACTCGCCGTGCGGCTTGGGGCCTTCGTGAGCGAAGAACAGGCCCCCGACATGTGGCACGGGGTCATCCGGATTTTCCGGGACTACGGCTACCGGCGCCTGCGCAATCGCGCAAGACTCAAGTTCCTGATGGCCGATTGGGGGCCCGAAAAGTTTCGCGAGGTACTCGAGCAGGAGTACTTGGGATATGCCCTCGAGGACGGGCCCGAGCCGTCTGCCCCGAAGCACTCCGGCGATCACGTCGGAACGCACCGGCAGAAGGACGGCAATTACTACGTCGGCCTGAGCCCGATGGTCGGTCGAGTCGGAGGGGGACTGCTGACTCGGCTCGCCGACCTGATGGAGAAATACGGTTCCGCGCGATTGCGCACGACGCCGTACCAGAAGCTCGTGGTTCTCGATCTGCCTGCAGAGTCGGTCGAGGACTTCGTCGCCGAAGCGGAGGAGCTCGGTCTGTCGGCGTCACCATCGGTGTTTCGGCGCGACACCATGGCGTGCACCGGCATCGAGTTCTGCAAGCTGGCCATCGTCGAAACGAAGAACACCGCCGAGCGTGTGGTCGGCGAGCTCGAGGAGCGATTGGCCGATGTTCGGGACCAGCTGCCGGAGCAGTTGAGCCTTTACGTCAACGGTTGCCCCAACTCCTGCGCCCGGATCCAGACGGCCGACATCGGTCTGAAGGGACAGATCATTCCCGACGGCGAGGGCGGCCAGACCTCCGGGTTCCAGGTGCATCTGGGTGGCGGACTCGCGAACTACCGCAACGATGCCGAGGGAGAACTCGGACGAACCGTGCGTGGCCTGAAGGTCGCCGCAGATGACGTCTCCGACTACGTGGAGCGTCTGATCCGGCGCTACATCGACACCCGGACGGAGGGCGAGACCTTCGCCCGGTGGGCCAAGAACGCGGAAGAGGAGGAACTGGTATGACCACCGACACCGAGAATGACCTTCGCACTCTGGCGGACCGGGCCGAGGATCGTCTGGACTGGGAAGCCAATGCGGAAGAGGTGATCCGTTGGGTCGCCGAGAACTTCGAGACCTCCGATGTTGCCGTGGCCTGTTCCATGGCCGACGCCGTTCTGCCCGCCCTCGTTGCCAAACACCTTCCCGGCGTCGACGTGCTCTTTCTCGATACCGGGTACCACTTCCCGGAAACCATGGGTACCCGCGACCTGGTGCAGGAATCCCTCGACGTCAACATCGTGGATCTGAAGCCCGAGCTGACGGTTGAGGAACAAGACCGTGAGTACGGGAAGGACCTGTTTGCCTCCGACCCCGCAGCGTGCTGCCGGATGAGGAAAGTCGAACCGCTCAACAAGGCCCTTGCAGGCTACAAGCTGTGGTTCACCGGAGTACGGAGGGAAGAAGCACCCACACGCACCAATACACCATTGGTCACCTGGGACGACTCCCACGGCCTGGTCAAGGCCAACCCGATGGCGACCTGGTCCTTCGACGACCTGGTCGATTACGCGAATGAGAACGGCGTGCCGGTCAACATGTTGCTGACCAACGGATATCCGTCCATCGGATGCCAGCCCTGCACCCGGCCCGTTGCCGAAGGGGAGGACCCGCGCGCCGGTCGTTGGGCGGGTCTGTCCAAGACGGAATGCGGGATACACCTGTGAGCGCGACGAACGAAGGAACGAATCCGTCTATGACCACTGAGATTTCCCCTGGGAGGGGCGGACCCGCCGTGGCACTCGCAGAGTCCGATGCCGATGTCCGTACGCTGACTGACCTGGACATCCTGGAATCGGAGTCAATCCACATCATCCGCGAGGTCGTAGCGGAGTTCGACCGTCCGGCCATGCTGTTCTCCGGCGGCAAGGACTCCGTGGTGATGGCGCACCTGGCGGCCAAGGCGTTCTTCCCGGGACGGGTTCCGTTCCCGTTGGTGCACATCGATACGGGACACAACTTCCCGGAGGTCCTGGAGTTCCGGGACCGCGCCGTCGAAAGGCTGGGAACCCAACTGGTGGTCGGCTCCGTGCAGGAGTACATCGATCGGGGAGAACTTGAGGAACGAGCGGACGGGACGCGCAATCCGTTGCAGACGGTCCCGCTTCTGGACACGATCGCGAGCAACCGTTTCGACGTCGTCTTCGGCGGAGGACGCCGGGACGAGGACAAGGCGCGTGCCAAGGAACGAGTGCTGAGCCTCCGGGACGACTTCGGGCAGTGGGATCCGCGCAGTCAGCGGCCCGAATTGTGGAACCTCTACAACGGCCGTCACACGCCGGGACAGCACGTCCGGGCATTTCCACTGTCCAACTGGACCGAGCTCGACGTCTGGCGCTACATCGAGCGCGAGAACATCGAGATACCGAGTCTCTACTATGCCCACGAGAGGGACACGTTCCTGCGGGACGGGATGATCCGCGCGGTCGGCACGGTGTCCGTGCCGGGCCCCGATGAGACAGTTGAGCGCCGGGTCGTGCGGTACCGCACGGTGGGGGACATGTCCTGCACGGGCGCCGTCGAGTCCTCGGCCGCGGACGCGTCCCAAGTGGTCCAGGAGGTTGCCGTGTCCACCCTGACCGAACGGGGCGCGACTCGTGCGGACGACCGCATTTCGGAGGCGGCCATGGAAGACCGCAAGAAAGACGGGTATTTCTAGATGACGATCACCGACACGCTCGCCGCCTCGACCGGGAGCACCAGGACCCTGTTCCGCTTCGCCACGGCCGGGTCGGTCGACGACGGCAAATCCACCCTGGTGGGAAGGCTTCTCTTCGACTCGAAGGCGATCCTGGCCGACCAGTTGGAAGCCGTTGCCAGGACATCCGCGGAACGAGGCTTCGGCGCCTCGGGCGAAGAGATCGACCTTGCCCTGCTGACCGACGGTCTGCGGGCGGAACGCGAACAAGGCATCACGATCGACGTCGCCTACCGGTACTTCGCGACCGACGCACGCAACTTCATTCTTGCCGATTGCCCCGGTCACGTGGAGTACACGAAGAACACGGTCACGGGTGCCTCGACCGCCGACGCCGTGGTGCTCCTGGTCGATGCGCGGAACGGCGTCCTTGAACAGACCCGACGGCACTTGGCGGTGACCAGGCTCCTGCGGGTCCCGCATGTCATCATCGCGGTGAACAAAATTGACCTCGTCGACTACTCGGAGTCCGTGTACGAGGAGATCTCCGCGGACATTGATCGTGTGGCGAGAGAGCTCGAAATCGACGGCGCACTGACGGTCCCTGTATCGGCGCTGAAGGGCGACAACGTGGTGACCGCATCCTCCAGAACCCCGTGGTACACCGGTCCGACGCTGCTCGAACTCCTGGAGGAGCTGCCCGACCGCGATCGCTCCCTCCAGGCGACTGAACCGTTCCGCATGCCCGTGCAGACCGTGATCCGGCCCCAGGGCTCCCTGGCTCCGGGTCTGGAGGAGGACGACTACCGCGATTTCCGGGGCTACGCGGGGCAAATCTCTGCCGGATCGATCCGGGTGGGGCAGAGCATCGCCGTCGCCGGAACCAGCAGAACCACCCGCGTGACCGGCCTGTGGAGCGGCACGGAACGCGTGGATGAGGCGCGATCGCCGCAGTCGGTCGTCCTGGAGATCGAGGACCAGTTGGACCTGGCCCGTGGGTCGATGCTTGCCGCCGCCGAGTCCGCACCCGCTGGGCACCGTGAATTCGGCGCCAGGATCGCGTGGCTGAACGACAAGCCGCTCACTCCCGGAGCCAAGGTTCTCATCAAACACGGGGCCGCCACGGTCAAGGCTCTGGTCGAGGAGGTGCACGCCCGGCTCGACCTGACCGATCTCACGGACGGTCCGGCCAATGCCCTCGAGCTGAACGACATCGGATCCGTGGCGATCAGAACGGCGACCCCGTTGCCCGTGGAGGACTACGAACACCATCGTCAAACCGGCGCCTTTCTGGTCATCGATCCGCTCTCGGGAGACACCTTGGGGGCAGGCATAGCGGCCCCCGGCGTCGTCGAAGCCGAGGATCCTCTGGAGGACTGGCTCGGGGACGAGGGCTGACGACCCCGGACTCATGACCTATCCACTCGGACTGCAGCTGCGAGGGTTGGATGTGCTCGTCGTCGGCGGCGGACCCGTCGCCACGCGGCGCATCGGCCCGCTCCTCGAGGACGGGGCACGCGTGACCGTCGTCGCACCGACCGTGAGCCCGGAGATCCGCGACTGGACCGGACGCGGCGAACTGCGCTGGCAGGCTCGGGACTTCATGCCTTCGGACCTGGACCAGGTCTGGCTCGTTCTGACCCACACCTCGGATCCGGCGACCCAGGACCTCGTGTCCGAGGAGGCCGCTCGCCGGAAAATCTTCTGTGTCAAGGGCGGAGATCCGGAGGCGGGGACGGCGTGGGTCCCCAGCGTCGCCGAGTCGCACGGCGTCACCGTGGGAGTCAACGCGAACAAGGACCCCCGCCGGGCCAAACGCATCGCGGCATGGCTGGAGGCGGCCCTCGAATCCGGGACGGCCCCCGTGGATCCCCAATCCGAGAGGGTCTCCGTCGACGACGCCCAGAAACCCGGAACCGTGGCCCTCGTCGGTGGCGGACCCGGCGCCGTCGAGCTCCTGACGGTCCGGGGAAGGTTCCTGCTCGCCATGGCCGACGTCGTCGTCGCCGACCGTCTCGGCCCGCGGGACGTGCTGCCGCGGCTCCGGGAAGACACGGTCATCATCGAGGTCGGCAAGAAAGCCGGCCATCACCCGGTGCCTCAGTCCGAGATCAACGAGATCCTGGTGCGCGAGGCCCGCACCGGCGCCCGGGTCGTCCGGCTGAAAGGTGGCGACCCCTTTGTCCTCGGTCGTGGGGGAGAAGAGGTCGAGTACTGCGCGTCCCACGGGATCGAAACCGAAGTCGTCCCGGGGGTGACGTCCGCGATCTCTGTCCCGGCGGCGGCGGGCATCCCGGTGACGCACAGGGGCGCCGCCACAGGGTTCACGGTCATCACCGGGCATCAGCAATTGGATGCCGCGCCATACGGAACGGACCACACCCTGGTGCTGCTCATGGGCGTCACGCGGCTCGCAGAGACCGCCGAACGGCTGATGATGGCCGGGCGTCCCGAGTCGACACCGGCGGCCGTGATCGAGCGCGGCTGGACGCCCGAGCAGAGGACAACCTTCGGAACCCTGTCCGACATTGCCGCTCGCTGCGAAGCGCGCTCAGTGGCCGCGCCCGCGGTCATCGTGATCGGCGACGTCGTTCGCCTGGCACCTGATAGTCCGTGACGTCAGCCGGTACATTCGGCTCAGGCTGCGTGTCGGGCCACGTGCAATCCCGAGGAAATCATCGGCAACTGCAAGGGCAACCGTCCCCAAGCGATCAGTTTCGGAAGCGGGGCCTTGTTGCGGTAGTCCCACGCCATCTGGAAATTGCCCGGCCATACACCGAGGTAGAGGGCAACCGCGGCCCGACCGCCCGTGCGTCGGGTGCGGCGGTTGAGCAAGAGCGCGGCCACCCCCAGCTCGGCCACGCCCGAACCGAGCGTCCAGGCCCTGGCCGACCCCGGAAGGGACGCCGGAATCAGAGCATCGAAATGCTCCGGACGGACAAAATGCAGAGCACCCATGGCAGCCAGCGCGGTCCCCTGGACGAGGGCGGACCGTGTGGCTGTCTTGCGCTGTTGGGGAGTCGTCATGCCCTCGATTCTAGGCCGTTGATCGGCCCCGATGTCACTTGGGGACTCACATCCGTTCCGCCGCGAACGCGCCCCGACGGCGTCATCGAGGGCCTCATGACGGACCGGAACAGCGGCGCAAAATCCGTCGGCGATAGGGGTTAGACAGGGATCGCCCAACTGCTTAGACTGATATGCAGTGCGACGACCCGGCCATCACCGGCGAGCAATCCGGAAGAACGGGCAGTACCTGTGATGTCCCATTCGGCGTTGCGGCGCGGGAGATCACGGAATAGATACAGCCTCACTAGACCCGGACGGGTAGGCCCGAGACAGCCGTCATGAAGCGGCCGTGGCCGCTGAGACACCCCCGCGGTGACCTTCTTTGGTCACCGCGGGTCGTCCCAGTTTTCACGGCAAGTGAGGTGGTACCGCGTCGTCATGGCGTCCTGACGCAAACGAATGTTCGATTTCGAGATCCAGGATGACCACGTGAGCACTCACTACCCCAAGGCCACCACCGACTCCGCCAACGCAGCATCCGGTGGCGTTCCGGCCTCACCTTCCTTCCCGAAACTGGAAGAAGGAGTCCTCGACTACTGGAGCGAGGACGGGACTTTCCAGCGCAGTATCGAGCAGCGCGACAGCGCCGAAGGCACCCCGGACGAGTTCGTGTTCTACGACGGCCCTCCCTTTGCGAACGGCCTGCCCCACTACGGCCATCTCCTGACTGGTTACGTGAAGGATCTCGTCGCCCGGTACCAGACGCAACGCGGCAACAAGGTCGATCGCCGTTTCGGCTGGGATACGCACGGCCTGCCCGCCGAGCTCGAAGTCATGAAACAGCTCGGCATGTCCGAGAAGAAGCAGATCGAAGAAATGGGCATCGACAAGTTCAACGATGCCTGCCGGTCTGCCGTGCTCAAGTACACCGACGAGTGGCAAGAGTATGTGACCCGCCAGGCCCGCTGGGTCGACTTCGAGAACGATTACAAGACGCTCAACGTCGAGTACATGGAGTCGGTGATCTGGGCTTTCAAACGCCTTCACGACCAGGGCCTGACCTACCAGGGATTTCGCGTCCTTCCGTACTGCTGGAAGGACGAGACGCCGCTGTCCAACCACGAGCTCCGGATGGACGACGACGTCTACAAGGACCGTCAGGACCCCACGATCACGACGACGTTCTTTCTCAAGGAAGGAGACACGCCGGCGAGCCGTGAACTCGCCGGAGTCGCCGCCATCGGCTGGACCACGACACCCTGGACGGTTCCCGCCAACCTGGCGCTGGCGGTCGGACCGGAGATCGATTACGTGGCCCTGCCCGCCGGCCCCAACGGAACCTCGGCCAAGGCCGATCGCTTCCTGCTGGCCTCCGAGCGACTCGAGGATTACGCGACGGATCTCGGCTATGAGGACGCCGATTCGGCGCGGGAGGCCATCGAGGCCCATTACCTCGGCAAGGACCTCGAGGGCATCCGGTACGAGCCGCTGTTCGACGCGTTTACCGACACCGAGAAGTTCGGAACCGAGAACGCGTGGAAAATCCTCGTGGCCGATTACGTCACGACCACGGACGGCACCGGAATTGTCCACCAGGCCCCGGCCTACGGTGAGGACGACCAGGCGACGTGCGAGAAGTACGGAATCCCGGTGATCCTGACCGTCGACGAGGGCGCGCGGGTCCTGCCCCTGTTCAACGGGACGGAGCTCGAGGACGTCGTCGGAATGCAGGTCTTCGAATCGAACACCCCGATCGTGCGTCACCTGCGCGCCAAGGGACTGCTCGTGCGTGAGAGCTCGTACGTCCACTCGTACCCGCACTGCTGGCGGTGCCGGAACCCTCTGATCTACCGCGCGATCACGTCCTGGTACGTGTCCGTCACCCAGTTCAAGGACCGGATGGTCGAACTCAATGAGGAGATCAACTGGATCCCTGAGAACGTCAAGCACGGCCAGTTCGGCAAGTGGCTCGAGAACGCCCGTGACTGGTCGATTTCCCGCAACCGTTACTGGGGCTCGCCCATCCCCGTGTGGGTTTCGGACGATCCGAACTATCCCCGTACCGATGTGTATGGTTCGCTGGCCGAGCTGGAGGCCGACTTCGGCCGCCTGCCGCTGAACAAGGACGGCGAACCGGATCTCCACCGGCCGTACATCGACGAGCTGACTCGTCCGAACCCGGATGATCCCACGGGCGCGTCGACCATGCGCCGCGTCCCGGACGTCCTCGATGTGTGGTTCGACTCGGGATCGATGCCTTACGCCCAGGTCCATTATCCGTTCGAGAACAAGGACTGGTTCGAAGGCCATTACCCGGCCGACTTCATCGTCGAATACATCGGCCAGACACGGGGATGGTTCTACACGCTGCACATCCTGGCCACGGCTCTGTTCGACCGTCCGGCGTTCACGAACGTGATCTCCCACGGCATCGTGCTCGGGTCGGACGGGCAGAAGATGTCCAAGTCGCTCCGCAACTACCCGGACGTGACCGAGGTGCTGGACAGGGACGGATCCGACGCGATGCGTTGGTTCCTGATGTCATCGCCGATCCTGCGGGGCGGCAACCTGATCGTGACCGAGCGCGGTATCCGCGAGGGAGTCCGGCAAGTCATGCTTCCCCTGTGGAACGCCTACCACTTCTTCGCGCTGTACTCGAACGCCGCCTTCGACGGTCGGGGCTACGATGCCCGTTTCCGGTACTCGTGCGAGAACGTGATGGACCGCTTCATCCTGGCCAAGACACGGCAACTCATCGAGGAGGTCACGGACGATTTCGACCGGTACGACGTCTGGGCGGCGTGCGAGCACTTGCGGGTCTACGCGGACGCGCTGACCAACTGGTACGTCCGTCGGTCCCGGGAACGTTTCTTCGACGAGGACATCGCGGCCTTCGACGTCCTCTACACGTGCCTCGAAACCGTCTGTCGTGTGGCGGCGCCCCTGCTTCCGATGGAGACCGAAGCCATCTGGCGCGGACTGACCGGCGGCAGGTCGGTGCACCTGACGGATTGGCCGCAGAAGGGTGTGCTGGCCCAGGAATACGATCTCATCGCGTTGATGGAAGCCACCCGTGCCATCTGCTCGGCGGGGTCCGCGTTGCGAAAGTCCGAGAACATCCGCGTGCGGCAGCCCCTGGCGTCCATGACCGTTGCCGTTCCGCGCGGCAAGGAACTCGCGGGCACCTTCTCGAGCATCATCGCCTCCGAGCTCAACATCAAGAGCGTCGAGGTTCTCGATGCCGCGGAGGTCTCGGCGGAGTCCTATGGGATCTCACGGAGCCTCAAGGTCAATGCAAGGGCGGCCGGGCCGAGGCTCGGCAAGCAGGTGCAGGTCGCCATCAAAGCGTCCAAATCCGGTGACTGGGACATCGACGCGGACGGCACGGTCGTCGTCGGTGGCTCAACGCTCGACGAGCCTCTGCCCCTCCATGAAGGGGAGTACGAGCTCGAGACGGTCGTGTCCGAAGGTGAGAACACCGATCGGGCCGTGTCCGTGATCGACGGCGGGTTCATCGTCCTCGACACGAGGCTGACTCCGGCCCTTCGTGCCGAAGGCACCGCGAGAGACATGATCCGCGTAATTCAGCAGGCCCGGAAGGACGCGGGTCTGCAGGTCTCGGACAGGATCCGTACAGTGGTCCGGGACGCTGACGAGGTGCTCGATGCGCTCCGCGAGAACGAACGACTTGTGTCCGGGGAGACGCTGACCCAGGATCTGGTCCTCGAGACGTCGTCCGAATCTTCGGTGACCGTCGAGACGGTCCCGACCGAATCCGCAGAGAGTGATGCATGAGCGACCAGCCTTTCAAAGACGACGACGACCCGCAGGACGGCTCCGAGGAGCTGCCCGACGAACTCAGTCCGCTGACCCCCGAGGACATCGAGGACGCCGAGGAATCGGACCTGGACGAGGAACCGGACGGTCCGCACCCGGCGGCCGATGATTCGGGCGACCTCATGGACGCGGCGTTCTCGGTCGAGTCGATCTATGCCGAACTGAGGGGGCGTGCGCCGGAGACGCAGATGGCGCCACGGCTCGAGGCCATGCGTCTGGCCATGGATTTTCTGGGCGACCCGGCGCACAGCGCACCGGTCATCCAGATCACCGGAACCAACGGCAAGACGTCCACGGCACGTCTCGTCGAGCGGCTGCTCATGGCCCATGACCTCCGGCCCGGGCGGTACACCTCTCCTCACCTCGAGCGTGTCAACGAGCGCATCTGCGTGGACGGGGAGCCCGTCGACGACGCGACCTTCGTGCGCGTCTGGGACGAAATCCGCCCCTACCTGGAGATGGTCGATCGGCAGCTCGGCGAACAGGGGGAAGTCCCTCTGACCGAATTCGAGGCGATGACGGCCTTGGCCTTTGCGGTCTTCGCGGATGCGCCCGTGGACATCATGGTGCTCGAAGTAGGACTCGGCGGGGAATGGGACGCGACCAACGTCTCGGACGCCCAGGTGTCCGTGGTGACTCCGATCGACTTGGACCACACCGACATGCTGGGGGACACGGTGGAGGAGATTGCGGCAGAGAAGGCCGGAATCATCGCTCAGGGTGGCTTCCTGGTCTCGGCTGCACAACGCCCGTCGGTGGCCGAGGTGCTGCTGGACCGGGCCAGGCGCGAAGAGGCGGAGTTCCGCTTCGAGGGGGTCGAATTCGGGGTGACCGAACGGATCCCCGGCGTCGGCGGCCAGGTCATCACGATCCAGGGCCTGGCGGGTCGCTATCCCGAGGTCGCGCTTCCGCTCTTCGGGGAGCACCAGGCGGAGAACGCTTCCCTGGCGGTCGCCGCGGTCGAGGCGCTCCTCGGCGGGGGCGAGAAGGAGCTGTCCATCGACCTGATCCGTACCGCATTCGAAGAGGCGACGTCGCCCGGCCGGCTCGAAACCGTACGGACGGCACCGGTCGTCGTGCTCGACGCCGCTCACAACCCGCACGGGATGAGGGCATCGGCCGCTGCCGTCCGTGAGTCCTTCGACGTGCGCCAACTCAACATCGTCGTCGGGATTCTGCGTGACAAGGATGCCCTCGGGATCTTGGAGGTCATGAGGGAACAGTACGCCGAGTCGACCGAATTCGAGACGCGCTTGTACGTCACCGCGTCGACCTCTCCGCGGGCGATTCCGGCTCAGGAGCTCGCCGACCTGGCCCTGACGGCCGGATTCGACGACGACGCTGTCGAGGTCCACGAACGCATCGACGACGCTTCGGTCGCGGCCATCTCCGATGCGGCTGCCCGCGAGGAGCTCGATGCTGCGGTCCTCATCACCGGGTCGATCACCGTGGTCGGCGAAGCACGTGTACTGCTCGGACAGTAGGAGACTGTGATGGCACGCCTGACCAAGGCACAACGCGAATGGCGCCCCGGACAGATCAAGAAGCCGGGATCGGTCAAGGTCATGTTCGCTTCGACGGTCCTTCTGCTCGAGGCTTTTGTGGTGTTCTTCGGGACTCTCGCGTATTTCGGACTCGAGCATCTTCACTCGGGGACCGGAACCAAGGTCTCCGTCATGATTGGCGGCCTGGTCCTGGCCGCAGCGTTCGTCTACAACTGCGCGGTGCTCCGGAAGCCTTGGGGCTACGCGATGGGGTGGATCCTCCAACTCCTCCTGGTGGCGACCGGCTTCCTGCTTCCGGCCATGTTCGTGATCGGTCTCTGCTTCATGGCGGCCTGGTGGTACTCGATGGTCACCGGCACCAGGATCGACCGCGAGAAGAAGGAGCGCTGGGAGGCCGAACAGGAGTGGGACCGCACGCACGGCCAGGGCTGAGGATGGACTGGGCAGGCGGTGCCGCCGGAACCCCGGATCCGCGGCTGATCGAGACAGACCTCGAGTCGAGAGCGGTTTTCGGCTCGTGGTCCGGCAAGAGGGCCGGCAGCACCCGCGACGTCGGCGCCGCCCTCGAGCTCCTCGAGGCACTTGGCGGATCCCAGCGAACTCCGACCGTGCTCGTCACGGGCTCCAAGGGGAAGGGCCAGGCCGCCGCGGTCGCCGCCGCATACTTGAGCGCAGCGGGATTCAGGACCGGCCTGGTGTCATCGCCCGGAACGGTATCCAACCTCGACCGGTTTGCCCTGGACGGCACGGTGATCGGAGCCGCGGAGTACAACCGGTGGTTGCACCGCGTCGAGCCTGCCGTCTCCGAGGTGGACGTTTCCCCGGGGAACTATCTTGCCCCAACGGGGATCTTCACGATCATGGGACACGCGATGCTCGAAGCCGCTGGCGCAGAGGTGATCGTGCACGAGGCAGGCATGGGTGGCGCCCACGACGAAATCTCTGTCCTGGACCGAATCGCCGTCGGGTTCACGAGTGTCTTTCCGGAGCACCTGGACGTCTTCGGGCCCACTCTGGCCCATGTCGCACGCGAGAAATTCGGCCTCATCCGGGACGGCGACCGCGTGTTCAGCGTTCCCCAGTCGCCCGTTCCATCCGAGATTCTTCGTCGGACGTGTGATCGCATGGACGCTTCGGTCCACCAGGTGCCACCCGGGGACTTCCTGTCCCAGAACCACCACCTGGGAAAGAGCCTGGCCGACGACGTCGCGCGACGACTGGATCGCGAGCCCTGGACCGGGGGCATCGAGCTGTGCCGGCCGGGACGTGCGGAGTTCTGCCGGACGGCGGAAGGCACCGAATTCTTTCTGGATGCGTGCATCGATCCTGTGGGAATGGCCGCTGCACTGAGCGGGGCCGAGTCCCGGTGGGGCGTCGTCGACACGGTGTACTGGTCGATTCCGGCGACCAAGGACATTTCGGGCATCGCGGATTTTCTCGACGGCAGGGGAATCGATCATCGGTTCGTGCCTCTGGATTCCCACCACCTCGACTACGAACTGCCCACCGACCTTCTGCAGAGGTTGCGCTTCGCTCCGCGGGAGACGCTGCTCGACGACATGGGGGATCGGTCCATGGTTGCGGGAACCGTTTCCTTCGGCTCCTCGGTGCTGAATGAGATCGGGGTCATGCCGACGCGCCTGTACGACCCGGATAGGATCGGTAGCGGAGAGATACCCCATATTTAGGAGTGCACAGATGTCCGAACGTTCGCTGGTCCTGGTCAAGCCCGATGGGACGGAGCGCAACCTGATCGGTGCCATCCTGGCCCGTATCGAGACCAAAGGCTACAAGATCACCGATCTACGACTGGTGACACCGTCCCGCGAGGTCCTCGAACAGCACTACGAGGAACACCAGGGCAAGCCGTTCTACGAGCCGCTGCTCGAATTCATGATGTCCGGGCCCGTGGTGGCGGCCGTGGTCGAGGGCGATCGTGTCATCGAATCCGTGCGCACGCTGATGGGTCCCTCCGACCCGACCGCCGCGGCCCCGGGGACCATCCGCGGTGACTTCGCCCGTGACTGGGGAGAAAAGGTCCAGAAGAATCTGGTCCACGGCTCGGACTCCACGGAATCCGCGGAGCGCGAGATCGGCATCTGGTTCGGCTAGACCGACTCCGGGCGCCCAGCCCCGTATGAGGCTGGTTCACGCAGAAGAAAGCCCCATCCGTCATTGACGGATGGGGCTTTCTTGGTCCGAGCGGGTTCATGCCACGGCGTCGTGCTCGCGCATCAGGAGAGCATCGAGAGGATGTTGGAGAAGAACCGGATGAAGATGATGCCGAACAGGACCAACAGGATCATGACGACCAGGAACCACGACCAGGCCGGCAGCGTCTCGGCCACGCGCGGCGACACCGGAATCACCCCGGTTCGGATGTTGCGCATCGTCACGTTGACCGCGAGGGCCGTCTGCACGATCCAGACCACCATGCAGTACAGGCACAGTGCATCGATCTGGAAGGTGGTCTGGTACCAGAGCCAGAAAGTGAACAAGGACCCCAGCACGACGCCGACCTCGATGCTCATCCAGTACCACCTGGCGAACCTGGCACCCGCGAGGATCGCCGCGCCAATGGTCAGAACGATCGCGTAGGCGACGATGCCGATGAACGGGTTCGGGAATCCGAAGAGCTCGGCCTGAGGCGTACGCATCACGGTGCCGCAATTCAGCAGCGCGTTGATGTCACAGCTCGACTTGTGGCCGGCGTCGAGAAAAACCTGGAGCCTCTCGAAGACGAGGGCAGCGGAAGCGATGAAGCCAATGCCGCCCGTGACGATCAACAGCCACGCAAAGCTTCGTTCCTGCGGCTGATTGGTCGACGGAAGCGTGGTCCTGTCGCTGTGCCTCGGCGCGGGGTCGACGCTGGATGTGCTCACAAGTCAGTCCTCGGGGTCGGGTCGGCACAGAACGGGCTGTGCGCGTACTGCATTCATCCTAACGACGCCGGCTCAGAGGTCTGGGCCCGAATTTTCGAATTCGTCTCAAAACTTGCTGTCAATTCGATGAGCAGCAAGCCAGCGCCTAGCTGTGCGATACTGAGAACGGTGAGAGCCGCGCCGCACGCGACTCTTCATCCAATGTGACGCCGACAGGTGCCGTGCACCGCTTCGGGCAACGGAGCGAAGACCACCTTTCACAAGACTTCAGCGGGATGCGAAGCTCGGCGAATCCATTGGCCCGGGTGGTGCCCTTCGCCGGCATATTTCGCCGCCGGCTCGACGAGCCCCCTCGGGTAGGGAACGGACTTCCGGCCGTCGCGCACGTCGCGGCAGGACCGATTGAGAACGGCCGAATCCCGGGTGCGGCCCGGTAACGGCTCCATAGGAGTACTGACTGAATATGAATACGCAGAACGAAGGCACCGCCCCTCAGGGTGGGGCCGAAGAGAACGAACCCACAACACCCCCGACGACACCTCCAGAACCCCAGGGCGAAGAATCGAACACGCCGGAAACAGAAGCGGCCAAGGCTCCGGCGGAGGATGAATCGCCGGCGACCTCGGACTCGGACGAGTCTTCCACGAACCCCGTGACGGCGCCGCTCTCGGCGCCCTCTCTCTTGTTCCACGCTCCCGATTTTGACGAGATCAAGGCGGCCGCCAGCAAAAAGAACTCCGAGGATTCCGAAGACGAGGAACCGTCGGACGACGACGCTGTCGAGGACGGCGAAGTTGTTTCCCGGAGGCGGCGTCGTCGTCGCCGGGGTGGGGAAGACATTGAGCTGACCGGGGGAAGCGATGAGGATCCGCCCAATACGGTCACCAAGGTTCGAACCCCGCGGGTGACCGAGAGCGCCTCATCGAACAAGGTCGCCTCCGTCAAGGGGTCCACCCGTCTCGAGGCCAAGCGCCAGCGTCGTCGTGACTCCCGAGCGTCCGGACGCCGCCGCCACGTCATCACAGAGGCCGAGTTCCTCGCACGCCGCGAATCCGTGGACCGGCAGATGATCGTCCGTCAGAAGGATGACAGGATCCAGATCGGCGTTCTCGAGGACGGCGTGCTTGCGGAGCATTTCGTGTCGAAGACGCAACAGGATTCCCTCATTGGCAACGTCTACCTGGGCAAGGTGCAGAACGTCCTGCCGTCCATGGAAGCCGCCTTCGTGGACATCGGCCGCGGTCGCAATGCCGTGCTCTACGCGGGTGAGGTGAACTGGGACGCTTCTGGTCTCGACGGCCAGCCTCGAAAGATCGAGAATGCGCTGAAGTCCGGTGATTCGGTCCTGGTCCAGGTGACCAAGGACCCCATCGGTCACAAAGGCGCACGGCTGACCTCTCAGGTGTCCTTGCCGGGCCGGTTCCTCGTGTACGTTCCGGGCGGTTCGATGACGGGCATCTCCCGCAAACTTCCGGATACCGAGCGGGCCCGCCTGAAAAAGATCCTCAAGGACAAGCTGCCGGACGGGGCCGGCGTCATCGTGCGCACCGCCGCCGAGGGGGCGGCCGAGGAAGAACTCGCCCATGACATCAACCGGCTCCGCGCCCAGTGGGAGGACATCGAGTCGAAGTCCAAGGGCAAGAAGACCCTTGCCCCCGAGATGTTGTACCAGGAGCCCGACCTGACCATTAAGACCGTTCGAGACGTCTTCAACGAGGACTTCTCCGCAATGGTCGTCCAGGGAGACCAAGCCTGGGACAACATCGAGGCCTACGTCACCTACGTGGCGCCCGACCTGATCGACCGGCTCAAGAAATGGGACGGCGACGAGGACCTGTTCGATCACTACCGGATCGAGGAAGGACTCGCCAAGGCTCTGGACCGAAAGGTATTCCTTCCGTCCGGGGGCTCGCTCGTGATCGACCGGACCGAAGCCATGACCGTCATCGACGTCAACACGGGCAAATTCACCGGTTCTGGCGGAAACCTGGAAGAGACCGTCACGAAGAACAATCTGGAGGCGGCCGAGGAAATCGTCCGCCAACTCAGATTGCGGGACATCGGCGGGATCATCGTCATCGACTTCATCGACATGGTCCTGGAATCCAACCGAGACCTGGTCCTGCGCCGGCTGATCGAATGCCTGGGCCGTGACCGGACCAAGCATCAGGTCGCCGAGGTGACTTCGCTCGGCCTGGTCCAGATGACCAGGAAGCGGATGGGCACCGGTTTGCTCGAGGTCTTCTCGGAGACCTGTGAGCACTGCGCGGGTCGTGGAC
Source organism: Rothia koreensis (assembly GCF_004136575.1). Classification (GTDB taxonomy): domain Bacteria; phylum Actinomycetota; class Actinomycetes; order Actinomycetales; family Micrococcaceae; genus Rothia; species Rothia koreensis. Next base: position 597,839 of record NZ_NOIQ01000001.1, read on the forward strand.
TCATCGTCCATGACCAGCCGCTCAAGGGCCGTTCCGGGGGAGCCCCGGGGCCGGACAACCACGGCCGTGGCGACCGGAAGCGCAACAAGGACCGGAACAAGCAGCGTCGTCAGGACGAACAGACCAAACAGGACGAAGCCAAAGCCGAGGCGACACGCCACGCACTCGCCAACATCGCCGCGGCGTCCTCGCACCAAGAGGATTCCGAGTCGGAGGCCAAGGAGGACGAAGCCCGCCGCACTCCGGAGTCCGGCGAGTCGAAGTCGGCCAAGAAGCGCAAGCGTCGCAAACGCAACAAGGGTCGTGGCGGAGCCGAGTCGGAATCCAACCAGAGGCCGACCGGAGATGACACAGGGGCGGAGCCGACCAAGGGCGACCACGCCGTTGGCGTGGCCCAGGGGGAGCCCGACGCCGTCGTGACGATCCAGGGCGAGGTCGTGACCCTGCCGCACGGATCGCAGAAGCAGGAAAACCCCAACGGTGGGTCGGAGAAGCAGTCCGAGGAATCCCAGGGGGAGCAGGGGCCGTTCAGCCTCGACTCGCTCGCCGCGGCCTTCGAGCGGAAGCCCGGGGGAGAGCGGCCGGAAGATCGGGAAACTGCAGACACCGACAGGACGACGCCGGAAGATACCTCCGGGGACGAGGCCTCGGACGAGCGACCAGTTCGACAGGGACGCCGCTCGCGCCGGGAGCCCCTCCGCAATCGATCGGGACGTGAAGGCGCCGAAGCGGCCAGGCGGGCCGCGTTGGAGGCGCTGCAGGACATGAAGCCGGGTCGAGGCGGCCGAAAGAAGCCCGCCCAAACAGGCCAGGCGTCCAGCAAGACCCAGGACGGCACATCCGAAGCCGCAACCTCGCAGGGGCCCGCCGCGGATTCATCGTCCGTGGAGTCGACCCCCTCTCGGAAGCCTCGCCGTCAGGCCTCGCGTCGGGCGACCACCGGACCGAGTGCGGAACCGCACACCGAGAAGCCGGTGACCGGCGTCGCAAACCCGGGACAGGGGGCATCCGGTGAGACCACCGAGCCCTCGAAGAGCGAGGCGCCGAAGGAGTCCGCACAGTCCGCACCCAAGAAACGCCGCGGCAGGCGTGCGGCCTCCAGTACGGGTGTGGGCGGGTCGATCCATACTGAGGAAACCGGTTCGGCCCAGGGAGGTTCCGTCTCCACGGCCTCGTACTCCGCTCCGGCATCGGATGCCTCGCCGGCGGAGGACGTCCCCATGCTGGGAGTCGGGGTCAAGGCGTCGGACATCAAACGGCCCGAGTGAGTGTGTGACGCGTGTCGCGCTGACACAGCGGCGACACGCGTCACCTCCACTTGCCCGTCATCGTGCGGTATCGTAGGCTTGATAGCCGGTGCTCATTGCCACCTCATGACGGACGTCAGGGTCCGGGCCGTTCGACACGGGCTGAGTCGGGAGATGAGCATGAGAGCGCAACTACCGCGGGTCATCCCGTTGGAAGCGACACGGACGGCCCTCCCCCTCAACGAGGAGTCGCCTGAGCAGGCGCCCTCCCCAGAAACTTTGTACATATAACGTCGAGAGAAGTGAGTTCCCAAGTGGTGTACGCGATTGTCCGCGCTGGCGGCCGCCAAGAAAAGGTTTCCGTCGGAGACCTCGTGACCCTTGACCGCGTCGCCGGCGAGGCCGGCAGCACCATTGAGCTGCCCGTGCTGATGCTGGTCGACGGCGACAAGGTCACCGCCGACGCCAAGAATCTGGCGTCCGCAAAGGTCACTGCGGAGAAGGTCGAAGACCTCCGTGGTCCGAAGATCGTTATCCAGAAGTACAAGAACAAGACCGGTTACAAGAAGCGCCAGGGCTTCCGCGCTGATCTGACTCGCGTCAAGATCACCGGCATCGACGCCAAGTAACCGACAGCACGGTTTCCGTCAGAACATTTTTACCGAAGGCAGGCAGGTATGGCACACAAAAAAGGTGCAAGCTCAACCCGTAACGGTCGCGATTCGAATCCCCAGTTCCTGGGTGTGAAGCGTTTCGGCGGCCAGGCCGTCAACGCCGGCGAGATCATCGTCCGCCAGCGCGGCACCCACTTCCACCCGGGCGACAACGTCGGCCGCGGCGGTGACGACACGCTGTTCGCTCTGGCCGCCGGCCAGGTCGAATTCGGCCGTCGTCGTGGGCGCAAGGTCGTCAACATCCTGGCAGCGGCCGAGTAGTCGGACCGCAGAGCCAACGCCGGTCCGTGTGACCGTCGAAAGAAAGAGGGCATGTGCTCATGTGCAGCACAGGCCCTCTTTTTTCTTTTAAAGTCGATAGAATCGCCCAAAGGGCACGTGGAGTATTTCGAGGAGTCTGAGTGGCGAATTTCGTGGACCGAGTCGTCGTGCATGCCAGCGGCGGCTCAGGTGGTAATGGTTGTGTGTCCGTGCGCCGGGAGAAGTTCAAGCCCTTGGGAGGGCCTGACGGAGGCAATGGGGGCCACGGCGGCAACGTGGTCCTGCGCGTCGACGGTCAGTCCACGACCCTGCTGGAATACCATCACTCCCCGCACCGTACGGCCCCCAAAGGCGATATCGGCCGAGGAGCCCTTAACCACGGCCGCCACGGGGAAGACCTCATCCTCTCGGTCCCGCAGGGGACCGTCGTCAAAACCAAGGACGGTGACATCCTCGCGGATCTCGTGCGGGAGGGAGACGAGTTCATCGCCGCGCGGGGCGGAATCGGTGGGATGGGCAATGCCGCCTTGGCCTCGGTCAAGCGCAAGGCGCCCGGATTCGCGCTGCTCGGTATCGAGGGGGAAACCCGCGACATCGTCCTGGAGCTCAAGTCCATCGCCGACGTCGCCCTCGTCGGCTACCCCTCGGCCGGCAAGTCCTCGTTGATCGCAGCGATCAGCGCGGCCCGCCCGAAAATCGCGGACTACCCGTTCACGACCCTCGTACCCAACCTGGGCGTGGTGGAAGCCGGGAGCACCCGTTTCACCGTGGCCGACGTCCCGGGGCTGATCGAAGGCGCATCGGACGGCAAAGGGCTCGGACACCGTTTCCTGCGCCACGTCGAACGGTGTGCCGCAATCGTGCACGTGATCGACTGCGCGACCCTCGAACCCCGCCGTGACCCCGTCAGCGACTTCGAGACGATCAACGGCGAGCTCTCGCGGTACGAGGTCGACCCGTCGGCCGGGACGTCGACGCCGTTGGTCGAACGTCCTCACATCGCCGTGCTGAACAAGATCGATGTGCCCGAGGCCCGCGAACTCGCGGATTTCGTCCGCGAGGACTTGGAAGAGCGTGGCATGCGGGTCATCGAAGTCTCCACGGCCTCGCACGAGGGTCTCAAGGAACTGACATTCGCCATGGCCGAACTGGTCGAGGAGTCCAGGGCCAAGCAGGAAGAGGTCGCCGTCGAGGAACCCCAACCAGCAGTCGTCCGGCCCCGCGGACATCGCAGGAAGAAGGAAACCGAGTTCATCATCCGTCATGAAGAGCGGAATCTCGAGCCGTTGTTCCGCGTCCTGGGGGAGAAACCGGAGCGGTGGATTAAGCAAACCGATTTCTCGAATGATGAAGCCGTCGGGTACTTGGCGGATCGTCTGGCTAAGCTCGGTGTGGAAGACGAACTGTTCAAGCAGGGCGCCAAGCCCGGCGATGCCGTGGTCATTGGGAACGAGGCGGATGCCGTGATCTTCGACTGGGAGCCGACCATGCTCTCCGGTGCGGAGAATCTCACGAGTCCGCGCGGTACCGATGTCCGCCTCGAAGAACTGATCCGACCCACACGAGCCGAGAAGCGCGAAGACTACCAGCAGCGCAAGGATGCACGGGCGGCTGCCCGTGACGAGCTGGAAGCCGAGCGACTCGCGGGCAAGTGGACCGAATCGGTTGAAGAGAGGCGCGAGCGCAAAGCCCGGGAAGCGGCCGCAGAGACGAGCGAACCCCAAGGAGACGAATCAGACCATGAGTAAGGCCAGAGGGAAACTCAAACGGACCGAGGTGCAGCGTTCGGCCGAGAACCGGGGAAAGAACCGGATCAGCCCCATCGAGAGCCGAGCCGACATCCCGAAAGCGCGGCGCGTCGTCGTCAAAGTCGGGTCCTCCTCTCTGACCTCCATCGCCAATTCGCTCGATGAGCTTGCGGTCGCGACCATCACCGATGTGCTCGCCAAAGCCCACGAGCGAAACGTCGAGGTGGTGTTCGTGTCCTCGGGCGCCATCGCGGCGGGGCTTGCCCCACTGGGTCTGAGCCGACGCCCCAAGGACCTTGCGACGCAGCAGGCCGCCGCCTCCGTCGGACAGTCCCTGATCATGACCCGATACACCGAGCTCTTCAGCCGGTACAACGTCACCATCTCCCAGGTCCTGGTGACGGCAGAGGACCTGATGCATCGCAGTCGGTATCACAACGCACACCGCCAACTGGAGCGACTGCTCGACCTCAACGTCCTGCCGATCGTCAACGAGAACGACGCCGTCGCGACCCACGAACTCAAATTCGGTGACAACGACCGCATCGCCGCTCTGGTCGCCCACACGATCAAGGCCGATGCGCTTCTGCTGCTGTCCGACGTCGACGCGTTGTACACCAAGCACCCGGCCGAGGGTGGGGAACGGATTCCGGAGGTCACGGACCCCGAGAAGGATCTCGACGGCGTCGAGGTTGGGACCATCGGACGGGCCGGGGTCGGCTCCGGCGGCATGGTCACAAAGGTCGAGGCCGCCAAGATCGCGTCCTCCTCGGGAATTCCCGCCCTGGTCACGTCGACCGCGAACGCATCGGCCGCTCTGGAGGGCCAGGACGTGGGCACGTGGTTCAAGCCCACGGGCGGTCGGCGATCCGTGCGGTTGGTCTGGTTGGCCCAACTGGCGAAGACCAAGGGCGCCCTGACACTGGACGCCGGCGCGGTGAAGGCCATTCGACGGCGGACGTCTCTTCTGGCCGCGGGCGTCACCAAGGTCGAAGGCATCTTCCGCCCCGGCGAACCGGTTGCCCTGAAGGAGCCGAGCGGCAAGACCATCGCGCACGGTATAGCCGCCTATTCCAGCGAGGAATGCGCCAAGACGGCGGGTCAGCATACCGACGACGTCGTGGACGACCTTGGCGAGGGCTTCGACGGGGTCCTGGTCCACGTGGACAATCTGGCCTTGTTGCGGCGTAAGTACTAGGGCGGCGCGGGAGCGTCTCCCGGGTCAACGGCCCGCTGCCGAAAGGACAGATGTCCGCAGTGGTCCGCGCGGCTGAAACTGCGCGGCGCTCCCGCTACAGTGGAATTCATGAGCCAAAACGCACAGGCAAACCAGTCCGCCTTCTCCGTTCCGGAGGACATCCAGTCCGCCGTGACTGCCATGGCCGACGACGCCCGCACGGCGTCGCGCGCTCTCGCAACGGCCGATCGGAGTCGCAAGGATCGAGCCCTCCAGCGAATCGCCGAGGCCATTGATGCGCAACGCGAAGTCATTCTGCGCTCGAACGCCTCGGACGTCTCGCGCGGCAAGGACAAGGGATTGGCCGAGAACCTGGTGGACCGGCTGACCCTGACCGATGAACGTATCGACGGACTCATTGATGCCCTGCACAACTTGGCGTCCCAGGTGGACCCGATCGGCGAGATCCTGGACGGCCAGACGCTCCCGAACGGCCTCCGAGTCTCCCGCGTCAGGGTCCCGCTCGGCGTCGTCGGGGCGATCTACGAGGCACGCCCCAACGTCACGGTCGACATTGCCGGCCTCGCCCTGAAGTCCGGAAACGCCGCCATGTTGCGTGGGGGATCGGCCGCACTGGAGACCAACAAGACTTTGGTGGGCATCATCCGTGACGCCCTGGACAACGCCGGATTCCCCATGGATTGCGTGCAGACGGTCGATGAATTCGGCCGCGACGGGGCCAATGCGCTCATGCTCGCGCGGGGCAAGGTGGACGTACTGATTCCGCGCGGCGGTGGAAACCTGATCCAGTCGGTGGTGAACAACGCCAGGGTGCCCGTCATCGAAACCGGTGAGGGCAACGTCCACATTTACCTGGACAGCACCGCGACCGAGGAACAAGCCGTACCGCTGGTCGTCAATTCCAAGGTCCATCGCCCCTCGGCCTGCAATTCCGCCGAAACCCTGTTGATCCAGCGGGATGCTCCCGCGGCCGGCTCGGTGCTCCAGGGCCTGCTCGACGCCGGCGTTCGCCTCCACGTGGACGACGACGCCGCGGTATTGGCCGGCGGTCTCTCCGACCAGGTGGTTGCAGCGCAGTCAGACGATTGGGACTCCGAGAGCCTGGCCCTCGACATGTCGGTCCGAGTGGTGGACTCGATGGACCAGGCGCTGGACCACATCAGGACGTACTCGACCGGTCACACCGAACTGATCATCACCAACGACCTGGCAAAGGCCGACGCCTTCGTATCGGAGGTGGATTCCGCAACCGTGATGGTCAATGCTTCGACACGTTTCACCGACGGCGGCGAGCTCGGCCTGGGGGCCGAGGTTGGGATCTCCACGCAGAAGCTTCACGCCCGTGGGCCGATGGGCCTCGCACAGTTGACGTCCTCACAATGGGTCGTGCGAGGACAAGGCCACACGAGGGGCTAAACTGGTGGACGACTTCATCGCACCGGATACAATCGGCGGCGGCCACGCGCCGACCGTCGGAAGGGACCAAGGAATATGCTCAGCTCAGCCATTCTGGCCGCCGCTCCCGTAGCGGAAGAAAGCGCCGGTTACGATCTCGGCATCCCGCACTGGCTGGTGGCCGTGATCTTTTTCGTCGCTTTCCTGCTGATGATGATGGTGGTCGTCTCCTTCTCCGGCCGAGGCATTCGGCGCGACGGTCTCACCAACCCCTCGGAACTCTCTCCTGAGGAGCAGGACGCCATGACCCAGTACACCGAAAAGCATCACCGCTAGCCGGCGGTCCGAAGAGGGCGGGGTCCACGCGGGTGTTTCTCCGCGTGCGGCCCCGGTGCCGTATCCCATGAATCCCCAGCTCAAAGCCACAACCAAAGACGGGCTGACCGTTCCACCACGGCGTCCGGGCCGCACACGCCTCGGAGTCATGGGCGGCACCTTCGACCCCATTCACCATGGCCACCTGGTGGCCGCTAGCGAGGTCGCATCCGTGTTCGACCTCGACGAAGTGGTCTTCGTCCCCACCGGCCAACCGTGGCAGAAGGCGGACAAACGGGTATCCGCGGCGGAGCACAGGTACCTCATGACCGTCGTCGCCACGGCGTCGAATCCGCGATTCACCGTCTCCCGGGTGGACATCGATCGGCCGGGGCCGACGTACACGATCGATACGCTGAGGGATCTCCGTCAGCTCAGGCCGAAGGCGGACTTGTTCTTCATCACCGGCGCCGACGCCATGGCGCAGGTCCTGTCCTGGAAGGACGCATCCGAGATGTGGGACCTGGCCTACTTTGTGGGGGTCACACGTCCCGGCCACGAGCTGGCCGCACCGTACCAGGGTGACGGAGTGGGCCTGCTCGAGGTCCCGGCCATGGCAATCTCGTCAACGGACGTGCGGCGTCGTTCGGCGGCCGGAAAACCGGTGTGGTACTTGGTTCCGGACGGGGTCGTGCAGTACATCAACAAGTACGACCTGTATGATCCGCACGAGGACGACGACGCGGACGACGGACGGAGGAATCCCGACCGTCTGCCCAAGGAACACGAAAACGGGCCGACCCCGGTAGACTCGGGAACAGCACGGTAGAGTGCGCGACGAGCGCATACGTCAAGGAGTTTCAGCTGAGTAGCAATATCCCCACCACGACCGATCTGTACGCGGATCCGGACAAGGTGTACGTTGCGGAGGACGGAACACGGGTTCCGCCGCCGCCGGAGCCCTATGGGCCGAGGCGTCTGGCCCGGTACCGTCGCGACCAGTTGTCCGAACTCCGGGGAGAGCCGCCGCTCCACGCCCAAGGCACGCCCGTGGTACCCGTCCAGGAGCCGGCACCGGACGTCCTGGAGATCCAGAAACGATTCCAGGCGCTGTCGGACACTCTGGAAGAACAGGGCGAGTTCATCGAGCTGGGCGAACGGGCGGAATTCGACGCTTTCATCGCCAACGACGCGTCGGCGGTGAAGTTCCAGGAAGAGGATGTCCTCAACGCCGTTCAGCGGCACATTCTGGGCGAGTCCGGAACCGTTGCGGACACCCCGGCCTTGTCCATCAATCCGGCGCATCTGTCCGGGTTCAGCAGCACTGACGTCAAACGGGACTACGACGAACACGTCCTGGGTCCGGTGACCATGGGTGTTCCCGTGGTGCTCGGGCCGGCCAGCACGGAGGCCTCGGACAACGTGCTTTCCGGTGAGTTGCCGGTCCAGGAGGCTCCGTCGACGTCGTCGTCCACCCAGTCGACGTCCCATGCAACGGCCGGCGAGGCCGCAGCCGTTGCTCCGGAGCCTTCCCCGACCACCGAGGCGACCCGGCCAGGGTCGGCCCCAGCGAATCAGGATTCAGGGCCGGACCCCGAAACGGCGAACGCGAAGCCGGTGCGTGCAGTCGATGCGCACGGTTTGGACCTCTCCGGGATGGACCGGAAGGCGCCGAAGTCCGGCGGCCGGATCGCCCTGATCACACTTCTTCTCCTCCTTCTCGTGGCGGCCATTGTCCTGGGAATCATCTTCCTGCTCTGAGCCAGCCGCACTATCCGTTCCGAAAGGACACCATGACCGCAACACAAGAATCGGTCGAAGCCATCAGGCTCGCGGCCCGGGCCGCGGAATCCAAGCAGGGGACTCAGCTCAACGCCTACGACGTCTCCGAGACCATGGGGCTCATCGACGGCTTCCTGGTCGTCTCGGCGTCGAATGAGCGCCTGGTCGACGCGATTGTCGACGAAATCGAGACGCAGCTGAGGGAACAGCTGGATCTGAAGCCGTTGCGCCGCGAAGGCAAGTCGGGCGGCCGGTGGGTCCTCCTCGATTTTGCCGACATCGTGGTGCATGTGCAGCACCAGGAAGAACGAGAGTTCTACGCCCTGGACCGGCTCTGGGCAGAGGCCCCACGCATCCCGCTCGACGTCGAGGGCGAAGTCGACGAAGTGGACGAACTTCCGGACGCCAGCGAACTGGCGCCCGAACCTAGGTCCTAGCAACGACGGGCCGCGGGGTGGGGCAGATCACCTTTCCTCGGTTTGCACCCCGCCCCGGCGTGCTCGTATAGTAAAGGAGTTGCCTCGAGGGGCAACGGAAAAAGCATTGATCTCAATGCTGATATGGGGCTGTGGCGCAGCTGGTAGCGCATCTGCATGGCATGCAGAGGGTCAGGGGTTCGAGTCCCCTCAGCTCCACTCATGACAAGGTCCGGATCCTTGGCCATTTCGATGATGGCCGGGGGTCCGGATTTTTTGTCGGTTCGGCATCGATCGGGCACCGTGGCCTAGAATTCGAACCATCGTGAGTAAGGAGAGTTTCGATGACCGTCGTCAAGATCAATAGGCTGTCCGTTCCCTCAGGTGCCAACGAGGAACTGGAACGCCGATTCGCCGCGCGCAAGCATTCGGTCGATTCCGCCCCGGGGTTCGAAGGATTCGAGTTGTTGCGACCTGCCGGGGAACAGACCGAATATTTCGTGCTGACGCGGTGGGCCGACGAAGAAAGCTTCCGTGCTTGGGCCGCACAGCGGCAGCCGCGCGACCCTCAGTCGACGGTGTCCACGTCCGAGGGAATGCTCGAATTCGAGGTTGTCGACCTGGGATGACAGCCGCACGCCGCCGTCGGATTCGGCGTCCGGCGGCGGGGTCTGCTAAGCTATAACAGTTCTTTGGGGCTGTGGCGCAGCTGGTAGCGCATCTGCATGGCATGCAGAGGGTCAGGGGTTCGAGTCCCCTCAGCTCCACTCCATACGAAAAATTGCCTCGCCACACGGCGGGGCAATTTTTTTGTGTTCGCCATCCTTCCGGCCCATCAGGCCGCAGACACGACACGCTTCAACCACTGCCTCCGGGCGACAACGGCGTCCTTCGACAGTGTTGCTTCAGGGGCCACCGAGTCGAAACCGTGGAATCCACCGGGCCACACGTGCAGTTCGCACGGCCCGCCGGCCTGCCATATGCGCGACGCGAATCGCACGTTCTCGTCACGGAAAGTCTCTGCCGAACCGACCTCGATGAAAGTCGGTGGTAACCCGGAAAGATCGACCGCTCGGGCGGGAGCCGCATAGGGGGAAACATCATCGCGGCCTCGCGAGCTCCCCAGCAATGCGGTCCATCCCGTCAGATTATCGGCCCGATCCCAGACTCCTTGCCCCTCCATCTGCACCGCAGAGAGCGAGTCATTGCGATCGTCAAGCATCGGACACAAGAGCAACTGTCCGATGACCTCGGGGCCTCCGCGATCTCTCGCGAGGAGAGTCGTGGCCGCGGCCAGTCCACCTCCGGCACTCTTTCCCCCAACGATCAGACGATGCGGGTCGATGCCGAGTTCGGAACCATGGGCGTACACCCACGTCAACCCTGAGAAACAATCCTCCACGGGGCCAGGGTGCGGGGTTTCGGGCGCAAGGCGGTATTCCACGGACACTACTGCGGCGCCCACGGTGGACGCGAGGCGCACCATATCGGCCAGGCCCTTGCGTGCGTCCCCGGAGATCATGCCACCACCGTGCATGTAATAGAGCGCCGGCCGGGGCTCTTCCGCGCGTACAGGCCGGCAGACCACCAGCGATACGCCAGGGGCGCCGACGGGGCCCGGGATGACGAGATCGACGACGTCGTAGGTTCCGCCCAGGGTCAGGTCTTCGATATCTGAGTCGCGTACCGCCGCCCTGACTTCCGCGATGTTCTCCAGTGTCCTGTAGGTGGGGATATGAGGCCTCGCGATGTCGAGGGCTCGGGCCAGTTCCGGGTCGAACGGCGGGGGAGGACCCACTGCTTCTCCTGTCGAGGGTGATTCGCGCACTGTGCATCCTTTCCCGGCGCCCGACTGCGGGCCGACCGTTCATGGCTACATTACCGTCCGGAACCCAACCTTCTCCTCCGCTACTTCGGGCGCGACGCCCGGTCCTGGAGTCGAAGGCGCGGGAGATGAGAATGAGGCCAACACATAGATTCGGGATACAAAACTAGAAACTACGGCGCACCGAACATATGATGTACGCAGGCGGGTGGGCCCCGGGGTGCACCTTGATGACGATCCAGCTTCCGTTCCTGGGACCGGCCCACCCGCCGTCCACCGCACCAACAAGAGGCAAAGGACCACCATGCCCGTATTCCACTCTTCCCGGTCGCGCGAGGATGCTGCTGTCGACCGCATTCGCGCGCCACGTAAAAAACTCGCCCGCATCATGTCCCTGTTGGCGATTCCACTGCTTGGAACGTCATGCGCGTACGCAGGCAACGGCGCCTCGGACGCCAAGGAGAAACCGACGGTGCTGACCACGTTCACCGTTCTGGCCGATATGGCGCAGAGTGTCGCCGGCGACCACGTCACGGTCGAATCGATCACCAAACCGGGCGCGGAGATCCACGAATACGAACCGACTCCCGAGGACATCAAGAAAGCCTCAACGGCGGATCTGATCCTCGAGAACGGGATGAATCTCGAAGCCTGGTTCGAGAAATTTACCCAGGATTCGAAGGCGCCCAAGGTGACGGTATCCGACGGAGTGCAACCCATCGACATCGCGGAAGGTGAGGGCCGCGGTGCACCGAACCCGCACGCGTGGATGAGTCCGGTGGCCGGACAGACTTACGTCGACAACATCGAAAAGGCGCTGGCCGAACTGGCCCCCGAGCACAAGGACGACTTCCGAAAGAACGCGGAGGACTACAAGAAGAGACTGCAGGGAATTCACGGTCAGCTCACGGATCGTTTGCACCAGGTCCCCGAGGAGCAGCGCACCTTGGTGACGTGTGAAGGCGCCTTCTCCTATCTCGCCCAGGACGCAGGCCTCAAGGAAAAGTACCTGTGGGGTGTCAATTCCGATGCCGAGCCTTCGGCGCAACGCGTGTCAGCGATTTCCGATGATGTGAAGGCAAGCCGGACTCCCGCAGTGTTCTGCGAGTCCACGGTGTCCGACAAGACGATGCAACAAGTGGTCCGTTCCTCCGGCGCCGATTACGGAGGAACCTTGTACGTGGATTCCCTCTCGGAGTCCGGCGGTCCCGTGCCCACCTATGTGGATCTGTTGAAGTACGACACCGAAACCATTGCCAAAGCCTTGACCGGTGATGCAGCGCAATGAGAGTTCGGGCTCAGCAGGATTCACTGACACGGAACAACCGACAAGACAGCCACGAAGCGGCGCTGCTGATCGAGGGCCTCAGTGTGGACTACGGAAACCTTCGCGCTCTGAGCGACGTGAACCTGAGGCTCGATGCCGGCACGGTATGCGCGGTTCTCGGGATGAACGGCTCGGGCAAGTCCACCCTGTTCAAAGCCATCTCGGGGGTGATCAGGCCTTCCGCCGGAACTGTGAGGATTGGGGGACAGAGCACGAGGCAGGCCCAGCGAGCCGGAATCCTCGGGTACATGCCGCAGGCGGAGTCGGTGGACTGGGACTTTCCGGTGTCCGTGCGCGACGTCGTCCTCATGGGGCGATACGGAGCGATGGGCCCCAGCCGAAGGCCGCGCCGGGAGGACAAGGACCTCACGGAACGTGCGATTCGGATCGTGGGCCTGACCGATCTGGCGGACCGGCAGATCGGAGAATTGTCCGGTGGCCAGAAGAAACGCGCGTTCTTGGCGCGGGCGCTTGCCCAGCAGGCAAAGGTGCTGCTGCTCGACGAACCCTTCGCGGGCGTGGATACGGTCTCGGCCACCACGATGATTCGCGTCCTGCGTGACCTCGCCTCGGAGGGTGTCGCGGTGCTCATCACCGTGCACGACATCGAAAACATCGACCGCCTCGCCGACAGCGCCGTCCTGCTGCGCGGTCGGGTGGTCTACCAGGGGACTCCCACGAGCGTTGTGGAACCGGAGAACCTTGCCCTGGCGTTCGGAGGCGGACAATGAACCTGCTGGAACTGATCACGCAACCCTTCGAATACGGCTTCATGGTGCGGGCGATCGTGGCGACCCTTTTGGCGGCCGTCCTCTGTGCCGTCCTGTCCTGCTGGCTCGTGCTGACGGGCTGGTCGCTGTTGGGAGATGCTGTCTCGCATGCGGTGCTCCCGGGCGTCGTGCTGGCTTACGCGCTGGGCTGGCCCTTCGCGGTCGGTGCATCGATCTTCGGTGTGCTCGCCGTCGCCATGATCGGTGGAGTCAGGGCAACCAGTCGGGTCAAGGAGGACGCCGCCATCGGGATCGTGTTCACGACCTTGTTCGCCCTGGGACTCGTCCTGGTCTCGGTCACTCCGTCCCAGGTGGATCTGAACCACATCATCTTCGGAAATCTTCTGGGCGTTTCCCCTGAGGACCTGGTCCAAGTGGTCGGCCTGGTAGCTGTGTGTCTGGCGGTGCTGTTGTTCAAACGCAAGGACCTGACGCTGTTCGCCTTCGACCCGGGCCATGCGCGGACCATCGGGCTGAGCCCAAGACTTCTTGGCTCGATCCTCTTGGGCGTTCTCGCGCTGACCTGCGTCGTCGCCCTCCAGGCCGTCGGAGTGGTGCTGGTGGTCGCGATGCTCGTGGTCCCCGGGGCCACCGCGCGGCTGTTGAGCCAGAGCATGTCCCGGATGCTGTGGATCGCGCCGTCGGTGTCTGTGATCGGGTCGCTGGTCGGTCTCTACCTGAGCTACTACCTGGACATTTCCTCGGGCGGCTCCGTGGTGCTGTGCCAGGGCTCGATCTTCGCGCTGGTGTATCTCGTCGCCCCGCGCGAGGGCCTGGTATGGCGAATGATTGCACGTCGAGGTCCCAGGCAGCAGCCGCTCGAAGCGGACGCCCCGGAGAAGACCGCTGTCTAGGCCGATTCCGCGACGAAGACGGAGTCGGTGGCCTCGCGCCCGAGGGTGAGGCAGGCCCCGTCGTCGACCGAGATGTCCACCGTGCCCGAGTAGGGCGCACCCTCCGACGTGCTGATCTGTGTCCCGACCGCCAAGCCCTGGGCGGAAAAATACTGGAGCAGGCGAGGGTCGGCGTCGGAGATCCGGACGACGCGGACCGTGGCCCCCGGGCGGACGTCCGTCAGACGCGTGGCGTCGGGGGAGTCCACGATCCCGTCGGCCGATGGAATGGGATCTCCGTGCGGATCGCGGTCGGGATGTCCCAGGAGCTCCGCTATGCGCTCGACCATGAAGTCCGAGACGGAATGCTCCAGGACCTCGGCTTCGTCGTGCACCTGGTCCCACGTGTACCCCAGGGTCTCCACGAGGAAAGTCTCCAAGAGTCGGTGCCGCCGGACCATGGCCACGGCGTGGGCGCGGCCTTCGTCCGTCAGGGCCACGGCGCCATAGGGCGCATGCTTGAGCAGGCCCTGTGTGGTCAGCTTGCGCACGGCATCTGACACGGAAGACAGCCTGAGCCCCGTGGCCGCGGAGATGGCCGACGCGGTGACCGGCGCCTCCGACCACTCATTGAGCGACCAGATGGTCTTGAGATAGTTCTGCGTGCTTTCGGTCAATGAGGAGACGGACATGAGCACCATCGTACGGAATCGGCGATCTCGCCTCGACCCCGCGGGTACGAGAGTACTCCGTCACACCATCCCCTGGATCAGTTCCACAGGCCCATCACGAACATCCACCCGGAGCCGACCACGGTCCAAATGAGGATGTTGACCACCGAAGCAATGAAACCGACCTTGAACCACTCGGCCGTAGTCACATAGCCGGAGCCGTAGATGACCCCCGCAGGACCGGAGGCGTAGTGCGAGATTCCACCAATGAGATTTCCGATGAAGCCGAAGGCCAGGGCGGCGAACAGGGCTGGCGTGCCGGCTCCAATGGCTGCCCCGAGGAAGACGGAGTACATGGCGACGATCTGCGCCGTATTCGAGGCGAAGAAGTAGTGGACGTAGAAGTAGACCAGGGCCAGGATCCCGAAGGCGATCGGCCAGGGCATCCCGCCGACCAGCGAGCTCACCGTGTTGCCGATCCAGTCGATGACGCCCAGCGTATTGAGGTGAGTGGCCATTCCGACCAGGACCGAGAAGAAGATGAGCGTGGACCAGGCACCGGAATTCTTGGCCATGTCCTTCCACGTGAGCACCTTGGTGACCAGAAGGATGGCGACGCCGAGGAAGGCGGCCGCCGTCGCATTGATCCCCAGCGTGCCGCCGAGGACCCACAGGAGGAGAAGAACCACGAAGGTCGCGAGCATGATCCACTCGGCACGACTCATCGGTCCGACCTCGCGCAGTTGCTGACGCGCCTGGGCGGGTGCCTCCGGCGTGCTCCGGAGAGAAGGCGGGTACACCTTGGACATGACCCAGGGCATGGTGGCCAGAGCCACGAGCCCGGGGACGATCGCGGCGAGCGCCCACGTTCCCCACGTAATGGTGACCTGTTGGTGGGAGGCAAAACTGACGGCCAGGGGGTTGCCGGCCATGGCGGTCACGAACATCGCTGACGTCACCGTGTTGACCTGGACCGAGGTCAGGGACAGGTAGGAGCCGAGGCGTCGTCGGGATTCGTCGCTCGTGGGCTCCGAATCGTTGACCGTCGCCAAGGACGTGACGATTGGGTAGACGACGCCGCCGGCCCGCGCGGTGTTCGAGGGGGTGGCCGGCGCGAGCACCAGGTCGGTGAGTGCCATCCCGTAGGAGAGTCCCAAGGACGAACGCCCCAGGACAGAGACGAAGAGCAGTGCGATGCGACGACCCAACCCCGTGATCAGGAAGCCATCGGCAATGAAGAACGCGGCCACGATGAGCCAGATGGTCGCATTTCCGAATCCCTGAAGGGCCTCTTTCTCCGGCGTCATGGTTCCGGTCATCATGGCCGCCGCCAACCCGACCAGCGCCATGGACGCCGTCGGCAGGGGTTGGAGGATCAGGCCCAGAATGGTTCCGACGAAGATGCCGGCCATGTGCATGCCGCGCGGATCGACCCCGTCCGGGACGGGGAGGAAATAGATCACAAGGGTCACGATCACGATCGCGGCGATTTTGATGGGCATGGCCCGGCGCGGACGCGCTGGGCGTGCCTGTGGTTCTTTCGTGCGGGCGGGTGCGCTGCTCACGGTGTTCCTCTGGCGTGTAGAAGATCTGTTGTGACTGGTCAGGCGGCTGTTGGCCGTATCGTGACGACTCCCGATCCTAGAAGGTCGACCTGGGTTTGCAGCCTCGAATCCGTCGATCGGGACGGTTCCGTTCACCACATTTGCCGACTCGTCACGCGCCGTCCGGTGCACCCCGGTGTGACACACTGGACCCATGGCAGATTCCCGGCCTCCGGCCCGACGGTTCCTCCCGAAGAAGCGCCGAACGCCCTCCGTGGGTCGTGAAGCCGTCAATATCGCCTACCGCGTGGCCGACCGCATCCACGAGAGCCGCGAGAAGTCCGCGGTCAGGGCGGGCAACGAACCCGTCATCGTGCCGTTCGTCGGATACGGCAAGACCAGCTGGGTTCGGGTTCTAGGGAGAGCCGTCTACAAGACCATGATGTTCTCCGACATCATCGATTCCTTTGCGGGCGATCAGCGAGCGACGAGCCCGGCCCGGGGGTGGCGGTCCTTCACTTCCGTTCCGATTGCCAACGCCGAGATCGACGTCGTGATCGGCGACCAGCACTTTCAGGTTTCCGCGGACCACGGGGGAGTGATCGACGTCGAGCTCGCCATCGAGCTTGCCCCTGGGGTCCACACGGTCAGGATGAGCACAGCCGGATCCGACGTCGTCTCCTCGACGGTCTACGTGGTTCCCGATGACGAGAAGATCGGGATCATTTGCGACGTCGACGACACGATCATGGTGACTGCCCTTCCGCGCCCGCTCCTGGCTGCGTGGAACTCCTTCGTGCTGAGCGAGCACGCCAGGATGCCGACACCGGGAATGCCGGTCTTCCTCGAACGGTTGCACAGGGCCCACCCGCATGCACCGATCATGTACCTGTCCACCGGCGCCTGGAACGTGGCCCCCACGTTGCGCCGGTTCCTGTCCAGGAACGCCTACCCGGAAGGCACCTTGCTGCTCACGGACTGGGGGCCGACCAGGACGCGATGGTTCCGGTCGGGCGCGGCCCACAAGGTCGATTCGCTCAAGCGACTGGCCAGGGAGTTTCCGGACATGAAATGGATTCTGGTGGGCGACGACGGACAGCGGGACCCCGACATCTACAACGGCTTCGCCCTGCGCTACCCGGAGAACGTGGCCGCCATCGTGATCCGGAACCTCACCGTCGGGGAGTCCGTTCTGGCCTCTGGACGGGTCTGGGGCGACGACCGGGCGCGGGAGATCGCGGCGGGGTCCCTCTGGATGGAGGCCAATGACGGTGGCACGCTCTCGGACAAACTGAGGCACTCTGGGCTGCTCTAGTCGACGGGGTGCGACACGACCGATTCGGACTCCGGAAGAAATTTTTGGACGGATCGTCTGTGGACAATCTGTGGTCGGAGCGCGATGAGGAAAGCATCGTCCGCGTCATTCCGCGCCACGACTACAACGGTGTCATTTGCACAGGGTGGGGATAACTTCTCGGCGAAAAAACCTAATATGTTGTGGGGGCTTTTTCGGTGCGACACTAGATGTAGTATTGAGCGGAACCCTTCAACCGGACCCGCACCGTCATCCCACCCCCGGGAAACGGAGCTCGGGGCAGAGGTTGCCGCCACACTGCAAAAGGAGAATGCATGTCCATCACCGTTTACACCAAGCCCGCCTGCGTCCAGTGCAACGCGACCTACCGTGCCCTGGACAAGCGCGGCATCTCCTACGACGTCGTCGACGTGACCGAGGATGCCCAGGCCCTCGAGCACATCAAGGGCCTCGGATACATGCAGGCCCCGGTGGTGGAGACCGAGGATGACCACTGGTCGGGTTTCCGCCCGGACAAGATCGGGACCCTGGAAGCGGCTCTCGCTTCCTGATCCTCTCGTCCGGTGCCATCCGCGAGAGCGGATGGACCGGGCCGCGGCCGCGGGACACGAGGAACAACATCGACCCCGCGAGTGTTGAACACCTATAGGGTGGCGGTGCATCAGACCCCCACCCGCGGCCGGTCACGCATACCTCGACATCGCCAGATTATTTGGGGGGCGACCACTGTGGAAACCGTCCTTGAAGACCACCGCGACATACCGGCGTCGGCAAACGAGCCCGTGCTCGTCTACTTCTCCTCCGTCTCCGGGAACACGCACAAGTTCGTGGACAAGTTGGACGCCGAATCGATTCGGCTTCCGCTTCGCACCGGCGAGGACACGATCTTGATGGATCGGCCCTTCGTGCTGTGCATTCCGACCTACGGACGTCCTCGCTCCGGCGGGGCCGTGCCGCCTCAAGTCATGAAGTTCCTTCGGGAACCGAAGAACCGGGCTCTGATGCTCGGGGTCATCGGAGCCGGGAACACCAACTTCGGGGAACTGTTCTGCATCGCCGCGGACAAGATCGCGGCAAAGTGCGAGGTTCCCGTTCTGTACAAATTCGAGCTCATGGGCACCAGCGACGATGTTGCCCGCGTCAACGAAGGACTGAAAGCGTTTTGGACACAAAACTTCCAACTCTCGAAGTGAACGCCGAGCGCGGTCACGACGACCCGTCGATCCCCGAGAAGTACAAGGGGCTCGGCTACCACGAACTCAACGCGATGCTGAATCTCTACGACGCGAACGGGATGATCCAGTTCGACGCCGATCGGCAGGCCGCGCGCCAGTACTTTCTGCAGCACGTCAACAACAACACCGTGTTCTTCCACGACCTCGAGGAGAAGCTCAAGTACCTGGTGGAGCACCAGTACTACGAGCCGGAGGTCCTGGAGCAGTACTCGATGGATTTCATCCGGTCGCTCTCCAAGCTCGCATACTCCAAGAAGTTCCGCTTCCCGACCTTCCTGGGCGCCTTCAAGTTCTACACCTCGTACACGCTCAAGACGTTCGACGGGCAACGGTACCTCGAGCGCTTCGAGGACAGGGTGGTCATGGTGGCCCTCGCCCTGGCCAGGGGCGACGAGCGGGTGGCCACGAGCCTCGTGGAGGAGATCATCTCGGGTCGTTTCCAGCCGGCGACGCCGACCTTCCTCAACGCGGGCAAGAAGCAGCGCGGTGAACTCGTGTCCTGCTTCCTGCTGCGCATCGAGGACAACATGGAGTCGATCGGTCGTTCGATCAACTCTGCGCTGCAGCTCTCCAAGCGCGGGGGAGGCGTCGCCTTCGCCCTGACGAACCTGCGCGAATCGGGAGCCCCGATCAAGAAGATCGAGAACCAGTCCTCGGGCGTGATCCCCGTGATGAAGCTGCTGGAGGATTCCTTCTCCTACGCGAACCAGCTGGGTGCCCGCCAGGGTGCCGGGGCCGTATACCTGCACGCCCACCACCCGGACATCTACCGCTTCCTGGACACCAAGCGCGAGAACGCGGACGAGAAAATTCGCATCAAGACCCTCTCGCTCGGCGTCGTCATCCCGGACATCACGTTCGAACTGGCCAAGCGCAATGAGGAGATGTACCTGTTCTCCCCGTACGACGTCGAGCGCGTCTACGGCATGCCGTTCTCGGACATCAGCGTCACCGAGAAGTACTACGAGATGGTCGACGATCCCAGGATCGAGAAGAAGAAGATCAACGCTCGCGAGTTCTTCCAGACTCTCGCCGAGATCCAGTTCGAGTCCGGGTACCCCTACGTCATGTTCGAGGACACGGTGAACCGGGCCAACCCGATCGACGGCAAGGTCATCATGTCCAACCTGTGCTCCGAGATCCTTCAGGTCTCCCAGCCGTCCGAGTACAACCCGGGACTGGACTACGAGAGCATCGGCAAGGACATCTCGTGCAACCTGGGCTCGCTCAACGTTGCCCAGACGATGGACTCCCCGGACTTCGGTCACACCATTGAGACGGCGATCCGTGGGCTCACCGCCGTGTCGGACATGTCCGACATCGAGTCGGTTCCCTCCATCGCGCGCGGCAACTCGATGTCGCACGCGATCGGGCTGGGCCAGATGAACTTGCACGGGTACCTGGCGCGGGAGCGAATCTTCTACGGCTCCGAAGAAGGCATCGACTTCACGAACATGTACTTCTACACGGTGCTCTACCACGCGTTGCGGGCCTCCAACAGGTTGGCGATCGAGCGCGGGGAAACCTTCGCGGGCTTCGAGAACTCGGAGTACGCCTCGGGCGAGTTCTTCGACAAGTACACGAAGCAGACGTGGGAGCCGGCCACGGAGCGGGTTCGGGAACTGTTCGCCGACGTTCACCTTCCGACGCAGTCGGATTGGGAGGATCTCCGGGCGAGCGTGATGGAACACGGTATCTACAATCAGAACCTCCAGGCCGTCCCGCCGACGGGCTCGATCTCGTACATCAACGGTTCGACCTCGTCGATCCACCCGATCGCTTCCAAGATCGAGATCCGCAAGGAAGGCAAGCTGGGTCGCGTCTACTACCCGGCCCCTTACTTGGACAATGACAACCTGGAGTACTTCCAGGACGCGTACGAGATCGGCTACGAGAAGATCATCGACACCTACGCCGCGGCCACGCAGCACGTGGACCAGGGCCTGTCCCTGACGTTGTTCTTCCCGGACACCGCGACGACGCGCGACATCAACAAGGCCCAGATCTATGCGTGGCGCAAGGGGATCAAGACGATCTACTACGTGCGCCTGCGGCAACTCGCCCTCGAGGGAACCGAGGTCGAGGGCTGCGTGTCCTGCATGCTGTAAGGCCGAGGAGCGGCCGGCGGTCGACGTGCCGCCGGCCGCTCCGGGCGACGTCGTGCTCTGATCCGAGCGGACTCGCCGTATCTTCGATACACCCCCACATCCCACGCGACGAGGCGCCGCGAGCGCAAAAGGAGTCATGCCCGTCATGATGAGCGAAAAGGTCGAACTGGTCCACAACGTCGAGGCCATCAACTGGAACCGCATCCCCGACGAGAAGGACCTCGAGGTCTGGGACCGGTTGACCGGCAACTTCTGGTTGCCCGAGAAGGTCCCGCTCTCCAACGACGTCCAGTCCTGGGCGACGTTGAGCGACGAGGAAAAGCAGCTGACGATGAGGGTCTTCACCGGCCTGACCCTTCTCGACACGATTCAGGGGACCGTCGGTGCGGTCGCGCTTCTCCCGGATGCGCTGACACCGCATGAGGAGGCCGTCTACACGAACATCGCGTTCATGGAGTCAGTGCACGCGAAGTCCTACTCTTCGATCTTCTCGACCCTGTGCTCGACCAAGGAGATCGATGAAGTCTTCCGGTGGTCCCGTGAGAACGAGTTCCTTCAGAAGAAGGCGAACATCATCATGGACTACTACCAGGGTGATGACTCGCTGAAGAAGAAGGTCGCTTCGACTCTGCTGGAGTCCTTCTTGTTCTACTCGGGCTTCTACCTGCCGATGTACTGGTCCTCGCACGCCAAGCTGACCAATACCGCGGACCTGATCCGGCTCATCATCCGTGACGAGGCGGTGCACGGCTACTACATCGGTTACAAGTACCAGCGCGGCCTGGAGACCGAGACCGAGGAGCGCCGGCAGGAGCTCAAGGACTACACCTTCGAGCTGTTGTTCGAGCTGTACGAGAACGAGGTCGCCTACACGCACTCGCTCTACGACGGCGTCGGCCTCTCCGAGGACGTCAAGAAGTTCCTCCACTACAACGCGAACAAGGCCCTCATGAACTTGGGCTACGAAGCGATGTTCCCGTCGTCGGTGACCGATGTGTCCCCGGCCATCCTGTCGGCCCTGTCGCCGAATGCCGACGAGAACCACGACTTCTTCTCGGGCTCTGGTTCCTCCTACGTGATCGGCAAGGCCGTCAACACTGAGGACGAGGACTGGGACTTCTGAGGCCCAGAGCTTGCCCTAGGCCCGAAAGGGGCTGATCGGAGGCCCGAACCTGCAGGTTTCTGCAGGTTCGGGCCTAGTTGTGCATCCATCCGGAGGACAACCCGGTGCGGCCATCTGGGCCATCGTGATGAGGAAGACGATCACCGACATCAGCTTCGATACGGTTGGGGCGATGTCGAAGAACTAACATTTCCCGATCCACTCGTGCGTGGCATCCCAGGCCGCGCCCAGAATGCCAGCGGGGCGAGCGCGGCACGGACCAGCCACTGGGATTGACAGATCAGCTAAACGGACTGCACGGAGGCCACCGCACAGACCATGAGCCCGGGGAGGACGATCGCGACCATCGCACTGACGCCGGGAGTGGAGACCATCCACGGTGACTTCCATGTCGGTCATGACAGAGTTGATGAGGGCGATCACGAGAAGTTGTTTGAAGAGAATGCTCTCACGCCGTGGGCGGGAGCTACCGAGCCGTGAATGGACCGCTCGTTAGGTGTCTATGCAGCCCACCCGCTTTCGAGCGTCCACTGAGGGCATTCGGAATACCTCCCGGTCTAAGACTGGAACGGGGCAAGCCTAGAGTTCCTCACTGCGGTCTAAGAGGCAATTTACTCAGGCGATGGAGACCCAGAGACTCCCCTGCGCCCTTTTTGTTGACGGTAAAGAGGCTGGACCGGGCTGAGCGAGGGCGAGATGATTGTGGAGACGATGGTCATCAGCATGGCGAGGTCGAATACGGTGATCAGCACCGGCCTGATCACGATCTTCGAGTTGCCGATGCCTCCGAGCCCCTCGAAGTCAGAGCAAATGGTCAATCGATATTCGGACGAAGACGCGAGCTGGGAGGGGGTATGTTTGTGCGTGGGAAGTCTATACGCCCGAGTGCGTTTTCATGCATCGGACGGGCCACACCTGTAATGCGCAACTTCTAACAGGGAACCTCTGTCCGTCCGGGTTGTGAGGAAGCTGAAACGCTTACTGATTCATGCTAGGCATGACGTATCGCTCGACGTGTATCGTCGAAGTCAAGTATGACACTAAAGCGAAGAAGAGGTGGCAACCGAGATGTCTCAAATATGGGACCTGGCAACTGAAAATCGTGTCGAGAACTACGGTTCTTTCTACACGAGTCTGTTTCTCATGGAAGGGTCTTCTTCTGATCCTGGATTATCCCCAGACGGGTCTATCACGCCAGAGGCAAGAGACATGCTTATGGGGGTCCCAGTCTTGTATTGGGAGCCACCCAGCGACGCCGAAAACAATATCCTGGAGGCGGTCACTCTTGGGCACGCGCGAGCCATTGATGCAGTGGAAGTCGTCAATGGTACGCTACCCCTGAAACGTGATTCTCTTGAAGGGGTTAATTTTTCTCTCACCAATAATAGGCTACGATTGGAATCGAAATCTCGTTGGCTGGGGTTATTTGGGAGTCTTCCATTTGTGGTTGACCCACGTCTTGCTTGGTTTATGGAAGGCGGGAAAACACTGGGGATCTGTATTAAAACATCTAAAACAATAGTAGTGTCTTCCATTACGTCTGATGATTACCCTCCACGTATATCTGTACACAATGGAATTCTTGAAAGTAAGAGCTCCCGAGGCATTATCGACTACTCTGCTCGATGGAAGAATGTCTATCTGTACAACCACAGCCTCTTCTCTGATGCTCAGAGTGCACCTGATCATCATTATCGGGCATATGGAGCGTCTCCGGAGCAGGAAGATTTACCATCTAAAATATCGTACAAAGGCGCGTGCCTCGGGTGCGGGGCAGCTGAAAGAAGCAACGAGCATTGTGTCCCAAATTGGGTGGCGGCGAAGCAAAAATCCAAACCGGTGACTGCGCCCGTTTTTTGTGTATCTTGCAACAATCATTTCGGTGAAGTTTTGGAGCTTCCTCTGGCAAAATCGAGCCCGGACTACGTGACGGCAAAAAGTAGTGATGACCCACTGCTCTTTAGTCGATGGGCGTTGAAGACTGCATTTACGCTCTCGGCGGCAAGCGATATACTAATCCAGCCTGAATGGATGCGAGTTCTTCGAAATGGTGAAATGCCGGAAGGGTTTGAAGTGTTCGCTTCAGGCGATTGTTCTATGCGGCCTGGATACATGTTTGCGGTTACTCACTTCTCACAATCTGAGGTGAAAAATGGGACATTTGTATTCTCCTTCTGGATGAACAACCTTGCGTTTTTTGTTGTGCGCAAAATGAATAGTCTTCACCAGATTCCAGTATTGCCCCGTGTATATCCCAGTAGGATCGCTCCTCAATATTTATCTCACGGCGGAATCGATTTTACGAAACTGCACGCCAAGATTATTGAACGAATTACTGGTGAAGCTCTAGATTTTACCAAATCCAATCCGAAAAAGGTTAAATCTCGTCGGGAATAGTGGGTAAAGATTTTTGCGAATCTGGCAGTTCAGATGTTCGGCTACTCAGTGGCATATCAGCAAAGATCATGTCAGTGAGTCTAGATTTCTTTGACTGCGACGTTGGTGTTGTCTTAGTGGCCACGGTAGATGCCCGATGGTTCGTGCATGTCAACGGCTCCGCAGCTCCACTATCCCCCCCCCCCCCCGTCTTCGTGATTCAGCTCCCAGATGGGGCCTCGCGACATGGAGCTATCGGTTCGGGATCCTGGCATGGTCTCGCAATTAGTTCGCCAAGTCCCATCAGTACTCTATCTAGCGGGGCGAGTGCGGGGTGTTTGCCGATCCGTCGCAGACAGTGATGTCGCGGACTTTGTGCCGGAGCCGTTCGGTCCAACCGGGTTTGAAGGGTCCGCAGAATCATTATCAGTTTCACACTCCCCGGAGTCGCGCCGGTGCCGAAGTTCGAGTTGGGCTCGGGCAGATGGAAGGCGGCATGGTGGGTAATCCACGGGGCGAGGTCGGTGATTCCGCTAGAGGCTCCGTTTTTTGAGGAACTGTTGCTGGAGGTGGGTGCCAGCGCTATACCTGGATAATCTGACCAGGGCGAGCGGCGACGGGACCATGTGAGATTGAATCGACTGGGACTTCTGAGCCGCTGATCTCACCACGCGCACTTCCGCGTGGCGATACGGGCCGGGCACGCAGCCAGTTGCGTGCCCGGCCTTTTGCGTTGGGCTGGGCTCCGACGACGCCAGCGCAATGCAGGGAGCGCAGGTTTTTCAGGTTGCGCGCCGAAGTCGCCATGTTCCGGCGCTGCGTCGTATTCTCGAAGAGGCAGTCACATCGAGTGAGGAGTGCAGAGTGGCACACAGTGCGTCATCAGTGGAAGAAGCCCCAGCCGACAAGAACGCCGAGCAGGCCGCGGGAGAGCCTGCAGGTGACAAGGACCCGTTTGGCCGTCCGGGGGCGCCCAAGCATCCTGCGGACCTTCAGCTCGAGCGCGTATACCGCCAGGTGGGGAACAAAGAGAATCACCACGTGATCGTGGTGGAACAAACCTTCACGAATGCACCGCACGAAATCTGGGCGGCCCTGACGGATCCCGAGAACCTCGCGGTGTGGTTCGAGCCGGTCACAGTCACCTCGAAGGAAGACCGCCGGTTCCGGACCGAGAAGACCGGGACCGAAGGCACTGTCCAGATCTTCGACGCTCCCAGGCTCCTGCAGCTCACGTGGACCAACGATGGTCAGGACAGCGAGTTGCAGATTTCGATCACCCAAACCGCGGCAGGTTCGTCGTTGACCCTTCGGCATCGTGTACCGGCCAATGAACACTGGGACACCTACGGGGCGGGCGCGACCGGCGTCGGCTGGGACGGTGCTTTCCTTGCCCTCCACGCCTTCCTGAGCGGCCGAGCCGCGACGGTCCGCCAGCGGATGGAAGAACTCGAAGGATCCGAACGAGGCAAACGATTCATCGACGCGACCGCGAAGGCCTGGGAGAAAGCCCAGATCGCCGCAGGGTCCGACGAGGACGCCGCCCATGCTCAGGCCGAACGCACC
This sequence comes from Rothia koreensis, assembly GCF_004136575.1. GTDB lineage: Bacteria > Actinomycetota > Actinomycetes > Actinomycetales > Micrococcaceae > Rothia > Rothia koreensis. The sequence goes on from NZ_NOIQ01000001.1 coordinate 623,568, forward strand.
GCCGCGTTCTACAAGGGCGAAGCAACCGCATGACCCCAGTTGCCCCAGGCACCGACTGACCACGTCGATCGCTGAACCGGCCACGAGCTACGACGCATCGAGTCGCGGCACCGATCAGAGGCTGCCGCTCAACCGGCCATGCAAATGAGCGGACGCGGGGTCCAGACCCACCACCTGGACCTCGTGTCCGTTCTTTTCGTATCGGTGGGTGATGGAGTCCACGGAGGCAACCGTTGAGGCGTCCCAGATGCGTGCGTCATTGAAGTCGAGGACCACCTCGTGCGGGTCCTCGGCATACCTGAACGAGTAGTAGAGGTCATTCGAGGACGCGAAGAACAGCGTTCCGTGAATCGTGTAGGTCGCTGTCGTCGGTACGTCGCCTTCCTCGTTGGTCACGGTTCTCTCGACGTGGACCACGTGCGCAACCCTCCGGGCGAAAGCGATCATTGCCGCGACGACTCCGACTCCGACGCCGAGAGCCAGATTGTGCGTCAGCACGGTCACCAGAACCGTGAGCACCATGATCAACGTTTCCGCCACCGGCATTCGACGGAGGAGGCGCGGACTGATCGAATGCCAGTCGAAGGTCGTGAAGGCGACGTAGATCATCACCGCCACCAGGGCCGCCATTGGAATGATCGCCAGGACGCCGTGGAGACTCATGATCAGGGCGAGCACGGAGAGGGCCGCGGCCACGGACGAGAGCCGAGTCCGGGCCCCCGCCTTCACGTTGATCATGGTTTGCCCGATCATGGCGCAACCAGCGGAACAGCCGAACAGCCCGGAAACCGTGTTCGCGATCCCCAGGGCCCAGGATTCTTTGGTCTTGGACGAATGGGAATCCGTCAGATCGTCCACCAGCTTCGCGGTCAGAAGCGACTCGATCAGACCCACGATCGCCATGGCGACCGCAATCGGGGCGATCGTGACGAAGGTTTCCGCCGTCCACGGGACGTCGGGGATGACGGGCACCGGCAGCGCGTCCGGCAGGGAGCCTTTCTGTCCGACCGTGGGCGCGGCGCCGCCGGCCAGCACCGCAACCCCGGTGACGACGACGATCGCAACCAGCGGCGCGGGAATCACCGTCGTGATTCGAGGAAGCACGAAAACGATGACCAGACCCAGGGCCACGAGGGGGTACACGAGCGATGGAACTCCCATGAGTTCAGGCAACTGGGAGCTGAAGATCAGGATCGCCAGGGCGTTGACGAACCCCTTCATGACCGACCGGGGAATGAACCGCATGAGCTTGGCGGCCCCGACGGCTGCCAACAGGATCTGGATGACCCCGGAGAGGACCACCGCGGCCAGATAGTACTGGAGACCGTGGCTCATGATGAGCGGCGCGGCGACCAGAGCCACCGACCCTGCGGCGGCGGAGACCATCGCGGGCCTGCCGCCGAGCACGGAGGTGACCAAAGCGATGATCACAGCACCGAAGAGCCCTGTGCGAGGATCCAGGCCGGTCACGATCGCGAAGGCCGTGGCCTCCGGGATCAGCGCCAGAGAGGTCACGACGCCGGCGAGCAGTTCGGTCACCCCCTGCCGCGGGTGACGGACCGCGCTCATCACGGTACTGGGGCGGGGTGAAGAGGTGGAGGACGATGCCACGGGGAAAGCTCCTGACCTGGAGGTACGACGGATACCAGGGTATAGCAGCCCACGTTGTGCTCATGAATCAGGGTGCGGGCCGATCCAGGTATCCTCGGAGAGTCCGATTCCCAGAGCGGAGGCGCCATGCTGATCGAACGTCACCTCGGGTCCGTCGCGGAAGACTATGAATCGACGCTGTCCCGGCTGCGTCGAGTCGCGTCGGGGGATGAACAGCCCATCCTGAGGTTCTCGAGACCCGGTCCCATCGTGGGATTCGGGCGGCGCGACGAACTCAACCCCGGATTCGACGCAGCCCGCCAGGCGTGCGAGGTGCACGGTTTCGTCCCGTGGGTCCGAAAAGTCGGCGGACGTGCAGCTGCTTACCATTCGGACTGCATGATCGTGGACCACCTGGTCCGTACCCAAGACCCCACCAGCGGGACGATGGCCAGATATCGCAGCTTCGGCCGACTCTGGGCACGCATTCTCGACGGCCTGGGCATGCCGGCCGACGTCGGCGAGTTGCCGGGGGAGTACTGCGCGGGAGAATACAGCGTCCACGGAATCGCGCCGGGCGGTCAGAAGGTCAAAGTGGTCGGCACCGCGCAACGTGTCGTCTCAGGTGCGTGGTGGTTCTCGGCCGGCGTCGTCGTCTCCCGCCCGGAGCCCCTCCGAGCGGTCCTCGATGATGTCTACAGGGCGTTGCACATACCGATGGACCCGCGCACCGTGGGCTCCGTATCGATGGCCGTTCCGGAGGTTCGGTGGGATGATGTGGAGGACGCGGTACTGGAAGCCTACGAGGAATGGGACAAGCGATGTGTGGACGATATGTCATAGCCAGGGCCCAGGGAGATCTGCTCGGCGGCGTCGAACTGGACGAGTCGATCGCCGACTACAACGTCGCTCCGACCCGGACCGTGCCGATTCTGGTCGATCACCAGGAGAACGACTCGTGGACGCGCCGGATCCACTCCGCCCGCTGGGGGCTCCTGCCCCGGTGGGCCAAGGACGAATCCTTTTCGTCGAGGGCATTCAACGCCCGCTCCGAAACCGTGGTCGAGAAGCCAACCTTCCGTCACGCCGTGAAAACCCAACGATGCGCTGTCCCGGCCAACGGATACTACGAATGGGCCAAGCACACCGAGGGGAGCGGGTCGGGTCGTGGCAAGACCCCCAAGACCCCGTACTTCGTCCACCCGCGCGATCCGCAGGACAGCATCTACTTCGCCGGGCTCTACGAATGGTGGAAGATCCCCTCGGGAGAGGACGCAGGCCAATGGTTGCTGTCAACGACGATCCTGACCACCGCCTCACCCGATGACGAGGCCGCACGGAAGGACGAGACGCTCGGCGAACTCGCCCGACTTCACGATCGTTTGCCCATACCGCTGCGATTCACCGGGGACAACGACGACGAACTGACCTCGTGGCTCCGCGCCGAGCACAGCCCGGAGGAAGCCGTCGAGCGGGTTCGTGACAACGCCTACGACGTCGCGAGCCACTGGATCCTCACCGAAGTCGGCCGCGAGGTCGGCTCCGTGGCAAACAACGGGCCGGACCTGATCGAACCCGTCTCTCGGTTGATCTAGTCCGGCCCAGCGTCATCGCGGGAGCCCGCAGGGGACGATCAGAGCTCCGAATCGTCCTCCGGAATCCATCGCTTGAAGTCCAGGGTCAAGTACAGAGCCAGAGCAGGTGAATTGTCCTCCGCGATTCGCAGGGCGACCTCTTCGTGACCCAGACGGTAGAGCTCGTCGATCGCAATACGCAGCAACTGCTCGGCGAAGCCCTCACGCCGCCGGGACGCCGCGGTGAACAATTCGAAGATATAGGGCGCATCCGGAACGTCGTTGCCGACCCGAGAATCCAGGACGAGAGCCGCGGCGACCAGGCGCCCGGAACCATCGACCACCACGGGTGACGCAGACTCGATCAGAGCGCCGAAATCCCCGTTGAAAACCTTGTGAATGATTTCGAGGGCTTCCGCCTGGCTGCCGACGACGGACTGGTCGTCGTAGGAAGCGAAAAAGAGCTTGGCGAGGCCGTCCGCGTCTTCCTCGGTGACCGGTCGCGTGGTGACCTTCAGGGGGCGCGTGTTTGCCCACGTTTTTCCGATAAGTGTGATCGTGCCGCTCACGATAACCTCCCGCGTTCTGCCGTCCGGTCACGCCATGCAACCGGGAACTGTCACTTAACAGCCTAACCGTCAGAAGCCCAATGCGGGATTACTGAGGAAAATGCGCTTCAAAATTCAGCCGGCAGAAACGCCAGAATTGGGGGATGAGCTCATCGTGAAGGAACAGATACGGGTGATTCCGACAAAGCCCCGGATTCGACCAACACTTCGCCCAAACGGCCCAGGACTTCCTCGGTGTTGTGTCCCAAAGCGTCATGGTGCATGGAATTCGAGGTCCACGTCCTCAGATTCGGGATGCTCGCAGCAGTCTCCATGGCGTGGTCGAAATCCACGTACACGTCCGGCCGATAGGCGCTCGCGGCGACCGGAACCTCGTTGCGGGCCAACCGGTCCAGATCGTACAAATGTCCCCAGTCGTCCTTCGCGGCCAGCAGGCGGGCGGCGTCGGCCAAGGGCGTCAGGGCAGGGTCTTCCTCGAAATACCACGGGTGGATCATTTCGCCGGTGAAGAGCAGCGGATCGGCCTCTTCCGAGTAGTCCGGCCGCGTCGCGCGGATCCTGTCCGCTGCCCACTGACTCGAGACGCCGGGGCCATCGCAATAGATCGCTTCGTGCATGAGCGCGTACAACGGCTGCCCCGCGAAGGAGACGGCGCGGCCGACGTCGGTCAGGAAACGTTCCGACGGAAAGCCAGCACCTTCCGCGAAGGCGGACTCGAGCAGATAGTGCAAGCCATGCACCCTGGAGTTTCCGCCCAGATGATTGCCCAGCATTTGGAAACGGTGGGGCGTCAGTCGTTCGCCCGAGGACAGCCGGACCTCGTGGTCTCGGAGAAAAGCAGCAATCTCCACCGCACGCGACCTGTCCTCCGGGTACCAGTCGTAGTACTCGAGGTTGCGTTCGGACACGCGGTCGAACGTCGACCGGTACACATCGGTCGGCGAGCTGTGAATGGGCGCGAGGCCCGCGGTCATCCAGGAATGCAGCAGGGAGTCCGGCGCATAGGACAAATACGAGAGAGTGATGAATCCGCCGAAGCTCTGGCCCAGGCTCGCCCAGCGTTTCTCGGGCTCATCCGCCGTCAGCGTCGCCCGCACGCACTCCGCATCGGCGACGATCGAGTCAGCCCGGAAATGTTCGAGCCAGGCCACCTGCGCCGCTGCGTCTCCCCGGCGCGCGAGCGCGTCCGCGGACAGGGGAGAGGACAGGCCGGTTCCCCGTTGGTCGAGCAACACCACCCGGTAGGCACGGGCCAGGTGCCGGACCCATCCGGAGTCGGTCAGGGGCCGGGGAGACGGCATGCCCGGTCCGCCTTGCAGATACACCAGAAAGGGCCGGTCGTCGGGTTCGCCCCATGACTCGGCGTCGTGCCGCGTCACCACGCGGGCGAATATCTCGATCGTTTCGGAAGCCGACGCCGACGGGGCGGCTTCCCCCTCGTGACTCCACGGCCAGGCGTGGGCCAACGGCACCCGGAACCGGTGCTCGGTCAGCTCCAGCTCACCGATCCGATGGGTCGGGCCGGCGCGGTGGGGGACTGGGGTCGATCCGGGGAATGCCATGCGACCATTCTACGGTCACAGCCCCTCAGGGGCGTGGGGCGTCCTTCAGCGCACCGACGTGATCAACGCGAATCACAGGGGCGCCGACGTCATCAGAGGACAACAGGTCCACGGTCGCCGTGATTCCGTAGTCGAAGTTGTCGGCAGGATCCGAAAAGGCCTGACGTACCTTCCATACCTCAGGATCGGACCTGTCCATGGTCAGGTGGCGTGGCGCCCGGGCATCGGCATCGGTGTAGATGTCGTCGTACTCGTCGAAGTACTCGTCCAGTGCGTCGGCCCACCGGTCGGCGTCCCAGCCGTGCTCTCCGTCCAGCTCACCGAGGAGTTTCTCCTTCTCCTCCGCGAAGAGCTCGACCCGCCTGAACATCGCGTTCCGGACCATGATCGTGAAGGCACGCACATTGTCCGTGACCTTCGGTGCCTGCTCCGCCACCAACTCCTCGAGAGAGTCCTGAGTCGGTTCCGCGTCCTCCCCGGCCGTCATTTTCTCCCACTCGTCGATCAACGAGTTGTCCGTCTGCCGGATCAGCTCACCGAGCCACGCGACTAGGTCCTCCAGTTCCTCGGTCAGAGACGAGACCGGAACCGTCTGCCGAAGCGCCCGGTACGCATCGGACAGATACCTCAGCAGAATCCCTTCGGACCGAGCCAACTGGTAGTACTGCACGAAGTCCCCGAACCCCATCGCCCGCTCGTACATGTCACGGACGATCGATTTCGGTGCCAGATCGAATTCCGCAATCCACGGCGCACCCGAACGGTAGGTTTCGAACGCGTCCTCCAGCATTTCAGCCAATGGTTGCGGGTAGGTGATCTGATCCGCCGCGTTCATCCGCTCCGTGTAGTCGAGGCCCTCGGCCTTCATCGCCGCGATGGCCTCGCCACGGGCCTTCTTCTCTTGGGCATTCAGGACCTGGCGGGGCTTCTCCAGCGTGGACTCGATGACCGATACCGCGTCCAGCGCATAACCGGGGTCTTCCATGTCCAGCAAGGACAAAGCCGCCAACGCGAACGGCGACAACGGCTGGTTCAGAGCAAAATTTTCCTGCAACTGGACCGTCAGCCGCACAGTCCGGCCGTCCTCGTCCGGTTCGTCCAGCTTCTCCACGACGCCCGCCGCCAGCAGCTCCCGGTAAATACCCAGGGCCTTTCTCATCAACTGGCGCTGGCGCGGCCTGGGCTCGTGGTTTTCGGTCAACAGCTTCTTGGCCGCCGCAAAGGGGTCACCCGGCCGTTCCAGCAGGTTCAGGAGCATCGAATGCGACACCGTGAATGACGAGGTCAGCGGCTCGGGCACGGCCTGAACCAGCTGGTCGAAAGTCTTCCGCGACCACGCCACAAACCCCTGCGGCGGCTTCTTCTTCTTTCCGCGGGTCGCCTGCGCGACCTTCTTCTCGTCCCCATCGAATTTCTGCTGGGCTTTTTGTACGATCCGGGCGTTCTCGATGTCGTGTTCCGGGGCCTGGACGACCACGGTCCCCGCCGTGTCGTACCCGGCCCGCCCGGCGCGCCCGGCAACCTGATGGAACTCGCGAGCCTTGAGCCGGCGGGTGCGTTCGCCGTCGAATTTGGACAGCGCGGTGATCAGGACGGTGCGAATCGGTACGTTGATCCCGACGCCGAGAGTATCGGTTCCGCAGATGACCTTGAGCAGCCCGGTCTGGGCCAGCTGCTCGACGAGTCGACGGTATTTGGGAAGCATCCCGGCGTGATGGACACCGACGCCGTGCCTGACCATCTTGTTCAGCACCTTGCCGAAGCCCGAGGAGAAGCGGAACCCCGCGATCGCGTCGGAGACCTGTTGCTTTTCATCTCTGGTCAGGAGATTCAGGCTCATGAGCGATTGGGCCTGGTCCATCGCCTGCAACTGGGAGAAGTGAACCACGTACACGGGAGCTTGGCCGGTTTTCACGAGTTCTTCGATGGCCTCGTGGACGGGTTCCTCGGAGTAGTAGTAGTGCAACGGGATCGGCCGCTCGGAACTGGTCACGTAGGTCGTCTCCCGCCCGGTCAGCTCGGTCAGCTCGCGCTCGAAGCGAGTGACGTCGCCCAGGGTTGCGCTCATCAGGAGAAACTGCGCCTGGGGCAACTCGAGGAGCGGAACCTGCCATGCCCATCCCCGCTGGGGGTCGGAGTAGAAATGGAATTCGTCCATCACCACTTGGGTCACATCCGCACCCTCACCTTCCCGGAGGACCACATTGGCCAGGATCTCCGCGGTGCAGCAGACAATCGGTGCCTGGGCATTGACCGAGGAATCCCCGGTGACCATTCCGACGTTCTCCGCCCCGAAGATCGCGCAGAGGTCGAAGAATTTCTCCGAAACCAGCGCCTTGATCGGTGCCGTGTAATAGGAACGCTGACCCTGGGCGAGTCCGGCGAAGTGAGCCGCCACCGCGACCGTCGATTTGCCGGAACCTGTGGGGGTGGCCAGGATGACGTTCGCCCCGGAGGCTATGCCCAGAACGGCTTCGTCCTGCGCAGGATACAGCTCCATGTCCCGTGATGAGATCCAGTCGGTGAAGCCGTCGTAGATCTCCTCCTGGTTGAGGGGATTGGAAGCGTAGTCCCCACGGAAGTAGTGGTGATCCGATTCCGCGAATTTGGGGTCCAGGGCTTCGAGAAGTTTCATCGTTGACCATCGTACCCGCGGACCATGACATGCCGGTCCCCGGATTCGCCGTTCGGGAAGAGCGCCGGGACATAATGAATACGGCTGTTCCCGGAACACAGGAGTCAATCATGAACCTGCCTTTCCCCTCGGATCTCGAGATCGCCCAGGACGCGAAGCTGGAGCCCATCGCGGCGGTCGCTGCGCGCGCCGGAATACCGGAGGAGAGGCTTGAGCCCTACGGCAAGCACGTGGCCAAGATCGAGTTGGACGCGACCTCCGGCGGAACAGCAACGGGCAGCAAATATGTGGTCGTTACCGCGGTGACCCCCACGCCCCTCGGGGAGGGCAAAACGGCAACGAGCGTGTCTCTGGCCCAGGGGATGGCGGCCAGGGGACGCAATGCCATGCTTGCGCTCCGTCAGCCGTCCATGGGCCCCACGTTCGGCATCAAGGGCGGAACCGCCGGGGGAGGCTATTCCCAAGTCGTTCCGATGGAGAAGCTGAACCTGCACTTGACCGGAGACTTCCACGCGGTCACCGCGGCCCACAACATGCTGGCCGCAATCCTGGACAACCACCTTCATTTCGGCAATGAGCTGGACATCGACGAGCGCTCCATCACGTGGCGCCGAGTGCTCGATGTCAACGACAGATCACTGCGCGACATCGTCGTCGGACTCGGGGAACGCACCGACGGGGTCACCAGGCAAACCGGCTTCGATATCACCTCGGCCAGCGAAGTCATGGTGATCCTCTCCCTGGCCACGAGCCTGAACGATTTGCACGAGCGCCTGGCCCGCATCGTCGTCGGCCTGACGAGGAGCGGAGAACCCGTCACGGCCCGCGACCTCAAGGCCGACGGCGCGATGTCAGTCATTCTGGCCGACGCGATCAAACCCAACCTGATGCAGACCCTCGAACACACGCCCGCGCTGATCCACGCCGGCCCGTTCGGAAACATCGCGACGGGCAACTCGTCGGTCGTCGCCGACTACGTCGGTCTGGAACACGCCGATTACGTCATCACCGAAGCCGGTTTCGGTGCGGATATGGGAGCCGAACGCTTCTTCAACGTCAAATGCCGTACCAGTGGGCTGCGGCCGGACGCCGCCGTTCTCGTGGTCACCGTCCGCGCCCTCAAATCGCACTCCGGCAGATACCGCATCGTCCCGGGACAGCCACTGCCCGAGGGAATGCTCTCCGAAAGCCCCGAGGACGTCCAAGCAGGCGCGGCCAATCTTCGCAAGCACATCGACATCGTCCGGTCCTTCGGCGTATCTCCCGTCGTGGCCATCAACGCATTCCCGACGGACCACGAATCCGAGCACGAGGCAATCCGAACGATCGCCGCAGAAGAAGGAGTCGAAGTCGCGGTGCACAGGGGAGTCTCACAAGGAGGGGCCGGCGCGACCGACCTGGCCGACGCCGTCGTGCGAGCCTGTGACGAGCCAGGGCGTCTCACGTTCACCTATGGCCTCAACGATCCTCTGACCACCAAGATCGAGAAGGTCGCGACCGAGGTGTATGGCGCGGACGGAGTGGATCTCAGCCCAGCGGCCGCACAGCAACTCGAACGCTACGAACGGCTTGGGTTCGGACGGTTGCCGGTCGTGATCGCCAAGACGCATCTTTCACTGTCCTCGGACCCCGGGCTGAAAGGGGCCCCGACAGGGTGGCGGCTTCCGGTGCGCGAGGTCCGGCTCGCGGCCGGAGCCGGATACGTGTACGCCCTCTGCGGAACGATCAGGACCATGCCCGGGCTGTCCCGCCATCCCGCCGCCGAACGGATAGGGTTCGACGAATCAGGGAATATCCAGGGTCTTTTCTGACCCCACCGCCGGGGCCGGACGGGTGAAACAAACCTGCCCCGGAAAACCGGGAAACCGGCGTTCCGGGGCAGAGGAGCCTCTGGCAGGGCGCAGCTTCTACCAGCCTCGCTGGGCCCACTCATCCAGATGGGGCCGCTCGGCGCCCAGAGTGGTGGACTTGCCGTGGCCGGGAAGGATGACGGTGTCGTCGTCGTAGACGTCAAAGATTTTCGTGGTCACATCGTGCAGGAGGGACTCGAAGGCTTCCGGGGAACCGGTCTTGCCCACGCCACCCGGGAACAGAGAATCGCCCGTGAAAATGTAGGTCGGGCCCTCCTCCGGGGTATAAGCCAGGGCAATGGATCCGGGCGTGTGACCGGCCAGGCCGATCACATCCAAGGAGAAACCTTCCAAATCGGCCGTGTCGCCGTCCTCGAAGGTGATGTCCATGGGCACGTCGATGTCGGATTCATCGGCATCGCCGCACGCGGTGAGCGCCTCCGAACGGGACTTGATCTCGGGCAGCGCTCGCACATGGTCCCAATGAGAGTGGGTCGTCACGATCAGCTGAACGTTTCCGCAGCAGGCGCACTGTGCGTCGACGTCGTGGGCACCCGCGGCCACGAGACGTGAAATCGAATCGGGGTCGTCCGCCGCATCGATCAACAGCTGGGTGCCGGTCTGCTTGCACGTCACCAGGTAGACGTTATTGTCCATGTCGGAGACGCTGATATAACGGATGGTGACCTTACCCAGGTCGATCTTTTCGGTAGCGATTGCCATCATGCCTCCGAGTGTAGGTCTTCCGACCCGCTCGCGCGCAACCCGCGCGCGAGAGACGTTCACCCTGGGCCGATTTCTCCACCGCGCGCCGCAGATTCGTTAGAATAAATCTTCGAATGGGGAGTGTTCGCGTCAGTCGCACGACCTCCCGGTCCGGAGCAACCACGCAGACAGGCAGGTCATGACCATTCAGCACGTTGAGGGACACGAACCCGGTATGCCGCAGGACCTCACCAGGATTCTGGTCAAGGGCGCACGGGAAAACAATCTCAGGAATGTGGACCTGGATATTCCGCGCAATGCGATGATCGTGTTCACCGGGCTCTCCGGATCGGGAAAGTCCTCTCTGGCCTTCGACACGATCTTCGCCGAGGGGCAACGTCGGTACGTCGAATCGCTGTCCGCGTATGCGCGCATGTTCCTGGGCCAGGTCGACAAACCGGATGTGGACTTCATCGAGGGCCTCTCGCCGGCGGTGTCGATCGATCAGAAGTCCACGTCGAAGAATCCGCGGTCCACGGTCGGCACTATCACCGAAATCTACGATTACATGCGTCTGTTGTGGGCGCGGATCGGGCACCCCCACTGTCCCATCTGTGGGGAGCCGATCGAGAAGCAGACTCCTCAGGCGATCGTCGACCAGCTCATGTCCTCTCCCGAGCGGACTCGATTGCAGGTTCTGGCGCCTATGGTGCGTTCCAGAAAGGGAGAGTTCGCCGATCTGTTCGCCTCACTGACCCAGCAGGGCTATTCCCGTGCAGTGGTTGACGGTGAGCAGGTCCAGCTCGCGGAGGCGCCCAAGCTCAAGAAGCAGTACAAACATTCCATTTCCGTGGTGGTCGATCGTTTGGTCATCAAGGACTCGATCCACCAGCGCCTGACCGACTCCATCGAGACTGCGCTGGGACTTGCGGACGGAAGGGTCGTCGTCGATTTCGTCGACGACGATTCGGACGCAGGTCAGCGCACATTCAGCGAGAACCTGGCCTGCCCCAACGAGCACCCGATCGAAACCACGGAGATCGAACCGCGCGCCTTCTCCTTCAACAGTCCGTTCGGCGCCTGCCCTGAATGCGACGGCATCGGGTCTCGTCTGGAGGTCGATGAAGACCTGGTCATTCCCGATCCGGACAAGACCTTGGGTGAAGGGGCCATCGCTCCCTGGTCACAGGGCAAGTCCACGACCGAGTACTGGCTGCGCCTTCTGGCGGGCCTCGGCAAAGAAGTGGACTTCGACCTCAACACCCCATGGAAGAACCTGAGCAAAAAGGCCCGTCAGGCGATCCTCAACGGAAAAGACTTCAAGGTCGAGGTGTCCTACCGCAACCGGTTCGGTCGCGAACGCAGGTACACCTCCGGCTTCGAAGGCGTGTACGCCTACATCAAGCGCAAGCATGAGGAAACCGAGTCCGATTGGGCGAAAGATCGCTATGAACAGTACATGCGTCAGGTTGCCTGCCCCGCGTGTGACGGAGCCCGCCTGAACCCGACCATGCTCGCGGTCACCGTCGGCGGGGCATCGATTGCCGAGGTCACGGCAATGTCGATGACGGACACTCAAAAGTTCATGGCCGGTCTGGAACTGTCGGAGCGCGAGTCGAAGATCGCCGACCAGGTTCTGAAAGAGATCAATGCGCGCCTGCAGTTCCTGCTCGACGTCGGGCTCGACTACCTGAATCTGGAGCGAGCTGCAGCCACGTTGTCCGGCGGCGAGGCGCAGCGTATTCGGCTGGCGACGCAGATCGGTTCCGGACTCGTGGGTGTTCTCTACGTCCTCGACGAGCCCTCGATCGGCCTCCACCAGCGGGACAACCGTCGCCTGATCGAAACCCTGAGCAAACTCCGGGACCTGGGCAACACCCTCATCGTGGTCGAGCACGATGAGGACACCATCAAGGAATCGGACTGGATCGTGGACGTCGGGCCGGGTGCCGGCGAGCACGGCGGCGAAATCGTCCACTCGGGCACGTACGAGGATCTCTTGTCGAATCAGCGGTCGCTCACGGGCGCCTACCTCGATCGACGCCGCGAGATCTCTCTGCCCTCGAAACGTCGCCCGATCGACAAGAAACGCACGGTCAAGGTGGTCGGGGCCAAGGAGAACAACCTGACGGGAATCGACGTCGAATTCCCCTTGGGCGTCTTCACCGCCATCACCGGTGTGTCCGGCTCGGGCAAGTCAACCCTGGTCAACGACATTCTCTATACCGCTCTGGCCAACAAACTGAACGGTGCCAAGCAGGTGCCCGGGCGGCATCAGCGCGTCGAGGGATTGGACCATCTGGACAAGATCGTTCACGTGGACCAGAGCCCCATCGGGCGCATGCCGCGATCGAACGCAGCCACGTACACGGGGGTCTTCGACCACATCCGCAAGTTGTTTGCAGAAACCAACGAGGCCAAAGTTCGGGGTTACCTTCCGGGCCGATTCTCCTTCAACGTCAAGGGCGGCCGCTGCGAAGCGTGCCATGGGGACGGCACCTTGAAGATCGAGATGAACTTTCTGCCGGACGTTTTCGTGCCCTGCGAGGTCTGCCACGGTGCCAGGTACAACCGCGAAACCCTCGAGATCCGGTACAAGGGCAAGACCATCGCGGATGTCCTGGACATGCCGGTCGAGGAAGCCGCCGAGTTCTTCTCCGCGTTCACTCCCATTGCCCGGCACCTCAACACCCTCGTCGACGTCGGGCTGGGGTACATTCGCCTCGGCCAACCCGCCCCGACGCTGTCGGGTGGCGAAGCTCAGCGCGTCAAGTTGGCGACGGAACTCCAGCGGCGGTCCAACGGCCGGACCATCTATGTTCTGGACGAACCGACCACTGGCCTCCACTTCGAGGACATCAGCAAGTTGTTGAACGTGCTCCAGGGACTGGTCGACAAAGGAAACACGGTACTGACGATCGAGCACAACCTCGACGTCATCAAGTCGGCCGACTGGATCGTGGACATGGGACCCGAAGGCGGCAGCGGGGGCGGCCAGGTGGTGGCCCAAGGCACCCCCGAACAGGTCGCCCGTGTGGTCGGAAGCCATACCGGGTATTTTCTTTCCGAGATTCTGGAGGACTGATGAGCACATCTCGTACCCCGGCGGTTCTGTTCGATCTGGACGGGACGTTGCTCGACCCCGCTGGTGCGATCACGGACGGGATATCCGATGCGATCGCGGCGCACGGGTTCGATCGCCCCCAGCCGGACACGCTCCGCAAGTTCGTGGGGCCGTCCACGGACGAGTCCCTGACCGCCTACACGGACATTCCGCCCGAATTCCACCGGGACATATTGGCCACGTACCGCGGAGGCTACCTGGAGCGGGCACGGAAGTCTTCGATGTTGTACCCGGGGGTCATGGACTTGTTGCGGGATCTCGCGGAACTCCCCGTTGTCGTCGGCCTGGCGACCCAGAAGCCGCTTCCGACCACGGAAATTCTTCTGCGAGACTTCGGGCTGGTTGAGTATTTCGACGTCGTCTCGGGCTCGAGGGACGAGCTCAAGCCGGAGACCATGGATCTGCCCGCCGACAAGGCCGGGGTCATCGACCGGGCTTTTCGCCTGATTGAGGACCGAGCCGTCAGGGACCCCAGTCTCGGCGTCGTCGATCCCGAGAGGACCGTGATGGTCGGTGACCGGGAGTACGACGTCGCCGGCGCACTGGCCCACGGGATCGACTGCATCGGAGTGTCCTGGGGGTTCGCCTCGGGAACCGAACTCGCGGACGCGGGAGCCGTGAGCATCGTCGACGACATCATGGGGTTGCGTACCGTGATGGCGCGGCAGACCGGGCTGGAGGACCTCATCGGTCCGGCGTGACTGCCTCGGCCTCACCCGTCTCTCCAGAGCGGGATCGTGGTCCGGGAACGGGTACAGTGTTTTCGACGATTCTTTGTGAGGAGAGCAACCCGTGAAGCTGTACCACTTGGCGCAAACCACCGTCACCGGCCTGATGAAAATTGGTTTCCGTGCCCGGGTCACAGGACTCCACCATTTTCCCGAGTCCGGACCGGTGATCGTCGCGTCGAACCACAAGGCGTTCCTGGACAGCGTGATCATTTCCGCGCTCATGCCGCGCCGAGTGGCCTTTCTCGCGAAGGCGGAATACGTGAATTCGCCGGGCCTGAAGGGCCGCGCCATGAAGACCCTGTTCGAACTCATCGACATCATCCCGGTGAATCGATCAGACCAGACCGGACGCCTCAAGGCCCTGGACAAGGGACTGGAACGATTGGAGAACGGACAAGTCTTCGGGATCTACCCCGAAGGCACCCGGTCGAGGGATGGTTTCCTCTACCGGGGAAGAATCGGGGTCGCGTGGTTGGCTCACAAGACCGGCGCACCGGTCGTTCCCATCGGCCTCATCGGCACCGACAGACTCCAGCCCCCGGGGTCCAGGATGATCCGACCGGTTCGTTTCACCGTCCGTGTGGGCGAGCCGCTCTACTTCGACAAGCTGGGGGACCAGCAAACCGGGAAGCAGCGGCGCGAGACCACCGAAACCATCATGGACCGTATCGCGCAGCTTTCCGGCCAGCCCCGCAAGAACGAATACAACACCTCGCCGTCGTTGGACAAGGACGCGGGAAACGACGACTGAACGAAGGAGAAGGAGAAGATGGCGGACCCGGCAAGCTACAGGCCAGGATCGGGCGAGATTCCCACCCAACCGGGCGTGTACCGCTTTCGGGACGAATTCGGCCGGGTCATCTATGTCGGCAAGGCCAAGAACCTCAGAAATCGCCTGAACTCCTATTTCCAGAAACCACAGCAACTCGCACCGAAGACCTACGCCATGGTCCATACGGGGGCGAGCGTGGAGTGGACAGTCGTTGGTTCCGAAATGGAATCGCTCCAACTCGAGTACACGTGGATCAAGCAATACACGCCGCGTTTCAACATCATGTACCGGGACGACAAATCGTACCCGTACATGGCGGTCTCGATGGCGGACCGTTTTCCGCGAGCACAGGTCACACGAGGTGCCAAGAAAAAGGGGACGCGATACTTCGGCCCGTTCTCACAGGCGTGGGCCATCCGTGAGACCCTCGATTCGCTCTTGAGGGTGTTCCCGGTCAGAACGTGCACCCGGTCTGTCTTCAAACGCGCTGAGCAAGCGGGAAGACCCTGCCTGCTCGGATACATCGACAAGTGCTCGGCACCGTGCGTCGGTCGCATCAGCGAGGAGGACCACAAGGACCTTGCGGACCAACTGTGCCGGTTCATGGCAGGGGATTCCGAGAAGTACATCCGGAAGCTCACCTCCACGATGGAGACGGCCGCCGAGAACATGGAGTTCGAGCACGCTGCCCGACTGCGCGATGACATTGCGGCCCTTCGCAAGGCATTCGAGCGCAACGCCGTCGTACTCTCGGACTCCGTGGACGCGGACCTCTTCGCCTTTCACGAGGATGAGCTCGAAGCGGCCGCCCAAGTCTTCCACGTCCGAGGCGGCCGCATTCGTGGACAGCGAGGGTGGATCGTCGAACGGGTCGAGGATCTCTCTGCACCCGAAATGGTCGAGCAACTGCTCCAGCAGGTCTAC
The DNA here is from genome assembly GCF_004136575.1 of Rothia koreensis. GTDB lineage: Bacteria > Actinomycetota > Actinomycetes > Actinomycetales > Micrococcaceae > Rothia > Rothia koreensis. The sequence continues at coordinate 639,604 of NZ_NOIQ01000001.1, forward strand.
GGTGAGTCGGCGGTGACCATGGCCAGCGCACCGGTCGACGCCGAGCTCAACCTCAACGAGATCCCGCGGAACGTCCTGGTACCAGTCATGCCCGAGAACGCCGAGCAGCTCCAGGAATGGTTGTCGGGTCTTCGCGGCAGCAAAGTGACCATCTCGGTGCCTCAACGCGGCGAGCGCGTCCAGCTCATGGGAACCGTGGCGGACAACGCCAAGCAGGCATTGAGTCTGCACAAGTCGAGGCGCGCCGGTGACCTGACCACGCGCAGCGCGTCTCTCCAAGAGCTCCAGGAGGCTCTCGATCTCCCCGACGCACTGATGCGCATCGAGTGCTACGACATCTCTCACGTCCAAGGGACCAATGTCGTGGCTTCCATGGTGGTCTTCGAAGACGGACTGCCGCGCAAATCCGATTACCGGAAGTTCTCGATCCGCGGTGAGGCGGCTCGGGACGACACGGCGTCCATGTACGACGTGATCACCCGACGCTTCAAACGTCACCTGGCCGAGCAGCAGGAGCGGGAGAGCTCGCCCCAGGCTTCGGGAGAGGTCGACCAATCGGAGGCGACGGAACCTGCCAAATTCGCGTACCCACCCAACCTGGTGGTCGTCGACGGCGGGCCCCCGCAGGTCGCTGCCGCCCAGCAGGCGCTCGACGACCTGGGTATCACCGACGTCCATGTGGTCGGCCTGGCCAAGCGGCTTGAAGAAATCTGGGTCCCGGATGACGACTTTCCGGTGATCTTGCCGCGTTCATCCCACGGACTGTTCCTGCTGCAGCGCCTTCGGGACGAAGCCCACCGATTCGCTATTACGTTCCACCGGTCGAAACGGGGCAAGGCCATGCTCGCTTCTGCCCTCGACGGCGTCGAAGGACTGGGAAAGGCCAAGAGGGAAGCGCTCCTGAAGGAATTCGGCTCTCTGAAGGCCATCCGCGAGGCCTCCGCGGAGGACCTGACACGCGCCCAGGGGATCGGTCCTCGGCTTGCCGAAAAGATCCGGGCGCACTTGTCCACAGATGCGGAGCACTCCGAGGACTCCGGGCCCGTATCCGAGTAGGCTTGGGTTCAGGACGCATCGCCGAGTCTTGTCCTCGGTGAGGCGGACACGCCGACATCTCGACACTTTGCACCAGCGGGAGCCAGCCTGTGAGCCAAGACAATCCAACGATCGACCCCGAACGATTGACGCCTGAGAAGCCCGAGCAGACGGAAATGCTGGTCATCACCGGAATCTCCGGCGCAGGGCGCTCGACCGCCGCGCATACTCTTGAGGATGCGGGCTGGTACGTCGTGGACAACATTCCGCCGAATCTGTTGGGCCCACTGGTGGACCTGGTGGCCAGAGCCCCGCAGTCGATGCCGAAACTGGCCGTGATCATCGATATCCGTGGCAAAGCGCTGTTTGCTGACTTCAAGGAAGCGCTCGACGTACTGCAGAACGCCCCGGTCGAGTTCACGATGTTGTTCCTGGATGCGACGGACGAGACGATCATTGCCCGCTACGAGGCCCAACGGCGTCCGCACCCGCTCCAAGGGAACGGTCGCATCCTGGACGGCATCCGCGCGGAGAGAGATCTTCTGGCGGATCTCAAGGAGCGGGCCGACGTCGTCCTCGATACCACGAAGTACAACGTGCACGAACTCTCCACGGTCATTTCCCAGACGTACTCGGTGGACGGTCCTTCGATCGTGAACATCACGGTCATGAGTTTCGGGTTCAAGTATGGCGTCCCGGCTGATGCAAACTTCGTCGCGGACGTCCGATTCATCCCGAACCCTCATTGGATCGCCGAACTTCGGCCGCACACCGGCCAAGACGCACCGGTCAGAGACTTTGTGCTCGGCAATGACGGAGCCAATCAGTTCGTGGACTTGTACGTTGAATCCCTGAAGCCGGTCATCGATGGATACCGGACAGAGAACAAGCACTATGCGACCATCGCCGTCGGTTGCACGGGCGGAAAACACAGGTCCGTGGCGGTGACCGAGGAGATCACCAGGCGACTCGGACAGTTGGAGAACGTCACCGTCAACTTCCAGCATCGAGACCTTGGTCGTGAATAGAGGCAGACATGGTTTACTCTTCCCATCGGCTGGACCACCGGGTTCCGGGATCACGACATTCACCCAAAGTTGTGGCGTTGGGCGGCGGACACGGACTGTACGCGTCTCTCAGCGCGCTGAGGCTTGTGACCCCGCACATCACCGCCGTGGTCACGGTGGCGGACGACGGCGGGTCCTCGGGTCGGCTGCGAGACCAATTCAACGTTCTGCCCCCTGGCGATCTCAGGATGGCCCTTTCCGCGCTGTGTGATGATTCCGAATGGGGTCACCTGTGGCGGGAGGCCATCCAGCACCGGTTCTCTGCTCTTCCCGAAGCACCCCGTGAAATCGACGGTCACGCGATGGGCAATCTCCTTCTGGTCAGTCTCTGGCAACTCCTGGGGGACCCTGTTGCCGGTTTGGAATGGGCTTCCCGCCTGGTCGAGGCGCGGGGGCGCGTCCTTCCTATGGCACTGGACCCGCTCGTCATCTCCGGCGAGGCCGTGGCCGAGGACGGCTCGCGCGAGCGACTCATCGGTCAGGCAAAACTCGCCAAGGCCGAGAGGGTCGAGAACCTCGTTCTGGAACCGGTCGATGCCCGCGTGTGCGAGGCGTCCGTACGGGCCATCATGGACGCGGACTGGGTCATTCTCGGCCCGGGCTCATGGTTCACCTCCGTGGTTCCTCATCTTTTGCTCCGGGAGAGTCGTGAGGCACTGTGCGAGACCAAAGCAAAAATCTGCGTGTCCATGAACCTGGGCCTCGAGGAGAAGGAAACCGCGGGCCTCGGTGCTATCGGGCACCTGGAAGCATTGGAAAAGTACGCTCCCGACCTGAGCATTGGGGCCGTCATCGGTGACCCGACGTCCATCCAGGAGCAACAGGCCTTCGAAGAGGCCGTTCGCCGACGCGAGGCCAAAATGGTGTGGAGCGACCTGCGGACCCGACGGGGCGAGAATCTGCACAACCCTCTGCGGCTCGCGGCTGCCTACCAGGAGGCCATGCGAGTGCCCGACAACTCTTTCGGCGTGGAACCTGACTCTCCGAGCGTGTAATCTCGCGTAGGGACCGGCGGCCCCCGAGGCCCGGTCCGTACTCCACATACCATCAGTCCGGAGGAATACTGAATGGCCCTGACGGCTCTCGTAAAGGACGAATTGGCGAAACTCGAGGTACCCAAATCCTCGACTCGCCGGGCCGAGGTAGCAACCGTGCTCCGCTTTGCAGGTGGCCTGCACCTTGTATCGGGCCAGATCGTCATCGAGGCCGAACTGGATCATCGCGAGACCGCGCGACGGGTCCAGACGGCCATCGAAGAGCTCTATGGCCATCATTGTGAACTCATCACCGTCTCCGGCGGTGCGCTCAAGCGCGGCGGCCACTACGTGCTCAGGGTCCAGCGTGGGGGAGAGGCATTGGCGCGGCAGACCGGCTTGCTCGATACCCGCGGTCGTCCGGTGCGAGGGCTTCCTCCCACGGTGGTCAACGGTTCGCTCGCCGAATCCGAAGCCGTGATGCGGGGCGCGTTCATGGCCCATGGTTCGCTCACCGAACCGGGCCGTTCCTCCGCCATGGAGTTCACGTGCCCCGGCCCGGAAGCGGCTCTCGCTCTCGTGGGTTCGGCACGCCGCCTCGACATTTTCGCCAAAGCCCGGGAGGTCCGCGGCGCGGATCGGGTGGTCGTTCGCGATGGCGAGACGATCGGGCAACTCCTGCGCCGTATGGGGGCCAGCGGTGTCCTGTCCCAGTGGCAGGACCGTCGAACACACCGGGAAGTCCGTGCCACCGCGAACCGGCTCGCCAACTTCGACGACGCCAACCTGCGGAGATCCGCACAGGCTGCGGTGGCCGCAGGCGCCAGGGTCGAGCGCGCGCTGGAGATCCTCGGTGACGATGTCCCCGAGCACCTTCACTACGCCGGCCGGCTGCGCCTCGCCCATCGCCACGCGAGCTTGGACGAACTGGGGCGGTTGGCCGATCCGCCGCTGACGAAGGACGCCATCGCGGGCCGCATTCGCCGTCTGCTGGCCATGGCGGACAAACAGGCCGCCGCCGAAGGCATCCCCGGGACAGACACAGCACCACAGGGCACCTCTCGCTGAGGACCTCGACGTCATTGCTGTTTTTCGATGCGGAATGTCCTCGCGCGTCCATGAGCGGACCAACCCGTCGAGTGACTTCAGCTCTGAGCGCAAATTAGCCACACGATCCCACAGAACCACAGGCAGAACCCCGGGAAGCCCCGTCTTCCCGGGGTTTTCGCATGGCTGCACGGGGTGTACGAGGAGCGGAAACGGTCTTCCGTCCCAAAAAATCCCGCAGAAACACACCCAAACACACACAAAATCACCTAAACTGGGATCAGAACCGAACGGACGGTGTCGTCATCGATTCCCAAACCATCCGACGCCTCGCGTTCGGCAGGGTGCATTTCTCCGGAAAGCACTCCCAACGATAAGCACTCAAACTGAGGAGTTTGATCTCAAGTGACTGTACGTATTGGTATCAATGGTTTTGGTCGAATCGGCCGCAACTTCTTCCGGGCCGTTCGTGAGCAGGGCGAGAACATCGAGATCGTTGCGGTCAACGACTTGACCAGCCCCGAGACTTTGGCTCACCTCCTCAAGTACGACTCGATCCTCGGGCCCCTGAAGGCGGACGTCGAGGTTCAGGACGGCAGCATCCTGGTCGACGGCAAGAAGCTTCAGGTTCTCTCCGAGAAGAACCCTGCTGACCTTCCCTGGAAGGACCTCGACATCGACATCGTGCTCGAGTCGACCGGTCTGTTCACGGACGGCGCCAAGGCCAAGGCCCACCTCGACGCCGGCGCCAAGAAGGTCGTTATTTCGGCTCCGGGTTCGAACCTGGACGGTACGTTCGTGATGGGCGTGAACGATGACACGTACGACAACGACACGCACCACGTCGTGTCGAACGCATCCTGCACCACCAACTGCCTGGCACCGCTGGCGAAGGTCCTGGACCAAAACTTCGGAATCAAGGCCGGTCTGATGACCACGATCCACTCCTACACCGCGGACCAGCGTCTGCAGGATGCTCCCCACAAGGACCTGCGTCGTGCACGCGCCGCGGCGGTCAACATGATCCCGACCTCGACCGGTGCCGCCCGCACCGTGGGCAAGGTTTACGAGCCGGTTGCCGGCAAGCTGGACGGCATGGCGTTCCGCGTGCCGACCATCACCGGTTCGATCGTCGACCTCTCGCTGACCCTCGAGAAGGACGTGACCGCGGAAGAGATCAACGCCGCCGTCAAGGAAGCCGCCGAGGGCGACTACGAAGGCATCATCAAGTACACCGAGGACCCGATCGTCTCGACCGACATCGTCGGCGAAGAGATCTCCACGGTCTTCGACGCCGAATTGACCTCCGTGCTCAACGGCCAGGTCAAGGTCTTCGCCTGGTACGACAACGAGTGGGGCTTCACCTCCCGCACCGTGAAGTTCGTCAACAAGTTGGCTGCAGAGCTCTAAGATAGGGAACGGTTCGCTTTCCCTACAACGAGGTTTGGAGAAAAACACCATGGCACATGCTCTGGACGAGCTTTTGGCCGATGGTGTCGAGGGCAGGCACGTTCTGGTCCGTTCGGACCTGAACGTGCCTCTCGACGGCACAACGGTGACAGATGACGGTCGCATCAAGGCGTCCTTGCCGGTCCTGAAGAAGCTGGCCGACGCCGGGGCGAGGGTCGTCGTGATGGCGCACCTCGGCCGGCCCAAGGGCCAGGTCGATCCGCAATTTTCCCTCGCGTCCGTGGCTTCGAGGCTGTCCGAATTGGCGGACTTCCCGGTGACCACCGCGGAGGACACCGTCGGCAGCGACGCGCAGGCGAAGGCCTCCTCGCAGCAGAACGGCGAAGTGCTCGTTCTCGAGAACGTCCGCTTCGACCCGAGGGAGACCAGTAAGGACGATTCCGAACGCGGTGCGTTCGCGGATGAACTGGTTGCCGTGGTCGGGGGCGACGCGGCCTACGTCGACGATGCCTTCGGCGCGGTGCATCGCAAGCACACCTCGGTCTACGACATTGCGACCCGCCTTCCGGCCTTCATGGGAGACCTGGTCAAGACCGAAGTAGATGTGCTGTCCAAGCTCATCGAGAACCCTGAGCGTCCCTTCGTGGTCGTGATGGGCGGATCGAAGGTCTCCGACAAACTCGCGGTGATCGACAACCTGATCGGCAAGGCTGACGCATTGCTCATCGGCGGCGGCATGGGGTACACCTTCACCGCAGCCCAGGGCTACAACGTCGGCAAGTCGTTGCTGGAGAAGGACCAGATCGACACCGTCAAGGAGTACCTGGAGCGAGGCAAAGCCGAAGGAACGGAGTTCGTGCTCGCCACGGACGTCGTCTGGGCATCGGCGTTCGCCGCGGATGCAGACCACGAGGTCCGTCCCGTGGAATCGCTCGAAGACGGGAAGATCGGGGCGGAAGGCCTGGGACTGGACATCGGCCCGGAAACGCAGAAGACCTTCGCGCGATACATCGCCGAAGCCCGGACAGTTTTCTGGAACGGCCCCGTCGGAGTCTTCGAAATGGAAGCTTTCGCGCAGGGTACGAAGACGGTTGCCCAGGCTCTCGCCGACACGGAAGCCATGACCGTCGTCGGCGGTGGCGACTCCGCCTCCGCCGTGCGCAACCTCGGATTCGACGACGACCAATTCGGGCACATCTCGACCGGTGGCGGAGCATCCCTCGAATATATCGAGGGCAAGGATCTGCCGGGTCTGGACGTTCTCGGAGCGTGATTGGTTTCGCGGCGGGTCGAACCACGGACGTGGTCGGCCCGCCGTCTTGCGTCGGAGGATGTGCGGATCCGACGGAAGTTTCGCCCGCACACCAGACATCAGCGACGATGCTCACCGAAAGGACATAGATTTTGACGACTCAGACCAACGGAGCCTTCGATCGAACCCCACTGATCGCCGGCAACTGGAAAATGAATATGGACCACGCGGAGGGCGTCGCGCTGGTGCAGAAGCTCGCGTGGACCCTCGACGACGCCAATTTCGACTACGACCGCGTCGAGGTGGCCGTGTTCCCGCCGTCCACCGACCTGCGATCAGTACAGACCTTGGTCAACGGGGACAAGCTCAAGCTCGAGTATGGCGCCCAGGACCTGTCGGACCAGGACTCGGGAGCATACACCGGTGACATCTCTGGCGCATTCCTGAAGAAGCTCGAGTGCACCTACGTTCTGGTCGGCCACTCCGAGCGCAGAACCATCCACCAGGAAGACGACGAGCTGTGTTCCAAAAAGGTTGATGCCGCATATCGGCACGGTCTGACCCCCATTCTGTGCGTCGGGGAAGGACTGGAGGAGCGCAAGGCCGGGAACCACGTCGGGTTCACCCTCGAACAGCTCCGCGGCTCGCTCAAGGGCCTGTCAGCGTCCAACGCCAAAACTCTGGTCGTGGCGTACGAACCAGTGTGGGCCATCGGTACCGGCGAGGTCGCGGGCCCGGAAGACGCCCAGGAAATGTCCGCTGCCATTCGGGCGGAGCTCGAAAACCTCTACGACGCCGAGACTGCATCCGCTATCAGGATCCTCTACGGGGGTTCGGTCAAGGCGGCCAACGCGGCGGCAACTCTCGCTGAGAAGGATGTCGACGGCGTCCTCGTCGGGGGTGCGTCTCTCAAGGCCGAGGAATTCGCGAACATCGCACGCTTCGAGAAGCACGTGGTCTCCGAATAGGCAGTTGGCGGGGGACAGGCGCGTGCTCTGTTCCCTGTCCACCGGATGCACCAGCCAACGAGGCACCGTCTTGACCCATGGCGTATAGTCGGGTCGGAGGAACAGAGCCCGGCGTCTGCTGAGCAGGCCGGGCTGAGACACGAAGGCACCGAAAGGTCGAAGTGGAAATTGTACGTTGGGTCCTCTTGGGGATCATCGCGCTGACCAGCATCATGACGGTTTTCTTCGTCCTGCTCAACAAGGGCAAGGGCGGCGGACTGTCCGACATGTTCGGCGGGGGAATGAGCACCTCCCTGAATTCATCCGGCGTCGCTTCGAAGAACCTGATACGCCTGACCGTCACCACGGCTGTCATCTGGGTTCTCGCGATTATCGGCTACGCCCTCTTCCTGCGCTTCACGGCCGTCTGAGACGAGTTACGTTCAGGACGTTGCATCGCGGCGAACAGTCGCACCGTAGCGATCAGCTGTCTCGCGGCGATCAGCTGAGCTCAACGTCCTGAACACTTCAAAGGAGCCCGGTTGCCATGCGATATGGCAACCGGGCTCCTTTGTGCGTCGTGTCGGACCATGCGCCACCGGAGAATTCTGGCCGCTGGCCGGCGCCGATCTGGCTCAGTCCAATGAGTCCCGCGAAACCAGGTACAACGTTTCTTCGGTTCCCCGGGCGCCGGACGCGGGTGTCTCCACCAAGGCGTCCGCGGATGGTTGCCGGTCGCGCTGGGACAATACGCGGCGGAAGGCATCCTGTTTGTCCTCTCCGGAAACCAGGAACCAGATCCTGTCCGAGGCATTGATCATGGGGAGGGTCATGCTCACGCGATCCGGCGGCGGCTTGGGGGAGTTCTCGACGCCGACGACGTCGGGCTCATCCAGGCGGATGTCCGGGCCTCCCGGGAACAGGGAAGCCAGATGTCCGTCCGGGCCCATCCCGAGCAAGGAGAGGGCAAACCGTGGTGCCCTGTGGCCGTGCTCGGCGAAGTCGGCGAGCTCGCGAGCGTACGCACGGGCCGCCTCGTGCTGTGTCGAGTACTGGTCCGAAGCACCGATGACGTGCAGGTTCGCCGCAGGCACGGGCCCGTTGTCGAAAAAGGCCTCGAAGACCTGATGCGCGTTGCGCTCAGCATCGCCCGTCGGCAGAAACCTCTCATCCGACCACCAGACGTGCACACACGACCAGTCGACGGTCTCAACCAGAGGGCTCTGACTCACCTTCTCCCAAATCGCGGTCCCGAGGGATCCTCCGGTGATGCTGATGTGGACGGGGTCGCCCCCCACCGTGCGGTCACCGAGCAGCAGCAACAGCCTCGCTGCGGACGCTTGTGCGACGAAATCCTTCGTCGGATAGGGGATGACCGCGGTCCGGTTCTCAGGCATCGTACACCTCCGTGTAGTCGCTGGGGTCTCCTGCCGGGACGGGCGCACTGCCTTGCGTGAATCGCACCTCCGACCGGCTGAGGGCCTCGTTGAGGACCTCCCCGAAGACTTCGTCCGGATCCAGACGGCGAAGTTCTTCCGCCAGGCATTCCGCGAGAGATCGGACGGGCAGGGCGATCTGCTGATCCGCGCTTCCTGGGATGGAAAGCGTCGCGATATTTCGGCCGGGTCGGTAGATGGTGACTTCCCCGTCGTCCCGGCACAGCGTGACCCGGTAGAGGCCTCGAGGCTGCGGGCTCTCACGGATCTCGACCGTGGCCCCCAGCCGATAGCCGATCCATGTGCCCAGGAGCAGGACGGAAGGCGACTTTTCGGAGCCCTCCACGATGACCTTGTTGATGCGATGCTTCTGCGGCTCGTCCATGACCGCGGCCAGCTGAATGCGCCACAGGGTCAACCTGGTCCAGGCAAGATCCGTGTCCCCGGGGGTGTAGCGCTTCCGCAGTTCGTTGAGCGAATCCCACGGGACCTCTGCCCTGGCCGAATCGGTGATTCGACGGTGGGCAATGCGGCCGATGGAGTGGTCAGCCGGGCAGTCGGGAAGCGAATGGGGCCACCATGCGACGATCGGCGCATCGGGAAGCAGCAGTGCCGCAATCAGGGACTCCGAGGCGTGGGCCGATTCGCCCCAGCCGCGAAGGACGACGATCTCGCTGGCGCCGGCGTCGCCACCCATGCTGGCCTCGGCATCCAACCGATTCGCCGCCTTCGGATCGTGGGAGATGTGCACAATGATCCGGCACGGGTGCTCGTGGCTGGCCGCGATTGCGGCTTCGATGGCCCTCTCCGAGTGGCCCATGTCGGCCATGATCACGAGAGTGAGCACGCGTCCGAGTGTCCGGATGCCCGTCTCCTCGCGCATTTTGGCCAGTTCTTTGTCGACGTCCGAACTCGTCGTGTCCTTGAGTGTTCGAATCATTACGGCCTCCTCCAAGCACGTCCGTCACGAGCCAGTAGTCGATGCGCGGATTCCGGCCCCCATGACCCGGGAGCATACTCTTCGGGCGCGACCCCATGGTCTCCCCAGTACTTTTCGAACGGGTCGAGGATCTTCCACGACAGCTCGACCTCTTCGTGCCTGGGGAAGAGCGGAGGTTCGCCGAGCAGAACGTCCAGGATCAGGCGTTCGTAGGCTTCGGGGCTGGATTCGGTGAATGAGTGACCGTACCCGAAGTCCATGCTGACGTCCCGCAATTCCATCTGCGTTCCCGGAACCTTGGACGCAAAACGAATGGTCACGCCTTCGTCGGGCTGAATTCGGATCACGATGGCGTTCTGGCCGAACTCCTCATAGGAATTCTCGCGGAACAACAGGTTGGGGGAGCGCTTGAACACCACGGCGATCTCGGTGACCCTTCGGCCCAAACGCTTTCCGGCACGAAGATAGAACGGGACGCCGGCCCACCGTCGGTTGTTGATGTCCAATTTGATGGCGGCAAAGGTCTCGGTGCGGGAGTCCGACGGAATGTCCTGTTCCTCCTTGAACCCCTTGACCTCTTCTCCGCCCTGGAACCCACCGGCGTACTGTCCGAGGGACGAATAGCTCTCCAAGTCATCGGGCAAAGTGACGGCAGCCAGGACCTTGGCCTTTTCGTCGCGCAAGTACTCGGCGTCGAACCGGATAGGTTCCTCCATGGCGGTCAGCGCCAGCAGCTGCAGAAGGTGATTCTGAATCACGTCACGCGCGGCACCGACGCCTTCGTAATATCCGGCTCGAGAACCGATCCCGATGTCCTCGGCCATGGTGATCTGAACGTGGTCGACGTAGTTCGCATTCCAGAGGGGCTCGAACATTTCGTTGGCGAACCGCAGTGCAAGGATGTTCTGAACCGTTTCCTTGCCCAAGTAGTGGTCGATCCGGAAAACGGAATCGGCGGGGAACACGCTCTCGACGATCTCATTGAGTTCACGTGCGGACTCGAGATCGTGACCGAAGGGCTTTTCAATGACTACGCGCCGCCAGCCCTCGGTCTGCTCCGAGGAGGCCAGACCGTTCTCGGCCAGTTGCGTGCAGACCGCTTCGAAGGCGTTCGGGGGAATGGACAAGTAGAAGGCGTGGTTCCCCAGCGTCCCTCGGGTCTTGTCCAGTTCCTCGAGCGTTTCCTTGAGACGGCCGAAGGCTTCCGCGTCGTCGAAAGCGCCCTGGACGAACCGGATGCCCGCGGTCAGCTGGTTCCAGACATCTTCTCGGAAAGGTGTCCGCGCGTGGTTTTCCACGGCTTCCCGGACTTGGGCCCGGAAGTCGTCGTCCGACCAGTCGCGCCGGCCGAAACCGACGAGGGCGAACCGGGGTGGGAGAAGCCCACGGTTCATGAGGTCGTAAATGGCCGGCAGGAGCTTCTTGCGCGCGAGGTCACCAGTGACGCCGAAAAGTACCAGGGCCGAGGGACCGGCGACCCGCGTCAGTCGGCGATCCTGTGGATCGCGCAGGGGATTTGAATCTTGTGGAGCGGACACACCATTCCTTTGTTCGAAAAATGTGACGGGGTCGCGTCACCGGCCGGGAAGCGCCGTGGAGGACCCACGAGAGGTCCTCCACGGTGCCCGTGTTACTGGCGCAGGGCCGAGGACACGGTATCGAGCAGTTCTTCCCAGGAATCCTCGAATTTCTTGATTCCTTCGGTTTCCAGCTTCTCGACGACGTCGTTGTAGGAGACCCCCACCTTTTCCAGCGCGTTGATGTCGGCTTCCGCCTGATCGTAGGTTCCGGACACGGTGTCTCCGGTGATCTCCGCGTGATCGGCCGTGGCCTCGAGGGTCTTTTCCGGCATGGTGTTGACGGTGTTCTGGACCACGAGCCCGGTCACGTACATCGTGTCCGAGTACGCCGGGTCCTTCGTGCCGGTGGACGCCCACAAGGGGCGTTGCGGCTGGGCGCCAGCTTCTTCGAGACGCTTCCACCGTTCCGTCGAGAATGCTTCCTCGTACACCTGATAAGCGAGCCGCGCGTTGGCGAGACCGGCCTTGCCCTTGAGGCCGAGTGCCTCGTCCGTACCGATCGACTCCAACTGCTTGTCCACCTCGGCATCGACGCGCGACACGAAGAACGAGGCGACCGAGTGAATCTTGCTGAGGTCATGACCGTTCTCCAGAGCACGCTCGAGCCCCACCATGAAAGCGTTGATCACGGCCCGATAGCGTTCGAGGGAGAAGATCAGCGTTACGTTGACGCTGATTCCTGCTGCCAGCGTTGCTGCGATGGGTTCGAGGCCAGCTTCCGTCGCGGGAATCTTGATCATGACGTTCTCGCGACCGACGCTCTCGTGCAACCGCTGGGCCATCGCCACGGTGTCGTCCGCCTTGTGGGCCAGGCGGGGGTCGACCTCAATCGACACGCGCCCGTCGACTCCCTGGGTGGCGTCGTAGATGGTGGCGAAGACATCGCACGCATCACGGACGTCGTCGGTCGTCACGGTGAAGACCGCATCCTCGACGTCAGCTCCGGCCTGAGCGAGTTCCTTCATCTGTTCGTCGTAGGCGTCACCTTGGGACAGCGCCTGAGCGAAGATCGTCGGGTTGGTGGTCACTCCAACGACGTTGCGATTCTCGATGAGCTCGTCCAGATTTCCCGAGCTGAGCCTTTCGCGGGACAGATCGTCCAGCCAGATGGAGACGCCGGCATCCGAAAGCTTCTGAGTTGGTGTTGACATGATGTTCTCCTCTTGACGATGAGTGGGGCCGATGCGACAAGGAAGCGGGGCAACCCGAGACGATGGGCGGCCCCGCTTCGTAATCAGCCCTGTGAAGCGTTGATGGATTCCTTGGCAGCCTCGACGACCGCCTCCGGGGTGATCCCGAATTCCTTGTACAGCGTCTTGTAGTCGGCGGACGCCCCGAAGTGGTCGAGCCCGACGGCGCGACCCGTGCTTCCCAGCAGGTCGTTCCAGGACATCGGCAATCCGGCTTCGACGGCGACCCGAGCGGTGATCCCGGAGGGAATCACGGACTCCCGGTAGGAGGCGTCCTGACGGTCGAACCATTCACGGCAGGGCATCGACACCACGCGAGCCGAGACTCCGTCCTGGCCGAGCGTCTCTCGCGCCTCGAGGGCCAACTCGACCTCGGAGCCTGTCGCAATCAGGATCACGTGAGGCTCTGCCTCGGTATCGGCCAGGACGTAACCGCCGCGAGCCGTGCCTTCGGCGGATGCGAACTTTTCGCCGTCGGCGTCCGGGTGGAGGTCCTCGCGGGCCAAGGTCGGCAGACCCTGGCGAGTCAGAGCGAGACCTGCGGGTCGATCCTTCTGCTCGAGAATCGTGCGCCATGCAACGGCCGTCTCGTTCGCGTCTCCTGGGCGGACGACGTCGAGGTTCGGGATCGCACGAAGCGTCGAGAGCTGCTCGACCGGCTGATGGGTCGGGCCGTCCTCACCCAGGCCGATCGAGTCGTGTGTCCAGACGTAGATCGACGGGATCCCCATCAGCGCCGAGAGGCGGATGGCAGGCCTCTGGTAGTCGCTGAAGATGAGGAAAGTCCCGCTGAATGCGCGAGTCGGGGACGAGAGCACGATGCCGTTGACGATGGCCGCCGCGGCGTGCTCGCGGATGCCGAAGTGCAAAACCCGCCCGTAGGGGTTCGCGGTGAACTTCTTGGTCGAACGAGCCGAAGGGTTGAACGAATCGGCCGATTCGATCGTGGTGTTGTTGGAACCGGCCAGATCGGCAGAACCGCCCCAGAGCTCGGGGAACGTCTCGGCGATCGCATTGATGACCTTGCCGCTGGCCGCGCGTGTGGCCAGTGCAGATCCTGCCTCGAAGACCGGGAAGGAGTCCTTGTAGTTCTCGGGCAGTTCGCCCTGGGAGAGCCGAGCGTACAAGGACGCCGCTTCGGGATTCTTGGCCTGCCACGCCTCGAACGACTTGGTCCATTCCTCACGTTCCCGGCGGCTCCGCTCCTGGACTTGCCGGGTGTGGGAAAGAATGTCCTCCTCGATCTGGAAGGACTTGTCGGGATCGAAGTCGAGAATCTCCTTGACGGCCTTGACCTCGTCGCCGCCCAGTGCCGAACCATGGATTCCGCCGGTGTTCTGCTTGTTCGGGGCGGGCCAACCGATGACGGTCTTGAGCGCGATCAGCGTCGGCTTGTCCGTGACCTTCTTGGCATCGCGAATCTGTGCGTAGAGTTCCTCGACGTCCTCCGAGTAGCCGGTTCCGCCGTTGGTCCAGTCGACCGAGCGAACGTCCCAGCCGTAGGCCGCGTAGCGCTTCTCGACATCCTCGGTGAACGCGACGTCCGTATCGTCCTCGATGGAGATCTGGTTCTGGTCGTAGAAGACGATAAGATTGCCCAGCTGCTGGTGTCCGGCGAGCGAGGATGCTTCGGACGTCACGCCTTCCTCCAGATCGCCGTCCGAGGCAATCGTGTAGATGGTGTGGTCGAAGGGGCTTTCGCCGGCGGGAGCCTCAGGATCGAACATGCCCCGCATCCGACGCTGCGCGTAGGCGAAGCCCACGGCCGAGGAGAGCCCCTGTCCCAGGGGGCCGGTCGTGATTTCGACGCCCTTCGTGTGCTTGTACTCCGGGTGACCCGGCGTCAGCGAACCCCAGGTGCGCAAGGCTTCGAGATCCTTCATCTCGAGGCCGTATCCCGAGAGGAAGAGCTGGATGTAGAGGGTCAACGAGGTGTGGCCGGGGGACAGGATGAAGCGGTCCCGCCCCGCCCAGCGATCATCCGTCGGGTCGTGGCGCATGACCTTCTGGTGCAGCAAATAGGCGAGGGGTGCGAGACTCATGGCCGTTCCCGGGTGCCCGTTTCCGACCTTTTCCACGGCGTCGGCCGCCAGTACCCGCACCGTGTCCACCGCGCGCTGGTCCTCGGTCGTCCATTCGAGCTTTTCATTCAGGTTCGGCACCATTTGCCCCTTTCTCAGAAAACACAGGCGAGGCCGCGCCATCGGATGGCCACGCTTTCGCCATTTCCGATTCCAACCATAATTGACCTGAGCTCATGAGGTCAGGGGTGTGAGCCGACAGCGGAAGAAAGATTCGCATTCGGCGGAAGAGACCGAAATATCATGCGGCCCTCTAGGGCGGTAACCCCCTTCCGTTATATGATGAGAGATGCTTTCGAAACCGCGGACCACGACATTGCGCACCGCTCGCACCGCGGGACCTGGTCTCCATCCGGTCAGCGGAGTCAATCACGAAGGGTCGATGAGTGAAGCGCCAAAGTTCCAGCGACATGAGGCCGGCAGCGACGACGAACGTTGCCGCCGGGGCGGACCATGGGATCCCGAGCCCGTCGCTTCCGACGGGTCCTCCCGAGTCAGCGACTCACGACGCCGCCCCTCACGGCGCCGTCACGAGCGCGGGAAAAGTGGGACTGCGTCGCAAGATCAAGGGATTCGTCCTCCTGACAAAGCCCGGCGTCATCGAACTCCTGCTGGTCACCACGGCCCCCACCATGATCTTCGCCGCGGGTGGCCTGCCGAATCTGTGGCTCATCCTCAACACCATGATCGGCGGCGCCATGGCGGCGGGCGGTGCCGGGGCATTCAACTGTTACATCGACCGCGATGCCGACCGTCTCATGAAGCGCACCGAGCGTCGCCCGCTCGTGACCGGTGAAATCACCGACCGCCAAGGACTCGTGTTCGCGTGGGCGTTGTCCGTCGTCTCCGTGGCGTACCTGACTCTCCTCGTCAACCCTCTGGCCGGCGCGCTCGGCCTCGGCGCGATCTTGCTCTACGTCGTGTTCTACTCGATGTTCCTGAAGCGCCGCACCACCCAGAACATTGTCTGGGGCGGGATCGCCGGTTGCATGCCGGTCTTCATTGCCTGGGCGGCCGTGGAGAACAGGCTGAGCTTCTCCTCGTTGGTTCTGTTCGTCATCATCTTCCTGTGGACGCCGCCGCATTACTGGCCGCTCTCGATGAAGTACGCCGAGGACTACCAGAGAGCCGGAATTCCCATGCTCGGTGCCATCGCCTCTGCGAAGGCCGTATCGGTACAGGTCGTGCTCTACGCGTGGGCCACCGTGATCTGCTCTCTGATGCTCATTCCAGTCGGCGGGGCCGGCTGGGTGTACGGCCTGACGGCGTTGCTCTCCGGCGCGTGGTTCATTTGGAAATGCCATCAGCTGCACCAGCGTGCTCTCGCCGAGGAAGCGACCTCGCGCACGGCCATGGTGGTGTTCCACGCTTCGATTACGTACCTGACGCTCGTCTTCGTGGCCCTGGCCGTGGACCCCTTTGTGGGAGGCCCGGTCCTGTAGCCCGAGTTCGTAACTCGAGCTGATCCGCGGAAGTCACCCCCGCGGGAGTCATGGGCTCACGTGGCCCTCTCGGGTACCGGCACGATGAGGTTCATGGATTCCAGAGCGAACGCATTGGATTCACCCCAGGAGAATAGTCACAGCCGGTCGCTCTGGTCCGGCATGGACCACGGGGGACCAGGAGCGATCCATGTTCCGTATGTGATGTGGCCTGACGGCCGTTCCGACGAGTTGTGGCAGCTCACCAAGCAAGGCATGGTCGCCGGATGCCGGATAGTGTTCGTCGAGGTGCCGACCGGGTCCGGCTCCGTCGCCAGCTCCGGTCAGACGATGCCGTTGGCCTCAGCGATCTCCACGCGACTTTCGGCGAGGTCGCGGAGTGCTGGGGTGCCCAGAACCACCATGCGTTCCAGCAGCGCGGTGACTGACCAGATGAGCAGGCCAGCACCGATGAGGTGGAACCAGACCAGGAACCCGGGCGAACCGGTGAAGTACTGCGTGTAGCCGATGGCACCCTGGAACAGCATCACGAGCACGATGATCCATGCATTCCGGGACACCGCGGGCGCCCAATTCTTGCGCTTGGCCAAGACGAGAGTCGCCATCACGAGAACCAGCAGGACCCAGACGGGGATGCTGTGCAGCCGGGTGACCACCTGGGGATCGAAGGCGTGTCGGGCGCTGTCCGTGTCGCCCGAGTGCGGTCCGGTTCCGGTGACCAGCGTTCCCATGTAGACGGCAACGATGGTGACGGCGGCGATCACGATGCCCAGGAACCTCTGGACGTTGTCCGCTTCCGGACGGTCGCTCAGCCGCTCGGACTCGATGACCTTCCTCATCGAGTACCGCCTGACCCTGGCGTAGAAGATGGCGGCAAGTGCCACCATGAATCCGGACAACATGAAGTGGACGCCGACCATCCAGGGATTGAGTCGCAACCACACGGAAAGCCCTCCGACGACCGCCTGGACAATGACACCCAGGCCGAGGACGAAGGCAATGCCGAACAAATCGGTGTACCGTCCGCGCAACCGCCAGACCGAGATGAAGGTCAGGAGGGCAATGATGCCGACCGCGCCGGTCAGGGTGCGGTTACCGAATTCGATGAACCCGTGAATGCCCATGGCCGGGACGTTGGTCCAGGTATCCGAGGTGCATCGCGGCCAGGTGGGGCAGCCGAGGCCGGATCCCGTGAGCCGAACCAGGCCACCCGTCAGGACCAGAAGGAAGTTCACCAAAATCGAAGCTATGCCGAGGGTCCGGACCCACCCGTTGACGTTCAGCGGAATGAACCGGTCGAGGAACGAGCCCCGACGAATGGCGGATGTGGTGGTCATGAGTGCACCTCGGCTGGAGAACGACGTCGAATACGCAATGCCTTACCCATTATTCGTGGTCAACCGGCTCGAAGCGAATGGAACGGACGTGGTCATGACCACTTGAACCAGCGCCTCGCGGCAAGACCCGCGATGACGATCCACGCGATCAGCACCAGATGCGGGCCCCACGCCACGTGGTGAGCGAGCATTCCCGCCCGCAGCGCTTCGCCCAGTGCGCCCGACGGAAGCAGCTCGATGAACCAGGAACCCCCACCAGGGAAATGGTGGGCGGGTATGAGAGATCCCCCGAGCGCAGCGAGGACGACCCACAGCGTGTTGACGACGGCGAGCGTTGCCTCGGCCCGGACCGTCCCCGCCACCAGCAAGCCCACCGCCGTGAACGCGGCGACTCCCAGGACGAGCGCCGGAAGGGACAGCAGGAATCCCGGAACATCAGGTTTCCACCCCAGGAACAGTCCGACGACGCCCATGACGACGTACTGAATGGCCACGACAGTCAGAACGGCAACGGCCTTTCCTGCAACGAGGCCGCCGCGTCCGAGCGGCGTCGTCGACAAAAACCTGAGAACTCCGTACCGGCGGTCGAACCCCGTGGCAATTCCCTGTCCGGAGAGAGCTGTGGACATCGCGCACAGGGCCAGAACCCCAGGCATCGCGACGTCGATCCGAGAACCTCCGAACTGCTCGGCCCATCCGTCCAGAAAACCGGTGAAAGCGAGTCCGAAGAGCGCCATCAGGGGGAAGAGGATCAAGAGCATGAGCTGCTCGCCGTTCTTGAGCATCGCCAGGGTCTCGTATTTGCCCTGTGCGAGGATTCGGCTCGATACGGAGGCGGGCTCCCGTGCTCCATCGGTCGGCCGGAATGTGTCCGAATCGACCGGTGCGCCGGTCTCGGTGCTGTGGCTCATCGAATGGTCCTCCCAGAAATGTCGAGGAACAGGTCTTCCAGGCTTCGGGGCTTCAGCTCCAGACTCGTGGGAAGTTCTCCGAGCTCTGCCCAGGTTCCGGCCAGGTGGGACAAATGCTCTGGGCGGATCGGACCGGAGATTTCGTAGGACCCGGCATGTTCTTCCCTCAGGGTGAGGCCTTCCGCCAGGGGTGCCGGGAAGACATCAAGCAACTGCATGCCACGCCGTGATACGGCGAATCGAAGGGTCTTCCGGTCCTGGCTGTTGTTGAGCAAGTCGTCGACCTGGCCCTCGACGACATTGCGTCCTTCGTCGACGATGTAGACGTCGTCCGCGAGTCGTTGGGCGTCGTCCATGAGGTGAGTCGTGAGAACGATGCACGTGCCGGATTCCTTGACCTCGCGGACGAGGTCGAAGACGACGTGCCGGGACTGGGGATCAAGGCCGGCGGAGGGTTCGTCCAGGAACAGGACTTCCGGGTCGCCCACGAGGGCAGCCGCCAGTGCCACGCGCTGTCGCTGGCCGCCCGAGAGGCGCCGAATATTGGTGCGGTCGAACCCGTCGATGCCCAGCCGGGATACCAGGGCATCGACGTCGGCAGGTTTGCGATACATCGAGGCCACATGGCGCAGGAGAGGGATGGGGCGTATCGCCTGGGGCAGGCCCCCTTCTTGGAGCATGATGCCGACTCGGGCCCGCAGCGAGGGGCCAGCCCTCCAAGGGTCTTCGCCCAGCAGTCTCACCCGTCCCGCGGTGGGCTTGAGCAGCCCCTGAGCGCACGAGAGGGTCGTGGATTTCCCCGCGCCGTTGGCTCCGAGAAGGGCCGTGACTTTGCCGGGGGCCGCACGTAGACTGATCCCGTCGACGGCCCTCAACGTGGCCTGGCTCTCGGCGCCCGGCGTCGCCCGGTTGCGTTTTCTGCGGGGTAGGGAGAAATCCTTGCGCAGATCGTCGATCAGCAACGCTGGTTCGAACTCTGACGGCGAGACCCGCTGCCGGTTGTCATCATGAAGTGGCACTGTCACAGTCTACGACGCAGCGCGGTCACCTGGGTGCATTGTGATGCAGGCCGCCGCTGGTCACGGGCAAGGTCGCCCTTACTGGATGCGCGGGAATAGATTAGGACATAATTTAGTTGTGTATTTCGTGAAGGAACAAGCCCAAGCCCAGGGCGCCTCTCAGCAGGGAGGTGCCGAAACCGAAGAAAGGACCCGGGATCGGGTCCTCCAGGGAGTGCTGGCACACGGTCCCGTGTCCGCGGCAGATCTCGGTCGACACCTCGGCCTGACGCCCGCGGCCATCCGCAGGCATCTCGAAGCGCTTGAGAAGGACCAGCTGATCGAAATCACGATGGTCCGCAAGCAGGGTGCCGGTGCCGGGCGTCCGGCCCGACGGTACGTCATCGCGCCGCAGGGGCACGCGAGGCTCGGCAACGACTATCTGGACATCGCCATCGACTCGCTCAAGACGTTGCGCGGTGCCATGGGGCACGATGCACTCGAAGAATTTGCTCACCGTCGCTTCAAGGACATGGAGGAACGCTATCGACCAATTGTCGACGCCGCCGGTCCGGACATCTCGGACCGCGCCAAAGCGCTCGGCGACGCCATGACTCGTGACGGCTTCGTGGCCAGCACATCGGTCATGGCCATGGGCGAGGCTGCCAAGACGGTCGAGTTGCCCGAGCACTTGCTCTCCAGCATCCAGTTGTGCCAAGGCCACTGCCCGGTGCGTGACCTTGCCGAAGAATTTCCCGAGTTCTGTGATGAAGAGACCCGAGTCATCGCATCCCTTCTGGGTGTCGATGTCCGAAGGCTCTCCACCATGGCCGGGGGAGCCCACGTTTGCACCACACACATCCCGTTGGCTCGCGGGACACATCAAGCCACCGCTTCCTCCCGGGGAAGCGACACTCAGTAAGGAAAGGTCTCAATGACTGAACAAGTTGAGCGCAATGCCGACGGAAACGTCATTTCAGACGTTCTGGAGAAGAACCCGGAGCTGGAAGGCATCGGGACGTACCAGTACGGCTGGTACGACTCGGACGACGCCGGCCAATCGGCCAAGCGCGGTCTGAACGAGGACGTTGTCCGCGACATCTCCGCAAAAAAGAACGAACCGGAATGGATGTTGAACCTGCGGCTCAAGGCCCTGAAGTTCTTCGATCGCAAGCCGATGCCGACCTGGGGTGCCGACCTCAACGAGATCGACTTCGACAACATCAAGTACTTTGTCCGTTCCACGGAAAGCCAGGCCGAGACCTGGGAAGATCTGCCGGAAGACATCCGCAATACGTACGAGAAGCTCGGCATCCCCGAGGCCGAGAGGAACCGCCTGGTCGCCGGCGTGGCGGCTCAGTACGAGTCGGAGGTGGTCTACCACCAGATTCGTGAGGACCTCGAGCGCCAGGGCGTGATCTTCATGGACACGGATACCGCGCTGAAGGAACACCCCGAATTCTTCGAGGAGTACTTCGGTACGGTCATCCCGGTGGGTGACAACAAGTTCGCCGCGCTGAACACGGCGGTCTGGTCCGGAGGCTCGTTCGTGTACGTGCCCCCGGGAGTCCACGTGGAGATCCCGTTGCAGGCCTACTTCCGGATCAACACGGAGAACATGGGCCAGTTCGAGCGGACCCTCATCATCGCGGACGAGGATTCCTACGTTCACTACATCGAGGGCTGCACGGCACCGATCTACAAGTCGGATTCGTTGCACTCCGCCGTCGTCGAGATCGTGTGCAAGAAGAACGCACGAGTTCGCTACACGACCATCCAGAACTGGTCGAACAACGTGTACAACCTCGTGACCAAGCGTGCTATCGCACACGAGGGCGCGACCATGGAGTGGATCGACGGCAACATCGGTTCCAAGGTCACCCAGAAGTACCCGGCCGTCTACATGACGGGCGAACATGCCAAGGGCGAGACCCTCTCGATCGCTTTCGCGGGCGAGGGCCAGCACCAGGACACTGGTTCCAAGATGGTGCACATCGCGCCGAATACCTCGAGCTCGATCGTCTCCAAGTCCGTGGCCCGCGGTGGCGGGCGCGCGGCCTACCGAGGCCTCGTTCAGGTCAGAGAAGGCGCCAAGCATTCGAAGAACAATGTGGTCTGCGATGCCCTCCTCGTGGACACGATCTCCCGGTCGGACACGTATCCCTACATCGACATCCGCGAGGACGAAGTCACTCTGGGGCACGAGGCGACCGTCTCCCGGGTCTCCGAGGAGCAGTTGTTCTATCTCCAGCAGCGCGGTCTTCCCGAGGACGAGGCCATGGCGATGATCGTGCGCGGCTTCGTCGAGCCGATTGCGCGCGAGCTCCCCATGGAGTACGCCCTCGAGCTGAACCGTCTTATCGAACTCCAGATGGAAGGATCCGTAGGCTAAAAGATGACTGATCAGATCAAACAGGATCAGACGGAGACCCCCGAGAACGTCGGCGGAGTCCACGTTGGTGAGGCTCGCCCGGCAATCCCGGGAATGGACCAGGAGGGTGAGAAGCTATCCCCGGATCTGGCCACGGATGACACCATTGGGGCCAGAAAGTCCGCGAATGCGGGTGAGAACGGATCGCAGGTCATGCACTCCCGCGCCGAGCGGCCCTGGAGTTTCGACGTTGCCGACTTCTCCGTGCCGAACGGGCGTGAGGAAGAATGGCGTTTCACCCCGATCAAGAAGCTCGCCCCGCTGTTCGAGGACGCTGCGACCGATGAGGTCGAGGGTGGCCCGGCCGTCGAAGTGAGTTTCGACGGACCGGAGTCGTGGTTGTCGGGCGAGCTCGCCTCGGGCCAGGCCCCCAGGGACACCGTGCTTCGCCCGGCCGACCGCGCAGCGGTCGTGGGATCGGCCAACGCGCCCCAGGCCACCTACGTCCGGATTCCCGAGAATGCGGAGCACGAAGCTCCCGTCGCGGTCCGGATCGAGGGCAAGTCGGCCTCAGCCAGGTCCAACAGTCATGTGGTCATCGAGGCGGGCGAGAACTCGCACAGCACCTTGGTCATCGAGCACACCGGGTCGGCGATCCACAACGGCAACGTCGAGATCATCGTCGGACAGGGAGCCACGCTCACCGTGATTTCCTTGCAGCGTTGGCAGGATGACACGCTCCACGTGGGTCAGCACGATGCCGAGGTCGGCAAGGACGCGCACTACAAGCACATCAGTGTGACGCTCGGCGGCGACGTCGTCCGCCTGAATTCGAACGTGAGGTTCAGCGACGAGGGCGGCAATGCGCAGCTGTTCGGACTGTACTTCGCCGACGCAGGCCAGCACCTCGAGCACCGCTCCTTCGTGGACCACAATGCTCCCCGCAACACGTCCAACGTGCTGTACAAGGGTGCATTGCAGGGGGAGAAGGCCCACACGGTGTGGGTTGGCGACGTCCTGATCCAGAAGGCCGCCGAAGGCACGGACAGCTACGAGAAGAATCAGAACCTGGTGCTGACCGACGGCGCCCGTGCGGATTCGGTGCCCAACCTCGAAAT
Organism: Rothia koreensis; assembly: GCF_004136575.1. GTDB lineage: Bacteria > Actinomycetota > Actinomycetes > Actinomycetales > Micrococcaceae > Rothia > Rothia koreensis. The sequence goes on from NZ_NOIQ01000001.1 coordinate 662,740, forward strand.
CGAGACCGGCATCATCGAGGGTGCGGGGCACGCCTCGACCACCGGCCAGCTCGACGACGAGCACCTCTGGTACCTCATGGCTCGCGGCATTCCCGAGAAGCAGGCCCGACGCCTGGTCGTGCGCGGCTTCCTCTACGAGATCATCCAGCAGATCGGCGATGCCGACCTCGAGGACTCCCTGATGGAGGCCCTGGAGGACGAGCTGGCGATCAGCAACAACTAAAGCCCGTCCGGCACTCGAAGAACTTCACAACTTTCAGAGGAGAACAATGTCCACTCTTGAGATCAAGGATCTGCACGTATCCGTCATCCTCGATGATGAGAACACCAAGCCGATCCTCAAGGGCGTCAACCTGACCATCAAGTCGGGCGAGATCCACGCGATCATGGGCCCGAACGGTTCCGGCAAGTCCACCCTGGCCTCGACCATCGCCGGTCACCCGAAGTACACGGTCGATTCCGGCGAGATCCTGCTCGATGGCGAGGACGTGACCGCGATGTCGGTCGACGAGCGTGCTCGTGCGGGTCTCTTCCTGGCCATGCAGTACCCGGTCGAGATCCCCGGGGTCACGATGTCCAACTTCCTGCGTTCCGCGAAGACGGCCGTGTCCGGTGAGGCCCCGGCCCTGCGCACCTGGACCAAGGACGTCAAGGGCGCGATGAACCAGCTGAAGATCGATCCCGACTTCGTCTCGCGCAACGTCAACGAGGGATTCTCCGGCGGCGAGAAGAAGCGTCACGAGATTCTTCAGCTCGAACTCCTGCAGCCGAAGTTCGGAATCCTCGACGAAACCGACTCCGGCCTGGACATCGACGCCCTGCAGGTGGTCTCCGAGGGCGTCAACCGCGCCCACGAGGCCAATGACCTCGGCGTCATGCTGATCACCCACTACACGCGCATCCTGCGCTACATCAAGCCCGATTTCGTCCACGTCTTCGTCGACGGACACGTCGCGGACCAGGGCGGTCCCGAACTGGCCGAACGTCTTGAAGAGGAGGGCTACGTCGGTTACCTCCAAGGAGCCAAGGCATGAGTGAAACCGCAACCGAAGCACCCGAGGGCCAGCCCGGTCGTCAGGAAATCGAGGACGCTCTCGCGAATGTGATCGACCCCGAGCTCGGCGTCAACATCGTCGACCTCGGCCTGTTGTACGGCACGCGATGGGACGACGAGGGCGGTCTGATCATGGACATGACCCTGACGACGGCCGCATGCCCGCTCCAGGACGTCATCGAGGAACAGGTGGCTCAGAACCTCGAGCCGCTCGTGGACGAATGGCACGTCAACTGGGTTTGGATGCCGCCGTGGGGTCCCGAGCGCATCACGGAGGAAGGGCGCGACCAAATGCGCGCCCTCGGCTTCAACATCTGACGGATCTGTCCCAGACAGAACGGAAGGCCCGGTTCCCGCACACCATCATGTGCGGGAACCGGGCCTCTGCCGTGATCAGGCCCCGATCGGGCCGTAGTCCTTCTTCCAGACGACCGCCGTGGACGGACGAGCAGTCGAGGTGCCTCCATCGGGCCAGTGGGACGTCGTGGACTCCACCGTCGCCTCCTCATCCTCACCGGGGTGCTGCACATTGACCAGGACCCGTTTTTCTCGCACGACCGGTCCGCAGGTTTCGGCTCCTTTCGGCACCGTCAGGAATTGTTTGGTCAGTCCGCGCGTGGGTGTCTCCAACGAGACCGCGAACAAGCCGTCGTTGGACTTCAACGCATTGCCGTCCGTCGAAATCCACAGATTGCCGTGCTCGTCGAAGGCGACATTGTCCGGGCAGGAGATGGGGGAGACGGAGGACTTGTCGAAACCGCCGAAGTAGGTTTCGGCGTCGTCCGGATCGCCACAGACCAGCAGCAGGTTCCAGCCGAAGGAAGTGCCGGTGTGGTCATCATCCATCTCGAGGACCATACCGTTCTTGTTCTCCTTGATGGGAGCGTATTCGGCCGTCGGGGCGTCATCCTTGCCCGGCCGGTTGGCGCCTCGATAGGAATTGTTGGTCAAGGCCGCGTAGACCTTGCCGGTTTTCGGGCTGGGCTGGACGTCTTCCGGTCGGTCCATCTTGGTCGCTCCTGCCTGGTCCGCGGCAAAACGTGTGAACACCAGAACCTCTTCGCCGGTCATGCCTTCCACGTGGGAGGTGACGGCGCCGTCGGCGGTGCACGTCGCCAACTCGAGCCATTGGCCGGTGCCGTCGAACGCGCCGTCCTCGGGCAGCGTGCCCTCGGTGAAGTCCGCCGAATTCCCCTCGAAACGGGCGACGTACAGCGTGCCCTCGTCGAGGACCTTCATGTTCTGCTTCCTGGCCTCTTCCGAGGCGCCCTGTGCGATCTTCCGCGCGCTGACGAACTTGTACAGGTACTCGAACCGCGTGTCGTCACCCGAGTAGGCGACCACGGAACCATCGTCCGTCACGTGAATGGCGGCGGCCTCGTGCTTGAAGCGGCCCAGGGCGGTGTGCTTGACCGGGGTCGACGTGGGATCCCAGGGATCCACCTCGATGATGTAATTGAAGCGGTAAGGCTCCTGGGGTTCCTTGCGAATGTCGAACCGGTCGTCGAAGTTTTCCCAGCGCCGCGCGGTCACGGAGTCTTCCATGCCGTATCGCTTGTAACGACTCCTCGCCGTTTCGTCCCGAGCTTCCGCGCCACCGGCGAAGTACTGGTCCACGTTTTCTTCGCCGGAAAGGATTGTTCCCCAAGGGGTGAGGCTGCCGGAGCAATTGTTCAGGGTTCCCCGGACCTTGGTTCCGGAAGGATCCGACGAGGTCTTCACGAGATCCGATCCTGCGGCGGGACCGACGAGGGCGAATTCCGTGGTCGCCGTGATGCGCCGGTTGTATTTGCCCATGACCGGCCGCAGTCTCCCGTCCCGGTCGTTGCCCTGCACCTCGACGATGCTCAATCCGTGGGATTCCCATTCGGTCCGGACTTGTTGTTCTGTGGGGTTCTCGGGGTCGTATCCGGGAAACATCTGTTGCGGCGTCGTGTACTCGTGGTTGCTGACCAGGAGGAACCTGTTGCGTTGCCCCTCGATCGGCAACAGTTCGGCGAAATCGCAGTTGAATCCGAATTGGCCGGCGGCCGATTCGGGGGACTGGTGGTTGAGGTCCCAGTTCGGCGCACCGGGGACCACTGGGTCGCCCCAGCGAATCACGACGTCGCTCGTGTAACCTTGCGGGACTTTGAGTGCGTCTTCCGTGTTGGGGGCCACCGCCTCGAATCGCAGTCCTGGTGGTGTGGAGGACGACGCGCCGGCGGACGCTCCTCCCGACGCGCCACCGGGCGCGCTTGCCTGGGCGTCCGGACCGCGCGCCGCCAGAACGCTGGCGCCGCCAACGGTTACGGCGGCCGCTCCGAATCCCTTGAGGACGGAACGTCGGTCGAATGTGCGTCTCACAACGTCGCGAAAGTATTCGTTGTCCGATGTGTTCGGGACCGGCTTGGCGCAGGCGTTCCCGCACTTGTAGACGCAGGTGCGATGAGAGCGACCGGACGTGAAGTCCAACAAGTTCAACAGAGTACGGCCTTGAGGGGACAAATTTCCTCCTGTGCGGGATCGTGTGATGCATGGGGTGGTCGAAGCCACGCCTAGAACCTAGGCGTGAGCCGTTACTCGGAGCCGGCCGCGCGGTGAAGGACACGGCAACTCAGGGTTAACGGCACGCGGGTCCGCGCGGAGTTCCTCGTCTCACGTCGGCGGAAGGGTTCGTGATGGCGCGCTGTCCCGTAGTATGGAAAGGATGTGCGTGCTCGTCGTGGCAAATGAGCCGGCGTTCGACGCAAACACTCCTCCTTCCCTGACTTTTCGAAAGGCCCGTTCACTCCATTGATTACCGTTTCCAACCTCGAATTGCGCGTCGGCGCCCGTCTCCTCATGGACGAGGTGAACTTCCGGGTGAACAAGGGCGACAAGATCGGCCTCGTCGGGCGCAACGGTGCCGGCAAGACCACCATGACCAAGGTCTTGGCCGGTCAGGCTCTGCCGGCGGACGGTGAGGTCTCGAGAAGCGGGAGCATCGGGTATCTGCCGCAGGACCCCAAGGTCGAGGACATGGAGCAGACGGCGCAGGACCGCATTTTCTCGGCGCGGGGCTTGGCCGGCGTCGTCGGACGGATGCGTCGGGCCCAGGACCAAATGGCTTCGGAGGACCCGAAGATCCAGGCCAAGGGGATGAAATCCTATGACCGGCTCGAGGCCGAGTTCATCTCCGGCGGCGGCTACGCGGCGGAGTCGGAAGCGGCAACCATCACGCACAACCTCAACCTGCCCGACCGGCTCCTCCAACAACCCCTGCGGACGCTCTCGGGCGGTCAACGGCGGCGCGTCGAGCTGGCCAGGATCCTCTTTTCGGATGCCGACACGATGCTCCTCGACGAACCGACGAACCACCTGGATGCCGACTCCGTCGAGTGGCTGCGCGAGTTCCTGAGGAACTACCAGGGCGGACTTCTGGTCATCAGCCACGACGTCGAACTCATGGAGCTCGTGGTCAACAAGGTCCTCTACTTGGACGCCATGCGCTCCACCGTGGATGTCTACAACATGGACTGGAAGCACTATCAGCAGCAGCGCGAGCAGGACGAGCACCGGCGCAAGCGCGAACGGGCCAATGCCGAGAAGAAGGCCGGCGCGCTCATGGAGCAGGCAAACAAGATGCGGGCCAAGGCGACCAAGGCCGTCGCGGCACAGCAGATGATCAAGCGCGCCGAGCGCCTGATGCGGGAAGTCGAGCCGGAACAGGCCCATGACAAGGTCGCTGCCATCCGGTTCCCGGCACCGACGTCCTGCGGCAAAACGCCGCTGCGAGCGAGCGGTCTGTCGAAGTCCTACGGATCGTTGGAGATTTTCAATGACGTGGACCTGGCCATCGACCGTGGTTCGCGAGTCGTGGTCCTGGGGCTCAACGGCGCCGGAAAGACCACGTTGTTGCGTATGCTTGCGGGCGTGACGGAGCCTGATTCGGGCCAGGTCGAGCCCGGCCACGGGCTCAAGCTCGGGTATTTCGCGCAGGAGCACGACACCTTGGATGCCGACCGGACCGTGTTGGAGAACATGAGAACCGCCGCTCCCGATCTTCAGGACACTCAGGTCAGGACCATTCTAGGGTCCTTCCTCTTCCAAGGCGACGACGTCAGCAAGCCTGCGGGGGTCCTTTCCGGCGGGGAGAAGACCCGTCTGGCCCTGGCAACCCTGGTCGCCTCGAGCGCGAATGTTCTGTTGCTGGACGAGCCCACCAACAACCTGGATCCGGCGAGCCGCGAGGAGATCCTCAACGCGCTGAAGACCTACGAGGGCGCGATCGTGATGGTCTCCCACGATGAGGGCGCCGTGGAAGCATTGTCCCCGGAAAGGGTCCTCATGCTTCCGGACGGAATCGAGGACCACTGGACCAAGGAGTACCAGGACCTGATCACCCTGGCGTAGGGCCTCGCCCGGAGTCTTCCGCGCGTGATGCGCGATCCCGCTCGAGGGCGTCCATGTAGGCGTCCTCGAGTTCTTCGTCGGTGACGTGCTTGCGCTGGCGCGGGGGCTTCGGTCGGACGATCGCCTTCATGTGGGAGGGCATGTCGTCCATCATCTCGATCTGACGCAGCACGATCGCCTCGTCGACGTCGCCGATATAGCGGCCCTGCTCGTCGTAGAACTGCCCGTAATACTGCTCGAGTTCCGCCGCAAGCTGCGCATCGAGACGATCATTGCGGACCTTCTGTCGCGCGCACCACCCGTAGGCCACGTAGACCAGGATCGCGAAAGCGTACCACTGCATGGAGTAGGACAGGTTCGGCCCCGCGTCCTGCTCGGGTTCGCCGAGGGCACTGGGAGACGTCGGGGGAGCCGGATCCTCCGAGGCCATGATCCCGTATCCGGACTCGGCCATCGGATAGGAGAGGTCCTTCGCGAAGTCCTTCAGATTGATCGAGGCGATCTGCCCCTCGGGGGCACCCTTGCCGGTGTCGGCCTCGCCGGCCTGGAGCCGAGCCGTCAGCTGGATCTCGCCCTCGGGCGGGGCAGGAACGTCGGACTTGGGCGCCGCGTTCGAATCTCCGGATCCCACCCAGCCACGGTCGATGAGCACCGTCTGGCCGCTCGTGGTGGTGAAGGGGACCAGGACCTCGAAACCGACGCTGCCGTCATGCGGTCTGTTCCGGACCAGCTTCTGGTCCTCCGGGTGATAGCTGCCCTTCATGGACACCGGGGTCCACTGTTTGCTGGACGTGTAATCGGAAAAATACTTGCCGGCCTGATCGAAAGATTCGGGTTCGGCGTTGTAGTTCTGACTGATGCGGCTGTTTCGGTAGTCCAACGCTTCCTTACGATCCATCTGCCATCCGGCCAAGTAGACGCAGATCAGCGAGAACAGAATGCACAGGATGAACGCGCCGATCCACTTGCCGGACAGAAGGAATTTGTACACGAAAGGTCTTTCTCGTATGGGCTCCGGACGAGCCCGGTCAGTCGTGCGTGTCCTCGAACGGCACGACGTCTTTCAGGAACCCGCGTGCCCTGAGGAAATCCGCCAGCCAATCCCGGTGTTCCTGGCACGCCAGCCATACTTTACGCCGTTCGGGTGTGTGGATCTTGGGATTGTTCCATTCGATGCGGAATGAGGCATCTCTCGTGCAACCCTTGCGCGAGCACATCGGGGTGTCGGGTGCCGCGGATGTTCCCATCAGGTCATCGAGATCCACTCAACGCTCCTTGTTCCTCGAATGATCATGGCGACTGCGGTCAGTGGTGGTGACCGTGGTGTCCGGTCCGAAACTCGCCCTCGATGATTTCGTCCTCATACATGGGGGCGTCCCGCGATCCGGCGTCCGAGTCGGCTGTCCGCGTGTCGTTCTCCGCATGGTCCTGATGCTCCGAATCCTGGGAGTCCTCATGGTCCGACGTCGCGGATGAGCCCTGTTCTTCGTCGTAGTCCTTGCCGGGGATCAGTTCGCGCGGAGTCGCCCCTGGGACGTAGGAAACGTCCTTGACCTCGGCTCGATCATTGCCGTTGGCCAGAACCACGGCCACCCAGGGCAGAACAGCGACGCCGACCACCGCAACCCACCGGATCCACCCGTCGAAGACGACGGCAATGATCAGACAGACAATGCGCAGGCCCATTTGCAGTGCATACCGCTTCATGCGGTGATCGATGCCTTCGCTCTGCGGAGCCTGAGCTTCGGTAATCGTGTGGAGATCCTCGGTCTCTTCCTGAGGGACGTGCTGATGGCCGCGTCGAGGCATGATGGGTCCCTCCTGAAACCGTCGATCGATGGGTCGTTGCAGTTGATTCCATTCTTCCACCCCGGTCAAGGTCGAGCGTGCCCGACCGAGGCATTTTCGGGCGGGCCAGGTGTTCTTGGGGCCCAAGGGGTCTCCGATAGGATGAACCACTGGGAAGACTAGGCCACGTCCAGCTGCTTGGCTGGATCGATCCGGAAGGACAGCATGACAGCAGAGAACACGACGGCGGGTTCCGGGGACGAATTCGTACCCAGGACCGTTCTGGTCACGGGCGGAAATCGGGGCATCGGACGCAGCATCGCAGAGGCATATCGTGAGCAAGGTCACCGGGTATGTGTCACATACCGGTCCGGGGAGGCTCCGGAAGGATTTTTTGCGGTCCAAGCCGATGTGACGGACTCCGCGTCCGTTGACCAGGCCTTCACACAGATCGAGGCCGAGTACGGGCCGGTCGAGATTTTGGTGGCCAACGCAGGCGTCACCCGAGACACCCTTCTGCTGCGCATGAAGGAAGAGGACTTCACCGACGTCGTCGACACGAACCTCACGGGCGCCTACCGCGTGGTCCAGCGAGCCGCCAAAGGGTTCCTGCGCAAAAAGTTCGGGCGCGTGGTTCTCATCTCTTCGATCGTCGGCCTCTACGGCTCCCCGGGCCAGATCAACTACGCCGCGTCCAAGGCAGGCCTCGTCGGGATCGCACGGTCGTTGAGTCGCGAACTGGGTTCCCGCAACATCACGGCCAACGTGGTGGCCCCGGGGTTCATCGACACGGACATGACGGCGGTTCTTCCCGAAGAAACTCAGGCGAAGTACTTGGACGCCATCCCCGCGCACCGCTTCGGCCGACCCGAGGAAGTTGCTCGGGCCGTTCGTTGGGTCACGAGCGACGAGGCCGCCTACATTACCGGCGCCGTGATCCCCGTCGACGGCGGCGTCGGGATGGGTCACTGACCCGAAAAGGTTCACGGCGCAGGTCGCGTCGGACAGCACGAGAAACCGCAACCGAACGCGTTGCGACGAGTCGAAAGGACATCATGGGCACGTTGGACAACAAGTCCGCCATCATTACGGGATCCTCCCGCGGGGTCGGAGCCGATACGGCGAAGATCCTCGCTGGTGAGGGCGCGGGCGTCGTCGTCAACTACCGACAGAAGGCTCCCCGAGCGAACAAGGTAGTCAAGGAGATCGAGGAAGCGGGCGGTCGAGCGGTGGCCGTCGGAGCCGATATCACCCAGCACGGCGACGTACAGAACCTGGTCGATGCCGCGGTCGAGGCCTTCGGCGGTCTCGACATCCTGGTGCTCAACGCGTCCGGCGGAATGGAGACGGATCTGGGGGAGGACTACGCACTCCGCCTGAACCGCGATGCGCAGCTCGATCTGATGCGTACGGCCGCCGAGGTCATGAAGCCCGGTTCTCGTATCGTCTACGTGACCTCGCACCAGGCCCACTTCATCAACGATGTCGAGACGATGCCCGAATACGAGGCCGTCGCGCGATCCAAGAGGGCAGGCGAGGATGCCCTGACGGACGAAATCCCGGCCCTGACCGAGAAGGGCATCGAATTCGTGGTGGTCTCGGGGGACATGATTGAGGGCACCGTGACCGCGACCCTGTTGAACCGTGCACGCCCCGGAACCCTCGACGAACGACGCAGCGAGGCCGGCAAGCTCTACTCCGTGGAGGAGTTCGCCCAAGAGGTGGCCGCGATGGTGACCGCCGACGTCGACACCGGGCACGTGGAACTCGTGGGTGGCGCACGAGGATTCGTGGACTGAACGCTTCCCTCCCAAGGCGCGAAAGGGCGGGCAACCGGGCCTCAACGGCCCGTTGCCCGCCCTTTCGTTGTGCCGGGACTTCTCTTCTACAGGTCCACGAAGTGACGCACGGCATCGAGCCGCGGGATGTTGACTTGGGCGTCAGCCGTGCCGCGGAGGGCGTCCTTGGCGTTGAAGGCCACGCCGAGCCCAGCGGCGTCGAGCATCAAACGGTCATTGGCCCCATCGCCCACGGCGACAATATTCTTGGGTCCGACGCCGTACTCTTTGGCCCACTGTCGCAAAGATGTCTGCTTCACGTGCGCATCGACGACTTGCCCGGTGACCCGGCCGGTGAGCATCCCGTCCGCGACGTCGAGGCGGTTGGCGCGGGCATATTCGAGGTCGAGCTGACGGGCAATGGGTTCGAGTATCTGGATGAAACCGCCGGAAACCACACAGACCGGGAAGTCACGCGCGTGGAAAGCGTCGACCAGGTTCTTCGCTCCCGGTGTCAGAGTCAAAGCGCGGGAGACTTCGCCCAGAACGTCCTCGGGGTGTCCTTCGAGGGTCGACACGCGTTCCCGGAGTGACTCGGCGAAGTCCAACTCGCCTCGCATGGCCCGTTCCGTGACCTCCGCGACGTGTTGCCCGACCCCAGCCCGTTCGGCAAGCTCGTCGATCGCCTCCTGGCACAAGAGCGTCGAATCGGCGTCCAGTATCAGCATGAGCTTGTCGGCGCCGCGTAGGGCGGGATCGACCACGTTGATGTCGTAACCGCTCACGGCTTGGTCCAGGGGATCCGGCCGCAACGTGCGCCGCAACTCCGCGAGATCGTTCTTCCACGCGACGTCGATCAGTACCGCGGTGTAGGCAGGCCCCGCCGCCTGCGGAATCCGTGTGCCGTCGGCTTCGACCTGCTGCACCGAGGGCGAAGTCAGGGACAAGGCATTCAGAATCCTGGCGCCCGAACGCTCCACGAACGAGTACAGAGACCGATGGTCGTCTGTTTGGGGGGACGGTGCGAGGGCCACGACGCGGAAAGTTGTGCTCATGGTGTCCATCCTATGAACCCCTCGCGGCATAAGCCCAGGGCATCCGGTGACGCGCCGGTCGATGCGTCACAGCTGGCTCGAGGGCAGGTCCGTGGCTTAAGGTCGTGAGTATGAGTGCAGTTTTGGAGTTGGTCGACGTCTCCGTCGTCCGAGGCGGGCCGAACAACCGATTGATCGATGGGATCACCTGGACCGTCAATGAGGGCGAGCGCTGGGCCGTTCTCGGTCCGAACGGTGCCGGCAAGTCCACGTTGATGAGCGTCTGCGCCGCCCGACTGCACCCGACCACGGGGATGGTGGATATCCTCGACGAAATCCTGGGGGCCGTTGACGTCTTCGAACTTCGGCCTCGCATCGGTCTGACATCCGGTGCCATCTCCCAGCAGATTCCCCGGAGCGAAACGGTGCGCGACGTCGTCGTGACGGCGGCCTACGGCGTCACCGGTCGGTGGCGTGAAGGCTACGATCAGATGGATCACGAACGGGCGTCCGAACTCTTGGGCCAGTGGGGTGTCGAACACCTGGCCGACCGCACGTTCGGCTCCTTATCCGATGGTGAACGCAAACGCGTGCTGACCGCACGGGCCCTCATGACCGACCCGGAACTGATGATCTTGGACGAGCCCGGGGCCGGGATGGACATTGCTGGCCGCGAGGACCTGGTTTCCCGATTGACGGACTTGGCCAGGGACCCGCAGGCGCCCACAACTATTCTGGTCACTCACCACATCGAGGAGCTTCCCGAGGGCCTGACGCACATGCTGTTGCTCAATCACGGTCGCATCGTGGCCAAAGGGCCCATCGATGAGGTCCTGACCAGCGAGAATCTCTCCACCGCATACGAAATGCCCCTGGAGCTGACCAAGATCGGTGGCCGTTACACGGCCTTTGCCGCGCATTCATGACTCCTCTCGAAATAGGAATCATCCTGGTCGCAGGCCTGTGGGCGGGGGCCATCAACACCATCGTCGGGTCGGGCACACTGGTGACCTTCCCGGTCCTGGTGTCCATGGGAGTTCCGCCGGTCACGGCGACGATTTCCAACGCGATGGGCCTCATTGCCGGCAACTTCACCGGTGCTTGGGGCTATCGCAAGGAGTTGCAGGGTCTGGGCAGGACCCTGTGGAAACTCATTCCTTGTTCTCTCGTCGGTGGGATCATCGGCGCCTACCTGCTGCTTCACCTGCCGGAGTCGGTTTTCGAGGCCATCAGCCCCGTGCTCATCGGGGTCGCTCTGTTGTTCGTGATTTTCCAACCCAAGCTGCAGGCCGCGGTGCGCCGGCGCCAGGAACGTTCGGGCGTGCCCAATAACGACGACCAGAAGCAGCCGATCATCCTGTACGCCCTGGTGTTCTTCGCCGGAGTCTATGGAGGTTACTTCGTTGCGGCCCAAGGTGTCTTGCTGCTGGGGATCCTCGGCGTCTTCCTGATGGCCTCGCTGCAAGGCTCCAACGCGATCAAGACCGTCCTCGTCGCCGCGGTCAACCTCATCGCCGGCATCTCGTACCTGCTCTTCGCCTTCGATCGCATCGATTGGTGGGTCGTCCTTCTGATTGCCATCAGCTCGATGGTCGGGTCCCTGGTCGGCGCCAAGATCGGCCGGCGGATGAAGCCCGTGGCTCTTCGCATCGTGATCGTTGTTCTGGGCCTGGCCGCGATCGTCAAAATGGTGTTCTTCGACTGACGAAGAGCGCAAGTAATCTTGGATCCGTGATGAAGAATCCCCAGTACTCCCCGGCCGATCTGGCCCGCCGCCGGGAACATGTCAGCACGATTCCGAGCGTGGTCCGGGTTTCGGGCGAACAGCTCTCCGCGTCGGACGGGCGTTCCGAAGACCGGGTGCTCAGAGACCTTCGTTTCTATCGAGGTCTGACGGACGTGCGGATGCGCACCTCCCGCGAGTCCGAGTGGGGCGTCTACATCGCTGAGTCATCGAAGGTGGTGCGCCGGGCGCTCGACGCCGGCCATGAGCCGCTGTCCTTCCTGACGTCCGACAAGTGGGCGGCCGATCTCGAGGATGTGCTCCGCTCGCACCCTCACGCGCCCGCGTACGTTGCGGACGACGATGTTCTGGAGGCGCTGACCGGCTTCCACCTGCATCGGGGAGCTCTGGCCGTCATGCGGCGGCCTGAGCCGAAGCCGCTCGAGGAAATATTGGACGGTGCGAGGCGCATCGCGGTCCTGGAGGACATCGTTGACCACACCAACGTGGGCGCCGTGTTCCGTTCCGCCGCCGCACTGGGTGTGGACGCGGTCCTCACCACTCCACGGTGCGCGGACCCCCTGTATCGCCGGTCGATCCGGGTCTCGATGGGCACGGTGTTCCAGGTGCCGTGGACTCGGTTGGGGGACTGGCCCGCCGACCTCCAGGAGCTTCGAAGCCTCGGATTCACGACCGCGGCCCTGGCTCTGACCCCTGACTCGATCACGATCGGTGAGCTCGCGCGGAAAAACCCCGAGAGACTGGCCCTGATTCTGGGCACGGAGGGGGACGGCCTGTCCCGGACCACGATTGACGGAGCGGATGAGGCGGTCATGATCCCCATGGGCCACGGAGTCGACTCCTTGAACGTGGCGGCCGCCTCGGCGGTCGCGTTCTATGCGACCCAGTAGACCAACCGTTTTAACGGCGAGACGCGAGTTACACGGGCTTGGCTCGCGGATTCCTTCTGCCCGAGGGCTCTCCGTGGTAGCGTGGTTTGGTCGTCGGTCCTCGACGGCCGAGTTGCGGCGTCGCAATGACCGGCGTCCGAGCTCATTCATCCCAAGACCCAGGGCCTGGCAAAATCCAGTCCACAGAAGAGGCACATTATGCAGACCGATATCCACCCGGACTACCATCCGGTTCTCTTCCGCGACCTCGCGTCCGGAAAGACCTTCCTGACCCGTTCGACCGCTACCAGCTCCAAGACGGAGACCTGGGAAGACGGCAACGAGTACCCGCTCATCGAGGTCGAGATCTCCTCCGAGTCCCACCCGTTCTACACGGGCAAGCAGCGCATCATGGACTCGGCCGGCCGTGTCGAGCGCTTCAACGCTCGCTTCAAGAACTTCGGCAAGACCAGCAAGTAAGGGTCTGCCACACCGAGAGGTGCCGGGAATCATATTTGATTCCCGGCACCTTTTGTATGCGCTCGGGCTAAAATTCAGAGAAGCCCGAGACAGTATGCCCTACGACCCCACGGAGTCAGCCCATGTCGCTCTCGAACGACCTCATGGACCACGAGGAACAGCCCAGGCCGCGTCGCAGGAAGAAGCGCCGCAAAGGTCTGGTCGCCATGGGGATCGCCGGGTCGCTGCTGCTCGTCGCCGTGATCGCGGTCGGCGCCTACTTCGCCAACCTTGCCCACAACTTCGATGCGGGCACACAGAAGTTCAGCAATGCACTGCCCAACGACGACGATCGTCCGGCGGAAACCGGGGCCTACAACGTTCTGTTGCTCGGTAGCGACTCCCGCAAGGGCGAAAAGGACGAAGCCGATGTGTCCGGCGAACGGGCCGACACCATCATGCTCCTCCACGTTCCCGACGACGGGGGACAGGCCTACATCATCTCGATCATGAGGGACACCTGGGTCGATATCCCGGGTCACGGACAAGCCAAGATCAACGCTGCGTTGGATCTCGGAGGCGTGCCGCTCGAGGTCAGGACCATCGAGAACATGCTCGACACCCGCATCGACAATGTCGCGGGCATCAACTTCGAGGGCTTCAGGGATCTGACCAATGCGCTCGGAGGCGTGACGGTCGACGTCCCGGTCGGATTCACCAATGGTGACGGAGAGACCTTCGAACAAGGTCCTCAGAAGATGGATGGTGATCGAGCGCTCACCTTCGTCAGGGAGAGGTACAGCTTCACGGATGGCGACTACCAGCGTGTCAGGGACCAGCGCGCGTACATGCGCGGGGTGCTGAAGGAAATCGGCAGCCCCCAGACGCTCGCCAACCCGGCCAAGGTCAACGATCTGGTCAAGAAGTTCTCGCCCTTCATGCAGGTCGATGATTCGTTGAGCTCGACGCGTGCCGCCAAAATCGCCATGAAAATGGGGCCCAATGGTCTTCGGAACATGAAAATGATGACCCTCCCCAACTCGGGAACCGGCTGGTCTCCCGACGGCCAATCGATCGTGAACCTCGACCAGGACTCTGTCGACAAGTTGGGCAAGGCCATGAAGGACGGCACCATGGAGGACTACTCCAAGAGCGTCGGCACCGACTGAATCAGTCGATTCAAAGGCTCCGCAGGCGACGACGCCGCCCCGGTCTGCGGAGCCTCAGCCCCGCGGTGCTCAGCAGATACCCACCGAGCAGACCGGCACTTCCTGCGCCTGAACCGATGAGGAGAGACTGCCAGTGCCTGAACCGATCAGGCTGGTAGGAGATCACCTTGGCCGACCCATTGATCACGGCGGCCAGGACCGCGCCGGCCACGAGCCTGTTGCCCACGACCTCGACCCGGTCGATGAGCTCTTCGAGCTCGTCGGCGCGCAAATGCACGTCGAAGCCGCCGTTTTCGATCACGCCCATGATTTTCCGGAAGGAACTGGGCACCTCGACGCCGAACTCCACGGCTTCCCGGGTCAAGGAAGACAATCGTTTCGCCAGGGCATCGAGGGATATCCTGCTCGTCACGAAAGCGGACGCGTAGGGGGAGAGCACGGCGATGAAATCGAATTCAGGATCGATCAATTCGCCGAGTGACTCGGCCGTGGCGATCATGCGAATCAGAAGCGCCGCTTCCGGGGGAAGGCTGAGCTGATGGCGATGCAGCATCGCCATGACGTCCGCGAGCACCTTGCCGATGTTGAGATCATCGAGGCTCTGCCCCGAGTAGTGGCTCAGGAGCCGCGCCATCTCCGGCTCGATTTCCTGGGGCGTGACGTTCCGACCGTGCGAATTCGTCAACCGGACCACGGCCCTGCTGCACTGGCGCGCGTTCTCCGTCGTCAGCCCGATGAAGAGGGGGAGCATGTTGTCCCGGAACTCGTCGTCCAGCTCGCCGCACATGCCGAAATCGATGAGATTGATCGTCCCGTCGGGCCGCACGAAAAGGTTCCCGGGATGAGGATCCGCGTGGAACAAGCCGAATTCGAAGACCATCCTGCACATCGCGCCCGTTGCATTCACCGCGAGCCGATGCCGATCGACCCCGTTGGCCTCCAACTGTTCGACATCGCTGATCTTGATACCGCTGACTCGCTCTTGGGTCAGCATGCTCGAGGTCGTGGCTTCCCAGAAGATCGTGGGGATGTGCAGTTCGGGGTCGTCGTCGAAGTAGGTTGCGAAACGGTCGCAGTAAGTGGCCTCGATCGTGTAGTCGAGTTCTTCCCGAAGCGTGCGGGCGAATTGTCGGCTCAGTTCGACGACGTCGTACTGCTTGGCGATAGGTACATAGCGGCTCAACAACGCAGCGATGTCCGAGATGATGTCGAGATCCTGCTGGACGTCCTCCAGGACCCCTGGCTTCCGGAACTTGATCACGACCTGTTCTCCCCGCAGAACACCCGCGTGGACCTGGCCTATTGACCCGGTGGCCAGTGGCTGCTCATCAATGGACGCGAATTGTTCGAGCATGGCCTCTTCCGGCTGGCCCGAGAGCGCATTGACCAGTTCAGCGAACGGTATCTGGGACGAATCGTCCTGAAGCTTGGCCAACTCACGCGTGTATGCCGGCGGCAGGAGATCCTGGCGCGTTGAGACCAACTGGCCGACCTTGATGAAGGTCGGGCCCAACTCTTCCAGGGCCATGCGCAGATGCTCGGGTTGGGTGTGGCGGGCCTGAGGATCCAACCTCCGGACGCGACGCAACGACCCAGCCAACGGACCGCCCAGCCCCTGGACGAGGAAGCCCAGCCCGTGTTTGACGAAGACCTCGCCGATCTGCATCAGCCGATCGGCACGGGTCCTTGCCCGTTCAAGCATGGAAAACCGTCAGTCCCTGGGGTCGCGGTGTGTCGCGTGGTATTGGTCCTGACCTACGGTTTCGTAACCGTCGTTCTCCTCGAAGGCATACTCGTCGTCTTCGTATGCTTCTGTCCCGGGCTCGTCGACGTCGAATTCTTCGACCTCGTCTTCCGGGAAGCTCTCGGTGTCCTCGGCCAAGTACTCCTCGTCGTCCTCGAAGGATGCGGACCCATGGAGCGACGGATCTTCGTCCGCATCGTCGGTCGAGGAGCCGACGTCGTCCACGTCCTGATCGGCCGGGTCCAGCTCGTCATCGTCGACGTCGTCGTCCGGCTCGTCATAGGTGAAGTCCTCGTCCAGCCGTGCCGGTGTGCGCAAGCGACCGAAATAGAGTCCAGCCAGGCCGAGAACCGCTCCGACGATGATCGCCACGACCCCCAGGCCCGGTTTGAAGAAGACGCACACGATGCCCAAAACCAGGATCAGGGCACCAAGAATTCCGAGGCCGAGCAACGCGCGGGAATCATTGCCCAGCGAGCTCCCCGGACCGCGCATGGCGGTACTGCCGTGCGTGGAGGGATACGCCCGATACGGTTCCTCGCCGGGTCTCGGCGGACGCCGCAGATCCGGATCTTCTTCCGCATCCGACGGCACGAAGGCAGGATCCAGTTCGTAGTAATCCTGCTTCGGCCTGAGCTGGGGCAGGGAGTTCGGCAGATCCAGGTACCAGGACCGAGGGAGGTCCTCCGCCCGAACGGCCTGGACGGTCAAGGACAGTTCGAAGGAACTGCCTCGGATCGTGCCCCATACGGCCGTGAGTTTGTTGTTCTCGAAGGCATACCGAACCACTGGGGCCAGTTGTTCGGACATCTGGGTGCTGAGACGGCCGACGATCCTGCGATCGTGCAGAACGTCCACGGTATCCACTTCGCTGCCATCGGCGAGCTTGTGCCGGTTGGCTTCGAGCGTCAGAATCACTCGTCCCTCACCGGAGACCGGCAGGACGTCGTGGAGGTATTCGGCGTGGTCGTTCTCGTTCAGAACCTTGACGCTCGGGCCCTGGGGGAGCAAGGCGGCCCGAGTGGGCGACGTGTTGATCGGGAACAGGAGTTCGGGCCGGGACACGGAAAGAACGGCCTTGGTCTCGAGACGAACCTGCCCCTTGTCCCGACGGAGGGTGGCCCAGTAGCGGATCGGCGCCACCGGCACATATCCGGAGACGACGATGCGTGCCAGAGGCTTCCAGTATCGCTCCGAGTCCTCCTGGGTCATCCGTGCCACCTTGTGACCATTCACCCAGATCGCGACGCTGTCCGGGGAATGGGGGTTATCGGGTTCGGGCACCAGATGAGCCACCGAGTCCACGACCTGCTCCCGGTCCAGGCGATAGTTCTCGAACAAACGCAGAATCTCGGCGTCGTAATAGTCCTCTGTGACAAGCTCCAGGGATCCACGATCATTGAGCGCGTATTCTGTCACGGCGAAACTCCTCCAACGTCCCTTGGTGCTCGAAGCAACTTGTACAAGAATCTCACAGTTTCCCGCCGTGGCACCGGTATTGGCCCTTGAGAAGCGCATGTCGTGTTGCTCTTGACACGAGACTTCCATATCGGAGTCGCTGTTGTGGGACTTGGGCTCACTCCCAAGTCGATCGGATGCTGGCGGCCCGTCGGGCATCTTGGAGCCTCTCGGTCAGCTCCCGCCGCAGCGCACGAGGGGCATCGCCGTGTTCCGCGAGCCAGGTCTCTGCACCCGCCACGGCGTCGACGTCCTCATCCGGCCCCGGGAACAGGCCATTGATGATCCGCGTGGCCATACCGATCGAGTGCTTCTGCCACACATCCTCCAGGCGAGCGAAGTAATCCTCGGCCAGACCCGTGCGGAGCGACGACGGCCCGATGCGGAATCCGCTGGCGGAGGCCGAGAGGAGGTCATTGGAGAGATCGTCGTCGAAAATGCTGGACCAGGCGCGCCTCTTGTCCTCCGCGTGGGGCTGGGCAGCGCGGGATCTGGCTGCCCCGAGGGCAGCATGCTGGCTGGGCGTGGACCCCAGAGAGGATTCGATGTCTTCTCGGGTCAGGGCACCGTGGGCCGCGAGGGCTGTCCTGGCCGACCAGACCAGTTCGTCGCTCAGACTCAGTCCGTTCCAGCGAGGCTGCTCAGGATTCTTCTCGGCAAAGTCCACCAGTTCCTGTGCGAACCGTTGCAGCCGAACATCATGCCTCGCCAGGATGAGTGCGTGACGGGCGAGGATACTCTGTCTGTCGCTCTCTTCCTCGCAGAGCGGCAATTGCTCGGCGACCGCTGTGGCGAAAGCGCTCAGCGGTTCGTGCCTCGCAGTGGGGGACATGTACACCAGGAGCGCCGTTTCGGCATGGAGGAGCATCGTATCGAGCAACGTTGCGGACTGTTCGGCGCCCAGCCCCTTCTCGACGTGGGCCGTGTAATCGCGCGGGTTGAGCGCTCCGCTCCTGACCATGCTCCACAGGGCGCTGCCGAGAACGGCACGATCGATGGGGGCGGCGAGCGTGTGTCCGTGGAGGAGAGCCGTTCGGAGCTCATCCTCACCGAACGAGGTCAGCGCGTACGTCTTGTCGTCCCGGTTGACCAGCACGATGCCCGACCCGGCTTCTACGGGCGGAACCTCATCCGTCGGCGTCGACATGCCCTCGGGCCCCGAGGGGATCTCGATGGACTGCTCGGCGGTTTCGCGCAGGACGCCGCCCTCGAGTCGGAAGGACGCAATGGTGAGCACGTGAGGGCGGCCGAGTGATTCCGAGACGGAATCGGGAAGCCGCTGTTCCAGGACGTGTGGTTGCGGGGCGTACGTCAGCGTGGTGACGCCGTCGGTCTCCAGCCACGCCCGCGACCATTCACGCAGATCCCGTCCGCACGCTTCCTCGAGGACGTCCAGAAAGTCGGAGAACTCGGCCGTCCCGAACTCGTGGCGGGAGAAGTAGGTGCGGGCGGCGTTCACGAATCGGTCGAAACCGACGAATGCGACCAGTTGCTTGAGGACGGCCGCGCCTTTGGCGTAGGTGATTCCGTCGAAATTCTGTTTCGCCGCCTCGACGTCGGTAATGTCGGCAACCACGGGGTGAGTCGTCGAATAGAGGTCCTGGGTGTAGGCCCAACCCTTCCTGCGGTGCGCGAACGTGACCCAGGATTCCTCGAAACCGCAGGCTCGTTCGGCGGCGAGCGCCCCCATGAATTCGGCAAAGGACTCTTTGAGCCACAGGTCCGACCACCAGCGCATCGTCACGAGGTCGCCGAACCACATGTGCGACATCTCGTGCATGATCACGTTGGCACGTCCCTCGCGTTGGGCCAAGGTCGAACCTCCCGGGAAGAGGTACGCCTCGGTGAAGGTCACCAGCCCCGGGTTCTCCATGGCACCCAGGTTGTATTCGGGAACGAAGGCCTGGTCGTACTTTCCCCACGGATAGGGGTAGTCGAAGAGTTCCTGGAAGAAGTCGAGCCCCTTCGATACCAGGTCGAAGATCGCATCGGATTCCATGTGAACGGCCATCGATGCGCGACAGTACAGGGACATCGTGGTCTGCTCAAAGCGATCGTTGTCGGGCCGGTGGAGCGCGCTGACCGTGTGGTACTGGCCCGCGAGGAGCGTGGTGATGTAGGTCGACATGCGCAGGGTCGGAGCGAAGACTCGTTTGCTGACACCCGGTGTCGCCGGGTCCTCGTGGGTTGAGACGATCTCGGTATTCGACGCGACCGTCCAGTCCTCGGGCGCCGTGATCGAAAAGCGGAACACCGCCTTGAGGTCCGGTTGCTCGAAGGCAGGAAACACCCGTCGACAGTCACTCGGCTCATACTGCGTGTACAGGTAGGTGCGCCCGTCCTCGGGATCGATGAATCGGTGCAGGCCTTCCCCGGATCGGGAATAGAGGGAACGCCCACGAACGGTGAGGGTGTTCGTCGGGGCCAGCCCGGGGAGCCGGATCCTGCTGCCTTCCACGACGTCGGACACGCGCAGTCTGCGCCCGTTCAGCTCAACGGAGTCGACGCTGTGATGGATGTACTCGATGAACGTTTCCGCTTCCGTCGTTTCTTCCGTGTCGGCACGGAAGGTGACGGTCGTCGAGGTAGGAAAGGCCTGCATCGACGGGTCTGCGGCATGGGTGAGGTCGATGTCGACGTCGTACCTGTCGACCTCGAGGAGATCGGAACGGAAGCGGGCTTCTTCGGCAGTCAGATTGTCGTTGCGCACCATCAAAGTATAGGTGGCAAAAGTGTTCTGGGTCATTCGGCCAGGGACGAGGGACACGAAAGCGGGCCGCCTGCGCAGAGACGGCCCGCTCCGTGGTGAGTCAGGGAATCCGTCAGCGCTTCTTCCGCGCCGAACCCTTGTTCGATTTTCCTCGGTTCATCTTCTTGAGCGTCTTCTCATCGATCGGAGCATCCGAGGACGCCCTCAGCTTTCTGTAGTACTCTTCGGCATCGGCCTGGCGCACGGCCTCGATGCCGCTCGAGATCTCCGCACGCAGGTGGGCCTGCTTGTAACCGAAGGCTTCCACGAGTTGCAGCGAATACGGCTCGATCTTGTCCAACAACCTGTTGATGTACTCACCGAGAACACGGCCTCGTTGCGTCGAGACCAGGCCATAGGAGATGTACCAGCCGAGATTCTGCTCGATCAGGGTCAGGCCGAACAGGTCTCGCAGAGACGTCATGACCTCCGCGGTCTTGCCTTCCATCGTGCCGACCGCTTCGGTCATGGCTTCCCATTGCAACAGCTCGGCGTGCGAGCGCGCTGCGTCGATGAGTTTGACCTGCTGGGAGTTGAAGAGCTTGGTTGCGACCTCCGGACGCATCTTCCTCGCCGGGCGCAGGGCATCGGCTGCTTCGGAGATCAGGGTGTGCACCCGGTCGCCCAGGAGATCCCGCTGGATCTTGGGATCCTTGAGAGCTTGCGCCGATTTCTTGCTTCCTCCGGTGTCCTGGATGATCTGTGCGGCCCGGCGGAGCCCGGTCCTGTTGACCGCCAGATCTTCGGCCCGCGAGGACACGTACTTCGTGATCGTCCCGAAATCGAGGCCCGCGAACTCCTTGGAATAGTCTCCGAGCAGACGCTTGGCCACCAGCTGCAAGAGAATATGGTTGTCGCCCTCGAACGTCGCGTAGACATCGAGATCCTGGTACAGGGACGTGAACCGGTTCTTGGTCAGGTACCCCGATCCGCCGCACGCCTCGCGGCACACTTGGAGGGTCTCCAGAGCATTCCACGTGGACATGGGCTTGAGGGCGGCCGCCAGGGTCTCGAGCTCGGCCCGGTTCTCCGGGGTATCCTCCCGGCCGGAGAACACACCGTCGAAGGTTTCGAGCAGATCGTGGTGAGCGAAGGCTTGCGCGTACGTGCGAGCCAGCAACGGCAGGAGCCGGCGCCGATGGAGCTGGTAGCTCATCAGCGTGGCCTCGCTGTCTCCGCCCGAAGAGAACTGGCGCCGTTCATAGGCGTACCTGATGGCGATGCTCAGCCCGATCTTGGCGGCATTGACTGACGATCCGTCCAAGGAAACACGCCCCTGCACCAGGGTGCCGAGGGTCGTGAAGAACCGCCGGCCGGGGGAGTCGATGGGAGAGGTGTAGGTCCCGTCCTCGGAGACCTGTCCGTACCGGTTCAAGAGATTGAACCGCGGAATCCGGACGTGGTCGAAAGCCAGGCGTCCGTTGTCGATTCCGTTGAGGCCGCCCTTGCGGCCATCATCCTCGGAGCTGACCCCGGGGAGGTTGTATCCTTCTTCGTCACGAATCGGTACGTAGAAGGCGTGCACGCCGTGATTCACGCCGCGAGTGATGAGTTGCGCAAAGACGACCGCTGCCACGCCGTCCTGGGCCGCATTGCCCAGATAGTCCTTCCACGCCGCCTTGAATGGAGTATGGATCACGAATTCGTCCGTGTCCGGGTCAAAGGTCGCGGTGGTCCCGACCGAGGCGACGTCGGAGCCGTGACCGATCTCCGTCATGGCAAAGGCTCCCGGCGTCTTCAACGACATGATGTCGGGCAACCACGCCCGATGGTGCTCTTCGGATCCCAGCTGATGAACCGCGGCACCGAACAGGCCCCACTGCACTCCGGCCTTGATCTGCAGCGAGGGGTCCGCGGCCACGAGCTCTTCGAATCCGGCAATGTTTCCGCCGGGGTTCTCCTGGCCACCCACATACTCGGGGTAGGCGCGGTGCACTGCTCCCTGGTCGACCAGAATCTTGAGCTGCTCCAGGACGCGTTTCCTCTGGTCCTGGTACGACGCAGTCTCGTCCTTGTGCAGGGCAGGGTCCTCGATCATGTCCCGAGTCGTCTGGCGAATCTCCTGCCACTTGCCCATGAGCTCATCGTGGATTGCCTCAACGTCGATCCGTTCCGTGCCGTGGGGATCCTGAACCGGACTGATCTCCTCGACCGGTCCTTGGGACGACGGCTCCGGGGAGCCCTTGTGCCGAGGCGCTGATTCGGTCTCCTGTGCCGTAGGCGCAACGTTGTCATTGAGCGGCATGGTTCCTCCTGTGGTCGAAATTCTGAAGTGTATTGGTTCGTGTTGGTTCGATGGCCACGGCTCACGGCCCGTACTGGAGCGGCATGAGTATCCACTGGGTCAGCCGGGACACCACGACTTCCCGCGAGGGACCGTCTCCCTGTGCATTCGCGCGGCTCCACTTCTCCGTCACGGAGTTGACCATCCCGACGACGGCCCTGGCCCAGTAGTCCAGCATGAGCTCGTCGTCCATCGACGTCGCCTCAAAACTGTGGGGGACCGATCGCAGAGACGAGATGAGGAGCGCGGCAATGTGGTCGGCGAAGTGCCCCAACGACGCCGTCGGAGCGTCGTCGTTCGTGGTCCTCGACCATCCGAGTCCTGCTTGAGTGGTCACGAATTCGTGGATCGCCGGCGAGCGCTGGACCATCGTCAGATACACATCGATCATTCGTTCGACGACGTCCTGCGGCGTCGAACCGCTCTTGGCCGCCTGAGCGATCTTCGGTTCGATGCCGGCCAGCAGAAACTCTCCCAGAGCCTGGCTCAGGCCGGCCTTGTCGGTGAAGTACCTGTAGAAGACGGATTTTGAGGTTCCGGAATGCTGTGCGATCTCTTCCATCGAAGCTTGCGGTCCGAGCTTGTGGATGGCCTTCCGAGCCTCGCGCAGGAGTTGACGGCGACGTACTCGGCGGTGCGAGTCCCATCGCGCAACTCGTCCGTCCCGGTTGCTTGCCGGAGACGGCGACCTTTCGCGGTCATCGATGTCCTGTTCGGTGTTCACGATACGCAGAGTATCAGGTACTCTTGTCTTTTGTAACCCCAATCACAAGGGCTGCACGTGTTCGGTCATGACCTGCGGTAAACAAGGGCAGGGGCCTCGAACGGCGGCACGCCCCAACAAAGATCCGGAGGATCCATGTCCCAGGCCTACGTACTCGGCGGCAACCGAATTCCATTCGCACGCTCCAATGGGGCCTATGCGTCCTCGAGCAATCTCGAGATGCTGACCACCGCCTTCGACGGACTGGCTGCCCGTTATGGGCTCGCCGGTCAGCCGTTGGGCGAAGTGGCCGCCGGGGCCGTGCTCAAGCACTCGAAGGATTTCAACCTGACACGTGAGGCGGTGCTGGGCTCGGCCTTCGAGTCCTCGACACCCGCATACGACGTCCAGCAGGCCTGTGCGACCGGGCTCGAAACCGTCTGGGGGCTGAGCAACAAGATCAGACTCGGCCAGATGGACTCGGCCGTTGCCGGCGGCGTCGACTCCGCATCGGACGCACCGATCGTGGTCTCCGAGGGCCTTCGTCGCAGCCTTCTCGAGCTGGCCCGGGCCAAAACGCTCAAGCAGCGCCTGGCCGCGGTCTCGAAGCTGCGCCCCGCGGACATCAAGCCAGCTGCTCCGACCACAGGCGAACCCCGCACCGGGTTGTCGATGGGGGAGCACCAGGCCATCACCACAGCGGCCTGGGAAATCTCGCGGGAGGATCAGGACGAGTTGGCTTTGGCCAGCCACAAGAACCTCGCGGCGGCCTACGAGCGCGGATTCTTCGACGACCTGTTGACGGGATTCCGGGGACTGGGCAAGGACAACAACCTGCGCGCCGACTCGACACTCGAAAAACTGGGCGGGCTGAACCCTGTCTTCGGTCGGAACCTCCCCGAAGAAGCGACGATGACGGCTGGCAACTCGACGCCGCTGACCGACGGCGCATCTGCCGTCCTCCTGGGCAACCGAGAGTGGGCGGACGACCACCAGCTCACTCCGCTCGCCCGCGTGGTCGATGCGCAGACCGCCGCGGTCGACTTCGTCCAGGGTGAAGAAGGTCTGTTGATGGCTCCGGCCTACGCCGTCCCCCGTTTGCTCGAGCGAAACAACCTCGAGTTGAAGGACTTCGACTACTACGAAATCCATGAGGCATTCGCATCGACGGTCCTCTGCCACCTCAAGGCCTGGGAGTCGGAAGAATTCGCTCGCGAGAAGCTGGGCCGACAGACCGCGGTCGGAAGCATCGATCGGAGCAAACTCAACGTCAACGGCTCCTCTCTGGCGGCCGGACACCCCTTCGCCGCCACGGGCGGACGGATTGTGGCCACGCTCGCCAAGCAATTGCACGAATCGGCTCAGGAAACGGGCAAGGCCCAGCGCGGTCTGATCTCCGTCTGTGCCGCGGGCGGACTCGGAGTGACGATGATTCTCGAAGCGGATCAGCCCACCCGGTAGAAGAGCGACCCGAACAGGGAGGATATTGCGACAAATGAAGGACTCATACGCACAGATCGTGAACTCGTCCGTCGGCAAGAAAGTCGCGGGGGCCCTCGGCCTTCCGCAGCCGGTTGAGCTCCGGCGCTATGCACCGGGCCAGGACCTGCTGAACGACCGGAAGGTCCTCGTGGTCGGCGGGCAGAGCGCCGACGGACTCGCCGAAACGCTGCTCGATTGGAACCTCGAGGTCCGGAGACATCCCGAGAGCCGGACACGCTACGGGGCGATCATCGCCGACTTCACCGATGCGGCGACGCCGGCCGATCTCCAGAACGGAGCGTTGGCTGTCGGGGCCGCGCTGAGGAGCTTGGGGACATGCGGGCGAGTGATCGTGCTCGGCCGATCCACGGACCATGAGGACGACGAGTCGTCACCCGAGCTGGTGGCGACCCAGAAAGCGGTCGAGGGGTTCATGAGGTCCCTCGCCCACGAGATGCGCAAGGGATCGACGTGCAACCTGCTGAAGCTCGCCCCCGAGCTCGGCCCGGAGCACGAGAGCGTCCAGGGGCCCTTGAAGTTCCTGCTGTCCGCTCGCTCGGCCTACATCAGCGGCCAACCCTTGTCGGTCGACCCTGCCAAACCGCACACGGTGGAAGCCGACGCGCCGGTGGACGGCAAGGTGGCCGTGGTGACGGGCGCCGCCCGCGGAATTGGTGAAGCCATCGTTCGGCGCCTCCACGACGACGGTGCGGAGCTGATTCTGGTTGATGTCCCGGCGGCGGGCGAGGCGCTCTCGAAGGTTGCCAACAGCGTCAACGGCGTTGCCCTCCAGCTGGACATCACCCAGAAGGACGCAGGATCGAAGATCGCCGAGACGGCCCGCAAGCACTTCGGGCACCTCGACATCGTGATCCACAATGCGGGCATCACCCGGGACAAGATGCTTGCAAATATGGACGAGAACAAGTGGGGGTCGGTCCTCGCGGTCAACCTGGCCTCGCAATTGGCGATGAACCGCCAGCTCTTGGACTCCGGAGCGCTCGGCCCGAATCCCAGGGTCGTCTCCTTGGCGTCGACGAGCGGTATCGCCGGCAACCGCGGACAGACCAATTATGGTGCGTCCAAGGCAGGAATCATCGGAATGGTCTCGGCCATGGCCGTCGACTTCGCGCAAGCGGGAGGAACGGTCAATGCGGTGGCCCCAGGTTTCATCGAGACCGAAATGACCAAGGCCATGCCGACCGTGACCAGAGAGGTCGCTCGGAGGCTCAATTCGCTGCAGCAAGGCGGCAAGCCGGAGGACGTCGCCCAGGCCGTGGGTTTCCTGGCCTCGAACGCCGCGGCGGGAATCAACGGTCAGACCTTGCGTGTCTGCGGTCAATCCATGGTGGGAGCGTAATGAAGATTCCTCGCATACCGATCAAGGGCAGCAGGGGACGCGGCGCCAAGGGCGGATTCGCCGATGCCGTTCGGGACAAGGCCGGACCTGCGGGCATGTACGTGAACATTCTGGGCAAGGAAGCGACCTCCCTCGTCGGCAGGCGCCGAACGGACCGCAAGGGCCCGAGCGACGCCGCCATTCCGAGCCCCGCCTCGTTGCCTCCTGTCGAGCGCCGCATTCGCATTGCCGCGACCGACGACGCCGCATTTCGGAGTGTCGTCGCAGCCAGGGAGGGGGAGTACGCCCACGGTGGGTATCTGCACGCCGTGACGTTCCCGATTGCGATGGAACTGATGTCCAAGAAATCATTCCCGCTCCGTCTTCTGGGCCTGATTCATCTCGAGAACTCGGTGACCCAGCATCGGCCGGTCACGTTGGACACCACGGTCAAGGTCAGGGTCCGAGTCAAGGAATTCGGGAGTCACCGTCGGGGGACCACCGTGCGAATCCTGGCCGAGATCTGGGACAGCAGCGGCGAGCTCGCCTACACGGACGAGTCCCTCTATTTGTCCAAGCAGGCGTCTGGAGGAGCGGAGAAGTCGGATCGCGCGACAGCATCCGGAAATTCTGCTCGAGATCACAGGCCGGATCCCAGAGTCGGACTGACTCTGATCGGCCAGTGGCGGTTGCCCTCGACCACGGGTCGCGCCTATGCCAAGGTTTCGGGTGATGCGAACCCGATTCATCTGAGCAATGCCTCGGCGAAGCTGTTCGGCATGAAGGGCGCCATCGCACACGGTATGTATTGCGCGTCGCGGGCTCTGAGCCAGGTGACGTCCGATCCCTCGGCCCCCTGCGAGTGGACCGTGGAATTCGGCGCGCCCGTGCAGTTGCCCTCGACCGTCAGCATCTGGCGTGATCTGTCCTCCGAATCGTCCGGCACGCGCACGCTATTGCGCGGCGTCGGCCCCAAGAAGAGGAAGAATTTCGAGTTCTCGTGGCAGAGCGCAGGCACCTCCGGCTGACCGGAGGAAACAGGGTGTGACAACTGTCACCTGGCGTGGGCTATTCAGGATTTGCGCAGGCCTGAGGCATCAAGTAAGTTATTACTCGTTGCCCGGAAGCAAGCTTCCGAGATCACCTGCGCGGGTGGCGGAATAGGCAGACGCGCTAGCTTGAGGTGCTAGTCCTCGTATTAGAGGGTGGGGGTTCAAGTCCCCCCTCGCGCACCACGGAACCGGTTCGTCGTTCAACTCTCATGGTTGAACGGCGAACCGGTTTTTTCGTTGTTCGAGCGTGTTCCGACGTCGCATGCTCCATCGACAGGCTCCCTCGTGCTGGCAGTGGGACCGGTGGCCGAGCTCGTGACCGGGTGCGATGTGACCAATCCACGCCCTTCCAAGGCGGTGTTTCCCCGAGGGGGAAAGTCGGATAGTTTAGAGGCATGACTACCGATCCGCGCGTCGCGCTCAACTCGCTCATCCAGGCCTTCGAAGAACATCTGACTGCCCTGGCCGCCAAGCGCGGCGAGCAGGACACGGCCGTCGAGAATGCCTACTTGGGCATTGCGGACGCGTTCGAGGTCTACGAGGACGCCATCTACGTCGCCTACAACGAGGTCACACCCCTCGAAGTCTTCGTCGAGGACGAGGATGAGGACGACGAGGATGAGGACGAGTTCGATGAGGACTACGAGGACCTCGACGAGAACGAGGACGACGACCTCGACGAAGACCTGGACGATATCGAGGCGGAAGACCTCAAATAGCGTTTTCGCACGTGGGAGCCGCCTGAACGGAATCGGCAAACTGGCTGTAACTTCACCCACAGCCGGCAATGACTGACACGGTAGCCACCGCCTTTTGGGTAAAGTCGAACCGTGGCATGGTTTCAAGCAATTATTCTCGGCCTTGTTCAAGGCCTGACAGAGTTCATCCCGATTTCGTCATCGGCGCACATCAGCATCGTGGGGCAACTCCTGCCGAATGATCAGGACCCCGGATCGGCCTTCACGGCGGTGACCCAACTGGGCACCGAATTGGCGGTCCTGCTGTTCTTCTGGCGTGACATCGTGCGCATCATCTCGAGATGGTTCGGTTCCCTGTTCGGAAGGGTGGACAAGTCCGATCCGGACGCCAGGATGGGCTGGTTCATCATCATCGGTTCGATCCCGATCGGAGTCCTGGGTCTGCTTCTGCAGGACTACATCGACACCGAATTCCGGAGCCTCTGGATCACGGCGACGATGCTCATCGTCTTCGGCGTGTTCCTCGCGATTGCGGATCGGATCGGTCGGGAACAACTGGAGACCAAGGATCTGACGGTCAAGCACGGCATCTTCTACGGCCTCGGTCAGGCACTGGCTCTGATCCCTGGGGTGTCCCGCTCGGGCGGAACGATCATGACCGGCCTGTTCATGGGATACACCCGTGAAGCCGCTACCCGGTACTCCTTCCTCCTCGCTATTCCAGCCGTCTTTCTGTCCGGCCTCTACAAGTTGGCCACGTCGCTGACCGATGGCTTCGACGATTACTACTCCGTGGGTCCGACTCTTCTCGCCACCGTTATCGCCTTCGTCGTCGGCTACGTGATGATTGGGTGGTTGCTCAAGTTCATCTCGAACCACAGCTACAACATCTTCGTCTGGTACCGGATTGTCCTCGGCGCCGTCGTCTTCGCGCTGTTGGGCACGGGAGTGCTCTCCGCCTGATTCCGCCCCGCAACGCTGCACACGTCTTCACTGAAAGGTACATATGCGCGCCTGGTCCGCCCCCGAAATTCCAGCGCTCCACGACAGAGCCCCCGTACCGTCGATCTTCGACTCCCGCCTCAACGAAATCGTCGGACTTCCCCGGGACACCGACTCGGCAAGGCTCTATGTTTGCGGGATCACACCTTACGACGCGACCCACATGGGTCACGCGGCCACGTACGTGGCTTTCGACCTTCTGAACCGTGCGTGGCGCGATGCGGGGTACCAGGTCACCTTCGTCCAGAACGTGACCGACGTCGACGACCCCTTGATTGAGCGGGCAGAACAAACCGGTGTCGACTGGAAAGCTTTGGCCGAGGACCAGACGGATTTGTTCAGGGCGGACATGGAAGCGCTGTCCGTGATTCCTCCGGAGCACTACATCGGAGCGACCGAGTCCGTCGACTGGATCGTCCCGTGGGTCGAACAAATGGTCGACGACGGCTTGGCCTATCGGGCGGAAGGGTACGTGGACGCTGAGGGAACCGAGCATCCTGCCGGGGATGTCTACTTCAGCGTTCGCAAGGCAGCAGACACGCACAACGACCCCGCTCGCTGGTATCTGGGGTACGTGTCCAATTATTCGGAGTCCGACATGGCCCCGTTGTTTGCCGAGCGCGGGGGAGACCCTGACCGTCCTGGCAAGCACGATCCTTTCGATGCCCTCTTGTGGAGAGCTCACCGCGAGGGGGAGCCCGAATGGGACGGCGGCTCTCTCGGACCCGGGAGGCCCGGCTGGCACATCGAGTGCACCGTGATCGCCGAGAAATACCTGGGTATGCCCTACACCGTGCAGGGCGGGGGCAACGATCTTCGCTTCCCGCACCACGAGATGGGTGCAGGGCACGCCTTCGCGATGACCGGCGAGCTCATGGCCGAACACTATGCTCATACGGGAATGGTCGGGCTCGACGGCGAGAAGATGAGCAAGTCCAAAGGCAACTTGGTGCTCGTTTCCTCCCTGCGTCAGCAGGGCATCGACCCGGCGGCCATCAGGTTGGCGATCCTGTCCAACCATTATCGGGCCGACTGGTCGTGGAGCGAGGCCTTGCTCGGGGAGGCCACCGAGAAGCTCGCCCGGTGGAGGGAAGCGCTTCGGCAGGAACCGACGGAACCCGAGCCGGACACGTCACCGAGCGATCGTTTGGTCTCGGATGTCCGTGACGCACTGGCGGACGACCTCGACGCGCCCTCCGCGGTCCGAGCCATTGACGGGTGGGCCTCGGCCGCCCTGTCCGGGGAACCGGCAGGCAGCAGGGACGACGTCGCCGCCCTCATCACTGCCCGCCTGGGCATTGCGGTGTGATGACTCATGACTTCGGCTGACGGGCTCTCCCTCGGGCGCATCGCGGGCATTCCCGTGCGGCTCTCGCGGTCATGGTTCCTTCTGACTCTTCTGATCGTTTTCGGCTACGGCAGTTTCCTCTCGTCCAGATTCCCGTGGCTGGGGCCGGGTGCCTACGGAGCTGCACTGGTTTTTGCCGTGTTGCTTGCGGTCTCTGTCCTGATCCACGAGCTGAGCCACGGTCTCTCCGCGAAAGCGTTCGGGTGGTCGGTGGCCGGCATCAATCTGACCCTGATGGGAGGTCATACGACCTTCCCCTCGGGCCGCGCCAGCGCGGGCCGCTCGGCGCTGGTCTCGCTGGCTGGTCCGGTTTCGAACCTGGTTCTGGCCGCGATCGGGTGGGCGGTACTTGCCTGGGCCGACGTCGGGGGATGGCCGGCCCTGGTGCTGTACCTGTTGACGACGTCGAACGGTTTCGTCGGCATTTTCAATCTGCTGCCCGGCATCCCACTGGACGGAGGCTACGTTGTGGAAGCCCTCGTCTGGAAGGTCACGGGGTCACGGGATGCGGGGACGCGCGCAGCCGCCGTTCTGGGATTCGTTGCTTCGGCGGGCCTCCTGGTCTGGCTCGTGGCATCAGGCGCGTGGCACAGCCTGGGAATGATCGTCCTGACGGTCATGGTCGCCTTCATCATCCTGTCCGGTTCCCTTCAGGCGTATCGGAACATCGCCATGCGCAAGGCCGTGGGGACCCTCTCCGTGGCGGGACTGGCCAGGCCGACGGTTCCCGTCGACCGGATGCAGCCCCTGAGCGATTTCCCGTCCCTCCCGGATCCTCGGGCCGTGTTCGTCGTCACCGGAACGGACGGCAAGGGACTCGGTGTCGTGGATGGCCAGGCCATGATGGCCGCGGATGCGGCGGGTGACCTGTCTGCGACCGCGGAATCCCTCATGGTCTCCGTCGCGTGGGACAACCCGGTTCCGGGCAACCTGAAGGGACAGGCGCTCGTCTCCCAGATCGCCCGCCTCCCCGGGCGCATTTGGCCCGTAGCATCCTGGCAAGGACGCGGTTCGGTCCTGTTCGAGACCGACGTCATCGACGCCGTCAAACGCGGTCAGTCCGATCGAAACCACCCGTAGTCGCTGGCGGGGCGAGGTCGGCGACGATACCTCGTGAGACAATAGGCGACGATCCTCAAGCCCTACACCAGGAGATCCACTTCCATGGCCTCAGACACCTCGGCATCCCACGACGAAACGGCGACCGGCGCCCACAACCGGCGCGGTCCTTTCCGATCGGGAGACCGTGTCCAGCTGACGGACGAGCGCCGCCGAATGAATACGATCACGCTGGAAGAGGGCGGGGAATTCCACACCCACCGCGGTGTCCTGGTGCACGATGATCTCATCGGTCAGCCCGAGGGCACGGTGATCACCAATTCGGTGGGCGTCCAGTACCAGGCGTTGAGGCCCCTGCTGAAAGACTTTGTTCTCTCGATGCCTCGGGGCGCCGCGGTCGTGTACCCCAAGGACGCGGGCCAGATCATCACCATGGCCGACATCTTCCCTGGGGCCCGCGTCATCGAAGCCGGGGTCGGATCCGGCGCGCTCAGCATTTCGCTGCTCCGCGCGATCGGCGACACGGGTCACCTGCGGTCCTTCGAACGTCGCGAAGAATTCGCTGAGATCGCCCAGGGAAACGTTGAAACCATGTTCGGAGGACCCCACCCGGCCTGGAACCTCACTCTGGGGGACCTCGCCGAGCAACTGGGGGAATATGAGGCCCCGGGCACGGTCGACCGGGCGGTCCTGGACATGTTGGCCCCCTGGGAATGCGTCTCGGCGGTGGCCACCGCGCTCGTTCCCGGCGGCGTCGTCATCTGCTACGTCGCCACGGTGACCCAGCTGTCCCGGGTGGCAGAGGCCTTGCGGGCTGACGGAAGGTTCACCGAACCGGAGTCCTTCGAGACCATGGTCCGTGGGTGGCACGTCGAAGGCCTTGCGGTTCGCCCCGATCACCGAATGGTTGCGCACACCGGCTTCCTCATCTCCGCACGGAGGCTCGCGGACGGATCGGGGCGGCTTGCTCCGAAACGACGGGCGTCGAAGACGGAATTCACCGAGGAGGACATGAACGCCTGGACTCCCATGGCATTGGGTGAGAGAAATGTTTCCGATCGAAAATTGCGGCGGGCTGCGCGAGATGCTCGCAAGCTTGCCGATCGCGCCGCGTACCAAGGCCACGATGCGGACCCGAGTGGAGACTAGCCTGCCCTCAGTGCCATGCTTGATGCATGGCCCAGTCTGACTCCACAGTGAACCAACGAGATTTCGAGATGACCCAGCGACAGGTGAACACGTTGCGCGACCAGCGCGCGGAGCTGAACCGCCGCCTCAAGGACACCACGGAGCGCAACGAGAAGCTCGTTCGTGCGCTGGAAAACGCCAGGGGAGACATCCAGCGCCTGAAGCAGGTCATCGCCCAGGATCTCGAGGCGCCCATGAACCAGGCCAAGGTGGTGAGCGTCAACCGCAGAAACCTCTCCGCGGCGTCGATGGCGGAAGACGCTCCTCCGCTGATCGCCACGCAGGAGAGTCTCGACGTCGTGATGGGTGGACGTCGCGTCCGGGTCCCGGTGAGCCCGGTTCTGGACATTGAGGACGTCCAGGTGGGTATGACCGTGCTGTTGACCGAAACCGTGGGCGCCTGCGCCTGTGTGGGTTTTCAGCAGACCGGCGACATCGCGACAGTCCGCGAACTCCTGGGACACGAACGGCTCGTCCTGGGGACGGGGTCGAATACGCAGGTCGTCGTTCTGCGATCCGGCCAACTGGCCCACCAGGAGATCAGAGTCGGCGACGCCGTCGCCTACGACCCCTCCAGCGGAGTCGCCCTGAGCATGGTTCCCAAGACGGACGCCGAGGATCTGGTGCTGGAGGAAACTCCGGACGTGTCCTACGAGAATATCGGCGGTCTCTCGTCCCAGATCGAGCAGATTCGTGACGCCGTCGAATTGCCCTTCCTTCATCCGGACCTCTACCGCGAATATGATCTCAAGCCGCCCAAGGGCATTCTGCTGTACGGGCCGCCAGGAAACGGCAAGACCATGATCGCCAAGGCCGTGGCCAAGGCCCTGGCAGATCGCATGACCGGGCAGAAGCCTGACGGGACGCTCCGCGGATACTTCTTGAACATCAAGGGGCCGGAACTGCTGGACAAGTTCGTGGGCGAAACCGAACGGCAGATTCGCGCCATCTTCTCCCGCGCCAGGGACAAGGCCACGGCGGGCAATCCGGTGGTCATCTTCTTCGACGAAATGGAATCCCTGTTCCGCACGCGGGGTGCGGGGAAGTCCTCGGACGTGGAGACGACGATCGTTCCGCAGCTCCTGGCCGAGATCGACGGAGTCGAGTCGTTGGACAACGTAATCGTGATCGGCGCGACGAACCGTGAGGACATGATCGATCCCGCCGTCCTGCGCCCCGGTCGCCTGGACGTCAAGGTCCGCGTGGACCGCCCGGACTACCAGGGCACGGCCGAAATTTTCGGCCTCTACGTTCATCCCGGACTCCCTCTCGAGGAACAGGAGCTGGCCCGCCACGCGGGCGACAGGGACGCGACGGTCTCGCGTTTGATCCATGAAGTCGTGGCCGAGATCTTCTCGAGGGACGAGGACCGGCGCTACCTGGATGCCGTGCTTGCCGACGGCCGCCGTATCACCACATACTGGTCGGACTTCCTGTCCGGAGCGCTGATCCGGAACATCGTCGATCGTGCCAAGAAACTCGCGATCAAGGACTACCTGGACCACGGGCGCCGGGGCCTGAGCCTCGAGCATCTGAGGACCAGTGCCCGCGACGAATTCGAGCAGCAGCGTGACTCCGCATCCCGTGGAGACATCGAGGACTGGCTGAACTACATCGGATATTCGGTCCCGCTGACGGGCATCGAACCGCCCGAAAGCGGTACACGCGCTCGGGAGGACGAGAGGGCGGCGTCGTGATTTTCGAGCGCATCATGGGCACCGAAACCGAATACGGCGTCGTGTGCCCGTCCAAGCCATCGGCTCACGAGACGGTCCTCTCGACTCTCGTGGTCGATAGCTATGAGGACGCCGCGGCGGAAGCCGGATGGGACTACGAATCGGAGACCCCACTGGAGGATGCCCGGGGCTACAGCATGGGCGCCGCAGAAGCCCACCCGAGCCAGCTCACCCACCAGGGACATGTGTTGACCAGCGAGGACGTCGCGCGGGAGCTCTACGAGGAATCCCCGGACATGCTCAGCCCAGCGTTCTGGGACAGGGCGGTCATGAACCGTGTCCTCCCCAACGGTGCCCGGTTGTACGTCGACCATGCGCATCCGGAGTATTCGGCTCCCGAGACCACCGACCCGTGGGCGGCGACCGCCTGGGATCTCGCGGGAGACCGCATCGCGGCAGCGGCTGCGGCGTCGGTGACGGACCGATACGGTTCGAGCTGGCCGGAACCCATCAACCTGTACAAGAACAACACCGACAACAAGTCCGTCTCCTACGGTGCCCACGAGAACTATCTCGTCCCGCGCAGCCAAGACTTCCAGAGTCTCGCCAGGGACTTCATCCCGTACCTGGCCACACGCCAGGTCATCGCTGGTGCGGGCCGTGCCGGTATCGGCGCGGACGGAGTGCGGCCCGGCTTCCAAATCAGTCAGCGTGCGGATTTCTTCGAACGGGAGATCGGTCTCGAGACAACGATTCGCCGGCCCATCGTCAATACCCGGGACGAGCCGCACGCGGATTCCGACAAGTACCGCCGTCTGCACGTCATCACCGGGGATTCCAACCTCGCGCACACCTCCGTCCTTCTGAAGCTCGCGAGTGCGGCCGCGGTGCTCACACTCATCGAACACGGTTGCGCACCTGACCTCCGACTCGCCCGGCCGGTTGAAGCAATGCGTATTGTCAGTCATGATCCCGACCTCCGGGCGACGCTCGAACTGCAGGACGGACGTCGCATGACCGCGGTCCAGATGCAGCGCTCCTACGCGGAAGCCGCTCAGGACCTCGCCGACCGCGAAGGGTGGGACTCGGAGTCGAGCCGCAAGACCTTCGGAATATGGTTCGAGGTGCTCGAAGGGTTGGAGAAGGACCCCCTCTCACTCGCCGACCGTTTGGATTGGGTCGCGAAATATTCTCTGATTCGCCAGTACGAGGCGCGCGGCATCGGCGTCGATCATCCGAAGATCCAGGCGCTCGACCTCCAGTATTCGGATCTGCGTCCGGAGAAGAGTCTCTACACCAAGCTGGAATCGCTCGGACGGATCAGAAGACTGATCGAACCGGAGCGGATCGACGCCGCCGTCTCGACGCCGCCGGAAAACACTCGCGCGTATCTGAGAGGAAAACTGATCGGCCGCTGGCCCCAGGAGGTCGTATCGGCCGGCTGGGAGGTCCTGTCCGTCAAGGACCCGAGCACGGACAGAACCCACCGATGGCTCATGGACGAGCCAACGAACTGCACCAGCGAGCAGGTTCAGCACGTGCTCGAATCGAGCAACAACGCGCATCAGGCGCTGAGCCGCATCGGTCTCCGAAGAATCCCCTGATCAGAAAGGACCACAGACATGGCACAATTTCGTGAATCCTCGCAAGACCGTCAGCAGAACCAGGCACGTGAGGAGGACCAGGAACTGATCGGCGCCCAGCAGCCGGTCGATCAGGGTCTCGTCAACGACACCGACGACATCCTCGACGAGATCGACAGCGTCCTGGAGGAGAACGCCGAGGACTACGTGCGCGGTTTCGTCCAGAAGGGCGGCCAGTAGGCCCCATGGAGCAACGAATCTTCGGTATCGAAACCGAATTCGGTATCCGGTACTCAATGACCGGAATGGGGCAGCTCGGCCCGGAGGAGGCTGCGCGCAAGCTGTTTCGCCCCGTCGTCGAGTGGGGGCGGTCCTCCAACGTGTTCCTGGAAAATGGCTCGCGTCTCTACCTTGATGTCGGGTCCCATCCGGAATATGCGACCGCTGAGTGTGCGGATCTGACTGATCTCGTCCGCCAGGACAAAGCAGGGGAGCGGCTCTTCGAAAAGCTCGCAGACCAGGCCGAGGAAGCCCTCAACCGGCAGGGGCTGGAGGGCAAGCTGTATCTGTTCAAGAACAACGCGGATTCGGCCGGCAACTCCTTCGGATCCCACGAGAACTATTTGCTCTCACGCAAGGCCGAATTCTCCAGGCTCGTGCGGTTCCTGGTTCCGTTCCTGGTGAGCCGACAGTTGGTTGTCGGTGCGGGCCGTGTCCATCCGTCGGGTCCTCCCCAGATCAACGGCGCGCCGGAAAGCGGACAACCTTCCTATTCCTTCTCCCAGAGGGCGGACTATGTGTGGGAGGCGGCTTCCTCTGCCACCACGCGATCACGACCGCTCATCAACACGCGGGACGAACCGCATGCCGATGCTGCGCAGTATAGGCGCCTTCACGTGATCGTGGGGGACTCGAACATGTCGGAGACGACCACCTTGGCCCGAGCCGGGATGACCGACCTCATCCTGAGAATGATCGAGGACCGGCAGGGTCTGGACGATCTCGAGCTGGCGAACACCGGTCAAGCGCTCCGAACCTTGTCCCACGACCTGACCGGGCGGACCACCGTCGAGTTGAAGGATGGCCGGAAGATGTCCGGCCTCGACCTGCAGAGGCTGTATCTCGACGCTGCGGTTTCCTACACGGATCAGCAGGGGGCACCTCGCCCGGAGACCGAATACGTCCTGGACCTCTGGGGTCGCACCCTGGACGCGATCGAAACGCAGGACACCTCGGCGATTGATACCGAAATCGACTGGGCCATCAAGAAAAAGCTCCTGGACCGAACCGCAGAGAAGCTCGACGCCGACTATTCTCACCCACGCATCGCACAAGTGGATCTCGCCTACCACGACATCAAGCAGAACCGAGGAGTGTTCTACCTGTTGCAGGCCAAGGGGTTGGCCCGCCGCTGGGTCAGTGAGGAGTCCGTGACCAGGGCGGAGACCGTACCTCCGGAGACCAGGGCTGCTCTTCGCGGGCGGTTCATCGCAGCGGCCCGTGCCGCGGGTCTGGATTACACGGTCGATTGGGTGCATTTCAAGATCAATCAGCAGATTGCGCTGTCTCACTCATGCCAGGATCCCTTCGCGACGGAGGACGCCGAGGTGGAAAAATCGATCCGTGCAATGCAGGACGCGACGCGCCGGGATCAACGGGCCATGCCGCCGTTGATCTGACCGGCCTCTTCGGCTGTGGCTCAGGTGTAATACAGTCATTCAGGGCGGTGGCACGTCACTCACGAGCTCTCACCGCTCACTCACGACGACGAGGAAACCAACAGTGCGCAAATCTCTCAAACTTTCTGCCGCCGCAATCGCTCTCACCCTCGCTCTGGCAGGGTGCGGCGGCAGCAACGATCTCGAATCCGTGGACTTCAAGGATCAGGGCAAAGGCAAGGCCCCCTCGGTGTCCTTCGACACCCCCCTGTCCGTCAAGGACGAAGACAGCCGTGTCCTGGACGAGGGCGACGGCGAGGACGTCAAGGAAGGCGACACGGTGCTCGTGGACGCGGCCGTCTTCAGCGGTGCGGACCAGAAGAGCCAGGGCGATACCTATTCCGGCTCTCCGATCACGATCACCGTCAACGACCAGCTCAAGGAAAAGCTTCCCAAGGTCTACGACATCCTGAAGGACACCAAGGTCGGAACCAGCTTCGCCTATGCCAAGAAACCCGAAGACAACTCATCCCAGGGTTCGTCGGGTGGTTCCGACGACAAGGATGCGAGCGCCGTGGAGATCTACACCGTCTCCAAGAAGCTCAAGAAGTCAGCCGAAGGTTCCGAGGTCCCACCCCAGGAGGGCCTCCCCAAGGTCACGATGAAGGACAGCGGCCCGGAGATCTCGATCCCCGAGGGCCAGGAAGAGCCGAAGAGCGTCACCGCGCAGAACCTCATCGACGGCAGCGGAGACGAGGTCAAGGACGGCGAGAAGGTCTACGTCAAGTACTCGGGCGTGACCTGGTCCGACGGCAAGCAGTTCGATTCGAACTGGACCAAGGACCCCACTGGCTTCCCGCTGGACCAGGTCATCAAGGGGTGGGGCGAAGGTCTCAAGGGCAAGAAGGTCGGCGACCGAGTCCTCCTCGAAGTTCCCACCGACAAGGCCTACGGCAGCAAGGAACAGCTCGGTTCCGAGTCCCAGCAGCCGGCCGGTCCGCTGGTCTTCGTGATCGACATCCTGGGGACCTCCAAGGCGGATCCGCCGGAGGATTCCCAGGGCGGCTCCGGCATGCAACAGGGCGGCCAACAGGGCGGTGCCCAACAAGGCGCGCAACAGGGCGCCCAGTAGCAGCGATTCACGATCCATTTCTGAAAGGAACCCCATGTCATTCGGACAGCGCAATCTCGACCGCACCAAACCCGAGATCGATTTTCCTGAAGGACCTGTGCCCGAGTCGCTGCGCGTGACCGACCTGATCGAGGGATCAGGCCGGGCGGTGGAGCGCGGAGACCAGGTCACGTGCCATTACGTCGGAGTGACATTCGACGGCGGCGAAGAATTCGACGCGTCGTGGAACCGGGGAGAGCCGCTGGCGTTCCGGGCCGGCGTCGGACAGGTCATCCAGGGTTGGGACGAAGGTCTGATCGGAATGAAGGTTGGTGGGCGCCGCCGATTGGAGATTCCGTCCGAGCTCGCATACGGCAAGCGCGGCGCCGGGAACGTGATTGGCCCGGATCAGGCCCTCGTATTCGTGGTCGACCTCGTCGAGGCCCGCTCATCGTGAACTCGAAGTCAGCAGACCCTCAAAGTTAGGCCGATCCTGTGCCCGTCAAGGTTCCCGAGCGCTTGTTCGCGCTGTACGGTTTCATGCTTTCCCACGAGCGGCCGGTTCCGAGGCAGAGGATCCGGGACAGCATCGACGCGTACCGGAGCATCGGTTCGGACTCGGCCTTCGAGCGAACCTTCGAGCGAGACAAGGCTGCCCTGCGACATCTGGGCATGAAGATTGCGGCCATCCAGGATTATGGCGAGACCCTGTATCGGATCGAGCGGGAGAATCTGTGGCTCGGTCGCGAGGAATTCACCCCGGCGGAGAGGCTGACGCTCGGAATTGCGGCACGCCTGTGGTCCGATCCCAATTATGCGAACGACGCCGAGCGGGCCGTCCGGCGGCTCGGCTACGGTGAACAGGATGCTGACGGCGCCGTTGCGCTGACGCACGTGACACCGCGCCTCAGCGGAGGCGGGGGACATCTCGAAACGATTCTCGGGGCGCTGGCGCACGGCTCCGAGGTTTCCTTCTCCTACAGGTCCGCCCATTCCCTGGACACATCACGACGCCGCTTTCGCCCGTGGGGCGTAGGTCAGCGATTCGACCATTGGTATGTCAGCGGGTGGGACGCCGATCGGCAGGCTCTGCGCAACTTCCGTCTGTCGCGAATGACGTCCATGTCGGTGCGCGAATCGAGCCTTCCCGGAGCGCCCGAGGACTTCTCGATGCAGTCCGTGTTGGAGGGCATTTCGGAATCGCCCGCGCCGGAGGTCGTCCTCCGTTGCACGGTGGGTGCAGCCCCCGTGGTCCTGGACTGGTCGGAATCGGGTACGGGATTGCGGCTCCAAGAAGCTTTCCCGGAGACCGACTCCGTGACGCGAATCGTTGAAGCTGCTGTCGATGTTCCGGATGTCCTCGAATTCGTTCGTTGCCTGGCCGAGTTGGGTTCCGGAGTCGAGTTCAGCGTCCCCGAGGGGCAGGAGCTCGATGAGGACTCCGTTCGTCGCGAGGTGGATCGCACCATACAGAGGGCGATCGACCTCCAGGGGCGCGTTTCCGCGGCCGTCACCGACCGGGATACCGAGATCATCGAGCCCAAGCGTGGCAGGAACAGAGAGTCCAACGACCGTCGATTTGTGCGACTCGTGGATCTGGCGTCTTACGTGGGAAGCAACCCGGGGTGCGCAATCCGGGACATCTCTCGGCATCTACATGTCAGTGCGGCCCAGGTCAGGCAGGATATCGACGCCCTTGCCAACGCGAGCGACGAGATTCTCGGCGGAGCGTATCTGCGGGTGACGGCGTACGACGACGAAGTCTTCGTCGAACTTCCCGAGGAGCTCGGGCGTGCACTGAACTTGGCGCCGGACCAGACGATCCGACTATTGCTGGCAATCCAACTGCTGGGCCAGGTTTCCCCGGACCACGCGCGCACCGTTGAAGAGATCTCCCGAAAACTCGTCAGTGGCGCCAACGGCGCGGGCGTGTCCTCCGACCAGCTGTCGATTCGCTTGGAACCACAGATCGCGAAAACCGTGGATGCCCTGCGAGCAGCTGCCGATAGCGGACGGATGGTCGAGATCGATTACCGCTCGCGTGGCCAGACGGCCCCCAGCGAACGACGGGTGAGACCCCACGACGTCTATTCACGAGGAAATACCTGGTACCTCGAGGCGGAAAGTCCTGCTCATGCAGAGATCAGGACCTATCGGATTGAGGCGATTCGTGGTCTTCGGGTGGTCGAGGCCGCTGAGGACGACGTCGTCCCGGCGCAACGGGAGTCTCGCCCTGAGCCCGCTCGAACTCTCGTGTGGGTCGCCGCCGATGCCGAGCCTCTGGCGGAAGTCTTGGGGGGAGAGATCCTCGGTCACGCGGACGTTCCGGGCTCGGCGGACGACGGCGAAACGCCGCAATCCGGACTCGTGATCGAGATCGATGTCATCGACTGGTTCAGCCTGTACCGATTGATGCTCCATCATGCCGGGTCCATGGCATTGTGGAGGGCGCGTCCCTGGACAACGCAGTGGTACGAATCCGCGAAGGCGCGGGGGATCGATGTCGCCGGGTCCTGGTGACCAGTTCAACCCTGCCTGACGGTCAGGGGAGCGGTATCGATGTTTATAATGAACGTATGCCTTGGTGGTTTTGGATACTCTTGTGGACGGTCCTCGTCCTCGTATCCGCGGCGATTCTCGGGTGGTTGGCCTGGCGAACCGTACAGCGGTTCCTGGGTGCTCTCGAGGACGTCGGTTCACTCGGGGAAGATATGACCAACCGGTGGGAGACATCGGCCAGTTCAGTGGCTACGGGAATCCGTGAGGCACCCGTTCCCGGAATACTCGTCCCAATCCACCGAGCTCGTGAAGAGTATCTTCGCGAACGCTCGACGCGACATCAACGAAAAGCAGCCCAGCGCATCGCGCGGCGGGACCGTCTCGGTCAGCCCCAGAACTTCAGGGATCTGATGCGAGGCGACAAGAAAGGAAGAACCCATGCTCGGTAGGCTCTTTGACCACCCCGTCTATCTCCTGATTCTCCTGGTCATCATTCTCTTGCTCTTCGGCGCCCCGAAACTTCCCGGCATGGCGCGCAGCCTGGGCCAGTCGATGAAGATCTTCAAGTCCGAGGTCAAGGACATGAAGGATGACAAGGACGAGACCTCGGCCAAGAATCACGTCGTCAACGGTGAAGTCGTCGACAACGGAACCGGACGGGGCTCGCATTCCACCGAGTCCTCGACCGATGCTTCCGATGTCCGGGATCAGGGCACGACGAAGAATTAGCCGCTGATGCTCCGGCCGCAAGAACCTCCGTCGCAGAGACGGTGAGGTGAGACAGCGGCCGGAGTTCTGCTGACTCGAGGACACGGACCGAAGCATGGCATCCAAATACAGTCGCAAGGGCAACCCCCAGGCGCAGATGGCGTTGCGCGAACACCTCCGGGAGTTTCGCAACCGAGTGATCAAGGCGGCCATAGCCACCGTGTTGGCAGCTGTAGCCGGGTTCTTCTTCTATTACCCGGTCATGCGCGCGATCACTGCGCCGATCGCTGATATTGCTCAGGACCACGGGCGACACGCCAGCATCAACTTCAACGGCGTTGCCTCGGCGTTCGACGTCATGGTCCAGGTTTCACTGGCCATCGGTCTGGTTCTGGCATCACCGGTCTGGCTCTACCAGCTGTGGGCGTACATCACTCCAGCTCTCCACAAGAAGGAAAAGCTGTACGCCGTCAGTTTCGTGTGTGTCTCGGTTCCGTTGTTCCTTCTGGGCATCTGGATCGCTTGGCTGTGCATGCCGACTGCTGTCAAGACCCTGACCGCGTTCACACCCGACGGCCAGTCCAACTTCATTGAGGCGAAGACCTACATCTCCTTCGTCGTCAAGTTGATCATCTCCTTCGGCATCTCCTTCGTTATTCCGGTCGCTCTGGTGGGCGTGAACATGATGGGGCTGATCCGGGGGCGCACCATCCTCAAGTCCTGGCGTTGGGTCGTGGTCGTCGTCGCTCTGCTCGCCGCGATGACGGCCCCGGGCACAGATGTGATGACGATGTTCTATTTGATGGCACCGCTGTTGATCCTGTTCTTCCTCGCCATCGCCATTTGCATGTTCAATGACAAGCGCCGGGACAAGAAGAACGCAAAACTCGTGGAGTCCTACGGCGTCGATTCCCACCAGACCACGGACGAAGAGGGCCTGGAACAGATCGGTCGGTAGGAGAGTCTCAGGCCTGCAGTCCGTAGCCGAGTGCGGCGTAGAGCTGAATCGGTACGTGCGCGTGCGCGCGTGCCGATAGGCTGGTGTCATGCCCAGTTACGCCGAGAAATACGAAGCGGCCAAGGCCCGCAGCGAGTACCTCAAGAGCTCTGTCGGGCTTTTCGAAAGCTCCCTCGACTTTCCGCTCGATGATTTCCAGCGGGAGGCATGCGAGGTATTGCAGGACGGCGACGGCGTCCTGGTCGCCGCGCCCACAGGCGCCGGCAAGACGGTCGTGGGCGAATTTGCGGTATTCCTGGCCCGACGTCAGGGCAAAAAGGCCTTCTACACCACGCCCATCAAGGCTCTGTCGAACCAGAAATTCCATGACCTCAGTCGGATTCACGGAGCCGAGAACGTCGGACTTCTCACGGGGGACATCTCCGTGAACTCGGAAGCCCCCATCATGGTCATGACCACGGAAGTTCTGCGC
This sequence comes from Rothia koreensis, assembly GCF_004136575.1. GTDB lineage: Bacteria > Actinomycetota > Actinomycetes > Actinomycetales > Micrococcaceae > Rothia > Rothia koreensis. The sequence continues at coordinate 705,780 of NZ_NOIQ01000001.1, forward strand.
AACATGCTGTATGCGCAGTCTTCGACCCTTTCCTCGCTCGGTTTCGTGGTGATGGACGAGGTCCATTACCTGGCCGACCGGTTCCGCGGAGCCGTCTGGGAAGAGGTCATGATCCACCTGCCCGAATCCGTGGCCGTCGTATCACTGTCCGCCACCATCTCGAACGCCGAGGAATTCGGACAGTGGCTCGATACAGTGCGTGGGTCCACCCGAGTTGTCGTCTCGGAACATCGTCCCGTTCCGCTCTGGCAGCACGTCATGGCCGGACACCGCCTGTACGACCTGTTTGCGGACAACACGACCATTTCGAAGGCGGCGGACATCGTGCGCCGGGACGGCGCCGAGAAGATCAAGGTCAACACGGATCTGTTGAAGGCCACGTCCCGTCGGGGCCCGGGACCCCGCCGCGGGCCCCGACGCGGCAAAGGAAAGGGCCAAGGCCGCAGCGGTCCGCCGCCCATGCGGCGCGCCCCTCGGCCCGTCGTTCTGAGATCTCTCGACGAGAACGGGCTGCTGCCCGCGATTTACTTCATCTTCTCCCGCGCAGCGTGCGACGACGCCGTGCTGCAATGCATCGCCTCGGATATCCGATTGACCGACCAGCGCCAAGCCCAGATGATTCGTGCCTACATCGCCGAGGCCACGGCGTCGGTGGACCTGAAGGATCTCAGGGTCCTGGGCTTCGACGACTGGCGCGAGGGCCTGTCCCGGGGGATTGCCGCCCACCATGCCGGAATGCTTCCGCTGTTCAAGGAAATCGTCGAACATCTATTCACTCTGGGGCTGGTCAAGGCGGTCTTCGCGACCGAAACCCTGTCCTTGGGCATCAACATGCCGGCCCGGAGTGTGGTGATTGAGAAACTCTCCAAATTCAATGGCGAGCAGCACGTCGATATCACTCCCGGTGAGTACACCCAGCTGACGGGGCGCGCCGGACGCCGGGGCATCGACGTCGAAGGTCACGCCGTGGTGCTCTGGAATGACGGGATGGATGCCAAGGCTATCGCCGGACTCGCTTCTCGACGCACGTACCCGCTCTACTCGAGTTTCAAACCGACCTACAACATGTCGGTGAACCTCCTGGACCAGTTCGGGGTCGACCGCGCGATGAGCATCCTGGAATCCTCTTTCGCCCAGTTCCAGGCAGACAAGTCGGTGGTCAGCCTCGCGTCCAAGGTGAGACGACAAGAGAAGGCCCTGTCCGGCTACGAAGAGTCCATGACCTGTCACTTGGGCGATTACGTCGAATATGCCAACTTGAAGTACAAGTTGAATCAGACCGAGAAGCGTCGCTCCAAGGAGCGGAAGCGCATGACTCGATCCGCCGCGGAGTCAACGATGCAGCTGCTGGTTCCCGGCGACGTCGTCGATATTCCCCGTGGGCGGAACTCGGGACCCGCGGTCGTGGTGGGGAAACCCCAGGGCGGATTCGAGACTCGAATCGGAGTCGTGACGATGTCTGCCCATCTTCGTGTGATCGGCCCGTCCGAATTCGACGGAAGCATTCAACCTATATCCAAGGTAAAGGTTCCCAAGCACTTCACCGGACGGACGCCCCAGGACCGACGCGACATGTCAGCGCGGGTCAAGTCTGCACTCGATGAGGGGAAGCCCGGTCGAACCATCAAGCCGCCGAAATCTCCGGACTTCGAATCCCCGGAGGAAGACCAACGCGAAATCGACAGGCTGAGGCGGGCCGTCGAGTCCCACCCGTGCCACGGTTGTTCGGAACGGGAAGACCACGCTCGATGGTTCAACCGATGGGTCAAGTTGAAGAAGGAAACCGATTCTCTTCGGCATCAGATCGATTCGAGGACCAATACGATCGCCCAACGATTCTCGAATATCCTCGATTTGCTCGCGGATTACGATTACGTCGGTCCGGACGATTCGGGGGAGCCCCAACTGCGCAGCGCGGGTGAGACTTTGCGGAAAATCTACGGCGAACGGGACCTCCTGACGTCGCTGGCGTTGCGTGACGGCTACTTCGAGGGACTGGACCCGGCGGCACTGTGCGCGGCGGCGTCATCCTTGGTCTATTCGGGGAAGCGTGACGAGACCGTCTTCCTCCGGAACTACCCGGCAGGCCTGCAGGAGAGGGCGAACCGACTGCACGGCTTGTGGACGGACCTCGCGGGTCGTGAACGCCATCACCGACTGCCAGAGACTCCCGTACCGGATGTCGGGCTCATGTGGTCCGTCTATCGCTGGGCCAGGGGAGACTCGTTGTCGAAGAGCCTGGAAGGTTCGGGCCTGGTCGCCGGGGATTTCGTGCGCGCGACCAAGCAAGTCATCGACGCCTTGGATCAGTTGGGGCACGCCGTGGACGATCCGATGTGGCGCACCGGATGCGAAGCGGCCACCAATCTCATCAAGCGCGGCGTCATTGTCCACGAATTGGAGACTCCCGCCGGCTCGGACGACGACGTCATCGGCCAGGAATGGGAAGAATCGGAAGAAATATGAGCATGATCACACACAACTACGGTGACGCGACGGTGATGTACAGGAACGGGTCGGTCTACAGCCCCGCCGACCCCTTTGCGACGGCCGTCCTGGTTCAAGGCGACCGCGTCGTTTGGGTCGGAGAAGAAGCAGGGGCCGACTCCCTGACGGATGACAAAGTGACCACGGTGGACCTGGACGGTCTCGTGCTTGTTCCCGGGTTCGTCGGCCGAGCGGACTCGACGCCGGGGGAGAGCGATCGATCGGCCATGATCGCGGCCGGATACACCGCATGCATCGTCGATGACACGCAGCGTTCCATCCAGTTGCATTCCTTTTCGGAGGAACCCGATCGTGAGCTTCCGGCCGAGGTTGTCGTCCGGCGTCAGTCTCAACCAGCCGACTCGTCGGGGAAGAGCGAGATGCTGATCGAGGCCAGTCTGTCGGATACCGGCTGGATTGACCTGGTTCGGGAGGAATTGCGGCTCGGCTCCGCTGTCGGGTTGCTGCCGGGCGGTCAGATGGTGGGCGCGGAGAGCACCGTCAACCCGTGGGCCTGGGCGACCTTGGGCCTCCGGAGCGACGTCGACGAGGTCGGGCTGCCCACCCGTGCTACGTTCACGGCGCAGACTCGTGGCGTGAAGAGGCTGTTTCGCGCAGGAGGTCCCTTCGGCGGTCAGATCGTTCCTGACTCTCTGGCGGAATTCACCGGATGGCGGGCCGAGGCCCTCATGGTTCAAACGGCGGACTCCCGAATTGCCGCATGGAGCACGGACCCTCGTGCGCGGACCCCCTTGCTCCCGGAACTCGTGGGGGAGAAATATCCGGTCTTCGAGCTGTCCCGGATTGGAAGCACCGAGTACCGGATGTGACGGACAAGCCGGAACAGCTCGTCAGGATATTGTGCACGAGTTGGGATAAAGTAGCGCCGGAACTGAATATCACGAAGTGACACGAGGGCGACCTCACTGACTTCAAGACCTCCGCAGGAGCATTCACAGTGGAACTCAAGACCCTGACAGTGATCCCCACGTACAACGAGCTCGAAGCTCTTCCTGTGGTGATCGAGCGCCTGCGTGCCGCACAGCCCGAGGTCCACGTCCTCGTGGTCGACGACAACAGCCCGGACGGAACCGGTGAGCTCGCCGATCGGCTCTCCCACGAGGACGAGAAAATTCATGTGCTCCACCGGAAAGGCAAGGGAGGCCTGGGGGCGGCCTACATCGCCGGATTCACGTGGGGCATGGAGCGAGACTACGATGTGCTCGTCGAGATGGATGCTGACTGTTCCCACCAGCCGGAACAACTGGGGCGTTTGCTCGAGGCCGTCGAGCGAGGCGCGGACCTCGCCATCGGCTCTCGGTACGTACCCGGGGGAAAGACCGTCAACTGGCCCTGGCACCGTCAGTTCCTCTCTCGCGGAGCCAATTTCTATGCTCAGACGATGTTGGGAACTGATGTTCGCGATATCACCGCTGGATACAGGGCATTTCGTCGCGGGACTCTGGAACGCCTCGATCTGGAAACGATCGACTCGGTAGGCTACTGCTTCCAGATCGATCTCGGGTGGCGAGCCGAGTTGGCGGGACTCACCATTACTGAGGTTCCGATCACGTTCGTTGAACGTGAGGTCGGGGATTCGAAGATGGACTCCGGAGTCATCCTGGAATCGATGACGAAAGTGGCCCGTTGGGGGCTCGGGGCTCGCGCCAAGACCCTGTGCAACAAGCTTCGCGCCGTGCGCGCCACGGCGTAGGCGGCGGACCGGGCCCGGGGCACACCGGGCGGAGAGACAAAGATCGGGGCGACACCCAGTGGGTGTCGCCCCGATCTTTGTCGTCTGCTCGTACGGCGTTGCCAGAACTAGGGTCAGCTCTCCTGGTCGGCCGGAATTTCGTGACGTTCACGGTAGTAATCGATGCGCTTCTGCAAGGTCTCCTCAAGCTCTTCCATCGATCGACGCTCGAGCAACATGTCCCAGTGCGTACGTACGGGCTTCTCATTGCTCGTGTCCGGCTTGCTGCCGTCCATGAGCAGAGCCTCCTTGCCCGACTTCGCAGTCCAGGTAGCCGGGATCTCGGCCTCCGCAGCGAAGGTCACGAAAACCTGTTCGCCGTCGTCGGTCCGGTACTCGACCCGCTGGCGCGGAGCAGGCTGCACGCCCTGTTCGGACTCCATGGACTGGGAGCCCAAGCGCATACCTCGAAGGCTGCGGTCACTCATAGATCATTTCCTTCCCGAGTAGGAACGGGGTCACGGCATCATGTTCAGCGACACAACGCCCACGTTTATTCCTGACTATGGTCTCATTCTCCCGAGCGGAGGCTAAATCAGCGCTCCGCAAGGGGAGAGGACCGGTGGCTACTAGCGCCCCGGAATGCCGTAGTCATCGCCGTCGTTCCCGGAATCCTCCGTGGTGGTGGGCGCACCGGAATCCGGGCCGGGCTGATCGTCCATCGCGGGCGAAACCGGCTCGTCCGGATCGATGCTCGAGGGCGGCATCTCGAAGTCGTCAGGGTTGACGCTGGTCTGGTTGACGTCCGGGTTGAGGTCGTCCTCGGTGACCTTGAGATCCGGGGAGTCCACGATGGGTTCTTCCGAATCGTCGGATTCCGTGGACGTTGGTTCTTCCTCCGACGCCGGGGCAAAGGGATTCATCGGGTCGACACCCTGACCGTCCCCGAAGGCCTTGCCGATGCCTCGCAGCGCGTCGCCCAGCTCGGTCGGGACGAACCACAGCTTGTTGGAATCGCCCTCGGCCAGCTTCGGAAGCGTCTGCAAGTACTGGTAGCTGAGGAGTTTCTGCGACGGATTTGCCTTGTGAATGGCGGAAAACACCTTGTGAATGGCCTGCGCCTCACCGTCTGCACGAAGGATGGCTGCTTTCGCGTCACCTTCGGCCGAGAGGATCGAGGCCTGGCGTTCGCCTTCGGCCGTCAGAATCGAGGACTGCTTGGCGCCCTCGGCGGTCAGGATGGCCGCACGACGATCACGCTCGGCGCGCATCTGCTTCTCCATGGAGTCCTGGATGGACACGGGCGGCTGGATTTCCTTGATGTCGACGCGAGAAACGCGAAGACCCCAACGACCCGTGGTGCTGTCCAGAACACCGCGCAACTCGGCGTTGATCTGGTCGCGCGAGGTCAGGGCCTGCTCGAGGTTCAACCCGCCGACGACGTTGCGCAGCGTTGCGCTCGTGAGCTCGTCCACGGCGTGGATGTAGTTCGTGATTTCGTAGGTTGCGGCCCGAGGGTCGGTGACCTGGAAGTACACCACGGTGTCGATGCCGACCACGAGGTTGTCCTCGGTGATAACCGACTGGGACGGGAAGGAAACCACCTGTTCGCGCAAATCGATGAGCGGCAGAACGCGGTCGATGAAGGGGACCACGAAGTGCAATCCCGGGTTGAGAGTCGAATAATATTTTCCAAGTCGCTCAACGATGCCGGCCTTGGCCTGGGGAATGATGCGCACGGCCTTGAACAGTGCGATCACGACCAGCAGGATCAGCAGCACGAGCACAATGATGAGTGGTGCCATGGGGATGTACCTTCCTTGGTGGTGCCTCGAGTCGGGAACGTTTCGCCGGTTATTCGGGCCTGTTTTCTCCGGTGGAAGCATCGACCACGGCGGTTGCCCCGTCAATGCTCTGAACGACCGCGGTCGACCCTGCGGGAAGGACCACGTCATGAGTCGATGTCCGTGCTGTCCAGTGGTCACCCTCGAGTCGGACGAGCCCGGAGACCTGGGAGACGTCTTCGAGCACCTCGACGCGCTGACCGACCAAACGATCGACATTGCTCAGCGTCTGGGGCGTGTTCCGGTTCAGACGCCGCACAATAATCGGTCGAACCAGGAAGATCAGCAGGACCGACGCCACGGCGAAAACCAGAACCTGTATGGTCCAGCTGTCGGTGGCCAACGCAGTCAACGTCGCGGCGAAACTTCCGCCGGCCAGCATGAGACAGAAGAAATCCAGGGACAGCATTTCGACCACCGCGAGAACAATGGCGGCGATCAGCCACACCGCAAAAGGATTTTCCACGATCCAGGTCAGCACGAGCGACGTTCCTTCCATCGGTTGTACTCACCATGTTGCCTGCAAAACTGCTGGGGACCAAGGATCACCGCACCACATCAACCATCCCGCTAACGCCGATAATCTACATTATGTAAAGTAATGCTTTCGGCCCGGCCCCCGATCGCTCCTGATCTCAGCGCTGGGATAGATTCGATACATGCCCTCCATCGAATCAGCTCATACCGCGAACCGCACCGACCAGCGCCAGACGACGTCGGCGTCCGTGTGGCCCTATGTCGCGGCCGACCTCGTGCTCGTCATCCTCTTCGCTGCCATTGGCCGCAGTTCCCACGGCGAAAGTCTCGCGGGAACGGCCCTGACGGCATGGCCATTTCTCGTGGGCGCCATTGTTGGTTGGCTGTTGTCCAAGGCCTGGCGCGCCCCTGCAAGCCTGATCCCTTCGGGTGTGACCATCTGGCTTGCGACGGTCATCGTCGGCATGCTTCTGCGCGCTGCGACAGGAAGCGGGACACATTGGTCCTTCATCATCGTGGCAACCATCGCCAATGCGGTCTTTCTGCTGGGTTACCGCGTGCTGGCACGAGTCATAGCGAAGATCGCCCAGCGGCGGCCGTGAGACCCGGCATCGTCGACTCAGGGTATCACTCATTTACCTTAAAGTATAGGTTTAATCTTTGAGGAACCTGATCCACGACGTCAGGACTTCCTCCGCACGTCCGGAATCCAGCGCATCCTGAGCCCGAGAGATTGCAGCATTGAGGCGATCGGTCAACGGGCTCGATGCTTCCTTCTCGGCAGCGACAAGGCCAGCGGCCGCATTCAGCACGACCGTGTCGCGAATGGGGCCGCTCTCCCCCGCCATGACCCGCTGAATGACTTCGGCATTGAACTGCGCATCCTTGCCGGTGATGTCGGCCAAGGTGTTCGACGGGAGGTCGAGGTCGGCCACCTCAATCACGCTCTCTGTGATGTGACCGTCGTGGGCCTCCCACATCTGAGTCGGCCCGATCAGGCTCAACTCGTCGAGATTCAGCGGTCCCGTGAATACCAGCGCGTGGTCACCACGGCGGGCGAAGACATCCGCCATGAGGGGTGCGATGCGTGTGCTGGACACCCCGATCACGGATGAGGCGACGCGTGCCGGATTGGCCAGTGGTCCCAGATAATTGAAAACGGTGGGAACCCCGAGCGTCTTGCGAATGGGGCCGATGTACCGCATGGCCGGATGGTAGGTGTTGGCAAAAAGGAACGAGATGCCGACCTCGCCGACGGAGGCCTCGACCCTCGCCGCGGGTGCGTCGAGAGGCAGGCCCAGCCGTTCCAGGGCGTCCGCAGATCCTGTTGACGACGACGACGCCCGGTTGCCGTGCTTCACGACCTTGACGCCTGCCCCGGCAATGACGAGAGAAGCCATCGTCGAGATGTTGACCGTGTTGTGCTGATCACCACCGGTTCCCACGATATCCACCGCATCTCGTGGGCCGCCGTATGGCTCGGCCATATCCAGCATCTGCTCCGAAAGTCCGTGGAGCTCCTCCGCCGTCTCCCCCTTGGTGTGCAGTCCAACCAGGAAGGCGGCCACCTGAACGGGGTCAGCCAGGCCGGACATCATCTCTCGCATGGCCCACGCGGCCTCGTCATAACTCAGGTCTTCGTGCCGTTCGATCGCGTTGATCAGACTCTTCCACGTTGGCTGCGCGCCGGCGCTCTCGGTGTTGCTCATACGACAACCCTAGGCGATGAAATACCCCTTCCTGTGGCCCCTACGCCGATGTCCTGTGCGAAAGCTGGATGAACCCTGGGTCTTCGACTGTGGCGGCCGTCCCACCATTACGTGACTTTAAAGGCCAGAACCGAGACGAAGCCCTGCAAATCCGCGCCAGCGAGGCGATCCGCGGGGCTCAGGATGACACGCCGGAGCAACGCGCACCGGCTCCTGTTGGTTCGGCGGGAGTTTTACCGACATAATGTCTATGTGACAACTGCAACCCATACTCCCAGTAAGTCGGCACAACCGACGCTCAATCGCCCCAACATCGTGTCCGTCGGCACGGTGGTATGGCTCGCGAGTGAGCTGATGTTCTTTGCCGGACTGTTTGCCATGTACTTCACCCTGCGGGCTACGTCGCCCGACGTGTGGGCGGAGAACACTCACCACCTGAATATCCCGCTGGCCCTGACGAACACGATCGTGCTCGTCCTGAGCTCGGTCACCTGCCAGTTCGGCGTGTTCAAGGCCGAGCAGCTCAAGGCCCGTCGCACAGGATCGATCTTCCAGGTCGGCCAGTGGGGCATGGTTGAGTGGTTCCTCCTGACCTTCGTCATGGGCGCCTTCTTCGTCAGTGTCCAGGCCATGGAGTACGCGACCCTGGTCTCCGAAGGCGTTTCCATCGCGGCCAGCGCCTATGGTTCGGCGTTCTACATCACGACAGGCTTCCACGCATTGCACGTGACCGCCGGTTTGATCGCGTTCCTCTTCATCATTGGACGCGCGTACGTCGCCAAGCGATTCGGACACTACGAGGCAACCTCGGCAATCGTGGTTTCCTATTACTGGCACTTCGTCGATGTGGTCTGGATCGTGCTGTTCATCGTGGTCTACTTCGTGAAGTAGCTCCGCGGATCGCCCGCCCACACATCAATCACACACAGACAAAGGAACTCTTGACGTGAAGGCACTCTCCCAGAAGCGGCGTCACCCGCTGGCGGCCATCATTCTGTTGGCTGTCGCCCTCGTCCTGACTGGTGGCCTCTATGCAGTTGCCTCCGCCACCAATCAGGCCAAGGCCGACTCGGAACAGAACTACACTGCCGACGACATCGCCGCAGGACAGAAGCTGTTCCAGTCGAACTGCGCAACCTGCCACGGAACCAGCGGCGAGGGCACCGACAACGGTCCGTCGCTGGTCGGCGTCGGCGCCGCTGCGGTTGACTTCCAGGTCGGAACAGGACGTATGCCCATGCAGATGCAGGGCACTCAGGCTCAGATCAAGCCGGGTCAGTTCACTGACGATCAGACCAAGCAGCTGTCCTCCTACGTCGCTTCCCTCGGTGCCGGTCCCGGAGTTCCGGACAAGGAATCCCTGGACACCAGCAAGGGAGATGCCGCCAACGGCGCCAAGGTGTTCCTCGCGAACTGCGCAATGTGCCACAACGCCGCGGGCTCCGGCGGTGCGCTGACGCGCGGCAAGTTCGCTCCCACCCTCATGAATGTCTCCGAGGAGCACATCTACGAGGCCATGGAAACCGGTCCTCAGAACATGCCGGTGTTCAACGACGCCAACATCACCCCGGATGAAAAGCGTGACGTCATTACCTACCTGAAGGCTCAGGAGAGCAACAGCTCCCCCGGCGGTCTGGCGCTCGGCTCGCTCGGCCCCGTGTCGGAGGGCCTGTTCATCTGGACCATTGGTCTGGGTCTGGTCATCGGTTTCACCGTGTGGCTGACCTCGCGGTCCGCGTAAGCCCGACCGCGCATCACACACCTACCAGCAGCTCGTACCAAGGAAGTTAGAGGATCACATGGGCAACCATCGTGACGGAGCACCGGAGCGTTCCGGCGCCGTTGCTACCTCAGGAGACCAGAATCAGGAACAATTCCCGGATCCCGGTCTCCCTCACCACGAACCGCGTCTGACCGATCTGGACCCCAAGCGCGCCAAGCGCGCCGAACGCCAGGTCTCCTGGCTCTTCATCCTGTCCATCGTCGGAGCGTTCGTATTCTGGATCGGCTTCTTCGCCATCAAGGCGGACGGGGACATGTTCAACGTGAACAATCCGGATCCGACCAGCAACCTTCGGCTCCAGAACCTGTTGCTCGGCCTCGGCATTGCGTGCACGATGTTCGGTATCGGCATCGGAATCGTGCAGTGGGCTCGTACCCTGATGCCCGACCACGAAATGGTCGAGATGCGCCACGAGATCAGCTCGGAAGAATCCAGGGCTTCTGCTCAGGAGATCGTCGAGACGATCATCGACGAGTCCGGGATCAAGCGCCGTCCGTTGCTGCGCAACACGATGATCGGCGCGATCATTCTTGCGCCACTGACTTTCATCACGCTGTTCCGCGAGCTCGGCCCCATCGATCCCAAGGTTCTCTCGCACACATTGTGGGACAAGGGTGTCCGGCTGGTCCGTGACCCCTCCGGGACTCCCATCAAGGCCTCGGATGTCACCTTGGGCTCCGCTTACCACGTCTTGCCGGAAAACATCTTGGACATTTCCCATGAGGACGGATACCTCGAGGAGAAGGCCAAGGCAGTGGTTTTGCTGATGCGCATGGACCCCGAAGAGCTCCATGTGTCCGATGACCGCAAGGATTGGAACGTTGACGGGATCATCGCCTACTCCAAGGTGTGCACCCACGTCGGTTGTCCCATCGCCCTGTACGAGCAGCGCACGCACCACTTGTTGTGCCCGTGCCACCAGTCCACGTTCGACGCGGCCAACGAATGCGCTGTCGTGTTCGGCCCCGCCGCGCACGCTCTGCCCCAGTTGCCGATCACCGTCGATTCCGAGGGATACCTCGTGGCGCGCAGCGACTTCCACGAGCCGGTCGGCCCGGCCTACTGGGAGCGGGGCAAGCAGAAGCAAGAGATGGCGAGTGAGGCCTAAACATGTCTAATGCTGTAAACGAATACCAGGCCTCGACCACCCCGGGGCGCATCGCAAACTTTGTGGACACTCGCGTGGGCATGTCCGGCATTGTCCGCGAGTTCGGTCGGAAGATCTTCCCGGACCACTGGACGTTCATGTTCGGCGAGGTTGCTCTCTACAGCCTCGTGATCCTGATCCTGTCCGGGACGTACCTGACCTTCTTCTTCGACCCTTCGATGACGTCGAAGGTCTACGACGGAAGCTATGTCCCGATGAAGGGCGTCGAGATGTCGGCCGCCTACGCTTCCGCATTGCACATTTCATTCGACATACGTGGCGGCCTGTTCATGCGACAGGTTCATCACTGGGCCGCGCTGCTGTTCGTGGTTGCCATTGCCGTGCACATGATGCGCGTGTTCTTCACCGGTGCGTTCCGTCGGCCTCGTGAGCTGAACTGGGTTGTCGGTGGCATGCTCTTCGTGCTGTCCATGGCGGCAGGCTTCACCGGGTACTCCCTCCCCGACGATGTGCTCTCCGGCAACGGTCTGCGCATCATCGACGGCGTCATGAAGGCCATCCCCCTCGTCGGCACTCACTTGTCCCTGTTCTTCTTCGGAGGCGAGTTCCCGGGTCACGCCGTCATCGGGCGCCTGTACACGTTGCACATCATGATCATCCCCGCGCTGATCCTGCTGACCGTGGCCATTCACCTGTTCATGGTGGTTGTTCACAAGCACACCCAGTACCCGGGCCCGGGCCGTACCGAGAAAAACGTGGTCGGGTTCCCCGTGGGGCCGGTGTACGCGGCCAAGGCCGGCGGATTCTTCTTCGTGGTCTTCGGCATCATTGCTCTCATGGCCGGCACGGTGACGATCAACGCGATCTGGAACTACGGCCCCTACGATCCCTCCCCCGTTCAGGCTGGTACGCAGCCCGACTGGTACATCGGTTGGGTCGACGGCGCCCTGCGCCTCATGCCCGGTGCATGGCCCTGGCACTGGCAGGTCCAGGCCGGCGGAACCTGGGTCCTGGCAGTTCTGCTTCCGATGGTTCCGGCCGCAATCCTCCTGGGTCTGTTCTTCACCTGGCCCTGGCTCGAGCGCTGGGTCACCAAGGACAATCGCGAACACCACATCCTGGACCGTCCTCGCAACGCTCCTTTCCGGACGGGTGCGGGCGTCGCGGGCGTCACCTGGTACTCCATCATGATGATGGCTGCGAGCTCTGACCTCATTGCGACCCACTTCCATGTGGCGCTGAACGATGTGGCCTATGTGCTTCGGTTCTTCTTCTTCTTTGGACCGTTCATCGCCTTCGAGATCACTCGCAGAATCTGCCTCTCGCTGCAACGCAAGGACCGCGAACTGGTGCTTCATGGCATCGAAACCGGCCGAGTGGTCCAGTTGCCGCACGGTGAATTCATCGAGGTCCACGAACCGCTCAATGAGTACGACAGGTACCGCCTGGTGAACTTCAATTCGCCCGTGGTCTCCCCGGCTCAGCCCGACAAGAAGGGCAAGATCAGCGGTGGTGAGAGGGTTCGCGGCCGGTTGTCGCGTCTCTTCTTCGAGGACCGTGTTGCCCCGGTTTCGCCCGAGGAACTGGAAGCAGCGCACAAACACCACGAGCTGGAATCCGGTAGCCACTGAGCGTCGGACACAGTGCCTGAGAGCAGGCCCCGCCCCCATGCCAGGGGCGGGGCCTTCGTGCTGTCTGAGCCCTTGGGAGAACGACGTGAACTGCGTGTCTCAAGGCAGGACGGCGTCATTGACGGGTCCAGGTGCCCAAGCGATCTCCCAGCGGTACCCATCAGGGTCGGCAAAATATCCGCTGTACCCGCCCCACTCGCGATGGGCCGCCACAGACACGAAGGGCGCGCCGGTCTCGCGGGCACCTCGCAGGACCCCATCAACTTCCTCTGCTGACCCAACATTGTGAGCGAGTGTGAGTGGCACAAGCCCCGGCCCCGGAGCAGCAGCTCCAACCTCCTCCTCGAACGCTTCCTGACGCCACAGGGACAAGATCAGATGCTCCCCGGCTCGCATCATCAGGACGTCGTCGGCCTCCAGATCAGGGGCCCATCCGAGACCGTCGACATAGAACCGTCGAGACGCGTCCAGATCCGAGGTGGCCAGTGTGATGAGTGATATTCGCTGCTCCATCGGTCCAGCCTACCCATGACGACACTCCGCTCACGGGGGCTCGGTGGCAGGGATATCACCTTGATTGCCAGGTGAGCCGACCATGATGACCCACCGTGCGAAGCACTGAGGGCCACCGCGTGTAGAGTCTGAGGCATGCAGAGTCCCGAATCAGACAAGTCAGGGGTTGTCGGATCAACCGCCAACCCCTTGAACATGTAGATATGCTGTCCGCCGCCTGAAGGCGCGCGCATATCCCTTCCAGGGCGTTGGCCGTGGTCCGAGAAGAGTCATCTTCAGTCATCTCATCTCGGAGTATTCAATGCCTTTCGCTCTCTACATGCTTGCCCTGGCCGTTTTCGTCATGGGCACCTCAGAATTCATGCTCGCGGGTCTTCTGCCCGCCATCGCGGCCGAACTCGATGTGCCGATGGGCACCGCGGGACTACTCAGCTCCGCTTTTGCCCTGGGCATGATCGGCGGGGCGCCGCTCATGGCCGCCTTCAGTCGTAGTTGGCCACGTCGGGTCACGCTGGCCGTAACCCTGCTGCTCTTCGCTGCCAGTCATTGCGTTGGGGCCATGACAACCGCATTCTCGCTCCTCCTCATGTCCCGGGTGCTGAGCGCTGTCGCCAACGCGGGATTTCTCGCCGTAGCATTGAGCGCCTCAACCGCCGTGGTGCCAGAGCAGCAGAAGGGCCGTGCGCTGTCGGTGCTGCTCTCCGGAACGACGATAGCCACCGTCGCTGGAGTTCCCGCAGGAGCACTGCTCGGTTCGCTTGGGGGCTGGCGAATGACGTTCTGGGCGATTGTCGTCTTGTGCGCGCCTGCCCTCTACGGCGTAGTGCGTGGAGTACCAGGTGGTACCGAACAGGATCCTCCCCCCCCCTCGGACTCCCCGAAGTTGCATACCGAACTCCGGCAGCTGACCGACATCCGGGTCATTCTTGCCATGACCCTTGCAGCTTTGGTCAACGCGGGAACCTTCGCGGTTTTCACCTACCTGGCGCCAGTAGTGACCGATCTGGCCGGGCTACCCGAAGCGTGGGTGTCCGTCACCCTGGTGCTTTTCGGCGTCGGGTCATTCATCGGCGTATCGATGTCCGGCCGTCTGTCAGACACTCGATCAGGTCTTGTCCTTTGTCTTGGAGGACCGCTGTTGCTGATGGGATGGACAGTTCTCGCGCTCGTCGCCGCCGATCCTGTTGCCCTCATGGGGATGGTCTTGATCCAAGGCGTACTGTCTTTCGGAGTAGGCAGCACACTCATTGCCCGCGTCCTGTATGTTGCTTCGGGCGCACCGACCATGGCCGGGGCGTACGCCACGACGGCGTTGAATATGGGAGCTGCTGCTGGTCCCGCGCTGGGGGCCTTGGCGCTGGGATCAGGCTTCGGGTTGCTCGGCCCGGTGTGGGTGGCCTGCGGGCTGACGACCGCGGCCCTCATCATCGTCCTGTCCGGGGGGAACCTGATCACGAAGAGCGCGGACGACTCAGAATCCTAAACCCACGAGAACGTGCCGCTGATTGCGTGTACGCGTCGGCAACGCAGGGTCAATGTCGGGGTGGTTCCGGTTCTTCACAGCGGCGGTGGTCGCTGGACGTCAGGGGCCATATGCGCTCACGCCCGGACGGGAAGAATGGGGGCGCACCCCGTGTGGCACGGACCATGGCCTGTGATGGTACGCCGTTGCTTGCATCCACGGTTACTCGGATAGGAAAGAGCCCCGATCCTCGTACGGATCGGGGCTCTTTCCTATCTAATAAGTCGCTGTGCGGTGATCACCTTAGTGGGCGTGGTTACCGCGGCTGTACTCGTAAACCCAGCCGACCAGGCCGATGAGCGCCACCGGTGCGGCCAGCATGAGCATCCACCAACCGATGGCCATCGCGACGACGCCGATCGCGGCAGCGATAGCCAACAGCAACGGCCACCAGCTCCAGGGAGAGTAGAAGCCGTAGTCGCCGGCGGCGTCGACGATCTCACCATCGAGGTTGTCCGACGGCTGGTTCGGGTGCTTCTTCGCGGTGAAGCTGAAGAAGAACCCGAGGAAAGCCGACATCAAAGCCGTCAGGAGCAGGGCCGGGAAGCCGACCCACTCGGTGAACCCCGTCATGAATCCGTACACGATCGTTACCGGAATCAAGAAGATGAACAAGATCCAGAACAGAATGGCATTTTCGCGCATCTACGTGCCTCCTACGAGTTGACCGTGGCGGCCTGGCGGGCTGCCGAGGCGACATCGTGGTTGGTGGACAGCTCCGGATGGTGCAGGTCCAGGGCCGGACGCTCGGAACGGATCCTGGGCAGGGCCGTGAAATTGTGACGAGGCGGCGGGCACGACGTCGCCCACTCCAGCGAGCTGCCGAAGCCCCACGGATCGTCGACCTCGACCTTCTTGCCATTGCGGGTGGTGATGTAGACGTTCCAGAAGAACGGCAGCATCGAGACCGCCAACAGCATCGCACCGATCGTGGAGAACTGGTTCATCCAGGTGAATCCGTCCTCGGGCATGTAGTCCGCGTAACGGCGGGGCATACCGTCCACACCCAGCCAGTGCTGGATCAGGAAGGTTGCGTGGAAGCCCGTGAACAACAACCAGAAGTGGATCTTGCCCAGACGCTCGTTGAGCATCTTGCCGGTGAATTTCGGCCACCAGAAGTAGAGACCGCCGAACATGCAGAACACGACCGTACCGAACACCGTGTAGTGGAAGTGGGCCACCACGAAGTAGGAATCGGAGAGGTGGAAGTCCAACGGCGGGGTGGCGAGGATGATGCCGGTGACGCCGCCGAACAGGAAGGTCAGCAGGAAGCCGAAGATCCACAACAGGGGCGTTTCGAAGGTAATGGATCCTTGCCACATCGTGCCGATCCAGTTGAAGAACTTCACGCCCGTGGGCACGCCGATCATCATCGTCATGAAGGAGAAGAACGGGAGCATGACCGCACCCGTGACGTACATGTGGTGGGCCCACACGGTGACGGACAGCGCGGCAATCGCGATGGTCGCGTAGACCAGGCCCTTGTACCCGAAGATGGGCTTCCGAGAGAACACGGGGATGATTTCCGAAACGATGCCGAAGAATGGCAGCGCCAGGACGTACACCTCGGGGTGTCCGAAGAACCAGAAGAGGTGCTGCCAAAGCATCGCACCACCATTTTCGGCGTCGAAGATGTGGCCGCCGAGCCGGCGGTCCATACCGAGGGCGAACAGCGCCGCCGCGAGCGGCGGGAAGATCATGATCAGCAGAATGGCGGTAATCAGGGTCGTCCACGTGAAGACCGGCATACGCCACATCGTCATGCCCGGAGCACGCATGCACAGGATCGTGGTCAGGAAGTTGACGCCACCCATGATGGTGCCGAAGCCCTGGAGCGCGAGACCGAAGACCCAGAGGTCACCACCCACGCTGGGGCTGTATGTCGTGGAGTTCAACGGCGCGTAGGCGAACCAACCGAAGGATGCCGCGCCCTGCGGGGTGATGAAGCCGGAGATGGCGACCAGCGAGCCGAAGAGGAAGAACCAGAACGCCAGGGCGTTGAGCCGCGGGAAGGCCACGTCGGGGGCACCGATCTGCAGAGGCACGATGACGTTCGCGAAGCCGATGAACATGGGCGTGCCGAACATCAGCAGCATCAGGGTGCCGTGCATGGTGAACAGCTGGTTGAACTGTTCCTTGGTCTCCAGGATCTGCATTCCGGGCTCGAAAAGCTCAAGGCGCATCACGAGCGCCATGATTCCTGCGAGCAGGAAGAAGACGAAAGACGAAATCAGGTACATGTACCCGATGGTCTTGTGGTCGGTCGAAGTCAACCAGCTGACAACGATCCGACCCCGCGAGCGGGGTACGGTGCGTTGCGCAACCGTTGTTTCTTCAGCTGAATACTCGAGTGTTGACACCGGTACTCCCCTACTTCGATTCGTTCATGTTGGGATTGCGGTTGTACTCATCGCCCAGGCGGCCATTGTTGCCCTGGTCCTTGAGGTCCTGCATGTGCTGGTCGTATTCCGCCTGGGACACAACCTTCACGTTGAAGAGCATCTCGGAGTGGTACTCACCGCAGAGCTCGGCGCACTTGCCCTGATAGTCACCGGGGCCGCCGGTCTTGAAGTCCATGTAGTTGGTCTGACCCGGGATGGTGTCGATCTTCTGCAAGAATGCCGGCACCCAGAACGAGTGGTTCACATCGCGGGACTTGAGCTGGAGCTCAACCTGGGTGTTCTCGGGCAGGTAGAGGGTCGGCAATTTGTCTTCCTTGCCGGGTTGGCCGTCAAGACCTGCTTGCGTGCCCGAGGTGTAGGTATCGCTGTCCAGGTAGTTGAAGTCCCACGCCCACTGCTTGCCGTAGACCTCGACTGTGACGCCGGGATCGTCCCAGCGGCTGTCGACGGAACGCTCTGCTTTGTCGGAGAAGGCGAAGAGGCTCACGATCAACACAATCGGGATGACCGTGTACATGATTTCGAGAGGAAGGTGGTAACCCAGCTGGCGCGGGTACCCGGTTTCGCCCTTGCGGCGGCGGTACGCGATGATGCACCAGAGCATGAGGCCCCAGGTAACAAGACCAACGGCCAGTGCAGCGATCCAGGAACCGATCCAAAGATCCATGATCGTGTCGACGTTGTCGGTCGTTCCGCGCTTGGTCGGCAAGAACCCGACCTTGGCAGTGTCCGAACAACCCGTCAACAGCAGCGTGGCGGCCGCGGTCGCGCCAATGGCTACGATGCCCTTGGTGCGGCTGCTACCGGTTCGTTTCTGCGAACTCACAGACTGCCCTTCCTCTAATATCCGTGCGTGTGATGAACACTCGCTCTCCCACCGCTGATGTGTGGTCGGGCCATAGCGTTCCTGTCTCGGTACGAGCTTACTCGCACCTGCGGATTCCCGCTGACAGTGTGTCACCACAGTACCCCGAAAACGGAGTGGGATTCAGCTTCGACATGGCCGCCATGAGCGTGTTGGAGCCCGCATTACCGACTTCTACAAGCCTATGGCCCGGCAGTTCCCCTGCCGGGAACCACCGGGCCATATTACGCATCGACCGGACGCGATCTATGTCACTCAGTTGAAGGAGTCACCGCATGCGCACGATCCCTGAGCATTCGGGTTGTCGATGGAGAACCCTTGCTTCTGGATCGTGTCCTCGAAATCGATCGTGGAGCCCTCGAGGTACGGGGTGCTCATGCGATCAACGATCACCTCGACGCCGTTGAAATCGCGTACGGCGTCGCCGTCGAGCACGCGCTCGTCGAAGTACAGCTGGTAGATGAGACCCGAGCAACCACCGGGCTGGACGGCGACGCGCAGTCGAAGATCCGTGCGTCCTTCCTGCTCCAGAAGTGCGCGGACCTTCTCCGCCGCGCCATCGGTGAGATTCACACCGTGAGTCGGTATCTCGGTCTTCGTATCGGGTGCAACAGTCATATCGCGACCTGCCTTTCTGCTCGCCTCAAGCCTAGCCATTGCTCTCGGGCCAGTGTAACCCCGCAGACAGCGGATCTATTCCTCGGTCTAAGCCGAGGACGATCGGGCCCGCGGTCAGGACGGATTCCCGCGCCAGACGTGGAGCGGGACTACAGTTTTGCGTTCATTCGGGACAGGAAGAGCGCCTCGGACTCGATGGCGCGCTGGAAATCAGGGATGTAGAGAGACTCGTTGGCGCTGTGTGCCCGCGTGTCAGGATCCTCGATGCCCGTGATGAGAATCGCCGCATCGGGGAACGTCCGGGTCAGCGACGCGACGAACGGGATGGATCCTCCCATGCCCATCAACGCGGCGTCGGTGCCCCACGCATCTCGCATGGAATCCAGCACCGCGCGGGCAGGTTCGCTGGTCACGTCCGATTCGAAGGGCTGGCCTGCCTCGCCGCCGTCGTATTCCACGGTCGACCCCCACGGAGCGTGCTCGGACAAGTGCTTTTCGAGGAGTCGATGCGCTTCGTGAGGATCCTGGCCAGGGGCCAGTCTGAGGCTGACGCGGGCGCGGGTACTGGCCGCCATCGTGTTCGAGGACTGATCCACCGAGGTGATGTCTATTCCGATCACGGACAGGGCAGGCTGGTTCCAGAGTCGGGACGAAATACTGCCTCGTCCCGTCAGCCGGAAGTTCTCCAGCGCACCGGCGTCCTCACGGAAATCCTTCTCGGCGTAGTCGAGGTCGGGTTCCTGACCCCGAACCAGTCCTTCGATTGCGACGGCGCCGTCGTCGTCGTGCAAGGAGGCCAGGAGCCGGACCATCGCCGTGTTCGCGTCGACCAGAGGTCCACCGAACATTCCGGAATGCAGGGCATGGTCCAGGGTCCGCACCGTAATCGTTCCGGAGATGACACCGCGCAGGCTCGTGGTCAGAGCAGGGACTCCCGCCCGCCAGTTCGAGGAATCGGCCACGACGATGACATCCGCCTGCAGCTTGTCCCGATACATCTCGAGAAAGTTCACGAAACTCGGCGAGCCCGCTTCTTCCTCGCCCTCGATGAAAAGAGTGATGCCGATCCCGAGATCGTCGCCGAGCACGTCATCGACGGCTTGCACCGATGCCAGGTGGGTCATCAGACCGGCCTTGTCATCCGCGGCGCCCCGTCCGAAGAGTCGGTCCCCCTGTCGCGTCGCGACCCAGGGATCGGTGTTCCAGTCGGCGCCATCGCCCACGGGCTGGACGTCATGGTGCGCGTACAACAGGACCGTGGGGTATCCGGGCTTCGGGTGTTTTCTCGCGACGACCGCGGGCATGCCTTCGCCGCCCTCCGGCTTGGGAGCCGTCAGGATCTCGACGTCGTCGAAGCCGCCGTTGCGGGCCAATTCCGCGACGCGTTCGGCGCTCTCCCGAACGCGGGAGAGATCATGGCTTTCCCAGGCGACCGACGGGATGGACACCAATCCCTCGAGAGTCGAGAGTGTGGCATCGAAATTCGTCTCCACGTGTGCCTTGACCTCGGTTGTGACCGAAGATTGAGGGTTGGCTGCCTCGCTCGTGCTCTTCTCAGCGTTTTTCTCCATATGCGCCACTGTATGCTCCGGGCTGGTCGGAAGATAACAGGGCGCGCCATCAAGTATCCTGGTCGAGTGTTCGGAAGCAAGAAGAAATCCTCAGCCGCAAGTGACGCGGCAGATCAGTCATCGGAGCCGATGAATTCTGCCGATCAGACGATGCCTCAGGGCAAGGGCCGCCCCACTCCCACGCGCCGAGAGCGCGAGGCGGCGCGCAAACGGCCTCTCGTCCCCGACGACCGCAAGGAGGCGAAGCAGAAGGAACGGGAAGCCGCCAGGGAAGCACGCCTTCGCCAGAACCAGGCGATGCAGACCGGCGATGACCGTTACCTTCCGGCTCGCGATCGCGGCCCGCAACGTCGCTACGTTCGCGACTACGTCGACGCCCGGTTCAACGTCGGCGACTACTTCATCATCATTCTGATCGTGATCTTCGTGCTGGGGCTCGTGATGCCCTTGCCGATCCAGCAGTACACGATTTACGTCATGTGGATCTTCATCGCGATCTGGATCCTCGATTTCTTCCTGTTGTGGCGAAAGCTCAAGAAACTCGTCGTGGCCAAGTTCGGTTCGGTCGAACCGGGATCCGCCATGTATGTGTTCAACAGGGTCATGATGATTCGCAAGTTGCGGATGCCGAAGCCCCAGGTCAAGCGCGGGGAATACCCCTCCTGATCGATCTTGAGCAATCCTTGTCGGCGCTGAGGGCGGCGGACCACGAAGAAGTGGTCCGCCGCCCTCAGTCGTGCACGGGTGCCCTCATCGTCAGTGTCCGCGGTGCTTCATCTGCTTCTTGAGACGCCAATTGATGGTGGCGGCCCAGAACGGCCCCTCGTAGAGAAAAGCCGTGTACCCCTGGACCAGAGTTGCGCCTTGTCGGAGGCGTTCTGCCACGTCGTCGCCAGAGGTGACACCCCCGACCGAAATGATCGTCATGTCCGGTCCCACACGGTCCCGCACCATCGCCAGGACCTCCGATGACCGCGCCGCTACCGGTTTCCCGGACAGCCCACCGGCACCGCACGACTCGATCTCCTCGGTTGTTGACCGGAGACCAAGGCCTTCCCTCCGGATGGTGGTGTTCGTCGCAATGATTCCTTCGAGACCGAGCTCGACCGCCAGGTCAGCAATCGCGGCGATGTCCTCGTCCGACAGGTCGGGGGCGATCTTGACCAATACGGGCACATGCCGGCCCGCCGCCTTGTCCGCTTCCTCGGACACGGCGCTCAGCAGCGGCCGGAGAGCATCGATGTGCTGAAGATCGCGCAGGCCGGGCGTGTTCGGCGAGCTGACGTTGACCGCAAGGTAATCCGCCTGGGGCGCCAGGGTTCGAGTGCTGTGGAGATAGTCATCGATGGCTTCGTCGACCGGCACCACCTTGGTCTTGCCGATGTTGACGCCGACGATCGGTCGGGTGCCCCGTTCGTAGTCGTGCCACAGGTCCGCGTGGGCGGCGGCGAGACGAGGGCCGATCTGGTCGGCGCCGTCATTGTTGAATCCCATCCGGTTGATCACGGCTTTGTCCTTGATCAGGCGGTGGAGACGAGGACGAGGATTTCCGGGTTGGGGTCGGCCCGTCACGGTGCCCACCTCCACGTGGCCGAATCCCAGATCGGTCAGCGCGTTGATCCCTGTCGCTCCCTTGTCGAAGCCCGCCGCCAGCCCGAACGGCGAAGGGAAAGTCAGGCCCATGGCTTCCGTTCGCAGGGACGGATCGGGTGCGGTGATGCGACGGAGGATGCGAGACACGCCCGATGCCCGGCATGCCCTGATGGCAGCGAAACCGAGAGCATGTGCCTTCTCGGCGTCCATGCGGGTGAACACTGCTTTGAAAAAGGCTGGATAGAGTTTGGCCACGACGTCTCCTGAACGCACGACGGATGGTTAAACGTTAACTTATAGTTTAAGGATGCGGATTAAACTTATACTTTAGGTTTGGATACGGAATCGATGGCTCCCCCGTATCTGCGATCCCGTTGGGCATATTCTTCGACGGCGTCCCAGAGGACCAACCGATCGACATCCGGCCAGAGGATGTTCATGAACACCATCTCGGCATAGGCGCTCTGCCACAACAGGAAGTTGGAGAATCTCTGCTCTCCCGATGTCCTGAGGAACATGTCCACGTCCGGCAGGTCCGGTTCGTCCAGGTATCGGGCGAACGTCTTCTCGTTCACCTGGCCCGGTTTGATCTTTCCCGCCGCGGCATCCGCGGCGATCGTGGCTGCGGCGTCGGCGATCTCGGCCCTGCCCCCGTAGTTCACGCACATGACCAGGGTGCAGACCGAGTTGCCTGCTGTCTCGCGTTCGCAGACTTCGAGCTGACGGATGACGGATTTCCACAGTTTGGGGCGACGTCCTGCCCATCGGATGCGGACTCCCCACGATTTCAAAGTCTCGAGTTGGCGTTCGAGCACATCCCCGCAGAAGGTCATCAGGAAGTTGACCTCATCCAGGGAGCGCTTCCAATTCTCCGTGGAGAACGCATACGCGCTCACCACAGGTATTCCCATCTCGATCGCTCCCGCCACGACGTCCAGGAGGGCCCGCTCCCCTGCTTTGTGGCCCTCATTGCGCGGGAGCCCCCGTTCGTTGGCCCACCTGCCATTGCCGTCCATGACGACGGCCACGTGCCGTGGAACGAATTTCTGGGGTATAGACGGTGCGCTCTGGCCGGAAGGGTGCGGATAGGGGGTCTGAGCGGTCATGAGGTCCTTTCGAGCAGAGCAAAAGAGCGGAACTCGCGTTCCAGGTGCCACTGTACATAACGCCTCAGGAGGGCTCCGACCCGCTGACCCGCAGTGGGATCTTCGATGCCTTGGAGAACTTCCCAGGACCCTGTGGCGACGCCACGCAAGTACTGCATCATGTCCCCGCTCAGGGGCCGGTCCCCTGCTTGAGCACATTCGGTACAGACGATCCCTCCTCCGGCCATGGACCATGACACAAGACCGTCTTGAGTGCCGCAACGCACGCAGGCCTCCGTCTCGATGTACCAGCCCGCGATCCGCATGGACCGTGCGAGGTAGGAATTCAGCACGTCCTGTGCGGCGTGCGTTCGTCGTGCCAGGGCCGAGAGAGCGCCCGCGGTCAGGGCAAAGATTTCGGAGGCAGTCTCGCCGTCGCCCTGGGCCACGTACTCAGCCACCTCGGCGATCGCAGAGGCGTGGGTGTAGGCATCGTAGTCCGCAACGATCGGGGCGGCGTAGGCCTTGCGGGTCACGGCCTGGGTCACCGTATCCAGATTGCGCCCGTGGACCAGCGACACGTCGCTGATCATGAAGGGCTCGAGACGGGCTCCCAGTTTGGAACTGCTGCGGCGGACGCCCTTGGCCACGGCCCGAAGGAGTCCGTGGCCCGACGACAGGCAGACGACGATCCTGTCCGACTCTCCCAAAGGGTAGGTGCCGAGAACGATCACGGTCTCTCGGTACGTCCTGGAAGCAGCTGTTGTGGTCGGCACGGACCCATTGTCCCACGCCCTGAGGGCAGCAGGACGACGCCGTGGGCACGAGGTTCTCCTCCGACGTCGTCCTGCGGGCCCTGCAAGGACGGGATCTCTTACCTGAGGGCCCTGTTCACGGCCGAGATGAGTGCTTTCAGGCCGGCTCGAGTGGTGTTGGCATCGATACCGATGCCCCACAGGACCCTGTCACCGACGGCGGCCTCGACGTAGCTCGCGGCCTGGGCATTCTCGCCCGCCGACATCGCGTGCTCCGAATAGTCCATGACGCGAACGTCGACTCCCTCGTGGGCCAGGATCCGCGTGAGCGCGTCAATCGGGCCGTTGCCCACCGCCGAACGCTCGACCTGTCGGTCGTTGACGTCCAGCTTGATGCGCAGCGTCGTGTCGCCGGTATCCGTGGCTTCTGTGGTCATCGAGGCGATGCGGAACTTGCCCCAACGACGTTCACCATGGTCTTCCTCGGCGGGCAAGTACTCGTCCTTGAAGATATCCCACAGGGCGACGCTGGTGATTTCGCCGCCCTCGCTGTCGGTGCGATTCTGCACGACGCCCGAGAACTCGACCTGAGCCCGCTTGGGCATGTCCAGGCCCTTCTGCTGCTTGAGCAGGTATGCGACACCGCCCTTGCCCGACTGGGAGTTCACTCGGATCACGGCCTCGTAGTTCCGACCCAAGTCCATGGGATCGATGGGCAGGTACGGGACCGCCCATTCGGTCTCCTCGACCTTCTGGTCCTTGGTCTTCGCATCGGCCTCCATGGCCTCGAAGCCCTTCTTGATGGCGTCCTGGTGCGATCCCGAGAAGGCCGTGAAGACCAGGTCACCGCCGTACGGCGACCGCTCGTGGACCTTGATCTGGTTGCAGTATTCGACGGTCTGACGAATTTCCTCGATGTTCGAGAAGTCGATCTGCGGGTCGATGCCCTGCGTGAACAAATTCAGGCCCAGCGTGACCAAATCGACGTTGCCGGTACGCTCGCCATTACCGAACAGGCAACCCTCGATCCGGTCCGCACCGGCCAAAAAGCCCAACTCGGCGGCGGCAATGCCCGTGCCCCGGTCGTTGTGAGGGTGGAGCGAGAGAATGACGTTGTCCCTGTTGTCCAGGTTCCGGTTCATCCACTCGATCGAATCGGCGTACACGTTCGGTGTCGCCATCTCCACGGTGGCAGGCAGGTTGATGATCACCTGGCGGTCGTCGCCGATACCCAGCTCATGGGTGACGGCGTTGGCAACACGTGCCGCGTACTCGACCTCGGTGCCCGTGTAGGACTCCGGCGAGTACTGGTACGTGATCGGAACCGGGGTGCTCAACTGTTCTTCGTACTTGGTGCACATGCGGGCACCGTTCAGCGCGATGTCCATGATGCCGTCCTGCGACTCCTTGAACACCACGCGGCGCTGGAGCACCGACGTCGAGTTGTAGAAGTGCACGATGGCCGAGGGTGCTCCCTCGATGGCCTCGTAGGTCCTTTCGATCAAATGCTCACGGCACTGGGTCAGAACCTGGATCGTGACGTCGTCGGGGATGTAATGGTCCTCGATCAGGGTGCGCACGAAATTGAAGTCGGTCTGTGAGGCGGCCGGGAAACCCACCTCGATCTCCTTGTACCCCATGGCGACGAGCAGGTTGAACATCGTCAGTTTTCGGTCCGTGTCCATGGGATCGACCAGGGCCTGGTTCCCATCACGGAGATCGACGGCGCACCAGCGGGGCGCGTGCGTCATGACCTTGTCCGGCCAGGTGCGGTCAGGAAGGCTGACGGAAATTTCCTCGTGGTACGGGCGATATTTGTGGATCGGCATGCCCGAGGACTTCTGCGGGTGAATCAACATGAGTGACCTCTCGAAAATGTGTTCAGGGGTTGCGGCCGGCGCAACTGACCTCCGCAGCGAGGTGTCGGCCTTGTGGGATTACGAGGCCTCGCTGCGGCACATAAGGAGGAGGTTCATTGTTGTATGACTCACGAGAATCAAAGTATCACTCGCCTGGGACGCCACGCGCGACCGGCCCCGTGCCGTCCCACAATGTGGACGTCGCGGGGCCGGGTCGGTGTCGGCGGGGATCAGTAGGAGAACGTCTGCTGGCAGGTCTGCTGATCAGCGGTCTGCCCGTTGGCGCCGCCCACGATCGAGGAATCGTCCTTCTTGACGGTATCCCCGGACGTGAAGTCCTGGCCTACCGTCACGCCGATACCCGAGATCGCGGAGCTCTCAACCACCTGCTCCTGGGAGACTCCGAACTTGTTGGCGATCTCCTGGGCCTGATCCTGGTAGCCGGGGGCGTACTGGATGGTCGTGGACTCCGACGGTTGCCCCAGGTCCTGGTAGGTCACGTTGGAGTATCCCATCTCCTCGACCTTGCCGCTCAGGGACTTGGCCCGGCCCTCGGCACCCGAGGCATCCGTCATCGCAACCGGTGCGGAACGGTCGATGTCCTTTTTTTCCTCGTCTCCCCCGCCCTGGGAAGAGTCGTCGTTCTTGTCGGCCAGAGATCCGTCCTTCTGGAGCGTCTTGAACACCTGATCGGATTCGGCGGACAGCTGCAGCTTGTTCTCGTCATTGACGTACGGCTCGGTCGGCGCAGTCGCGAAGACGATGTCGGACAGATCCACGCCCGAGAGAATCTTTCCGATGTCGACGAAGGTCGCAGGATCCGTGAACCCGTTGTCCACGGTGACGTTCTGCGTGATGGCTTCCGCAATGCCGTACATCTTGCCGGGGTTCGACAGCGTTCCCTGCTCCTTGACCTTCCTCATGAGGGAAGCCAGGAAGCCCTGCTGGGCCTGGATGCGGCTGGTATCGGACCCGTCGCCGAAACCATGACGCGACCGCAAGAAGGACAGTGCCTGCTCGCCCTTGACATCGGAATGTCCCGCCGGAAGGTCCAATCCCGAGTACTCGTCCTTGACGGGTCGCGTCACGCACACGTTGACGCCTCCCACGACCGTGCTGAGCTGCTTGACCGCGTTGAAGTCAACGAGCATGAAGTGGTCGATATTGACGCCGGTGATCTTGTTGATCGTCGCCACGGTGCACCCCGGTCCCCCGTTGTTGAGGGACTCGTTGATCTGGGTGTCCTCGGACGGCGGGTACGTCTTTCCGTCGGAGCCCTTGCACTGCGGAATGTCCACCATGAGATCGCGAGGGAAGGAGAGGACGTTGACCTTCTTGTGGTCTTCGCTGATCTGCATCAACATCATGACGTCGGACCTGGCGCCGCCTTCGGCGTCCGCTTGGTCTCCGTAGTCTCCGTTGTTGCCCGTACGGGTGTCCGAACCGATCACGAGGATGTCCAGAGGACCGTCCGAGAGCTCCTTGTCGCCATTCATCCCCGAGCCCAGATTCAACGCTTCGGTCGAGACGTTGGACCGCAAACGCATTGCGGCAAAGCCGCCAGCGCCCATGACGACGATCAACAAGCCTACGCAGCACAGCGAGAGCCAGAGGCCACGCTTCGACTTCTGCGCACGGTTCTTGTAGTGGCGACCGCGGGGATCGACGCGCGGCGTTCGCGCTTCATTCGATGTCTCGGGCGACTGGGGCACAAACATTCCTCTCGAAAAGGCCTCAAAATTCTTAAGACACTGTACGGGGCCGGGTCGTCAGATTCCCAACCCTTCCGCGCAGAGTTTTCTTCCTCTTCCGTGTGAATGTGCTAGAAGCCGAGCCGTCCCAGGGCCCTCGGATCACGTTGCCAATCCTTGGCCACCTTGACGTGGATGCTCAGATAGACTTTGGCGCCCAACAACGGCTCGATACCTTGCCGCGCCTTGGTTCCGATCTCGCGCAACCGCGACCCGCCTTTGCCGATGATGATCGCTTTCTGGGAATCCCGCTCCACGAAGAGGTTCACGTGGACATCCACCATGGGGTCGTCCTCGGGACGGCCCTCGCGGTCGTTCATTTCTTCCACGGTGACGGCCACGGAATGGGGCAACTCGTCGCGGACTCCCTCGAGTGCGGCCTCACGGACGAGTTCGCCGACCATCACGGCCTCGGGCTCATCGGTGAGGTCACCATCGGGGTAGAGCGGCGGAGAATCTGGCAGGTGGTGGCTCAGGACCTCGGACACGCCGTCGACCTGGTAGTCCTTGACCGCCGAGACCGGAATGATGTCGGCCCAGCCGCCCTGGCCGTCGTCGGCGGGCTGCGGGGACGAGACGGCGTCCATGGTCTGTTCGGCGCGATCGTCAACCGTTGTTCCCCCGCGACGACGGGACCGACGCTGGGCACGCTCTGCGCGGGCGCGTCTTTCGGCCGTCATGACCTCATTGCCGAGGGCCGTGACGGCGACGAGCTGTTTGGCAAGACGGTCGGAAGGGACCTTGTCGGCCTTCGTCACGATGGCGACGATCGGCTTGTTGCCTGCAGCCGCGAGTTGGGCGGCAATGTACCGATCGCCGGGACCGATCTTCTCGTCGGCAGGGATGCAGAAACCGATGACGTCCACCTCGGACAGCGTCTCGGCAACGAGGTCGTTCAGACGCTCGCCCAAGAGGGTGCGGGGACGGTGCAGTCCTGGCGTGTCGATCAGGATCAGTTGCGAGTGCTCCCGGTGCACGATGCCGCGAATCGTGTGACGGGTCGTCTGGGGTCGGTTCGATGTGATCGCGACCTTCTGACCTACCAGTGCATTGGTCAACGTGGATTTTCCCGCGTTCGGTCGACCCACCAGGACGGCGAATCCGGCGACGTAGTCCTCCGGTACGCTTGCAAATTCCATGTTCATTCCTCCGGGGTCTCCTGCCCGTCGCTGTCTTCCTCCGAGGGTTCCCGCCACGCGAGCACGGTGCCGACCCGGTTCCGCCGTCCTTCGAGTTTAACCGCTTTGAGCCGGATCCCGTAGATCGCGGCGGTCGATCCGACGATCGGGACTCGTCCCAGCGCCTTGGCCAGAAGGCCCCCGACGGAGTCGACGTCGTCGTCCTCGAGGTCGATATCGAACAGTTCGCCGAGGTCCCCGACGCTCATGCGGGCCGAGACACGGTACGCGTCGCCTTCGGGTGTCACCTCCGGTTCGACCGTGTCGTACTCGTCCACGATCTCCCCGACCAGCTCCTCGATCAGATCCTCGAGCGTGACCAATCCGGCCGTTCCGCCGTATTCGTCGACGACGACGGCCACGTGAGTGCCTTCCCTCTGCATTTGGGGAAGCAGCTCCGAAACCTTCTGGGACTCCGGGACGAATCGCGCCGGCCTGAGCAACTCCTGAACGCTTGCCCCGGTGCGACGGTCCTGCCGGGGCAGGATGGCCTCCGCAACGTCCTTGAGGTACAGAAAGCCCCGGACGTCGTCGAAATCCTCGCCAAGAACCGGTATACGGGAGTAACCCGAACGGAGAAACAGATTGAGGGCGTTCTCCACGGTGTCGTCCAGGTCGAACGTCACGGTGTCCGTCCGAGGGACCATGACCGCGCGGATACGGGTGTCGTCCAGTTCGAAGATCGAATGCAGCATCGCCGCCTCGCTGTCCTCGATGACGTCCGTCCCGCTGGCCCGGTCGACGAATTCGCGCAATTCTTCTTCCGTGAAGAACCCCGCGTTCTCGTCCTCGGGCTGCGAGAATGCCGATCCGCCACGCATGAGCCATCGAGGCAGTGGGCCCAGAATTGCGGTAATCACCAGAAGGAACCCTGAAGTTCTCGCGGCAACGGTCAACGGATGCGATCGTCCGACGTGGCGGGGCGAAACCCCGATCAGCACGAATCCGAGCAACGTTGCAATCACGACGGCGATCAGCGCGGAGAGCCACACCATCGGGATGAATTGCAGGAACAGGATCGTCAGAATCACCGAGACCAGGGACTCGCAGAAAATGCGGGCGAACCTCAGGGCGTGCATGCAGGGTCGGGGATCTTCGAGAACCTTTTTCAGGCTCCGACGCGCGTCGGCCTGCGAGGCCTTTTCGGCATCGTGTCGAGGCAGGTAGGTGAATGCTGATTCCGCGGCTGTCAGGACGAACGCGACGCCCAGCAGCAGCAGTGTCGCCAAGGCGAGAAGTGCCGTGATCATGCCTGGTCAGTGCCTCGTTTCCACGGGTGCCGCGTGGCCCAGGAATTCTTCGAGGATCCCGCGCTGGAGAGCGAACATTTCTTTTTCCTCGTCACGGGTGCCGTGGTCGTAGCCCAGGCAGTGCAGGATACCGTGCACCGTGAGCAGGCACAGTTCGTCGGCCGTACTGTGGCCTGCGGCCTGTGCCTGGCGGGACGCGACCGTGGGGCACACCGCGATGTCGCCCAACGTGCCCTCGGCCGGTTGGTCCGGGGAACCGGGACGCATCTCGTCCATCGGGAAGGACATGACGTCCGTCGGCCCGGCCAGATCCATCCAACGGAGGTGGAGCTCTTCCATCTCTGCTTCCCCGACCAGGGCCACCGAAGCCTCGGTACGGGCAGACACGTGCAATGCGTCGAAGGCAAAAGCGACCAAGGCCCGCAATTGTGCAAGATCTGCCTCGGCGAAGGCGGTCTCCTCCGCCGGGGTCTCAGGTTCGGAGGCTTCTATCTCGACGAACGGCAACCTTTCCTCCGCGTCAGCTTGGTCGGCGTTCACTGCGCGTCTCCTTCCGGACGGTGATCCCGCTGCGAGTCCGTTCCGCGCCGCTCACGGCGGCCTCCCGACCGTCGGTGGGACACGGACTGCTGCTGATCCTCCCACTGCCCGTAAGCCGTCACGATGTCGCTCACGAGCTGGTGCCGAACGACGTCGACGGCCTCGAGCTGCGAGAAGTGGATGTCCTCGACGTCGTTCAGAATGTTGCGCACCTGCCGCAACCCCGACGCCGAACCGGTCGGCAAATCGACCTGGGTCACATCTCCGGTCACAACGATCTTGGAACCGAACCCCAGGCGCGTCAGGAACATCTTCATCTGCTCGGCCGTGGTGTTCTGGGCCTCGTCCAGGATCACGAACGCATCATTCAGGGTGCGACCACGCATGTACGCCAGGGGTGCCACCTCAATGGTTCCGGCCTCCATCAGGCGCGGGATGGATTCGGGTTCCATCATGTCGTGCAGCGCATCGTAGAGCGGCCGGAGGTAGGGGTCGATCTTCTCATTGAGACTGCCCGGCAGGAACCCGAGGTTCTCCCCCGCTTCCACGGCCGGACGGGTGAGGATGATGCGGTTGACTTCTTTCGACTGAAGGGCCTGCACGGCCTTGGCCATGGCCAAATACGTCTTGCCCGTGCCCGCAGGCCCGATGCCGAAGACGATGGTGTTCGAGTCGATGGCCTCGACGTACTTGGACTGGTTGAGGGTCTTCGGTCGGATCTTGCGTCCGCGAGAAGAAAGAATGTTCTGGGTCATGCTCGGAGAGGCCGCCGACATGTTCTTGATCAGCAAGTCCACCAGTCGTTTGACGACCTCAGCACTGATCACACCTTCCTGGGAGGACAGGACCTCCAATTCCTCGAAGAGTCGAATGACCAGGTCGACCTGCGCCGAGGGGCCGGTGACAACGACGTCGAGTTCCTTGGCCGCCACGGAGACCTCCGTGAAGGACTGCTCGATGATCAGCAACGACGAATCCTGCGGTCCGAGGACCTCCACCATCGACTCTCGGCTTCGGAACGTGTAACTCCTCGAAACGGACAGGGGGCGAGAAGAACCTGGTGTGGATGCTGTCATCAAATGCGGAATAACCTCTCCTTCAAAGGGTTGCGAACCCGCCGTGCTGGGGATCCGGTGATTGTTCCAGACTACCGGTCCCGAGTCAGGGTCACCACGAGTCTCCTCTGACAGCTGAGCGACGGGCTCGGAACACACCGAGGCCACCCGGATACCACCCGACACCGTAGACTGGACCCACGGACCCCGCGGCCCAGAGGCCGCGACCTGATCTGGAGGCCGAGGACATGATCTCACGCGCATGGCGCCCCGCCGCCGGGGTTGTCGCGGGCCTCTTCGTGCTCCCCAGTGTGCTGAGCGGTTGTGGTTTGCTCGATGCCGCGAACCAGGTGGGTGAGTCCGAAGAATCGGCGTCCCCGACCTCGGAGGCCTCGCCGTCGGCCCTCAAGGTTCCGCTGTACTGGATCGGCGCCACCGGCAAATCCTCGTTCCTCTACCGGGAATATCACGACTACAAGGCGGACGACGCCGCGTCGAGGGGCGACGTCGTGGCGACCGCGGTGTCCATGCTGACACGGGTCCAGCCTCGCGACCCCGACTACCACAACCCATGGAATCCCGCGGGCTCGGTCGGATCCTCCATGTCGAAGGACGGAACCCTGACGCTGAACCTGTCCTCCGACGCCTTCGACCACTCGATATCTGCCGACGAGGCCAACCTGGCCGTGCAGCAACTGGTGTACACCGCGACCGCCTCAGCCGCCGTGGGCGGAATCTCGGATGCCGGGCCCAGCACCAAGGTCATCGTGCTGGTCGACGGGCACCGCGGATACAAATTCGGAAATCAGACGCTGGGTCAGACCGTCGTCAGGGACGAAGCCGTCGCGGCCCCGCTGTGGATCATCGATCCGGAGCAGAATTCCGTATTCGGCACCACGACCACGGTCAAAATGGTGGCCACCAATGTGGCGTCCCGGGTCTACTGGGACATCCGCAAGAATGGTTCCGAAGTTGCGGCAGGATCGGAAGATCTCTCCGGCGACGACTCCGGGCTCCAGGAGATTCAGTTCAGCCGAAACCTGGCCGAGGGAGACTACACGATCCGCATCTACATCAAGACCGAGGACCTCAAGGACCCCGGGCTGGCCGTATCGGATCAGGAGGTCAGTCTCTACGACGACCACCAGTTCACGGTCAACAAGTAGACGGCTGTCACTGCCACAGGCCGGTCACGGCGTTGATCACCGCGATCGCCGCCGCCCCGGCCGTGGAGCTCCTCAGGACGTCGTGACCCAGAACTGCTGTTCGGGCACCGACGGATTCGAGGCTCCGAAGTTCTTCCGGACCGATTCCACCTTCCGGGCCGACGACGACGAACAAACGTCCGTCTCCTGAGAAGCCGCGCGAGACCTGCAGGTCGTCCAATACAGCGAGAAGACTCTGCCCGGCCTGCTCGTGGAGAACGATCATCGAGTCCTCGGGACCGACGGCCCGCGTCAACTGGGCGGTCGAGACCAGGTGGTCGACATCAGGTACCAGCGAACGCCGGGCCTGCTTCGCGGCGGCCTTCGTGGTCTTGGCCCATTTTGCGTGTGCCTTGGCGGCGCGGTCCTGTTTCCACCTCACGATGCTGCGGTCTGCCTGCCACGGGACAATGGCTCGGACGCCCAGCTCGGTCGCCATTTCCACGGCCATCAGATCCCGGTCGCCCTTGGCGAGGGCCTGTACGAGAATCACCGGACTCCGCGGGTCCCGTTCGGGTCCCTCCTCGACGGTGATCGCGAGTCCGTCCTGGAGGATCTCGCTCACGGTACCGACGATGCGCCGGCCCTCGCCGTCGACCAGGTCGAGGGCCTCGCCCGCCCCGAGTCGTTTGACCGTCTTGGCGTGATGGCCTTCGTCTCCCGTCAGCTCGAACCGGTCCCCCGGGGCCAAGGCCCCGAGGGACTCGGGATCGATGTAGAAAACCGGATGCGTCACGGCGTGCCTCTAGTCCTGGAAGCGGTCGCGCAGGCGGGAGAAGAACCCCTGGCCGGTGTTCTGCAGAGTCTCGCCGACGGCGTCGTCCTCCCCACGCAACTCGGCCAGCCGCTTCAGAAGCTCGCGCTGTTCGTCGTTCAACTTCGACGGGGTCTCGACGTCGAAGTGCACCACGACGTTGCCGCGGCCGTTGCCGCGCAACTTGGTCACGCCCAGGTCGCGGAGCGTAGTGGTCTGGCCGGTCTGCGTACCGGGCTTGACCGTGACGTCCTGAGGGCCGTCGAAGGTCTCGAGGCTGATGGTCGTGCCGAGGGCGGCCGCGGTCATGGGCACCGTCATCGTGGCGTGGAGGTCGTCGCCCTCGCGGGTGAAGGTTTCGTCCGGGTTGACCCGCAGTTCGACGTAGAGGTCGCCATTCGGCCCGCCACCCGTTCCGGCCTCGCCCTGGCCTCCCAGACGGATGCGGGTTCCGGTCGCGACGCCCGCCGGAATCTTGAGGGTCAGGGGCTTGCGCTGGCGAACGCGTCCCTCGCCGTAGCACTCGGGGCAAGGATGCTTGATGACGGTTCCGAAACCGCGGCAGCTCGGGCATTCGGCGGTGGTGACCACGTTGCCCAGAATGGACTGGACCTGGCGCTGAATGTGCCCCTGGCCGTGGCAGACGTCGCAGGTCTCGGGCTCGGTCCCCTTCTCGGTTCCCTGGCCCTCGCACAGCGTGCACGTCACGGCGGTGTCCACCGTGACCTCCTTCTCGGTTCCGAACACGGCATCGCGGAGGCTGACCCGAACGTTGATCAGTGCGTCCTGACCCTGACGGACCCTGCTCTCCGGTCCCCGGGCGCCGCCGGCGCCCTGGAAGAAGGTCTCGAAGATGTCCGAGAATCCGAATCCGCTGCCCGGGAATCCGCCGCCGAAGCCGGTATTGTTTCCGTTCTCGTTTCCGGTCGCGTCGTAGACGCGTCGCTTGTCCGGGTCGGAGAGAACGTCGTGGGCATGCGAGACCCGCTTGAATTCCTCAGCGGCCTCTGGCGAGGGGTTCACGTCCGGGTGGAGCGTTCTCGCCTTCTTGCGATACGCCTTTTTGATCTCTTCCGGGCTGGCGTCCCTGGAGACGCCGAGGGTCTGGTAGTGGTCGCTCACTGAACTTCCTTGATCTGCGGTGGGCACCGCGTGGGTTCCAATTCGTCAACGGCTGTACGTGCCGATTTATTCGTGCAGGATGCGGGAGAGGTACCGCGCGACGGCCCTCACCGCGGACATCGTTCCCGGATAATCCATGCGAGTCGGTCCGACGACGCCCAATTTCGAGGCAAGTTGCGGCCCGTACCCGGTGGCCACCACCGACGCGTCCGACAATGGGCTTTCAGCGTTTTCCCTCCCGATCCTCACGGAGACGCCACGGGCGTCGTCGTCGATCTCGGAGAGCAACCGCAACATCACGACCTGTTCTTCCAGGACATCGAGGATCGGGGCGATGTTGCGATTGAAGTCGTCGGTGGATTCGGCCAGATAGGAGGTGCCTGCCATGAGCAGCCTTTCCTCCTGTTCGTTCCGACCCAGGATAGTCACCATTCCGGCCAGGATCGCGGCGGATTTCTGGTGCATCGGCTCACATCTGGTCACGGCCGGGACCAGTGCTTCCTCGAGTTCGCCGACGGGTTGGTCCAGGATGGCGTCGAGGAACTGCGCGCGCATGGTCTTGAGCGTTTCCTCGGTCAGGTCCTCCGGGACCTCGACCACACGCTGCCCGACTCCGCCACGAGTGGTGATCATCACGACGAGAACGAATTTCGGCGCCATGGTCACCAGCTCCAGGTGACGAACGCGGGCACCGGTCCTGGTCGGATACTGGACGAGAGCAACTTGGCGGGTCAGCTGCGACAACAGCCTGACCGTCTTCTCCATCATCTGGTCGACGTCGTCGGAGGAATCCAGGAAGCTCGAGATCGCACGACGTTCCGCCACGGACAGCGGTTTGACCGACGCGATCTGGTCGACGAATGCCCGGTATCCCTTGTCGGTGGGGATCCTCCCGGCACTCGCATGGGGGGCCATGATCATGCCCGCTTCTTCCAGGGCTGCCATGTCATTGCGAACGGTAGCGCTGGAGACGCCGAGCCGATGCCGATCGACCAATGCTTTGGAGCCGACGGGCTCCCGCGAATGGACGTAGTCCTCGACGATCGCGCTCAGGACGTCGAGCCGGCGCGGCTGATTCACGGTCTCTCTCCCTACTGGCTCGTCCTGGTCATGGTGGCGGAGGGCCATGTGCACTGGCACTCTCCGCGCTCGACTGCTAAGTCTACGCCGCGAAACCGCCGTCGGAAAACGCTTCCGGCGTGCTCAGCTCTCGGCGGAGCGACTATATTGGGTCGGTACCCATGTCCTCGATCCAGGACCGTCATCACACAAGGAGAAGCGCATGGACCGCTACGGATGGGGGCCCCAGGACCTCGGCAGCGCGGGGTTGAGCCACCGTCCCCCTGAGCCGCGGGATCTCGAGGTCAGGCAGGGAATGGTCATCGAAGAGGTCCAATCCGGCTGGGTGGGTGCGGCAGTGTCCCTGCAGTCCGTGGGCGGTCAGCGCGTCGTCGGCCTCGAGGACCGGCACGGCGCCGTACGGTCCTTTCCGCTCGGTGACGGCTTCCTGTATGAAGGCGAGCCGGTGCGTCTGGTGGTCCCGCGGCCGAAGAAGACGACGACGCCGGGGCGCACCCGGTCCGGTTCGGTGGCGGTGCCCGGGGCCAAAGCCCGTACGGCTCGGGCTTCCCGCATGCTGGTCGAGGGACTCCACGACGCCGAGCTGATCGAGAAGGTCTGGGGAGACGATCTCAGGATCGAAGGCATCGTCGTCGAGCCCATGCACGGCCTGGACCACGTCGAAGAAATCATCGAAGAATTCGCGCCCTCCCCTCAAAGACGCCTCGGTATCCTGGCAGACCATCTGGTCGAGGGAAGCAAGGAGTCGCGGTTGGCCGACCAAGCCATGAAACTGGCCGGGGCCCAGGGGAATGTGCTGTTCGTGGGGCATCCCTACGTGGACGTGTGGGAATCGGTCAAGCCCAAGGCGGTGGGACTGCGCGAGTGGCCGTCCGTGCCTCGCGGCGAAGACTGGAAGACCGGAATCCTGCGTCGCATCGGTTGGCCCCACGAGACACCTGCACAGCGGGCCAGAGCGTGGAAAAAGATCCTCGCGAGCGTGAACACCTACGCCGACCTCGATCCGGGGATCCTGGGGCCGGTCGAGCACATCATCGACTTCCTGACGGCGGCGCCCGAGCATTGAGGCGCCGAGGTCCCCTTGGCCCGGAAACGACTTCCGTGACATTGTTTGGGGGAATGCATCCCCTTTTGCGGCGACCAGCCGGTAATATTTGAGTGCGTGTCCCCGACACGCATGTATCTGCCCGAAAGACAAGGCGAGGTTTTGACGATCACTTCCACTGATAAGAAGCCACCGTTCGAGGGTGTGTCCGCGAACCCGGAGCCCCTGAGCGTCAAGGATGACCGCTCGATGGCCACGATGGCCCATTTCGGCGGGGTCATCGGGTGCATTCCGGCCGCCATCATCTACTCGACGTTGCGCACCCGCGGCCGTTTCACGGCCCAGGAAGCGCGCGAGGCACTGAACTTCACGTTGCTGCCGTCGGTGATCATCGTTGTCAGTGTCGGGCTGTCGGTCCTGCCCGGCATCGGCTGGATCTTCGGCCTGATCGCCGCGCTCGTCTGGGTCTACCTCGCCGTGTTCTCGCTCATCGCGGGCATCCGGGTCAACAGGGGGAACCCCTACCAGTACAAGTACAACACGCGCACCTTCGACTGGTTCTCGCACCGGAGGCGCTGACAGGCCGGTGCCCCGCCGGGGCACCGAGACCTTTCATGCAGTGAGCTCTCGGACCACGGCGTCGCCCAACAGACGGCCCTCGAGGGTGAGGCGCACGACGTCGTCATTGAGCGCCTGCGGGTCGATCAGACCCTGTTGCGCGAGCCAAGGCGTCCTGTCTCTGCCCTCAGCTCTCAACCGGTTCAGGGGCAGGCCGTCCCGAATCCTGGCAGCCAGCATGACGTCCTCCATGTAGCGCGTGTCCTCGTCGAGAATCTCTCGGGCCGCAGCCGGCGAGGACCGATCACGCAGACGCTGCGCGTACGGCACGGGATGCTTGACATTCCACCACCGGGTCCCGTTGACGTGGGAGTGTGCGCCCGGCCCGATACCCCACCAGTCCTGGTTGTGCCAGTACGCGAGGTTGTGGGCGGAACGTTTCTCCACGGACGCAGCCCAGTTCGAGACCTCGTACCAGCCGTAACCGGCCTCCTCGAACAGGCGGCTGGCCAAGAGGTACATGTCGGCCTGCTGGTCGTCGTCGACCGGGGTGTGGACGCCGCGCGCTATCTGTGCAGCCAGCTTGGTCCCGGGCTCCACGATGAGTGAATAAGCGGAAATGTGATCCGGCCGGTAACTGATCGCCGCTTCGACCGACGTCTGCCATTCGTCGAGGGTCTCGCCCGGGGCACCGGAAATCAGATCCACGGAGACCTCGAGGCCGATCTCACGGGCCCAGCCGACGACCTTGGGCACGTTCGCCGGCTCGTGAGTCCGTTCCAGAACTTCGAGGACACGGGGAACGGCCGACTGCATCCCGAAGGAGACCCTGGTGAATCCCGCCTCCTTGAGCGCAACGAGATCCTCGCGCTCCACCGAGTCCGGGTTGGCTTCCGTGGTGACCTCGGCGCCCGGTTCCAGTCCGAAGATTTCGATGGCCGTGCCCAGGATCCGCACCAGGTCGTCGGTGGGGATCCGTGTGGGCGTGCCTCCTCCGAAAAAGGCCGAGTGCAGCGGCCGGGCTGGCAAGCCCGATTCCTTGAGCACCTTCTCGGCGAAGCGCAATTCCGCGAGGGCATCCCTCACATAGGTGAGGCGCCCGACGTCGTCGCCGAAGTCTTCCTTGGCGTACGTGTTGAAGTCGCAGTATCCGCAGCGCACGGAACAGTAGGGCACATGGACGTACAGACTGAGGGACCGGCCGTCGGCTCCCTCCAGAACGGAGGCGGGCAACCGCCCGTCGCGGGGTGCGGGGTCTCCCGTGGGTTGGGCCGGGCTCACTTCTTCGCTTTGTCCTTGGTCTCCTCCGAGGAGCTCAGAGCGGCCACGAATGCTTCCTGCGGCACGTCGACCCGTCCGATCGTCTTCATTCGCTTCTTGCCCTCCTTCTGCTTCTCGAGGAGTTTGCGCTTGCGGGAGATGTCGCCGCCGTAGCACTTGGACAAGACGTCCTTGCGGATGGCCCGGATGTTCTCGCGTGCAATGATGCGGGATCCGATGGCCGCCTGGATCGGGACCTCAAATTGCTGCCGAGGAATGAGTTCCTTGAGCTTCGAGGCCATGGAGGTGCCGTAGGCGTACGCCTTGTCCCGGTGCGTGATCGCCGAGAAAGCGTCCACGCGTGCTCCCTGGAGGAGAATGTCGACTTTGACGAGGTCCGATTCCTGCTGCCCGTCGAGCTTCCAGTCCAGGGAGGCGTAGCCGCGAGTCTTGGACTTGAGCTGATCGAAGAAGTCGAACACGATCTCCGCCAACGGAAGCCGATACCGCAGTTCGACGCGCTCCTGCGAAAGATAGTCCATGCCGCCGATCTGACCGCGGCGGGACTGGCACAGTTCCATGATGGCTCCGACGAATTCGCTGGGGGCGATGATCGTGATGGCCACCATGGGTTCCGCGATGGTTTCGAGTTTGCCTTCGGGGAATTCGCTGGGGCTCGTGACCCGCATGGACGAACCGTCCTCCGCGACGACGTCGTAAATGACGTTCGGGGCGGTAGAGATGAGGTCGAGGTTGAATTCCCTCTCCAGCCGCTCGCGCACGATCTCCAGGTGGAGCAGGCCCAGAAAACCGCAACGGAACCCGAATCCGAGCGCACCGGAGGTCTCGGGCTCGTACATGAGGGCGGCGTCGTTGAGCTTGAGCTTGTCCAAAGCATCACGCAGCACGGGATAATCGGACCCATCGATCGGGAACAGCCCCGAGAACACCATGGGTTTGGGGTCCTCGTAGCCACCGAGCGGCTCATCGGCCGGCTTCTTCCCGTCCGTGACGGTGTCCCCGACTCGGGACTGCCGAACGTCCTTCACACCCGTGATCAGATACCCGACCTCCCCCACACCGAGGCCGTCGGTGGCCTTCGGCTCGGGAGATATCACGCCGATCTCCAGAAGTTCGTGTTCGGCACCCGTGGACATCATGGCGATCCGTTGCCTCGGGTTCAGCTTGCCGTCGACCACGCGGACGTAGGTCACCACACCGCGGTAGGAGTCGTACACGGAATCGAAGATCATCGCTCGGGCCGGTGCGTCCGCGTCGCCTTCGGGGGCAGGAATCTCCCGAACGATTCGGTCCAGGAGTTCCTCCACGCCTTCACCGGTCTTGCCGGAGACCCTCAGGACGTCCTCGGGCTCGCCGCCGATCAGGTTGGCGATTTCCTCGGCGTACTTGTCCGGCTGGGCCGCGGGCAGATCGATCTTGTTCAGCACGGGGATGATGACCAGATCGCTCTCCATGGCCAGATACAGGTTGGCCAACGTCTGGGCCTCGATTCCCTGTGCAGCGTCCACGAGAAGGAGGGCGCCTTCGCACGCGTCGAGGGAACGGGATACCTCGTAGGTGAAGTCCACGTGGCCCGGCGTGTCGATCATGTTCAACGCGTAGGAGGTGCCGTCGACCTCCCAGGGCATGCGCACGGCCTGAGACTTGATGGTGATGCCGCGTTCGCGCTCGATGTCCATGCGGTCCAGGTACTGCGCCTTCATCTCCCGCGGGGTCA
Source organism: Rothia koreensis (assembly GCF_004136575.1). Classification (GTDB taxonomy): domain Bacteria; phylum Actinomycetota; class Actinomycetes; order Actinomycetales; family Micrococcaceae; genus Rothia; species Rothia koreensis. The sequence continues at coordinate 745,831 of NZ_NOIQ01000001.1, forward strand.
GGACACCGGTGGCTTGGAGCATCCTGTCGGCGAGGGTCGACTTGCCGTGGTCGATGTGGGCGATGATGCAGAAGTTGCGCAGAATCGCCGGATCGGTTGTGGCGGGCCGTGGGGCCTGACTCGCCTGAGGTGCCACGGATGTCTTCCTTTCCTGGATGGACGCACACGGGTGCAGGTTGTATCCCAGTTTCCCATGTTTTCGCGCGGGGTGCGAAGTTCTCCCCTAAGCTTGGGGGCATGAATGTCGACGCGAACACGATCAGCCGTATTTTCAGGCTGACCAGGAAGGTCTTTCGTCAGGTCAGGAAGGCGCAGAACCCATCCGGACGTCCCGGACACAGCGGCGGCCCGCGAGGTAACCGGCGTGGGGCCGCGCAGGGATACAACGGTGACTACACGGGTCGGGTCAGCGCGACCTACTCCCCCAACCCGGATGGTCGGCCCGATCCAGGAGAGATCGTGTGGACGTGGGTCCCCTTCGAAGAGGATTACTCGAAAGGCAAGGACCGGCCCGTGCTGCTCGTCGGTCGCGACGGTGACGACCTCCTTGCCCTGATGCTGACGAGCAAGGACCACAACAACCCGGCCCACCATGATGAACGGTACATGGATATCGGAACCGGACCTTGGGACCGCCAGGGCCGCCCCTCGGAGGTCAACGTGGACCGGGTCATCCGGGTCCAGGCCGAGAACGTCCGTCGCGAGGGCGCGACCCTCGACCGTCGACGGTTCGACGACGTCGTCGGGCGCCTGAACTCCCGCCGGTAGCGTGCGTATCGAATACTGTGGGTGACGCCCGCGGGGTGGCATACGTCATCGCGTGTCCGCTCTGGCTCGGTCCGCGAGCCTCTGATAAACTCGACAGCTGTGTGTCCGATGGTCATCGGGCACTGCGGGCCGGATTGCCATAGGCATCCCCACGCCGCTCAGTCAAGATCCGGCTCGTTTGCCCTCACTGACCTATTAGACAAAACAGAAAGTTTTTAAGTGGCTAACATCAAGTCTCAGAAAAAGCGCGTCCTGACCAACGAGAAGGCACGCCTCCGCAACAACGCCTACAAGTCGGAGCTGCGGACTGCCGTTCGCAAGGTCAACACCGCTGTGCAGGCCGGCAACAAGGAAGAGGCCGACCAGGCCCTTCGTCTTGCCAGCAAGAAGTTCGACAAGGCTGTGAGCAAGGGTGTTCTGCACAAGAACAACGCTGCGAACAAGAAGTCGGGCCTCAGCAAGCGGGTCAACGCTCTGTCTTAGTCTGCAGCTAGAGAAGTGAGCCGAAGGGCCCCTCCGTTCTCGGAGGGGCCCTTCGTTGTCTCACGCGGGGTTCGTCGGTTTCTCCCGATCCGCCCCTACCTGCGGGATCCGGCGGTGGAAAGATTCAGAACCGCACGTTCCAAGGCATAGACGGGATCCTGCGCCTCTCCTTTGACCTGGGCGTCTGCCGTGGCGAGACCGCGGATGACGTGGCTCAGTGACTCGGAACTGAACCTCCTCGCGTCCCGTTGGGCCTGTTCGACCTGCCACGGGGCCATGCCCAACGATTTCGCCAGAGAATTCGGGTTCTCCCGCCGCCCATGGACCTGGGCGATGTGTCTGACGCGCACCGCGAGGGCCCCGACCAGCGGAACGGGGTCTACCCCGGAGTCCAGGGCCTGCCTCAGTGCCCGGAGCGCAAATCCGCTGTTGCCGCCGACCGCGGCATCCGCAACCTTGAACGCGGTGACCTCGACCCGTCCGCCATAGTACTTTTCGACAACCTGGTCGGTGATCGTGGCCGGGCCATCGGCGATCAACTGGTGGCAGGCGGCCGCAAGTTCGGAGACGTCGCTCCCGGCGGCAGCGATCAGCATGCGGGCGGCATCCGGTTCGATGCGCCTCTGCTCGACCCGGAATGTTTGGTGAACGAAGTCCGTCTTGTCCCGATCCGTTTTGAGAGGCTTGCACTCGACCACCGGGTGCCCTTGCTTCTTCACGGAGTCGATGAGCCTCTTGCCGCGATTTCCGCCACCGTGGTGCAGGATCACGACCGATTCCGGATCCGAGGCTTCCACGTAGGGTACTGCCTCCGCCAGAAAGTCGTCATTCATTTTCTCGACCTCGGAGACGACGACCACCCGTGCGTCTCCGAACAAGGACGGGCTGGTGGCCATCGCCAACGAGCCCGAAGAGTAGTCCTTGGCCGACATCTCGTGAACTTCGACGTCACCACGCGATGCCCGGACCTCGGCCACGATGCGCCGTCGCGCTTGGGCGGCGAAATACTCCTCGGGGCCGTAGAGCAGGATCACGGGCCCGGGCTCGACGTCACGCCACGTGGGTCCCGTGGATTCACGATTGCTTCGGCGAGGTGGCACTGGCATCTCCGGAGGATAGGAACGGTGGAGCGAAACGGACCGATCGGTCACACATCTGAGGCGAGTCGGCGGCCCGGATCGTTTCCATACTATGGCTTCGGGCCGGGTCCAGACGAACAATGATGAGGGCGGAAACTGTGCTGAGCAGCGTGGCGATCGCGACGGGTGCGAGTCCCCCAAGGGCGGGGATGCGAGCCCCAGGCCACCGCGCCACGACCTCTGCTACGCTCTCAATCCAGCCAGCACCCCATCCCGCGCACATCGTCGCGGCGTCGGCCACTAGGGGCAACGGTGTGGCAAGCATCCCGACGATCGCGCAGACCGTGGCGACCGGAACCACGGGTGCGACCGCCACGTTGGCCGCAACCGAATACCCGCTCCAGAACCCACTGACCCACAAGAGAACCGGCGTGCACCACAGGGTCGCCACGATTGTCATGGCCACCACGTCCGCGATGATCTCGGGCAGGACCACGGACAGAATCCTCTGCGCCGAAGGCCCTTGGAGCAGGATTCCGGCGGTGGCCAGAACCGAGAGAATGAACCCCACATTGCCCGCCATCGAGGCATCCGCGCACAGCAATGCGATGATGCTGAACCAGAGAGTCGCACTCGCCGTTCGCCCCCGCCCGAGAACCATCGCAGTTCCGCTCAAAAGTCCCATGGATGTGGCTCGCAGAACGGACGGTTCCGGTCCCACGAGTGCTGCGTAACCACCGACGACGACGACGCCCACCGCGAGCGTCACAGCACGCGGACAGCGTGTCCAGCGCAGTGATTGCACGCCGAGAAGGAACACGAGTGCCACGTTGGATCCGCTGACCGCCGTCAGATGGGTCAGGCCCGCTGTTCTGAGCGCTTCCTTGGCTCCCGCCGAGAGGGCGGAATCTTCGCCGTAGGCCATCCCCGTGACGAGGGCTGCGGTATCCGGTGTCAGCAGGCGGTAGGTTCTAGCGGACATCGTGTCCCGCATTCTTGCTCTCCACCACTGATCCGGACGGGTCCGGGAGTCGTTTCCGGCGGGAGACGTGAGCTGTGCAGAGACAATCCGGAGGTCAGGAGGCCCTGCGTCGTGTCGGAGCGGTATGGCCGTGACCTGGTAGGTGCCCGGCTGAGGCCCACCCATCGCTTCCTGTACACGACCCGTCCCGAACCTCGCGGTATCTCTGTTTGCGTGCGGAGCCCCTTCTCCCCCGGATCTCGCGGATGTCGGCCACCACGTGGTTACCCTCACAGATCCGGAGACCCTTTCGCCCCCTGATTCGATGGCGACCACGCGGGCGTTCACCCCTGGAGCGTGGTCGTACCGTGCCACTCTGGCGCGCTGGTCCGGCTCAACGACGAGGTCCAACCGGGCCGTAGTTGTTGCCTCGGCGGCGACTCGGAGCGCGCGGTGAAGGTCCGAAGCAGGCGGAAGCGTGAACCAGAGGACTGAACCTGCCGCCACGCACATCGTCGACATGGTGGCCAGGCATCCGGACAGGACCTGAGCGCGTGCCCACCCGCGGCTGGCTGTCAGGGCCGCGGCCCCGGCTCCGGCGGCTCCCAGGATCCAGAACATCACGACGACGGGAAACTGATGTCCCGATCCCGTCACGCCGACCCAGGCCGCCGCGCACCACGAGGCGGCCGCGGCAGGCAGCAACCGGAGGTCCAGCACTCCACCCGGCCTCATACCGTGACCAGGGGTTCCAGCGACGCCAAGAGTGTCGGCCCTATCCCGGGCACGGCGTCCAAATCCGAGACGGATCGGAACGGCCCGGACTGATTTCGCCAGTCCACGATGCGCTGAGCCAGTTTCGGACCGACCTTGGGCAGCGTCTGGAGTTCCTCGACGCTGGCCGTGTTCAGGTTGACCTTGCCGTGCGACGTCGCGCCGGGAGCCCCGCTCGACGCAGACGCCCCCGGACCGGGCGCGGTACCCGTCCCCGAGGCCCGAGCGGATTCGGCTTCGGCATGGGTCGGGACGCGAATTTGTTGCCCCCGAGAAACCGTCTCCGCGAGATTCATGGCGTCCAGGTCCGCGTCGCCGGACGGACCGCCCGCTGCCCGGAGGGCATCATCGACGAGAGCGCCCTCCGGCACGTGCACCAGCCCCGGCCGGTTCACGGCACCGATGACATGCACGACAACGTCGCCCTCCCCGTCGCGCTCCGCGCCCTCCCCAGCCCCTCCGGTCCGGCCTGCGTCCGAGCCATGGGACCGATCCGGTGCCGCGCCGGTCGCAGCGGTCGAGGCCCCGGGGTTCCAGGGCACCGGCGTGCCGGAAACCATGACCTTCGCGTCCTCGAAGGACGTGTCACGCGGGCTCACGACACAGGAAACGAGGAGACCGAGGGCCGCCAGACACACCAGGCCGAGCACCGCTCGCGGCGACACGAACCACCGGACGCCGCCGGTATTCCTCGACGCGTCCAGGTCGGTGCCCGGTGCGTCCCGCGGCGAGGCCTCTTCCGCGACGCCGTCGGTTTCGCGTGCCCTGGCACGGGCCATCATCGCTTCGAGTCTCTCTCGTGCTTCGGGCCTTCCGACGCGACGGGCCGTGTGGACGCGGCGCCGACGGACCGAGCCACCGGGTCTGGATGTCCGGGAAGGGTCCACGTGTCCTTGCTGTTGCATGCCGGCATCGTAGGTACACGTTGGGCTCCCGGACGCAGGCGCTTGACGCCATTGTCCCGGAATTGTGGAGGGGCCCGATGGTTTGTTGCCGGCTCAGCGCTCTGTGGAGGACAATCCGGGCACCCAGCGGGACGGAACGCTGACGGCACAGACGGGACCGAGACCCGTGTGCACAGCCAAAACCGGTGGGATGTTCGAGCGAAGAATCTGAATCGACTCCCCGAACTCACTGCGCAGCCTCTCGACCAGCAGGTCGGCCAGGCTGCCACCATAGAAATCCTGCAGGGCGACGACGGCCCGGCCATCACCACGGCTCGACAGGTCGGCGTCCTTCGCCACCGCGGTCGAAGCATCCTCGATCACGAGCTCGATGAGTCTCTTGACCGCCGCTGTTTCCTGGCGGGGCCGCTCAAGGTACTTGAGCTTCCCGTCCGCGATGGTCGCGATCGGGCGAATGCTGAACATCTGCCCGACCATGGCGAGGCTCTTCGGGATTCGCCCGCTCCTGGCGAGGGCATCGAGTCGTGGAACGTAGAAGATGAGTCGGGCAGACTGCGCGGCCTCGATCGCGGCCCGTTGGACCTCGTCCGGCCCGCCGCCGGCCCGTGCGGCGTCCAGGGCCGCAGCCACGGCGAATCCTTGCCCCATGGCCGCGCTGCGGGAATCGACCACGCGCACGGATACGGGCGCCTGACGAGCACTTCCACGAGCCGAGTCGACGGTCCCCGACAGTTCCCCCGAGAGATGGATCGAGACGATGTGTTCGTACCCGTCCGCGGCGAGCGCCTCGTACACGGAGGCGAAGGCACCCGGAGAGGGTCGCGACGTCGTCATGCGCCGGCCCTCGGCCGTGGCGACCACCAGGCGTTCCTGGACGCCGGGGTCGTCATTGTTCGTGTAGATCTGGCTGTCGATCATCAGCGGCAGCGAGATCCGTGCGAACCCACCGTCCTCGGCCCAGCGCTCGGTCACAGACGGATCGAGCCCCGCCGCCGAGTCCGTCACCACGGCGACCCGGCAGCGGGGCTCGATTCCGGTATTCATCGTTTCAGCCTAGACCACGATGTTCACGAGTTTCGGCTCGCGCACGATGACCTTGCGAATCGGCGCTTCGCCGATGTGCTTCCGGACCGCGTCGTCCTCGAGGGCCAGGCGCTCGAGTTCTTCGGCGTCGATATTCTTGGACACCTCGAGGCGGGCGCGAACCTTCCCCTTGATCTGGACCACGGCCGTGACCGTGTCCTCCACCAGGAGCATCGGGTCGACGGTCGGCCAACCGGCCGTCAGGACCGGGGTGTCGTGGCCCAGCTCGTGCCAGAGATCTTCCGCGGTGTACGGAGCGTAGAGCGAGAGCAGGACAGCCACGGCCTCGCTCGCTTCCCGGACTGCAGGATCGGAGGTGCCTGGTCCCGAATCGATCGCCTTGCGGGTCGCGTTGACCAGTTCCATGGTCTTGGCCACGACGACGTTGAACTTGTGCGCATCCACCGCCTGCTCGGCCTCGTGGATGGTCTTGTGGGTGACTCGGCGCAGTGCCTCGTCCCCGCCGTCCGCGGCTGTGTCCGGATCGGACGAAACGTCCTGTCCGAGCCGCCAGGCGCGGGCCAGGAACTTGCCGGCGCCCCCGGGAGAGACGTCTGCCCAGTCGACGTCGTCCTCGGGCGGGGACGCGAAGACCATGGTGGTGCGGACCGCGTCCACCCCGTACTCGTTGAGCTGCTGGCCGAGATCCACCCCGTTGCCGAGGGACTTGGACATGGCCTTGCCCTGGTTGAGCACCTGGCCCTGGTTCAGCAGGGCACGGAACGGTTCGTCGTAGTCCAGGTACCCCAGGTCGCGAATGACCTTGACGAAGAACCTGGAGTAGAGCAGGTGAAGGATCGCGTGCTCGACGCCGCCCACGTACTGGTCGACCGGCTCCCACCGGCGAAGTGCATCGGGGTCGAAGGCGCCTGTCTCGAGATCAGGCGACACGAAGCGGAGGAAGTACCAGGAAGAGTCCACGAAGGTGTCCATCGTGTCCGTGTCGCGCTGTGCGGGTCCCGAGCAGTTCGGGCATTCGACGTTGACCCAGTCCTTGGCCGCGGCCAGAGGCGACTGCCCCTTGGGCGCCAGGTCCTCGCCCTTGAGATCGGACGGAAGCCGCACCGGCAGTTGGTCTTCAGGGACCGGGACCTCACCGCACTGGGCGCAATGGATGATCGGGATGGGCGCGCCCCAGAATCGCTGGCGAGAGAGCAACCAGTCGCGGAGCCGGAAGATGGTCTGGCCCTCGCCGTGCCCCTTCTCCTCGAGAAGAGCGATGGCCCGGGATATGGCTTCTTCCTTGCCCAATCCGTTCAGGGGCCCCGAGTTGACCAGCGTCCCGGCGCCGATCGTGGCCTCTCCCGTGTCCGCCGGGTCGCCTTCCCCTGTGTCCACCACGACCCGCACGGGCAGGTCGAAGGCTCGGGCGAAGTCCAGGTCGCGCTGATCGTGGGCGGGTACCGCCATGATGGCGCCCGTACCGTAGTCGGCGAGCACGTAGTCGGCGGCCCAGATCGGCAGTTCCTCGCCGGTCAGCGGGTTCACCGCGGTGCGGCCGAGGAAGACCCCGGTCTTGGGGCGATCGCTCGACTGACGCTCGATGTCGGAGAAGGCCTTGACCTCTTCCCTGTACGCATCCAGAGCCTCGGCCTGCTCCTCCGCGACCAAGTCCAGAGCGAGCTCGGAATCCGCGGCCACCACGAAGAACGTATTGCCGTACAGGGTGTCGGGACGGGTCGTGAAGACCGAGAGTTCGTCGGCGGGCTTACCGCCACCCGCGTTGATCGTGAAGCGAACCTGGGCGCCCTCGGAGCGGCCGATCCAGTTGCGCTGCATGGCCAGCACCCGATCCGGCCAGTGGCCCTCGAGCTGTTCCATGTCGTCCAGGAGCTGGTCGGCGTACTCGGTGATCCTGAAGTACCACTGGTTCAGGGACTTCTTCGTCACCTGCGTCCCGCAACGCTCGCAGGCCCCGTTGACCACCTGCTCGTTGGCGAGCACCGTCTGGTCCTTGGGGCACCAATTGACCGGCGAATCCTTCCGGTAGGCCAAGCCCTTGGAGTAGAACTGCTGGAACAACCATTGGGTCCACCGGTAGTACTCGGGGTCCGAGGTGTGCAGCCGTCGGGACCAGTCCACCGCGATCCCGTACCGCTTGAACGACGCCGCCTGCGTCTCGATGTTCTTGTAGGTCCACTCCGCCGGGTGAGTGTTGTTCTTGATGGCCGCGTTCTCCGCGGGGAGGCCGAAGGAGTCCCATCCGATCGGGTGCAGGACGTCGTAACCCTTCTGCATCCAGAAGCGGCTGACCACGTCACCCATCGCGAAGGCCTCCGCGTGCCCCATGTGAAGATCTCCCGAAGGGTACGGGAACATGTCCAGGACGTATCGGCGTTCCTTGGAACCGTCGTCGAGCGGGGCGAAGACATTCTCGCGCTCCCAATAGTCCGCCCACGTGGCTTCCATCGAGGCGAAATCGTAGGATTTCTCCTCGGCGTCTCGTGAGGGATTCTCTCCAACCGTCTGCGGCACAGTGTTTCCTTTGCGCTTGTCTGTGGTGAAAGTCCGTGGTCCGGGCACGCTCCCGCCTGGACATCTCATCAGGGTTGCTCACAGTCTAACGTGTCGGCGCGTCCCCGCCCGATTCGCTTGTAAGGTGATGACCGGTTGCCCGTGCCTACGGCGGGCACCGTTTCCCTACCCCAGGAGCCCCAGCGTGCCACGTTCCCGGAGAATTCCTCAGACCCCGGCGCCCTCGCGTCCCACGACAGTCTTCGAGAAGACACCCGTCGGCGGGCTTTTTCCCCACGAGGCGGAATTCGCGAGCAACGGCGCCCGCGTGCGCTACTGGACCTACACGGGGCGTGATTCCCGGGACGAGGACGCCGTGATGTTGCTGGTCCACGGATTCCGCGGAGACCACCACGGCCTCGCCCTGATCGCCGAGGCTCTGGCCTCGCGGTGGGACGTCGTGGTCCCGGACCTTCCCGGGTTCGGAAAATCCGAGCCCCTCACGACACGTGAACACGATGTCGCGGCCTACGCCGACGTCGTCTCCGACCTTGTGCAGCTGATCGGCAGTCGCCCGGTCGTGCTGGTCGGACATTCCTTCGGGTCCGTGGTTGCCGCCGCCGTCGCCGCCCAACGCCCAGCCCCCGTGGCCGGTCTGGCCCTGATCAATCCGATCTGCGAACCCGCGCTGGAATCCTCCGCACGGATCCCTTCCCTGGCCGCGGCCGCGTTCTACCGCGTGTGCGCTGCCCTCCCCGGCCGGTGGGGCAACGCGCTCGTCAGATCGTCCGTCGTGACCCGGATTTCCTCGTTGCTCATGATGAAGACCAAGGACCCGGAGTTGCGGCGCTTCATCAACGGCCAGCACGATGCCTATTTCGGCAGCTTCGCATCCCGCACCGTGGTGCTCGAGGCCTACAGGGCATCGATCCGGGACACCGTTCGGGACTCCGCCCCGCGAGTCGCCGTGCCGACCCTCCTGGTGGCTGCCGAAAAGGACGATCTCGGGTCCATTCCCGGTCAGGAAAGTCTCGCCCAGACGTTCCCGAACGCCCGGCTTGAGGTGATCCCTGACGTCGGCCATCTCATTCACTACGAGACGCCGCGCAGGGCGGCGGCGATGATCGACGGATTCGCCGACGAGCTGGAACTCGCCCAGAACGGCTCGTCCCCGACCACGCGGAGACCGGAGGCCGCACGATGACGCACCAGAATCCCGGCCGCGCAGGTTTGCGCCTGCTCGTGGACGCCCGCTACGTTCGCCCCGTCCACGACGGAATCAGCAGGTACACGGCGAGCCTTCTGCACAGCCTCGCTCGCTGCATCGAGTCGGGCGAGTATCCGGGCCTCGCGGTCGCGATGCTCGTGAGTGACGACGCCCAACTCGACCAGTTGCCGCCCCTTCCGAGCGTGCGCGGTTACTCGCCCACCGGCCCCCTGGAACCACTCAGCGCGCTCGCCGTCAACCGGTTCCGGCCCGACGTCGTCTTCTCTCCGATGCAGACGATGGGGTCGTGGGGCCGAAAGTACAAGCTGATCCTGACCCTGCACGACCTCATCTACTACGACCACCCGGAACCACCCGGTTTCCTTCCGGCGCCCGTGCGTATCGGCTGGCGCTTGTTCCACCGGTCCTACCTGCCCCAGCGGCTGCTCCTCAACCGGGCCGACGCCGTGGCGACCGTGAGCAGGACGACGGCATCACTCATCCGAGAGCACGACCTCACGACCCGCCCGGTCACCGTGATCCCCAACGCTCCGCCGAGAGGGATCGGCGTCACCCGGGAGCAGGCCCTCGACCGAGCTGCACACCGGCGCAAGAGCCTCGTCTACATGGGTTCCGCGATGCCGTACAAGGGAGTCGACCTGCTGATCCGCGGCATCGAGCACCTCCCCGACTATGAGCTCCATCTGCTCTCGAGGTACGACCCGCGCCGGAAGGAAGAGCTCCGGGCGATCGTGCCCCAGGGGGCCTCGGTGACCTTCCACGACGGCGTCACGGACGAAGACTACCGGCGTCTCCTCGGGACCTGCACCGCCCTGGTGACGGCCAGTTCGGCGGAAGGCTACGGGCTGCCCCTCGCGGAGGCCGCGGCGGAAGGAACCGCCCGCATCGTCTCCGACATCCCGATTTTCCGCGAAATAGCCCCGAACGCGGCTCACATCGATTTCTCACACCCCGGAGAATTCGCGGAGGCCGTTCGGAACCTCGAAGACCCGGACACCTACCGAGCGGCGGCTCTAGGCGCGCTCGACGACGCCGCACGATACAGCTGGGACGACTCGGCACGGGAACTCATCGGACTCGCCCAGTCGCTCTGAACTGCGTCAGAGCACATCCAATGCATCGCATCGGATCTGGACGGGCTCGTATTTTCTGGACGCGGAAAATGCCGCCCGGGTTCCGCGAAGGAGCTCCGTGACCCGTGGGGCCAGTCCGTAGGACATGAAGATGATCGCTCGGTATTCGTCGTCCTCGTCGTCGCCGCTCGTCGGAACGGGATCGATCAGGCGCAGTGCGGGAGCCTCGCCCACATCCGACAGGTTCAGGGAACGGACGAATTCTTCGACGGCGACCCTCGGCCCCGTGATCGCCGCCGTCCTCACCGCGGGCGGAAGACCCAACTCCTGCCTCTCCGCCATTTCCCGGGCGGCAAAACCCGCGGGATCCCACCGGACGAGAGCCCCGAGTGCAGCCGAGTCCTCGGCCGTGCAGATCACCTGACCGCCCGAATCCCGGTCGGCCACGAGCGCGCTCGCGTTCATCCACCGCCGCAGAACCTGCTCGGAAACCCGCAGGGAATCGCGCGCGAGCATCCGGTCCCCGTCCAGCAAGAGCGCCGCCCGATAGCCGCCCTGGGCACGCGGTTCCGCACCGGACGTGGCCACGACCAGGGCGGGACGATCACTGACCGAGGCCTTGATGTTCTCGCCGCTCGAATTGACCACCGGAACCTGGGGGAAAGCGCGTCCCAGTTCTTCGGCGGTGCGCAACGCCCCCACCGTGGTGAGCCGCCAGGAATCGTTGCCGCATTCCGAACAGGCCCATTGCGAAACCCCCCGATGGCACCAGCGGCACACCGCCTGGGACCGCGAATCCTTGTGAAGACTGAGGGGGCCCATGCAGTGGGGGCAGCGGGCCGAGGCGCGGCATCTCTGGCACGCGAGAGTCGGGGCGTATCCAGTGCGCGCGACTTGGACCAGTACCGGGCCCGATTGCAGCGCTTCCCGAGCCACCTGATACGCGAGATGCGGAATCCTGGCGATGGCGGCCATCGGGTCCCGTTCACGGGTGAAGCTGTCCGACGTGGCACGGATCAGCGGGGAATTCTTGCGGAGCGCCTCGCGGCTGGGGGCCACGGCTCGGGCCCACCGGGTGTGGACGAGCCGCTGCGCCTCCGGGGTCACGGCGTGACCCATGAATATCGCGGAGCATTCCTGGAGCTGCGACCTGAGCAGCAGGACGTCGCGCGCGTGGCAGTACGGTGCCTGCCGCTCGATGAGGTTCTCGTCGCCGTCGTCGAAGCAGGCGACGAGCCCAAGATTCGGGACCGGTGCGAAGGCCGCCGAGCGGGTTCCGATGACCACCCAGGCCTGCCCGGACAGTCCCCTCAAGAAGGATCCGTAACGGGCGGCGAGTCCGGCGCTGTTGCTCAGCCGCGCGATCCGGTCCGCGTCAAGATACCGGTTCATCGCCGCTTCGAGCCGGTCCAGGGCCGGATTGTCGGGGACGACGACGACCGCCCGCTTCCCGCCGGAAACCGTTGCGGCACACGCGCGGGCCATCAGGGTGGCCCAATCCTGCTCCGCCGACGGCGCGACGGAGACGACGCGTCTCACGATCGGCCCCGCGGGGTCGCTCTGGAGTCGGAGTGTCTCGGGCCCTCCGTCGTAGAGTTCCCAACCGTCCGACTGTTCTTCGCCCTCGGGCGACCATGAGGGATCCGGGATGGGGGTCGGCTCGGGGACGGATTGCTCCTGCGCCGGTGCCCCGTCCTCCTTCGGAGCCTCTGCGGCCCGGCCCAGGCCCAGGACGTCGCGCTCGTACTGTTTCTCGGCGCGTGCGGCGCGCGGCGGCACCGCCAGCCTCAGGACGTCGGAATTGAGCCCGGCGTACCGCGCGGCGACCGCCTGGGCCAGGGACCAGATTTCCGGTGCCAGAGCGCGCACGGGTGAGACGACCCCGCGAAGAGGCTGCAATTGGACGGGAGATTCGGTGCGGTCCACCCGTTCGACGAGCCAGGCAACGGTCTCTCGACCGTGAAAGGCAACGCGCACCCGCGCCCCCGGGCGTGCGGATTCTCCCAGATGCGCGGGAACGGAGTAGTCGAAGAGACGATCCAGGTGAGGAACCCGGGTATCGATCGCGACCCGGGCCACGGGCTTGTCCTCGGCGACGGGCACCGCACCGAGCTGGTCGGCGTCCTTCTCACGCGGTTCCCATCCTTCCAGCCCCGGAAGGACGCCGTCGGGATGGTCGGTCATGACTACAGGGCGGCCCGCAGGGCCTCGGCCCGGTCGGTCCGCTCCCACGTGAATTCGGGCTCGTCACGACCGAAGTGGCCGTGGGCCGCGGTCTTGGCGTAGATCGGACGACGCAAATACAGGTCGTTGATGATGGCCAGTGGCCGGAGGTCGAAGACCTCGTTGATGGCCTTCTCGATGCGAACCGGGTCCTCGTGGTGGGTACCGAAGGTTTCCACGTAGAGGCCGACGGGACGTGCGCGCCCGATCGCGTAGGCGACCTGGACTTCCGCGCGGTCCGCGAGACCGGCCGCGACCACGTTCTTGGCGATCCAGCGCATCGCGTAGGCGGCCGATCGGTCGACCTTGGACGGGTCCTTGCCGGAGAACGCCCCACCACCGTGTCGCGACATGCCGCCGTAGGTGTCCACGATGATCTTGCGTCCGGTCAATCCAGCGTCACCCACCGGTCCGCCCTGGACGAACTGGCCCGCGGGATTCACGATGAAGTCGGCGGACCGCGTGTCCAGGTCGAGATCCTCGAGCACCGGGTCAATCACGAACCGCTGGACCTCCTGCTGGAGGTCCTTGAGCGCGTATTTTTCGTCGTGCTGCGTCGAGAGAACCACGGTGTCCACCGAGACCGGCGTGTGGCCGTCGTATCCGAGTGTCACCTGGGTCTTGCCATCGGGTCGCAGACCCGGCAGGACACCGTCCTTGCGGATTTTGGTGAGTCGTTCCGACAGGCGATGCGCGATCCAGATGGGTGCCGGCATCAGGGCTTCGGTCTCATTCGTCGCGTAGCCGAACATGATGCCCTGGTCTCCCGCGCCCTGGCGGTCCAGTTCGTCTTCGGCGACGCCGGTCCGTTGTTCCAGGGACGTGTACACGCCGGAGTTGATGTCGGGCGACTGCTCCCCGATCGATACAGACACTCCGCAGAAATCGCCGTCGAATCCTCGCGTCGAGTTGTCGTAACCGATGTCCAGGATGGTGTCACGCACGATCTTCGGGATTTCGACGTACGCCGTGGTGGTGACCTCGCCCGCGACCATGACCTGACCGGTGGTCACCATGGTTTCGACGGCGACGTTCGCCAACGGGTCACTGGCCAGCAATGCGTCCAGGATCGAGTCGGAAATCTGGTCGCAGATCTTGTCCGGATGGCCCTCGGTCACAGATTCTGAAGTGAACAGGCGAAGATGCTGATGGTCGTTGGAAGTCACTCGGCTACTCTACTCGTTCGATACTCTCGTTGGACGACTGCGGCGGAATGTTGAAGTGTGACGCGATACGTGTCATCAGGCGACGCGCGAGGTCCGCTTTGGTGCCTCTGACTTCGGATTCCTCACCGGGTTCGGCACCACGGGTCAGCAGTGTGGCCGCGGTCCGGTCCTTCCCGAACACGAGGTCCGTACCGACCTCGTTGACGACCAATACATCGCAACCCTTGGACTCGAGTTTCAGCCGCCCGAGTTCGGCCACGGACTGCTCCGGCGACCCGGTCTCGGCGGCGAACCCGACCAGGAACGCCTGGTGCTTCCCCTCGGATTTCTTCCTCACCAAGGTCTTGAGAATGTCCGGGTTGCGCACCAAATCGATCGTGGGTGCGTCCTGGGCCTCGGGATCCTTCTTGATCTTGGTTTCCGACAGATCACGGGGGCGGAAGTCAGCGACGGCGGCCGTCATGACCACGACATCAGCGCGGTCCTCGATCGCGGCCCTTTCCGTGGCCTCAAGGAGCTCCAAGGCCGACGACACACGAGAAATCCGCAGCTTCTCCGTCTCGTCCGGGTCCGGAACCTCCGTGTGGGCGAGAATCAGGTGGACGTCCGCTCCGCGGTCCGCCGCGGCCAGTGCGATGGCGAGGCCCTGTTTCCCCGAGGAACGGTTTCCCAGGTAGCGCACCGGGTCCAGGGCTTCGCGCGTTCCGCCGGCCGTGACCACAATTTTCTTGCCCGTAAGGTCCGCCGGTTCCGTCTCGTTCTCACGGTGGTCCGCGTGGGCCGCCATGGCTCGACGATGGATTTCGGCGGGCTCGGGCAGACGCCCCGCCCCGCTGTCTCGGCCCGTGAGCCGGCCGACGGCTGGTTCGATCACGGTGTACCCGTAGTCGCGCAGCAGGCCGACATTCCTGACGGTCGCCGGGTTCTCCCACATCTGGGTATGCATCGCAGGAGCGAAGACCACGGGACAGCGCGCGGTCAGGATGGTCGCGGTCAGCAAATCATCCGCCCGGCCGGAGGCGACCCTGGCCATGAGGTCGGCGGTCGCTGGGGCGACGACGATCATGTCAGCCTCTTCGCCCTGGCGCACGTGATTGACCGACTCGACGTCCTCGAACACGGTGGTCCGCACGGGCGATCCGGACAGGGCCTCCCACGTGGGGGCGCCCACGAACTCGAGGGCGGACCGTGTGGGCATGGCCACGACGTCGTGACCGTCCTCGCTGAACAAACGCAGAAGCATCGCGGCCTTGTAGGCCGCGATGCCTCCACCAATTCCCAAAATTACTCGCACGGCCCCAGTCTAACGGTCAGACGGGAACCACGCGGTCACCACGGGTGACGCTGTGGATTACTCGGCGTCGTCCTCCGACGTGGCGGACTCCTCCGATGCGTTCGAGCTGAACTCGACGAACGGGTCCGAGGCCTCGCCCTCGGTCGCGAAAATGTCCGAGCCGAAGAAATTGGCGACGGGCTCGTCGTCGTGGATCAACTGGCCGTTCTCGTTGTACCGGCCGCCTTCGACCTGGTGGGCCTCGAGGACATCCTCTTCGATCTCACGCATGGCAATCGACAGGGACTTCTCGTTCACCGCGGTGTCCACGAGCGGCCCGACGTGCTCAAAGAGCCCTTCCTGGAGCTGGGCATAGTACGCATTGATCTGACGGGCCCGGCGGGCGCCGAAGATGACCAGGCCGTACTTGGAATCGGTCTTCTCGAGGAGCGAATCCACCGAGGGATCGATGATGCCTTCGTGTTCGGAAAGTGCCAAGAAATTCTCCCGTGACGTTGATTGAATACCGCCGGCTCTGCAAGCCAGGCGTTCTTCCGGTGCTCACGCTCAATGGAGCCACCGGGCAAAACTAATACACCATGGTACAGCCGAGGACGGGCGAAAGCACGCTCCCGAGGAGGTCAATCGCCTTTTGTCCGACATCTCACCGTTCCTCGAGGGCCGCCCGATGCCTGCGACGCCGCCCCGACGCTCCCCCTCACACCTCGGTGGGTTGCTGGACAATCCCCATGATGTCCACGAGTTCGCTTGCCGCCTGTTCGACGGTTTCGTTGATGACCGTCTGATCGAATTCCGGTTCTGCCCCCAGCTCTTCCTTCGCGGTGTCCAGGCGAACACGTTGCTCGGTGTCGGTTTCGGTGCCGCGAGTCTGCAGACGGCGCACCAGTTCTTCCCAGCTCGGCGGTGCCAGGAAAACCATCTGGGCCTCCGGCATGGCGTTCCGAACCTGACGTGCCCCCTGGATGTCGATCTCCAACAGGACGTGCCGGCCGGCAGCCAGGGCATCCTCGACCATCGTCTTCATGGTCCCGTACCGGTGATTGTTGTGAACCTTGGCCCACTCGAGCATCTGGCGGTTTTCCACCATGGAGTCGAACTCTTCGTCCGAGACGAAGTAGTAGTGGACGCCGTCCTGTTCACCCGGTCGAGGATCCCTGGTTGTTGCGGATACTGAGAGCCACACCTCGGGGTAGTGATCCCGGATGTATGCAGAGACCGTCCCCTTCCCCACGGCCGTCGGCCCGGCGAGTACGGTCAAATGCGGGGACTGGGTCTCTGTCACTGGATTACCCTTCGAGATGTTCGATGAGATTTCTGCGTTGGTGGGCTCCCAAGCCACGAAGACGCCTGCTGGGAGCGATCCTGAGTTCCCTCATGATCGCCGCTGCCCGGATCTCCCCGATGCTCGGGATGGACTTCAACATATCCTCGACACGGATGCGTTGCAAAGCCTCGTCCGCATCCGCTCGATCAAGAAACTCACTCACGGTGATCTTTCGATTTTTAAGGGCCAATTTGGCATCGGCACGTGCCTGGCGAGACTGCTTGGCCTTTTCGCGGGCCGCGGCGCGTTCTTCGTCGGTCAGAGGGCGCAGAGCCATAGTTACTTCCTCTCCTAGTTCTACGAGGCAATAATCGAGGTCCCCCACTCAATCCTCGTGGATACAGCCCTTAAATTACCTCAGAGTAGCCTTCGAGACCAGTCAATCCATGGTCGAGGACAGAATGTTCCAGAATTCCGGACGTCACATTGTGGGAGATAGTCCGAGGCGCCGTTGGGCCTTCGTGCGTGACGGGGCTGTCCCCCGGTTGCACGGCGACCAAAGGCGATCATTTCTGCAAAAGATATGGCAGACCCCGGGAACACATCAATGTGTATTGATAAGTTCCCGGAGTCTTGTACCGACCGGTAATCGGTGATTCTCAGCTCGAACTTCCGGCTTCCTGGCCCAGGGCCTGGATCAGCTCTTCGTTGCACCGTCGCGCGGCGGAGGACAAAGCGTCCGGATCCGGGCCGTGGCGCAGTACGCCACGTGAATTCGCGACCACGACCCTGTCGCCCGCACCGTTGAATACCCGTGCGAGGTCGTCGGCCGTGGCCCCCTGTGCTCCGTACCCGGGAGCCAGGATCAGGCCGTTGAAGTTCGCGAGGGAAATTCCCAGGGCATCCAGGGCCGGCCCGACGGTTGCACCGACGACCAGGCCGCAGGGGCCCGCATGGGTCCACTCATGTAGCCCGTTCTCCGCGGCCGCCTGGTCGACGACCGACTTCGCCACGGAGTCCTGTCCGCCCCGGTGCTGCACGTCGGCACCTTCCGGATTGGAGGTCAGCGCGAGGACGAAGGTCCCCCGACCGTGCTCCGCGGCGGCGTCCAGCGCGGGCGACAATGAACCGAACCCGAGATACGGGCTCAGGGTGACCGCGTCCCCCGCCAGGCCGGATCGCTCGGACAACCAGGCGTCAGCGTATGCGGCCATCGTCGACCCGATGTCCCCACGCTTGGCGTCGCACACGACCTGTGTCCCCGAGTCCTTGCCCCGGGCAATCACTTGCTCCAGGACACCAAGTCCAGCGGCGCCGTGCCGTTCGAACAAGGCGACCTGAGGTTTGACCGATGCGACCTCTCCCCCGATCGCGTCCATGACCGTCAGGGCGAAGGTTTCGAGCCCTCCGACGTCGTCCGCCAGCCCCCAGGCGTCCAGGAGCCCCGGGTGCGGATCGATCCCGACGCACAGGGGACCCTTCTCCCGCATGGCCAGGTACAGGCGGTCTCCGGCAGGAGATGCCGTGCCCATCACTGCTGGGCCTCACGTTCGGCCGCGGCAGCCGCGGACAACGTCGCCTCGTGATCCTGCAGGCTCATCACGTCCCAGGAGTGACGGCGCTGTGCATCGATGGACTGGATCGTGGCGCCGAACTCGGAGATCGTGGTCATGAGCGGGCACCCGATGCTGGTCGCGGCCGCGCGGATCTCGTACCCGTCTCCGCGTGCCTCGCCGGCGCCGGACGGGGTGTTGAAGATCAGCGCGATCTCACCGTCGGTGATCATGTCGACGATGCTCCGCTCGCCCTCCTTCGCGTCACGAAGTTTGGGGACCACGGTGCACTGGATGCCGTTCCGCCTCATGACCTGCGCGGTTCCGCCGGTCGTGATGATTTCGAAGCCGAGCTCCTGAAGCATCTTGACGTACACGATGGCCGCGCGCTTGTCCCTGTCCGCGACGGTCACGAACACGCGACCTTCCGTGGGGAGCACGTTGCCGACCGATGCCTGTGCCTTCGCGAAGGCGGTGTCGAAGAACGCGTGCAGGCCCATGACCTCGCCGGTCGACCGCATCTCCGGGCCCAGGAGCGAGTCCACGGCCGCCCCCGAATGGGTCCGGAATCGGTTGAAGGGCAGAACGGCTTCCTTGACCGCGATCGCTGTCTCCTCGGGCAGCCTCGCGCCGTCCATGTGAGTCGGCAGGTGGCCGGAGGCCTTGAGGGACTCGATGGTCTCCCCCGTACCGATCAGGGCCGCCGCCTTGGCCAGCTGGACGCCGGTCGCCTTGGAGACGAACGGGACCGTCCGGGAGGCACGAGGGTTCGCTTCGATCACGTACAGAACGTTCGAGGCGACCGCGAACTGGATGTTGATGAGCCCCCGCACCCCGACGCCCTGCGCGATGCCCAGGGTCGCTTCACGGACACGTTCGAGCACGGAGGGACTGAGCGTCACGGGCGGCAAGGTGCAGGCCGAGTCGCCGGAGTGGATGCCGGCCTCCTCGATGTGCTCCATGATGCCGCCCATGTACAGCTCGTTCCCGTCGAACAGGGCGTCGACGTCGATCTCGATGGCGTCCTCGAGGAACTTGTCGATCAGCGCGGGCTGAGAGGGAGACACCTCGGTGGCGTTGGACAGATAACGGGCCAGGTTCTCTTCGTCGTAGACGATTTCCATGCCCCGACCGCCGAGGACGTACGACGGCCGGACCAGAACCGGGTAACCGATCTCGTCCGCGATCACCTTGGCGTCGGTGAAGGTCGAGGCCGTTCCGTTCTTCGGGGTCATGAGTCCCGCGTCCGCGAGGACCTGGGAGAACTCGCCGCGGTCCTCCGCCAGGTCGATGGCCTCCGGCGAAGTACCCAGAATCGGGACGCCGGCCTCCTTGAGCTCGCGCGCAAGTTTGAGCGGCGTCTGCCCGCCCAGTTGCACAAAGACGCCCAGCAATCCGCCGGTGCGGCGCTCCGAGTCGATGACCTCGAGGACGTCCTCCAGGGTCAGAGGCTCGAAGTACAGGCGGGTCGAGACGTCGTAGTCGGTCGAGACGGTCTCGGGGTTGCAGTTGACCATGACCGTCTCGTAGCCGGCGTCGCGCAGAACCATCGAGGCGTGCACGCACGAATAGTCGAACTCGATGCCCTGGCCGATCCTGTTCGGGCCGGACCCGAGAATCATGATCGACTTGCCCTCGTGCGGGGCCACCTCGTCCTCCTGGTCGTAGGAGGAGTAATGGTACGGGGTGAAGGCCTCGAACTCCGCGGCGCAGGTGTCCACCGTCTTGAACACGGGACGGACCCCGAGGGCGTGGCGGACGCCGCGGACCACGTCTTCGCGACTGTGGGTCAGCTCGGCAATCTGCTCATCCGAGAAACCGTGGCGCTTCGCGAGCTCCAGGGTCTCCTTGGTCAGGTTCGTGTCATTGCGGACCTCGTCCGCGACCTCGTTGATCAACTGGAGCTGATCCAGGAACCACGGGTCGATACCGGTGGCATCGTACATCTCGTCGATCGTGGCGCCGGCGGCCAGCGCGCGGCGCACCTGGTGCAGGCGCTCCGTGGTCGGCGTCTTGGTCGCCTCGACCAGCTCCCGCAGGGCCGAAGGCTCGAGGCGGTCGTGCGCGAAGGAGAACGTGCTGTTCTTCTGTTCCAGGGACCGCAAGGCCTTCTGGAGCGCTTCGGTGAAGTTCCTGCCGAGCGCCATGGCTTCGCCCACCGATTTCATGGTGGTGGTCAGCGTCGGGTCGGCCGCCGGGAACTTCTCGAACGCGAACCGCGGAACCTTGACGACCACGTAGTCGAGCGTCGGCTCGAAGGACGCCGGGGTCTTCCGCGTGATGTCGTTCGGGATCTCGTCCAGGGTGTAGCCGAGCGAGAGTTTGGTGGCGATCTTGGCGATCGGGAAACCCGTCGCCTTGGAGGCCAGCGCCGAGGACCGGGACACGCGAGGATTCATCTCGATCACGACCACGCGTCCGGTCTTCGGGTCCACGGCGAACTGGATGTTGCAGCCGCCCGTGTCCACGCCGACCTCGCGGATCACGGCGATCGCGACGTCGCGCATCTTCTGGTACTCGCGATCCGTCAGCGTGAGCGCGGGCGCAACCGTGATCGAATCGCCCGTGTGGACGCCCACCGGGTCGAAGTTCTCGATCGAACAGACGACCACCACGTTGTCGTTCTTGTCCCGCATCATCTCGAGTTCGTATTCCTTCCACCCGAGGATCGACTCCTCGAGCAGGACCTCGGAGGTCGGGCTGTACTGGATCCCGGCGCCGGCGATGCGGTGCAGGTCTTCCTCGTTGTAGGCCATTCCGGATCCCAGGCCACCCATCGTGAACGAGGGCCGGACGACCATGGGGTAGCCCAGCTTCTCCGCGGCGGCCAGGGCCTCGTCCATCGAGTGGACGATTTCCGACCGTGCCGATTCGGCACCACAGCGTTCGACGACGCCCTTGAACGCCTCGCGGTCCTCACCGAGATTGATGGCCGCGATGTTGGCGCCGATGAGCTCGACGTTGTACTTGGCGAGGGTTCCGCGGTCGTCCAGGGCGATCGCGGCGTTCAGCGCCGTCTGACCGCCCAGGGTCGGCAGCACGGCGTCGGGCCGCTCACGATCGATGATGCGTTCGATGGTGTCCGGCGTGATCGGCTCGATGTAGGTCGCATCCGCGAACTCGGGGTCGGTCATGATGGTTGCCGGATTCGAGTTCACCAGAATGACCCGGATGCCCTCTTCCTTGAGCACCCGCAGCGCCTGCGTCCCGGAGTAGTCGAATTCCGCGGCCTGGCCGATGACGATCGGGCCCGAACCGATGACCAGGACGCTCTTGAGATCTTGACGACGAGGCATAGAGTTACTTTCCTGCTTTCTGGCGTGCGGCCGAATCGGTTGAGGTCATGAGTTCGATGAAACGGTCGAACAGGTAGGCGGCGTCGTGCGGTCCGGCCGCGGCCTCCGGGTGGTACTGGACGGAGAACGCGGGGATGTCGAGGCAGCGAAGGCCTTCGACGACGTCGTCGTTCAACCCGACGTGCGAGACCTCGACCCGGCCGAATTCCGACTCGGGAGCGGTCACCGGTCCGTCCAACGGCGCGTCCACCGCGAATCCGTGATTCTGCGCGGTGATCTCGACCCGCCCCGTCGACCGGTCGAGCACCGGCTGGTTGATACCCCGGTGCCCGAAGGGCAGTTTGTAGGTGCCGAAGCCCAGGGCCCGGCCCAGCAACTGGTTGCCGAAGCAGATCCCGAAGAACGGGATTCCCGCGCGCAGGATGCCGCGCAGAACCTCGACCTGATCCGTGGCCGTCTCGGGGTCCCCCGGCCCGTTCGAGAAGAACGCCCCGTCCGGACCGAGCTGCTTGATCTGCTCGAGCGTGGTGTTCGCGGGGACCACGTGCACGCGGATGCCTCGCTCGGCGAAACGTCGGGGCGTCATCGACTTGATGCCGAGGTCGACGGCGACCAACGTCCCGAGGACCTCGCCGTCCCACCCGTGGTCCGCCGGCTCAATGGTCAGGGTGTTCTCCGCCGTGACCTGGTCCGCCAGGCGCTGTCCCTGCATCGGGGAGGACTGACGGACCCGTTCCAGCAGGTCGGACTCCGGGGCCTCGGCCGCCTCACCTGTGAAGATGCCCGACCTCATCGCTCCGGCGCTGCGCAGGTGACGAGTCAGCGCCCGGGTGTCGATGCCCTGGATCCCGACAATGTTCTGCTCGGCAAGTTCTTCGTCCAAGGACTTCTCGGAACGCCAGTTCGAGGGCAGGCGGGCGGCATCGCGCACCACATAACCGCTGACCCAGATGCGGCGCGACTCGGCGTCGTCGGCGTTGACGCCCGTATTGCCGATGTGCGGTGCGGTCTGGACGACGATCTGGCCCGCGTAGGAGGGGTCCGTGAGGGTTTCCTGGTATCCGGTCATGCCGGTCGAGAAAACGGCCTCACCCAGCGATTCGCCGACGGCCCCGTAGGACCGGCCGCGGAACACCGTGCCGTCCTCCAGGACCAGCAGCGCCCGTTCGGATGTTCTGTATGCGTTGGTCATGAATTCACTTCCTCTGTTCTTCGGCGGACGCGTCCGACGAATCGTGCTGGCCCGCTGGGGCCTGAGTGTCTGTGGCGGCGGGGAGCTCGTCTCCGGCCTGAGGCGCGATCTCGCGCAGCTTCTCGATCAGGGCGGGGGTGTCCGAACCGGTTCGCGTTCGGAGCCCGGTGTCGACCAGTCGACCGCCCAGTCGCCAGGAGACGACCGCAAGTCCGCCCTTCTCCACGAACTTCCCGGCCATCCCGGATTCGCGTCGGATCACCTCGATGCCTTCGTCGGGAATCCAGAGGTCCTGAGCGCCGTCCCTGGTCACGATCAAGCCGGTCGGATAAACCATGGCCTGTCCGTTGGCCTTCATGCCCAGGCCGTGGACCGCGATCCGGTCGAGCCAGTCCCCCGCCGTGGTGGTGCACACGTACTGGACGTCGCACGCAAAATCGGCAGTCTCTCCGTCCAGCTCGCGCGGAACCTCGGGGATGTCCGGTATGTCCGATTGGCGTCGGGCGCGTGACCTCCACCCCACGACGATCAGCACGAGAACGAGACCCGCGAGGACCAGCGACGAAATGAGGGTCAGCAGATGATTGGTGGACATGAGTTCCTAGTCTGCCTGGGCGACGAGCGCCCGGGGCGTGTTGATGTGACCGTCGAGCACGGTCGGATGGCCCTTGAAGAACGTGGCCTGGACCGCGCCCGGGATCTCCAGCGAACGGTACGGCGAATTGCGTCCCTTCGACTGGTGCTTCTCGGGTTCGACCACGCGATGGGCCGCCGGGTCCACCAGGACGATGTTTGCGGGTTCCCCCTCGGCCAGAGGTCGGCCCTGGTCATCGATGCGCGCGATCCGTGCGGGTTCCGTGGACATGATGCGGGCGACGTCGCCCCAACCGATCCGGCCCGTCTCGACGAGGGTCTGCTGGACGATGGACAGCGCGGTCTCCAGGCCGGTCATGCCCATCGCGGCGCACGCCCACTCGCATTCTTTGGCTTCCACCGGGTGCGGGGCGTGGTCGGTTCCGACGACGTCGATGGTTCCGTCGGCCACGGCGTCGCGCAGGGCCTCGACGTCCTCCCGGGTCCGCAACGGCGGATTGACCTTGTAGACGGGGTCGTAACTGCGGACGGACTCGTCGGTCAGGAGCAAGTGGTGGGGCGTGACCTCCGCGGTGACATCCACGCCTCGTTGCTTGGCCCAACGGATGATCTCCACGGAGCCCTGGGTCGAGACGTGACAGATGTGCACCCGCGAACCCACATGCTGGGCCAGCAGCACGTCCCTGGCGATGATGGCCTCTTCGGCCACGGCCGGCCACCCTGCCAGTCCCAGATCCGCCGAGACGCTGCCCTCGTTCATCTGGGCGCCGTCGGTCAGCAGCGGTTCCTGGGCGTGCTGGGCGACGACGCCGTCGAAGGTCTTGACGTACTCGAGCGCGCGACGCATGAGCACGGCGTTGTGGACGCACTTGCCGTCGTCGGAGAACATGCGGACTGCGGCGCGGGAGTCGGCCATGGCCCCGATCTCGGAGAGCCTCTCTCCCTCGAGCCCCACGGTCACGGCCCCGATCGGGTGGACGTCGGCCCACCCCGCCTGGCGTCCGAGCTCCCAGACCTGTTCGACGAGTCCGGCCGTGTCCGCGACCGGGTTGGAGTTGGCCATGGCGCACACGGCGGTGTACCCGCCGGCAGCAGCGGCGCGGGTTCCGGTCTCCACGGTCTCGGCGTCCTCGCGTCCGGGTTCCCTCAGATGCGTGTGGACGTCCACCAGGCCGGGCAGGGCAACGAGCCCCTGGGCCTCGACGACGTCCGCGCCGTCCGCCTCGATCCCCTGCCCGATGCGGGCAATGGTTCCGTCCGCCACAAGGATGTCTGCGGTCTCTTCTCCGAGCAGGTTTGCGCCGCGGATGAGATATTTCTGATTGCTCATGATGTCCTTTGGAGTGCCGGGATCCGGTCCTGCTCCTGCGGACCGGTCATCAGGTGGTAGAGAACGGACATGCGGACCGAGACCCCGTTGGTGACCTGGTCCAGAACCAGGGATCGCGGGGAATCCGCGGCGGCGGAGCTGATCTCGAGCCCACGGTTCATCGGGCCCGGGTGCAGGATGGCGGTTTCGGCGCCTCGTGAATCGAGGAGGGCGAGTCGCTCAGGGGTCAGGCCCCAGAGCCGCGCGTACTCCTCCGACGACGGGAAGAACGCCGCGTGCATCCTCTCCCGCTGGATGCGAAGCATCATAATCGCATCCAGCTCCTGGGCCATGGCCTCGTCGAGGCTGTATCGGACCTCCACGGGCCAGTCCTCGATGCCCACGGGCAGCAGCGTCGGGGGCGACACGAGGGTCACGTGGGCTCCGAGCAGGGACAGCAACCACACGTTGGACCTGGCAACCCGGGAATGCAGAACGTCTCCGACCAGGGCGACCCGCATGCCCCGAAGATCGGAGCCTTGGGTCGGCCGCCCGTCGAGGCGGGACCTGTGCTGGCGCAAGGTCATCGCGTCCAGCAGCGCCTGCGTGGGGTGTGCGTGCGTGCCGTCACCCGCGTTGATGACCGGGGACGAGATCCAGCCGCTCGATGCGAGCCGCGCCGGCGCGCCCGAGGCCGGGTGCCGGATCACGATCGCATCGGCGTTGATCGCCTCGAGGGTCTGCGCGGTGTCCTTGAGGGACTCGCCCTTCGATACCGAGGAGCCCTTCGCGGCGAAGTTGATGACGTCGGCGGACAACCGCTTCTCGGCGGTCTCGAACGAGATCCGGGTCCGTGTCGAGTCCTCGAAGAACAGATTGACCACGGTCCGACCGCGCAGGGCGGGAAGCTTCTTGACCTCCCGAGTTCCGACCTCGGCCATCGAATCCGCGGTGTCCAGGACCTGGACGGCTTCCTCGAGGCTCAAGTCCCTGGTGTCCAGGAGATGCTTCATGATTCGACCGTCCCTTCGGCGTCGTTGCCGGTGGTCTCTTGCTTTCCGACGTCGACGGCGTCTGCCCCCGATGCGGCGGGGACCAGAAGAACGCAGTCGCCGAGATCGCGGTCGGCGTCGCCCGCGGCGAGGGCAACGGGCTCATCGGTTTCACGGAGGAATACCTGAACGGATTCGTTCTGGGAGGTGGGGAGGTTCTTTCCGACGTGGTCGGCGCGAATCGGAAGCTGGCGGTGTCCACGATCGGCCAGGACGGCCAAACGGACCACCTCGGGTCGTCCGAAGTCGCCGAGGGCATCGAGGGCGGCCCGAATGGTCCGGCCCGAGTAGAGGACGTCGTCGACGAGCACGACGTTCTTCCCGTCGATTCCGCCCGCGGGAATTCGTGTCGGTTGCGGCGTGCGGGACGTGTTGCGCCGAAGGTCGTCCCGATACATGGTGATGTCGAGCTGCCCGAGACACGATTCGGGGTCGAAATGCGGTTCGGTCGAGGCGATCTTCTGGGCAATGCGCTGTGCCAGAGGATAGCCCCTCCGCGGAATGCCCAACAGGACCAAGTCCTGGGTGCCCTTGTTGGCTTCGACGATCTCATGGGCAATACGGGTCAGAACCCGGTTGACATCCGCAGAATCCAGAATGACGCGCGCGTTCTCGGAAACCCTGTGATGAGGGCTGCCGTGACGGCGTGAGATTTCGGTCATCGCGTTTGCCTCCTTCCCCGCCTCACGGGACGGAATTTAAAGGTCAGCAAGATGTTCTCATCTGCGCCCAAAATTACCACAGGGCGGGTGCGGCCTTCGGCTTCGGGTCGAATTGTGTAGCGGCCGTGACGGCGCAGTCTCCCTCCCCCTCGAAGTGGCGATTTTCCCCCGCGAAGTGGCGATTTTGTGCACTTTTTGGGCCATTTTCCGCTCAAAATTGCCACTTCGGCGGAGAGAACGCCGCGGCGGAGAGAAGACCGCCCGGGCGTACGAAGACGCCGCCGGATCGTCGTCCAGCGGCGTCGTCACGCTCTGATGTGTCCCGGCCCGGAGGCCGCGTCGAGGGCACAACCCCCATCGGTTCGGGCCGAAGACTCAGTCCGTCAGCAAGGTCGGCTTGACCTTCTGCAACCGGCCGAGGACCCCGTTGATGAATCGCGGTGAGTCGTCGGTCGAGTGGGTCCGTGCCATCCCCGTGGCTTCGGAGACGGCGACGGCGTCGGGGATGTCGTCGTTGTACAGCAACTCCCAGGCACCCAGCCGAAGGATCGCACGGTCGACGGCCGGCATGCGGTCCATCGTCCACCCCTTCGAATACGTTTCCACGTACTCGCGGATCTCCTCATCGCGCTCGACGACGCCCCGAACGATGCGCTCGGAGTAGTCCGTAATCAGCGCGGAGGTATGGAGACGGCGCCGGTGCAGGACCTCAAGCGTGTCCTGACCGCGCGACTCCGCCTCGAACAATACTTCCAGGGCGCGAACACGCGCCTTCGTTCTCGAGTTCACTCGTTGACGCGCCCCAGGTAGTCGCCGGAGCGGGTGTCGACCTTGACCTTGGTGCCCTGGTCCACGAACAGGGGAACCTGGATGGTCGCGCCGGTTTCCAGGGTCGCAGGCTTGCTGCCACCGGTCGACCGGTCGCCCTGGAGGCCCGGCTCAGTGTAGGTGATCTCGAGGACCACCGACGGCGGCAACTCGATGTACAGGGGCTCGCCCTCGTGGAGCGCCACGGTCACGGTCTGGTTCTCCAGCATGAAGTTCGCCGAATCCCCGACCACGCTTCCCGGGACGGTGATCTGGTCGTAGGTCTTGTTGTCCATGAAGACGTAGTCGGCACCGTCCTGGTAGAGGTACTGGTACTCCGAACGGTCCACCGTGGTGACATCGACCTTCGAACCGGCGTTGAACGTCTTGTCGACCACCTTGCCGCTGTTCACGTTGCGCAACTTGGTGCGCACGAAGGCACCGCCCTTGCCCGGCTTGACGTGCTGGAACTCGATGACGCCCCAGAGGTTTCCGTCCAGCTTGAGGATGGTCCCGTTCTTGATGTCGTTGGTCGTTGCCACGAACACTCCTTCTGGCATGTTTTCCGACGGCGCGCGTGCACCCTGAAAAATGAATCGCTAATTATTGTAACGCCCTGTCGAGAGGCGGTTCAGGAAGCAATCTCCTGATACGTCGCGAAGAGGATGGACTCGTCCGGGACCTCCATGATCCGCGGCGCCCCGATTCGGTCCAGCACCACGAACCTCAGGAGGTTTCCCCGTGCCTTCTTGTCCCGGTGCATTCCGTCCAACAGCTTCTTCCACTGGTCTCCGCGGTAGGTCGTGGGCAGACCGACCTTCTCCAGGATCGAGCGCGTGCGGTCGACGACGTCGTAGGGAAGGTTCCCCGCCGCGCTGGACAGCTCTGCGGCGAACATCATACCCACGGAAACCGCCGCCCCGTGGCGCCACTGGTACCGCTCGTTCAGCTCGATGGCGTGCCCCAACGTGTGACCGTAGTTGAGGAACTCGCGTCGACCAGATTCCTTGAGGTCCTCGGACACGACCTCCGCCTTGACCCTGATCGACCGCTCGATCAGTTCCCGGATCAGTGCCGATTGGGAATCCTGGACCTTGTCCGGTCGGGCCTCGATCAGATCGAGGATCTCGGGGTCGGCGATGAACCCGCACTTGATGACTTCCGCGAGACCGGTGACGAGCTCGTTGACCGGCAGGGTCCGCAGGGTCCCGATGTCGCACAGGACGGCCGCGGGCGGGTGGAAGGACCCGACCAGGTTCTTGCCCTCCGCGGTATTGATCCCGGTCTTTCCCCCGACGGCGGCGTCGACCATCCCCAGCAGCGTGGTCGGGATGTGCACCACGCGGACGCCACGCAGCCAGGTCGCGGCGACGAATCCGGCGACGTCCGTGACGGCCCCACCGCCCACAGAGATGATGGCGTCCGACCGGGTGAAGTCGTTCTGGCCGAGAACCTGCCAGCAGAAGGCGGCGACCTGAACGTGTTTTCCCTCCTCCGCGTCGGGGATTTCGGCGCTGAAGGACTCGAGGCCCGCGGCCTTCAGGTCGTTCATCACCAATTCGCCGGTGGAACGCAGGGCGCGCGGGTGGATCACGAGCACCCGTTGGACTCTGGGTCCCAGGATCTCGGGCAGGCTGCCGAGCAGGTCGTGGCCCACGTGGACCTCGTAGTTCTCCGACGGCTGCTTGCCCGTCACGGCGATGCGCGTTGCCTCTGTTGGCTCGTCGGCCATGTGTTCCTCCTGGTACGACGCTCGGCGAACGATGGGCCGCGCGTGGGGTTTCCCGCCGGCCCGCATCGTTCAGGCGGAGCGTGTCGAGCGAATGATGTCGTGCAGTTCCTCGGCCATCGTGGAGATTTCTCGATCGCCGCGGGCGTCGAGAATCACGGTGGCCAGCTCTTCGTAGGTCTCGCGGCGTTCGCGGAAGATCTCGTTCCACCGTGCGATGGGGTCCGGTTGGAGCATGGGACGCGTGGTGTTTCCCTCGATCCGGGGTCTGACCGTGTCCACGTCCACCTGGACGTAAACCACCGTATGCTTCCTGAGCAGTTCCTGCACACGCGGGGTCATCGGAGCGCCGCCCCCGACGGAGACCACGGCGTTCTGGTGTTCCGGCGAACGGAGAATGGCCTCGATCGTGTCCGCCTCGATATCCCGGAAGTACTTCTCACCGTACCGGGTGAACAATTCCGCGATCACCCCGTGGCGTTCCACGATCTGCTGGTCCGTGTCCACGAAGCCGTACCCGTGGAACTTGGACAGGTGCAGTGCCAGGAACGACTTCCCCGCCGCCATGGGACCGATCAGGACCACGGGGCCGGCAGGTTCGGAGGAGGGCTGCGGCTCCTGCCCCACCTGGCTCATGCGTCCCAGCCTTCGGTATTCGGCGCGAAATCCAGCTCCTCGGGGATCGAGTCCAGGTACCCCTCGACGTTGCGTCGGGTTTCCTCGATCGAGTCTCCCCCGAATTTCTCGGTGTAGGCGTCCGCGAGGACCAGGGCGACCATCGCTTCCGCAACCACGCCGGCGGCCGGCACCGCGCACACGTCGGAACGCTGGTGGTGCGCGGTGGTTGCCTCGCCGGAGGCCGTGTCCACGGTCTTCAGCGCGCGCGGGACGGTGGCGATCGGTTTCATTCCGGCGCGCACTCGCAGGGCATCACCGATGCTCATGCCGCCCTCGATGCCGCCCGCGCGGTTCGTCGTGCGCCGGACCCGTCCCTGCTCGTCCTGGGTGATCTCGTCGTGCGCCTCCGTGCCGGGACGGGCTGCCGTCAGGAATCCGTCACCGACCTCGACGCCCTTGATCGCCTGGATGCCCATCAGGGCGCCGGCGAGTCTGGAATCCAGGCGACGGTCCCAGTGCACGTAGGATCCGAGCCCCGGGACCAGGCCGTACGCGAGGACCTCGACGACGCCGCCGAGCGTCTCGCCGTTCTTGTGGGCGGCGTCGACCTCCTCGACCATCGAGTCCGAGGTCGGCTTGTCGAAGCAGCGCAGCGGGTCGGCGTCGAGGGATTCGACGTCCCGAGGCAACGGACGTTCGGCGTCTTCGGGGGCCGAGACCGATCCGATGGCGGTGGTATGGCTGACCATCCCGACCCCGAGAGCGGCCAGAATCTGCGCAGCAACCACGCCGAGGGCAACGCGTGTGGCTGTCTCCCTGGCGCTGGCCCTTTCCAGAACGGGCCGGGCTTCGGAGAAACCGTACTTCTGCATCCCGGTGAAGTCTGCGTGGCCGGGGCGGGGGCGAGTCAATGGTGCGTTTCGGGCCCGGCCCTCGATCAGTGACGGGTCCACGGGGTCGGACGACATCACGTCGGTCCACTTGGGCCATTCGGTGTTGGCGATCTCGATCGCGACGGGCCCGCCCTGCGTGAGTCCGTGACGGACTCCGCCGAGGATCCGGACCTTGTCCTCCTCGAATTTCATCCGGGCACCGCGACCGTATCCGAGACGACGGCGGGCCAGTGCGCGACGGATGTGTTCCGAGGTGAGCTCGACGCCGGCGGGAACCCCCTCGATGATTCCGACCAGGGCCTCTCCATGGGACTCTCCGGCGGTCAGCCAACGCAATGTCACGGTTCTACCTCATCTTTCGGTGATCATGTGTGGCGCGCGGCCCCGCAGTTCCGGGCGCAACGACGTGATGGTGTCCTTCATCGTCTCGGTTGGAGCAAGGCGTCGTCGCACACCGTCCGCGGAACGAAGGTGCGCGCCGGGAGGCCGAGGGCAGATGCCATGGCCGAGATGACGTCCTGCTGATGCGGCAGGTCCTCGACGAGGCTCTGTCCGACAAATAGTTTGATCTGGTCCACGGCCTGGTACAAGAGCATTTCACGACCCGAGACCGCGGTGCCCCCGCGGGCTTCCACGGCCGTGGACAGCTCCGACGGCCACGGATCGTAGGAGACGTCCAGCACGGCCGATCCACCGAGGTCACCCGTGATGTTCGGGGCGTATTCGTCGAAGGCCCGGGCCGGAAGAGTCGAGACGACGTGGTCGAAATCCTTCAACCGTTCGGGGGCCCGGTCAAGGGGTTCGAAATCCAGATCCATGCCGATCCGGTCAGCGACGTCGGCCACTCGGTGTGCCCGCGACTCGTCACGGACGAATACCGTGCACCTGGCTGCGCCCAGGACGTGCAGGGCCGCGGCCGCGGCCGTTGCCGTGCCACCACCACCCACGATGGCGGCCCGGGGGTCGGGACCTGCGGACAGGCCGGTCAACGACAACGCGTTGACGATGCCGGCCACGTCCGTGTTGTGTCCGAGCACCCGCCCCTCTCCCCCTGCCGGGTCCTCCTGGGCCGGATCGCCCACGCGGGCGAGGGTGTTGATGACCCCTACCTTCTGCGCGAAACCCGTGAGCCGATCCGCGAACCGGATGGCCTCCGACTTCAGGGGCATCGTCACGGAGAAACCTCTCCATGACGGGTCCCGAAGTGCCGGAAGGACCGTGTCCGCCAACGCGGATTCCTCGACGTCCTCGGACCCGTACCGGATGCCGACGTCCAGGACCTGGTAGGCGGCGCGGTGCATGACCGGTGACAGGCTGTGCCCCACGGGGTGACCGAGAACGCCCGCCCAGGGACCCTGCGTTCCCTCCGTCAGACGCATTTGCCCTCATGTTCGGAGCACCACTGGTCGTACTCGTCCACGTTCTTCTGGTGTTCGTCGTAGGTCTTCGCGAACTTGGTTTCGCCCGTGTCCAGGTTCACCGTCACCCAGTAGTAGTAGTCGTTCTTCTCCGGGTGCGCAGCAGCCTTGATCGCGTTGGACGCCGGCGAGCCGATGGGCCCCTGGGGCAGACCCTTGTTCGCAAAGGTGTTGTACCCGTTGGAGGCGTCCTGCTTCTGTTCGTCGCTGATCTGGTAGGTCTTCTTGCCCAGTCCGTAGGCGACCGTGGCGTCGGACTGCAGGAAGCCCTGGGTCTCTCCGTCCGGGTTGTCGATGCGGTTCTCAATGGCACCGGCAACGCCCTTGTAGTCCTTCGGCGTGCCCTCGAATTCGAGGATCGAGGCGACCGTGACCACGTGGAAGATGCGGTCGTCGCCCTTCACGCCGGCATTCTTCAGGTCCTTCTTGGTCTTGTCGACCATTTCCTGCACCACGTCCTTCGCGGAGGCGTCGGCGTCAAAGCGGTATTCGCCAGGGTGCAGGAATCCTTCGAGGGACGTGAACTTGTCCGGGACGCCGAATTGTCCGGGGTCGTTGTCCAGGGCCTTGAATTCGTCCACGCTGATGCCCGTGCCCTTGGCCAGGGCGTCGAAGGTTTCGTCCTTGCGCTGGTTCTGGCTGATGGCGACGTAATGTTTCGCGCTGCCGGAGCCGATGAGGGAATTCATCGCGGATTCGGAACTCATGTGTTCCTGCAGTTCGAATGTTCCCGGCTGGATGAATTTGTTGGACGCCTTGTCCTCCATGACATCCACGAATTTCTCGGAATTCGCGATGACGCCCTTCTGCTCGAGGCGCTGGCCCACGGATGCGTTCGAATCGCCTTGGCTGACGGTGATGCTGACGTTCTTGCCGTTGCCGTCCCCGTGGTAGTCCTTGACCTCGAACAGACCCATGCGCGGTCC
The DNA here is from genome assembly GCF_004136575.1 of Rothia koreensis. GTDB lineage: Bacteria > Actinomycetota > Actinomycetes > Actinomycetales > Micrococcaceae > Rothia > Rothia koreensis. The sequence goes on from NZ_NOIQ01000001.1 coordinate 778,635, forward strand.
CAGGATCGATGCGGAGACCACGAAAGCGATGACGAAGACGATGGTCGCCGAAACCAGGACCTGACGACGCCGCGCGTAACGACGCCGTGCCTGCTCCGGGGTCAGGTGCTCCTGCTCGATGCGCAGGCCACGAACGCCCGCTCTTCGTTCGGCTTCAGTCGGGGAGAAAAGTCCGTGAAAGGACTCGTTGTCATCGCCCGAAGACTCCCCACGGCGTTGGCGTGATGAATCTTCGCTCACGGAAGTTCTCCATTCTTTTCGACGTCATCGGTCACCGAATCATTGTCAGCGGCGTGCGGTTCCAAGTTAATACAATAACCGGCCACCGCCCGATCGGCTTTGAGCGCGTCGAGCGCCTGCTGAAGAATATTAGCCGCTGCCACCTGATCGACCACGGACTTGAAGTCTCGTGAAGACACGCCCGCGTCGTGGAGGGACCTGTGAGCAGAGACTGTGGTGAGCCTCTCGTCCACGAGCCACACGGGAATGTCTGTAACGCCTTCGTCACGAAGTTCCGCGACCAGGGCGTTGGCGTACTCCTCCGCCATCTGCGTGGAAGCACTCGATCCGCCGCTCATGGTGCGGGGGTGGCCCACGAAGATTTCCGTGACCTCGTGGACCGTGACCAGTTTGCGCAGGACTCGGCGATCCGAATTCGTGTTGGCGTTGCGCTTCAGGGTCTGGAGCGGCGTCGCCAGGATTCCGTCGGGGTCGCTCAGAGCCAGGCCGACGCGGGCATTGCCCACGTCGACCCCCATGCGTTTGCCTCGTTCGAACACGGTCTCTTTACTTGCCCGCCTGGGCTACCTGGCTCTTGACCTGGGTGAAGGCCTCGTCGATCTTCGCGGGGTCCTGTCCACCGCCCTGAGCGAGGTCGTCCTTGCCGCCGCCGCCACCGCCGAGGGCACCGGCCGCGGTCTTGACCAGGGCCCCGGCCTTGACGCCGAGGTCGCGCGCAGCCTGATTGGTGGCCACGACGACCACGGGCCGCCCGTTGTTGGTCCCGGCGACCATGACCGTGGCAGCTTCCTCGCCGAGGCGGTGCCGCAGGTCGGTGGCCAGGTTGCGGACGTCGTCGGCGGCGAGGTCTCCCGCGTTGTGGGCCAGCAGCCGCACTCCCCCGATGAGTTCGGCGGATTCGACGAGTCGCCCCGCTTCCGCCTGGAGCTTCTCCTTGCGCAGCTTCTCGAGCTCCTTCTCCGCCGACTTGAGCCGGTTGAGCGTCGAATTGATCTTCTCCGGCAGGTCGGCCGAGTTCTGGACCTTCATCAGGTCGCTCAGCTGGCTGACCAGGGTCCGTTCTGCCGCCAGGTGGTTGAAGGAATCCAGGCCGACCAGCGCCTCGACGCGGCGGTTGCCGGACCCGACGGACTGCTCGGAGATGAGCGAGAGCGAGCCGATTTCGGACGAGCTGCTCACGTGCGTTCCGCCGCAGAGTTCGCGGGAGAAGTCACCGTTCATTTCGACGACGCGCACGACATCGCCGTACTTCTCGCCGAACAGCCCGATGGCTCCCATCGCCTTGGCCTCGTCGTAGGGCATTTCGCGGGTGATGACCTCGTAGTTGTCACGGATCGCGGTGTTGGACAGCCCCTCGACTTCCTCGCGGACGGTCTGCGAGAGCGAGTCGGTCCAGGCGAAGTCGAAGCGCAGGTAGCCCTCCTTATTGAAGGAGCCGCGCTGCATGGCTTCGGGGCCGAGCACGCTGCGCAGGGCCGCGTGCACGATGTGCGTGCCCGAGTGGGCCTTCTCGGCGTCCTTTCGGCGCTGCACATCAACCTGGGCCTGGGCCTCGACGCCGGCGACGACCTCGCCCTCGGTCACCTCGCCCTTGTGGACGCTGAGCCCACGGACGGGCTGCTGGACGTCATGAACACGGATCGCATAGCCGTTTCCGGTGATCATGCCCGAGTCGGCGGCCTGACCACCGGCTTCGGCGTAGAACGGGGTCTCGTCCAGGACGATCTCGACCTGGGCGCCCTGGGACGCGGCCGGGACGGTCACCCCGTTCTGCAGGATCGCGCGGACGCGGGTGTGACCGCTGAGCTCGGTGTACCCGGTGAACACGGAACCGCGCTCGTCGACCAGCTCACGGAACGCACCGAGGTCCTCGTGCGAGCCCTTCTTTGCCTTGGCATCGGCCTGGGCGCGCTGCCGCTGCTCCTGCATCAGGGAACGGAAGGCCTTTTCGTCCACGCCGACGCCGGCCTCGGAGGCCATCTCCAGGGTCAGGTCGATCGGGAAGCCGTAGGTGTCGTGCAGGGCGAAGGCTTCTTCGCCCGTGACGGATCCGCCGCCGGTCTTGGCGTGCTTGACGGCCTCATTGAGGCGCGTGGTCCCGGACTCGATGGTGTGCAGGAAGGCCCGCTCTTCCGCGTAGGCGATGCGGGAGATGCGGTCGAAGTCGTCGGCGACCTCGGGGTAGGCGCCCTTCATGGCGTCCCGGGAGGTCGGGAACAGCACCGGCAGGCACGGTTCGGTGACTCCGAGCAAACGCATGGCGCGGATCGCGCGGCGCAGCAAGCGACGCAGGATGTAGCCGCGGCCTTCGTTCGACGGCGTCACCCCGTCGGAGATGAGCATCAGGGACGAACGGATGTGGTCGGCGACCACGCGGAGCCGGACGTCGTCCTCGTAGCCTTCGTCCTCGGCGGACTCCGAGCCGAAGTACTTCTTGCCGGACAGCTCCGAGGCGGCGTCGAGCACTGGGCGGACCTGGTCGGTCTCGTAGAAGTTCTCGACCCCCTGGAGGAGCATGGCCAGGCGCTCGAAGCCCAGGCCGGTATCGATGTTCTTCTTGGGGAGCTCGCCGAGGATTTCGAAGTCGTCCTTGCCGATGCCCTCACCACGCTGGAACTGCATGAACACGAGGTTCCAGATCTCGATGTAGCGATCGTCGTCGGCCGCGGGTCCGCCCTCCTTGCCGTAGGCGGGGCCGCGGTCGTAGAAGATCTCCGAGTCGGGGCCGGCGGGTCCGGGCTGGCCCGTGGACCAGTAGTTCTCCTGCATGTTCATGCGCTGGATGCGTTCTTCGGGGAATCCGACGTCGCGCGTCCAGATGTCGAAGGCTTCTTGGTCGCCTTCGTACACGGTGACCCAGAGGCGTTCGGGGTCCAGGCCGAAGCCGCCCTCGGACTGCGGCGAGGTCAGCAGCGTGTAGGCGAAGGGAATCGCCTGTTCCTTGAAGTAGTCGCCGAAGGAGAAGTTCCCGGCCATCTGGAAGAAGGTGCCGTGGCGGGCGGTCTTGCCGACTTCGTCGATATCCAGAGTGCGGATGCACTTCTGGACGGAGGTCGCGCGCTTGTAAGGGGCCTTCTCCCGGCCGAGGAAATACGGGATGAACGGGACCATTCCGGCGATCGTGAACATCGCACCGGCTTCGTTCGAGACCAAGGAGGCGGACGGGACGACGGTGTGTCCGCGTTCTTCGAAGAATTCGATCCAGCGCTGCTTGATTTCCTGAGAGAGCATATCGGCTATTAGTCCTTCGTCCTGAGTGTCTTGAGTGACGTTGTCGTGTCCGTGGGATTGGGGTGCTTGGTGCGCCGCGTGCGGCGCTACTGACCGTTCCTGGGGTCCTTGCCGGATCCCAGGAAGAAGTCGGGTGGGAGTTCTTCGATGGACTCCGCTTCTTGGGCCGAGGCCTGTGGCTCGGTGACTTCCGCGTCCACGGGGCGGCTTTCGAGGGGCTTGTCCCAGGTGTCGAGTGAACCGGGGCGGATGTCCTTCTTTTGGTTCGCGTACTTCTGGGTGAGTTCTTCTTCCCGTTCGGCCATGCCCTGTTTGACGGTGGCCGTGAATTTGAGGGCCTTGAGTGCACCCTGCCGGACCGGTGTCATGGCGCCGGAGAACCAGATCCTGCTGACGGTTCCGTGGCCCTCATCCCTTTTCTCGACCTGCATGGGGTCCCTCACCACTAGTTCCTGTGCGGTCTGGACGATCTGCCCGCCTCGCTTGGACGCGACATATCCTGCGGCCGCCCCAGCGAGCAGCAAACCTGCTTTGGACCACCAGCTCATCGGCCTTCTCCCGTCTCTGAGGTCCGGCCGGCTCCGGTCGCCGTGCCGGCGTCCTGCCCTTGGGCCCGGTGCCCGTTCTGTTTGCCGTCGCTCTCGGTGCGGAAGGCCTTGCGGACGCCGTAGGAGAACGAGGCGACCTTGATCAGGGGCTGTCCGACGGTGGAGGCGACGAGACTCGAGAGAGCGGACACGTTGGCCGAGGCGTCAGAGACGTTGTCGGTGATGCCGTCCACCTTGGCGAGCTGCGAGTTGGTGGTGGTGACGGTTCTGGTGACTTCGTCGATGAGCGGACCGGTTCCGGCATTGATCTGCCGGACGGTCTCACGGATTTCGTCGAAGACCTTGCCGAGTTTGATGATCGGCATCGCGAGGAGGGCCACGAGGATCGCGAATACCCCGGCCGCGATGAGCCCTGCGATTGCTCCGCCCGTCATGAATGCACCGTCTCCTCTGGTGGAATCGATTGGGTCCCGACGGTCGCTGGCTGCTTTTGCCGGGACGAGTGACAGTTTACGGCATGGCACTGTCATTCATTGCCCTATTAAAGCGGCGATGGCCCGGGCATTTGCCCGGGCCATCGGAGCAAGGCTGGACGCCTTAGGACATGCGCGAGTAGTACTCGACGACGAGCTGTTCCTCGCACGTGACGGGAATCTCGCTGCGCTGGGGCTTGCGCTCCAGCTTGGCGTGCAGCTTGTCGATCTCGACATTCAGGTACGCCGGGGTATCCGGGAGGACGTCCTGGTTGGCGCCGGTGGCGGCAACCTGGAACGGGTCCATCTTCTCGGACTTCGGGTGCACGTGAACCAGCTGGCCTTCCTTCACGCGGAAGGAGGGGCGGTCCACGCGGACGCCGTCGACCATGATGTGACGGTGCACGACCATCTGGCGGGCCTGAGCGATCGTGCGGGCGAAGCCCGCGCGGAGGACCAGTGCGTCCAGGCGCGACTCGAGGATCTGGAGCAGGATTTCACCGGTCCGGCCCTCGGTGCGCTTGGCTTCCTGGTATGCGCGGAGCATCTGGGTCTCGCGGATATTGTACTGCGCGCGGAGACGCTGCTTCTCGCGCAGACGGACGGCGTAGTCCGAGTCGGCCTTCTTGCGGGCACGGCCGTGCTGGCCGGGACCGTACGGGCGACGCTCGAAGTACTTCTCGGCCTTCGGAGTCAGCGGGATTCCGAGGGCGCGAGACTTGCGCACCAGGTTACGGGCGCGCTTGCTCTTGGGAGTTGATGCCACAATGTGCCTTTCATGCGGTTGACCGTGCGACGCGGTGGAGCACGATCATTTGTTCTGCTGTTACTGGCCTCCACGGTTCCGTGCACGTTTCGCACGGTGGAGAGCTGTGGGTCAGCCGCAACCCTCACTACAACTGCCCCGGTGATCACCCATGGGGTGCGTTTTGGGGAGCTTGCCAGCCAACGCCCCAGTCTAGCTTCTTCGTGTGCTCCCGACCAGGAGGAACAGAGCCGGGTGCGTCACACCCTCCCGACGAGGAGGGGACGCGCCCGGCTCCTGATACTCAGGCGTGGTTACTCGGCGTGCAAAACGAGACGATAATTCGTCATGGGTTTACGGCTCGCAAGGAGCCCCGTCCAACCTCCGGACAAATCGAACTTCAGGTCAAATATACAGGTGTGGTCCCCATGGTCTGACCAGTTGAACTCGAGAGGGATGGTGACCTGCGCTCCCGTCCAATCCAAACTATCTGAGCCATCAGATTTGCTCCATTGAATGGTCCCAGACAAGGGAATTCCCGCTCTCGCACCCGACTGGGCGCGATTGCCCAAGGTCGACCGGCCGGTGAATCTTTTGCCTCCCGCTCGTGGAAGCACCACGTACGGCCGAGGAACTTGGTGATTAAAACTTCCGCCAGCATAAGTATTGACTTCCATGGGCTGGGCATTCGGCCAACACGTGGCTCGCACGGTGATCGAGTACTGGAGGTTTGCGTTGGCCCACCCTCCAAAGGAAGTGGCGTAGTCCCGAAGGCCGGTGAAGGAGTTGAAGGCTTGAAGGATACGGGCACAATTAATCTTCGGCCCCTGCACCTCATCCTTGGTCAGGCAAGGGTCCGAGGGATCTGCGCCGGGTTGCGAGGCCGCGAGGGCCGGCACGGAAGCGGAGGCGGCCGCCAGGGGGACCGACCATGCCGCGCCCTTGGCCAGGGTGCGGCGAGACAAGTTCTGCTGTGTCATGGGGTGCTTTCATATCGGGCGGACGGGATGTCCGACAGGTCTGCGAGGGGCGTTCCCGGATAGGCAAAAAGGAGTCCACCCGGAAACTCACTCGGTAGCTTAGATGCCATCTTTTCCCATAGCGAGTGAACTATTGCACACGGCGACAACAAAATCTTCGTTCAACTAATCGATTATTCTTTCCATTAGCGCAGACACCGTCGCTCTGCGTCCGAAAATATTTCGATCGAGACACGCCGGGACGACACGAGAAGTCCACTTCATGGACACCACTTCGGGAGGCTCATCATCCCGCCCGTGCCGCCCGCTAGCGGAGCTTCTGGGCCACCTCGGAACCGGAGGCCGATCCGCACTCCCTCGATATGTACCCACGCCAGAACGAATTCATCTCAGATAGTTTTGGATCGAAATACATTCTTGGGAATGACCTGCGAAAACACTGCAGGAGTAGTGGTTGCATATCAAAGAAGGGCACAATATTGATGTGAAAAAGGAATCACACTGGGATTTCCTCCCGATGCAGTCTCGACTCTCGTCAAGGGGCTATTTGACGCCGAAGGTACCCAGAATCCTGCGAATGATCCCCAGCCGCTGCCGGAGGGGTTTCTCCGAGCCGTACTCCGTGGGTCGGTAGTATTCGCGCCCGACCAGCTCATCCGGGGCATACTGCTGGGCCGCCACGGCGTGGGACACGCTGTGCGGATACACGTACCCCTTGCCGTGTCCGTGTTGGGCGGCGCCCGGATAGTGCGCGTCCCGGAGGTGCGGCGGAACCAGGCCGGCTTTGCCGGAACGAACATCGCCCATGGCCTCGTCGATTGCGGTGATCACCGCGTTGGACTTCGGGGCCGTGGCCAAATGGATCACGGCCTGCGCGAGGTTGATTCTCGCTTCGGGAAGACCGATGAGCTGGACGGCCTGCGCCGCGGCAACGGCCGTCTGCAACGCCGTCGGGTCGGCCATCCCGATGTCCTCACTCGCGTGGACCACGAGCCTTCTGGCAATGAACCTCGGGTCCTCACCGGCCTCGATCATGCGTGCCAGGTAGTGCAGGGCGGCGTCGACGTCGGAGCCTCTGATCGACTTGATGAACGCCGAGATCACGTCGTAGTGCTGGTCGCCGCCCTTGTCATAGCGGAGGGCCGCCTTGTCCAACGCCTCTTCCGTGTGCTTCTCGGTGATCTCGACGGCGCCGGACCTGTCCGTGGCCTCACCGTACGCGACGGCGGCCGCCGCCTCGAGGGCGGTCAGAGCCCGGCGCGCGTCTCCCCCGCACAACTCGACCAGGTGGCGTCGGGCGGCGTCGGACAGGGACACCTGATCGCGCAGCCCTCTCTCCTCGGAGACCGCGCGATCCAGGAGGCCACCGATCGCCTCATTGTCCAAGGGTTTGAGCGTGACCAGGATCGAGCGCGAGAGCAACGGGGAAATGACCGAAAAGGACGGGTTCTCGGTCGTGGCCGCGACCAGCACGACCCACCTGTTCTCGACTCCCGGCAGCAACGCATCCTGCTGAGCCTTGGTGAAGCGATGGATCTCGTCGAGGAACAAGACCGTGGTGATGCCCCGCAGGTCACGGTCGTTCAGGGCCTGGTTGATCACGGCCCGGACGTCCTTGACCCCTGCGGTCACGGCCGAAAGCTCGGTGAACTTGCGGGAGGAACCGCGGGCGATCACGTGGGCAATCGTCGTCTTGCCCGTACCAGGCGGGCCCCACAGAATCACCGAGGAAGGCCCCGCCGGGCCGGCGTCCTCCCCCGCCAGCACGCGCAAGGGAGAGCCCGGTTTGAGCGCATGCTCCTGCCCCACGATCTCGTCGACCGTGCGCGGACGCATTCTCACGGCCAAAGGACTCCGGGGGCCGGTCGAGCGGCCACTCGCGGACTCCTCAGGGGAGGATTCGTCGTCGCTGTCGAAAAGAGATTGGGTCACGCACCCAGCCTATCGGAGGGGCCGGCGGCGCGTCAGAGCAGGTCGGCGCTGTCCAGGACGACGGTGAACGGGCCGTCGTTGACCAGCTCGACCTTCATTTCTGCGCCGAAACGACCCGTCTCGACCGTGGCCCCCAAACCGCGGAGGGCTGAAACGTACTGCTCGAACAGTGGTTCGGAGACCGGCCCCGGCGCCGCCTTGGACCACGAAGGACGCCTCCCCTTCCTGGCGTCGCCGTACAGGGTGAACTGGCTGACGGCCAGGATCGGTGCCTGTTCGTCCGCGCAGGACTTCTCCCCGTCCAGGAGGCGCAGATTCCAGGTCTTGTCCGCGAGTTTGGCGATTTCGGCGTCTCCATCCTCATGAGTGATGCCGACCAGCGCCACCAGCCCCGGCTCGTCGATCCGGCCGACGACCTCGCCCGAAACCGTCACCTGTGCACGTTCGACTCTCTGAAGGATCACACGCATGGGGCCAGTCTAGACAATGTCTCTTCCGCGAGCGGCTCACCCGAGATCGACGAGGGCGACCCCGGCAATGATGAGCACGATACCCAGAACCATGCGCTTGGTGAGGGGATCCTTCCAGATCGCGCGGGCCAACAGGGCGATCAGTGCAATACCGATCGCCGTCCAGATCCCGTACGCCACGCCCACCGGCATCCCGGCGTGCAAGGAGAGCCCGAGGAACGTGAATCCCGCCGCGTAGAAGATCATGATGGGCGCAATCCAGCGCTTTTTCCTAAATCCGTCCGATCCGCGCAGACTCAGCGTGGCCGCGACCTCGGAGACTATTGCACAAGCCAACCAGATCCAACTCATGGGCGCTCCTCGGAAACGACCGGGATCGGTACCGTCGCCGGGTAATGGGATTCGGTGCCGGTCTCGATCACCAACACCCCCAGCATGATCAGGCCGATGCCGAAGATTCCGGTCAGTGACAATGCCTCGCCGAAAAGCGCCCAGCCCAGGATCGCGGTCAGGGCGACGCCGACAGAGCTCCAGATCCCGTACGCCAACCCGACCGGCAGGCCCGCGCGCAGCAACGACCCGAGCAACAGGATCGCTCCCACGTATCCGACGACGGCCACGGGCACCCACGCCGGGTTGTCGACGGCACCGCGCAAGGACATGGTTCCGGTGACCTCGGCGAAGATCGCGCTCGTGAGCAACCACCACTTCTTCATCGGTAACCTCCTTGCGCCTCGGCCTGATCGATCAATTCCTGGGCACGGACCCCCACGTCCGCAAGGTTCTCCGCAGGGAACACACCGGTGGCCTCGGACATCCAGGCACCATCCGCGCAGAACCGGGCTGCCGTGAGCAGGGAGCGGGACTCGTCCGCGACGTCGTCGACCGCGAACCACGGCGACAGGAATCTGTGCCATGGCTCCCCGAGCTTCGGGTGGTAGAGCGCCTCCGAAAACACCCAGTAATCCGCGCGGGAAACCTCGGCGCTCGTGGCAACGGCGGCGTAGGCCCGATACCGCTCGAACACGGAGAGGGCTTCCGGTGCAGCGCCCGTGTGGTCTCGCAACAGGCCGTCCCACCGGGCCGCGGCGTGCTCGACCATCCCGAGCATCAGATTTTCCTTGCTCGAGTAGTAGTACATCAGGCCCTGCTTGGTCAGGCCCGCCCGGCGAGAGACGGATTCCAGGGACACCGTGACCCCCTGGACCGACTCCTGTTCCTCCGCAAGTTCCTTGGCCGCGCGCAGGATGCGCGCTCTCGTATCTTCGCTCACCCCGGTCACTTTACCTGCCGGGAGGTAAAGTACGCCAACCAGTCCTCATATGGGGACACGGACGTGTGGACTGCCGGTTCCCGCTCCCCCGCGATCAGGCGCCGGCGAGGCCGGGTACCGAGAGGGCGCCCGGACCCAGAACCACGATGAGAGCGGCCAGCGTGAGCAGAAGGATGTCGTATTCGGGTCCGCCCTTGGTCGCCCAGTACGGGCTGTGCCAGGCCATGACATGCAGGCTCGTGGTGATGATCATCAGGACCACCACGCCCAGTCCTGCCCATTGCGCCAGCACGCCCGTCGCGAAGGCCACGGCGGCCGCCAGTTCCGCAATGGTCACGAACCAGGCCACAGGAACCGCCAGGCCGTCGGCCTTCGCGAACGCCGGAACATCCTTGGCCTTGACCAAGAACTCCCGGACGAAGGCCACGGTGAGTACGGCGCGAACCAACAGAAGAACGATGGAGACGAGGGCGGGTGAGACGGCGAACATGGTCAACGACCCCTTTCGCCACGAGCAACTGCCGTGGTGCGAGTATTCCGGGCCCTCGGATGGTCCGGTGCGGCCATGCTACGCCCATCCGGCCCGGACGCGGCAGGGGCGAGGTCAGGACTTTCCGAGCCGGAAGTCCACCTCAAGCTCTTCCAGGCTCCTGTCCTTCGTTTCGGGGACCCACCGCATCACAATCGGCACGATCACGACGCCGATCACCGCGAAGGCCAGCATGATCGGCCCCGCTCCCACGTGGGACTGCAGCACGGGGAACGACTGCGATACGGCGAATGCGGCCAACCAGTTGAACAGTGTCGCGATTCCCATCGCGAACCCGCGGATGCGCAGCGGAAAGATCTCGGCCAGGATGACCCACAGCACCGGGCCCCACGTTGCGGAGAAGACGTTCGTGAACAGGACGAAGGCCAGAATGGTGACCACGACCTGCACCACCGAGCCGGGCTCACCGAAGATCGTGACGAGGCCGATCGCGGCCGTACTCACGATCAAACCGGCGACACCGGTCAGGAGCAGCGGCTTGCGGCCGCGCCGATCCACGATCTTCATGTGCACGACCACGGCGATCGTGGCGATATTCAGCATCCCGTTGAGGAAGGAGAACAGCAGGGACTGAGTGGGCGTCAGGCCCAGGTCAGTCAACACGCTCGGCGAGTAGTAGACCACCGCGTTGATACCCGTGACCTGCTGGAACACGGCAAGGAGCACGCCGATGACCAAAAGCTTGGCGACCCAGCCCTCGCTCCATCGGCCCGAGGCTTTTCCGCTCCCGGTGCCATCCGGACCCTTGTCGGACCGGTCCTCCATATCCTTCGCAGCAACCGCGCTGATTTCCGCGTATTCGGCGTCCGCCTCTGCGGGATCGTTCCGGATGGTGCGCAGCACGTCGTGTGCCCTCTCGGGATAGCCCCGCCGCGTCAGGGACCGAGGCGTATCCGGCATGAACAGCATTCCGAGCAACAGGACCAACGCCGGGAAGACTCCGATCAGGAGCATCCAACGCCAGGACCCACTGAAGGACAACACGAACCCGACGCCGCCGGCCACGCCCGTGCCGACCACGATGAGGTACTGGTTCATCGAGGTCGCGATCCCCCGGCGGCTTGCCGGCGCCATTTCCGCCAGATAGAGCGGCACCACCACGGAAGAAATACCGATCCCCAGACCCAGGACGAGTCGGGATGCGACCAGGACCTCCGCCGTCGGCGCGGCACCGGCCCCAGCGGCCCCGATCAGGAAGACGACCGCGGCCGCCAGGAGCATGCGCTGCCGTCCGATCTTGTCCGCAAGGGGCCCGCTGGAGATGGATCCGACCATGGCTCCGATGACGCCGGAACTCACGACGAGTCCTTCGACCGTCGGCGACAGCGGGAGTTCGTCCGGGACGAAGAGGATGGCGGCGGCCACGATGCCGTTGTCGTATCCGAACAGGAGCGCCCCCAGTGCCCCCAGCACAAAGACTGTTTTCGTGGTGATCAGGCGATGGTGTTGTCGCACGGTAGAGGCCTTTCTCGGTGTGCCGGCCCCGGCGTCGGCTCGATGCGGGATCCGGACTCTCATGGGCTGCGAGGTGAGTAATCGATTTATTGCCTGCGGCACACCATAGTTGAGGGAACGTGCTCCAACAAGACCTGGATCACATTTTTCGCCCATTCCTCACCGCCTTCGGTTCTTGGTCCCTCTACCCTGTTTTTCCTTGTGTCAGGTGCGCTGGCGGCGTCGTGCTCACCAGATGGAGTATTGACATCACATATCTCCGCTCGTACGGTTTCGGTCAGTAATCGTTTTCCCACGGAAAGCGAATCACGATGCGGTCACCCGTATCGACGAGCTTCGAAGGAGATGCCATGACTGACTCTGCACCCACGACCTACCGGTTCCCACCGCAGGCGCCGTCTCCGGAGGCGCCCGAGCAGACGGTCATCCTGATTCCCAGCGGTGACTTGCGGGAAAGCGCCAACACGGCGAGTTGGTCGGCCCAGCAGGAGCTGGAACGGCTCGTCACCGACGCCGTCGAATCGACCGGATGGTCGGTGCAGCGCGGGTTCGAGCCCGACCAGGAGCGGGGCCACGGCTTCATTCGGTCCCAGAGAATGGGGATCGACGTCTTCCGCGACATCCCCCGCGACGCTCCGCTGATCGTGGCGACCGCCAATTGGCAGTACAGCCACCACGTCCTCGCCGGCCTCCGCACGCACCGCGGCCCCATCCTCACGGTGGCCAATTTCGCCCCCGAGTGGCCCGGCCTGGTGGGTCTGCTCAACCTCAACGGAAGCCTCACCAAGATGGGCCGGGAGTACTCGACCCTCTGGACCGTGGACGGCACCGACGACTGGTTCAGGGACGGCGTTCGGGAATGGCTCTCGACCGGATCGGTCACCCAGGACGCGTCCCATGTTCGCGACCTCCCCGCTTTGGAAGACAGTGAGGAGAAACGTCTCGGCGAGGCCCTCGGCGACCAGTTGCTGACCGACAAGGCGATCATCGGCGTGTTCGACGAGGGGTGCATGGGAATGTACAACGCGATCATCGACGACGAATTGCTCAACCCCATCGGCGTCTACAAGGAACGCCTCTCTCAGTCCGCGCTGGTCGCCGAGATGAGCACGGTGTCCGACGAGGAGGCCGACGCCGTCGGACGGTGGCTCGAGGACGCCGGCATGACGTTCCGCCTGGGCGAGGACGAGGCCACGGAGCTCACCCCGAAGCAGCTTCGTGCGCAGTACAAGATGTACATCGCGGCGATGCGGATCTCCGACGACTTCGGGCTCGACGCCGTCGGGATCCAGTATCAGCAAGGGCTCAAGGACACCTGCCCCGCCTCCGACCTGGTCGAGGGGCTGCTCAATAACGAGTACCGGCCTCCGGTGACCAGTCGCGACGGCTCCCGCGTGCTGTGGGACGGCCAAGCTCTGCCGAACTTCAACGAGGTGGACGAAGGCGTGGCCGTGGACGCGTTGGTCACCAACCGTGTCTGGACCGCGATGGGTATGGACCCGGCCACGACCCTTCACGACGTCCGCTGGGGAGAAGAATTCGACGGAGCATACGTCTGGGTCTACGAGATCTCCGGTTCGGTCCCAGCCTCCCACCTGCCCGGCGGCTACGAGGGCGCGGAAGGCTGGCGGCAGGACCCGGTCTTCTTCCCCGCGGGAGGATCGACGATCAACGGCGTCTCGAAGCCCGGCGAGATCGTCTGGTCCAGGGTCTACATCCAGGACGGTGCCCTGCACGCCGACGTCGGCCGCGGGAGCGTCGTCGAACTCCCGGACGAGGAGACCCAGCGCCGCAAGGAAGCGACCAACCCCGAGTGGCCGGTCGCGAACGTCGTCCTGCACGGGGTCGACCGCAACCAGTTCATGGCTCGCCACAAGGCGAATCACGTGCAGATCGTTTACGGTGACGACGCCGACGCCGCCGACCGCGCCCTGACCGCGAAGGCCGCACTGTTCTCCCGCATCGGTGTCACCGTGCACGTGTGCGGCGACGTCCGGATCGCCTGACCGCGGGCGGGTGCGACGGCAGAGCATGTGCGTCCAGTAAGCTGGCAGATGTCCGTGTGACGCGGGAGGCCACACCGCGGCCTCCCGCGTCCCGCACCCCATCACAACCCCTCGGAGGATCCATGTCCCGGTCCGAACCGACAGTCCGCGACGTCGCAGAGCGTGCGGGAGTCTCGTCGGCCACGGTCTCGCGGGTCATGAACGACGCCCCCAATGTGGACAAGCAACTCGCGCGCCGCGTCCGGGAGGCCGTAAAAGCCACGGGATACGTGCCCAACGCGGCCGGCAGGTCCCTGCGGGCTCGCAGCAGTTCCCAGATCGCCGTGCTGATCCCGGACGCCGACAACCCGTACTTTTCGCAGGTGGTCAGCGAGGTGGAACCTGCGGCCCGAAGCGCCGGCTACTCCGTGATGCTGTGCCACACGGGCAATGAGCCGGACCAAGAACAGACGTACCTCGACCAGATCGTCGCCCGGCGCATGGCCGGCGTGATCGCGATTCCCTCCGACGAGAGCTGGTCGGGCCTGACACCCCTGACGGAGGCCAACATCCCGGTGGTTCTGGTCGACCGGCGCCTGCCCGACGTCGAGGTCGACCGCATCGCCACGGACAACATGGACGCCGGCCGACAGGCCGCGGTTCACCTTCGCGACAAGGGATTCCGCAGGCCGGCGTGCATCACCGGTCCGGAAACCCTGACGACCACCGAGGACAGGCTGCTGGGCTTTTCCCATGCGTGGTCGACCTCAGCCGGTGGCGCGCCGGCCCTCTACCGCGGGGATCTGCACTTCGACTCGGGCTTCACCGCGATGACCGAGATCCTGGACGACGGCGACATCGACTGCGTGTTCGTGACCAACAACCGCATGTCGGCGGGTGCTTTCCAAGCCATCCGTGGGCTTCCCAACCCGCCCGCACTCCTCGCGACCGACGACGACATCTGGACCCGCCTGGTCACCCCTTCGGTCTCCGTGATCCAACAGCCCATCCGCGACACGGGCCGGTTGGCCGCGCAGATGCTCATCGACCGCATCGCTGCACCGAACGAGATGCCCCGGACCACGCTGCTGAGTTCGAAAGTCATCGAGCGAGAATCCACGGCCGGCGGGCCTCCTTCGCGGGGGTGACGTTTGGGTTCGGGCTTGGCGGCGGCGGCGTCGGGCGCTCGGACGCGCTGGGCGCTAGGGCGTCGTCGGAGGCTCGGGTGCGCGGGGTGTGAGGGCGGCGTCGGAGGCTCGGTGCGTGGAGTGTGAGGGCGGCGTCGGGCGCGGGTCACTGCGCGCGCAATTGTGTATTTCCTAGTCAATAGAGATCTTTCGGGCGACGTCAGAAGCTCGTCGCCACCTCCGGCCTTCCTGGTACAGCCCATGACTCCGGTCGAATTCCGTCCGTGGGTGGGGTTTGGCCGATTCGGTGCCGAGTCCCGGCATTTCTCTCGCGTCGTTGTCCCGCGATTCGGGCGCGTTGGGTGGGGTTTGGCCGATTCGGTGCCGAGTCCCGGCATTTCTCTCGCGTCGTTGCCCCGTGTTTCTGGCGCGTTGGGTGGGGGTTGCCCGATTGGGTGCCGAATTCCGGCGTTTCTCTCGGGTTTTTGCCCCCTTAATTCCGGCGCGTTGGGTGGGGGTTGGCCGAACTGGTGGCAGTTGCCGGCGTTAGGAGGCGGCTATAGCACCACCTAACGGCAGGCATCGCCTCGCAATCGGGCAACCTCCTCCCGACCGAGGCCCTTCGCCAACCTGAAGACGACTGTGCCACCACGCGCGCCACCCCACCACCGTTCACAACCGCCTCACGAAGCACGACGCCGTCGCCGCGGGCCATCAAGCGACTCGAGGTGGCAATGGCGTGCGTTTTCGGCCCTGCTCGGCCCGCGAAGTGGCAGATTTGAGCGGTTTTGGGTGCAAAAACCGCACGAAAGTGCCACCTCGCGAAAAGGACCGCACGCGAATGCCACCTCGGGAGAAGGCATCGTCAGGAACGACCTCGAGGTGGCAATGGCGTGCGTTTTCGGCTCTCGCCGACCCGCGAGGTGGCAAGTCCGTGCGGTTTTCAGGGCAAAAACCGCACGAAAGTGCCACCTCGCCAAAAGGACCGCACGGGAGTGCCACCTCGCGAAAAGGACCGCACGAAAGTGCCACCTCGGCAGGTTCGACCGCCGAAACCGCCGAGGCCGCCCGCGGCGCCCGTGGCCCCCGGAAGTAAACGATTTCTCCCACCAGAAGAATACCCCGCCCAAGACGCGCAGTTGCCCTATTGACACCCCGGCCCTCCGCCCGTAGCGTGTCGGTAATCGATTACTCAGATGATGTTCCCCGTCACAAGGAAGTGTGGTGAACCGTGATGGCCGCAGATCTCGCCGGCATCTCTCGCCTCCGCAATGTCTCGACCCGTTCGATCAGTCCCGAAAACTTCGACGGTTCCCCCGGAGGCGGGGGCCGCGCCACGGAAGGGACCGGGGCCGCGGCCGCGCGGGACCTGGGGCCCGGGTGGAAGATTTCGCCCAGCGTCGATATCGCCCCTGGTGAGACGTTCGACCTCGCCAACATCCGCGAACCCGGCCGCATCACTCACGTGTGGATCACCACCCACACCGATCACTGGCGGACACTGCTCCTGCGGGCCTTCTGGGACGGCGCCTCCGAACCTGCCGTCGAGGTCCCGTACGGAGACTTCTTCTGCAACGGGTGGGGCGAGTTCTCACAGGTCAGCTCCCAACCGATCGCGGCCAACCCGCAGGGCGGCTTCAACTCCTACTGGCCCATGCCCTTCAAGGAATCGGCCCGATTGACGCTCGAGAACACCTCCGAGGTCGTGGCGACGGTCTACTTCCAGATCACCTACGAAATCGGTGGCGACTACAGCGACGAGGCCTACTTCCACGCCCAATGGCGGCGCAGCAACCCTCTGCCTGACAAGACAACGCACACGATTCTGGACGGCGTCGAGGGATCCGGGCACTACGCGGGCACCTACATTGCCTGGGGCAGCAATTCCAGCGGCTGGTGGGGCGAAGGCGAGATCAAGTTCTACCTCGACGGCGACGACGCCTACCCCACCATCTGCGGCACCGGCACGGAGGACTATTTCGGAGGCGCCTGGAACTTCGACGTACCCGGCCACGGGTACCAGGAGTTCTCGACCCCCTACCTCGGGATGCCCCAGGTGATTCGGCCCGACGGGCTCTACGCAAGTCAGCAGCGATTCGGCCTGTACCGCTGGCACCTGCCGGACCCGATCCGTTTCCACCAGAACCTGTCGATCGATATCCAGGCCCTCGGATGGCGGAGCGGGTGGCGCTACCTCCCGCTCCATGACGACATCGCCTCGACCGCGGTCTTCTACCTGGACCGCCCCACGGCGTCCAGACCGACGACGCCGGGCTTCGACGACATGGAAGTCCACATCGGCAAAGAACCGGTCCCCGATCTCGGGGCGACTCCCCCGCGGGAACCCCGCAGCTGAACACTTCGACCATCAGAATCGGCCCGTCCTCCAGCGGCGGGCTCGCCGGAGAGGAACACGGCATGAGCCAGACATCGACGTCGCCCCAGAAGACCCTCGACAGAGCCCACGAAAAGATCCCGCCGCGCGTATACCTCATCGCGCTCCTGGCGGGCCTGTCCGGGCTCCTGTACGGATATGACTCCGGGGCCATTTCGGCGGCCCTACCACCCATGATCGAGGACTTCGGGCTCTCGGAGGGCTCGGTCGGAGCGATCACGTCGATGCTCCTGTTCGGGTCCCTTCCCGCGATCGTCGTGGCCTCCGTGGCCGCCCTTCGCTTCGACCGGAGGCACCTGCTGCTCGTGGCCGGAGTGATCTTCGTGGTCGGGTCGATCGGCTGCGGTCTGGCCACCTCGGCGGGCCTGGTCGGCGCCTGGCGGTTCTTCCTGGGCCTCGGCGTCGGAATCGCCAACATGTTCGGGCTGATCTACCTGTCGGAACTGGCGCCCACGAGAATCCGAGGCATGTTGTCCGGCCTGTACCAGCTGGCGGTCAACTGCGGGATCCTCTCGGCGTACGTCGTCGGCGGCGCCCTCGCTCCCTCGGGAGCTTGGGAGTGGATCCTGGCCCTGGGCGCCGTCCCGGCCGTCGTCTTCTTCATTGGCATGTACATTGCGCCCCCGAGCCCCCGCTGGCTGCTGACCCGGGGACGCGAGAACAAGGCACTCAAGGTTCTCCGCACGCTGCGCGGGACACCGCAGATCGCGGAACTCGAAGTCCGCGAGATGAAGGAAATGCTCAACACGACCCGTGGTGGGGTCAAGGACCTTGTCTCGCACGCGCGCAAACCCGTGCTCCTGCTCCTGGGGCTGACCTTCTTCCAGGTCTTCACGGGGATCAACGCCGTGATCTACTACGCCCCGATCATCTTCGGCAAGCTCGAAGGCCTCGGCAGCAACGCGGGCCTGATCGCGAACTACAGCGTCGGCATCGCCCTGGTGGTCTCCACCGCCGTGGCCCTCCCGATGATCGACAGGGTCGGCCGAGTCACGATGCTCGCCTGGTCCATGGCCGGCCAGACCCTGTCGATGGTTGCACTGTGGGTCCTCCCGGAATCGGGATGGATCACGGTGGTGCTCGTCTTCCTCTACACGTTCTCCTTCGGATTCGGCATGGGACCCGTGTTCTGGCTCCTGGTCCCGGAGCTTTTGCCGCTGCGTCTGCGCGCCGTCGGCATGGGCGTGGTCACGTTCGCCCAGTACCTGATGAACGCGATCTTCTCCTCCATGGTTCCCCCGGCCATCGCCTCGTACGGGTCCGTGGTCTTCCTGGTGTTCGGAGTCCTCTCCCTCGCGGCGTTCTTCTACGTGCTGCGCCTCGTCCCCGAGACGAGCGGGCAGTCGCTGGAGAACATCGAGAACTACTGGAAGACAGGGTCCTTCGAGATCTTCAGCGAGCCCGCTCAGCGCAACGGCTCACGCAAAGGCTGAGAGCCCCGTGATGTTCTTGCCCACGATCAGGGTGTTCATCTCGCGGGATCCCTCGAAGGAGTAGATGGCCTCGGCGTCGGCGAACAGCTTGGCGATCTCGTACTCGAGCACGATACCGTTCCCGCCGAACAGCTCTCGGCCCCAGGCGACCGTCTCCCTCATGCGGGTCGTGCAGAAGGCTTTGGCCAGCGCCGCCTGTGCCGAGGTGTCCTCCTTGTTCTCGGCCAATTGGCCCAGACGGATGACCATGCCCAGCATGGCCGTGACGTTGCTGAGCATCTTGACCAAGAGGTCCTGGATCATCTGGAATCCGCCGATCGGTTTCCCGAACTGGACGCGGGTGGTGGCGTACTCGCGGGCCACCTCATAGGCACGCATTGCGACGCCGGTGGCCTGCCAGGCGACGTCGCCCCTCGTGTCCCGCAGGATCTTGGCAACGTCCCGGAACCCGTTGATGTTCTGCAACCGGTTCTTCTCGGGCACCCGAACATTGGTCAGGGTCAGGTCCGCATTCTCCACCGTGCGCAGGGAGATCTTTCCCTGGATCTTCTCGGCGTGGAACCCCTCGGTCCCCTTCTCGACCACGAAGGCCTTGACCTGGTCGTCCGCGGTGTCCCTGGCGTAGACCACCACCAGGTCCGCGAACGTTGCGTTGCCGATCCAGCGCTTGGCGCCGTTGAGCACCCATTCGTCGCCGTCGCGCGTGGCTGTGGTCCGCATTCCGCCGGACACGTCCGATCCGCCCTCCGGCTCGGTCAGTCCGAACGCGCCGATCAGGGACATGTCCACCATGTCCGGCAACCAGCGCTGACGCTGCTCCTCGTCGCCGCCACCGGCCACGGAGCCCATCGCCAGGCCCGTGTGCACACCTGCCGCGACGGCGAAGGAAGGATCGGTCTTGTTCATCTCGATCCGGATGAATCCGGCCAACAATTCGCTGTGGGGCGTGACCTGGACCCTGCTGTACTCGGGGTAGCTTCCCGCTGCGGTTCCCAAGGGTGCCAGCTTCTTGAACAAGTCTTTCGGGAACTCGCTGGCGTCCCATGCTTTCTCGGCCAGGGGCTTGATCTCCGTGGCAAGGTACTCGCGGATACGTTTCAGCTCAGACTGCTCCTCCGGGCTGAGGAGCGAGGCGTAGTCGAGAAAATCGGACGTCGTGTTGGCTGGTTTGGACATGGTTGGTCCTTCTTTCCGTCTGGTCATGGTTCGTTGCGGGTCTGGGTCGCCGTCGTTCGGCCGGGTCGTCGTCGTTCGGCCCGTGGAGATGGATCAGCGTCCCTGCCACTGGGGTTTCCGGCGCTCGGCGAATGCCGCGGCCCCCTCGGCGAAGTCCTCCGACAGCTTCAAGGAATCGACGATCCGCGCCTGACCCGCGAAAGCCTCCTGCTCCGTGGTGTTCTCGGCCATCCTGGCCACATCCTTGACCGCGGCCAGGGCCAGCGGCGCGTTGGCGGATATCACTGCGGCGAGCTCGGTGGCGGTTTCGAGAGCGTGTCCTTCCTCGGTCACCCGGTTGACCAGGCCGATCTCGTGGCCTCTCTCGGCCGTGAAGGTTTGGCCCGTCAGGAGCAGCTCCATCGCCAGGTGGTGCGGGATGCGTTGCGGAACACGAATGGCCCCGCCTCCCCCGGGAATCAGGCCGCGCGTGACCTCGGGCAACCCCAGAGTTGCCGATCCGGCGGCAACGATCAGGTCGCAGTTCAGCGCAATTTCCAGGCCTCCGCCCAGCGCGAAGCCCTCAATTGCGGCGATCATGGGCTTGCTGGTGACCGTCTGCACGAATCCGGCGAATCCGTGCCCCTCGATGCTCACGTTCTCGCCCTTCGCAGCTGCCTTGAGGTCCATCCCCGCGCAGAACGTCCCCGAGGCACCCGTCAGGATGCCGACGCGCAGATCCGGATCGGATTCCAACTTTTCGACCGCGGCTCGCAACTCGCCGGCCACCTCGGCGTTGATGGCGTTCTTCTTCTCCGGCCGGTTCAGGGTGATGACCAGCGCGGAATCCTTGGTTTCGGTCGTGACAACTTGGCTCATGTGATCTAGATCCCTTTCACTCTTCCCCCGACTCTATGCCCGCGGGTCGGTGATTCCAGGATTCCGACTCGGCGGCGTCACACGTGACAAGGACCTACGGACGTTCGGGCCGCGGCGTCGGCCGGCAGGCTCGGAACACGACCGAAAGGCGCGGGGCCGGCATCCGCGGATCGGAAGGGTGGGACAAGCCTTCAGACCGACTGCGCCGTCAGCGGAATGCGTCCGCCCGCCAGAACCATCTCCACCTGACGCTCGGACAGGCTGTGGTGCAGTGTGGTCTCGCGACCGCCGATGGTTGCCTTCACAGTGCGGCCGCCCGTCAACGCGTTGCGCAGATCCTCCAGCACGACGACGTCGCCCTGCTGCGCGGCCTCATAGTCGGCGTCGTCGTCGAACTGAAGCGCGAGGATGCCGAAGTTGGCCAGATTCTGCCAGTGGATGCGGGCGAAGGATTTCGCGATGACCGCGCGCAGGCCGAGGTACCGCGGGGCGATCACGGCGTGCTCGCGGGAGGATCCCTGGCCGTAGTTGTCGCCCGCGATCACCACGTGGCCGCCGTCCACCTGACCGGCACGCTCCGGGTAACTCGGGTCGATCCGCGTGAAACTGAACTCCGAAATCTTCGGAATATTGCTGCGATACGGCAGGACGCGGGACCCGGCGGGCATGATCTCGTCCGTCGACACGTTGTCCCCCATCACCAACAGGGCCGGGGCCTCCAGGCGGTCGTCGAGAGGCTCGAACTCGGGCAGGGAGGAAATGTTCGGTCCCTTCACGAGCTCGACCTGCAACGACTCTTCCTTCTCAGGCGGGGGCAGCAACATGTCGTCGTTGACGCTGTACTTCTCCGGCATTTTCGGCTTGGGGCAGTCGATGCCGTGGCTCTCGCCCAGGGTTCGCGGATCCGTGATCTTGCCCGTCAGCGCGGCCGCGGCGGCCGTCTCCGGAGAACACAGCCACACGGCGTCCTCCTCCGTACCGGAACGACCCGGGAAATTGCGCGGCATCGTGCGCAACGAGTTGCGACCCGTGGCCGGTGCCTGCCCCATACCGATGCACCCC
The DNA here is from genome assembly GCF_004136575.1 of Rothia koreensis. Lineage (GTDB taxonomy): Bacteria > Actinomycetota > Actinomycetes > Actinomycetales > Micrococcaceae > Rothia > Rothia koreensis. The sequence goes on from NZ_NOIQ01000001.1 coordinate 800,568, forward strand.
ATGCACCCGGACTGGTGAATACGAGCCCCAGCCGACACCAATGACGTCAGCCAACCTCCCGCGATGAGGTCCGCCAGAACTTCGCGGGAGGTCGGATTGGCGTCCACCGAAACCTGCGGGTGGGTCTGCTGTCCGTGAAGAGTCTCGGCGACCACCGCGAAATCCCGCAATCCAGGATTCGCGGACGACCCGACCACCACCTGGAACACGTCCTCGTCCTCGACCTCGGCCACCGGGACCACATTGCCGGGTGAGGACGGCTTGGCGATGAGTGGCTCCAGGGAAGACAGGTCGATGTGCTCTTCGACGTCGTAGGTCGCGCCGTCGTCGGCCTCGATCCGTTGGAAGTCGTCGGGTCGGCCGACGGCGTCGAGATAGTCGCGCACGGCGTCGTCGGCGGGGAAAATGCTCGTCGTGGCGCCGAGCTCGGCACCCATATTGGCGATGACGTGCCGGTCCATCGCCGTCAGCCCCTTCAGACCGGGGCCGTGGTACTCGATCACGCGACCGACGCCGCCTTTCACATCATGACGACGCAGCATTTCCAGGACGACGTCCTTCGCGGAAACCCAATCCGGCAACTCGCCGGTGAGTTCGACGCCCCAAACCTCGGGCATCGAGACGTACAGGGGCTGACCGGCCATGGCCATCGCGACTTCCAGTCCCCCGACGCCGATGGCCAACATTCCCAGGGCACCCGCGGCGCATGTGTGGGAGTCGGAACCGATCATGGTCGCGCCGGGGCGCCCGAAACGCGACTGGTGCACCGGATGGGAGACGCCGTTGCCCGCCTTGGAGAACCACAACCCGAATCGCTGTGCCGCGGATTGGAGGAACAGATGGTCATCGGGGTTCTTCTCGTCGGTCTGCAACAGATTGTGGTCCACGTACTGGACCGACAATTCCGTCTGGATGCGGTCCAGGCCCATGGCCTCGAGTTCGAGCATCACCATGGTCCCCGTGGCGTCCTGAGTCAGGGTTTGGTCGACCTTCACGGCGATCTCCTCGCCCGGGGTCATGGTCCCCTCGACCAGATGGCTCGATATGAGTTTCTGAGCAACGTTCTGTGACACTTCTCTGCCCTCCCGGCTCTGACGAGCACCGGGTCTTCTCTGACCCGGGATCTGATCCCAGGCTATGCCCCACGTCACAAAAGGTTAAGTCGGGGTGGTCGGGATGGCGTCGTGGGTCGGGGGTCGGGGCGGCGT